>NZ_CP132453.1:0-901946 GCF_032595855.2 Borreliella carolinensis
AATATATTATTTAATAGTATAAAAGGCTTAAAAACCAAAATTAAACCCAACCTAGTAAAAAACTAGAAAAAACCTGTTGCTTTGTATATAATTATTATATACAAAGCAACTATTATAAATGAAATATACTGCTATTTTATCAATCTTTTTATTAATGCATAGTGTTAATTTATTTTGCTTTCAAAATAAATTAACCACTTCTTGTTGGGAATTCCCCAAAGAGGATATAATGAAAAAAAAAATAAAAATGGGCATAATTTACCATAATTATATAAATCCTATTTTTTACAATGAAAACTATAAATACATCGCCTTTATCGGAATATTAACATCTTATAATGAATGGATTGAAATACAATTCAGCCCCATCAATTTTTTTACTATCCCAATAAATAAAGATTTTATTTCAAATACTTATTTCAATTTAGCTCTCACTATTTACATTGCGAAATATTCAATTTTAGCTGATACGCTGACTATAAAATTCTTCATTGGAACCCAAATCAATTTAACTCTAAGAACTACTACATTTATAGGAAAAACAACTAATGCATTTCTCTATCCAATCCTTCCCATAATTACCTTCAAACTTGAAATTGATTTCATACCTAATAACTATAGTATTTACTATAAATTATCAACTTCTTTTAAAGAATTTATTCTTTTAGATCTAGGAATTTCTATATTTATGCAATAAAAATTTCCAACAAAACAAGAAATTATATAAATTTAAATTATTTAAATCTCAAATTGCCAAAGACCAAAAACAATTTCACTAAGGAATAAGGACTATATTTACACCCGAACTTAAAGCCTTTTTAATAGCATTTTCAATATTAGAAAAATTTCTTGTAATTGCTCCCATATCATAAGAATCTGTTATCATAATACTAGTAATATTTAAATTTTCCCTTATAATATTAACAATATTTTTAGACATACTAGTTATATCTTTAGAAATTTTAGGAACATTTACATGGCCAATCATAATAAATTTAGCAGCTCTACCAAAAACAAATGGAACAAAATTATTTAACATCAAAAAGCTTTTACTATAAGGCAAAAACGCCAAATATTTATGCGTATCTGTAGTTGTTCCCCCTAATCCAGGAAAATGTTTGATTGCCGAAAATACTCCATGATTCTGCATTCCATCAATAAAAGCTTCTACCATAAGTCCAATATTATAAGCGGAATATCCTCCGAATGTCCTATTTAGCAAAGGAGTGTGAGGTGCAAATTTTATGTCAGCAACTGGAGCCATATTCAAATTAATACCCAATCTACGCAATTGCTTAGCAAGAACTTCACCAATTTTATAAATAAGATGCAAATCTTTAACACCCCCTACATGCTCCATAGCCGGAAAATTATAAACCCCCATTTTTTTATTTTCACTAGCTCTACTGACTATCCCCCCCTCTTCATCAATAGCAATAAAAATATCATGTCCGATATGACTCTTTATTGCACTAATCAATCTCCTTGTTTGCTCAGCATCTTTTAAATTTTCTCTAAATAAAATTATACCAATCGGATTAATCTTTTTTATTCTATTAATATCATTGCTATTAAGACCTTGGACATTCTTGAAATTTGTTAAATTTCTAATCCCAATAAATAAGTTTCTATCTTTTAAAAGAGTTTGAAAATCTAATTCACCTAAAAATTTTATAAAATCTACAAGATCTGATTTATCCTCGTTAAAATATTCATAATCTATTTCTGGCAAAGATTCTATTGCAAATAAATTTAAACAAAAAAAGCTAAAAAATGAAAAAAATAAGGCTTTCAAAAAGTCCATTTATCTAGCCCACAAAGCAAACCATAATCTTTTGATAGCAAATCATAAAGAGCTCTAAAATTCTTAGCAGAATTATCGACCCCCTTCTTATAACAATATCCACATCTATCTTCAAGATTGCTATTAATCAACATGTCAATAAATAACTTTGCGGGAAGAAATCTTCTATTTCTATCAACCGTTAAAATTAATGGATTTTCCATTAATTTTAGCACTTCCCATGTTATTTGCTCAACCGAAATATATTTACCGATTTCTTTATTTTGCTCTATAATTCTAATGGGCATTTTTTCTATTATTTCATCAATATTTTTTATCAAATACTCTAAATTAAAAAGCCCGGTTGCACAATTAAATAACAACCTATTGCCCTTATTTTCAAAATCTTGCACAATTTCTGAAGAAATTCCCCCGCCAATATCAACACAGGTTAAACGATTTTCACAGTTTACTGCCAATATCCCTCCCTTAAAATCTGCTTTGCTTTTAAAACTAAATTCAAACCCAGAAGAACAATTGGTCAAAGCCATTACAGCAAGTGCTTTAAAATTAATTGTAAAGCCCACATTATCAACATTACCAATGTATATAAATCTTTTCCCAGATTCATAAAGCTTTAAATAAATATCTTTTAAAATTTTAAAATTTTGACCATGCCCGGCAGGTAAAGCCAAAATAGAATTAGCATTTTTATTATCTTTAAGAGTAAAATATTGATAATTAAAGCTATTCAGTCTTTCATAACAATAAACTAAGGGCTGAACAGCTGTGAAAATATCTTCTTTCTTAAGAGAACAAAAATTTATACCTTTAATCAAATCATCTACAAATAAATCATCCAAAAATTTTGAAATAAATTCATTCGTTTTACAACTAGTCATTTGAAATATTGAGGGTTTAATCATTTTGCCATAAAAAGATTCATATCTTTTAGCAACCATTAAAAGGTGCCTAATTTTCAAAGCCAAAAATGAAAATCCCAAACTACCATCTTTATTAATATAAGCTGGCGTTATCCCCTTTGGAAATTTTTCAAATTTTTCTTTAAATTCAAGTATTTTCGATTCATATAGCATATATAAATCTTCATTTAACGCCCTATTTTTAGCTAAATCAAAATAACTTGTTGCAGAGCCTCCATTTAAAATTCCAAAAGAAAGGTATGGGAAAAGCATTAGTCCTAAATTTTCAAGATCACAAGAAGAAAAAATATAACAATCGCCTTCTTCTAAGTACAAAAATTTAGAAAAATCATGAAAATATTTTTTTAAATTATCTTCAACCAAACCTTTGCGAAACTTAAACCTCAAAATTTTATCCGAAATATTTAAAATATTTTCATGGCTATCATAAGGAAAATATTTAATGGATTCAAAATTATTAATCCCTATCTCGCCAGAATTAAGTTTTTCAAGTATCATTTCAGAAAAAATTTTATCAACTTTAACATTCATCAGTTAAAACCAAAACCCTTAAAGAAAAGCTTATTAATATAAGCAAAAAACTAATTTTTTAAGTATAATAATATAAGTGACCATATTATTAATTGTTAATTATAGCAATAATATAGCTGGAATATCAATGAGAAGAAATTGACATGCTTAAACAATATTCACTTAACATGAAAAATTTTAAAAAAGCTTTTGATGAGATGATACTTTCTCCTTCAGGATTTAGAAAAATTTTTGCAAAATCAAAAAATGAAGATTCAACAGAAAATGAAATAAACAATGAAGATAAAGTGCTAATAGCGCTAATAATCTTCACAATATCAAATTATTTTAAAAATGAACCCAACCCCTACATTGGATTAGGATTAGACTCAAGACCAACTGGCAAAATTATTGCAGAAATAACAATAAAAATATTAATAACAAACAAAGAAAAGATTAAGTTTTTTGGAATACTTCCAATAACTGAAATTTTGGCTTATATGAAAAACAACAAAGATTCAAAGGGCTTTATTTACATCTCTGCAAGCCATAATCCAACAGGATACAATGGGATAAAAATAGGGTTAAACGATGGTGGCGTACTAAATTCCGAAAAAGCTCATGAAATAATAAAACAAATTAAAAATAATAGCCGAAATGAAAAGCTAATAAATCATTTAATTAACACTCTAAACAAATTTGATGAAGATAACTCTCATTTAGAGAATTATAATAAAATAATAAAATTAGAAAGAAAAAATAAAAACCAATCTTACAAAAGATATAAATCATTAATACATGAAATAGCATATGAAAACGATATTAACAATAAAAATATCGAAATTTTAGAAAAAAGAATACTAAAAAATCCAATTGGGATAATAGCAGAAATGAACGGAAGCTCCAGAATCAATTCAATAGATAAAGAATTGCTAGAATCTTTAGGATTGAAAGTAAAATTATATAATAACGAAATGGGTATTTTTAAGCACAATATTATTCCTGAAGGAAAATCTTTAAATGAATGTAAAAAGCTGCTACAAAATAAATACATACAAGACAATTCTTTTGAACTAGGATATGTGCCAGATTGTGATGGAGATAGGGGGAATCTAGTGTTTATAGACAAAACCACAAACACTGCGAATATCATCGAAGCGCAAAAAATATTTGCACTTGTAGTAATTTCAGAGCTTAGCTATCTTCATTACATAGGAATAAAAAATAATGTAGCAATAGTAACCAATGATGCAACATCTCTAAATATTGAAAAAATTGCAAATTTTTTTAACGCCAAAGTTTATAGAGTAGAGGTTGGAGAAGCTAATCTAACAGAAATGGCAGATGATTTAAGAGCTCAGGGGCTGGTTGTAAAAATCTCAGGAGAGGGCTCAAATGGAGGCTGCATAATTCACCCCTCAAGGGTAAGAGACCCAATTACTACTTTAATTAGTATCGTAAAATTATTAAAAATGAAAGAACTTTACCAAATATGGTGTAAGTTGTCTAAAAACTACTATAAAGAAAAGTACGACTTAAAAGATATTTTAAATACAACAAATTTTTATAGTAATGTAATAGTATCATCCAAGAAAGCCAATTTAACAAATCTAAAAATAGAAAATCAAGAAATTTTAAAAAGCAATTATGAAAATCTATTGATTAAAGAGATAAAAAGCAATAACTTATTTCAAGAATTATCAGTAGTTGATTATGAAATCATCAACTATGAAGGCAAAAGACAATCTAAGATTAGAACGGGGGATTCTTCGGGAGGATTAAAGGTATTGCTAAAAACTGACAAAGAAATCGTTGCAACCTTATGGATGAGAATGTCAAAAACAGAACCGGTAACAAGGGTGCTCAGCGAAGTTATTTATGCAAAAAGACACATTTTGTTCAAACTACTAGAATTTAACAAAAGATTAATAAAAAAGGCAAACCTACCTAATAATTAATATTGTTTGATTTAAATAATAAGTTAATCACTAGTATAAGTCTAGCATAAAATCAATAATTTTCATTCCTCATTTTTTATTTTTTCCTCAACACTATATTTTATTCCATTCCAAGTTTTTGAAAGTCCTATTAAGTCCTTAACATCTTTTACTACTTTATTTGCAACAAACCTTGCCTTGCTTGTACCATCAAAAATAATTTCATCAATGTAATCTTTTTTTTTGGCTTCATAAAAACTTCTTTTATCCCTTATTGGTTTTAAAAAGTTATTCAAAGCTAAAAACAATTTTTTCTTAACCTCAACATCGCCTACTTTACCTTTCTTATACCTATTTTTAAGATCTTCAACTTCTTCATGATTACTATTAAAAATTCCGTGATAAATAAAAACGGGATTACCTTCAACATTACCAGGAATATCTGCCCTTATTCTATTTGGATCTGTATACATGGACATAATTTTTTTTTCTAATAAATTTTCATCATCGTTTAAAAAAATTGCATTATTAAGACTCTTGCTCATTTTATTCTTGCCATAAATACCCACCAAAGGACGAGAATCTGTGAAAACAGATTCGGGTATTGGGAAAAAATTATTTTTATACAAATGGTTAAACCTTCTTGCAAGTTCTCTTGCAAATTCAATATGAGATTCATTATCACGCCCAACGGGAACTAAATTTGCCTTTGTCATCAAAATATCTGCACTCATAAGAACAGGATATCCCAAAAGGCCATAAGGAATCTCTTTAAGTCCGGCCGCAATGCTCATGTCTTTTATACTTGGAATTCTTTGCAAGCGCGCAACAGTAACAATCATTGAAAATATTAAATGGAGCTCAAAAAGCTCGGGTATGGCTGATTGCAAATATATACTAACCTTATCAGGGTTAATACCACAAGCAAGATAATCTAAAACCATTTCCCTAACATTGAAAGGTATTGCATTGATGCTCTTCAAGTCGGGCTTTGTAGTCAAAGTATGTAAATCGGCTATAATAAAATATGTTTCATAATCTTCTTGAAATTTCAACCGATTTACTACAGATCCCACATAGTGCCCTAAATGAAGAGAGCCGGTAGGTCTATCTCCCGTAAGCATAACCTTTCTTTTCAAAATCAAATCTCCTTATCTTTACCCGAAATGCTAACATTACTTAAAATCTCAGAGCCACCTAAAAATACAGAAAAAGACTTAAGCCAACTAACATTATCAACTATTACCT
The DNA here is from genome assembly GCF_032595855.2 of Borreliella carolinensis. Lineage (NCBI taxonomy): Bacteria > Pseudomonadati > Spirochaetota > Spirochaetia > Spirochaetales > Borreliaceae > Borreliella > Borreliella carolinensis. The sequence continues at coordinate 6,423 of NZ_CP132453.1, forward strand.
TTACAATCACAGTAAAAGGATAAGATATTAAAAGACCCACAATGCCCCAAAGCCATCCCCAAAAAAACAAAAAACATAAGAGCAAAAATGGTGAAATATCAAGTCTTTTTCCCTGCAATTTTGGCTCAAGAATATTTCCAATCAACATTTGAACAGAAGTATTATATATAAAAATATAAAGCACTATGTTTAAATTGGGATAAAATTGAATTAAAGATGTTATTACAATAAAAAACACAGCTAATATCGAACCAATGCTGGGAATAAAATTGAAAACAAAGGAAAGAACCGCCCAAACAAGAGGAAAATCTTGCCCAAATAAGGTTAATCCAATAAATACTAAAATGCCTGTTAAGCAGCTCACAAAAATTTTTATCCCCAAATATTTACCAATTTGATTATTAATGGTATCTAGAGCTCCAATAAATCTAGTAGATACCGGTTTTTTAAAAGCTTTACCAAGTTTCTTTTCAAAAACATGTATTTCTGAAAGCAAAAAATACAACAACAAAAAGACCACTACTAAGCTACTTGTAAATCCAATAATCTCATTGTAAACTCTTGTTAGAAATGGATAAATATAACCTGAAAAATTCATATCATTAATAACAGAACTATCAACTTTATATCGACTAAGCACATCTTTCATAATAAATGCTAATTGATTTTGATAATAAGGCAATTGCTTCATTAGAACAGTAACGCTGTAATAAACAAAACTAAAAATCAAATAAGAAAAAGAAAATAATAAGAAAAATATAATAAAAACTATTAAAAATTTTGGAACTTTAAATCTTGCTAAAAAAGTATAAACGGGATACATCAAAAATCCCAACACTATGGAAATAGCCAAAGGTTTAAATACAGTTTCTGCTATTTTAAAAGCCCCAATAAATATTAAAACTATAACAATACAATAAAAAACAGATTCCACTTTCCAAGGTTTTAACCCTTGATTTGTATTTAAATCTTTAAGCATATTCCCCTCTTTTAATTTTTTTGCTGCTTTTATCAACTAAACAAAAGTAAGTTAAATAAATTACACACTCAAGCAAATTTTCTCCATTATCCAATTATATAATTTAGTGCCCTTGCTATAATTGGCCTCAGCAAAATCTCCCACTCTATTCTCATAAAACAATTTTTTTGCATTCTTATCATTTCCATGATACACTGTTAAGGTATTTCTACAATGTTTCAAAATATTATTTAAGATTTCAAATGCTGGAATATCGCTAAATCCATCTGCAATGTAAAATATATTTTTAAAAGGAATTTGTCTTTTGCTCTTTGGGACTCTCTCATTAATTTTCTCATAAGACCCTTTATTGATTTCAAAAATAACTCTGGTTTTGATTGTATGATCTACAAAATAGCAAACACTGCTTAAAATCTTATTTTTAGAAAATTTATCATCTCTTCGTTCGTAAAAAGGCATCAAATAAGAATCTATAAACTCACATGCCCACACTTTGCTCACATAGGGCGCAATTTTGCTTCCCAAAATCATTTGTCTAAACCCACTTGAAACAATGTAAATTTTAATCTGAGAATTATTACCTTCCAATTTCTTATTTATTTCAGATATCTCATCAAATAAACCAATAACCCCCTCAAAAAATCTTAACTTAGCGCCCAAATCAAATAATGCTCTATTATCAAGACTTTTAAAAAACCCCTCTCTTACGTAGGTTAAAAAATGGGATAAATATATCATTTCATTAGAAATTATATTATAACCATTTTGCCTATAAACATACTCTAAGCCTTCAACTTCTTTCCAAAAGGAACAAGAATCAATACAATACTCATCAAACAGTACTTGCTGCATATTACCATAAATAAGAGTATTATCAAAATCAAATATTAAAGCTATAATATTTTCTCTTTCATTCATAAATTAAAAAACAATTTAACTTAAATAACCACAAATTATGCTTATTTATATATTTTATATTATACTAATATAGGTTAATAAGTACAGTGTTTTCACATTGAGTAGAAAATTTATGATAGACATAAATGATTTAAATCAAATAAAAGATACTTTTTCAAGAATTTTAGATCTAAGCTTAATCAGCATCCTAGTATACTACATATATAAAAACGTAATCAATTCTTATTCTACAAATCTATTAAAAGGAATGTTAATCATAATCTCTATAGGAATTATCTCATATTATTTAAATCTTTATACTATTAGTTGGCTGCTGAATTATATAGCCAATATATTGCCAATAGCAATAGTCATACTTTTTAATCAAGAAATAAAAAAAATAATAATGCAAATTGGAAATTTCAATTTGGCCTTTAAACTTTCAAATAAAAAAGAAGAAACTTTAAAAGTTATTTCTGAAATCCTAAAAGCAGTCAAACACCTATCTGAAAACAAATCTGGCAGTCTGATATGCATTGAAAAAAAAATACAGTTGGAACAAATAATAAACAAAGGGACTAAAATTGATGCACTAATATCTAGTGAACTGTTAATATCACTATTTGAACGCGAAACTCCTCTTCACGACGGAGCTGTGATAATTAGCAAAAATAAATTAAAATATGCAGGCTCATTTTTACCATTATCTAATGTTGATTCTATTAGCAAAGCATTTGGAACAAGACATAGAGCAGGACTTGGAATTTCTGAAAATTCTGATGCAATAACAATAATAACCTCTGAGGAAACTGGGTCTATTTCTATTACAATCAATGCAAAATTGGAATACAATTTAAGCTTAAGTGAAATTAGAAACAAGTTAAATCTCGAGCTAATAGAGTAAAATAATGAAAATAGGCAAAAAAATAATAAATATAATAAAATTACTATTTGATGATTGGCAAAATAAAGCTATTTCCATTTTAATAGCTATTCTAATGTTTGTAGCATTTAATTTCAATAAAATAGAATCAATAACAACTGAAAAAGAATTCAAAATTATCTTGAATGATCAAATAACTCTTGGGAAAATGCCAGACTTTAGCAAAGTCAAGATTACAATAAAAGTCAATAAAGATGACTTAAAATACCTTGACATTAATAAAATAATATTATTTATTGAAGCATCAAACATAAAGATTCCCGGAAACTATAAGCTACCAATAAAAATAAAAAATCTTAACTCAATACACATTGCAGAATATAAGCTTTCAAAAACAAATGTTTTGCTAAATCTTGATAACAAAATCTCTAAATTAGTCAAAATAGAGCCCAAGTTTAAACTTATAGAAAAAGATGGCAAGGGAGAATATTTTATTGCAAAATACAATATATTGCCCGAGAACTTATTAGTATATGGGCCTGAACAAGAGCTCAAAAAAATAAACACTATTCAAACCAATGTAAAAGAGTTTGACACAAGAACTCTATTTGTATCAGATTATCTTGAAGTAGTCCCACCAAATCCTCTAGTTATGTTTGAAAAAAGTCATGTGGTAGTCAATATTTATTTAAACAAAAAATATTCAAACACAACAATTAAATCTCCTAATCTTATTTTTAATAATCTTAAAAATGGCCTTGAAATTAAAGATAAAGAAAAAATAATAAACCCAGAAAACAAAATGTTTGTAAAATTAAAAACAAGACTTTCTGAAAAACAAATTAAAGCTCATATAAACAATCAAAATATAAGTCTTGCTTTTGATTTGGCAAATATAAAAACTCCCGGAATTTATAACATTGCTACAAATATAATTTTTAAAGAGAATATCAATGAAACAGAAATATATGATTATGAACCTAAAAAAATAAAACTGGAAATAATTGAAAGCTCAGAGATCAAACCATGAAGTCAATAGGATGTGATATAATAAAAGTAGCAAGATTTAAAAATTTTTTAGAAAATAAAAAAAAAATGGAGAGGTTCTTTACACGTAAAGAAATTGAAAATTTTAAATTAAAAGGGGGCAGCGTTATAGAAAGTTTAGCTGGAAAATTTGCAGCTAAAGAATCTTTAATTAAAGCATTAAGTCCACTGTTGCAATATAAAATAAATTATACCCTTAAAGATATTGAAGTAATAAAATCTTTAAAAGGAAATGCAGAATTTTGTTTACATAATGAAGTTGAAAAATTTGCAATAAAAATGAATTTAAAGCTATACCTAACAATATCCCATGAAAAGGAGTACGCTATTGCATTTGTAATAGTAGAAAATTAATTCATGAAAAAAATATCATATTTTACAAAAGAAAAAATTGAATGCCCTGTATGCTCTTTTAAATTTCAAAAAGAAGAATTTTTGACTGGAAGTAGTAGGTTAATAGCTGGAGAGTTAAAAATTGATCTAAAAAGAGAGTATATAAAAAACGACAAATATGGCAACATTTATCCTAGGATATATTCTGTAACAGTATGCCCAAAATGCTACTTTGCGGCATTCCCAAGCGAATTTAATTCAATCCCTAAAAACAAGAAAGAAATTTTACAAAATAAAAAATACGAAAGAAAAAAAATAAATGTGATTTTTGACAACATGATCAACTTTAGTAAACCTAGGACATTAAAGGAAGGAGCTGCAAGCTATATTCTTGCTATGCTATGTTATGAGCATCTGGAAAAGAATCATAACCCCACATTAAATCAAGCAAAATCAGCAATAAGAGCCGCTTGGACATTTGAAGACCTTGAAAAAGAAGAACCAAATAAAAACTATAATTATCTTCAAAAAATATTTTATCACAAAGCTGCTTATCTTTATAAACTAGTTATTGAAAAAGATAAAGACAATTCAGAACCTGTTAGCGCATCAACCATATTTGGTCCAGATACAGATAAAAATTATGGCTATGACAGCGTACTATATTTATCAGGTCTTCTAGAATACTTTTATGGAAATAAAGACAATAAAGAATACAGATACAAACAATTAAACGACATAAAAACCACTCTTTCTAAAATAGCAGGCATGGGTAAATTTTCAAAAGAAAAGCCTTCAATACTTATAGATAAGATCAAAGAGGTTTACTTTAAAATATCAAAGGAAATGAAAAATCTCAAATAAATGAAAAAAATATTAGCTGAAATCGCTTACGACGGATCTATATACCATGGATTTCAAATACAACCAACAAAGCCTACAGTTCAAGGAGAAATTGAAAAAGCTCTAATGAAAATCAACAAAAAAAAAGTAAAAATTCATTCATCCGGAAGAACAGATAAGGGTGTTCATGCAAAAAGACAAATCATAACTTTTTATATGGATATTAATATTAAGCTCAACAATCTAAAAAAAGCTTTAAATGCAATATTATTAAAAACCGGTATAAAAATACTAAAACTCAAGTATGTGGAAAATTCATTTCATCCACGTTTTAGCGCCCAAAAAAGAAAATACAGTTATTATATATTAAATAGCGACAATCACTATCCCTGGGAAAGCTATCAAGCTCACTATGTAAATAAAAAACTAAACATAAGCAATTTAAACCAAATGGCTAAAACGTTGATTGGAAACCATGATTTTACCACATTTTCATGCATAAAAGATAAAAGCAAATCTAAATTTAGGCATATACATTTTGCCAAATTTAAAAAAAGAGGGAAATATATTATTTTTGAAATAATAGGATCTTCCTTTTTGTGGAAAATGGTAAGGTCATTAATAGGCACAATGCTGGACATCGAAATAAAAAACGAATCAATTTCTACTTTTGAAACAATACTAAAATCTAAAAATAGAAACCTTGCAAGAAAAACTGCGCCTGCAAATGCTTTATTTTTAGACAGGGTTTACTATGAATAATAGTATTTTAACTAAAAAACTTTTTTTACTTAAAATATTGAAAAATAATATCGAAGGCAAAATTACAGAAAATTTTGAAGAAATAAACAATGAAATTAAACAAAAAATAGAAAAAGCTAAAAACACTAAAACTTATCAAAAAAACGAAAATAGCAAAGAACCTGCAAAATTAACTTTAGAAAACAAAAATTCAACAAAAATATTGCTAAATAATAGCATACAAGAAAAAAATATCAACGATCACATCATAATATATGTAAACAAAAACTACCTTAACGAAATCTCAAGGGATATTATCACAAAATGGTGCAAAAGCATAAACATACACAATTATAAAATAATAGATACTATTGAATCACTTAACTTAGAAATAAGCAACAAAAATCCTAAAGCAATTTTATCTTGCGAAGAAATAGATTTTTTCTTAAATCAACCGTTAAGAATTCAAATTGTAAGAGGAATAGAGCTAAGATTTAAAGGCATTCCATTAGTTTTTACATATCTTCCTACAAATCAAATAAAAAATCCAGAATTAAAAAAAGAAATATGGCAAGATTTAAAAATAATAAAAGGCATAATAAAATATGGTTGAGCATTGTCATTCAACTTATTACTATGAAATTGCAATAAATATTCCTTTAAATAAACTTTTTTTTTATAAATTTAACCTGAATCTAGAAATTGGAATAAGAGTAATGGTTAATTTCAATGGATCCAATAAAATTGGAATAATTATTAAAAAATATTTTGAAGACGAATTCAAAGAAAAATTTGAATTCAAAATAAAAGAAATTATCAAAATAATAGATACAACTAAACTAATAACAGAACATAACATTAATTTAGCACATTGGATTAGTAAAAAAACATTTTCGGGATTTGGAGAAACTTTATTCTTTGGGCTACCTAAAAATTCAAAATCTAAAAACCCCCAAACATTCCCTTCAATAAATGAGAAGCATCCAGACCATAAAAAGTGTCTTCAGCTAAACAGTGAACAACAAAATATTTACAAAGAAATTATAGAGTCAGAAACAACTAATATTTTTTACCTTTTTGGAATACCTGGATCTGGAAAAACTGAAATATTTATCAAATTGTGTGAATACTATTTAACACTAGAACAACAGGTACTTTTTTTAATTCCTGAAATATCATTAGGATATCAAATAATAAAAAGAATAAAATATGCATTAAATATGCACCATAAAATTTATGAATATAACTCTAAAGTTTCAAATTCTAATAAAAATTTAATATGGAATAAGGTCAAAAATGGAGAAAGCCTGGTTGTCGTTGGCATTAAAAGTGCTTTAATGCTGCCTTTTGCCAAATTAAAATTAATAATTATGGACGAAGAACACGAAACTACATACAAATCTGAAAATACTCCAAAATTTCACTCAAGACACATATCATTTTTTTTGCAAAAAAAATTTAATGCAAAATTTATAATGGGAAGCGCAACACCTTCTCTTGAAGCATACTATGCAATGAAAAATAACCAAATAAAAAAAATAATAATGCAAAACAAATACTCTCAAAGTAAAATAAAAGATATAAAAATAATAAACATGAAAAAAGAATCTAGCACAATTTCATCAGAGCTGTTATACAGTATACAAAAAAGTTTAAATGAAAAAAGACAATCTTTAATTTTCATTAATAAAAGGGGATATCTAAAAAATCTCGAATGCAACGAATGTGGGTACACAATTTGTTGTCCAAACTGTTCGTTTGGCTTGATTTACCACAAAAAAGAAAACAAACTTTTATGCCACTATTGTAGCTATAAAACAAAAACAGCAAACCATTGCCCTCAATGCGAATCAAAAGATATTAAATACAAAACTTATGGAATTCAACTTGTTGAAAAAGAATTAAAAAAATTTTTACCAAATGCAAAAATTGCAAGAATCGATTCCGATATTACAAAAATAGAAAATATAGATTCCATAAATAAGTTCGAAAATAAAGAGATAGACATACTTATCGGAACACAAATCATTGCAAAAGGATTCAATTTTGAAAATATTAAAACACTGGGTATAATCAACGCAGACATTGGAATGAGACTACCTGATTTTAGAAGTAGCGAAAGAATTTTTACAACACTCTCACAAATTATGGGAAGGGCCGCAAGATTCAAAAATGACAACACAATTATTATACAAACAAAAAATCCCAATTATTACGCCATAAAATATGCTTATAAGAACCAATATGAACAATTTTACGAACAAGAACTAGATATAAGAAAAAAATTGAACTATCCTCCGTTTAACAAAATTATTAGAATAATATTTAGAAGTAAAAATGAAGAATCTGCTAAACAAAAATGTTGGGAATTTTTTGAAAAATCTAAAGAATTTTTGCAAGAAGGAATTGAACACTTAGGCCCATCAGAAGCTATCATGAAAAAAATATCCAACAATTACAGATACAATATAATATACTTGTCAAAATCCTACAACCTGCTTGAAAAACTAGTTAATAAGACAAAAGAAAAAGTAAAAATGACAAATACTGTTTACATTGAAATAGATTATTATCCAATATCATTAATTTAGGTAAAATCTAGTCCTTCTTTACTTAAAGACTTAAGAAACGTTGAAAGCACGTATAAAGCCTTATCATTGTGGCCTCCCTCTGGAATAATAAGATCCGCATATTCTTTGGTAGGTTCGATAAACCTATAATAACCCCATCTAGTGGTAGTCAAATACTGATCAATCACCGACTCTACAGTACGCCCTCTTTTGGAAATATCTCTTCTTAAGCGCCTAATAAATCTAATATCATTTGGAGTGTCAATATATATTTTAAGATCTATTAAATTTCTTACCCTCTCTTCAACAAAAATCATAATACCCTCAACAATAACAACAGGTGTTGGAACAACTAAAACCGTTTTAAGCTGTCTTTTATGATTAATAAAATCGTAAAGAGGCATATCTATTGGACTATTTTTTTTTAAATTTTTTAAATGTTCGTAAAACAAATTATTATCAAAAGCATCAGGATGATCAAAATTTACCTTAGAAAATTCATTTTCATAATCACCCACACTCTTATAGTAATTATCTTGAGAAATAAGGACAAATTCTGGAATAAACTCACTAATCTTGCTTACAACTGTACTTTTCCCGCTTCCAGAACCACCAGATATCCCAATAATCTTCGCCATCAACCAACTTCTTTTTTTTTCGCTTGTGGCATGTCTTTCAAAGTACCAGCCACAAACACATTCTTAAATCCCATGCTTTTTAAAACTTTTTTAGCCTCGTAGGACTTATTAAAACTTTTACCATAAACAATTATTTGGGACTCAAAATCACCTAATTTATCCTTTTTAGCAAATAAATTATTAAAAGGAATGTTAATTGATTTTAAATAATGAGACTTACTATATTCTTTGGGAGATCGAATATCCAAAATTTTTGCGCCATTTTGGATTTTTTCCAACAAAAACATATTAGCTCTTTTCATCCTAAGGATAATAAAAAACCAAATATAAAAAAAAAGCAGAACTATTAATACTGCAAATCTCACATAATTCATCGCCATAGTTTTATGAACATAATATCAAAAAAAATAAAAAAAGTGAATAAAATTGTTTTTTTTGCAAAATTAATATAGAATTCAAGTAAATTTAGCTTGTAGCTTAAAAGTAGCTCGCATTAAGATGAAAAAGAAAAAAAAGATACGTTGTCGTAGGATTAAAAAAAAACTCAAACTATTATTCATAATACTAATAAAAAAAATAAAGACTATAACTAAAAATCCCAAATTAATATTTGATAGCACAATACAAATAACTTTAGGATCCGCACTAATGGCAATTTCCACCAATGTTTTATACATTCCTCATGGGCTTCTTAGTGGGGGGATTGGGGGTATTTCATTAATGCTACATTACCTGTTAAGCTTCAATTTGGGATGGACAATATTTGCATTAAACATACCATTATTTCTTATTGGAATAAAATTTTTAAACACAACATTTATAATTCAAAGTTGGATTTCAATGGGATTATATTCTATTATCATAAACTACTCCCAGTTTTTACAAAATAAAATACATCTTAACGATATGATGCTTGTATCAATACTAGCTGGACTTATTTCTGGGCTTGGACTTGGACTAGTATTTAAAGGTAAGGGATCTTCGGGAGGATCAGATATAATTGCTATGATTATTAAAGAAAAATACTCAATTAGTATTGGAACAACAAACTTCATTGTCAATCTAGCAGTATTAATGCTTGCAACCTTTTTCTTTAATATTGAAATAGCACTTTATACCCTAATAGCATCATTTGTAACATCCATCATGACAGACAAAACAAGCACTGGATTTGGCAATCAAAAAGCAATATTAATCATTTCGGATAAAGGAAAAGAAATTGCTTATCTTCTTACAAACAAGTTAAAACTAGCTGCTACATTAATAGACGGGAAAGGGGCTTGGGCAGGAGCAGAAAAAACTATAGTATTTATAGTAGTTCCAATAATGCGTTTATCAAGAATTAAGTATATATCACAAAAAGTTGATCCAAATTGTTTCATTACTGTTATTAACACTAATGAAATCACTGGAGGAAAAATAATAACTGACCCAATCTCATTAAAACAAGAAATTTTAAATTAAAAATCTCTTAAAAAGAGAACCAAATTATCAATAATCAAATTCAATTCATCGCTCTTGTAAAAATTTGACAAAAAAATAACAAATCTTTTGGGAAATTCAGAAATGAATTTCTCAAAAGATTTGTTTCCAATATCAATTTCAAGCTTATAAGAATGAAGCATTAGGGTGATTTTTTTTAAACTGCCATCTACTCTGCCATAAACCTCATCTCCCAATATTGGAAAATTAAGATACTTCATATGAACTCTCAATTGATGAGTGCGACCGGTTTTAGGCTTTAAAGCTAAAAGAGAATATCCTCCAAAATTGAGCAACAATTTATATTCTGTTAATGCATTTTTACCTCTATCTTTAGAAACACTAAATCTTTTCCTGTTGTATTTATCTCTATCTATAAAAGATTCAATACTTCCAAAAAAACTATTAAAATTACCCTTAACAATTGCAATGTAAACTTTATTTGTCATTTTATCTTTAAACTGCTGAGCTAAAAATCTTAAGGTGCTAATATTTTTCGCACAAATTAGCACTCCAGAAGTATCTTTGTCTAATCTATGAACAATTCCAGGTCTAATTTTTTCTTCATTAAAATCAATTTTCAAGCTTTTTATATGATATAAAAGAAAATTCACAACAGTATCATCCCAATGCGATATTCCAGGATGACTCAAAATTCCTTGGGGTTTATTCAAAACAATAACATTAGAATCTTCATAAATTATAGAAATAGGGATATTACTCGGCTTAAGGCAGTCAATTTGACTACTCTCCTCATCAAATTCAATCATTATTTCATCGCCTTTAAAAACAGGTTTGGACAATTTTATTTTCAAAAATTTCCCATTACTCTTTTTAAACGCTTCTACATTTCTTCTTTTGATCTGACTTCTAGTAAGAACCTCCAAATTACTTGATAGGTAAAGATCCAGTCTTAAAGCATCTTCTTTAACGGTAAATTCTCTCTTAAGCCTTATCATATCATTAAAGAAAATAATCAATTAAAGCAATGGTTAATGCAACTATTGCCCCAATGGAAGCTGAAACAATAAATTTTTTATAAATCTCATCTTTTGAAAAATTAGGACCATTTGAAAAAGGATATGGAACGTAATTTGCATTCATTCCGCTATAAAAATAGTAACCCACATCAAAAAAAAACAAGCTCAAAAATAAAACTATTGGAAAAGATCCAATACTAATAGCTGAAAACCTAAACAGGTCTTTTGCTGATTTTGACTCAAGATCATTTTCAAGATTTAAAGCTTTATTCTCTTGAATATTTTTATAAAGAAAAGAATCGTCATTATCAGCAACAGGCATGTTATTATTTTTTTTATGAGAAATAAAATTGCCACTGGAAGTCGATTTGTCTTGCAATGGCAAACTTTTAGCAATACTCCACTTTAAATAATTAAAATTCGGCTTGAAATAATCAAGTGAATTTGAATAAACATTCAAAACACCAAAAAGTAACAACAAGCTTCTAACAAGCATAAACTTTCTACTTTGATAATTCTAACTTTAAAGTCTCAGTTATTTCATCAACAATCTCAGAAGAACCAAAATACTGCACAGGGCCTGGACATGAATACAAATTATTCAAAGCCCACTTATCACGATTTTTAACAAACTCTTTAAATGGCCTTCCTTCTAAATCAACTAAGGCTTTTTTTATAACAGGCTTTTTCTCTCCATACCTCTCTTCCATGTTCATCAACATTGTTAGAGGCACTCCTCCTGCAATCCAATCTGTTGGTTTTAAATTTAAATTTTTTATACAAGACATATAGCCTGTAAGACCATTTAAAATAAGAACAACAGCATTATATCCCAAGCTATAACAATAATCACTATCAAAATTAGAAGGAAAAGCGCTTCTACCTTCATAGCCAAAGAAATGATCAACTGGGGTAAAACTTCCCTTATATTTTCCACTTTTTTTCAGTTCATTTAATCTTGATTGAACCATTTCAATAAACAATTTTTCAGTAGGAACTCTTGAAACATTAAAATTCCCATGAGGATCTCTTTCTAAAATTGAATTTACAAGTTCAATTTGAATAAACAAAGGCAAAGATAAATAAACTCTCTTCATATAATCACTAAGCTTGGAAACGAAAATTTCTTTCATCCCTTCAATATTAAGCCCTTTAAACTCACCTTCATTTTTATCAAAAATATCACATAATTCAACCATTAAAGACTTAACTTCTGGAATAAACTCAATCAGACCTTCAGGAACTATAACTATTCCAAAATTATCCCCATTTAAAGATCTCTTCAAGATAACAGACACCATTTCATCAACAATCTCAGCCAAAGTTTTCTTTTTAGCCAAAACCTCTTCAGACACAATGCAAATGTTTGGATGAGTTTTTAAAGCACATTCTAAAGCAACATGAGATGCACTCCTACCCATAAGTTTGACAAAATGCCAATATTTTTTAGTCGACATAGCATCTCTATATAAATTACCTATCAATTCAGAATAAATTTTTGTAGCAGAATCAAACCCAAATGAAATTTCAATATGATCATTTTTAAGATCAGCATCAATTGTCTTTGGAACTCCAATAACTTGAATATTTTCTCCTTTCTTTTTGAAATACTCAGCAAGAATAGCAGCATTGGTATTCGAATCATCACCACCAATAATAATAATTGCATTAAGATTGTTTTCTTTGGCAACAAATAGAGCTTTACTGTAATGTTCTTCGGTTTCTATTTTTGTTCTTCCAGAAGATACAATATCAAAACCCCCGGTATTTCTATAAGAATTTACTAAGCTTTCAGTAAGTTCAATTTTATCATTTTCCAACAGGCCCAAAGGGCCCCCTTTAAACCCAAAAATCTTTGAATTTGGATTGAATTTTTTTATTGCATCAAAAACACCAGATATAACATTATGCCCCCCAGGAGCAGGCCCTCCAGAAAGAATAATTCCAATATTTAAAGCTTTTGAAAAAGATAAATTGGAGTTTCCCTCGGTAAAACTTACAATTGGCAACCCATAAGTATTCTTAAAAAATTCTTTTAAAGCCTGTCTATCTTGAATTGCTTCAGTTTTTTTTCCATAAACCAAACTAATATTACTAAAATCTTTTTTTAAAATGCTTGGCAATTTAGGAACATACTTTTGTCTTTCTTGATTAAAAAGAGAAGTATTCATACATTTTCCTCCTAATGATTTAAGTTAAGCCTTATCATAACTTAAATATTAAAATAATTCACAATTAATATCTATATATGATTTAAAACTAACATAGCATCACCGTAGGAAAAAAATTTATAACCTGTATTTATAGCTTCTTCATAAGAACTAAACACAAAATCTTTACCTGCAAATGAAGAGACCAACATCAAAAGAGTAGATTGTGGTGTGTGAAAATTGGTAAAAAGCATGTCGACAAACTTAAAACAGTAGTTCTTTCCGGGATAAATAAAAAGATTTGTACTTTGTTGGCCTGTTTTAAACTTCTTAAGCTTATTATCATAAGATGACTCTAAAGCCCTAAGAGTTGTAGTGCCAATTGATAAAATTTTTTTACCAATAAATTTAGCATTTTGTAATCTTTTAGCCACACAATCTTTTATTAAAAAAGTTTCAAAATGCATATTGTGTTCTTCGATATTTTTTGATCTTACAGGAAGAAAAGTGCCAAGCCCCACATGAAGAGTGATAAAATCATATTCAATATTATTCTTTTCAAAAGCAGAAAACAAATCCTTACTGAAATGCAACCCTGCAGTAGCAGAAGCTGCAGAACCAACATATTTGGAATAAACAGTTTGATATCGATCTTCATCCATTTTTTCATAATCTCTTTTAATATAAGGGGGTATGGGAACAAAACCATGTTTTTCAAAATAATCTTCTCCAACATCAACATCAAATTTTAAAACAATCTCACTACTATTTTTTGACAAAATTTCACCTATTAATCCTTCGGGAAATTTGTAAAGATTTCCAACAATTTGCTTTTTAGACTTAGAAATAAGCGCAGTAAACGAATTGGTGTCAATTCTATCCAAAATTAAAACCTCAACATTACTGCCTATCTCCGATTCTGCATACATTCTTGATTTTCTAACTTTTGAATTATTAAAAATAATAAAAGTATTGCTATTTATATATTTTAAAATATTGTTTACAGAATCTTCATGGTAAATTTTTTGCAATTTAGGATCCAGTACCATTAGTCTTGAAGATCCTCTTTTTTCACTTGGATATTGAGCTATTAAAGAATAGGGCAAATTAAAATGAAACTCTTTGGTTTTCATTAAGACTACCCTCTTTCATCTCTAAGTTTAAGTGAAGATACGCAAACTCAGTAGCTTTACGGCCCCTGTGAGTTCTGCTGATAAATCCTTTCATAATTAAATAAGGCTCATAAAAGTCTTCAAGAGAATCAGCTGTTTCTCCTACAGAAATAGCTAAAGTATCAACACCTACGGGTCCCCCATTAAATTTCAATATTAAGCTTCTTAAAATATTTCTATCTTGCTCATCAAGACCTTCTCCATCAATTCTAAGCATTTCAAGCCCAATTGAAACAATGTCACTTGTAATAACCAAACTTCCGGTTACCTGGGCAATATCTCTTATTCTCCTTAGCAATCTATTTGCTATTCGGGGAGTCCCTCTTGAACTTCTTGCAAGAAGAAAAGCAGCATCCTCTTCTATTTCAATATTTAAAATAACAGAATTTCTCTTTATTATCTCAACAAGCTCTATTTCGCTGTAAAGTTCAAATCTTGCAGTAATTCCAAATCTCGCATAAAGTGGAGATGTTACTTTTCCCGGTTTAGTAGTAGCTCCAATCAATGTGAATTTTGGAAGTGGCATTCGAACAGTTCTTGCATTAGCTCCTTGCCCTATTACCCAGTCCAGCTCATAATCTTCCATGGCAATACAAAGCATTTCTTCTATTATTGGTCTGAGTCTGTGTATTTCATCAATAAATAAAACACTCTTCTCATCAAGCCCTGTTAAAATGCCAATAATATCTTTGGGCTTGTCAAAAGCCGGAGCTGAGGTAATCTTAATCGAAGCATTCATCTCAAAAGCAATAATACTTGCAAGAGTAGTCTTCCCAAGACCTGGTGGACCACTTAAAAACACATGGTCCAAGGCCTCATCTCTCTCTTTAGAAGCTTTTATAAAAATACTAAGGGTTTCTTTAACATTAACCTGACCTTTAAAATCTTCAAAAACTTTGGGCCTAAGCTCATTTTCACTCTTATCATATAAATAATTTTCATTAGAGTTTAAAAAACTTATATCATTTTCTTCTTTCATAAATACTCCTTAAAAACTATTTTTTCTCTATAAAAAACCAACAATTAACTTGATATTCTTTTTAAAACCTCCTTAAATAAAAACTGCTCCTTTTCAGAATCTTTTAAATTTGAAAATTCAGCTAAATTGGAAGCCTCTCTAATCTTGCTATTAACAATTTTTCTATCAAACCCCATGCTAACAATTGATTCTTCTAATTCTTTAAATCTAAAAAGACTAGTAGATTCAAGCTCACTATTAATCAAAAGCTTGCCTTGAAGATGTAAAAACATTTTACCAGCCATTTTTTTGCCAATGCCTTTGATTTTAGAAACAAGCTCAACATCTTCTCTATCAATAGCCTCTTTAAACTCATTATACCTTATATTGGATAACACCCTTAAAGCGGCCTTTGGCCCTATTCCACTTACTCCAATAAGACCCTTAAAGATCTCTCTTTCATCTGAATTCAAAAATCCAAAAAGTTTTAATTCATTTTCTCTTGTATAAAGATAAGTAAATAGCTCAACTTTCTCTGACAAATTAAAATTAGCAAGGCAAAATGCACTAGCTAAAAGTTCAAATTCAAAAACAGTGGTCATTAAAACCAAACTATATTCTTTCTTTTCTATAACTTTACCATGAATCTTATTTATCATATAATTAAATTATAAATTATATTACACAGAAACATCCAATTTAAAGCAAAAACCTTAAGCAAAAAAGGACACTAAATGAAAAATAAATTTCCAAATAACCATTTTCAATTCATTACAGCTATTTTCTTAATCTTATCTATAACTATGGTGGTAGCAGAAGAAACAACAAGCACACTAAAAGTTCCCAATGGATTTAAAGTCGAAATTTTCTTAAACAATACAATTGAAAAACCCAGAGGAATCACAAGCGATCAAGATGGAAATATATTCATAGGATCTGGGAGCAATTTTGCATACTTTGTAACAAAAAACAAAAAAATCTATACCATAGCAAAAACCCTGCAAAAACCTATTGGTATTGCTTATTGGGATAATAAACTCTATATATCTTCTGTCGATAAAATATATGTAGTTGAAAATGTAAAAGAAGAAATTAATAAAAGCATAAAATCAAATAAAGAATATACATGGAAAATGCAAATTTTTTCACTTTTACCAAAAAATAATACCAAAATGCACGCAGGACGTTACATTAAAGCGGATCCCAAAAATAACAAATTAATAGTAAACATAGGATCCCAATACAATGCTAAAATTCCTCCAAAAAAAGAATCAATAATCCTTAGCATCGATTTAAAAACAAAAAAAGAAAAAATAGTGGCTTTTGGGGTGAGAAACTCAGTTGGGTTTGATTTTCATCCAATTAGCAATGAAATATATTTTAGCGACAATGGCCAAGATGGATTGGGAGACGACATTCCCCCGGACGAAATAAACGTAGTAGTCGAATACAAAGAGCATTTTGGATTTCCCTATTTGTTTGGGAAAAATCAAAAAAATTACAGTTTTTATAACAAGGCACCCAAAAACACTAAGTTTAGCCCATCTATTTACGAACTTCCCGCACATGTAGCCCCACTTGGAATACACTTTTACCAAGGGAGTAACTTTCCAAAAGAATATATAAATAAATTATTCATAGCAGAACACGGCTCGTGGAACAGATCTTCTCCTGTTGGCTACAAAATAACTACACTAGACATTGATTTTAAAAATAGAACAGCAAAAAATTACAAAACTTTTTTATATGGGTTTTTAAAGCCTGATAACTCTAAATTTGGACGCCCTGTTGATATCATCACATATTACGATGGTTCAATTCTTTTTACAGATGATTTTAGAAATAAAGTATACAGAGTCTACTACGAAAAGATTTAAATAAAACTAACTTAATTCTTCTGGAATCTCTAAATTATGAATTACTTCCTGAACATCATCAAAATCTTCAAGCTTTTCAACAAGAAGAATTATTTTTTCTGCTTGCTCTTTGTTTAAAGAAATTTTATTTTCAGGAATTAAAGCTATCTCTGCCACTTCTTCTTTAAATTTAGTTTTTAAAAAAGATAAAACTTTGTCAAAATCATCAGGACTTGTTATAACTTCCGCTTCATTGTTTGAAACTAAAATATCTTCAACACCAACTTCTAATGCAAATTCCATTATTTCATCTTCACGATATTTTTCTAAACTGTACACAATAAGACCCTTTCTGTAAAACATATATGAGACTGAACCTGGGGTACCAAGAGATCCTCCACCTTTTGAAAGAACACTTTTTACATCGCTAGAGGTTCTATTTTTATTATCTGTTAAGCATTTAATCATTAAAGCAACCCCATAAGGAGCATAAGCCTCATAAGTTATCTCAAAATATTCAACCCCTTCATTACCGCCAATACCCTTTTTTATTGCCTTCTCAATATTATCTTTTGGCATATTGGCAACCTTGGCCTTGTTAACAGCTACCCTTAGCCTCGGATTAGATTCAATATCCCCACCCCCTATTTTAGCTGCAATGGTTATTTCTCTTATTAGCTTTGTAAAAATTTTATTGCGCTTTGCATCAAGAGCACCTTTTTTTCTCTTTATTGTTGACCATTTACTGTGACCAGACATTTACACCTCCACCAATTTTTCCAACCGATTTAAAACGTCAAACATCTTATTATTAATCAAATGAGCTTTAATTGTATTAAACATTAACATAAGAACCGTAACGGGCCCTATTCCTCCCTTAACAGGAGTAATAAATTTAACGCACTCTTTAATATTGTCAAAATCTGTATCGCCTGAGAGAATTTTTCCGTTATCAATCTCAATTTCAGAAATACCAATATCAATCACATAAGGCTTTCCGCACAACATACTTTTATCTATCAACTTGGGCTTACCAACAGCAGAAATAACAATATCTGCCTGTCTTAAATAAACATCTAAATAAATACTCTTGCTGTGACAAGCAATAACAGTTGCATCATAAGGTTTTGATGAGAGCAATATTGAAATAGGCCTTCCTACAAGAGGACTTCTACCAACCACAACAACCGTTTTCCCCGATGTTTTTATCCCTTCATCTCGCAAAATCTTTAATACGGCAAGAGCTGTACAAGGAATAAATCCTTTTTTATCGCCCAAAATCATTTTTCCTAAATTAACAAAAGATAAACCATCAACATCTTTTGAATAAACTATGCCATTTAAAATAGAATTTAAATCCATGCCTTTCAAAAGGGGTAATTGAACAATAATTCCGTCTGTACTTAAATTTTTATTTTCTCTATCAATTACTTGTAAAATATCGCTTTGAAGAGAATTTGTAGGAAATTTAATTATTTCAACATTCAAGCCAATCTCTTTTGCAACTCGACTTTTGATTGAAACATAAAGCTTGCTTGCAGGTTCATCATTTGCTAAAATAACTTTTAATGCAATTTTATCTCTCAGATCATGCTGCTTTAAGAATTCTTTAAGCATTAAATAATACTTATTCGCAAAATCTTTCCCATTAAACACAGTATTCAAAATATACCCCCTTAAACCTAACAAGATTACCTTAATATTATACTTAGATTGTAAATATAAGAAAAGCCAAACAACCAAATTTCAAATTGTAATTAAATTTATTTTCAACTATAATAAACAAGGATAATAATTTTAAAAGAATGGAGAATAATGAGAAAGTATCTTTTTATAACACTAATTACAGTTTTGTTAATTGGTGTAAACATAAAAAAAATTACGGCCGCAGTCAATATTGATAGACATACAAACTCCACCTTAGGAATAGATTTAAGTGTTGGGATTCCTGTTTTTTACAACGACTTATCAAAAGCTTATCCCACCAATTTATATCCGGGAGGTATTGGGGCAATAAAATACCAGTACCATATTCTAAATAATTTGGCAATTGGACTTGAACTAAGATATATGTTTAACTTTGATATTAACCATTCTTTTAACATATTAAATCCAGATTCAAGTGTGGGTAAAATTTTTTATAGCGTGCCTATTACATTTTCATTAAATTATATATTTGATATAGGAGAATTATTTCAAATTCCAGTTTTCACAAATGTAGGATTTTCTCTTAACACATATGGAGATAGAAACAATAATATTACAAATTTAAGAACTTTTGATGCACTTCCTACAGTCTCTTTTGGATCTGGAATTTTATGGAACTTTAACTATAAATGGGCTTTCGGAGCAACAGCATCTTGGTGGATGATGTTTGAATTTGGAAATTCTGCTAAAATGGCGCATTTTGCACTTATATCATTATCAGTTACAGTAAATGTAAATAAATTGTAGGATAAAAATGAAACAAAAATATGAAAACTATTTTAAAAAAAGATTAATTTTAAACTTATTAATATTTTTACTACTAGCATGCTCAAGCGAATCTATATTTTCCCAATTAGGAAATTTGCAAAAAATAAGCCATGAATACAATATTTTAGGTAGTTCAAGTCCAAGAGGAATTTCTCTAGTAGGGGAAACTCTCTACATTGCAGCCATGAATTTATTTAAAAAAGAAAAGGGCAAGATTGAAAAAATTGATTTGAGCAATTCTTATGAGTTTATAAACGACATTGTAAATATATCTGGGAAAACCTATCTTTTAGCACAAAACAAACAAGAAGAACTAGAAGTTTGCGAGCTAAATGGAAAAGATTGGAAATTAAAATTTAAAAAACCATTAAAAGCATATAAATTCTTAAAATCTGTGGGAAGAGATGGCGTAAAAAACGCATATATTTTAGCTATAGACAAAAATAATCGTGAGAAAATTTTTGATCTACAAGGAGCTGACAAAACGCCATCACAAGCTACTGAAAATGACAAGTTTTATCAAATATCAAATGAAGATCAATTAATTACGGGAAATTCACTTAAAATATGGCAAATGAATAACAATACATATGCAAACATAGACTATCAACAAGCCAAGGAAATAATGCCTATCATTAAAACAAGCATTAGGGGTTCTTCTGAAATTTTAGTAATGACTGGGGGTTATAATAATTTAGATACAAAATTTAAGGTGTACTCAAGTGCAAATAATTACACAACACCAATATTTAATCAAGACGAAGTAGGCGAATTTAGCGGCTACTTTGCAAGAGAATTTAATGATGCAATATTAATCGGAAGTAATAATGGATTTGCAGAATTTACAAAAAATAAAGACGGGATTTTTGCTCTACAAGCACCCTCAAAATCAGTAGAACCTGGGGCTTATAACGGATCTCAGCTAAGCAAAACGGGCCTTAATGATATTATTCCTGTATCAAGCAACACGATTTATATATTAACCCAAGGCAAGGGTTTGTGGAAATTGGAAAACAGAAAATTAACTAAAGAATAAAGAATAAAAATTCTTTACAAATTTCTCATATCTAGATTTATTAAAATCTTCATCATAATATTTTTTAATCTTAATTTTCAAATTGAAATTAATCTTAGATTTAAAATATAAATAATTTATATTATTCATATCGAAAATTCTACCCTCATCGTTCATAACCTTGGCCTCAATATCTAAAAGGAGTTTGGCAAAAAAAATATCTCGAGTAATCACAAGGCTATGCCTATTTGCTAAATTTAAAATAAATGAATCAACATTATCTACCACTTCAAAAAAAACATTTTCTGTTTTTTCCAAACTTAAAAATTTATTAGAAACTACAATAAGTTCTGATTTATTGTGTAATATAAATTTTTGTAAAAATTTTATTATCTTAAAATTACAAGAATCAGCATCAACAAAAATTTTATTTAACAATCTTATAGTCCACTACCTTAAAGGCCAAAAAAGAAACAATGGCATTTTTATTAATAGGTCCAAATATTCTAGAATCATTTAAAACATTTAAATTGTCATTTAGTAAAAAAAATTCATTTTTTTTTAAAGTAAAACACTTAACCACTTCATCTGTATTAAAAAAATTATTCAACTTATAATAGCTAACCAAATTGCCATTCAAATAAAAAAAATTTGTATCCTTTTTATTTACCAAAACATTTAAACCTCTAACATACACAGAATCACCCTGAACAGCTACTATTCTTGATACTTTATAGCTTGCTCTTTTAAAAATTTTATTTAAAAAAAAGAAATCTTTTATTAAAGTTAATAAAAAATTATTACTTAGCCTAAAATCCTCATAAAGAACAATATCATTCATTTTCAAAGGAATAAAAAAAGAAGTTATATGTGTTGCTACAAAAAATAAACTAGCATTTTTTGTTATTGTTGGCAACATTTCATTACTTTTAATCATAAAAATTTGCAAAACAAACTTTGTGAAAAAAAAATTTAAAATTAAAAATGTTACAACACATTTTAAAAAAAATTTTCTTTGCTTTTTCCTCAAAAGCCTTTGCTCGAAAGTTAAATACGGAGCCATTTTAAATAAATCCTACCCTAGAAAATGGAAGATATATTATCAAAGTTCTTCCAAGCACTTTATTTTTATTGATTACTCCAAAAAATCGACCATCATGAGAATTGTCTCTATTGTCCCCAATTGGCAAAACATATCCATAAGGAACATAAATTCCACAATCTCTTATTATTGCTTTTTCCATATAATAATCAACATAAGGCATAAAAGCAGATAAATACTTATATTCCAACCTTTCAAACTCAAACCTATCAATCATTCTAACATCAAAAAATGAAAAATCGGGAGTGCTACTTAAATTTATATTTAACTGGCTCAAAGCAACAAACATAGCAAAATCGCCATAAATCCCATAGTCCTCATTTGCCACAATTTTTTTAATTTTAAAATTTTTATCAACCAAATCCCAATAAGAATCTTCTAAAATAAAATTTTCCTCACCTTCTCTTTTAATATAAGCTTTGCCGTTATTAAACCTAACAATTTTACCGTCTGCAAACACACCCCTTTTCACAAGAAATCTAACATTAGGATTGCCATATTCATCTCTATCAAGATCAATAAAAGATAACGTTAACATGTAAAGTATTCTTTGAAAGATGTCAAAAAAAACACCCTTTGATTTATATTCTGGATTTTCAAAAATAATAATATCGGATTCCTCTGGGACTTTAAAACCATTAATCTTAAATAATCCTGGTAAAAGTTCAGGGCCATAAGAAAATTTATCTACAAATAAAAAATCCCCTATTTGAAGAGTATTTTCCATTGAACCTGATGGTATTTTATAGGCTTGAACAAAATATTGATTTATTACCAATACAAAAATTGCTGCTGCTATAAAATCAAACAAAAAATTAAGCAAAAACCCTCGTTTCTTGGCCCTTAATTTACAAAAATATTTCTTTCTTTTTCTATATGTCAAATATTTCTCAACAATGTGTACCAAAAAAGATGCAAATTTATCCAATCTTCTTAAATACATAATCTAACCTCAAGAATTAAATCATACAAAATATTGACACTTATTTAAATACTTTTCTATACTTTAAAAGATGAAAGAGGTTGACGAGAATTCAAATATTGAGCTTTTTGAAGTTAAATTAAAGCCAATTCTAGGAATAGCGCCTAAGGTTTACGTATTTCTTACAACAATAATATTGCTTTTAAGTTTAATATCAATTTTAATAATTATACCTAAGTTTAAAAATCCAGGAGCATATTTAAAAATAAATTCCAATATTGCAAACACTTACATATATTTAAACGAAAAATATATCGGAAGAACTCCACTTAACAAATATATAAATGCCACTGAAGGAATTATTAGAGCAAAAAGGATGGGATTTAAAACCTACGAACAAAAGATAAAAATTCACAACAAATTTTTTGGAAACTACAGTTTGCAAATAAATTTAGAACTGGTTGATCCTGAAAAGATCATTAAACAAAGACAAAAAGAACTCTCTATAATGGTTAAAATAAAAAATACTAATGAAAATACAAAACTAATTCCCGTATTTTCATTAATATCTAGTGAGCTCAAAGAACATCCTAAATACATTAAAAATTTTCTAAAAAATTCCATACCTTACCTAAATTCAATCGAAATGTTTAAAGATTTTCTAGATTCATATAAAATCATATATTCAATAGACCAAAACAATAGCAATCAAGAAGAAATATGGAACTCTTTGAAAACAAATTTTGATTTAGAAAATAGAGCCATCTTTTGGTTTTTAGAAAATTTAGATAAAGATTTAAAAATGCTAACAAAAAATGAACCTTGGGTTAAAACATTAGCCAAAACCTTAGACAATGAAAATATTCAATTAATTTCTAAAAATGAAAAAATCAATATAAAATTGCCTGGATTTAAAAAAATAAATTCAAATAAAATAGAAAAAATCCAAAATTATGAATTAGATTCATTAGATTTAAAAAATATTTCACTAAAATCTACCTATAGTATAAAAGAATTTCTTATTCAAGAACAAAATGTTACAAAATACGAGTATCAAGATTTTTTAAAAGAAAATCCAAAATGGGCATTAAATAATAAAGAAAATTTAATTAAAGAACAACTTGTAGATGAAAATTATCTTAAAAATTTTAATCAAATAGGCTTAAATGAAGCTATCACAGGAATATCTTATTTCTCAGCAATAGAATACGCCAACTGGTACTCTAAAAAACTTCCTTCGGGATTTAAAGCAAGACTGCCTATATCACAAGAATGGGAATTATACCAAAAAGAACCAAACAAAAACCCATTAAATATTAATGAAATATCACAAAAAGTTGGATTTTGGAATTTAATGCAAAATTCATCTTTTAATGATATCGCAATATTCAAAAATGAAAAAAATTTTTATAACGAAAATTCAAATTTTCACTCATTGATAACAGAAATTAGAACATACTCTCATCAAAATAATAATTTACTCAATCCATCAACTAAAGCTTCTTTTTTGAAAAATTGGAGTTCTCCAAATATTGGTTTTAGATTGATTGTATCAAAGGAATAAAAGGAATAGATTTGAACACAAACACTTTGATTCTTGAAAACAAAAAAGCGAAATTTAATTACTTTATTGAAGAAAAAATCAGTTGTGGAATAGTACTAAAAGGAACCGAGGTAAAATCAATAAAGACAAAAAAATTATCATTTAATAATAGCTTTGCAAGCATAAAAAAAGAAGAATTGTGGCTTGAAAACTTGCATGTATCAAAATATAAAGAAGGAAATATCTTTAATCATGATGAATTAAGATCTAGAAAACTTTTAATCAAAAAAAAGGAATTACAAAGGCTAAAAAAATTTAAAGAAAAAGAGGGATATACTTTAATTCCTATTAGTTTCTATTTAAAAAAATCATTAATCAAAGTAGAAGTTGGAATATGTAAAGGAAAAAAATTGTATGACAAAAGAGAAATACTAAAACAAAAAAGCATAAAAAAAGATCTTAGTAGAGACATAAAATATAAATAAAAGCTCTTTTAATTACAATGAGCAATCACAATAAAGAATTGCAATCACTCATTTTTATAATAAATAAAATTAATAGCTTTTTTTGAAAGACAGTTCAAACCCAAGAGCACTTGCTTGACCCATCGCAATATCAAAACTAGGCTCAAATCCTCCCAAAGCTATATTAAGACTATTTTTTAGCTTCCTATTATAACTATTAGCAAATGTAAATGGAAGAATAATTTCTGTCAATCTTGTCACAGCCATAGTAACCACACCCGCTAACATAACTCCCTTACCCCAGGTCCATTGGAAAGCAGCTTTTTTGACATTATTATCAAGAGCTTTGATATCCAAATAAGCTCCAGTAAGTATAAGTCCTATACCAATCGCATCAAATCCAAGAATAAGAGATCCTCCAAGAATATCTCCTTGAGCAAAGGAGCCTATTCCAAACCCTAAGAAAAGGTTCAATAAAAATGGCACAATAGAATCTTGCTTGCTAGTTTCATAAACCAAAAGTTTTTCTCCAGCACTCATGCCAAACGCATCACTTTTAGAATCATTAGTTTGAGCAAAGCTAGAAAAAACACAAAAGATTGCCAAAACAAAAATTAAAAATTTATTCATAAAAAACCCCTTTATTAAAACTGGTACTATGGTAGCATATTAATGAAATTTAAAAAAGGTTTTTAAAATTATTTAAATTTAACTTTTTTCAAATTGTTACTTGAAATTCGCTTCCCAATGGAGCTTCTTGATTTAATCATAAAATTATCAATTTCAATTCTTTTAACAATGTCTTTATTTGTCAAAAATTCTACAAATTTGGGACTCAATGAAAAATCGACAAATTCATCATTTTCGCCTAAAAATTCATAAACTTTATCTGTAATAAATTTATCTATTTTAAACCTTTTAACATAATAAAAATTGTCAAGTCTGTTAAGATAAATTATTGAAAATATTTGCTCTTTTGAATTATTTATATCATAAACTAAAGCACACACATTCTTTTTATCTATAAATGTCTTGTCTTCAATATTTTTAAGAACATAACTATTTTCTCTAAAAACCAATATTTTATCATAATAACTAGCATTCCCAATAAATTCACCATCAAAAAGGCTAGTTCCCACAAAACCTTCTGCCAAGTTTAAATAAACTTTCATATTCTTTGTGGCTATTTCTTTTACATTCTTTGATTTAATTAAAGAAATTTTAGTCTTTCTTTGATGCTCTTTAGAATACTTTGCAAGTAATAAATCAATAAAGTTTATTGAATACCCTCTTATTGAAGAAATATTGCTATTTATACTTTTTAATTCTTTATTTAAAATTTTAATATCCTTAGAATTCTTATCAATATCAAAAAGACTTATTTTTCTAATTGGAATTTTAAGCAAATTTTCAACATCTTCTTTTAAAACTTCCCTTGAAAAAGATTCTTTGTACCTTAAAACCTCTGACAATATTATATTTACAATATTTTCTTCTTTAGAAATTGTTTCAAGAAGTTTATAAATCTTTTTTTCAATAAAAATTTGCTCTAGTGTTTTATAAAATATTTTTTCAAGAATCTTGCTTTTTTGCAATTCAAGTTCCATTTTTAAAATTTTTTGAAGATGCGCTGCATGAAACTTGATAAGATCTTTAATAGTATAAACAACAGGATATCTCTCGCTAAGCAACAATAAATTAACAGAAATTGATATCTGACAATTTGTATAATGATACAACTTTTCAATCACTTCACTTGCATAAACACCACGAGGCAAAGACAATTCTATGGCCACATTTTCAGCAGTAAAGTCATTAATGCTTGAAACTTTAATATAATTTTTTCTAATTGCTCTCTCAATCGAAGATATCAAACTCTCAGTAGTCTCACCAAAAGGCAATTCCCTTATTACAATTGTTTTTTCATCTACGGTTTCAATTTTAGCTCTAACTAAAACTTTACCGTTACCATCAGCATATTCATTAACATCAACTATTCCTCCCGTTGGAAAATCAGGATAAATATCGTAACTCTCTCCAAGAAGTTCGCTCTTTACTGCATTTAAAATCTCATTAAAATTATGAGGCAATATTTTGGCTGCCATTCCAACAGCAATACCCTCACTTCCCTGAATTAAAATAACAGGAATTTTGGCAGGATAAAGCAAAGGTTCATTATTTCTTCCATCATAAGAAGATTCATAAATTGTTATCTCTTTGCTATAAAGAACATCAAAAGCCAAAGGGGTTAATCTACATTCAATATATCTGGAAGCAGAAGCGGGATCTCCCGTAAACAAATTTCCAAAATTGCCCTGCTTTTCAATAAATAAATCCTTGTTAGCAATATTAACAAGAGCTTCATAAATTGATGTATCGCCATGAGGATGGTATTTCATTGTATTACCAACAACATTTGCAACTTTATGAAAGTTGCCATCGTGCATTTCAAAAAGAGAATGTATAATTCTCCTTTGAACTGGTTTAAATCCATCAACAACACTAGCAATAGCACGATCTTTAATAACATAAGATGAATATTGCAAAAAATTATCTTTAAGTACAGTTCTAATATCCATTAAATCAAATTCTCCATAATAAAATTCCGCCTCTCAGGGGTATTTTGGCCCATATAAAAACCCAATTTCTCTTTTATTTCTTTAATATTAAAAAGGTCCACCTTTGTAAGCTTAATGCTATTAATATCAATAAAACCTTTAAATTCATTTGGAGAAATTTCACCAAGACCTTTAAACCTTGTTACTTCACATCCCCCCTTAAGCTCTAGAATAGCTTTTTGCTTTTCTTCCTCAGAATAACAATAAACCGTGATTTTTTTGTTCCTAACCCTAAAAAGAGGAGTTTCTAAAATATACATATGCCCATTTAAAATTAAATCCTCAAAAAAAGTCAAGAAAAAAGTTAGCAACAAATTTCTAATATGAAATCCATCAAAATCTGCATCGGTTGCTATTACAACCTTATTGTACCTTAAATTTTCAATTGATTCTTCAATGCCAAGAGCTACCATCATATTATAAAGCTCTTCATTTTTGTATATTTCAGATTTATTCTTTTCAAACATATTTTGAGGTTTACCCCTAAGAGAAAATATGGCCTGAGTATAAACATCTCTACAAGACACCATTGAGCCTGTTGCAGAATCTCCTTCTGTTAAAAAGATCATGGTTTGTTCTGACTGATTGCTGCTGTCATTAAAATGAAATTTGCAATCCTTAAGTTTAGGGATTTTAAAAGATATTTTTTTTGCTCTTTCTCTTGCCTCTTTTCTTACGCTACTTAATTCTTTTCTGAGTCGCTCATTATCAACTACTTTTTTCTCAATCAATTTTGCAAGTATTTTATCTTTATATAAAATTTCAGAAATTATTTTCTGCACTTCCTTTGCAACATTGCCTCTAGTTTCAATATTTCCAAGTTTAT
Source organism: Borreliella carolinensis (assembly GCF_032595855.2). NCBI lineage: Bacteria > Pseudomonadati > Spirochaetota > Spirochaetia > Spirochaetales > Borreliaceae > Borreliella > Borreliella carolinensis. The sequence goes on from NZ_CP132453.1 coordinate 34,917, forward strand.
TCTTAGTTTGACTTTCAAATATTGGATCTTTAATTTTAACAGAAAGAGTTGCAACAAGCCCTTCCCTAATATCTGTTGAAGAATATGTTTTTTTAAGAAAATCGTTAATAGCCCTTACAAAACCTTCTCTAAAACCAGTCTGATGGGTACCTCCATCGTTGGTATATTGCCCATTAACAAATGAAAAATAAGTCTCCCCATAATTATTTGTATGGGAAAAAGCAAATTCTAAAGTTTTACTAGAATAATAAACAATATCATAAAGCAAATCATCACTTTTAATTTCTGAATTCAAAAAATCTAAAAGACCATTCTTAGATTCAAAAATTTGATCATTATAGTTTATTATAAGTCCCTTATTCAAACAAGCATAATGGAAAAATCTCCTCTTGAGAAAATCTTCACTATAAGAATATTTTCCAAATATTTCTGAATCTGCTAAAAACTCAACATAAGTACCATCTTTATCAGAAGATTTTATTTCTCTAGATTCCAATAATTTTCCCTTAGAAAACAAAGCTTCAAAAGATTTGCCATTTCTTGTTGATCTTACTAAAAATTTTGAACTTAGGGCATTAACTGCTTTAGTTCCAACCCCATTAAGCCCTACAGAAAATTGAAAAACATCATCATTATACTTGGCTCCGGTGTTAATAACTGAAACACTCTCAATAACTTTTCCAAGAGGAATTCCTCTCCCATAATCCCTAATAGAAATAAGATTATCTTCTTTTTTTATAAAAATTTCATTTCCATAACCCATAATAAACTCATCAATTGAATTGTCTATTATCTCTTTAATTAAAACATAAATACCATCATCAATATTAGAGCCATCTCCCAAGCGTCCAATATACATACCAGATCTTAATCTAATATGTTCAAGAGAGGATAGAGTAATTATTTTACTTTCATCATAATTTTGAGTCTTCATCTAAATCCTTGCTTTATAAATTAAATTTTAATGGTTTAAAGATTTTTTAATAGTTTCAAGCTTTTTAACTATTTGATTTCTAATAATACTAGCGAGGTTCTCTTTTTCATATTCATTTAATTTTAAAATATCTATCAAAGGATGGACATGAATATAAACAGATAGTCCAGAATTAAAAATAACATTTTTAATAAAAAAGTTATTAGTATTATAAAGAGTAACAGGAAGAATTGATGTTCCTGTCTTTAATGCCATCTTAATTGCACCTTTTTTAAAAATCTTAGTATCCCCCCCCCTATTTCTAGTGCCTTCAGGGAAAATTCCAATAGATCTGCCTTCTCTCATAACCTTTATTGCCTTAGCCTCAGCAGCAGCAGCAGATCTTATGCTCTTTCTATTAACAAAAATAACACCCATAACAATTAAAACAATATTCACAAAAGGAATCCTAAGCAAAGAATGTTTTGCCAATATTACAAATGGACAGGCAAAAGTATAAATAAAAATTAAAGGATCCATAGCCGCAATATGATTTCCCATTATTACTAAATTGCTTTTTTTAGGAATATTCTCAGATCCCGTAACAATAATTTTAATTCCAGCAAGCCATAAGCCAATCTTAATGCAAGCCCGCATCATAATAAAACTAAGTCTAACAACATAGCGCTCAAGTAGAAAAATTTTACAAACCAAGTAAACAGGAAATAAAAAAAAAATTAAAATCAAGAAAAACAATAAAACATTAAAATAAGTTATAATACTTCTCAATATTTTCATAAAAACTATTATCCTATTTTTTCTATTCGCTCAAGCTTTAATTTTTGCCCTTTAACTAAGCTTACATCATCTTTTAAAATTTTAATAGGATTTAAAATGATTGTAGAAAATTTCTGCTTTTGAACAACTCTTTCGCTATGCTCAAGAAAAAAAGATTCAATAAGCTTGTAACTACCCATGTCAATCTCATATTCAAGAACAAAATTATTTTTTAAGGGGAAAATATTAAAAATACCATAATAAATTTTATTCTCATCAATATAAGTTAAATGGGGATAAGAAAAGTCGTAAATTTTGTCCTTATACACATAATTTCCGCTAGGAATAAAATAAATATCATTGACCCTTTTTTTAACATTTAAGACATTCTCATCAAATCTCTTAAATGCTCCCGAAAATCCACTATTATCATAAGAATTTGTACTAGTATCAATTTTGATTTCAATGTTTTCTTTATCTACAATTTTTATCCAAAAGTTGTAAACTATCAAATCCGAAAAAAGGGACTTTGCGCTAACATTAAGCGTGTTGTAAGCGGGTTTTGAAATATATTCAATCTTTGCAACTTCTTGAGAATTTTTTCTAAAAAGATTAATCTCGCTTGATTGCCTTTCAAAAGACAAGAATAAAACTTCTTCAATATCTCTACCATGCTTTTTATTATAATCATGAACATCATACCAAACTCCGTGTAAAAATCTATAAACTTCATCTTTGCTTAAATTCTTTAAAGTTTTATAAATATTATTATCAATTTTACCAACTTTTTCACTCACAGAAGAAAGATAATATTTGCCTTGAGTATGAGAATATTCATATTTTTCAATCTTGCTGATTATTAAATCTTCGCTCACTTTTTCATACTTTTCTAAAGAAATAGGATAGCTTTCTCTTGATCTATTTTCTTCATAAGCCGAAGATCTTGCATACTTATTGATAAGAACAGTGCCATTAACTTTGTCAAAAAAGATAGGCCTATAAGAAGAGACATCATTTAAAACAGATTTTTGAAAAACGTACAAAACAGATTTATCTTTTAAAAATCCCTGAACAACTATATTAAAATCATAATCACCTGTAATATCTTCAAGATACATGTTATAAGAATTTTTTGGATCAATATCTATTTGAGTTTTAAAAAGAATCGTTCCAACTTTAATTTTAGGATCAAAGCCAATAATAAACAAATATGCATTAAGATTTGAAAAATTTTGAGCCAAAACTACCTGTTCAAAATACACATCTAAATTCAAATTTTCTTGCTGAACTGCAAGAATCTTATAACCTTTTAAATCTATAATATCTCCAAAAAAATCTTCCATTTTATTAACTTCTAAAGCATTAGAAGTCAGATTGTCGACTTTAGAAGAAGATTTTACATCTTTGTTAAAAACAATAAAATCTTTACTTACCTTAGAACAAGCAAGAAATGCAAAAAAAAAGAATAAAAACAAAAATTGATACAAATAATTATAAAACCGAATTAACGCTTTATCTTTAATCAGATCAACTACACTAACAACTAAAACCTTTGTCTTAATATTCATTTCTTAATTTCGGCTAAAGTTTTGCAAGGCAAAAAAAGACTCATTAAAATTATTAACAAAATCTTTTTTATTTAGCAAAAAATCTGTAATCAAGCCACTATTTGCAATGTTAAAATTGTCAAGAAGTTTTTCATTTTTGATCTCTTCTTTGAGTCGATTAGATCTTTTTTTGGCTGAATTGAGAAAAAATAAATAAACTTTTTTATTTGCCACAAAAGGCTTAGACCAAGAATTTTCTTTTAATCCAAAAATAATATCATAAAAAGACTTGCTATTATTAAACTCAACCAACTCTTTTAAAGTATTGGGGTAAATATTAACATTATAAGACAAATTAACAATTTCTTTTTTTAAGCTAAGCTGATATTTTTCAAGAACTTGGCTTAAACTGCTAAATTTAATATCACCAAGAAAATCATTTAACTTATTTTCCAAATACCCCTCAATAACGCCTGGTTCATAAGTTTCAATATAATTTTTAACAGAACTAATATCACGATCTGAATTTTTATCAAAATCACGAATATTGCCAAATGCCTTATATATTTGATATTCATTTTTATTTTTAATCTTAATAGGCTTGCTAAATTCACCTTCTCTTAAAGAAAAAATGGAATTTAGATCTTCTTTCTTTTCAACATTAAGATCTAAATCAAAATAATATTTATCCAAAGAAACAACGCCCTTGAAATTAGCTATATCATCTGAATAAAGCTTAGCAAGCTCTTCAAATGGCGTTTTATTTAACAGTTTATCATAAGCATTCCGAGCATCATTCACATTTTTAAAACGAATAGACGCAAGTGATAAACATTTGAATAAATTTAAATTTTTCTCAGCATAAGATATTACCTCTTTATTAGAAAAATCCTGATAGGAAAGAGAAAGATATGAAATATGCCTTTCTACAGTGCTCATCTCTTTAATCAGATCAAAAAGAGAATCGGGAAATATCAAATTACTATTTAAAAAAATTTTCACATTAGAAAACAACATATTTTCTACCATATCATCATAAATTTTAACTTTTTGATAATCAGAAGTTTTATTATATCTTTTAGAACTGAAATTTCCACTAGGATCTAAATATTCTGGAGATTTAAGTAAATTTTTATTCAGCATTTCCTTAGAAATGTAAAAATTATATTTTTTTACTAAGTCCAAAAAAGCAACATCTTCAACATATTTCATAAATGCCAAATACCAGGCATTATAATCTGTATTAATATTTTTAGCATTGCCCTGCAATCTAGAATAAAGATTTGAATAATAATTAACATATTTGGCAAACTTACTATCTTTTTTATAGTAAATAGGTTGACCTTTATAAGAACCAAATTTTAAACCAGATGAATGAGCATTATCAAATATCCCTGGAAGTAAAGGCGCAATAATAAATCCGAAAACAATTAAAATAAGAGCAAAAATACCCCACATACCAACTTTTTTTTCTTTAGATTCAAGCTCAAGTAAATCATTTTTGACTTTTCTACTTCTTTTTCGCATAAAACAACCCTTAATAAACAAGCATGCTAATATACTAATAATTTAACTACTAAATTATCACAATTGAAAAATTATTGCAATTGAAATATCTAACTTAAGCTATACGCTTAATTATAGAACTAAAAAATTTTTTGCATTTCTAATATAAAAACGAATCTCTCTGGATAAAAAAGGAGAATGAAATCAAAAGTATATGAATATGAATCAAAACAAATTCAACCTTAATATAAATATAACTAAGGACGAACTTTTAAGATTAATAAAAATAGTTTACAACAATTTTGGAATCAATCTCAGCGAAAAAAAAAAGCTATTAATTGAAAGCAGATTATCATCCCTTTTAAAAGTTAAAGGTTTTAAAAATTTTACTGAATACATCAACTTTTTAGAAAAAAGCACTGGAAATATTCAATTAATCGAATTAGTAGACAAAATATCAACAAATCATACCTATTTTTTCAGAGAATCTAAGCATTTTGATTTTTTAAACAATAAAATATTACCCAAGCTTACTGAAAAAATATTAAACTCAGAAAACTCAGAAATTAGAATATGGTCAGCCGGCTGCTCAAGCGGTGAAGAGCCTTATACAATTGCAATGATACTAAAAGAATACATGGAACATAATAAAGTAAATTTCAAGGTCAAAATCTTAGCAACAGACATTTCAATTAGCGTCCTAAATGAGGCTAGTGAAGGAATTTATCCCGAAGATCGTATAATAAATTTGCCCAAATATTTAAAAACTAAATATTTAAATCAACTTCAAAATGATAAATTCCAAGTTAAAGAAATTTTAAAAAAAATGGTTTACTTTAAAAAATTAAATTTAATGGATGAGAAATTTCCATTTAGCAAAAAATTTGACCTAATATTTTGCAGAAATGTCATGATCTATTTTGATGAAAAAACTAGAAACAATCTTGCCAATAAATTCTACTCCTATCTTAAAAAGGATTCTTATCTTTTAATTGGACATTCAGAAACAATCAAAGGAAACAAAAATCTTGAATACGTAATGCCTGCCACCTATAAAAAGAATTAATGCTCTTGCGCATTAATTCTTTTTATAAATTTTCTATTATGTAAAATTTATTTAGCTAAAAGGTCTAAAAATACTACTGCTAAGTTAGGTTTACTTTTTCACCTATTCTAATAAAATAGAGCAATTCACCAATTGTTGCTACATGGTCGCCTACTCTTTCTAAAAAACTATTCAAAAATAAAATATTTAAAAGATAATCCAAATTTTCAGGATTTTTTTTCATTGCATCAATAACAATACTTTTCTGCTTTGAAAATAATTTATCTATTATATTGTCATACTTAACTATCTTTAATATTTTGGTAAAATCCCCATCAAAATATGCGTCAAAAATATCAGACAACATTTCTTTAGCTGTATCGGCCATTTCTCTTAAAGGTTTAAAATATAGATTAAGAAAATCAAAATCATCCAAATCTGATTCAAGCAGAAGAACAACCTTTACAATCTTAGTCGCATGATCTGCAATCCTTTCAAGAGAACTTATTATTTTAATAATTGCTAAAATTTCTCTAAGCTCTGTAGCAACAGGATGCTCAGTGGCAATTATTCTTCCACACAAATCCTCAATATCATATTGATAATCATCTATTATTTTTTCATCTTCATTGATTATTTTTTTAGCTAAACTTTTATCTTTAGATTCTAAGGCTATTAAAGAATCATCAATAATCTTAAGCACACATTCTTTCATATCCCAAAGATAATCTTTTATTATTTCAAGTTGTTTAGTAAGCTTTCTCCTTATCATATCATATCTCCTAAAAAAACCGCTTTAAAAACAAATATCTTATCTTGGCTCTCTGATAATAATAACTAAAAGGGTAATTATCAATAACCAATTTATAGTAATACAAGGCCTTTAAAAAATCTTTATACTTGCTCTCAGACTCATAAAGCTTTCCCAACAAATAACTATATTTGTCTGAAAAGCTTGAATTAATATACTTAGGAAAGTAAAGAGAGCTAAAATTTAAAGCAAACTCATGCTCTCCCCTTGTTACTAAGAATTCAAAGATTTCAAGATAAATACTCTCAGAAAACTCCACATTCTTTTCAACCAAATATCTGGCGTTCTCCAAAACCTCTTCTTTAATATCTAATTCTATACCAAGCTTAATTAGATCAAAAACAATGCTTTGAAAGCATCTGTTCTTCAATTTCAAATAATTCTCATAAGACTTTAAATAATCCCTATTTTTATAATAAATTTCCGCCTTCAACAAAATATATTTATCGTCATTAAAATTATACTTATTAAGCAAATCTATTGCTCCCTTATAATCATTTATGTAAGATAAATTCAAAGCCCTGGCAATAACCTCTTTAGCGGTTACTGCATTAATGCTGTCCTTTCCAGGTTCAAGACTATTATCACTTTCAACGCTCTTATCCTTCTTATCCTTGTTAGAGCTGCCACCGCCATGTGGACTTGCAACTTCAAACTTCTTTGTAATTTTCAAGATAATTATTTTATTAAATTCACTTGAATCTTTAACATTTTGATAACTGAAAACCAATTTAATCTTGCCTTCTTTTTTAGAAGCTTGAAAAGTAAAAACAGCACCGTTATCATAAGATTCTCCAATTAACTTAATAAAAGCTTCATTTTCAATGCTTTTAATATAAATCCAAGACTCATCTTTAAAAGAAAGATTAAACTTTGAATTGGTATTTACATTAATATCTATCTCTCTACTACTAAAATCAAGCTCGTATGAACCACCTTGACTTATAAAAGCCGGCTTAGAGCAAACTTCAAAAACAATAAATAGCAAACTTATATAAATCAAATATCTTTTAATCATTTGGAAATTTCTAAAATCTTATCTATTAATTTTTCATTCTCCTTCTCAATATCAACATTAAATAAATTTTCCTTTTTAATCCAAAGATCCTTGAAAAAATTCTCATCAAGAAATTTATTTTTAATCAACCCATCAACAACTAAATTCTTATTTAAATTTTCATTTAAAAAATCAGGCCTTGGAATAAAAAAATCATCCATATTTAGACATTCATTTAAATCAAAATAAAAATCTTCCATATCAACCAATTTAACTTTAGCATCTAAATTGTCTTCAGTAGATTTGTGAGATTTTTCTAACATTTGTGTTGCATAGAAATAAGTAATGCCCGAAACAATAAAAATCAAAAATATTAAAATTAAAAAATATTTTCTAAAACTAAACTTTCTATCTTGCATGTTAATTTCCTTGAATCTAACTTAATTATATATTAAACACCCTACTTTCACCATTATCAAGTGTAATACCTATCAAATTTTCACCACCCTCAGAAACATATGCATTATGGGTTATCACTAAAAGTTGGACTTTCTTTCCCAATTCTTTTAAAAGTAAAGAAAGTTTTTTGCTATTCTCAAAATCAAGAGCCGCATCAATTTCATCAAGCATGCAAAAACAAGCAGGAGAATAATAATAAAGTGCAAATAAAAAAGCCATACTAACCAAAGTATTCTCACCTCCTGAAAGCATATTATTGTTTTTGATAAACTTGTTTGAAAAATTTATTCTAATCTCAACATTATCGGTATTTTCATTATAAAAAAGACTGGCACTTCCTTTAAAAATTTTTTTAAAAAAATAAGAAAAATTTTTATTAATCTCATCAAATGATTCTCTAAATTTTTTATAAATCTCATCTTTTATTTTTTTTTGGAGCTTTTGTAATGAATATTTTGCAAGCTTTAAATCTTCTACTTGTAAACTTATTTTTTCAAAACGATCCTTAGTTTCATCAAATTCTTTATCAATATTGAAAAATACATAATCACCCAGTTTGATTGCATCTATTTCTTTGCGCAATAACTCTCTGGTTGCAAGATCTTCTTGTAAATCAAATTTATCAGACATTTGATTAGAAATATTGAAATTTTCTATTTCACTCTTAATGCTTGCATTAGAATTTAAAAAAAATTCGTATTCTGTCTGTTTTTTTATATATTCATAATAATTAGTTTTTTTAAAATCATTCAAAAATCCTAAAGAGCTAAAATTTTTCTCTTCAAAAGATTCACTACTGAATTTTGAAACACCAATAAGATTGCTTAAATTAAGTTGAATATCGCTCTTTTCTAAATTTAAATTCTTGAGCTTTGAATGCAAATTTTTAAGCTCTTCATCAAAGCTATTCTTAGATTCAAATAAAAATTCTAAATTACCATCTATAAGTTTAATTTCATCCAAATTTTTAAATTTAGAAAGTTCTATATATTCAAGCTCACCTAATACATCATTTAATTGAAGGGTCTTTTCTTCAATTAATCTTTCGATATTTGCTATCTCCTTAGCAAAATTTGATTTTAAAGCATTTTTTTCTAGCAAAAATTTTTTCAAATTAACATTTTGATCGAAAATAGGCTCAATTTTATCCCTCAATAAAGCCAAAAGATTCTCATCTTTGCTTATATACTTGATTAAATTTACCCTAATCTCTTTAATATATTTTATACTCAATGATTCTTCAAAAAGTTTAAGAGAATCTAATATATTCTCTTTTAATAAAACAAACTCTTCTGATTTGGCATTCTTTAATACAGATACAATTAGATCAACAAGTTCAAAAAAACTTTTAGTATACCTATTAATTTCGTCACTTAAAGAAAAAAATTCATTTTTCTTTTCTTTAAGCAAACTATTTAATTGATATAAATTGTTATTTATAGAATTTTTTTTCTCTTCGGACTCAGATTTGCTCTTGACAAACTTGTCTTCCAAATTCATCTTTAACGTCTTTTCTTGTTCTAATTTTTGAATTTTAATCTCCAACCCAAGAATTTTAGACTTCATAAGCTCAAGATCCTTTTCTAATTCTTGAATATTATTAATAACATTTTTTTCTCTAAATGAATAAAATTCTAACTTTTCCTTAAAACTAGAAGACAAAAATTTATTCAACCCGTCTAAATTTAATTCGCTCTTCAAGACATTAAGATCAAAATTAATATTGAAAAGCTTTTTTAATGTTATTTTTTTTTCTAAAGCTTCTAATTTTTGACTTAAATCTTGATGTTTTTTTCTCAAAAAGTAAGCATTTTTTATGTTATCGTACTTTTGCCTTAAATTTTCTTGCAAGGACAACAAAGATGATAAATTTTGATTAGATTGCTTAAAATTTTTCAAGGCCTCTTCTTGTTCAATTTTTAAAACATCTATTCCACTTGCCTGTTCAATTAAAGATTTGAGATTTACATTTCTTTCCAAAGAAATGTCTTCAACCTTGCCTTGAGTTATAAACATATAAGGTGATTTTTTAAACTTAAACCTGTTTAAAAGTTTATTATAATCTTGAAAATTCAAAACTTTATTATTAAAATAATATTCACTTGAGCCGTCCTTATAAAGACGCCTGCGAATATAAAAATCACCTTCAAATTCCTTTAAAGTCGCTTTTTCAGAGTTAATGTTGCTAAAAAAAAGAGTTACTTCTGCAAAATTTGATTTTCCTAATTTTGAAACTGAAATTAAATCAGAAATATCATCAACCCTTAAAAATTTTAAATTATCTTCTCCCATACAAAAACGCACAGCATCAATAAGATTGCTCTTTCCACATCCATTAGGACCAACAATAAAACTCAAATTTTCACCTATTTCAAACTCTTGTCTATTTAAAAAAGATTTAAACCCTAAGAGCACTATTTTTTTTAAAACCAAACTAACTCCTAATTAAAATTAAAAACCAATTACTGATAAATCTACAATTTCATATTATAATAAATAAAAATATTTTAAAAAAAGGTTAATTATGATTTGCGGAATAGATGAAGTTGGAAGGGGTTGCATTTTTGGACCTATTCTAAGTGCTGCTGTAGTTTTCAAAAAAAAACCTAACTTTATAAAAGAATTAGATGATTCTAAAAAACTAAAAAAAGAAAAAAGAGAGTACCTATCCTCATTAATACTTGAAAACTCATATTATGCATTTGCTGAAATTTCAAATATAATAATAGAAAAAATAAATATTCACAACGCATCCCTACTTGCAATGCAAACTGCATACGAAAACCTAAAATTAAATTGCGGCTTAGTACTTGTAGATGGCAAATTTGTTCCCAAAATAACAGCAAAAAATGTTAAAGCAATAATTAAAGGAGATTCAATAATAGATGAAATAAAAGCTGCTTCAATTATTGCTAAAGTTAAAAGAGACAAACTAATGGATGAATACGATAAATTTTATCCATTATATTTGCTCAAAAAAAATAAAGGATACCCCACAAAAGAACATAAAAATGCAATAAAGAAATATGGGGTTTTAAGCCTTCATAGAAAAAATTTTAAACTAATTTAAAAAAATAAAAATACTAAAATTTAATAATCCTTCTTTTTAAATCGACTGCCTGATAAATGAGATTTCTTATCAAATCTAGAATCGTCTAATTTAGATCTCTCTCCATATTCACCATACCCTTTATTATGCCTTGCAGAAGAACCACCGGGTTCTGCGGATACTTTCTGCTTAATAACCGATATTGCCTTAAGCAAATTGGATTCAAACTCATTTATATTCTCTTCATATACAAAAATAGAATGTCTTTCAAAATCTCCACTTGGACTTCTTTTACTCTCTACAATATTTAAAAAATAATCTCCCTTTCTATTTTCCTTGACATTAAAAAAATAAGTTCTCTCAGACTCTGTAAATAGTTTCTCAGAGAATACTTCCCCTCTCTCTCCCATCAATTTCCTCCACACAAGTTTTTGTACTTGACTACATTTAAGTTAAATTAATTGTACTTATTTAAAAAAAAAAATGCTAGCCAAAAATAACATTACAATAAATCTTATTGACATAAATTGATTTTTTTTATATAAGTAAATTATTGTATTGCGTCCTTCGTATAATGGCTATTACCTTAGCCTTCCAAGCTAATGATGTCGGTTCGATTCCGATAGGACGCTTAAAATACTGTTTTCACATTTCCTAAATTTAGCAATGCTTTTAAAGATAAGGGTTATATTTAAAGGATAAACAAAGGAATAAAATAAATGGAGATGGCGGGAATTGAACCCGCGTCCTAAAAACAATACTATAAGCTTCTACAAGCTTATCTAGTATTTTATTAAGCAATATGGTTTGGAAATACTAGCAAACCGCCAAATTGCTCTCAAGTATAAAAGTCCCTAAAAATCAACTTGAAAACATTTTTAAGCAAGCTTCGATGTCGAAAAGGGTATAAGTGAACCTCAAAGCCAAATTCAACAAAACCCCCTGCTAACTTAAGCAGCCATTACAAGATTTGAGCTTGTAAAGTTATTATTTTTTGCATTTATTTTAGAAGTTTTAAGAGATTCCCTCTGCCTGCAACTTACAATATTAGCATTTTTAGTCAAATCCAAAACATCCCCTCATATAGGCCAATATAACATAATTTTAAGAAAACAACAATACTACCTTATTTGAAAAAAGTAAGCTAAAATCTTATAATAGTAAATCCGATATTAGCAAAAGGTAATTTTATGTTTAATGAAATTTTATGGTTTTTTATGCTACTTACTACTTATTCATTTTTAATTATTGTATCCCTTTTTTTTAAAAAAAACGGATTATTTGCGTGGGTTGCAGTAGCAATTATTATAGCAAACATTCAAGTTTTAAAACAAATTACAATATTTGGAATTAATGCTACATTGGGCAACATTATTTATGCATCATCATACATTGCAACAGACATTCTCTCAGAATTTTATGGAGAAAAAACTTCAAAAAAAGCCGTTTATATTGGATTTATTAGCTTTATTGTCTTTGCAGTATTAACAAACGCACAAATTCACTTTATATCAAATAGAACTCAAGAAAATTTTAAAAGTTTAGAAAATATTTTCTCTTCAATACCAGCTTTGCTATTAGCCTCTCTTGTTGCATACCTAGTATCCCAATTAAACGACGTATATCTATATCAGTTTATTAAAAAAAAATTTCCTAAGTTTTTATTTGTCAGAACCAATGGATCAACATTAATAAGTGGCTTAATAGATACAACAATTTTTGTGGGCATAGCAACATATTTTAAAATATTTCCAAAGCAAGCTTTCCTAGACATAGTAATTTCCACATATATAATTAAAGGTTTAGCGGGATTTTTGGGAACGCCTTTTATATATTTTGCAAAATATATAAAACTTCAAAAATGAAAAAGTTAATTATCCTAAATAAAAAACTTTATTTAGGATAATTAATTTGGTAAAATTAAATGTCATGAATAAAGATATGTTTGATTTAAGCTTGTGGATAGGAATGTTTCTATTTACATATATAACATTGGGAATTCTTTACCGATTTTTCGGGAAATCCGGACTTTTTTGTTTCAATGCAATTATTTCAACAATGTCAAATATTATAATATTAAGAAATTTAAAAACATTTGGAATGTCCTTAAATTTATCAGGCATTACTTTTTTATCGGCATCATTCTCTTTAAACTTAATGGTAGAAAAATATAGCAAAAAAGAAGCAACAAATTCTGTGATATTAAGCCTTTTGTTAAACATAACTTTTACAATTATGATTAATTTTATGCTATTATTCAATCATAATAAATTAGATACCTCAGATATTCATTTTAAAATACTGTTTAATAACCTTACATACATTTTAACAATATTAATTGGAACATATGTGTTTTTTCTTTCCCAATATATAAACATCTTGCTATATAATTATTTCAAGCAAATAAAAATAAAATCTTTATGGATAATTCATCCTTTATCAAGACTAATTTCTGGATATCTGGCTAATTTGCTAGTTTCAATATCTATAAATACAATACTTAAATTTTACCCTGAAACAAAGAATATCGAACTTACAAAAGGTTCTCTAATTATTACATTAATAATAATTACTATCGATACCATTTTTTACCTATTTCTAAATTCTTGGAAAAAAATAAAAGAGGTTTAAGAATTAACAAGATTTTCAATAAATTGATAATTTTTAACAACTTGTCTATAATATTTTAATCTCAAATTTGATTTTTCAGCTTCGCTTAACAAATAATCAATGTTACTTTTTCTTAAGCAAGTCAATAAAGAATACATAACTATAGCAACAGCTACAGAAATATTATAACTTTGAGTAAATCCATACATAGGTATTTTTACATATAAATCAGCAGCACGCAATACTTCTGAACTAAGTCCTGTTAATTCTGTTCCAAAAAACACCGCCATTTTATTGTTAATTGTAAAATTTTCAAGATTTATTGATTGTTCATTCAAAGATGTGGCCACTATGCTATATCCATCAGACCTCAACTTATCAATTGCAAACTTAGAATTTTTATACTTATTTAAATTTATCCATTGTGAAGATCCCAAAGTAACATCTGGATTTAAAGTATGTTTATTCTTCTTATCAATAACATGAACATCACTGAGTCCTAAAATTTCGCCTGTTCTAATGGTAGCACTTGCATTTTGAGGCTGACAAATGTCTTCTAGCACAAATGTTAAATAATTGGTACGAATACTTAATACTTTCTCAATCTTAGCTTTTTTTTCATCTGTAATAAACCTAGACAAAACATCTATTCTTTTTAATACATCATCATCCATAATAAAAATTAAATTTTAAAAATAACAAATATATTCTTTAATATATTTCAAATTACAAACTATTTCTTATATAATACAAAAATGAAAGTAAAAATTGAAGAATCTTGGAAAGAAGTTTTAAATAATGAATTTAACAAAGAATACTTTAAAAAACTTGTAAAGTTTATAAAACATGAATATAAAACAAAAAATGGAAAAATATTTCCTCCTCCAAAACTTATATTCAATGCTTTTGATTCTTTACCATTTAAAGACATAAAAGTAGTAATAATTGGACAAGATCCATATCATGGGAAAAACCAGGCAAATGGACTTGCTTTTTCTGTAGATTCAAAAATCAAAATTCCACCGTCTTTGCAAAACATATTTAAAGAAATAGAAAAAAGTTTAAAAATAAAAACCATCCCAAACGGAGATTTAAAAAGATGGGCAATTCAGGGTGTATTTCTATTAAATACAATCCTAACGGTCGAAGAAAGCAAACCTTCTTCTCACAAAGCCGTTGGGTGGGAAATTTTTACAGATGAAGTAATAAAAATAATTTCTAAAAATTTGGAAAACATTGTGTTTATGCTTTGGGGCAATTTAGCAAGAAGTAAAAAAGGACTAATTGATCCAACAAAGCATCTAATTCTTGAAACAAGTCATCCATCTCCATATTCAGCAAATAATGGATTTTTAGGATCAAATCATTTTAGCAGTGCTTTAAATTATTTAAAAAAACACAATAAAACCATAATAAACTTTCAATAAAATTAATAATGGTATTTAAAAATCTCTTTAAAAAACTATGCGTAAATATACTCACAGCAAGCGTAACAGTAACCAATTTAAATTATTTTTCTTTCAAATTGTTTTCTTTAATTTCATTATTAGTATCTGATTCATTATTCTCATCATCCCAGAAAGTCGAACTATTCTTGTTTTCAGTCTTTATATCATTTAAAAAGCTATTATCTGCTCTTCTAGTATTTAGAAAAGATAACAAAACCACAAAGATAAAAAAGAGTGCTATAAAAAATCCAGTAATTTTTACAGCAACACTTGAAGACTTTGCCCCAAAAATAGAAGAACTACCGCCCCCAAAAACACCGCCTATTCCATCACCCTGCTCATCTTGAATCAAAACTAAAAGGATAATAAAAATTGAAACAATAACAAAAATTATAAAAATAAAAAATCTAACTAAATCCAAAACAAACCTCTTTAACTAAAGAACATTATTAATTATAGATAAAAAAGATTCAGCCTTTAAAGATGCTCCACCTATTAACGCACCATCAATATTAGGCTCATTCATAAGCTCTTTTACATTGCTTGAATTAACAGAACCTCCATACTGAATTATAATATCGTCTGAAGCTGACTTTGAATAAAGTCTCATAATCTCAAGCCTAATTGCCTTATGAACCTCTTCTGCTTCCTCTTTAGTTGCGGTTTTACCCGTTCCAATTGCCCAAACAGGTTCATAAGCTAAAATTATCCTTTTAATATCTGATTCAGAAACGCAATTTAACCCTTTTTTAACCTGATTTAAAACAACCTCTAAAGTTTTTCCAGAGTCTCTTTCATCAAGAGTTTCTCCAACACAAAGAATTAAGTATTTAAAAGGATGCTTAAGTCCCGCAAGAATCTTTTTATTTATTATTTCATCTGTTTCTGCTAAATACAACCTACATTCAGAATGACCAAGTATAACATATTCTACTCCAAATTCTAAAAGCATTGAGGGTGAAATTTCACTTGTCCTTGCTCCACTTTCCATATAAGACATATTTTGAGCGCCAAGAAGAATATTGCTACCCTTAATACATTCTGAAACCTTAGATAAAGCCGTAAATGGAGGAGTTATCATTATTACAACATCATTTTTTAAGGTCTTAACCTCAGCTGCAATTTTTTTTGCAACAACAGAAGCTTCTGAACTTGTATAATGCATTTTCCAATTTCCCGCTAAAAATGTTTTTCTCATTTTAATTCTCCAAAACCTTAATGCCCGGCAAAATTCTTCCCTCAAGATATTCAAGTGATGCACCACCACCTGTTGAAACATGAGTAATCTTATCAGATAAATTAAATTTATTAACAGCCGCAACAGAATCTCCACCACCAACAACAGTTAAACCCGAGCAAGATGCTACCATTTCGGCAACCTTAGCAGTTCCTTTTGAAAATAAATCAAATTCAAATACACCAAGAGGGCCATTCCAAATTATAGTTTTGGCAGTTTTTATAACCTTTTCAATTTCTTTTAAAGTATTGGCTCCAATATCCATGCCAATCTTGTTTTCAGGAATATTAAATGAATCAATGTACTCAGGGGTTGAATTTTTATCAAAATCACTAGCTACAATATGATCAAGCGGTAAAATTACTTTAACACTTAGCTCTTTTGCTTTCTTTAAAAAAGAAGAGGCTATATCAATATATTCATCCTCTAAAAGAGATTTGCCTATAGAATATCCTTCGGAATGTAAAAAAGTATAAGCCATTCCGCCACCAATCACAACTACATTTGACTTTGACAAAAGCGATTCCAGTACCGCAATCTTTGAAGAAACCTTAGAACCACCAATAATTGAAATAAATGGCCTTTCAGGATTTTTCAATACTCCGCCAAGGAATTTATCTTCTTTTTCCATTAAAAATCCACCAACAGATGGCAAATAATCAGCAACTCCTACAGTTGAAGCATGGGCTCTATGAGCCGCACCAAAAGCATCATTTACAAAAACATCTCCATTTTCAGAAAGTTTTTTTGCAAAATTTTTATCGTTTTTCTCTTCTTCTGCATAAAACCTTACATTTTCAAGCAACACAACATCCCCATCCTTCATTTGCAAGGTACTATTTACAATTTCACTTCCAATACAATCAGAAAGCATTTTGACATCTTGGCCTAAAAGCTCTGATAATCTATTGGCAACGGGTTTAAGAGAATATTTAGGATTTTTCTTTCCCTCTGGTCTACCCAAATGACTTACAAGGACAATCCTAGCTCCTCTTTCTTTTAGATACTCTATTGTGGATAATGCAGCCTTAATTCTAGTATCATCGCTAATGCTCCCCTCTTTTAGGGGAACATTAAAATCACATCTTACTAAAGCTCGCTTGCCAGCAAAGCTACTCAAGTCTTTTACTGTTTTTATTGACATTTTATTACCTTAAGCCTACTTATTTTAAGAGTTTTTGAGCAAGATCAACCACTCTTGTAGAATATCCAAACTCATTGTCATACCATGACAACACTTTTGCAAATCCATTTTCAAGAACCATTGTCTCAAGACCATCAACAATAGAAGAATGAGAATTCCCCTTTATATCTGAAGATACAATTGGATCTTCCGTATACCCCAAAATACCTTTAAGCTCAGGCGTTTCTGATGCCTTCTTGAGGGCAGAATTAATCTCTTCTTTTGTAACATCTTTTTTCTTGAGTTGAACTGTAAGATCAACAATTGAACCTGTTGGCACAGGCACCCTCATTGAAGTCCCATTCAACTTACCCTTAAGTTCAGGCAAAACAAGTCCAACTGCTTTTGCAGCACCAGTTGAAGTTGGAATAATAGAAAGTGCAGCGGCTCTTGCTCGTCTAAGATCAGAATGAGGAAGATCCAAAATTCTTTGATCATTAGTATAAGCGTGAACAGTTGTCATAAGTCCTTGTTCAATTCCAAATGATTCATGAAGTACTTTTGCAAGAGGAGCCAAGCAATTGGTTGTACATGAAGCATTTGAGACAGCCTTTAAATCAGAATTAATATCGTGATCATTTACACCAAGAACTATTGTTTTAATCTCGTCTTTAGCAGGAACCGTTAAAATAACTTTCTTAGCCCCAGCATGATTTACATGGTCAAGATATCCCCCTTTATCGCTAGTTGCTGATGAAAAAACACCTGTTGCCTCAATTACAACATCAATTCCAAGCTTTGCCCAAGGAAGATTTTTTGGATCTCTCTCAGCAATAATTTTTATTTCTCTTCCATCTACAACAATGGCACCATCTCTTGACTCAACTTTTTTATTATATACTCCAAAAGTCGAATCATACTTTAAAAGATGTGCAAGAGTTTTAGGATCTGTTAAATCATTTATTGCCACAATATCAATTCCTCTTTCAAAAGCAATCTTAAAAACATTTCTACCAATACGTCCAAAGCCATTAATAGCCAATTTCATACAAAATCCTCCAATTTTTTGATTTTATTCTTACTAGAATTATTAAATCACAAATTAATAACAAGTGTCAAACTATCTTTTTATAAGCACAGTGGCTCCTTCTTGAATATAATCCTTTAAAAAGGTAGAAGATTTTATAGTGCCTTTAGAAATATAATCACTTATATCCTCAATTAAAATCTCTCCTAAAATATCTGATTTTTTGTAAACAATAAAACCAGAATCTCTAGTATCACTGTTTAAAGCACCCTCTTTAAGAATCAAAAAAATATCACCCTTTACAACCCCGTTTACTTGGCCAAGATCAATAAGAGCATCATCATTTTTAATTTGAAGAATCTTTCCTTTTTTGGGCAAATAATCATGAAAATCTTTTGAAAAAGAATTTAAAGCATTGCTTAAATAATTAATACCCCCCACATCATAAGAGAAAGAAACAACCTTAATTCCTGTTTTGCCTGAAAAAACATTCACTACCAAAGTGGCTGTATTTTTCAAAATATCTGCCTTAAAATCAAAAATTAAAAATAAATCTAAATTATTATTTCTTGAATAAGAAAATCCTTCGGAAAAATTATTAATCAAATAGTCTCTATTTTTATTATAATCAAAATTATAGTTAACTATTTCCATATTTAAATTACGTTCAAGCACCCTTTCAGCGTATCTTAATATCAAATCATTTGCCCCAAAAAACTTATTTTCACTTTGAGTAAAAATAGCCATTTTATAAACCACTCTGTCATCGTAAAGCTTATTAAAATCAGCAATGCTTTTATATCCATATTTATAAAATAAAGACTTTCTAACATCAAAAGACACAACGTCATAAAAATCTAAAATTCTAGAATCAGTAGAATTTTTCTGTTTTGCTAAATAAAAAAGCTGCTCATAAGCCATGATATCTAAATTCATAAGCTTGTATATTTTTGAAAGCAAAAACCTAGCACTATCATTATCAGGCCAAATATCAACAGCATTCTTTGCATTAAACAATGCTTTGTTTAAATTTAAGGACTTAAGAGCTTTAAGCCCCTCATTTTCATAATGCTTAGAAATTTTAGCATTGGAATTATTTTTCAAAAAATTTCTAAAATTAGATGCAAAAAAACTTTCCTCAAGAGCAATATTATAAAATTCTAAATCTTTTTTAAGATTTTTAGCTCGCTCCAAATTTAAAATAGCCTTTTCAATATCTCCAAATTTTAAATAAGAATATCCCAATAAATAATAAAGCTCATCAGAATCTTTATTAACCAAAATAGCTTTCTTCAATGCCTCTATTGCATCCTCATATTTAAATTCATGCAAATAAACAAGTGCAAGCAATCGATATGCATCAACAACTCCAAAATCTTTGTAAGAGCTTTCAATTAAAGCTAAATAATTTAAAGCATACTTTTCAGCAAGCCCCAAATTATTAATGCTAATGTAAAATTCAGCTACTCTTTTATGAAAATCTGGAAAAGATAAAAAATTTACCCTGACTTTATTTATCAAGTGCCTAATCTTGTCGTGCATTCCCAGCCTTTGATAAATATCAATAAGATGCTCAAAAGCACTATAATTATTTTGACTATAATCAAGAATAGATAAATAATAATTAGCAGCGGCTATAAATAATCCATTTTTTTCAAAAATTGAAGCAAGTCCAACCAAAGCATCAATATTATTTCTCTGTTTAACTAAAACCTCAGAATAAATTTTTTTTGCTTGATCAATTTTATTATTTTTTAATAATATATTTGCATAAAGAATTTTATACTCGGTGTCCTCGTTAGACATTTTAGAGGCTTTCTCTATAAAAAATTGTGCTTGAGTATATATCTTAAGAGAATAGTAAATTGATGCAATAAATTTATAAGCTTCATAATAATTGGGATTAATTTTTATAGCCTCAACAAGTTCATCAATAGCATCATAATACCTTTTAGATAAATAATACTCATGGGCCTTTTGATAATGTCCTAATGCTGTAGTGTCACTTCCTAATAGAATACTAAAATTAAAAAGGAATAACATTAAAAACCGATTAAAATTCATAAACCTTCCTTTTTGGCAATCTTTATAACCTTAATATTTCTTTGATGCATATTTTTAATCGAAAAAATCAAATTGTTATATTCCACCTTTTCATTTTTCAAAGGAATCCTTCCAAAAAGATCATAAACGAAACCGCCAAGAGTATCAAAGTCTCCATTTGGCAAATTTAAATTAAGTTTCTCATTTAAATCCTCTATTAAAATTCTTGCATCACAAAGATAAGACCCATCATCAAGGCGAACTATCTCATCAAGTTCATTGTCAAATTCATCTTGAATGTCTCCTACTATCTCTTCAAGAATATCCTCAAGAGTTACAAGCCCGGAAACCCCACCATACTCATCAACTACAATTGCAATATGAACATGATTCTCTTGAAATTCTTTTAAAAGAGAGTCTGTTTTTTTGCTTTCCGGAACAAACATAACCTTTCGCATAATATCTTTTAAGTCTATTTCGTAGAAATCTTTCTTACACATATGCAATAGTATGTCTCTTGTATGAATTATCCCAACAATATTGTCAATAGTGCCATGATACACAGGAAATCTTGAATGACTACTAGATGTTACAACCTTTAAAAGCTCATCCTTGCTCTTAGCATAATCAACAAATATAACTCCTATCCTAGGAACCATAATCTCTTTTACAATAGTCTCTTTAAGCGCATTGAAATTTTTTATCAAAGAAGTTCCAATATTCGACTTATCTTCAAGATCATTTTCTGGGCTTCCTTTTTTCTTCTTTTTGTTTTTAAAATTAAAAAATCCCAACATCTAAAATACCCTTTTATTTTCTCTTAAGATATTTTCTTGAAGAATCAACATACCTTCCTTTTGAAAATCATTGGTTTCATGTTTATATCCCATTAAATGCAAAATCCCATGAATAGTTACACGTTGAAGTTCTTCATAAATTTCAACATTAAACTCTTGCGCGCTAAATTTTAAATATTCAAAAGATATGACAAGATCTCCTTGTATTTTATAATTTATACCATCAACCAAATCTTCGTTAAGTTCATTATAATTAAAAGAGAGAACATCGGTTGGCTCGTTCTTGTTTCTAAATTTCTTGTTCAATTCTTGTATATAAACATTATCACAAAGAATCACTGAAAGTTCAAAATCGACAATAGAAAGAGTATTCAAAACAGATACAATAAAATCATAAAAAACACTAATGTGTTCAAATTTAATATTTTTTACCAATAAATTCAAATCAGATTTGGACAAATTAAATATACCTTAGAATAATCCATATATAACTTACAAATATGATTAATTGCTATAGCAATTAAATTATTTTATTTTGCAAACTAAAAACCAAAAAAATCCTTAATTATGTTTTCAAAAGCATCTTCTTGCAAAAAGCCAACAGAAATCTTTGGCTTACCATCAATGGGAATAAAAAGAAGAGTTGGAAGACTTTGTACTCCAAGCGCAAAAGAAATATCTTGCTCTTTGTCTGTATCTACTTTGTAAAAATCAATACTATTCTCATACTTTTTAGAAAGTTTTTCAAAAATCGGAGAAAGCATTTTACATGGACCACACCAATTAGCATAAAAATCAATTATTGCAGGCCTATCGCCTCTAAAATTCCACTCTTTATTGTTTTTATAATCAAAAACTTTAACAACAAAATCTTCTTCGGTTAAAGAAATAGCCATATATTTTACATGCCCCCCTATCGACTTAAAATTATATCACAAATACAATATTAATAATAAGGAATTATAAGAAATGAATCTAATGTTAATAACTTTTAGTGAATTTAAAACAGGAATTCCACTAAATGATACTAGGGCAAAACATCTTGTTAAAATCTTAAAATTAAAAGATAACGACAAATTTAAATTTGGCATTCTTGGAGAGAAAAACATTTACCATTGCATTTACAAAAAAGATAAAAAACTATTTTTCAAGAAAATCTTTAAAATAGATGAGTCTAATAAACTTAAAAAATTAAATGTACTAATTGGAATGATAAGACCAATCGTTGCCAAAAGAATCATAAAAGAACTTGCTAGCATTGGAATATGCGAAATAATTTTTTTTAACACTGAGCTTACCGAAAAATCATACTTAAATTCTAAAATCTTTAAAAACAATGACTGCGAAAAACATTTAATAGCCGGAGCAATGCAAGGGGGAGTAACGTACTTACCAAAAATAAAAATTATGAAAAATTTGAAAGATAGCCTTAAGTATATTAAACAAGAAAATTTTGAAACAAAAATATTACTTGAAAAAAATAGTGAAAAAAATTTAATTGATATAAAACAAATAAACAATGCGGCCATTATTGTGGGGCCTGAGAGAGGATTTACGGAAAAAGAAAAACAATTAATAGCTCAACATAATTTTTCCTCTCACAGCATATCTTCAAATATCCTAAGAACAGAAACAGCCACAATTGCTGCAGCTATTATTACAGCATCAAAACTAATTAATATGTGATTTTATGTTAGATTTTTTTATCGTTTTAATTCAATCCATTTAAGCAAAATTAATTAATAACTGTTTGATTGATCAGCTTATCATAAATATAAAGCTCAATCGTAGAACCTTTTTGAACCTCATAGGGCAACTTAATCAATCCTCCTTTTGACTTAAAAGAATACATTAAAGAATTTTTACCATCCAAGCCTTTTAACCTAACAGATATATCAACATAAGATGGATGTTGCCTTAATTTATAAGTCAAAATTCCAAAAACAATTTTATTGTCAACCTTGGGCTTTGCAATAGTAATTAAAATTTTATCTGGCTCATTTATTTTAGTTCCGGGTGGAATAGACTGAAAAATAATATTTCCAAAATCGTTAGTATTTGCCAAATCAATGTCAAAGCTAATGTCATCATTTAAAAGAGAAGCAATCGCATCTTTATAATAAATTCCAATATAATTTTTAACATGTTTTTCCAAACGATCTTTACCCTTACTAATTAAAAATTGAAGATCCGTTAAACTTGATATTTGACTGCCTGGTGACGGATTTTGACTAATTATTATGCCTTTTGGCAATTCGCTCTCAACCTCAAGTGGATTTCCAATATGGTAAAGTAATTTAGAATTATCAAAAGAATTAGCATTTAAATTGATAATAACATCATCAATGTTTTTACCAATAAAATTATCAACTCTATTTATTATAGCCCCTTTGCTAATGAAAATTATAACCTTATTGCCATGTCTTAAAACAGTTCCTGGTTTTGGACCTTGATCTATTACTTTCCCCTTATCAAGAGCGCTTGAAGAAAATTTAAATTCAATATACGGAATTAACTCTTTTTTCTGCAATTCAACAACAGCATCCTCAATAGTAAGAGAATAAAGATTTGGAACGACTGTAATCTCGTTATTTTCTAAAACCATAAAGAAAATTGCAAAAGCAACAATTAAAGATCCAAAAATAACTAAAAGCAATGCCTTAATTGTAGTTTTAGGCAAAATCAACATTTCATTATTGCAATTTTTATCACTCTGAGCCAGATCTAATTTATTTTTAAACAATTCCTCTTCATTAGAAAATTTATTTTCTAAATTGTCATTATTATTAAAACTAATATATCCCCCCCTATTCTATTGAAGAAAACACTTGTCCTATTAGCTGCCTACTTCCATTATAAAAAGACTTAAAATCCAAAACCTTTCTTCCAGCTCTTTGAACCTCTAAAAGTAAAAGAATCCCTTTCCCGGTATTAACAAATAATCCTTTTTTGGGATTAAAATCAACAATTTCTCCTACTTTTCTCTCCTTATATAAATCTACCTCCAAAAAATCGGCGCGATGAAAAATAATGTCGCTATCATTAAGCCTAGCTCTTACAAGTGGCCAAGGATTACACGCATTAATTTTGTTTTTAATCTCAAATGCACTTAGATTAAAATCTATAAATCCAGATTCTTTTTTAAAAAAAGAACAAAAAGTAGCTTCGTTTGATTTTTGAGGAATCCCCAAAAACCCCTTACTAATTTTTTCCAAAGCTTCTAGCACAAGGCTTGGACTGAGACTTGATACAAGTTTTGAAATATCGCGACTTGTATCATAAGACCTTATTTTAAAATTTTTTTGCACTAAAATATTGCCACTATCCATTTCTAAAGCCATACGCTGAATAGTAATGCCGCTAACACAATCACCATTTAAAATTGCAGATTGTATCGGAGAAACACCTCTGTATTTGGGCAAAAGAGAAGGATGAACATTGACGCACCCTTTTGGGAAAAGATTTAAAAATTCTTTTTTAAAAATTTTGCCATAAGAAAAAACTAACATTAAATCTGGATTTAAATCCTTAACTAAATTTAATACATTATCATCAAGAATTAAAGGATCAAGAACTTTAATATTCCTAGCAATAGCCTCTACCTTTATTACATTTTGGCTTAACTTTTGCCCCCTACCCTTAGGTTTATCAGGCAAAGTCAAAACCCCCACCACTTCATAACACTTTACAATCTCTTTGAAAACTTCTAAAGCAATAGAAGAAGAGCTTACAAAAAATATTTTCATTTTGCCTTAAACCCTCTTTCTCTCATATAAGGCTTTAACAATTTATTTCTTAACTTTTCTTCGTAATAATCAATAAAAAGAACTCCATTTAAATGATCCATTTCGTGCTGAATAATTCTTGCCAAAAAATTAGAATTTTCTATAGTAAAAGATTTTCCATTCTCGTCATGAAAATTTACCACAACAGCCTTAGGCCTCATTACATCATAATAAACCCCTGGTATGCTTAAACACCCTTCTTTGTAAGAGCTAAGCTCATAAGAAGTTTCTATGATTGAAGGATTAATAAAAATCAAAGGCCTTGCCATTTTATTCTCTCTAACTACAAAAAGCGACAAATCAAGACCTACTTGGGGAGCAGCAAGCCCAACTCCACCGCTAATATCCATCAATTCTATCATCTTTTTAGCATAATCTCTAATCTTATTGTCAATATTATCGATTTGTTTTGTCTTAACACGAAGCAAATCATTAGGATAAAATACCATTTCCATAAAAACTCATCCCCCCTTCAAACAAAAAAGACACTTATTTTATCTTTCCAAAAAGCTTCCACTCCTCATTTCCCAATAATGAAAAATAAATATTACCAATCCTGGACTTGGGAATAGCATAAAGCTTGTTTTCATTGATATCTTTAAAAACTAAAAATTCTTTAAGATCTGTATCAAAAAGAACAAGCTTTCTGTCTTTGCCATTAAACTTTAATCGCCAATCACCTTTTAATGTTTTATAAAAAAAGGTTCTCTCATCAGCAGTATTAATTTCATAATCTTTTTGCTTTTTTAAAACACTTGTCGATTTTATAGCTCCCATAACATAGCTTAAAAAATCCTTATCAAATTGAACACTGCTTAAAACAGCACCCACATAAGCTGCCTTTATTTGCTCATTCTTAGAGTCAACAAAAAAAATAGTTGGACTTTTTTGTAAATTAATTTTATTAAAAATTTCATTATCCTTATCAATAACTAAAAAAACACTTTTTCTATATACCCTGTGAATAATTTCATCATTTGCAAAAGAATTTAAAAAATCTTTTATTAAATTTTCTTTAATATCTCTGCCAACCAAAATTAAAACATTTTTACCTAATTTTTGAGCTTTTTTAATTGCAATCTCATAAGAACTTTCAAAAATAATATCTTCAGGGGGCAAAGAAAACAAATTTAAAAATCCTTGATTTAAAATCATTAAAAATACAATTATAAATCTCATATTTTGCTTGTTAGCTTTGCTAAAAATTCCAACTCTCTTTCATCGTCAAAACGATCTTTTAAGGTTAAAAACACACATTCATGATAATCATTAATGTAATTTAACTCATCTTCTGAGAGCATTTCTTTTACTATCAATTCTTTTTCAAAAGGAACAAGAGTTAAATTTTCAAACTCTAAAAAAGATCCAAAATCATTTGTAAAAGCTTGCTTTACAAAAACTAAATTCTCAATTCTTATTCCGTGACTAAATGTTCGATATAGACCAGGCTCAATTGAAACCACCTCAGATCCTTTAAAAGGATAACTGGAACTAGGACTAATTGAAACTGGAAGTTCATGAACATTGAGGAAAAACCCAACACCGTGCCCGGTGCCATGAATAAAATTCAATTCATTTTTTAAAAGCGGCAATCTACAAATTCCATCAAGAAAAGCTCCAGAAGATCCATATGGGAACTTTAAAGAAGAAAGGTTAATGAAAGCCTTAAGAACCAAAGTATAATCACGCTTTTCTTCATCAGAAGCATCGCCTATTAAAAAAACTCTTGTAACGTCTGTTGTACCAAGTCCAAAATACGAACCCCCAGAATCAATCAAAAGAAGGCCGTTGGTATTTATTTTTTTACCTCTTTTGGGCTTATAATGCGGAAGAGCTCCATTTTCTCTAAAACCAACTATTGAATCAAAGCTAGAACTAAAAAAATCTTTATTCAATTTCCTGAAATGCAAAAGCATATCAGCAATATCTATTTCATCTAATTCGGCTAATTCAACCTTGCTAAGACTTTTAAATTTACGCAAAAATTTAATCAATGCAATAGCATCAATAATATGCGCCTCTTTCATCTTAAGAAGTTCATAATCGGTTTTTAATGCCTTGAGACTGCTTACAATGCTCTCTGCTAAAATGATATTAGCCTCACCAAGAACTTTTAAAATCCTAACATTGGCATAAAATGAAACAAAAAATTTACCTTCATGCTTTATTTTGTCCAAAAAACAGTAAAAATTACTGTAAGGCTCTATTTCAAAATTTTCCATTTCAAGTGCTTCTTTAACGCTTGAATCAAGTTTTTTTATATCAACAAAAAGAACATTTTTTCGATCTTTATTCCTAGATATTAAAAGAAACGAATAAAACAACGCCGATTCTTTAACATCCGCTCCTCTTAAATTCAATATCCAAGCAATCTCATCAAGAGCAGTAATAACATAAAAATCTGATAAATTCTTTTCTAAGATCAAATAAATAGATTTGATTTTTTCAATTCTTTTATTATTCTTCTGAGCATCAACCAATTCAAATATACGGCTAAACTCAAGCTGGGGCCTGGATTTCCAAATTAAATCAATTAAGTCTTGATTTAAACCCCTGATATGCGTATTTTTACATTTTTCAGACAACTCTTTATAAAACTTTATACTAATCTCATCTGAATAAATGCCAAGTTTTGATCCTTGAAGATTTAAATTTATATACGTAAAAATATCAGGAGATCCTTTTACTCCAAGCTTTATTAATACAACCTCAGTTCCCTTAAGTTCTTGTTCGGCCTGTAAAAAATATCTACCATCCGTAAAAAGAACGGCTTTGGATAATGTTACGATTACCATACCAAAGCTACCAGAAAAACCTGTAATAAACTTACGAGTGCTATACCTTTCATGAGAATATTCACTAAAATGAGGATCATAGCCTGCTACCAAATAAGCATCAACTCCATTATCCCTCATATGATCTCTAAGTAAAGCTATTCTTTTATTAATATCCAAAAAAAATCCCCTTTATACAACCTACTAATACTAGTATACCAAATAATTATCAATTTAAAAAAAATTTTTTATTTGATATAATTTAGCTTGAAATTAACTCCTAGAGGATAAAACATGAAAAATATTAAAGCGGTTGCTTCTGATCTTGATGGCACTCTTTTACTGTCAAAAAGCTATATTGGAGCCTTTACAGAACTTGTAATTAAAAAATTAACAAAAGAAAAAAAGAAATTCATAATAGCAACAGGAAGGAGTAAAAATGAAATCATTCAAATTACAAAAAAAATAAATCAACTGCGAGTTTCATTTTTCATCACATTAAACGGAGCAAAGGTTTACAACCAAGACTGGAAATTAATAAAAAGTCATAATTTATCTGCTGAGGTGGTAAAGAAAATTTTAAATTTAAGAGAAGAGAAATTTAGTCATATACCCCATTTTTTACATAAAGCAGATCAAAACGACGACCAATTAAATATTGACATCAAAACTAAAATTGCAATTGATCAATGCAAAAAATTGCAAGAAAAATCCAATATCTTCAGACATGAAATAGTAAGTTCACTCAATAAAATTCAAGAAATTAAAGACTTTAGCAAACTTGAAAATTTTGAAAATGTTGCAAAAATAATATTGGCTGGCAGAGAAGAAAGCCTAATAGAGTATGAAGCAATGATTTTAGAGAAATATAAAGGAGAAATAAATGCATACCTTTCTACTCCAAATTCACTAGAAATTGTAGATCATAAAGTTTCTAAAGGAAATGCGTTAAAAGAAGTTCTTAAAACTATAAATATTGATTTAAGTGAAACCATAGCTTTTGGAGATGGTTTTAATGATACTGATATGCTAGAAAATGTAAAAAAGGGATTAATAATGGGAAATGCAAATTATAGATTAAAAGCAATGCTTCCTTACTTAGAAGTAATAGGAACAAATGATGAAGAAGCCGTTGCAAACTACATCAATGAGAATGTCTTAGAAGAACCTATTTAGGAGGAATAAATGGAGAAAGATTTAATAAAATACGCAGAGCTTATAATTTTAAAGGGAATTAATTTACAAAAAAATCAATGTGTTTTAATTCAAGGTTCAATCGACAATTATAATTTTTTGAAAATATTAGCAAAAAAAGCTTATGCACATGGGGCTAAGTATGTCAAGCTAAATATTAAAGACATTGATATTTTAAAATCAAGATTAAAATTTTCACAAGAAGAAAACTTAGAATTTATTCCAAATGCCGAAAAAAGCTTTTTAGAAGAAATGGTTCAAGATAAATGGGCAAGAATAAACGTCGATGATACAGAAAATTTTGAAGACTTGAGAGAAAACATTGGTCAAAAAATGTCAATTTATCAAAAAGCCTTAAATCTGGCCAGCAAAACTTTATCGCAAGCGATAATGAGTAACGAAATAGCTTGGTGCGTTGTTTGTGCACCAGGCCCAAAATGGGCTTCCAAAGTTCTAAATAAAAAAGAAGGAAGTCAAACTTTAGAAGAATTTTTCAAAATACAAAAGAAAATATTACTACTTGATAGAGAAGATCCAATAAAAAATTGGGAATCCCACGGGGAAAAGCTTCACAAAAGATGCAAAACATTAAATGAACTTAATCTAGAAAAGGTAATTTTTAAAAATGAAAAAACAAACTTGGAAGTATATCTGCTTGAAACTTCCCTATGGACAGGTGGAAGCGAAAAGGTCAAAGGAACAGAAATAGAATTCAATGCCAATATGCCAACAGAAGAAGTTTTTACAACTCCAAACTATAAAAAAACAAAAGGCATTGTGTACGCCACCCGCCCCGTTATGGTTCTTGAAACGCTAATATCTGAAATGTGGCTAAAATTCGAAAATGGAAAAGTCGTTGACTTTGGCTGTAATGGCGAGAAAGAAAAAGAAATATTAAAATCCCATATTGAAACCGACATTCAAGCAAAATATATAGGAGAAGTAGCATTAGTTGATAGCAGCTCCCCTATTTATCAAAGCAATCTTATTTTTTACAGCACATTATATGATGAGAATGCAAGTTGTCACATAGCACTAGGAGCTGCATATCCGTCCTGTTTAAGCAATGAAGAAGATTTAAAGACTGATGCCGATAAACTAAATTATGGATGCAATGTTTCATTAATACATACAGATTTAATGATTGGAAGCGATGACCTGAATGTCGTTGGCGTGGACAAAAATGGAAAAGAGTACACAATCATAAAAGCTGGCAAATTCGCAATATAAAGGGAGGCTTAATAATGATAAGAGCATTGCTTACCAATGATCTTTTTTTATCTTGTCTTGTATCAGGAATTTCTGCTCAAGTGATTAAATATGGTATTCAAACCGCAAAAACAAGAAAGTTAAAACTAACTCCCGCACATCTTTTAAAAAAAATTTTTCTAGAAACGGGGGGCATGCCAAGCAGTCATTCATCAACAGTCACCGCTCTTTCAACCTCAATTGCACTAACTGAAGGAATAAATACAAATTTTATAATAGCTCTTGCATTTGCCCTCATTACAATAAGAGATTCTTTCGGCGTAAGATACATGTCTGGAGTTCAAGCAGAATATTTGAATGCATTATCAGAAAAATTAAAAAAAGAAATAAAAATTGACACAACAAAAATAAAAGTGGTCAAGGGGCATAAAAAGAAAGAGGTTCTAACGGGCATAATAATAGGAATAGCCTCTGCGTATATTGTGTGCTATTTTTAGCATAGGAAAAAATAAATGGTGCGTTTTTTAGGTTTTTTATATTTAATTACAACAATACCACTTATCACTTCCTGCGATGTAGCTCAATTTGGAGACTACAAACCTTTATACTTTGAAAATGAAAATGATCTAAAAACTGCCAATGAATATATAAATTCACTAGGATACAAAACAATCTCAGAATACACAACAAAAATTGACATTTTAGACTTCCCCGAAAATAAAAAAATCACAATAAATGAGACAAACAAACTTAACAATCTTGACCTGAGAAAAAGTATATTTTTAAAAAAACTCCCCAATCTTTTCAACATAGAGCATAAAAAACTTCTTTATGTTGAAAACAGGTTCAAAACTATAAATTTTAAAAACCTAAAAAAAGAACTCAACATTAATGCCGAAATGCATTCTCTTGACCACAAAACAAAAATTAATTTTCTTTCAGGTATAATATTTCTAATCATAATAATTTTATTAATTTTTTTAGACCCAACAAACTCTATATTTACTTTAATTTTTCTATTAATTTCATCTCTTATTTTTATAATAAGTAAAGAAATAATGTACTTTTATCCATTTACAGTTCTATCTTATTTGCTATTTTCAATAATCAGCAATTTTAACAAAAATTATAATAAAATATATTTAAAAGAAATAAATTTTTTAACACTAATGACAAAAATAAAACACTTATTATTTTTATTTATATTCACAACCCTATATTTCATTGCAATCACAACCTTTTTTACTATAAACATTGACCCCACTTTTATTGCATTTGTTGCAATACCAACTCTTTGCATTTTTTTAATTTTCAGCTGGGTCAA
The DNA here is from genome assembly GCF_032595855.2 of Borreliella carolinensis. Taxonomy (NCBI): domain Bacteria; kingdom Pseudomonadati; phylum Spirochaetota; class Spirochaetia; order Spirochaetales; family Borreliaceae; genus Borreliella; species Borreliella carolinensis. The sequence continues at coordinate 66,592 of NZ_CP132453.1, forward strand.
AACAGAAAGCAATTTTAAAGATACATTTTTATTCCCAATCGAAATTAAAGAGAAAAAAATAGAAAGGAAAAAAACTTTAAAGTCAAAAATAGCAATACATCTACTGCTATTTACGCTCTCATTAATTCCTTTTGCTTATTCAAGCTATATGCTAAATTCTTATAAAAACATTAATTACCTTTACAGTAAAAAATTAAATTACTTTGATTATTTAAATCCTAACAATATTTATATAATGCTAGGATACAACAAAGACATACCCAATATTATAGGATACCTGTCCCACATTCTCTATCAAAATGAACTAAGATACAATCTTACTGCTAAATATGGAAAAATTCCTAAAGATATAAAAGAAAATTACTTTGAAATCAAAAACGGCAAGATAGAAATTAATCCTAAAACTGTTTACGAAGTAGACAAATCATTTATTGATGAAATTCTTAAAAAAGATCTTGCAAGTCTGTTTTTAAAAAATGAAAATCCAATCCTAATATACAAAGAAAACAAGAATAATATAAACACAGATAAAAAAAATTACAAAATACTTTTCTTCTTCTCTTTACCATTCTTTCTATTACTATTCCTATTTAAAGCAATAAGATTTACAATTCTTTTAAACATAAATGAAAAAACCTATAAAAAATATATTCAAGGATAAATAGCTAATGCTAGACTTAGAAAAAGTAAAAACAATTTTTAAAAAATACAATAAATACGAGATAAACATTAATGAGATTCAAATACCTGAATATGCCCTAATACCCCTTGAAACAGACAATTCAAAATCCATAATATACATAATTGAAAAACAAAAAATAGAAGAAAATCAAATTTTATCTAAAAATTCAAACATAGAGCTATACACATACTCTCCAATATCTGGAATAGTAGAGAAAATATACACAGCCAACTTTCCAGATGGAAAAAAATTAAAATCAGCATTAATCAAATTTCAAGGAAAAATAAAAACCGAAAAAAAACCAATTGAAGAGGGGACTTCAAGAGAAAAGACCCTGGAAAAATTAATTCAACTAGGAATTCCTTGGTTTAACGAAAATTCTTTATTTCAATTCATAAACAAATGTAAAAAAATAGACAAAATGATTTTATTAACCAATGGGAAAGATATATTTACAAATATTTCAGAAGCACTGATGGCAGAAAAATTAGAAGAAATTTTTTCAGGATTCCAAATAATCGACAAAATATTTAAATTCAAAGAAATAATAATAATATCAAATAAAGAAAAACTTAAAAAAGAATTTGAAAAATTGAGTATTTTTAAAAACAGAAAAATAAAAATTAAATCTTTAGAAAATGCATATCCTTATACAAATCATGAAATGATAATGCACTTTTTATACAACAATAAAAATACAAAAGACGATATAAACCCCCACAATAATATTTTATTAGCAAATATTGAAGATCTATACAATGCAAACCTTGTCATAAAAAATAACAACCCTTATAAAGAAAAATTTGTAGCTATAAATGGAAATAAAAAAATAAAAAGCAGAATACTGAAAGTAAAAATTGGGACTTCTTTCAGTCAGCTAATAAATGAAAAAATTGATACAAAAAAATATGAAATTTTTTTAAACAATCCAGCAAATAAAATAAAAATCAATACATTAAACATACCAATAACAAGAGATATTTATAGCCTCACCATATTAAAGAAAAAGTCAATATATGACAAAATTAAAGCATTTTTTATGTCCAGTTTTTCACCATTGCAAATGGAAAATATTATTTTTTCATTCTTAAAGAATGAAAAAATTAATAATAACAGTAAATTAAAAATATTTAATTATACAGAAAAAGAAGTAGAAGAAGAAATACATAAGGTTCAAAAAGAAATTAAAGGCAAAATTCTAAATGAAAGCCTAATAAATGAGGTGGTATACACCGAAAACAATTTAAAAGACATATACTTTGCTATTATACTATCACTATCACCTAGCCTGATATTTTCTTTCTTAAATAACACAAAATTCATGACAGACACTTTACTGTTAATATTTATTAGTGTAGTGGTCTATATACCTATAATGCTAAAAATTAATTACAAATGCTTGTCTTTTTTTGTTTACGCCGCCTTAATGATGAGCATTATATTGCCTTTAGATTTAGAAATTACACTAAAAATAACCTCCTTATTATTTACTTTTTTAGTATTCTTTTACTTTTTCAGACTATCAGCATTTTTAGCAAACCCTATATTAATTTCTTTTATGTTTTTTGTATTAAATTTTCCAGTAAGTTTTAAGCAAACCTATCAAGAGGAAATTAAAAATTCAAACTCAATAATTCCAACCTGGAATGAAATAATTGAAAAAAATCCAAACACAAAAAATTTAAAAAGTTTAAATACCTTAACAAGATATGAAAACAAAAAAATTGATGCAATTGAAAACTTTGTAAATCAAAACATTTTTTCTGTTTTTAATATAATTGTCACAAGATTTCATATTGAAAGTTTTTTGGGAGTTAACAACGAAAAAAAAATATCTCCTCTTTTGCTTTATTTTGGACTCTTGTTAATAGTTGGCAAATATATAATAAACAAATTAATACCATTATCATTTTATATAAGCCTGATGGCAATCTCATACACAGCGCATAATATAGGGGTGCTAAGCCACATCAGCTCCGATATGCTAACACTGCTTATTTCTCCAATCCCAATGCTGTTAATATTTACAATGGCAACAGAACTGCAAATATCGCCACAATTTAAATTTGAGCAAATACTCTACGGATCAATATTGGCATTTATATACTTCTTTACATTAAGCTATATTCCTTTTGAAACCTTGTCGACCATAATATCTATTTTTATCTTACAAATAAGCTCAAACTTAATAAAAAAATATAGCTTAACCTTAAAAATTAAAAAAATAATGCATATTTTGAAAACAAATAAAGAAAAAGCATTCAAAAATCCTCTTGAGAATGAAAAGGATATAATAAAATTATGACCAGTAATTTAATTACATGCTTGATTATTAACAATTTAACTTTAATACACTTTGTTGGACTTGAGGACATAAAAATAAAAAACAATGTAGCCTTAATAAAAAGGTACATCATAATAACAATTACTTCTTTATTAATATATTCAATATCGTTTTATCTTTACAAACTGTTTACAAAGAATAATTTACTGTTCTTAATACCAATTTTTTATGTAATTTTAATTTACGTGTTGATATTATCATTTAAAGCATTAAATGATATATTTATTGTTTATAACAAAAAATCAAATTATTCAAACGATTTCATGCTTTCAAATAACAGCTTAATTGCAATAACATTCTTTGCACTCGACAAGAACAACGGATTTTTTGAAGGATTAGAAATACTTATTCTATCTGCACTTGGCATACTAATCGCTTTAATGTCAATAACATCGGTAAAAAAAAACTTTGATAAAAACCCTAAAATCAATATATTGGAAAACGAACCAATATATTTTTTTATAATGTTTATTTTATCTTTAATTCCAAATATAATTATATTAATATACAATCAATAATAGCGAGAAATAAAAATGAAAGAAAAAATAAATACATTGTTTAAACAGGCCGAAGACATTTGGAGGAAGCTTTGACAAAAATGAAATTCAAGCTAAAATCGAAAAATATGAAAAAGAAATAAACCAAAAAAATTTTTGGAATGATCCTAAAAGAGCTCAAGAAGTAATTAAGGCTCAAAGTATTTTGAAAAACAAAATTGTTCCGTGGGAAGAGCTAATAAATAAAATAAAAGACTTAAGCGATTTGTGTGAAATTGTTGAAAATGAAAAAGACACTAACAGCTTGGAAATTGAATTTAATGCACTTGAAAAACAATACAAAGATTTACTTACAATTTCTTACTTTAAAGAAGAGCTTGACGCAAACAATGCTTTTTTAACTATTCATTCTGGAGCTGGAGGCACTGAAGCATGTGACTGGGTTGCAATGCTTTACAGAATGTATTCAAGATACGCCGAGAGAAAAAAATACAAAATAGAACTTATTGATTTACTTGAAGCAGAAGGTGGAATTAAATCTGTTACAATAGAAATCAAAGGAGAATATGCTTATGGACTATTAAAAAGTGAAGTCGGAATACATCGTCTTATAAGAATTTCTCCTTTTGATGCTGCTAAAAAAAGACACACCTCTTTTGCATCCGTATTTGTTGACCCTGTTATTGATGACAAAATAGAAATAATAATCAAACCAGAAGACATAAGAATTGATACATACAGGGCATCGGGAGCCGGAGGACAACACGTCAACAAAACATCTTCTGCAGTAAGAATAACTCACATTGAAACAGGAATAGTAACTCAATCTCAAAGCGATAGGAGCCAACACAAAAACAAAGACTTGGCAATGAAAGTTTTAAAATCAAAACTTTACGAATACTATAAGAGAAAAGAAGAAGAAAAAAATAAATCCAAGCAAGACACAAAAAAAGAAATTTCTTGGGGCAACCAAATAAGATCCTACGTATTTCAACCTTACAATTTGGTAAAAGATCACAGAACAAAATTTGAAAATTCAAACACCACTTCAGTTATGGACGGCAATATAGACAATTTCATAGAAGAGTATCTAAAATGGAAAAGCTTAAACTAAAACTAGCAATACCATTGCTAGTCTTTGCAATATGCAAAATACATTCTCAAAGTAATATTGAGTACAACTTTTCCTATATCATTAATACAAAAAAAGAAAATATTGATCTTAAAAAAGGAATTGAAAAACAATTGGACAAAATCTATGATAAAATAACAGAACATATAGTAAACAATGATGACAAGAACATAATTAAAGACATTTATATAAACCAAGATATAATAAAAACAGAACTTGAAATTAGCAAATTAAAAAAAGAAATTGATAAAAAAAAACTTCAAAACATAATAACCGCAAAAGAAAAGCATGACACCAAAACCAAAATTGATGATCTTAAAAAAGAGATTCAAAATATTAATAGTAAACAAAAAAAATTTGAAGAATATTTTAACAATTTAAACAAACTAAAAGTAAACCATAAAAAAATCGAAGAACAAACAAATATATCAAATTTAAATAAAGAATTTTTTATAAGAGAAAAATTATTTTTTATTAACTATATTGACCTGAAAAAAATAGAAAATTATTATTTACTAGAAATTAGTAACATCACTCCTGAGAAAATTGATACTAAAAAAGCAGTATTTAAAACATCATCTTCCGTTAATGATATTGCAGATCAAATAACAAAACACAGCTTCAAAGAAATACTGGGTAGAGAATTTTTAAAAATCAACATTAACGTAAAAAACAATCCAGATGCAAAAATCTATATAAATGAAAAATTTGTTTCAAAAGGAATTTATTACGATAATATTTTTGACATTTCTAAACTCCCAAACAAAGAAATTGAAATACAAATCACAAGTACAAATTTTGAAAACTACTCTATTAAAAGAATGGTAAAAAATGCAGATTCAATAATATTAAATATTGATTTAAAAAGAACAACCTCTAAAAAAGTATCAATTACGAGCAATGTACAATCTAAAGTTTTTAAAAAAGGCATATTTATGGGCGAAACCCCAATTGAAATTGAAAAACCCGAAAATCAAGATATCATTTTGCTTAAATCTAAAGGGTATAAAGATAAATTCAAGTTAATAAATAAAGAAGAAGATCGAGTAGAAATAGAAATGATAAAAACTAACAAAAATAGACTTATCGACACAAGAGATAAATTTTATGTTAATCTGGCTGTTTTTACATTAAGCACAATAGGAACCATTTTTGCAGGAACATTACTTAACAATTCAGAGAAACTTTACACGATAACAGGCAATCACTTTATCAACAAAAGATTAACAGCAGAGGATGTTTATATGGCAAAAGCAGAACAAATGACAGCAACATTTCTATTTGGAGCGGGCATCACTTTAACTATTGGCAGCTTTATCTCATTAATAACTCATTTAGTAGAATATATTAAAGAAGCAAATATGGGAGAATAGACTTAATAATCTGAAATAAAATAGGAGAACAAACATTTGGGTATTTTAGAAAAAATAAAAAATTTATTTAAAGATAAACAACAAGAAAATGTTATTGAAAATTTAGAAGACATTTTATTAGAGTCAGACATTAATAATGAAATTGTAATAGAAATAATAAATAAATTAACAAAAGAAAAAAATCAAACTGAAAAAACCATTATTGAAAAACTAAAAGAACTTTTAAGTAATTATATTAACACAAAAAAATTTACTCTAGAAAATAACAAACTAAACATTTTGCTAATAGTTGGTATAAATGGAATTGGAAAAACATCAAGCATAGCAAAGCTTGCAAATAAATTAAAAAATGGGGGCAAAAATATTTTAATATCGGCCGCCGATACATTCAGAGCAGCTGCAATTGAACAAATAAAAATTTATGGAGAACAAATCGGGATCAGAGTAATATCTCAAAACCAAGGAAGCGATCCATCAGCTGTAATATTCGACAGCATATCAAGCGCTAAACTTAAAAATTACGATGCACTAATTATTGACACAGCCGGAAGATTGCAAAATAAAGAAAATTTAATAAAAGAGCTTCAAAAAATAAACAATGTAATATTAAAGCAAATAAAAAACACTAACATCAATTACCAAAAAATACTTGTAATAGATTCTACTATCGGAAAAAATGCAAATAGCCAAGCAGAAATTTTTAATAAAGCAATAGAAATAGACGGAATAATAATCACGAAACTTGATTCATCTTCAAGAGCCGGCACAATAATAAACATTTCTAAAATTCTTGAAAAGCCCATATACTTTACTACATTTGGAGAACAACTAAAAGATATTAAAGAATTTGATATTAATGAATATCTTAATAAATTACTATGAAAAAACAACAATTAATATTTCTTCTATTTATACCACAAATTATTTATGCAAAAAGCTATTTTGCATCTGATGCATTTTTCAATAAATACCAAAAATTAAACGAAAAACCAAAAACAGGGTTTTACATTGAGTATTATTCCATTGATGATACTGAAAAGCTCTACTTATACAAAGAAAATAACTTAATAAAATGCAAAACAATTCAAATCACAGAAAACACAAAAAAAATTACATTTTATGATACAAAAGATACAAAAAAAAAAGAAGAGGTTTACGACAATTTAAATAACAAAATACAAGAAATTGAATATGACAACAAAGGAAAAATTCTTGAAACAGCAAATTACTTTTATGAAAACGGGAACTTAATATCTAAAAATTTAAAAACAAAACACCAAAACCCAAAATTAATATATTATTCTAAAGATGAAAATGGCAAATTACTAAAAATAACAGGATCAAATTTTCAAATTTGGAACTATGGAATTAATGGGGACATAAAATCTACATACTTTGACATCAAAAAAGCAACAACAAAAGTGATAAAATATGATGACAAAAAAAGAAATTCAAACAGTACAATAATTGTTAATAATAAAATAAAATCCAAAGAAAAAAACCAATATCTAGATAAAGGAGAAATGGTAAATACCTTTGAAGAAGAGAATACAAAAATAATATCTACCTACAAGGCAAACAATCTGATTAAAGAAGAAACATATAAAAATAATGAACTTATAAAAATAAATGATTTTCAATACAACGAATCTGATATGATAATTTTTAAAAACACCAAAGAAAAGGATAAAGACCAATACACCAATACTAAAATTGAATACGAATATAACAAAGACAATCAATTAAAAAGCAAAAAAATTTATGAGAACGATATTATTTATCTAAAAACCGAATACTACAATGATAATGAATATGAAGAAGAAATTTACTACAATAAAAAACCTGCTCTTAGGGTAAAACACAAGAACGGCAAAGTCACCGAAGAAAACCCAGTAGGAACAAATTAAATGGGTATAAGAAATTTTTTGCTTAAAAAATTAATACTAGAAGAAAAAAATAGCCTCGCCCTTACAATTGTAATAATATTAAGCATTGCCTTAGGTGAAATAATAATTATCTTAACAATATCAATCATGAATGGTTTTCAAAACGATTTTTTTCTCAGCATTACAAATGTGGAAAGTGGAAACTTAAAAATAGAAAATGAACTTACTCAAGAAGAAATCAAAGAAATTAAAAAGATTAAGGGAATAAAACATATAAATAAAATATACGAAACACAGGGCATTGGAATTCAAAATTATTATTATCCAACTATTTTAAATATCATTGCCGTTGATATTAAAGATCTCAAACAAGACCAAAATTTTATTTCATTTACAGGACTTAAAAAAGATGATCTAGATCTTAAAGACAATGAAATCATCATTGGAAATGTACTCTCCCACAATTTCAACCTATTCGAAAATGACCTGCTAGAATTAATAATAACTGATGAAATAAAAACACTTATATCGCTAGAAAATGATATAAAAAGCTTTAAAATAAAATCCATTTTTAAAAGTAATTATGCAAAAATAAATGAAACTTTAATTTTCATGAATATAGACTATTTCATTAAAAATAAAATTTTACATAATTCTAGCATTAATTACCAAGTAAAAACAAAAAATTTAAATCCAAGTAATAAATTAATTGAAAAGATCAAGACTATTAATCCAAAAATTAAAGTAAAACCCTGGAATGAATACAATAAAGAATTCTATAAAATATTGAAAATAGAACGAAATACTATGCTAATTATTTTAGCAAGCATTTTCATTATTATTGCCGTTAATGCATATTATCTTCAAAAAAGAATAATAATAAACAAAAATAAAGCTATTTTAATACTATTAGCCATGGGACTGAGAATAAAAAGAATAAAGCAAATTTTTTTTATTCACTCAATAATAATCTGCACTGTAGGGGGATTTCTTGGCTTGGTGCTTGGCATTTCCATTTCCTTAAATATAAATGAAATTTTAAAAATAATTGACAATCTGGTAAACACTTTAATAAATTTTTTAAATCAAATATTGGCTTTAAAAATAGATGGAATTAAAATACAAATAGTAAAAAATATAATTACTCCTAAATTATTTTTAAGCGATTTGGCATTTACTTTCTGCTTTGCATGCTTTTCTACAATTTATTCAAGCGTGAAGGCAACAAAAAAAATTGGAAATCAAAAAAACATTGAAACTATTAATGGGTAGTAAAATGGACAATATATTAATTATAAAAAATCTTTGCAAAGCATATAAAAAAAATAAAACAAAAATTCAAGTAATAGAAAATTTAAACTTAACCGTAAAAAGGGGTGAATTTATTTCAATCCAAGGAAAAAGTGGCTGTGGAAAATCAACTCTTTTTAACATGATTTCAGGAATTGACAAAATAGATTCTGGAGAAATAATATCGTGTGGAATATTTTTGAAAAATGCAAATGAAAAAACACTAAGTTTGTATAAAAACAAACAAATAGGTTTGGTATTCCAAAATTATAATTTAATAAATGAATTTAGTGTAATTGAAAATATAATCTTACCTCAAATTATTTCGGGCCAAGAAACAAAAGAAACAATAAATAAAAAAGCTTTCGATCTCATGAAAATATTAAAAATAGAAAACAGAGCAAATCATTATCCTTCAGAGCTCTCAGGAGGCGAATCACAAAGAGTTGCTATTGCTAGAGCACTAATCAATGAACCGAATATAATATTGTGCGATGAACCTACGGGAAATTTAGACTTAAGCACAGCTAAAACTGTAGAAAATCTACTTATCAATACAGCAAAAAATTTTAAAAAAACATTAATACTGGTTAGTCACAATCCGCAATTTGCAAACAAAGCAGATTCAAAATATGAATTCAAAGATAGGACATTAAAAAAAATATGATACTAAAGCTACCAGAAATTATAAAAATTGCGTATTTAATTTTTAAAAATTCAACAAATAAAATAGCTTTAATAGGCTCTGGAATATCATTAAGTTTAGTAATGATTCCATTAATTATCGTCTACTATATGTCTAGCAACATTATGACTTCTACTATTAATAAATATATTGAAAGTGAAGGATTTTCAATGCAAATAGAATACAACGATACAAATATAACTTATTATCTAAAAGACAGATTAAGCTCTCTTAAAAAAAAATATAATTACAAGGATTTGAATTATTTTTTTGAGAAAAGAACTTATGGAATTATTGGAAATAATAAAAAACAAGGTGTATTAATAAGAGCAATAGAAAATAAATTCATATTAGAAAATAAATCAATAAAATTAATAAAGGGTACTAAAAATTTAAAAAAGGATTCTATACTCATTTCAAATCAAATAAAAAATAAACTTAATTTAAATCTTAATGAAAAAATTGATGTTTTGATTCCAAATACAAAAAATAACAAAATAATGCCCAGAATAAAAAAATTTAATATCTCAGGAATAATTGAAACCGGATTAAAAGATATCGATAATAATTTGGTGCTGATTTCTTTTGAAAACGAAAATTTAATGTCAAAAAAATTTTCAAAAAGCATACTTGGACTTAAAACAAATTCCAATTCCATAAAAAACAATGAAATCTTAAAACAGAATTTAGAAACCGAATTTCAAGAATTCCAAATAAAAACATTCTATGAACTTTACTCAAATAAATACAATAATCTAGATATAAGTAAAAAACTTTTAATATTCATTATGGCTTTGATTATAATATTTGCAAGCATCAATATATCTTCGTCCCTTTCAATGCTTATTTTTGAAAATAAAAAGAAAATTGCAATACTAAAATCAATTGGAATGAATAATTTAAACATAAAAATAATATTTCTTTTGATATCGCTCACATTAAGCACCACCTTTTGTGGAATTGGAATAATAATTGGAAATTATTTAACACTTAAAATATCTTATTTAATAAATTTTGTTGATAATGTTTTAAATTTTTTTTTAAAAATATTTGGAGAAGAAAATTCTGAAATATTAAACTCAGAATATTACGTATCTGAATTTCAAATACATTTAAGCTTAAGCTTTAGCTTAACACTTCTTGGCCTTTATATGTTGATAAACATTTTGACCACACTGATTCCGCTTAACATTGTCTCAAATCTAAAAGAAAAAGAAATCTTAAGATAGTTTTAAAGCTCTATTTAATCATAACATTATAAATTTTAATAGAAGAAAAATCTTTTTCAATTGTAGGATAAATCTCATTTGGGAAAATCGTACTAATTGTGAAACTCTGCTTGGATTTAGATTTTAAAAAAGAATTGGCAGAAGAGATTAATTTGCGTCGCAAAGACCTAATGATCCTACCCTCCTTATCAATATAACCAATTTCAATCTCCAAATTTTTAATAACATCTTTTGAAGAATTGAAAACTTCTATCACAGTATTTGCCTTATAAATCCCAAAAGACTTTTGAAAATAATTTCCAATATATTTAAATTTTAATATAAAAGAATCTGAGTCAAGATTTATGCCAATTTTATCATCAACATTTTCAAAAAAATCAATGTCAATAATATCTAATACTATTTTTTTAGGATTAACATCGATAGCTCTTGGTATACTTGATATAACATCAATTGGGATATAAACATCTTTGCCCCATTTTGCAGAAAAATCACTTTCTTTAGAAAAAACCTGATTCAGCACAGATTTGCCAAGATCATCGTAAACTGTAACTCTGTAAGAAATCTTTTTAACAGGATACGTTGTTGAGACAACCCCCGCCTTAAGCTGATACAAATGCGCATCTTCAAACACCAAAACTTTAGCATCCTCTATTTCTATGTAATAGAACTCTTTGGGGCTTGAAATAAGATTAACAGCTTCAACTACTAAATCAGTAGCCATGGTAATAGGGGGAAGACCTTGCGATGTGAAAGAAGGAGTAAATTTTTCTTTTAAAGCCATTTTACCATTCCCATTCATACCCATGAAACTCTGAAAAGATCTGTAAGTAATCAAAGAAATACAAAATATTAAAATAGAACTTATAGCTAATATTAACATTCTGTTCTTAGATTTCTTAAATTCATAATAGTCGATTAAATCTAAATCATCTCTTATTCCGAATTCTTTTGCTTGCAAAGTCAAATGGATCATTTTTTTTTTAGATTCTTTAGTATCTACCCTATCAGCAATTTCTTTAAAAAGAAAAAAAAACAAACTAAACATTGATTTATCGTGAAGAGAATAAAAATAGATAGATTCAAGCTCTCTAAAAGCAATATCTATCTTGCCTATATCAAAAAATCTTTTGGCTCTCGCATAAGACCTTTTAAAATGGAGTCCTATATTTTCAATATCATTATCAGAAATATCTGATACTTCAATAATATTTTTAATACTATTTGTGCTTAAAATTTTGTTTTTATACTTCCTAAGTTTTGATAAATAAATCTTAATTCTATCTTCGGATGTTTTACTATTCATTATCTTCTAATTCATCAACTTTTTTCAAAAGCCAATAAGCAATATTTCTAGCAGTAGTCTTTGTAATAGAAATTCCTATAAAAGAGTTGATTAATACTATTTTCCCCTCTTCCCCACTTTTAAGCTCTTTTGAAGCCTCTTCCAAAACACCTTCTTTAGTTTTTGTGTAAGCAATCTCTTCAGAAATCTCTGTGGACTCAAAAACAAGATCGCAAAAAATCTCTCCTGTATTAGTTACATTCCCATAAATATTATTAACAGGAACTAATTTATAATCTTCGGCTTTCTCAAACCTATAAATTACTTCTTTCATATAAACGAGTATATCATAATCAAAAAACATAACCAATAAACAAAATTTATACAAAAAAATAAATTTGAATTTTAAAAAAAAATGATTATTAATTAATAATCATTTTAAACTTTTTTTGTTAAGAAAAAAATAATGATATAATAATTAAAGGCTAAAAATTAATACAAAGGAACTTATAAGGATTATGGATTTCAAACAAATAAAAAGCAATGTCGAAAAGGTTAAATTTTTAAGAAAAGATTTTCCTATTTTAAATAAAAAGTTTGACAATAAGCATATAATTTATTTTGACAATGCAGCAACTTCTCAAAAGCCCAAAAACGTAATTTATTCTAACGTTGAATATTATGAAAATTACAACGCAAATGTGCACAGAAGCGGGCACAAATTTGCAATTCAATCGAGCATAAAGATAGAAAAAACAAGAGAACTTGTGAAAAATTTCATTAATGCAGAATCTGCAAAAAATATAATATTCACCTCTGGAACTACTGATGGAATCAATACTATTGCAAGCTCATTTTTTTACTCAAAATACTTTAAAAAAAAAGATGAAATTATTCTTACAACTCTTGAACATAACAGTAATTTGCTTCCTTGGGTAAATCTTGCAAGTTTGGCTAATTTAACAATTAAATTAGCCAAGTTCAATGAAATGGGAATTATTACCCCTGAAGAAATTGAAAAACTTATTACAGAAAAAACAAAACTAATTAGTATTTCAGGAATAAATAATACCTTAGGAACCATTAATGATTTGGAATCTATTGGAAAAATCGCAAAAAAATACAATATATGTCTTTTTATAGATGCTGCACAAATGGCACCCCATATAAAAATAGATGTTAAAAAAATTGGCTGTGACTTTTTGGTATTTTCTGGACATAAAATGCTTGCTCCAACAGGAATAGGAATTTTATACATTTCAAATAATATGGCTGAAAAACTTCATAGCTCAAAATTGGGAGGAAATACTGTAGAAGAAATATTTATAGAAAATGAAAAAATTAAATTCAAATCGTCTGATGCTCCTAATAAATTTGAATCAGGAACCCCAAATATTGCAGGAATTGTCGGGCTTGAAGAAGCAATAAAATATATCAATAATATTTCTATGGATTTTATTTTAGAGCATGATCAGCAGTTAATCGAATATGGGGTTAAAAAATTACAAGAGCTTGATGAAGTTGAATTTATATTAAATACAAATCTTAAAAGAAATTCAATAATATCATTTACAGTAAAAAATATTCACTCCCACGATATTGAAACCTATCTAGATACAATGGGAATAGCAACCAGAGCCGGAAAAACTTGTTCATATGTAGCATTTTTCCCAGAAAATTTAAATAAAAACCATCTTTTAAGAATTAGCTTTTATTTTTATAATACTCAAGAAGAAATTGATAATTTTATATTGGGATTAAAAAAAGTAATAAAAGAGCTTTCATAAAAATTTATAAAATAAAGATCTTAACAAAGTTAATCAAAAATTTGATTTTTGATTAACTTTAATTTTAGGATCATCTTTTATTATTGATTTAATAAATCAAAGAAAATAAAATTAAATTATGCTCACTGAAAAAACTAAAAAAGAATTAATAAGGCTTAGTAAAGTAAATAATTACGTAATAAAAGTAGAAACAAACCAGAATTTCAAGCATCAATCCAAATGTGGAGATCAAATTTTATTCCAAATAATAGAAACAAATAATGGACAATTTAATTTAAAACATCATGCATCTGGATGCATAGTTTTACTTGCAAGTGCCAACGCTTTAAATAAATTGTGCAATAACAAACCAAAGCTCGAAATTCTAAATTTAGTGCAAAAAGTGATAAACAATGATTTTGAAAATCTAGACGAAATTGACACAAGTTTAAGAATTTTTGACGTATTTACAAATACAAATAGAAAAGACTGTTTTTTACTGCCATACAAATCATTAAAAGATAGTTTGGAAAGCTACAAGCCTTTAAGGAGAGCTATTAGATGAAAATCTATTCACACTCATCAATCGGATATGAAGGAGAACTAATTGAGATTGAAATAGACATAAAAAAAGGAATTTCTGGAATTGATATTGTAGGACTTGCTGGGAGTGAAATTAAAGAATCAAGAGAAAGAGTAAAATCGGCTATCAAGAATTCAAATTTTAATTTCCCTAAAGATAGAATATTAATAAATCTTGCACCAGCCGGAATTAAAAAGCTTGGTACAGCTTTTGACCTTTCGATTGCTATTAGCATTATTAAAATCCAAGAAAGCAAAGATAATAAAAATTTAGAAATCTTAATATTGGGAGAATTACAATTAGATGGCAAAATAAGATCAATAAAAGCGGTTTTACCAGCAATTGCTCTTGCCAAAGAGAAGGAAATAAAATTTGCAATAGTTCCTTTTGAAAATTTAGAAGAAGCCCGCCTAATAGATGGTTTAAATATTTGGGGTGTTAAAGATTTAAAAGAAACTATAAAAATTATAGAACAATTAAACGGCAATATACTTCCTCCAAGAACAAATACCAAACAATCAAAAATTGAAGAAGATTCTATTTTAGATTATGACTTTAAGAATATAAAAGGACAACAAAGAGCAAAAAGAGCAATTGAAATAGCAATTGCCGGTGGACATAACATCATGCTGTTTGGTCCACCTGGAAGCGGAAAAACACTTAGCATTAAATGCGCCCAATCTATTCTTCCTCCACTTACAAACAAAGAGCTTATAGAAACAAATAGAATATGGTCAATATCGGGAAAATTAATAGACAGCAAGATAATAAAAAAAAGACCTTTTAGAAATCCTCACCATACTGCCAGTAAAGAGGGAATAATCGGAGGGGGCCCTAATCCTTTACCTGGAGAAGTGTCTCTTGCCCACAACGGAATATTATTTCTAGATGAAGCTTTGGAATTTAAAAAATCTATCTTACAATCTTTGCGCGAACCTATTGAAGACAAATCAATTTCAATCTCAAGGGCAAGTTCTAAATTATTCAAATACCCTGCCAATTTTCAACTAATACTTGCAATGAATCTTTGTCCTTGTGGAAATCTTGGCAAAAAAAATACAGACTGTTTTTGCTCACAACAAGAAATTTCAAATTATTGGAAAAAACTTGGAGCTGCAATGCTTGATAGAATTGATATTAGAGTTCCAACAAGAGCAATTAATAATGAAAAATTATTCAGCGAAACAAGCGAAAGTTCAAGTGAAATAAAAAAAAGAATAATAAAAGCAAGAAATATTCAAAATATAAGATACGAAAATTTTGCAAACATAAATAAAAATTCCGATCTTAATTCCGATCACATTGAAAAATTTTGCGAATTAAGTGCAATCTTAAAAAATGATTTGATTTACATTCTAAACAAACTCAATATATCTTCAAGAGCAACACATTCAATACTAAAAATTGCAAGAACAATCTCCGATTTAAAGGAAGAAAAAAACATTTCAAGAGAAGCCTTACTTGAAGCAATTGAACACAGAAAAAACGGAGAAAATATGCTTGAAAAATGAAAACCCCCAATATTTAGGGGTCTTTATACTAAAATTCTATTTTATCGATATAGCTTTTAAGCTGATTAGCAGAACTGTTAAACCTCTCAAGCTCTTTAGGGCTTATCTTAAAGTTTAAAACTTCTTTGACTCCTTCTTTGCAAACTATGGCAGGTGCTCCAATATAAATATCTTTAACTAATCCCCCATACTGACCATCGATATAAGAAGATATTGGCAAAATAATATTCTGATCTCCAATTATTGCATTTACAATATTCTTAATACCAAGTCCAATAGCATAATAGGTTGCCCCCTTAAGCTTAATCACCTCATAAGCAGCATTCACAACCTTTTTATGAATTTCATCAAGCTCAGGCTCGGTTATTTTGCCTTCAGCAAGATATTCTGATAAAGGTTTCATTGCTATTTTTGTTTCATCCCAAGTAGCAAAAGAACTGTCACCATGCTCACCCATAATATATGAATGTATATTTTGAGTGTTTACATTAAAACGATCACTTAAAAAATATCTAAGTCTTGAAGTATCAAGAATAGTGCCAGTACCAATAACCCTATGAATAGGAAATTTGGAATATTTCATTGTAACATAAGTCATGATATCTACAGGATTACTTGCAACTACAAAAATACCATCAAAACCACTAGATACAACATTAGTTACAATATCTTTAAAAATTTTAGAATTTTTATCAACCAAATCAAGTCTTGTTTCACCGGGTTTTTGATTAAGCCCTGCTGTAATTACAACAATATCTGCATTAGCACAATCTTTGTAAGTTCCAAACAATACATTAATATTCTTCTTTAAAAACATTTGGCCATGATTAAGGTCCATAACCTCACCTTTTGCTTTATTTTCATTAACATCAATAATCACAAGTTCATGTACAAGCGAATTGTCTATTGTCAAAGCATAAGCAAAGCTTGAACCCACTCCGCCAGCTCCAATAAGAACAACTTTATTAGACTTAAGCATAAATTACTCCATATAAATTTAAAACTACATACAACTAATTTTAAATAAGTAATGATAAAAATATTCTATCGCATTTTCAAGGGCTTTGCCAATCAAATGACTTTAAAAATTAAAAACAAATTTAATTATCATTGGATTTTAGAACCGCTAGAAAAGCACTTTGTGGAATTTCAACATTTCCCACCATCTTCATTCGCTTTTTACCTTCTTTTTGCTTTTCTAAAAGTTTCCTCTTACGAGTAATATCACCACCATAACACTTGGCAATAACATCTTTTCTAACAGGAGAGATTGTCTCTCGAGCAATAACATTAGAACCAATAGCACCTTGAATAGCTATTCTAAACTGTTGTCTTGCTATTTCATCTTTCAATTTTTTACAAATCCCAATAGCCTTAGTTCTGGCACTATCTTTAAAAACCAACTGAGATAGTGCATCAACTCTATCTCCATTGACTAATATATCTAATCTTACTAAATCTGTATACTCATAATCTAAAAGTTCATAATCAAAAGAAGCATATCCGCGACTTACAGATTTAATCTTGTCATAAAAATCAAAAAGTATTTCAGAAAGGGGCATTTTATAAATAAGTTCAACACGCTTAGTATCAAGATAAATCAAGTTTGTCTGCACTCCTCTTTTTAATAAACACACGCTCATAATATTTCCCAAAAATTCTGTAGGAACAATAATATTAGCCTTAATATAAGGCTCAAGAACGCTTTCAATAGCTTCGTTTCCAGGAAATTGCTCGGGAGTTTCAATAAAATAAGGCTCTCCCTTTTTAGGGATTATTTTGTATCTAACAGAAGGAGAAGTCAATATCACATTTAAATTAAATTCGCGCTCAATGCGTTCTTGAATAACTTCTAAATGCAAAAGACCAAGAAATCCGCATTTAAAACCATGACCAAGCGCCGATGATGAATCTTTTTCAAATGTTAACGACGCATCATTAAGCTTTAATCTATCCATTGCCTTTAAAAGATCATCATATTGATTGGCATCAACCGGATACACCGAAGAAAACACTACAGGCTTGACTTCTTTAAATCCCTCAAGAGGAGATAATGCAGGAAAATCACAAAGGGTTACTGTATCTCCAATCTTCACATCTGATATATTTTTTATTCCTGCAATAAAATATCCAACATCTCCTGCTTCTAGACTATCTTTTTTTTCAAGTGATATTTTAAAAATTCCAATCTCTTCAATTAAATGCTCGCTATTAGTATGCATTAGCCTAATCTTATCGCCTGTTTTGATTTGTCCTTCGAAAATCCTAAAATGAACAACAACCCCTCTATAAGAATCATAATGTGAATCAAAAATTAATGCTCTTAATGGGTCCTTAACACTTCCTTTAGGAGATGGCACGTACTTACAAATAGCTTCAAGCAAATCATCAATTCCTATTCCATTCTTAGCAGAAATCAAAATAGCAATTTCTTCATTTAATCCTAAATCATTTTTTATTTGCTTTTTTACAAAATCAACATTAGCATTCGGAAGGTCTATCTTATTAATAACAGGAATAATTTCTAAATCATGCTCAAAAGCCATATAAAAATTAGAAACTGTTTGAGCCTGTATTCCCTGGCTTGCGTCAATTAATAAAAGAGCGCCCTCACAAGATGAAATTGCTCTTGAGACTTCATAAGAAAAATCAACATGGCCTGGAGTATCTACAAAATTTAACTCATAAAAATCACCGTCATTACTTTTATAAGTAATTGTTACTGCCTGACTTTTTATTGTAATTCCTCTTTCTCGCTCAATATCCATACTGTCAAGCATTTGACTTTTAAAATCACGATCGGATATTATTTTGGCCTTTTGAATAAATCGATCAGCTAATGTAGATTTACCATGATCAATGTGTGCAATAATGCAAAAGTTTTTCTTACGAATACTAATACTACTCCCCCTCTTGAACTACAAGTCAAGATTTAAAAATTATTTTTTTTAAAATATAAAGAATTTTTAATTTGACTTCTTGATTTCGCAATATAAGGAGAAAATCCTGGTGCAAGATCTACTATTAGTTTCCAAGTATCTATTGCTCTAAATTTATAATTGCCATTAGAATATGCATAAGTAGCAGCAGCAACGTTATAAACTATTTCCCAAAAATCTGTAGATTCAAAAGCATTTTTTATTGCCTTATACTCATTAATTTTTTGAACAAAAGACCTTAAATTTCTAAACTGATACACAGGTTCATAATAACAAACATAATCATACATTCTTGTTAAAATTCCTACTGCAGCTATAAGTCCATGAGTAATTGAAAGTTCATAAGCTTTTAAGCGCAAATAAACTTTTGACAATAATTGATGAGTATCAATAACATTGTAGTTTTTAAATCTATAAAGATTAAAAGTAAAATCAATACCAAAAGCTCCTCTTACTTGTTTTAAATAAGAAGTTAAATAAAATGAAACATTAAATTCATTATTTGACATACTATTTTCGCCTTGAGAATAATCATGATAACTGTAATAATCTTTTTTAGTTGAAAACTTGTTTAATATGTCATTCAAATAATCAATCGTATCAACATAATTATTCTCAAGTTCAGCCATTTTAGCTAAAGAAAAAAGTATTTTTTTTTCAAAAGATTCATCTAGTAAATAATCTTTGTCTTCAAAAGACTTGTAAAGGTTTAATTTTTCAAGAATAGCATTGCCAGACATACCATAAGCTACTGACAAATAATAGCTGGCTTCAGGATAAACGCCCTTTCTAAGCAAAGCTTCCTGCAAATAATTAATAGCCTGTGTAAGATTAGACTTACTAAATTCAGATTTAGAATAAAGAAATTGCCTGCCTTTTTCAAGTAAAATCCAATACGGAAAATTTTTATTACTTGACGAATTCGAAAAAATAGAAAAAGGCAAAGCAAAAAACAATAAAACCACATTTCTCATAATAATAAATATATTAAATTAACTCATAAATTACGAGAAAATTTAATATTAAAAGAAATAATAAATCAAAATTAAACAAACTTAAATATCATTAAGAATACCATTACAAAAAGAGCAACAGATTCTATTAATCCTAAAACTAATAGATATGTAGCAAATCCTTTCCCAGTCTCAGAAAATGCATCACAAGCACCTGCTGCTGCTTTACCTTGAGCAAATCCAGAAACAGCAATAGCAAACCCACCACCAAGACCAGCTCCAAGCAACAACCATGGATTTGTCTGCATCATTACCTCATATAATGTGTTCATCAAAATATATCCATATATTATTTGGGTTAATGGTGCTGAAACAAAAACGATCAATAAAAATGGCGCTGGCTTTCCTTGCATATAGCATCTCTTCCATGCTCCAATAGCAGCACTACCTGCTGCCCCCATGCCCAACGCAGAACCTATTGCTGAGATTGTTAAAGCTGAATTAACTCCTATTAAACCTATATCCATAAGTACTCCTTTTTATTTATTTTTTCATTTTTCTAAAAGGCTTATAAGCATATCCACTCCATTCTTGCCCTAAATGGTTTGAAAATTCAAGCATATTAAGCCTTACTCCATGAACAATTACTGAAAGTAAAGATAACATTATATTTAAAACATGCCCAAAAAGTATAACAATAATTCCGGCTACTACAAAACCAATATTAGAAGATTTTAACAAAGGTATTGACATAGTATTAAAACTTGCTGAGATTGAAAGTCCTGCAAGCCCAACTGCAAAAAGTCTAATATAAGATATTATATCTGCAAACCCCGACACAGTGGTTAAAAACTGCTCTATAATACCCCCAAAACTTTTCAATATACACTTGAAAAAATTTGAGCCATCTTGCTTACTAAAAACAAATACAAGTGCAACGCCAAAATATATTACATTATAAACAGCATTATACATGGGAAATCGAGATTGACTTAGTATTAAATTCAAAACAAGATAATAAAGTCCAAATATACACATAAGCCAACCAATCTGTGCAATTGAATGAATATAAGGCTTTTCCTTTACTTGTCTTAAAAAATTCCAAGTATGCGCTAATGAAATTTGCAAAACTCCTATTGAAAAACAGATAAAGATAATATTTTGTACACTATTTTTCTCTGTCAAATAACTAACTTTAAATGAATTTAAAATAGGAAACATTTCAAGAATTAAAGGACTACCAAACCAAGTCCCAGTCATGGCGCCATAAAGTATTGATGATATACTTAGATAAAATATTAACCCATGAACTGGTGTTAAGGGCTTGCCCTTAAAAAGAAAACTCAAACTAAGCAAAATTCCTATCAAAAAAAATATCACTCCATAAGCTGCATCACCTATGATCATACCAAAAAACACAAAGAAAAATAACATAAAGATAAAACTTATATCCCTTTCTTTATACCCAGGAATTGTCTCTAAAATATTAAAAATAGGTGCAGCCAAATTGGCAATTCCTTTTCTTTTTATATAAGTTGGAATAATATCATTTTCTCCAGGATCTGCAAATTGCACCGCAAAACCTGCTTTTAAAACTGCGCTTTTAAGAGATTCTTGACTTTCAGCTGGAACAAAGCCTGTAATATACGAAAAATCCTCAAAATCGGTTTGCATATCAGCTAAAACTTGCTCAAACTCTACTATTTGATCGTAATTTTTTATCTCATCTCTTAAAATATCAATATATTTATTAAAAAGAGAAATTTGAGTCAATTTTTGATCTAAAATCTCATCAACAACCTTTAATTTATTATTAATATAATTAAGATCATAATTAAACTTAAACTCATCAGCAATTTCAATTTTTTGCTCAAACTCACCAACACTCACAAAATAAGAAGTGTTTTTTACGTTTTTAATCAAAAACACATTAACATTAGGGTCTCTTAATAAATTTTTATATTCACTTTTTTGAATTTTAAAAAATTGAATATAAATGTTAGACTCTTTCAATTTATCAATATTCTCTAAAGAAAAATTTCCCCAAACAGAAATCAAATTCCTTTCATGTAATAAAGATCGCTTAATGTCTTGAAATTCTTTAATTTCATTACCTAAATTGACTATGCTTTTTGCAATATCTAAAAAATTTCCATTAGAAGATTTTAAAGCTTTAACGCCCCCATCTTCTCTAAGCAAGGAAAAAGCTTGTATTAAAATTCGCCTATTATCAATGCTTTTTTGCAAAGATTCTGAATTCTTGTTGCAAGAATTAATGTGAACTGCTCCAAAGTCTCTTAAAATCTCTAATGATTCTTTTTTATATTTTGATAAAGTCAAAAGTAAAACTTTTTTCATTTTTACAATCATAAGCTGTTCCTATTTTTTTTTATCAAACTAGATTTAGCAATTTTACCTCTTACAACAGCCGCGGTTTGCTGATCTCCAAGATATATATTAATTTTTTTTATATTAGCCTTAGCTGTTGGTATCATAACTTTTTCAAATAAATTAACCCTCTGAGATGTTACTCGAAACTCTTTTAAAAGCAAATTGATCTGTTTTTTTAAAATTTTAAGTTCTACATCAATTTGAATCACAATTTTAAGAATTTCAATCCCCTTATCTACCCAATAAGGGGTAAAAAGTAAGTCATGCCTTATCTCTTCATATTCAATAGAATCGAATATGGGAATTGCAACCCCTGCAATATTTAAAGACTTTTTGACTACTGTTTTTACCTGAATCCAACTCTCAAAAGGAAATTTTTCGCTAAAAAGAGAAATCCAATTAGAAATACTCTCCTTAAGTTTTTGTTGCTCAAGTTTTTTAATTCTACAAGAATTCTCAATTTTAACAATTTCCATATAAAGCTGTTGCTTTTTAAGCTGCAAAGTAGGTAAATATCTCTTAAACATTTTAAGTTCGTCTTTTTGCTTTTTAAGATCATTTTTGGTTAATTTAATTTTAGACATACTCAATAAGTCTCTTTTTTAGGCCAATACTTTTCAATAAGGTCTGTTTTTATTCCCGTTTCTTTTGGACTAAAACAACTAGCAAGAATCTCCCAACCCAAATCTAAAGCCTCTTCTAATGGAATATTAACAGACAAATCCATCATCTTGCTTTCAAACATATTGCTATACTTGAGCAATTTTTCATCCCACTTGGTCATATTAAATCCCATAGCCTTTTTTTCTACAGACTCTTTTGAAGATGCATAAAGCTTGATCATTGAATCCATTATAGTTCTATGATCGTCTCTAGTTCTACTATTTACCATTTGCTTAAGCCTTGAAAGCGACCCAAAAGGCTCTATTCTGCCGCCCTTTAAATAATACTGGCCTTCTGTAATATACCCAGTGTTATCAGGAACAGGATGAGTAACATCATCACCCGGCATTGTTGTAACCGCAAGTATTGTAATCGATCCTGCACCTTCAAAATCAATAGCTTTCTCATAACGATATGCAAGCTGAGAATATAAATCTCCAGGATAACCTCTATTAGAAGGTACTTGTTCCATTGTAATAGATATTTCTTTCATCGCATCAGCAAAATTTGTCATATCTGTAAGAAGTACCAAAACTTTTTTACCCTTAAGGGCAAACTTCTCAGCAACAGAAAGCGAAATGTCAGGAACAGTTAAGGATTCAACAACAGAATCATTAGCAGTATGAACAAAAAAAATTGCCCTACTTAAAGCTCCACCTTTTTCTAAAGAATCTTTAAAAGTTAAATAATCATCATTCTTAAGCCCCATTCCGCCAAGAATTATTAAATCAACTTCTGCTTGAAGCGCAATTCTCACAAGCAGCTCATTATAAGGCTCCCCAGAAACAGAAAAAATTGGCAATTTTTGAGATTCAACAAGAGTGTTAAAAACATCTATCATCGGAAGCCCCGTTCTTATCATATTTCTAGGAACAATCCGTTTTGTAGGATTTGCAGAAGGCCCCCCGATTTCAATCAAACTATCATCAAGAGTAGGACCTCCGTCTCTAGGATTTCCAGAACCATCAAAAATTCTACCCAACAAATTGTCAGAAAATGAAACCTGCATTGAATGGCCCAAAAATTTTATTTCGTCTGACGTAGAAACACCTCTTGTACCACCATAAACCTGAAGAGAAACTTTCTCTCGATCAAGCTTAATCACTTCGGCTAGAGAACTTGTATCTTTTGCTTTCACAATAGCAAGCTCACCATACTTAATCCCTTGAGCTGTAACAGTTATTACATTGCCTGCTATAGACTCTATTTTACTATAGACTCTTTTCATATATATATTTCTCCAAACCCCTAAATTACCTTTTTAAAATTTATCAATTCATTCAAAGCATGCTCCAATTTATTAAACTTATAATCTTTAAAATAAGAAAGATTCATGTCTAAAAGATTTTGCCTTAATTCATTTATAAAATCTCTTGCTTGAAGTTTATCAGAAAACTCAAAGTTGGCTTTAAGAATGTTGTAAACTATATCAAACATATAATTTTGACGCTCTGAATTTACAGCAGCATCAACAGAATCAAATGAATTTTGTTGTAAATAACATGCATCAAGAAGTTCAGATTTTAAATAAATTAAAAAATCCTCGTTACTTATGCCCTCCTCCCCAACAACTTTCATCATCTGATTGATTTCGTTGCCTTTTACCAAAAAAGATCTTGCATATTCAGTCTTTTCAGAATCAATAACACCCTTATATTTGCTCCAAGATTCAAGAGGGCTAATTGCTGGAAATTTCCTAGCATCAGACCTTTCTCTTGTAAGTCCGTGAAATGCTCCTACAACCTTTAAAGTTGCTTGAGTGACTGGCTCTTCAAAATTACCGCCAGCAGGACTTACAGAACCACCAACTGTTACAGACCCAATATCGCCATTATTAAGAACTACAATGCCTGCCCTTTCATAAAAGGAAGCAATAATAGATTCAAGATACGCCGGAAAAGCCTCTTCACCGGGAATTTCTTCAAGACGACCAGACATTTCTCTCATAGCTTGCGCCCATCTTGAAGTTGAATCTGCCAAAAGAAGAATATCAAGTCCCATTTGCCTGTAATACTCACCAATAGTAATAGCAGTATAAACGGAAGCTTCTCTGGCTGCAACTGGCATTGAAGATGTATTACAAATAATACAAGTCCTATCCATTAAAGATTTACCGGTTTTTGGATCCATTAACTCAGGAAATTCCTTAAGAGTTTCGACCACTTCTCCTGCTCGCTCACCACAAGCCGCAATAATCACCACATCAACATCAGCATTTCGACTTGTAACCTGTTGAAGAACTGTTTTTCCAGCTCCAAAAGGCCCCGGAATGCAAAAAGTTCCACCTTTGGCAACTGGGAAAAATGTATCTATAATTCTAGTTTGAGTCAACATAGGCTCACTAGGAATAAGTCGTTCCTTATAATTAGTAATAGGAATTTTAACAGGCCAATGAAAAGACATTGTAATATTATGCTTCATGCCAGAATCATCTTCAATTACAGCAATTTGCTCATCAATCGAATAGTCACCATCATTTACAATCTCCACAATTTTATAAGAATCTCTTTTATAAAATGGAATCATTATTTGATGGTGAACAGTTCCCTCAATCACAAAACCTAAAAAATCACCCGCAATAACGATATCTCCAACCTTGGAAGTTCTTTTAAAATTCCACTTTTTATCTTTATTCAAGGGCCTTAAATATACTCCCCTTTCTAAAAAAAATCCACATTGAATAGCCAATTCCGGCAAAGGATTTTGAAGTCCGTCATACACTTGAGTTAAAAGGCCTGGCCCAAGTTCAACTGTTAAAAGCTTGTCTGTAAATTCAACTAGATCCCCAACAGATATACCTTTTGTTAATTCAAAAACTTGTGCATCAACTTCATTGCCTCTAACACGAATTACTTCGGCTTTTAAATTTCTACCAGCGGTCTTTACAAATAAAACTTCATTCATAGAAACTGAACCTTCTACCTCAATAGTAACCAAGTTTCCATTAACTCCAACGACTTTTCCTTTTGTATTCATCTAAATTCCTTTTCTAAACTTTTTCATTAGTTTTATCAATTAAATTTTTACAAATATTGTCAAAATTTTGAATACCCAATTTTTCTTTAAATAAATTATGCCTTAAAAATAACCTTAGCTTTAAAAAGTAAATTATTAATTTCTCAAAATCAAATTCATGCCCAACCTCAAGATCAGTTAAAAATTGCCACTTAAGAAGATCAAAACTTAATTCTATTTCAAAAGGATTTTCTTTCAAACAGATATTTTTCAAAATACTCAGATAGTAACTTGAAAAATAAGCAGATTCTAAATAAAAATCCTTAGACAACCCCAATTTTTCTGCCCTTAAAGCCGCAAGTGTATATCTTATTGCATCTTCAAAATCAAGGAAAAGATCAATAACTTTTGACTTACCCCTATCTACCTTAAATTCTAACAATCCTTTTAAAAAATCAAAGTCCTTTTTACTTAAAGAAATTTCGACATTATTCAAAAAATCTGAAACACTATACTTTTTCAAAGATTTTAAATCAATATAAGGCAAAGAAGATAAAACATAATAATATGAATCCAACACAAAAGTCTCCTAGACCACTTTTATAACTTCCTTAAATCTTGGATTAAGATAATCAAAAAGAATGTCTGCAATAGTTTCAGCTGAAAAATCATAATGCAAACCAATATTCTTTTTTTGAATCTTAAAACCTTTGCTTATGCCTCTGAAAGGTCTAAGCTCCATTCCTTCCTTAAGCTTATTGCCAAGCTTTAGTTTTAATATCTGTTCTAAACTAGAAAAATCAGATTCATTTAATTGAATAACTAATTTTTCTCCCTTGGCCCATGAATCTGTTATTTTAATTATAAGCTCTGCTAAGAAATTATTATCACTAAAAACTTCTGATACATTATCTTTTAAAGCATTTTTAAAAAGAGATTTAAGATTCTTTTCAACGCCAATAATTAAATCCCTGATGGCCTGACGAGAAGCTTCAAGAGCATGAGATTTATAATCATTAGCTTCTTTTTCTGATTTTACCTTTAATGCTCTAGCGGCTTCTTCTGCTCTAGCAACTATTTCTTCTGCCTCTCTTTTAGCCTTCAAAATAATATCATTAGATGCTCGCTCAGCTTCTTCAAGCCCATCTTTTTTAATTTTATTTATCAGATCCTTTACTTCAAATTGCATTAAAACTCCTTATCATACAACATAAAAATAATAACTTAACACTTATTAGCAAGCAAAGCTTTTCAAAAGCATACAATAAATTTTTAATATTAAAAATTTCTCAATATTAAAAAACATATCAAATTGACACAATAATACTTCTTTAATGAATATATTTATTCTCAATTATTAGAAATAATACAACCATTAAAAAAACGGCCCAATAATTTTATAAACATTGCCATCAAGCACTATATCAAGATTTTTGCTTGGAAATTTATTTTTAAGTCCTTCTCTAAAGATTTCAATACCCCTTTTATTTATCTTATCCCAAAATTCACCATCAACAAAATTTAAAGTTAATATCTCAATAATAATCAAATAACCTCTTCCAAACTTAGATCCATAGCCTGACGTAAAAGTTGTTGTAACGCTAAAAAGACCATCCAAAAGACCATTTGCAGCCTTGCCCCTAAAAGGCCTGTTGGGGTGAATATCATAAGAATTGCCAAATTCATTCTCAAGCACAAAATCAACATCAAGGCAAATGTGAAACAATACATTTTCAAATTCATTAAATTTTGATATATTCACTTAAATTAAATCTCAACTATAGTTTTTCCAGACCCTCCATCACTAGGGTGAGCAAAATAATATTTTCTAACAAACTTCAATTCTTTTAGCAAATTGTGAACTTCTCTCATAAGATGCCCCTCACCTTTTCCATGAATGATCTCAAATTTATTAATGCCATTTAATATAATATTATCTATTTTCTTATTCAAAAAGTCTAGAGCATCAACGGCTCTCATGCCCCTAATATCAACGACAAGATTTAATAAATTCTCCTTATCATAATCAATTGAAAAGTTAAAATTTTTACCATCCTCTTTTTTTTCTTTAAAGTTTTCCAAAGATATCTCTGAGCTAGAAACACTAACATTAAAAGCACCTACATTAACAGTAATCTTCTTTTTTGAAATCTCAACTATTTTCCCTTTTGCATTAGAATTAAGTATCTTAACCCTGTCTCCTATTTTAAAATCTGCAACCATATTTCTCTTATTGTTAAAAGAATTTACTTTATTTAACTTAAGATCTACATTTTTTTCCAAATCTGATATAAAAGCTTTATTCTTTGCAACATTAATATTGCCCTCTTTTATCTCTCTAACCAAATTTTCTAAAACTTTTCTTGAATTTTTTAAAAATTCATTCTGCTCATTTAAAAGCTCTGTCTCAATATTTTTTTCCTTTAATAAAAGATCTTGATAAAAATTTTCTATCTCTTTTTCTCGCAATTCTATTTGGATTAATTTCTTATTCATATTTTCTTTAATTAAAAGCAAATCTTTTTCTTTTTCTATTAATTTTTCTAAAATTTCATTAATTTCTGTTTTTTGAGATGAATAAATTTCATTAGCACGAACTACTATACCCCTGTCAATCAAAGCCCTATTAGCAACATTAAACGCATAACTTTCACCAGGAATTGAAAAAATTAAATTATAATTAGGCTGCATCGTTTCTAAATCCATCCGCATAGAGGCATTAACAACACCTTTATGGGTATATGCAAAATATTTAAGGGCATTATAATGCGTTGATATTAAAACATAAGGATTAATATTGATTAAATATTCAAGAATTGAAATAGCAAGCGCCTGACCTTGATCAATGTCCGTCCCTGAGCAAAATTCATCAAATATTACAAGGCTATTTTTTGTAGTATGTTTTAAAATATAAGAAATATTACTCATGTGGCTTGAAAAAGTTGAAAGGGAGTTGGAAATTGACTGCTCATCACCAATGTCAATAAAAATGTTATCAAAAATTTTAAAAGTGCTAGACTCACCAACAGTAATAGGAATTCCAAATTGAAACATTGCGCTAAGTAGTCCAATTGTCTTTAAAGTTACTGTTTTCCCACCAGCATTAGGACCAGTAATAATTACAACACGATTCTCAGAAGGAGTAAAAGTTATTACCCTTGGATCCTTTAACAAAGGATGATGTGCATCAAAAATATTTAATACATCTGAAATCTCGGGAAATATCCCTTTGGTTTTGATTCCATAAATCGCTCGTGCTTTTAAAGAATCATAATACAAAAAATTATTATAAAGATTATTTAAAAGAACAATGTTGTTATGAACTTTAGCAGAAAGATTTTGTAAAATTTTTAAAATTATTCTTTCTTTTTCTAAACTCAAATAATTTAACCTATTGTTATCATTTACAATATCATTTGGTTCAATATAAAATGTTTCACCTGATGACGAAATAGAAATAATATTACCCTTAATTTTACCTTTAAAATTAGACTTAAGAGCAAGAGTATATTTATTTGATTTATAATAAACAAAACTAGAAGTCAAATATTCTGCATTCAAACTAATTATTCTTTTTATCTGATTTTCAATTTGCCTATTTAAATTTTTAATTTCAAATTCAATCGAATCATATTCTTTTACAACACCACTTTTCAATTCAAGAGAATCAACATCTATATGTTCTTTCAATTCATTAAGCAAACTTTTTAGTTCTGAGTTGAAAAATAATAAATCAGATAAAATTTGAACATTAAGATTCTTGATGTCATTATTTTTATGTAAAAATAAATTTATTCTTGAAACCTCATCTAAAAACACTACAATATCTTTCAAATTATCAATAGAAACTCTTGAATTTTCTTTTGATAATAATGAAATGGGATATTTTAAACTATTTATAAAAGAGTTTGGATATCCTTTATAACTCTCAAAAAGCATTCTAATCAGACTTACAAAGGAGAACATTTTCTCTAAACTTTCTCTTGTTTTTAATATTTTTTGATTACTTAGTAAATCAACGGTGTCTGGATTAGAAACGTACTTAGATACTAAAGACAAAATTTCATAAAAGTCAATATTTTTTAAATATTTATCTTGCTGCTTATCTTGCATAATTTTTATAATTTTTAAGCTCTGACAAAATCTTTAAATAACTTTCGTATCTAAGTTTAGAAATACCATTACCTAAAGAACTTGTAACAGAACAGCAGGGTTCGCTAACATGCAAACAAGATTTATATTTGCAAAAACTAGCAAAATTTTCAAACTCTTTAAAATAATACTTAAGACTCTCAAAAGGTAATGTTTCAATTCCAAACTCCTTTATTCCTGGAGTATCAACTATTATTCCACTCTCAGAATGAAATGATATCGAATAAACGGTAGTATGCTTTCCCCTGGAATATTTATGTGAAATTTCATTTACCGATTGAGAAGCCCTCGAATCAATCAAATTTATCAAAGAAGATTTACCAACTCCAGACTGGCCAATAAAAGAAGTTCTTGAATTTTTCAAAATCTCTTTTACTTCTTTAATGCCCTCAGAAGTTTTAACAGAGGTTTTTAAAACTTTGTATCCTAGATTTTCATAAATTTCAGAAAATTCTTGCACCCTTTGGCTTATTCCTTTGTCAATTTTATTAATTACAATAACAGGAACAATATTTTGCTCTTCTGCAACAACAAGAACTCTGTCAATAAAAAAATTTTTCATCTCGGGAAAATTAGCAGAACTTACAATCAAAACATTATCAATATTAGAAACAATTGTCTGCCTAAGATCTGCTTTCTTGTTGTAACGCCAAAGAATATTTTTTCTATTTACTCGCTTATCAATATAAACCTTGCGAGAACCATAAATATACCCCAATACTATATCCCCTGGAACTAAAGGACTGTACTCCTTGCAACCTGTTTCTAATACTTTACCCTTAAAAATTCCTTCATAAATTAACTTACTGTTAAGCTCTAAAATAGAATATATATTATTCACTCCCCAAATAACTTCAAATTCAAGATAATTCAAACTATCATTCCTTTAAAGCGGAGATTATATTTTTTGCAAAAATTTTGATAAAAAGTTAAATTTTTATTTTCAGTCAAATAAAATTCATCTACAAAATCAAAATCATTTTTATAATAATTACCCTTATGTTCAGAAAAATTCATTGATCTAATAAGATTTTGTACCACTAATTCACGATTCTCGTAAACAGGAATTTTTAAAAAATCTTCTATCATTACCTTAAGATGCAAATAATGCGTGCATCCAAGAAAAACAATTTCTCTGCCAGTATTTACAACTTCAAATTTTAAATCTTCCAAACATCTAAGAGCATCTTTTTTGTATCTCTTTCCATATTCAACAAAATTAACAAGCTCCCCAGCAGATTTTACAAGCAAATCATTGTGTATATTTACTTGATCCTTAACAAATTTGCTTTTAAGGGTAGTATTTGTTGCAATCAAAAGAACCCTTTTTAAAGCAAGATCTGAAACTGAACTTATCTCTGGCAAAGTATAAACTACTGGAAAAATAAAATTTAATTTATTGTATACACTAACAGAAATTGTATTGCAAGCTAAAATTAATGCGCCAATATTATAGATTTTTTTAAGTTTTTCAATTAACAACAAAACTGCTTCTAAAAGATATTCAGGACTTTTTTCTCCATAAGGAAAGTTTTTATTATCGGCAACATAAACATATTGAAATCCCCCTATTTTACTTTTAATATATTTAAAATAAGAAAGTCCTCCTATTCCTGAATCAAAAATAATTATTACTTCTTTGAAATTTTTCATTACAAAATAATAATCACCCCTAAAAAATAAAGTATAAATATTAACAAGGTTAATATCAAGAATTAAAATAATAAAAATTGTTTAATGTTTTTTTTAAAAAAAAGTTTTAAGCTATAATAAAATTGATTTAGCAATATTAATAAATATTTAGGGTGATAAATAAAATGTTTACAAGCATTAAAGATATTTTAAAAAAGCCAATTTTAAACAGCAATGTTACAATAAACGGCTGGATTAGAACAAAAAGAAGTAATGGTAAGATTGGATTTATAGAAATTAATGACGGCTCAACACTTAAAGGAATTCAAGCTGTAATAAATGAAGAAGAAAATCAATTTAGTGAAAAAGATCTAAAAAAATTAACAACCGGAGCAAGCATATCGTTAACAGGCCTATTAGTGGAAAGCCCTGCAAAAGGTCAAAATTATGAAATAAAAACACATAGTTTTAACGTAATCGGAGAAACAGACCCAGAAACTTACCCATTGCAAAAGAAAAGACATTCTTTTGAATTTTTAAGAGAAATACCTCATTTAAGAATACGAACCAACACATTTGGGGCTATTGCTAGGGTAAGAAATAAAATTTCATACAAAATTCATGAATATTTCCAAAAAAATGGTTTTTTTTATATTAATACACCAATAATTACATCAAATGATGGAGAAGGTGCCGGAGAAATGTTTAGGGTTTCCACACTAAAATTTAATAAACCAAGCAATACACTCAACAATATTGATTTTAAAGACGATTTCTTTGGAAAAGAAGCTTTTCTCTCTGTCACCGGGCAATTGCACGGGGAAGCATACGCAATGGCTTTATCTAAAATATATACATTCGGCCCAACATTTCGAGCAGAAAATTCTAACACCACACGCCACGCTTCAGAATTTTGGATGATAGAACCAGAAATGGCTTTTTATAAGCTTGTCGACAATATTACACTAGCAGAAGATCTTTTGAAATATCTTTTAAGTTCAATTTTAAACGAATGCTCACAAGATATGGATTTTTTGGAAAATTATATTGAAAAAGGTTTAATAAACAAACTAGAAAATGTAATAAATTCAAATTTTGAGGTTATTACCTATACTAAAGCAATTGAAATTCTTGTAAATTCAAAAAAAAATTTTGAAACAAGGCCCTGCTGGGGAATAGATTTGCAAACAGATCACGAAAGATACTTAACAGAAAAGACTTTTAAAAAACCAGTAGTGGTCATTGACTATCCAAAAAATTTCAAAGCATTTTACATGAAAGCAAATAAAGACAACAAAACTGTTAAAGCAATGGACATACTTGTTCCAAGAATTGGAGAGATTATAGGGGGAAGCGAAAGAGAAGATAACCTGCAAAAATTAGAAAATAGAATAAAAGAATTAAACCTAAACATTGAAAATCTAAACTGGTATCTTGACCTAAGGAGATTTGGCTCGACTCCTCATTCTGGTTTTGGACTTGGACTTGAAAGATTGGTGCAATACTCAACAGGAATATCTAATATAAGAGATTCGATACCATTCCCAAGAACTCCTAAAAATCTTTATTTTTAATCAAACTAAAGGAAACAAAAAGATGAAATTAACAAAACTTTACAAACTAATGCTACTCTTTCTTTTTGTAACAAGATTATTTTCAGTAAAAGATGAAAAATTAAACAATAAATTGGAATTATTTTCAAACGTAGAAACAAAAATAAAAAAAAATTCTCAAACTTTCGACTCAAGCTCAAGAATTAAAAAGATCAAAAAAAATTCAATTTTCAAAAGAGATACAAATAGTGAAGAAAATATAAATTCTAATATATACATACAAAAATCAAAAAAAATTAATTATCCCAACAGAAATTTAGACAAAAATATAAATCAAAAAACTGCAAATGATGTAAACTTTGCAACAACTAATTATGTTAAAGTTTATCCTAGCTATAAAGGTGATAACTTTCAAGAAATTAAAAATGATAATAAATTCCCAATTAAAACCGAAAAAACTCATATGCTAATCGGCCCAATATTAAAAGATAATCTAGGAATAATTATTAAAATGCTAAAAACAAAGGGATATACTTTAATAGAATATATAGAGAACAATAATTAAGATTTATTTTTTGCCAAAAATCTTAAAACCTCATTAAGTTCATCATCTATACATTTAAAACTATTCTTATATTCATCTTCATTTAATCCTGTCAACTCATGATTTCCATAATGAATCCAAGTATTTAATTCTTCTTGATTAGAATATTTATTAACATAATAATCAGGAATATAATCTACAAATCCATGATCCTTATAATCGTAAACTGCTATTTTAACATTTTTACTCTCTATGCCCTTTTTTAAAACTTCATTTCTCAAATAAACAATAGTACGTCCCGTATCAAAAATGTCATCAACAAATAAAACTTTATCGCCTGCCCTTAAATATTTTGGATCATAAGTCCAACCATCTATCATTATCTTTTTTTGCTCATTAAAAATATCATAAGATCTAGCAACAACAGCAGCATACAAAAGGGGCTTATCTACTTTTACAAATTTAAAAAATTCGCTAATAATATTGCCAAGATAGGCTCCTCCTCTCAAAGAAACATACATAATATCTGGAATAAATCCATCTTTATAAATTTTATAAGCAAGCTTAAATCCATTAATTCTTATCTCTTCATAAGAAACATATTTCTTCATAATTAAAACTTATTCCTTTTATTCTTTTCTAATAACAATAAAATTTATTTAATCAAAATATTTTAATGCAAACTAACGCATAATAATTGCATAAAACAAAAAGGGTTAAGATCAACTCTTAACCCAAAATTAAAACTTACTAAAATGAAATTTTAAAAGAATCATTTCCTCTTAAAATTTTATAAGTATTTTTTCCAACCTCAAGAGCATCATAAAATTCTCTTAAATTAGAAACACTTTTTGAATTTACAGAAAGAATTACATCTCCTGACTTCATCTTAATATTTGGTGCTAAATTTTTATCAATATAATCAACGACAACACCTTTAATCCAATTTCTTAAATTAAGCTGAGCTTTAATATCCTCAACTAATGGATATACAACAAAACCAGGAAGCATCTTTGAAGAAGAAAGCTCTTTGTCCTTAGGTCTAACAGCAAGAACAATCTCAATATTTTTTTTGATATTACCTCTTAAAATTTCTACATTTACTTTTTCGCCCGCATAAAAATCACTAATATATGATGTAACATCTTGGAAAACGCTCATGGACACCCCATTAACCTTCACAATAATATCTCCTGCCCTAAGCCCCGACTTAACAGCGGGTGAACCTGGGTAAAGAGAAGCAATAATTGCAGCTGAAACATCATTACCTTCAACCCCCAAGCTTTTTAGCACCTCAGAATCTCTTGTCTTTAACGGATAAAAAGAAATTCCAAGCCAAGCCGATTCAATTTTTTTACCTTTAAGGAAAAAATCTACAGTACTTTTAATATTGTTAACAGGAATTGCAAAACCTAACCCAATATTTCCACCAGAATTTGAAGCTATCCAAGCATTAATTCCAATAACCTCACCTTTTATGTTTACAAGAGGACCACCTGAATTACCTCTGTTGATTGCAGCATCGGTTTGAATAAATAAATTCCTTGATTGCAAATTAGGATTTGCAGAACGCTGCAAACCACTTACAATACCTGCTGTAACTGTAAAACTAAATTGAAAAGGACTGCCTACTGCCATAACCCAATCACCTATTTCAAGCTTATCACTATCGCCAAGATCAGCTACTTTAATAGTTGCGTCATCACTTTCAAAGCTAATAAGTGCAATATCTTTTTTTTCATCTTTGCCAATTAACTTAGCCTTGTGCTTTTTCTTATCATAAGATACAACCTCAAGTTCGGTTGCCTTATCTACTACATGACTATTTGTAACCACATAAAATAATGATTTTTTTTGAGAATCTCTACCAATTATTACTCCAGACCCTGCCCAATTGCTCTTTCTCTCAGAATCAAATTCTGGCATATCAAAAAAGAAAAATGGAATAGGAAAACTCTGCTTGATTACACCTGTTGCATGAACTTCTACAGATGATGGTAAAATTTTCTTGGAAACTTCTCTAAAAGAATCTTGCAAGGCTCGTACTGTATTGTCCTTTTCTTCTGCAAAAACAATGTTGCTTCTATTAGAATCTAAATAATGCATTCCAATAAAAAACCCAATACCCAAAGCCAAAAAACTAAGAAGAAATCCAGAAAAAAACTTTTTTTCCACTTTTATAACCTCCACATAATTACTCGATTTTACAAAAAATATTTAAATATTTGATTAATTTAAAATTTAAACTTCACTTAAAATTAAAGGCAATCCATCAACAACAGCAACAGTATGTTCAAAATGTGCAGAACAACTAAGATCAGATGCAAAAACAGTCCAACCATCACTTTTTATTGAAACCTCGTGCCCCTTTAAGTTTACCATAGGCTCAATAGCCAAAACCATACCCTCTTGAATTCTAATATTTTTAAAAAAAGGTGCATAATAATTTGGAACACTTGGTTCTTCGTGAAGCTGAAATCCAACACCATGACCTGTATATTCTCTAACTATTCCAAAACCAAAGGGCTTTATATAACCTTCTATTGCCTTTGATATATCTAAAATTCTATTTCCCACTTTCATTTCAGCAATACCCTTGTAAAGAGAAGCATTTGTAACTTCTAAAAGCTTATCAATACCAGGATCCACATTCCCCACTTTAAAAGTTTTTGCCATATCGCTATAAAACCCATCAAGAATAACTCCACAATCAATACTAACAATATCCCCAACAGCTAATTTTCTTTTTCCGGGAATGCCATGAATAACCTCTTCATTAACAGATGCACAAATAGTGCCCCTAAACCCACGATATCCCTTAAAAGCGGGCTTAGCTCGATTTTTAATAATAAAATCATAGGCTATCAAATCAAGCTCCTTAGTACTAATACCAGGAATAATATTTCTCTCAACTTCTAACAAAGTAAGTGCCAACAAGTTTGCTGAAGCTTTTATTTTTTTAATCTCATCTTTAGATTTCAATCTTAGTTTAGTCAAAATTCAACTTCCTTTCTCTGAGTGTATCTATCATATTTTTATAAAGCCTTCCTTCATCAGTTTCGTAAAAAGAATAAGAAGCCAAAATAGACTCTTTGCCTTTTTCCATTTTTCCCAAATAAAGATAATTAATTCCTTGTTTTAGGTAGATTTTTGATACAATCTCACGTTCATGGTTAGTACTAGAATCTTTATCATAAAAACTACTAGGCAATAAAGATATTCCTTTATTAAAATATTTTTCCGCTTCTTTATAATCTTTTTCAGAAAAGCTTAAAACTCCAAGATTATAATAAATTCCAAACATATATTTTTGAGATTTATTGTCAAAAATTATCTTTTTTGAACTAATAAAATCTCTCTTAAGGAAATAATAATAAAATTTATAAAAATCATACCAATCCTGTTTATTTTCAGAAAAATTATAAATTCTAAAAAATAAATCTAGGTCCTTTAAATCTGAATAAAGCAGCAAATTCCAAGCCAAAAATTGTGCAACACTAGAATTGTACTCAGTCTTATAAAATAGTCGCCACAAATAAGATTTTTTTGCCTCATACTTAGAATTTGCATAATTTAATGCAAAATAAAGTTTAAAAAATAACGGATCTTCCTTGTAATTAGCTATGATTTCATTAGCTTTAAAATAATTTTTAATTCTAAAGTATATGTTTGCTAAATAATAATTTATCATCTTATTATCTTTAAACACCTCATTAGCCTTATTTAAATAAGAAATCGCTCTTTTATGATCATTCTCACTATTAGCTATGAGTGCAAGATTTAAATAAACAAGAACATTGTAATTAGGAAATTTTGTATAAAGCTTTAAATATTCATTTTTAGCATTCTTAATATCTCCTTTTTTGAAATAAGCATCGGCAAGCAAAAAAAG
The DNA here is from genome assembly GCF_032595855.2 of Borreliella carolinensis. Taxonomy (NCBI): domain Bacteria; kingdom Pseudomonadati; phylum Spirochaetota; class Spirochaetia; order Spirochaetales; family Borreliaceae; genus Borreliella; species Borreliella carolinensis. The sequence goes on from NZ_CP132453.1 coordinate 104,529, forward strand.
CAAAGTGGGGTCTTCTTCATTTTTAATGAACTTAAGATTGGAAATTGTAAAATCCAAATCATTAAGATTATATGAAATATATGCAAGCTCTTTTAAAAAATTTTTGTCTTCTTTAATTTTGGAAAGTACACGCTTAGCGGCATCTATGTTTTTTTTCTCTATATACAAAAGCATTGCATTTATTAAAAATGCATTATTTTTAAGATTTAAACCTACCTCTTCAAAAATACGAGCATCCCTTTCTTTATAGATTTTATCAATAAATTTGTTAAAATCTAAAACCCCATTATTTACGCTTAAATTTTTAATAAAAACTTCATCATAAAGCCCTTGATATTCTTCGCTATTTAAAAGATATTGATTTGCAATTCTATAAGCGTCTTTTAAAAGCCCAATTTTAAGCTTAGAATAAACTTCCAAAGCTCTTAGCTTCAAATTCCCCGGCAAAACTTTAACACCAAGATTTACTATCTCCCCCATAAGATGATAATCACCCGTATTTAAAGCCCAAAGCTTAGCTCTTTTAACAAGGGCTAGCCATTTAAATTCAGTATTAGCATAATATGATGAAAATAGCATTGCTTTTTTAGCATCAGTGAATTTTTTTTTATCAATATAAAAATCAATCCCCATAATAAGCTTGCTAAAATCTTTCTCACCTTTTAAAAGGTATAAAATATTGGGATCAAAATATAAATAAAAACTCCCTAAAAAAACCGATAATAAGAATAATAAAATGAACACTAAAGTTTTATTTTTTTTCAATACAACTCTCCATATTTTTAAGTAAAGCATCAAGTATACCATTTATAAACTTGTAAGAGTTTTTACTGCCATATTTCTTAGCAATCAAAATTGCCTCATCAATTACAGCGCGTTTTGAATTTTTAAAATTTTGGAACTTCAAAGAATAAACGCTCATTCTAAGTATTGCAAGATCAACTTTATCCATACGATCTAAAGACCAATTCAAAGAAATATCCCCAATCAAACTATCAATATGCTCTAAATTATTAAAAGTACCATTTACTAAAGAAGAATAAAACGATTTAATAGATTCACTTTCTATGTCCAATCCTTTATCTTCAATATTAAAAATATCAAAAATATCATCCATTGCACTTTGATTAATATCAACGCTATAAATCTTTTGAAAAGCTAAAACTCTAATTTCATGCATTAAATCCATAATAAAATTATATAAATAAAAATATGTTTTATTTTAGACTAGAATCCAAGATTTGTATATTTGCAGACTTATTAAGCTTGCCATACATATCTTGCTGCACCTGAACAACAATTTGCTGTTGTTGAACATTAATCATGTTATTTCTTATTGCATCTTTAACAATCAAATCTGCAGTAGGAGATACTTTATCATTCAACCCTAAAAATCTCTGAGCATATTTTTCTGTAACCTTAATGATATGAAACCCCTCCTTTGAAGCAATAGGCGAAGATATATCACCCTTATTAAAATTAAAAACTTCTTTCACAAAATCGGCTCCAAGAAGATTTTGAGCACCTTGATCACCCCTTGACAAAAACCCAAGATCGCCATTTTTAGCCTTAGAAGACTCATCGTTTGAATATTTTCTCACAGCTTCTTCAAAAGTAATTTTTTTTGATCTTATTTGGCTTAAAATATTTTTTGCTTGATCTAAAACATCTGATCTTTTTTTATCTTTAGTAGAAAAAAATACATGACTAACTCTTGAAATATCGGGATTTACAAATTTAGTTTTATTGGCCTCATAATACTCAATAATTTCTTTCTCACTAGGAGTTTTAATTTCAGAAAACTTTGGTTGAGCTTGCTTTAAAACAAGTTTTTGGGAAGAGAGTGATCTTTTCATTGAAGACAAAAGCTCGACCCAATTTGTACCTTGTTTTTCTATCATCTGCTTGATTTGCTCATCAGTAAAATTCACAAGTCCAAATTGAGTTCTAATTGTTTGCATAACCTCATCATCTGAAATTTTAATTCCTTGTTTTGAAGCCTCTTGGCTAAAAAGAACATCTGCTATTAAAACTTGCAAAACTTGCTTTTTCTCAGCAGAAGTTAAGTCTCTACCTTGAGTCTTTTTAAATATATCAACCTTAGAATCAAACCCGGTTTTAGTAATAATTTCATTCTTATGTAAATTAATAATAGCAATAGGAGTATTTTGAGCAAAAGAATTAATCCCCACAATTCCTAATATTACCCAAAATAAAAAACTCTTCATAACATAACCTCTTATTAACGAATCACTTACCCACTAATTTAACAAAATTTTACATTTAAATCTAGTTAATAAAACATTTTCATCTATACAAAAAACTAGAAATTCCTTGTCCACCGCCAATACAAATAGATGCTATTCCTTTTGTTTTATTCTGCATTTTCATAGATCGAGAAAGTGTTAATAAAATTCTTGAACCACTAACTGCAAATGGATGCCCCAAAGCAATAGCGCCGCCATTTACATTAATAATATCACTAGTTATATTGTATTTTTTAAACAAAGTCTTTTCAATGCTTAATGCTTGAGCCGCAAACGCCTCATTAACCTCAATCAAATCTATTTCGCTAGGATTCAAACTTAATTTATTAATAATGCCTTCAATGGCCATATAAGCTCCAAAACCCATATAAAGCGGATCAAGACCAACGCTTTTAAATCCTCCAATATAAGCTAATGGGCTTACCCCTAAGCTTTTTGCTTTTTCCTCGCTTGCCAAAATTAAAAAACAAGCCCCATCATTTAAACTAGAGGAATTTCCGGCAGTTACTGTACCCGATTCTTTAAAAACAGGATTAAGAGATGCTAACTTATTTAAAGTTAAATTATCTCTTATTTCCTCATCACTTGAGATAATCCGGCTAGAGTTGGTCTTCTTATCAAAAACAGTCAGGGGATAAATTTCATCTTCAAAATATCCAAGTTTTCTTGCCTTTAATGCCTTTTCATGAGAATTATATGCAAATTCATCTTGCATTTCCCTTGTTATTTTATATTTTTCTGAGAGATTTTCTGCAGTAAGCCCCATGGAAATAAAATTTAGAGAATCTATTAAAGCATCTTTTTGGATTGAATCTTCAAGCCCAAAATTACCAAATTTAAGGCCATCAAATCTAATCTTTCTGGGTAATAAATAAGGAGAATTGGTTAGATCTTCTACCCCCCCAGCTAGAACAATATCATTGTCCCCAAGAGCAATAGAATTAAATGCAAGCTCTAAAGCCTTAAGACCAGAACCACAAACTTTATTAACGCTAAATGCAGGCACAGCATCGCCCAAAACAGACTTTAAAGCAATTTGTCTTGCAATATTTTGACCAAGTCCTGCAGATATTACATTGCCAATAATCACCTCATCCACTTCACATAACTTATTTCTTTCAAATAAAGCTTTAACAACTTTTGAAGATTCATCAATAATGTTCAAACCCCTAAAAGAACCTCCAAACTTGAAATTAGGGGTCCTAAGTCCATCAATAATAGCTACTTTTTTTATCACAATTACTCCTAAAGTCTTAGTAAACTCTATTGAATTATACAATACAATAATCACTATAAAAACTAAGTTTATTTAATAAAAATAAACCATTTAATTATTTAATCTGAATTATTTAATAAATAAACTAAAATGCTATAATTTTAAAATGCAGTTTAAAAAAAAGTTTTTAATAATATTTATAATTTCTGCTTTAAAAGTTTATTCTTATAATTATGCAATTCAATATAAAAATGAAGGTATTGACAAATATTATTTTGAAATGCTAAATGATGGATTCGGATTTTCATTAAGCGATTTTTTTGATGATTTGAGAAGTGGATCTCTAATTTTTACCTATGCCTCAAAATACAATTTTATAATCAATTTAGAAGCACACATGTTAACTTATAGAGGTTATAAAGACTCACCAAAATCTTTAATAAGTAGAACAGACCTAATTGAAATAGGTTTCATGTATTATTTCCCAATCTTATTGCTAATTAATGGAAAAAATTTTGGAGAAATAGATTTGGGAATTGGGGTTAAAAACTTATTATTTGGAGACTGGGGAGGGCACTTAATGCAAAACATAATTCATCTCATTTTAAATCAACGCCGCCCAATTCCAAGTATAAAAAGCTACGATAGCTACAATTATAGAGGATTTTTAAGCTTTGCTATAAATTACTCATACATGAATTTTTTAAATTTAGAAAATTATATGGATTTATCCTATTTTGCAGATTATTTTATCAAAAACAGTATTGGAATTACGTTAAAAAATGAAAATATTGGATTTGATATAAAATTCTACTCTCAAATTCAAAACCAAATTAAAAGCCTTAAAACATATTCAAAAATACAAGAAGCAGAAACAGGGATTGGAATAAATTATCAATTTTACTCTAAAAATTTTTTCATAACCAATAATTTAAACATTAAAAATTTTTCAACCAAAGAAAATTTCTTAAGCGTTGGAGGATTTGGAATAATCATTACACCTGAAGAATACCCAAAAATATCAGAGTCAAATAATGAATTTAATATTGTAAGTAATAATTTTTACTTTGGATTTGACATTATGATCCCATTAAAAATAAGAAATTCATTATTTTATAAAATAAATGAAAACATCAACAATTACTTTTCAATATCAACAAATTATTACACTAATTATAATGAAACTAATAGCTTTACAAATCAATTATCATCAGGCATCATGTATGAATTTTTACCACAAAAAACATTCAATCCTTACATAATTTCGGGATTATTTTTTGCCTATAATCAAAATAACCAAGATATTAAAAGCATCTTCAGACCAATAAGAATAAAAAATATTCTTCAAGTTGGAATTGAAAATGAATTAGGATTTTTGTTCAAAATGCTAAAATACCGCAATACCGAGTATATTTTCAAAATATATTCAAAAGTTAGTTATATTCCTATAGCTTATAGCTTAGATGAAAAAAAATTAGAAAAACATTCTATTAACTTTAATTATTTAGGAATTGGATTAGTAGTTAAATAATAACTAATACTGATGGTCTTTATTAACAAACTTAGTAATGTGTGGTAAAAATAATATATCTGCCCTACCCGTAGGGCCATTTCTATGTTTTGCTACAATAACCTTAGTTTCTATTGGCTCTATCTCAGCAGAAGACTCAAATTTAAAATCCTTATCCCTGTGAAGTAAAATTACAATATCGGCATCTTGCTCTAATGCTCCTGATTCCCTTAAGCTGGCAAGATTAGGTTCGCGCCCTTCTGTATCTCTTGTAAGCTGAGATAATGCAACAATAGGAATTTCAAGCTCTCTAGCAAGCTCTTTGAGAGATTTACTAATCGAAGCAACTTGTTCATGTCTTGGAAGATTTTTTGTTTCAAAAGAAATCAAACTGATATAATCAACAAATATTATATCTATACCATAAAATCTCTTAAGTTTTCTAGCTTGAGTTGCTAAAGTTAGCAAACTAATATTGGGAGTATCTTCAATATAAAGCTCAGAATCACTAATCTCATTTACAATATCATTTAATGATTTTATCTCTTGTCCAGTTAAAATGCTATTTTGAACTTTAAAGCTATCAATACAAGATTGAGAAGATATTATTCTTTTTATTAAAGCATCTGCAGTCATCTCAAGAGAAAAAAATCCTACTTTTTTCTTTCCTTCTTTTCTCAATGCTATAGCTGAAGCAATATTTAAAGCAAATGCCGTTTTACCGATGCTAGGACGAGCACCAACTATAATAAAATCACTATTTCTAAACCCCCCAATAAGAGAGTCAACCTTTCTAAAGCCACTTGGAATGCCAAAATTTGCTTCTTTTTTCTTCATACTGCGCTCATATATCTCATTATGAACACGCTCTGCAATAACTTTAGCATGATAGAGGTTTTTACTAGAATAATCCAATTCAATTGAAAGAATCTTTTGTTGAGACTCTTCAACAACCTCGTTAATAGATTTTGTAGAATCACTTATATAATCATTAAGTTCTTTAGAAACATTTAAAATACTTCTGCGAACACTCTGCTCTTTTATAATCTTTGCATAAACATTTATAGTTCTATCTGTTGGCAAATAAACTGAAAGAGAATCCAAATAATCCGGCAAATTGATTAAATCTTTTTTAATCAAAAGTTGGTTTTTTGAAACGTGCTTAGATACTTCTTCAAAAACAGTAATAGGATCAATATTTTCCCTTTTTTCATAAAGCGAAACCATTGCTTTGAAAATCAACTTGTGAGTTTCATTGTAAAAATCATCAGCTCTTACATGAAAAGCAATTTGCTCTAATTTATCTGAATTATAAAATATACTAGAAATTACCGCTTTTTCTGCACCATCATTAAAAAGAAGTGCAGAATTTGAAAAAGCTGCTAAAGCCACAAACTACACCCTTTCTTTCCAAACCTAATCATCTGTTTTATTTAACTTTTTATTTAAAGACTTTTCATCCTCTTGCTTTTTTTCTTTTTTTATCTCTACTTTAATAATAGAACTAATACCCTCATAAAGCTTAATTGTCACATCATAAGTTCCAAAAGCCTTTAAAGTCCCATGATGTATATCTATTTTTTTTCTCTCTATATCAAAGCCAAGTTTTAAAAGTTCATCAGCAATATTTAAACTGTTAACACTATGAAACAATTTGCCAGAATCATTAGATTTCATGAAAAATTCTAATTTAACAAGATCAAGCTTAGATTTCAAATCATTGGCCATTTGCCTTTTTGTTTCTTGCTTTTTTAATATTGATCTTCTTTTTTGATTAAAAATTTCAATATTATGTTTATTTGAAAAAACTGCAAAACCTTTGGGCAGCAAATAGTTTCTTGCAAATCCATCTCTTACCTCTACAGTATCTCCTTCTTTTCCAAGATTAATAAAATCTTCCTTTAAAATCACTTTCATAATTATCCCCCAAATAATTATTTTTTCACGAAAGGCAACAAAGCCATATATCTTGCCCGTTTAATTTCTAATGCCAAACGCCTTTGATGCTTAGCAGAAGTTCCAGTAATTCTTTTGGGTAAAATTTTACCTTGTTCGGTAATAAACTTTTTAAGAAAATCAAAATCCTTATAATCAGGATGTTTGCCAGAATCACAAAATTTACATGACTTTCTCTTAAAAAATCTGAAATTTGAATTTTTCTTAAAACCATCCTGCTGATTTTCAAATCTTGAATCTCTTTGATTTGCATCTCTATCTTTATACATAAACTTAAACTCCATTAAAAAGGTATATCTTCGTTAAATTTATCATCAACAATATCAATATCCTTAACTACATCTTCTTTTTTATGATTTGTCAAACTATTAATATCTGAATCTTGCATTTGCACAGTATTAGAACCTGAACTAAACATTTGCAAATTATCTACAAATATATTTACCTTACTTCTCTTGTCACCAGTATTCCTATCTTGCCAGCTTTCATATTTAAGAGATCCACTTACCACAACTTGTTTGCCCTTTTTCAAATAATCGTTGAGACTTTCGGCTCTTTTTGAAAAAATAACACAATCAAAATATTGTGGATAATCAATCCATTCATCATTTTTCTTCATTCTTCTATTATTAGCTACAGAAAACCTAAGAACAGCCATGCCACTTTCTGTATAAGAAAGCTCAGAATCTTTTGTAAGCCTACCAGACAATACCAATGAATTAATATCAGCCACTCTTTAAAACCCTCTTATTTTTCCTGAATATCTGTACTTTCAGAACCTGTTGTTGCTTCAACTTTAGAGGCGCCTTTAAGGCTGTCTTTGTCAACATTATCTCTAAATTCTCTAAAATTTCTTCTTTTGATTTTTTTAGTATTAATCTTTCTAACTATTTTAACCAAAATCATATACCTAAGCAAATTTTTAATTAACTTAAGCTTTGATTCAAGTTCTTTCAAGTTATTACCTTCCATATTAAATTCTATTATTTCATAACGACCTCTAGCCTGCTTTTTGATGGGATATTCTAAGGCCCTCTCTCCAATAAAATTGCTAACAATCTCGGTTGCACCAAAAAATTCTAAAGATTTTTTAACCTCTTCTAAAGAACCTTTATATTCAATTTCTTCACTTTTAAACAAAAAACATGCCTCATATCTTTTAATCATTACTAAAACTCCTTATGGTCTATCGCATTGCAAAATATGCAACAAAGGTTACTTAGTTAGTATATAAAAGAGACCAATTTTTTTCAACAATAAAAACTTTTTATAACACAAAAGGTAACTAAAAAATAATCTTAATCCTTAATCTTCTTCTAATTCGCTAATCTTATAAGTTTTTCCCGATTTGCCTTGCTTTTCAAGTTTTTTGTCTTCTTTCATTTCAATATAAGTCTTAAAGCCTTTTTTTACATTATCAACTGCAACCATAACACTGGCTTCAAAAAGACTCTTTGGAGAATAAGTATCAATAGCCTTTTTGATATAATAAACATTAGTTCCGTAAAAAAGCTGGACCTTACCATTAACAAGGGCTACTTTAAGAACTCCAGCCTCTTTAAGTAAATCATCATTAACAAGCTCTGTATTAACAACATCAACATGTAATCTTGTAGAACAAACATCAAGCTTTGTAATATTATCAAATCCACCAAGACCCTGAATTAAAAGATGAGCAATCCCCAGACTCTCTAGCTTGCCTTCTTGTCCTTCAAAAAATGGATCGTCTGTAACAAATATCTGAAAATCAAAATATCTATAAAGCCAACTAAAAGTAAAATAATAAAGAGCAAAAAATATTACCCCTAAAGGTAATACACTAATCCAATTTGTCTTAGAATTTCCTTGAAGTATTCCAAACATAAAAAAATCAAAAAATCCAGTAGAAAAGGTATTGCCAATAGTAACATCAAAAAAATTAGCAATCAACAATGCAAATCCCGAATAAGCGGCATGAACAAAATAAAGCAAAGGCGCTGTAAAAATAAATAAAAATTCTAAAGGCTCAGTTATTCCTGTTAAAAAAGCTGTCAAAGCCCCAGATAAAAGAAGCGCTGCAACCTTATTTTTATCTTCATGAACAATTCCCCTGTAAACCCCTAATGCTGCTCCAGGCAGTCCAAACATAATAGAGAGATAAAATCCGCTGCCAATCTTGGCAAAACCTGATGAAAATTTAACAAGTGATGGGTCTAATAACTGCTCATAAAATATATTCTTAAGACCCCTAACAGTATTGCCATTAACCATCTCTACTCCTCCCAAAGAAGTAAACTCAAAAGGAAAAGATAAAATAGAATGCAATCCCAAAGGCAATAAAAGCCTATTTAAAAATCCATAAAGAAAACTGCCAAAATATTCAAACTTAAAAACAAAAACGCCTAAAGATGTAATCAACTTGTCAAAACTTGACCAAATCAAACAAAAAAATATAGCCAAAATAACACAAAAAGGCAAAATTATTACTATGGGCACAAAATGGCACTCTGAAAAAAAACTAAAAGGTTTTGGAAGTTTCATATTATAAAATTTGTTATGCAAATAACCAACCACAAGGCCTACCGCCAAAGAACCTGCAATTCCCGTATTTAAAGTTTGAACACCCAAAAAATTTATACGCCCCACAGAAGACATTGCCTCTGCCTCAACAAGTCCTGAGAAAGTCTCAATAAAATAATTTTCGGTAATATTAAATGTTAAATAACCAATAAGACCCCCCAAAGCCGCTGTTCCTTGCCCCATTCTTGCAACTCCAATAGAAATTCCAATAGAAAAAATTAGGGGCATATTGAAAAGAATAGCATTGCCTATGGCCTTCATTAGGCCTAAAACATTTTGAATAAAAATCTTATCAACATAAACAATACTAGAAGAATTTGAAAATACAGATCCAATACCAATTAATACACACGAAACTGGTAAAATAGAAATGGGCACTCGCAGTGCTTTGGAAAATTTTTGCAAACTTGAAAAGTTAATTATTTTAATAAAATTAATCATGCTAAGCCTCTCCAATGCTAATTTCAGCAAACACTATTTATTATAAAGCTTTTTTTGCAAAAAAAAACCTACTTATCAAACAAGCCTAATAATAAGATTAGATAAATCAAGTAAGATTTAATTTGATCTTGAGAAAAACTTATAATTAAAGTAATGTATTATATATTTTTTATAAATAAATGATAAAACGGAGGTGAAGTTGTGCCTGGAGAAAATAAACTTAAAAATTACTCGTTAAGCGATGTTAATACAAGCAAAATACCAAAAAATGAACTTTTTAGTTCAATATCGCATCTTTTTGGAATTATCTTGTCTATTATTGGAACAACAATTCTTGTTACAATATCTACTCTTAAGAAAAAAGATTTACATGCACTTGTATTTTTTATTTACGGATTTTCAATGACCCTATTATATGTAATGAGCACTCTTTACCACATATTTCCAAAAGGAAGTAAACTAAAACAAATATTTAGAAAATTTGATCATATTTCAATATTTATCCTAATAGCAGGAACATATACTCCTGCATGTGCGATTCTTGTGCCAAACAAATCAGGAATAATAATCTTATGCATAGTGTGGAGTGTGGCTATAATTGGAATCATTTTTAAAGCAATATTTACAAATAGCCCTGGGTGGTTTAATGGATCTATATTTATAATCATGGGGTGGATCATCCTTTTTAAAATTAAACCCATTTACAAGGCCCTTAATGGAAAAGGATTTTTTTGGCTAGTTTTTGGTGGAATAGTATATACAATAGGCGGGATAGTATACGCATTAAGTAAAAAATTCAATCCAACAATTAATATGAAAATGCATGATGTATTTCATATTTTAATAATAATCGCATCAGCATCTCACTTCTGGCTTATGCTAAAATACATTTCTAATTTTTAATTAAATTTTAAAGTATATTAAAAAGACCTTTCAAATCGTTAAAAAGGCCCAAGCCAAAAAGAAATAGCCCAAAAAAAATACCAAAGCTATAAAAAGAATAAATGGTTTTTGCCTTAAATCTTTTTCCACGTAAAAGCTCAATAAAGCTGATAAAAATTTGTCCCCCGTCAAAAATAGGTATTATAATAAAAAATAGATTCATGCCAGCAAGAATTAAGCTCAAAAAAGAAATGCTATTGATCCAATATAATATTCCTAAAGAATAAGATGAAGAGAGAATGCCTACAATTCCAACAGGGCCTGATACACTCTTAGAGGTATTTAAAAAATTTGTTACTAATAAAAAAATAGAATACAAAATATCTTGCAAAGCATTTATAACCTTAAAAAAAGAATTTTTAATGGCACTTGAAACATTTTCTACTTTAACTATCCTTTTTAAAGGCGGTGAAAAATATATGCCAATCATCTTATTTTTATCATGAAATACTAATTTTGAAGAAAAAATCTCTCCATTTCTAGAAAACTTAATCTCCACAGCATCAGAATTTAAATTCTTAAGAAGATCATCTAAATCTCTTTTATTTTTCAAAAGAATATTATCAATGCTAATTATTTCGTCACCTGACTTCATTCCCGCAATCTTAGCAGGCGAATTTAAAACCACATCTGCTATCACAAGATCAACCCAAGGGCCAATTTCTTTTAAAAAATCTTGCAAACTAACAGTCTCTTTAAAAGTAATATTTTCTTTTTCCCTTAAAACATCAAATGTAACTGTAGATTTTTCCTCAGGAATAATTTTTCTTAAATCAGAAAAATATTCGGTTTTTTTATTATTAACCTTTAATATAACATCGCCGTCTCTAAATTTATCTTTTAAAAAAGAATCTTTATTTAAAACACTAACCCTTGAAGAATAATCAAAATATACAACACCCACCATACTTATAAAAATGAAAACAACAAATGAAAAAATCAAATTAAATAAAGGACCTGCAAAATATATTAAAATTTTTTTAAAATGTGAAATTCCAAATAAAGAATCTTTATCTGCTTTTAATTCTTTATTTGCTTTAAGTTCCTTTTCTAAGTGATCAAATCCCTTAAGCTTACAATATCCTCCTAGAAGAATTGGAGAAAGTCTATACTCAGTATTATTAATTTTAAACTTTAATATGCTGGGGCCTATACCCACAGAAAAAACTTCAACCTTAACTTTGAAAAGTTTGGCAAATAAAAAGTGCCCTAGTTCATGAATAAATATTATAAAACTAAGAGCCAGCACACTAAAAAAAATATACATAAATTCCCTCCAAAAATCACTAAGATAAGTATAAATAAAATATTGGGCCTGTCAAAAGAAAAGAGTCAATAGAATCAAGGGCCCCACCTCTACCAGGAACAATTTTCCCAGAATCTTTTACTCCAGCACTTCGTTTTAATCCCGATTCAAACAAGTCGCCAATAATGGTAAAAACTCCAATCAAAATGCCCAAAATAATAGATTCTCCATAGCTTAAATTTATTAATCTAAAAACCACTGCAAATATAGCAGTAAACACAGAAAACAAAATGCCCCCCAAAAACCCCATTAATGTTTTATTTGGGCTAATAATAGTAGGACGATAACTGTTTTTCCCTAAAAAATAACCAAAAAGATATGCAAAAGTATCATTTCCACTTACCATAGCAAAAAGTATTAACATTAAAAATGGCGCCTTAGGTAAAGTTGTAATAGAAACTGTAAAAGACATTAATGAACCGGGATATATAAGTATAAAAAGTATTGACGATGCTTGAGACAAAAAATTTCCAATCTCATGTTCTTTAATAAACACCAAATTAACAATCCAATTGCTAAAAACTAAAGCTATAACCAAGTAATATATTAAATTCATGCCTAAATAAAAAACATTAAAATGGATATACGTTAAAATTGGGGGAACAAATCCCAAAAAAAAAGATAATATGCTCGAAAGTCCTGACGATTTGAATTTTAATTTTAATAAATCATTAACTTCTTTTGCCGCAAAACCACTAAATATAAAAATTAAAATATTAAGGAATAAATAATTTTTAAAATCAAAAAATATTAAAAATAAAATCAAAGGAACAAAAAATAGAAATGTTCCCAACCTTGCAAAAAAAGCAAATCTATTAATCTTACTCAATAAATCATCTCCCAAAATTTCTTTTTCTAAATTGAAAACATTCCAAATCCTTACTATATCTATTGTCACAATATTCAGGCCACAAAACATTTGAAAAAATCAATTCAGAATAAGCAATCCTCCATAAGAAAAAATTACTTATTCTAATATTTCCACCTGTACGTATTAAAAGATCAAGATCGGGAAGCTCTGGATTATCCAAAAAACTGGAAAAAGTATTCTCATTTAAAGAATCTAAATCAAAATCACTTGAAACAAATTTTTTAACAGCTCTAAGTATTTCACTGCGACCCCCATAATTGATTGCTAAATTTAAAATAAGGTTATTGAAATTTTTAGAAAAGCTAATAGAATCTTTTATAGAACTTTTTACTTCTTCGCTCAAAGACTCAACATCTCCTGAAACTATTATTTTTATTCCATTTTTTTTGTAAAAATCAAATTCAGCTCTCAAGTAGTTAGCAATTAAAAACATCAACTTTTCTATCTCGCAAGCATCCCTTTTCCAATTCTCAGTAGAAAATACATAAAAGGATAAATGCTTAATGCCTATCCTTAAAGAATACTTAACTATTTCTTTTGCTCTTTTTAGACCCTCTTTATAACCCTCCAAAGAAGACAATCCTTTGCTTAAAGCCCACCTTCTATTGCCATCCATAATGATTCCAACATGACTTGGAAGAGAACCTTTATTCATGGATTTAAGCTTCCATTATTGCTTGAATTTTAGATTCTAAAATAGAATCAATCTTTTTGATATAAATATCTGTAGATTTCTGAATATCATCTAAAATTCTTTTTAAACTGTCCTCTGTAATTTCCGATTCTTTTTCTTGCTTTTTAACCTTATTGTTTAAATCCTGTCGTATATTTCTAGTTGAAATTTTATGCTCTTCTGCTATTTTTTTAGCATGCTTTACAATCTCTTGCCGCCTTTCACTAGTTAAAGCGGGAACCTTAATTCTAATAACTGAACCATCACTTGAAGGATTCATAGAAAGATCAGAATTAAGTATGGCTTGCTCTATTTTATTTAAAATGCTTTTATCCCAAGGCTGAATAACAACAAGCCTTGCTTCAGGAATTCTAATACTTGACACCTGGTTTATAGGTGTTCTTTGGCCATGGTATTGAATAAAAATTTTATCAAAAATATTGCTACTAATTCTACCTGTTCTTAACGTTTTATATTCATTATCAAGCGATAAAAGAACTTTGCTCATCTTTTCATCTAGAAAAGCCCTATAATCTTCCATATAAACTACTCCTTGCCGATAAAAAGCAGTACATTATCTACCCTATTCTTAAATACTTAAACTCAACTATTTCTATCTTGCTTGAAATTGATTTTGAAATCTCTTCAAGCATTTCCTTTACAGTAATTTTATCATTCTTTACAAAACTTTGTTCAAGAAGAGAAATCTCAGCAAGATGTTTTTTGATTTTTCCTGCAACTATACCTTTGACTATACCTTCTGGCTTACCACTAGATTTTAATTGTTTAGTAAATATTTCTTCTTGTTCTTTAATATAATTTGGACAAACATCATCATTTTTCAAATAAACAGGAGCAAAAGCAGCCACATGCAAAGCCAAATCCATGGCAAAATTTTGAAACATTTTATCTTCGGTTTTAGAAAAATCATCTACTTTTAATTTGACTAAAACACCAATCTTGGATTGTTCACCATGCAAATAAATTTTTACAAATTCATTAGATTGAATTTCGGTAATAAAAATTTTTTTAACCTGAATATTTTCTTTTATTGTAGCTGCTAAATTTTTAAGCTCTAACTCTTGAGAAGTAGTTAAAGAATCTCTCCCGCTTACTACCAATTCCTTAATCAAAGAATTTCCAAAATTAACAAAATTATGATTTAAAGCAACAAAGTCTGTTTCACAAGAAACAAGTAAAAGCCCAGCATGAATATTATTTGAATATGAGAATACTCTGCCTTCTTTTGCATCTCGATCAAGTCTTTTCTCAGCAGATGCAATTCCCATTTCTCTAAGTTTCTTTTTAGCCAATTCAAAGTCTCCACCAGCAGCAGACAAAGCTTTTTTACAATCTCCAAAACCGGCATTGGTTTCTTCTCGAAGTTTTTTTACATCTTGAGGACTAATAATGCTCATAAATTACTCTCCCCTTTCTTCAATAGAATCACTTTTGTCATTTTTAATTTCAATTTCTTTCATCAAATCTTCTTCATTTAAATTTTCAATTATCTGAATACCAACCTCTTTATCACTTTCTAAAATAGCATCAGATATTATTTTGGTAAACAAAGCAACAGAACGAATCGCATCATCATTACCAGGAATTGGACAATCAATAACATCTGGATTACAATTCGTATCAACCACAGAAATAATGGGGATTTTTAATTTTCTAGCTTCATTAATAGCTATCTGTTCTCGCTTAGGATCAATGATAAAAATAGCACCAGGAAGTGTTTCCATATCCTTGATACCTGTTAAATTTTTAGCTAATTTTGATTTTTCACGATTAAGTTGTGAAATTTCTTTTTTACTTATCATATCAAAAGTTCCATCAACTTCCATCTTTTCTAGCTTTTTTAATTTTTGAACAGATTTTCTAATCGTATTAAAATTAGAAAGCATGCCCCCAAGCCATCTATTGTTCACATATGGCATATCACTTCTTCTTGCTTCTTGTTCTATTATCTCGCTAGCTTGCTTTTTGGTTCCAACAAAAAGCACCTTTTTACCATCTTTTATTACCCTTTGAACAAGCTCATAAGAATCTTTAATGCCCTGTAAAGTCTTTTGAAGATCTAAAATATGTATTTCATTTCTCTCAGAAAAAATAAATCTTTTCATCCTAGGATCAAGTCTTTTTACTTGATGACCAAAATGAACTCCGGCCTCCAATAGGCTCTTCATCGTAACAATTGCCAAATCAACCTCCTATTATCCTTCTCTTTTACTCACCATGAAAACACACGGCGGAAATTATCCCTTCTTTTATAAGAATATAATAAAACAATCCAATTAATAAGTCCACCTCATTAAAAATAAACACCATTCCCTTTAATAAAATTATCAACAAATTATACTAATAAAAAATATTAAAAGCTAAGTTAATATCCAACTCTTTTAAAAATCATTCTTTTATAAATCGTTCTTATTTCTTTCAGAGAATTTAATCAAACCTATTAAAATAATTGACCCCAAAATAGGAAATAAATAAATAACAAAATCTATTTGCCTTTCATAATAATCAGAATAGAAAAAAGGAATAAAAAATAGAAATATAATTCCACCTAAAAAGCTTATTAAATAAACTACTAAAAACTTAAAATTCAATATGTTTAAAAACATAACAAAAAAGCTTACCAAAAAAGAAATAACAATGTTTGTTAAAATTAAATGAGAAAAAAATACTATCATGCTTCCTCTTAAAAATAACTAATCAGATAAACTAAATCCTGACAAATCTCCAAGATTAATAAGAACGCTATAAGCATCATCAACAATGCTGCCCACACCCATAACAAAAATTGCCAAATTATACTTAGGGGCAATATCTTTTGTAAAAAAATCCTCATTTATATGTTTTAGATCAATTGGCCTTTTTTCTTTGTCTGAAAAATTGGACTTTTTAATAGATTTTGAAAAACCCACATATTCTCCTTTGTCAATATAGGACCTATATATGTTTTTCTTCTCAAGAATAGCAGATGAAGAAGTAATTCCATTTTTCACAATAATGAAAGCCTCACCAGGAACATCCTTTCTTAATTCCCCAAAATTTATTTCAAAATATAAAGGCAACTTGTTATCTACCCATTCTTTATTTAATTTAAAAACAGGTTTACCCGAATAAACAGTAGAACTCAAATTTATTTTATAAAATCCTCTATTATTAAATTCACTAACATTGTCAAAAACACCCTTTAAGGCCTCAAAATCTTTTTCTACGCTTTTTTGAAAACTACTTATGTGATAATTGGCACCTTCCGGATAAAATTTGTAATATATATCAAAACCTCTTAATTTACCAGCTGCTTGATTGGAAAAATAACCTGCTGGTAAAAAAAAAGCTACAGAATCTCTTGAAATTCGATTGTCAACCTTTTCTGGTGAAGGAAGTATTAAAATATTGTCAAGACCACATCCAAAAAACCCCATACAAAATACAAAATATAAGATAAAAAAAATTATAAAACCTCCCCCAAAATATACAAATTAATTTTGCTTAAGTTCTAAAATTTTATTATTTGCTATATTTATATACAAATTATTTTCATACGGGAACTTAACAATCTCTTCATATACTTTCACAGCAAGATCTTTATCTTTTTCTTCAATCAATATTGCCTTACTCAAAAGAGCTCTTACCTTTAAAAAATCCAAATTAGTACTATTGATAAGATCTTCATAAACTAACAAAGCGTCTTCTTTTAATCCCATTTTTTCATAAACTGCAGCTTTATTAAGAACAGCAATTTCACTTTCAACACCTTTTGCCTTAATAACAATATCTAAATCCTTAATAGCCTCATCATACTGTGCTTGGCTTTGGAAATAAACAGCTCTGGCCAAATAAAACCTTGAAATAAAATAAGATGAAATTTCTTTTTCCTTTGCAATAAGTTCTTTTATCCTAAGAAATATTTTTTCTCTCTCTTTAGCATCATTTTCTTTTAAATAATCATTTAAATCTTTTTCAAGATTTTCTACTATTTCTCCGCCACTCTTTACATAATCTTTACCTAAAGAATTATAAAAAACAACAATAACAGATATAAACACAAAAATAATAGCAACAAAGAAAAATAAAAGTTTATTTTTAGCCATTATTCATCCCTCTTTAGCAAATTTTCAAATGGCTTATAAGATTCCTCATCATTGCCCTTAAATAAATAAGAAGAAATCTCTTCTCTTGATCTTTGATTTTCATACTCCCTATAAGAGAGCAGAACCGATTTGTCTTTAGAGTCAATGCTTGTTATTACCACCTTAAGTTTGTCTCCAACATTTAATTTTTCGAAAGTTTCTAAACTAGATTCTTTTGTATCTCCCAATTGAATTTTACTAATAAATCCCATTATTTTATTATAAACTCTTACTTGAAAGCCTTTTGATTTTTTCTCTACAATCTCAACTTCAATAGCATCGCCTTTTTTATAGCTTTTAGAAAAATCTTCCCAAGGACTTTCTTCTAGCTGTTTAATTCCTAATCTAACATTCCTCTTTCGTCTGTCAACCTCAAGCACTTTGCCATTAACTAAATCACCTATCTTGAAATATTCTTCAGGATCAATCTCTTCAAGCCAAGAAATATCAAACTTGCTAACATAAGCATCTATACCTTCTTCAATATTCACAAAGGCACCCGCCTTTGTAATATTAGTAACAACTCCTTGAACAACTCTCCCAATAGGATATTTCTCAGTTAATCTCTCCCAGGGATTCTCATTGATCTGTTTAATGCCTAGGGATATTTTTTGATTTTCTTTATCTATCTCTAAAACCTTAACTTCTACAATCTGGCCAAGTTTTATTAATTCTTGAGGGCTTTTTATTACTCTTATCCAAGAAAAATTACTTATATGCAAAAATCCTGACAATTCACTGTCAAGCTCAATAACAGCCCCAAAGGGCAAAATTTTTACAACTTTCCCTTTTACAATGCTATCAATTTTATATTTAACATCTACAGAATCCCAAGGATTTGCTTTTAAAGCCTTAAGAGACAATTCCATTTTGCCTGTTTGTGGGCTTATCTTAATAATTTTCAACTTTAGCTTATCACCAACTCTAACAAAATCTTCAATATTTTCAACTTGATTAAAGGCAATATTTCTTTTATGCAAAATTCCTGTAACAAAATTTTTAATTTTTACAATAGCACCATATTCTGTAATACGCTCAACAACACCATCAACAATATCTTCTTCATTGTAAGAACTTACTAGCTCTATTCTCTTAGCGAGATCTCTTTCTTTTTCTAAAGTGCGTCTATCAAGAATAAGTCTCAAACCGTCCGCTTCGCTTGCTTCAAGGATATAAAATTCAACAACAGAACCTCTTTTTAATTTTTCATCCTTGGACTTAGAGCTTAAATAAAAAGGCATAAAGCCAGAAACATTTTCATTAATTTGAATCTTATAACCATTTGGAAGTTCAACCAACACCTTGCCTTTAATTACTTTTTTATTTTGAATATATTCATATACTTTATCTTGAAAATTTAAAGAATCAAGCTTTTCAACACTTAAAATAAGACCCAATTCTCCGCCCATTCTTACAACGATTGCTTCAAGTTTATCACCAATTTTGGGAACATTTTCAAATTCTTCAATCTTGATAAAGCCTTCCGATTTATAACCAATATCTACTAGAACATAATCCTTCATAATATTAACAACCGTCCCAGAAACACGACTTCCAAGTTCTACTCTTTCAAGTACTTTCAAATAATTTTCTTGTAAATCTTTTTGATTTTCCATTCTCACCTCTCTCTTACTTTTTTCAAATTAAACTTTTTTATTATAATATTACACACATCGTCTAATCCTTTGTAGCTTGTATCAAGGTAAAAAACCCCTTTTGATAATTTTAACTTACCATATTGCTTTTTCTTGTCAACATCATCTCTTCTTTTAAGAGTGTGCTTTAATTCTTCTAAAGTCTCATTCCCATTTCTTTGCTTATATCGCCTCAAAGCTCGAACTTTAACAGAAGCATCAAGATATATTTTAAATTCAGATTCTGGAAAAACTACAGTAGTAATATCTCTACCTTCTATTATATAATTATCATTGCTAAATTTAACAACCTCTCTCAATTTTTTATTTACAATATTTCTTATTCCAACATAAGAAGAATAAAAAGAAACTTGAAAATCAATCTTATCGTTTAAAATTTGATTTTCAACATTCTCTCCATTAAGCAAAAAGGTGGAATTATTAAAACTTATATCATTCTCAATAATCAAATCTAAAAGACTATCTTCACTAATAAAATCGCTACTACTCATAAGAGATCTTTGAGCAATTAAAGTTATTATCCTATAAAGATGTCCAGAACTGATAAATTTATAGTTCAGCCTTACACCAAGCTCTCTTGCAATTGAGCTTTTTCCTGATGCTGAAGGCCCATCAATTGCTATTATCATTTAATTTCTCCAGCTTGGATTTCAAACTATTTATCTTAGACAAAGGAACAATTTTTACTTGGCCTTCCTTTAAACTATCCAAATTAATATTGCCAATTCTAATTCTATGAATTTTTTTTAAAAAAATATTTTTGCTCAAAAACACTTTTCTTATTTCTCTATTTTTTCCTTCGTCTAAAATCAATCTAGCAGAATTTTTATTTAAAATTTCATAAGATTTTAATTTAAAAAATTCTTTTTTTACCTTTATACCCGATTTAAAAGAAATAAGCAAATTTTCATCAATATCTTTTTTTGATTCAATAATATATTCTCTTTCAACTTTTCGCCTTGGGTGAATAATATCATTTGCAAATTTACCATCATTGGTGAATAATAAAAGTCCAGAGCTTTTAAAATCAAGTCTACCAATTGAAAACACACGCTCTTTAAATAAAGGTTGAACTAAAGATATTGCTAACTTTCTTCCATTAACATCAAAATTGGAACATAAGTAATTTTTAGGCTTGTTAAGAGCTAGATAAATTTTATTATTACTTTGAAAATCTTTAAAAACAAAAATCTGTTTTTTATAAATTATTCTGTCTCCTAAAGCCACTTTATCTCCAAGCTTAGCAATAGCGTTATTAACTCTTACAAGCTTCTTTTTTATCAGCTCCTCGCAAAATCTTCTTGACCCTACTCCCTTTTCAGCTAAAAAAACGTGAACTCTGGGGGTTTTAAGTGCAATCATTAATTTTACAACCTCGATACAACACTAATTTATGATTCAAATATCCTAAATTTACAATATTAAGCATTTTGCACTCAAGAGATACTAAAAAATAAGAAAATCTCTCAAAAGAATAATTATCGACATTTAAATCTAAAAGAGAATCAAAAATTACACTATTCTCTTTATTTAAAATAGAAATAATTTTCATCTTTTTTTCAAAAATTTTCAATTCATATTTATTGCAAAAAGGTTTAAATTTTTTATCACACAAAAAATTTTTATTAATAACTTTTTTCTTTAATGCGTCAGACTTTCTCTTCAAATTTTTCCTTTTATTATTATCATTAGCAATAACATTAATATTTTTAACAGAATTCTTACTACTGCTAGAAATAAACTTTTCAATCATTTTTGAGTCATAAAATTTAAAATTCTTTGTTTGACTTAATTGTAATTTTTTATTTTCTCTATTTTTGCCATAACATATTAATTTTTGAACTTTGCGATCAGCCTTATCTTCATATTCAAGCTTAAGTGGAAATAAAATTTGAGATTTCCAATAAAACAAATTATTAGCAAGATAAAAAAAATCGATTAATCCCCTAATGCTTATATTAAGGTCACCTGAAACAGCTATAAATTGTTCAATTATTTGATTTAAACTCAAAGTCTTAAGGATATGTCTATTCATACTAACATATTCAAAAAAAAGCTCTATTCCGCCCGTAAAATTATCAAGGCTGATAGAGTAACTATCCAATTCAGACATTTAAATTTTCCATATTACTCAGATTCATCTTCTTTAAATTCAATGAAGTTATCATCCTTTTGATCAAAATTATTAAAAATTATTTCTCTAAGCCTCTTATCCAAATCATTTGTAAGTGCCACTTCTTTACTAAGATACTCAATAACACTATCTCTTCCTTGTCCCAACTTATTATCTCCTAATGAATACCAAGAACCTGCTTTTTGTATTAAATTATGCTTAATAGCCAAATCTAAAATACCAGCTTCCCTTGAAATACCTTTCCCAAAATAAATTATCAATTCTACTTTGCGAAAAGGTGGAGCAACCTTATTCTTCACAATCTTAACTCTAATCTTATTACCAATAACATCATCACTTGAACCTGATCTGGTTACTTGTTCTATCTTTCGAACCTCAAGCCTAAGAGATGCATAAAATTTTAAAGCATTTCCGCCAGTAGTAGTCTCTGGATTGCCAAACATAACACCAATCCTCATCCTTATTTGATTAATAAACATAATACAAGTGTTGGATTTAGAAAGTATACCGGTAATCTTTCTAAGAGCCTTGCTCATTAATCTTGCCTGAAGGCCAATCTGAGAATCCCCCATTTCTCCATCTATCTCTAATTTGGGAGTTAGAGCTGCTACAGAATCAACTACAATCAAATCAATACCACCACTTCTGATTAAATGCTCAGCAATCTCAAGGGCCTGCTCTCCGGTATCGGGCTGACTAAGCCAAAGTTCTGCAACATTAACTCCTAAAGCTTTTGCATAAACAGGATCAAGAGCATGCTCAGCGTCAATAAATGCAGCTATTCCGCCCTCTTTTTGAATCTCAGCAATCGCTTGAAGAGTCAAAGTGGTTTTGCCAGACGACTCGGGGCCAAAAATTTCTATTACCCGCCCTCTAGGATATCCACCAATGCCAAGAGCCTCATCTAATACAATAGATCCACTTGACATACTCTTTATACCTTTTCCGACAGGAGATTCCCCCATCTTAATAAGACTTCCCTTCCCAAAAGCTTTTTCTATTTGAGCTCTTGCAAGCTCAACAGCTTCCTCTTTATTTGCTCTTTCTATGTCAACAACAGTTTTTTCACTTTTTTCCTTTAACTTTGACATTCTTGAATTTTTCCTAGCTAAATTTTATGGGTTCTATTTTCTTTACAAAATATCTAAAATCAGTATTATTTATAACAAAATTAAGACTATCCCCCTCTTTAGAATCAAGTAAATTTTCTCCAAAAGGCGATTTATATGAAATAATGCCTTCATCGGGGTTTGATTCCCAAGGTCCAAGTATTAAATAAGATTCATCTTTACCTGTAGCTTCATTTAAAATGATAACCTTAGTCCCAAAACCAACAACAGAACTTTGAAGATCCTTAGTATCTATAACTTTTGCATTCTCTATTTCCAACATTAAGGAATTTAATCTTTTTGTCAAAAACTGTTGTTTTTCCTTAGCAGAATGATATTCAGCATTTTCTTTTAAATCGCCAAGTTCACGAGCTTTTCCAATTTCTTTTGAATTTTCTGGAATTTCAACTTCCTTTAAATGTTTAAGCTCTTTTTGCTTTTTGTTCAAAGAACTTAATATGGTTAAAAATCCAATCTCCATTCTCTCGCCTGCAAGCTGCATCTTTTCATCTTCAAACTCAACCGAATCAAATAATTGCCTTATTATAGATTTAATCTCTAAAAGATCCTTTGGGGGGAAATCTTTTACATAAAAACAAGTCATATAAACTCTTTTTGCAAGTTCCTCATCTCTTGCAACTTCTAAGACCGATTTAAGATATCCATCTTTAACTAAAAGATTAATTACCATTTTATAAATTCTTTTACTTGCAACAGAATTATTTTTATTATTAATTTTGATAACACTATCTGTTAAAATTTTAATCAAATTAGACAAAAGATCTGAATCTGAATAACTCAGTTCTATCGAATAAGTTTTATAGTGCTTCAAAATCCAAATATAAGCATCTTTATAAACCTTATAATTTTTTATAACATAATTAAATAATTTTTCCACTTCTTTGGGATCTTCTTTATAAAGTGATTCAATCAATCTCTTATTAACAGAATGAGGAAAAAGTTCTTTGTAATACAAAATCCAATTGCTAAGTTCTTTTTTTATTAAAACAACCAATTCTTTTTTTATTTCTGCATTCAAAATTGAATCAAAAAGATCCACTATTCCTTTTGAATACTCCTTTAAAAGAGACTCTAAATTAACATTTTTTTCTATATTAACTTTTGATGATAATTCTTCAGAAAAATTACCTAAAGATTTAAGAATAACGTAAGAACTTATAACATGATGATCAACCTTTGTAAAATTGTTAACATAAATTAAAAAATAGTTAAGCATCTCTTCTTCAATATGCAAATCCTTAACAATTCCTTTAACATTACAATAGTTTATAAATATCTCGTATCTTTTATAAAAATCTTTCTCAATCTTGAATTTATCATACATTTTTTCATTCAAATTGGAAGATCTCTCATTATATATATAACAATCAAGCTTGCCAGAATCCATGACAAAATGGGGATTGTCCTTTAAAATTTGCTTTGCCTTCAAGCTCCATGAATTCCACGAACTTTGAGTCATCAAGCTTGGAACCAACTCTTTTTTTATCCCCTTTAAATCAATAGCTTTATAACTTTTTATAATAACCTTTATAGCCCACTCAATATCTTTTTTTACTCTATCTGCAAGCTGCTCCTTAGGTGTTACAGCCTTTAATACTCTAATATCTTCTCTGCTAAGAGGAGACAAAGCCGACATCGCCATATCAAACCCAATAAAATGACCTCTTTTGGAAACAAAATCAACTGTAATGCCGTTGTCATTTACGTCCTTTACTATTCCAACAGACCAAGTCTGATGATAAACAAAATTGCCCTTTGCAAAAAACAAATATTTTTCAAAGTCTGAATATACATCAACAAAATTTTTATCTAAGTTTTCAATATCAGACTTTACAAGATAATCCTCAATATTTTTAACATCTTTATATCTTTCTCTTAAAAATTTAACTAAATTTTCTCTTGCCTTATGATTTTTGTTATCAAGCTTTAAAATACCTTTTAAAATTTCTATTGTCTCATCAACATTATCAGTCAAAGAATAATGATCAAATAAATCCTCATAAAGAACTATAGCCTTTTTAAATCCAAGATCTTTTTCAATTTTTTGTAAAATAAGCAAAAAAGAATCAAAATCGTCCGAAACATAATGAATAAGTTTAGCCCATACTTCTCTGATTCCTGACATTTGTTTTTTATCAATAAAACGATAAATAGCTTTTCTAAAATAAAAAATTGATTTTTGCAAATCAATAGTTTCATAATAAGTAGCAAGCTGCCTAACAAACACAGTGTCATCAATATCTGCTTCAACAATTCTAGTCCAAATACTTGGAAGTTTATCATTTTCATTATTTTGAGCATATATTTTTGCAAGAGTATAAAGAGCGTGCTTATTCTCAGAAATTAAAAGCATTTCATTGCATATATGCTCAACAAGGGCCCATTTTAAATTTTGAGAAAACAAATCAATAACGGAAAGCAAATTCATATCATTTAAAGGTCGCCTACTATATATAAGCATTCCAGAAATATAAAGACCTGCTATGCTTTTTTTAACATCCTTTAAATGCCTGCCACAAATATCAAGCACATCTTCCGTTAAGCCTTCATCAATTATATTGTCTATTAAATCATCTAATTCTTTTATTTTGGCAAGAGAATAATTATTAACAACTATTCTTGTCCACTTATCTTCTTGTAAAATACTATCTAATTTCTCTATGGTAGTAATATTAGACATCAAACTCTCCTAATATCGATTTTTTAGCATCAAGCAACTAATTTACATACTGTTGATAAATACCTAGGTCTATTTCTTTTATGTATAACAAAATCTCATCAATACGTGCCCTATCTTCTTTTATCCTTACATAATGATCAATAAGCCAAAAATATTTATTAATAAGCCTTGGAAGCAATATGCTTTCATTTATTGATCTATAAGACTTTTCTTTAAGTTCATTGCGCAAACTGTAAACAGACTGCTTTAGCTGTCCAAGCTCTATAGGCCTTAACTCTCTTTTAATATTAAAAACACCATTAAGAGAGCCATAAACAGGAATCCATTCTTTTATAAGATCATCTGAAATATTTCTGTCAGACTTAATAAGATCTATCAATCTTAAAATCATATCAGACTCAAGAGAATATATATCTATCTTTTGAGGATTAATAAAAAAAGCCTCTCTGAATAAGACTTTAGCCTCTTTAATTTCATCAACTAACGCATAAGAATCAGCAAGCTCTGCAACAACATCTGAGTTATCTTTAAAATCCCCTAATATTTGCAAAAAAACATTAATTGCTCTCTCATAATTTCCCATGCCTTTATAAGACTTAGCAATTTTTATTAAAAGGTCCAAATTTTCTGGATGCATTTTGTATATATTTTTATATATATAAAGACAGGTCTGAAACACAAAATATTTAATAGAATTGCGACCTTGCAAAAACTTACAACCCATCTTTTTCAAATATCGTCCTGCAAAATTATTCCACTCTCGTATTAAAAATTCTGCCTTTTCATAATCTTGCCCTATTCTATCAAGGCTTTCAACTTGACCATTCCAATACACAGAACTTTTCAAAGCTGTTAGAATTTCAATATTATCAAAATCAAGAGAATGAGCCTCTTCGGATTTTATTAAAGCTTCTTTGAAATTGCCTTTTCTAAAATCTAAATAAATCTCTTTGATCAATTCAACGATTCTTTCTGATGACACATCCCCACCATTTTAAACAATATATACAAACCCCCGTTACACTTTATTTAATTATATCATTTATCAATTTTTAGTCAAACAAGAAATTAGGGCAAAATAACAATATTTCGTTTATTATTCTTTTAAAATAAAATCTTATATTATAATATTAAAAAGAAAATTGTGGAGTCAAATTCTAGTAGCTATATGGAACCTAATAAAATTATCAATAAGTCTATTTATTACTATAATTCAAAAAAATATTCACAGGCAATAAAACTCCTAGAAAAAGAAATTTTTTTATTCAAAAATTACTATTTGTATCACTATGTCTTAGGAATGTCTTATCTTCGTATTGGAAACCTTGGCAATGCTCAAACATATCTTAAAAAAGCTTACACTTTAAATCCAAGCGAACCAAATATAAAACAAGCTATTGCTATACTTTTAGTAAGTCAAGGCAAAGAAGAAAAAGCTATTCAGATATGGCTTAAAATGATAGAAGAAAATCAAGAAGTAGATAGATCAGAGCTGTCTCTTGAAATTATTCGAAAAAATCCCATTAAAGGCTCTGCCTTTTTTAAAAATAACAACTTATATGAAAAATTATTTCCAACAATTAAAGCAATACCCGATAAAAATTCAACAAAGTTGATCATAATAATTATCATGGGGGGAATTGTATTTATTTCAATGTTATCAACCTATTTTATTTTTTATGAACAAAAAACAACAACATCCGCAAATCTAAAAGCAGAAATAAACAAAAATTTAAACAATATTGCTGCTTACATTGATGACATTAAAATAAATAACAAAGAAAAAATAAAAAATGAAGAAGGCCAATTCATATTAATACTAACCAGCGACGAAATTAAAAATTCTTTCGAAAAAATCAAAATTTATTTAAAAAAGGGAAAAGATAATTTTGCAAGAGTAGAAATAAATAAAATATTAAATTCAAATGCATCAGAATCAATAAAGCTAAAAGCCAAAAATCTTGCAAGTTTCATCTCAAGACCAGATTTCATTAGCTTTAATGAACATCTAAACCTAAAAGATATTAAAAAAGATCCATCAATATATTCAAACGTATATGTAAAATGGGAAGGAGTAGTAAATAATATCGAAAAAAAAGATAACATAATTCAATTTGACTTTTACGTAGGATACAACAAAAATGTGCTCTCAGGAATTATCCCAACAAAAACAACTTTTGATATTGATATTGATTTTAAAGACAATGTTGAAATACTTGGGCAAATAGAATACAAAAAGAACAAACTTACCTTAAATGCAATAACAATTAGAAAAATAGATAAAAATGCGAATTGATCCTAATATTTTTGCTAAAATTTTAAAAAATAATTAACATTTAAGATTAAAAAGGGGTACACAGTAATTTTTCATTACATTTGATAAGATTTATTGATTCTTCAAAAGAAAGCAGCAATTCTTCTTTTTTTGTTAAATCTCTTACTTTCATTTTATTTTCTTTATATTCTTCTTGACCAACAAAAATTAAAAATCTTATTTCTTTGCTTAAAGCATATTCTATTTGCTCTTTAATATTTTTACCATTTTTATTTTTAAAATAGACTTCACAAGAAATATTTTTAACCTTAGAATAATCATGATTTCTAAACCTAGTAGCAAGTTCATAATAATAATTTTGCAAAGCACTGTCTAAATTTACAATCAAAACTTTAGATCTAGCCTTAGTGACAAATATTTTAATATAACTAAACTTTTCAAGATCAATTATATCCTTTATTCTGTCAACACCAAAAGATCCCCCAACTCCTGAAATTTTTTGAATAGAGTTCGAGAATGAAGAAACCAAATTGTCATACCTTCCTCCACTACAAACACTGCCCATATTGCTGCCAAACACCTCAGATTCAAAAACAATTCCTGTATAATAATCAAGCCCACGCGATATTTTAAGATTTAAGTTAAAAGAATCTTGAATTTTTAACAAACTAAGATGCCGGAAAACATCTTCTACTCTCTTGACAGACTCATTATCGCCTAAAATACTTTTTAAAGCTTGTATTTTATCTTTAAAAGTACCTTGCAAGCCCACTAAACTTAAGATTGAATCTACTGCTTCTTTTTCAATCTCAAGAAGCAACACTTCTTTAACCTTGTCAATTCCTATTTTGTCTATTTTGTCAATATTTCTTAAAATAAAAATAGATTTTTCTTTAAGTCCTAATTTTTCAAAAAAAGAATTCAATATACCAAGATGAGAATAATGAATAATAAATTTTTTATTAATACCCTCGATAAAATTCAAAAAAATCTCTTCAAGTCCATAATATACAACAGAAAGAATCTCAGCATCACCCCTAAAACTATCTTCTCCAACTATATCAAAATCGAATTGCATAAACTCTCTGTATCTACCTTTCTGAGAATTCTCTCCTCTGAAAACTTTTCCAAATTGAGAACGTCTGAAAGGAAATTTTAAAGCAGAAATATTTGTAGCAATAAATCTGGCAAAAGGCACGGTTAAATCAAATCGCATGGAAACATCTCTGCCCCCATTATCTTTAAACCTATAAATTTGCTTTTCGGTTTCCTCTCCACCCTTTTTCAAAAGCAAATCTGAATATTCAAGAACTGGAGTATCTATTAAGTCAAAATTATAAGAATTAAGAACGCTAAATATCTGCCTAACAATATGAATTCGAATCAAAGAATCTTTCGGTAAATAATCTTTAAAGCCTTTTAAAGTTTTAATATCCATTATATTATACCCTCTGCTATATAGTAATTTACTTTTTCAGAATATAATAACATATAATAATATAGATGCAAAAAAAAATGAATAATTTTTTATTTCATATAGTCATAAAATAATTTAAGAGGTCCAAAATTCATGACCAAAAGAATACTTAACAACAAGTATCGAATAAAAACAATATTAACAATCTTTTTTGGCATAACTTTGCTAACTATTTACAAATATTTCACACTAATGGCTTTCAATAACGGCCCAGACAACATAATACCTTTAAAGTCAAATGATATTGCCAAAAGAGGGACAATTTATGATAGAAATGGCAAACCAATAGCATTCTCTTCAAAGTCCTACTCAATCGGAACAAATCCTCAAAAAATAGAAAATATTGTAAGCACATCTGAAACTCTTGGGGCAATACTCCAAATTGACTCAAGAATTTTAAAAGAAAAGCTTTCTTCCAATAAAGGGTTTTTATATATAAAAAGAAAAATAAAAAGAGAAGAATCAGATTTAATAAAAAGAATCCAAGCTGAAGGCAGACTTTCCAATATTGCTTTATACCCTGATTATACAAGAATTTATCCCTTTAGGCATGCCACAAGCAATATTACTGGTTTTGTAGGAACAGATAATCTCGGCCTTGAGGGTATTGAATTTTCTCTAAATAGTATATTAGGAAAAGATAAAACCAAACAACAATTTTTAAATCAAGAGCTAGAAACAAACAACATCTACTTAACAATAGACATGGATATACAACAAGGTGTTAGTAAAATAGCTAAAAAATACTTTAAAGAAAATAATCCTGAAAGTTTAATTACTTTGGTAATGAATTCTCAAAATGGAGAAATATTGTCAATGGTTCAATTTCCTCAATATGATGCAAACTTTTATTCTGAATATCCTGAAGAAATACGAAAAAACCTTTCTTCATCTCTAACCTATGAGCCCGGGAGCATTAATAAAATTTTTACAGTTGCAATAATATTAGAAAGTGGAAAACTAAGTTTAGAAGAAAAATTTTTAGACAATGGAATATATCAGAAACAATTCCCATCGGGAGAAAAAATTACAATCAAAACATTAAATCCTCCCTATAAATATATCGATTCTACAGAGATTTTAATTTATTCATCAAATGTTGGAATAGCTTACATTACTGAAAAAGTTAGCAATGAATACTTTTACAAAAAACTTTTAGATTTTGGATTTGGAGAAAAAGTTGGATTTCCATTCCCCGGAGAAACAAAAGGACTTTTAAATCATTATTCAAAATGGTCGGGACGAAGCAAAGCTACAATTGGATTTGGGCAAGAAATAGGGGTGTCAGCGGTTCAAATATTACAAGCCGCAAGCATACTAGGCAATAATGGAATAATGTTGAAACCTAGAATAATAAAAAAAATAAACAACGATAAAGGAGAAAATATTAAAGAATTTGATAAAGAAGAAATAAGAAGAGTAATATCCAAAAGTTCAGCACAAAAAGTTTTAAAAATGATGAGAGAGGTTGTAAATAAAGGCGGAATTCCAAATCTTAAAATTAAAAATCTTGACATTTCTGCAAAAAGCGGAACATCTCAGGCTATTGACAGAAAAACGGGCAAATACTCAGAAGAAGACTATACTTCCTCTATATTGGCAATATACCCCACAGAACAACCAAAATATATTATTTATATTGTATACAGATACCCAAAAAAAATAATATACGGAACAAGAATAGCAGCTCCAATGGCAAAAGAAATAATAGAATTTATTGAACACCAACAAAATACAATAGCATATAAAAAAATTAAAATGCCATCAAAAATCAAGATTCCTAAAACTGCAACTAATTATACAAATAAAACATACTTGCCAAATTTCATCAACCTTTCCAAAAGAGAAGCAATAGACATACTAAAATACTATGAAAATACTATGAAAATAAAAATAAATGGGGACGGATTTGTTTACAAGCAAAGTATATCCCCCAATACAAAATTAGAAGATATAGCAGAGCTTGAACTGTATTTAAAATAATTGGGTTAATTAAATAAATAAATTTTTAATTTCATTTTTATAAAAATTTAAAATATAGCTTCGCTTAATGTCCATTTTAATCGACATTTCTTTGCCAACTTCAAATGGTTTTTCTAAAAGAGTAAACTTTAATATCTGCTCAAAAGGCTTAAATCCATTAGTTTTATTGATTAATTTTTTTATTTCATCATTTATGGCCTTAAGAACAATATTATTTGCAATAATTTGACGTCTATTATTAGCATCAAAAATTTTTTGCCCAACACTTTCCAAATATTTATTTATTTCTTCAAAATTTGGAAGAATAAGAGCGCCTAAAAATTTTTGATCTTGACCTACAACAACTGCTTTTTCTATTAATGCTGATTCTTCAAGCTTAATCTCAATTGGAGCAGGCTCAACATTTTCTCCATTATTCAAAACAATTGTATCTTTTTCCCGACCAATAATTTGAACAACATTATCCTTAGATAATTTTGCAATATCGCCTGTGTTTAAAAACCCATCAGGACCAATAATCCTACAAGTTGCTTCTTTATCCTTATAATATCCAAGCATTACTTGAGGCCCTTTTACAAACAAAATCCCCTTTCCAGGCTTTTTAAGTTTATTCCCATCGGCATCTCTAATCTCAGCAACAGTTCCAGGCAAAATTTTACCACAAGTCCCAATAATCACTTTTTTATGCTTATTAGAAGCCACTCCGGGAGAAGTTTCTGTCAACCCATAAGCATTGGCAAGTTCAATGCCAATCGAATTAAAAAATCTAGCAGCAGACAACGGCATACTTCCGCCACCAGTAATCCCAACAACAAAATTATTGCCTAAGATTTTATTTATCTTATTAAAAATTAAAATATTTCCCAAAGCTTTAAAAGGAAATAAACAGATTAATCCAAGTATTCCCAAAATTTTCTTTATAGGGAAAAATAAACTAAACCCGTTGTCCGGATAAAGCCCCATTACCACTCTATAGCAAATATCACTAAGAAATGCTGATTTTACAAAAAAATGAAAAATCATTCTAGAAATAAACGGTTTTTTAGAAACTTCTTTGTAAATATTTTGTCTTATTGCAATCCAAAGTCTAGGAACAGCTGCAATATAATGGGGATTAATATTTTTAATATCATCAAGCATTGCCCTTGGAACAATGGTAGAAAACAAACAAACCATACCCTTGAGGAAAATATTGTAAGAGAAAGACCTTTGAAAGGAATGCCAAATTGGTAAAATGCACATAAATATTTGTCCCACTTGCGTATCAACCATTAAACTAAAACTAGAAACCTGATAAAGAAGATTGGCATGACTGAGCATTACCCCCTTTGGATGACCTGTTGTTCCAGAAGTATATATTATTGTTGCCATATCATTAGAATCAACTTTATTTGCAATCTCAATAATTTCTGAATCTTTTCTTAAGTTGTCTCCTAATAAAATACAATCGCTATAAGTATAAATCTCAAAATCATTATATTTCAACCTACCTTCTTGGTTTAAATTTTCAATGATAATAAATATTGGCTTTTCTGTAAATTTAATTTGAACAAACATGTCAAGAAGATTTAAATTTTCTAAAATAACTACACTTGGAAGAACGGAGTTAAAAATAATTTCGGCTTCAAAAAGAGTAACATCAGAACCCTTTGGAATATCAACAGCACCTAAAGATAAAATCGCAAAATCTATCACGGTCCACTCAGCCCTATTTTCAGAGCAAATAAATATTTTATCTTGATGCTTAACATTGATTGACTTTAAAAAGGAAGCAAGCTTTAAAACATTGTTTTTTAAGTCGCCATAAGTAACATGGGCATATCCATTGCTAACTTTATATATTTGAGCAATTTTATCTTTTTGCTGATCAGCCACTTCAAAGAATGCCTTTGCTATTGACATATAATCCTCCTTTTAACAAAATTAACATGGTTTATTATATCATTATTAACCATAAATTCATAAAGATTATTTATAAAGACTCATACTGTAAAAAGCATACAGAAAGCCAATGAAAATAAAAACTTAAAAAGTCAAAACAAATTTTTAAAAAAAATATTTAATAAAAAAATAATTAAAAATCTAAAATTAAAACAATCAGACACTTTTTCTAAGAAATTTCCTTATTTTTTTCTCATAAATACAAAAAATATAATTTTCAAAATCTTTAAAATAATATTTATCCATTTGAAACAAAATGTTCACAAACCTATCAATATGAATTTAGTCGCCTGTTTACAATATTTTAAGTTTTTTTGAAATATTATCAACTTCCATTTCTCGTATTAAAAACTTCAAAAAACCATTAACTATTTCTTTATTACCCAAAACAGCAAATAAAATTTTAACCTTAAGGATTAATTTTTCAAAACAAAAAAATTAATCCCTTCCGTGGGGTAAGAACGATTTAAATCGTCTACAATATCCTTTAATCGATCAACAATTGATTGGTTGGATGTATAAATAATCAAAATAAAATTTTCTTCAGGCCAAACGCCATTACCATGCTTTTCTCCCTTCTTACCTTTTCCATAAACATTTTCTATCTTAGAATAATATATAGGCTCTCCCAACTCTTGCTCTATTTTTTCTATACATTCAAAAACATCAAGCTCTAAAGATAAGTTAGAAACTATTTCAATCCTATATCTATAAAATTCAGTCATATCATTCCCCATCTTCTTCAAATAAATTATCATAACTACTTTTATCTAAAGTATTAATTTTGAATGATTTTTCAACATCTACATTGGACGTTACTCTTTTTAACTTAGATTTAAAACTTGAAACAATGTTGGAAAAAATTTCAAAAAGCATGGGAATAAAAAACAAAGTAAGAAATGTGCTGGCTGTCATTCCGCCAATAAAAGTAAATGCAATTGGCTTTAAAAGCTCATTTCCACTTCCACTAGAAAATGCCATTGGAATAAGCCCTATTATTGAGGTTAAAGAAGACATTAAAACTGGTCTAAGCCTTGAACGACAAGATTCAATAATTGCTTCTCTTAGGCCAAATCCTCTCTTTATCAATAAACCAGTATAGTCTACAAGAACAATTCCCGTATTTACCACAACACCAACAAGCATAAGCATACCAATTGCAGCAAAAATAGAAAGTTTTTCTCCTGCAAGAAAATGTATAAGTACAACCCCTATTGCTGTTAAAGGAATTGTAAAAATAATAATAAAGGGTTTTAAAAAAGATTCAAATTGAGAAGCCATAATGCCAAACACAACAATAATAGCCATCATAATGATTATTTTAAACTGATCCATAATATTTGAAAATTCATTATATTCCCCCTCAACCTTAAGCACTATGCCTTCTTTATGAGGCACCTTATTATTAATAAAATCTACAACCTTTGCAGTTACTTGGGTTAAATTATCATCTGGAGAAATACCTGCATTAAGATAAACAGTTAAAGCTTGATTTTCTCTGTAAATAGATTCGGCTTTATTGGTTTTTTCAAAGATGGCTATTGATGAAAAAGGAATTTTAACCCCAGATGAATTTGTAATAAATATTTTTTCTAAATCTTTTAAATTTTTTACATCCATTCTATCAAGCTTAAGAACAATATCATAATTAA
This sequence comes from Borreliella carolinensis, assembly GCF_032595855.2. Taxonomy (NCBI): domain Bacteria; kingdom Pseudomonadati; phylum Spirochaetota; class Spirochaetia; order Spirochaetales; family Borreliaceae; genus Borreliella; species Borreliella carolinensis. Next base: position 139,342 of record NZ_CP132453.1, read on the forward strand.
GTCCATTCTCTACATATTGCCCAGCAACAACACCATTAATATTAGCCTTTAACTCATTTAAAATGGTATTCATATCAATGCCATAATTATAAGCTAAGGCTCTGTCTATCTCAACGCCAATTTGGAGTTGAAAATCATTTATACTAAGTCTTGGATTTACAAGTTCAGGAATTTCCTTTTTTAACATAGAAACTAAAACTTTTCCATAATCTTTTATATATTCGAAATCATTGGCCGAAATTTTAATTTTAATCGAATCTCCACCGCCTAAAGCACCACCACTGGAAGGCTCAATATTAAATTCGGGATAAAGATTTCCAATACGATTCATAATTTTATATTTAATAGCATCGTAATCTATGCTTTGGGTTAACTCATCTCTTGATTCTTCCTTAAGAGGAAACAATACATTGAAAGTTATTCTATCAGCATGTAAAGTAGCAATAATGCTTTTATATCCTTTAGCCTCACTTTTTACAATTTCTAAAAATCTATTAGAATAAAATTTTGCATATTCCAAATTAGTTTTATGAGGAAAATTTAAATTAATAATAATTGAGTTCTCTTTACCTCTAGCAAAAGTTGTCACATCTAGCAATAATCCTAAAAGCAAACTACCAATAAAACTAAAAAATATAATTAACCCAAAAATCAATTTGTGATTTAAAACTATATTTAATAAATTGATATACAAAAATTCTAAAAAATAATAAATACTAGCAAAAAAAACATCGATTTTCCTAATAAAAGCATTTTTAATATTTTTTTGAAAACTTGTGTACAAACCTACATAATGGCTTGCTAAAACAGGAACCAAAAAAATCGCAACTAAAAGAGAAACCCCCAAGGAAATAACAATTGTAAATGAAAAGTCTTTAAAAAAATCTCCATATACTCCAAGTTCTGATTTGAAAATAAGAAATGGCCCAAAAACACAAATAGAAGTAAAAGTTGAGGATGTAATAGGCAGCATCATTTCTTGGGCTCCAAGAATGGAAGATGAAATAAGCTTTGCTCCTTTTTGCCTATATTTGTATATGTTGTCTATTACAACAATTGAACAGTCAACAACCATCCCAATCCCAAGCGCAAGACCTGCAAGACTCATAATATTAAGGGAAATATTTACAAAATACATTAAACAAAAGGTCAAAACAATTGCTATTGGAATAGAAATTCCAATAATTATTGTGGCCCTGAAGCTTCTTAAAAAAAAGAAAATAACAAATATCGCAAGCATGGCCCCAAAATAGGCTGAATTTACAACCGTTGAAATGGACGCTTTAATAAAATTAGTACTATCAGAAGCAATTTCTAATCTCATATCTTTAGGCATAGATAATTTCAATTTTTCTATTTCACTCATAACAACATTAGAAACAGCAATAGAATTGGCATCACTACGTTTTTGAACCGACAAAGAAATTGAAGGCAATCCATTATACTCAACATATTCTGACAAATCTTCAAAATCAGTTTTAATATTAGCAATATCTTTGAGTTTTATCTCAATAGGAGATGAATTTATGCCAGAAGAAATGTCGGGCATCTTATAAGCTATAACCACATTGCCTATCTCTTCAATTGATTTAAATTTTCCAGAAACTTCAACCAAATATTCTAAGTTATTTTCCAATATATTACCGGCTGAAAGTTCCAAATTTTGAGATGCTATAATTGAAGATATTCTTGACAAAGAAAGCCCATAAGACTCTAATCTGTTTTGAGAAACTTCAATTAAAACGCGCTTTTTACTCCCGCCATTAACAGTAACAATCGCAACTCCATCAAGCCTTTCAAGCCCGGGTTTGATGATCTCATCAGCATATCTTTTAAGCTCAGAAACTGGCCTTACAGAATTAATAACAATTTCCATTACAGGAATATTTTTAAGATTGTACCTCAAAATTTTAGGGGTTTGTGATTTACTGGGCAGTAAAGACTTTACCAATTCAAGAGCATCTCGAATTTCATTTAAAACCAAATCTAAATCGGTTCCATGATAAAATTCAAGTGTAACGGTGCTACTTTCTTTAGAAGAAATGCTATATATATTTTTCAAATTCTTTACCGAACTCAAGCCACTCTCAAGAACTCTAGAAACACTCTCTTCAACTTCTTTAGGAGAAGCACCGGGATAAACAGTATGAATACTTATTTGGGGAATATCAATCCCTGGCAAAAGATCTACCTTTAATCTTGAAAAAGTATATAAACTTATCATCATTAACAATGAAAATAAAATCAACATTGTTATTGGCTTGCTAACTATTCTCTTTACCAACATAACACATCCCCCAATAAATTAAATATTGCTTTCAGCTGAAAGACCCTCTTTGGTATCTACCAAATTTATTAGAGTTCCATTAGAAAGAGCAGACATACCTTCTACTACAATTAAATCACCCTCTTCAACCTCGCCCGAAAGAGCTACAATGTTATCTATTTCAAAAAGCGTCTTAATGGGTAACATTTGAACACTTTTACTCTCTAAATCAAGCTTAAATACAAATTTATTGCCCTCTCTCTCAACAACAGCCTCTCTTGGAATCTTAATTATATTTCTAAAACGTTTAGTAATAAGTTTGATTTTAGAAAACATACCAATAATCAGTTTATCTAAATTGTTACCAATAGGCGTAAGATATACTTCGATAGTTCGGCTCTTAGAATCTAAAATAGGAGATATTTCTGAAACCTTGGCCTTAAACTTTTCATTAGGATAAGCTCCAACCCCAATAATAGCATCATTTCCAACTTTAATATTTGAAATGTATTTCTCAGAAACATAAGTTAAAATTTGCTTTGTATCTATCCTTCCTACCACTGCTATGTTGGACTGAGGATTAACTGTTTCACCAATTTTTTTTGTAATATTTAAAATATATCCTGAGATTGGCGCTCTTACAGGACTTTTTAAATATACAGAACCAGGCCTTGAAGGATCAAGAGTTGCAACTATTTGTCCCTTTTGAACATAAACTCCAAGTTTTATTCCCAAAGAAGTTATTTTGCCCACAGCGTCTGGAAAAATGCCTGCTTTAACTTTTGTATCTACATCTCCATTTAAAGACAAATAATCACTCAAGATTCCCCTTTTAACCTTCATAGCAATTACTGGAAATCTATAAGGACCTTCTTTCTCCTTATTGGTGTCGCCTTGCTTGTTCTTGCCCGAACAAGCAACTAAGACTAAGAATAAAACTAAAAAATACTTTTTTAAATAAAAGTTAATATTAAAAATCAAATTCATCAAAATACCTCTTAGTCTAATGAATTTATTAAATTTTTATATTCAAGTATAGAATTGGCATAATTTAATTTATCTTCAATGAACTTCAAATCGCTCTGTTTATAAGCAAGCTCAATATCATTCAATTTAGAAAGATCCATGACCCCAGAATTAAAAGCATTAAATGCCATTTGATAATTTTTATTCGCTAATTCTACATTAATTTTAGAAGCATCAAGAATCGCTTTATATCTTCTAATATCCTTTCTTTTTTGAACAATATTAGATTTTAAATTCCTAATTTTACCTTCAAGATTGTTTTGTAGTATTTTTAGCTGATAGTTGTTATCTTGTATTTTTGTAAAACTCTTTGAAAATGGAAACATTTCAGTTAACCCATAATTTAAACTAAAGGATGCTAAAAATCCAGTTGAAAAACCTTTAGAATTTTCATGAAATGATTTATAAGGAGAATAAGAAAATGACAAAGAAAGGCTTGGCAAATAAGTATCCAGCCAAAGCGAACCAATAAGCTGTTCTGTCATTTTTAATCTTATATTCAAATCCTTAATCTCTAATGATTCATTAAAATTTAATTCTTCATTAAATAAAGAAAAATCTATTGTCTCATCTGGCAATTCTCCAATAATTTCAAAATCTTGATCCGGATCTAATCCTATTAATAATTTGAAAATTTCTTTTGATTTTTCAAAATTAATAATCTGACCATCCAAATCTGGTTGAGATTTTTTATACTTAAGCTGCGCATCAAGAAAATCTATTTCTGATATTAGTCCATTATTATAAGCAATTTTAGCTTGTTCAAATTTAAGTTTACTATTTTGTATTTGACTTTCAAAAACTTTTAAAGTGCCCTTTAAAGCTATCAATTGATTGTAAGACTTAAGAACATTTAGCTTAATATTGCGAACAGCGCTTTCTTTTTCTATTTTTGCGCTTTCATACTCCAACATAACTAATTGCATTCTCTTTAAAACAGAAGGAGACAAAGAAAGATTAATCCCAAACCCAAACCCAAACCCCCAATAATCTCTCTCAAGCTCACTCAAAGCAGAAGAATTTCTACTAAGTGTAGAGCTAAGGTTAACATTTGGAACAAAAACATTCCACGCATTATTTTTATAAAGTTTTTTTATATTTTCTTTATACAGAGCATTTTCTGAATCCAAACTATTTTCTAAGGCCATATTTACAGCTTGTTTGGGTGATATTTGAATAATTTCAGCAAAAGAAAAAGAGACGGTCATAAAAATTAAAAAAAATTTTTTAATTTGAAACCCCCTTATAATAAAAATCAAAACTCTAAAGTTATAAAACTTAATTAATATTTTCAATTCATTTGATTAATTATTATAATATAATACAATTCTAAGTATGAACATTTTTAAAATTTTATTTATCTTAAATTATACTCTTATTTTTTTAATAAAAATTTACCAAAATACTTTATCTAAAATATTTGGGCTACAATGCATATACAAACCCACTTGCTCAAAATATTCAATTGAATGCCTTAAAAAATATAACTTTTTAATAGCCTTAACATTAATGACATTAAGAATAATAAGATGTAACGCATTATTCAAAGGGGGAAACGATTTTATTCCTAAATACACCCCTATTTCAAAATCTTTAAAAGAATTTAAAAAAAGATTAATCAAATAAAGTCTTATATTTTTCTGGAACCCACGTCTTTACAACTTCTTTATTCTTTTCAACAAATTCAACTGCATTGCGATACTCTTTGCCCGGCTCTTTATCATTTCTATCCATTAAAGGCAATATTAAATCATCACTCCAATAAAAATGGTCAAAAACATAATATGCATCAAAATCATCATTTCCAAGACCAAGCCTAACAAGAGTATGCACGCTCTCAATCCCCCCCATAATTAAATCGGGATCATCAAGAAATTTAATATCATACCTAGAAAAAGCCCAATGGGGCTTCCACAAAGGAACTAAAACCCACTCGTTTCTCTTTATTGAAGAATCTAAACTTGCAAGCATAACACTCTCGCTTGAAGGAACCAGCTCATATTCTTTACTTAATCCATAATAATCAAGTGCTTGCTCTGTAACAATTTGAGTTCCTGCACCAGCATCTATGCCAATCATTTTGTTTTTAAACTTAGCACCTTTACCCTTAAGCTCGCTAATGCTAGAAATTGGAACATAACTTGGCACTACAAAACCCTGAATGGTTCCTTCATAATTTGCACCAAGATCAACAAACTTTGTTTTCAGTTTTTCGTAATAAAATTTATCGGCCGTAGGAACCCAAGAAGATACCGTACCATCTACCTTTCCAGATGCTAAGTATTGATACATTATAGATGTAGTAACTGAAAATATTTCTGCATTATAGCCCATTTTTTCAAAAACAACCTTCAATACATTTGTAGCTGCTGTTTCTCCACCCCAATTCACATATCCAATTTTTACCGATTTCAAATTCTTTGAACTCTTTTTTTCATCACAAGACAAAAAAGTAAGAAAAACGCAAAAGATAATGAACAATCTAGACATAAAAAATCTCCATTTCATCAACCAATTTCCAAAACCCAATAAACAATCTATACATAAAATAATCTCCATTATTTATTATATATTTCTAAAAATCTTTTAAATTTATTTTCTCTCTTTCCACTATAATGATCTGTATTCAAATAGCTAAATTTAATAAAAATAGATTGCATAATCCTATCTAAAATAATAGCTATAATAACAACTGCTAATCCAGATATTAAACCCTCACCAAAATTTAATCTTTCTATAGAGTAAATTACAGTCCTGCCCAAACCAGAAGATCCAACCATTGCAGCAATTACTATCATAGATATAGCCATCATTATTGACTGATTAATACCTTCAATTATACTCTGAAGAGAAAGAGGAAGCTGAACTTGAAAAAGAATGCGCAAATTACTACTACCAAAGGACTTGGCTGCCTCTATTACTTCATCTGAAACTTGAACAATTCCCAGCCTTGTATATCTAATAACAGGAGGCATAGCAAAAACTATTGTAGCAAAAATAGCAGAAGCTGTACCCATTCCAAAAAAAGGAATAGCGGGAATCAAGTAAATAAAAGGGGGCATGGCTTGCATTAAATCTAGAATGGGTTTTAAAAAAACATAAAACTTTGGGAAATATCCCCCCAAAATACCTATGGGAATTCCCAAAATAACAGAAACTAATACCGAGACAAATATAATAGCTATTGTATCCATTGAAGCTTCCCAAAGATTAAAATACAAAATAAAAAAGAATCCGGGTAAAATTAAAAATATTAATCTCTTTTTCAAGAAAACAAAACTTAGCAAACATACAGTCAAAATAAAAATAAGTGGATTAACGAAAAGAAATAAATTTTTCAAATTTTCATATAAAAAAATTATACTTTTAGAAAAACCTACCCCATCAGAAATTGAAAAATTATCAACCAAAAAATCAAAAAAATTATCTATTTTTAATATAAAAAAATCTTTATTCATAAATTCCTATCTTGATAATAAATCAGAGATTTCATTTAAACTAACATAGCCAACAATGGTTCCCTTTTCTTTTATTATTAAATAATCCTGCTTATTCAAATATTCAACAATCTTTTTTATCTCATCATTTAAATCTAAATTTAAAGATATAAGATTATCATACCTTTTATTGAGAATTTTGTCATATAAACTAAAATTTTCACCTTGACATTTGATAATAACATTTAAACCATTATCACTATCAGAGTTTAAATCAAAATCATCTTTTAAAATATCTTTTATTTTTAAAATATTTAAAACAGGTAAATTTTTAATAAAATCAGATATAAAATCTGTACTAGGATTAGCTAAAATTTCTAAAGGTTTGCCAACTTGAATGATTTTTCCATCTCTCATAAAAGCAATTCTATGTCCCAATTTAAAAGCTTCAATTAAATCGTGAGTAATAAACACAACTGTTTTTTTAAGTTTAGCTACCAGCCTTAAAAGTTCTTCCTGCATTTCTCCTTTAATTAAAGGGTCAAGCGCCGAAAAAGCCTCATCCATTAAAAGAATATCTGGATTAACCACTAATGCTCTTGCTATTCCAACTCTTTGCTTCATTCCCCCAGAAAGTTCATTAATATACTTATATTTTGAATCTTCAAGCCCCACAAGATTTAATACCTCAATAGCACGCTCTTCTCTGATCTTCCTGGGAACATGTTTAACCTCAAGCCCATAAGTAACGTTTCTCAATACATTCATATGAGGGAAAAGTCCAAAGTTTTGAAAAACCATTGCAAATTTATCTTTTCTTAAATTAGAAAGATCTTTGCGATTTATAGCATTCATTTCCATATTATTTACCAAAATAGATCCTGAATCTATTTTATAGATACCATTTAAACACCTGACTAAAGTAGACTTGCCACAACCTGACATACCCATAATAACTAAAATTTCATTTTCATAAACATCAAGATTAATATTGGCATTTGCAATAAAAATAGAAGATTCTTTGTAGATTTGCATTCTATCTTTGCCATCTTCATAATTTTTTATAGCTTGACTTATCTGCTTTTTGTCAACATAATACGAAAATACTTTATAACAATCTTTGATTTTAACAGCAACCCTACTCAAAGCAAACTCCTCAATAAGCCTGCATTATACTTCATAACACATCATTATAAATTATACTAAAATTATTAAATTTTTGCCGATCCGAAATAAAAAACAAAAGACCCCTTAAAGGATCTTTTGTTAAAAATTTGTACCAATTAAATTAGAATTTTATCTAAGCAATGACAAAACATATTGGGGAACTTGATTAGCCTGCGCAATCATTGCCATTGCAGATTGTGTTAAAATGCTGTTAGTTGTAGCTGCCACAACCTCATCTGTCATTGTAGCATCTTTTATTTGAGCATAAGATGCTTTTAGATTTTCAATTGCATACTCAGTACTATTCTTTATAGATTCAAGTCTATTTTGGAAAGCACCCAAATTTGCTCTTTGGTCACTTACCATTCTAATAGCATTTTCTATTTTAGCAAGTGATGTATTAGCATCAACTGTGGTTGTAACATTAACAGGAGAATTAACTCCACCCTGAGAAGGCGCTGTAGCAGGTGCTGGCTGTTGAGCTCCTTCTTGCTGAGCACCTTCTTGAACAGGTGCAGCCTGAGCAGTTTGAGCTCCCTCACCAGAGAAAAGATTTGCAACATTAGCTGCATAAATATTTACAGCAATAGCTTCATCTTGGTTTGCTCCAACATGAACTCTTAAGGTCCAAGAAGCCTGAGACCCTGAAAGTGATGCTGGTGTGTTAATTTTTGCAGGCTGCATTCCAAGCTCTTCAGCTGTTTTTACATTTTGAGAAGCAGATTTGTTTGATAACATGTGCATTTGGTTATATTGAGCCTGATCAGCAATTCTATTAATTTCGTCTGTAAGTTGCTCTATTTCAATTTGTATAGAACCTCTGTCTGCATCTGAATATGTGCCGTTACCTGATTGAACTGCCAATTCTTTCATTCTTACTAAAACTTTTTCTACTTCATTCAAATTTCCTTCTGTTGTCTGAATAAAATTAATAGCTTTAGAAGTGTTTCTAGAAGCTTGTGACAAACCTCTTATTTGAGCATTAATCTTACCAGAAACTCCCATACCAGCAGCATCATCAGAAGCTCGATTAATTCTATACCCACTAGAAAGCTTTTCTTGAGTTTTGCTAAGATTAGCAGCATTAATACCATTATTTCTTGAAGCATTAATAGCTGATGTATTATGATTTATAATCATATATCATTCCTCCATGATTAAATTTAATTATTTGTTTTTGGCAAATCCTTTTGCCTGTTAAAAAGAATAGCACAAAAATTTAAAAAAAAGAAACTCAGACAGCAATAGCATTAAAAATAATTGTTATTATTTATTTCTTTGATTAAAATCAAAAGCTCTTAATGTATTTTCTTGATCTTTCATACGCTTAACAGTAAAATCTAAGGTATTAAGATCACCCTCCACTTTTCTCTCTCTATCTTCGTATTTCTTTTTATAATCTTCAACTTTATTTTTTTGATTAAAAATTTTCAAGTCGTAATTTTTTATTTTATTATAAATAACTCCTCCAGAAGCTACAAGAGGCGACAGACAATCTCCTAGCATTTTAGCAATTCCATTATCATATACTCTGTCCCCATTAAGGTCAAATAAAAAAAGTTCTCTAACATTATCAATATTATTACGAATTGATTCATCAAACTTTTTCTCATCAAGCCTTAAATATCTAGAAAGTCCACCAGAAGAAGAAATAGAATTGGTAAACACTCCCATTTGATTAATTATTGAAAAATTAGGATCACTAGTAACATAGGGTTTAAAAATTATTGACTCTAGTCTAGACTTAAGATTTTTCAATAAAAATTCAGACCTTAGAATACCTAAATTTTTATAAGCCTCTTCTTTTTGAGAATCACTAAGATATGTCAGCTCTTCAACTATATTAGATTTTTGATTGCTGGGTTGATCTTCATTGGAGCTTACAATATTAATCTCAGCAAGAACCTCATTATAAGCACCAATAAAATCCAAAAGAACCCTCTTAATCTCTTCATAATCGGGCTCAACTTTAGCTTCAACCACATCGCTTGAGGCTTTTTTTAAACTTAATGTCACATTTGGAACTAAATCATTAATAACATTTGAATCTCTCTCAACATCTACTCCATCAAATTTAATTTTTGCATTCTCAGCAAAACTTTTAGCATTTATTGGCAAATAACCATCTCTATTTTTGGGATCAAAAATTTCAACATTACTAATAACAATTACTTTATTATTTGCTTTATTTTCAATATTTATTTCTTCCAGATTAGAAAGAGCTCCAACATCAACTTCAACTTCTTCAAAATCATTTGAAATATTTATTAAAGGAAGCTCTAAAGAACCTTCCTTGCTACTTATTTTAACCATATTCATTTGAATATATTTTTTCTCCAAAGGAGTTTTTAAATCAGATCCAAGATCAACTACACTATCTTCACTGTCAACTTTTGCATCCTTAAATGTAGCCCCTCCGGGATTAAAAATAATCTTGCTATCAGGCTCTTCTAGGCCTGTATCAAAATATTTAACTTTAAATTTAATTTTACTCCTAGATGTAATTTCAATGTCTTCAGGAATTTCAATTGATACTTCTGAAAGCGGATTTAAAACAAGACTATTGTTCTCAAAAGCAAGTCTATTATTACTGCTAGATTGATTTACAGCAATATCTGAAAGACTGGGATTAAAATTAGTTTTAAGTTCACTCAAAATACCAATTTGCTTAGCAAAAGACAATCCCTCTCCTTTGATAACAAGTTTGTTTTCTTTGCCTTCCTTTAAGGATTGCAAAACAAAACGACTGTTTCCATTTTTATCGCTTTTTACTATTTTTGCAGATAAAAAACCCTTTCCCTTGTTATTAATATCCTTTACAAGTAAATCAATATTACCGTTGCTTTTTACATTAATTTCCTTCTTGCCAACTAAAAATATATAATCTCCTTCTGGAATTGTAACTTTTTTAGGATCAAAATTTGCAGACAAAAACACATCAGCTGATGCTATTTGATCAACAATTAATTTATGAGTCTCATTCTTAGATCCATATCTAGTAGACAAGGTTAAAACCTCGCTATTGCTAGAATTTCCCGACATTAGATTAAAAGGACTGTTAAGCGATGTAATTTCTTTTGCAAGAGAATTTAAAGTAGAGATTTTTCTATTAATTAACTGCCAAGCACTTTTCTCTTGTTCTAAAGATTCAAGCTTTTTGAAAGAAGTATCAATTTTAGCTTTATCGGACTTAAGCATGGATTCACGAATTTCTTTAGTATTATATTTACTCTCAAGTCCAGGAACAAAAAATCCTGATGCCAAAATAACGCCCTCCGGGGTAAATTATATCATTAATAAAATCGAAAATAAAATATAATATGTAATAAAAAAAATAAACTTTTAAGCATCCAAACAATTTAAAATAAAAAAGTATAAAAAGTAAAACTTTAAAAAAAATTAATGTTTATAGTAAAATAAATTAAAAGGGGTATAAAAATGCCAAATTTTTGCTTATTTAACTCAAAATCCGTTTTAACTGGAAATGATAAACTGGATAATTCGGCAGTTCTGATTAAAGACAATAAAATTTTTGATATTGTAACATCTGATAGACTTAAAAAAATGGATCTGGAAGAGTACCAGATGATTGACACAAAAGGCAATTATATAACTCCTGGTCTTTATGACAATCACATTCATGGATTTCACGGTTATGGAACAGATCAATGTTCAACAGAATCAATACTCAAAATGTCAGAACATTTAGCTCAATACGGTGTAGTAGGATTTTTGCCTACTATTTATCCAAGACCAATAGATGAAATGATTGAAGCAATAAAAGCTTGCACAGCAGCAATAGGTAAAGAAAAAGGAGCTAAAATTTTGGGACTTCACCTTGAAGGGCCTTTTTTTTCTCCTGAAAAAAAAGGAGCGCACCCTGTTTCTCATCTTCATGAACCTAGTATTAAAGTTATGCAAAAACTAATAGATGCGGCTGGCGGAGTATTTGCGGGATCAAACGGCAAAAGAAAAACACACATAAGCACAATGACTGTTGCTCCTGAGCTTAAAGGCATGAGAGAACTTGCAATATTTTGCCTTGAAAACAATATAAACCTTCAAGCAGGACATACAAACGCAACATATGAAAATATGATAGAGGGATTTCAAGTTGGAATACTTCACACAACCCATTTTTTCAACGCAATGTCAAAACTTGACCACAGGAATCCAAATGCAATAGGAGCAGTATTAATACATGGCGATGTTTCTTGCGAAATTATTGCAGATGGCCACCATATACATCCAAAATTAGTTTTAATGCTTAGAAAGCTTAAAGATATAAGTAAAATAGTCCTTGTAACTGACGGACTTACTCCAAATTGTCAAACTTGTGGAAAACTAATTGCAAACGGAGATGAGGTTTATATCGCAGAAGATGGATTATTCCATAGCGTGAAAAGCAACACAATAGCCGGATCAACACTCACAATGATACAAGGTCTTAAAAATTTAGTAGAATTCGGATACAGCTTAAGCGATGCCGTTCAAGCAAGCTCTTACAATCCAACAAGAATCCTAAATATTGATAAAAAGGGATTAATATGTCACGGATATGATGCAAGCATCAATGTCTTAGATAAAGATTTTAATCTAAAGTTAACAATGATAGAATCTAAAATAATTTTTAACAATCTATAACTTTAAACCATTTTAAGGGGATCAAAATGAGATTAATAGTCAGACCTACATACGAAGACATATCAAGATGGGCAGCCAATCACGTAGCACAAAAAATTAAAGAATTTTCTCCAACAAAAGAAAAACCATTTATCCTTGGACTTCCAACGGGAAGTTCCCCAATTGGTATGTATAAGAATTTAATTGAATTAAATAAAAATAAAAAAATTTCATTTCAAAATGTCATAACTTTTAACATGGATGAATATATAGGAATTGAAAAAAATCATCCTCAAAGTTACCATTCATTTATGTGGAAAAATTTTTTTTCTAACATTGATATTAAAAAAGAAAACATAAATATACTAAATGGAAATGCTTTAAATCTTGAAAAAGAATGTGAAGAGTATGAAAAAAAAATCAAATCTTTCGGAGGAATCATGCTTTTTGTAGGTGGAATCGGACCTGATGGTCACATTGCTTTTAACGAACCCGGATCCTCCCTAACATCAAGAACAAGAATTAAAACCTTAACCCAAGACACAATCATTGCTAATTCAAGATTTTTTGAAGGCAATCTGAGTAAAGTTCCCAAAAGTGCACTAACTGTTGGGGTTGGAACAATCATGGATTCACAAGAAATTTTAATAATAGTAAACGGCCACAGCAAAGCAAGAGCACTAAAACATGCCATTGAAAAAGGCATTAATCATATGTGGACAATTAGCGCGCTTCAACTACATAAAAACACAATTATAGTATCTGACAAAAACGCAACTTACGAATTAAAAGTAGGAACAGTAGAATACTTTAATGATATAGAAAGAGAAAACTTTAATAATGACTTAAAATAAACTAATTAAATTTTTAAAGTAAAATACTAAATATAAGATTGAAAATCTTTATAAAATAAGGGCTAATTATCAACTTCATTGTAAATTTTTGAAACTTCTTCCCAATTTAAAGCCTTTAAAAATGCATCAACATATTCAATTCTTCTATTTTGATATTTAAGATAATAAGCATGCTCCCAAACATCAATACCTAAAATTGGTTTATAAGAATTCATCAAAGGACTATCCTGATTGGGCATTGAAATCACTTTAAGCCCATTATCAGGGCACAATACTAACCACGCCCAACCACTTCCAAAAATTTTCATCGCGGTATCTTTCAAATTAGCCTTAAGAACATCTAGGCTTCCAAAAGCTGCATTAATATCGTCTTTAAATTTTTCAAAAAGATTATCCTTGTTTCCCGGCCTTAAAGTTCTAAAATATAAAGTATGGTTAGAATAACCCCCAGCATTATTTTTTATTAAAGTTTGAAATTCTTCTGGAAAATCATGCATATTTTTTAATATATTTGACACATCTGTTAAATGAATTTTATCCATTTTTTCCAAAATAGAATTCAAATTCATTACAAAACCATTATGGTGCTTGCTATGGTGAATTTCCATAGTTTTAGCATCAATATAAGGCTCAACAGCATCATAATCGTAACCAAGTTCTGGCAGCTTAAACATAAAAAACCTCCTGTTTTAACTTTTGCCGTGACAATTTTTATATTTCTTTCCACTTCCACAATAACAAGACTCATTTCTACCTATTTTAGGAGAACTTCTAACCACCTGAACATTAGAAACACTTTTATTCTCATTAATAACAATTCCAGAAAGTTCTTTATGAATTGATTTAACATTCCTAGACTTCTTTGTTGTCTTAAAATCGGAAGAATTGCTATCCAATTTTAACTGAAGAACACGTCTTATGGTAGAAACTTTAATGTCTTTAATAAGCTCGCTAAATATTGAAAATCCTTCTTCTTTGTATTCTGTAATTGGATTTTTATTAGCATAAGATCTTAAATAAACAGCCTCTCTTAAAGAGTCTAAATTTGCAAGATGTTCTTGAAATTTAAAATCAATATTTTTCAAATATTCATATCTTAAAAATCCATTAAAAAGATCTCTACCAATCAAATTTTCCTTTTCATCTAAATTTTCCTTTGCTATTTGCATTAACTTGGCCTTTAAATCAAGAGAATTAATATTTTCAATAGAACCAAGACTTTCAAGCATATAAGCAAAAATTGAATTTACTTCATTTAAAAAAACATTTGAAACTGTACTACTCTTTGTCCCTTCAATTAAAAAACTAAGATATTCTTCTAAAGCAACAAGAATACGATCCTTAATAGCTGTATCTTCAAGAATAGAGTTTCTCTGAGCATAAATAAAATCTCTTTGCTTTGTAATAACATCGTCATACTCTAACAAATGCTTTCTAATTTCAAAATTTCTGTCTTCTACTCGTTTTTGAGCATTAATCAAAGATTTAGTTAAAAGAGAATGTGTAATAGGCTCTCCTGTTGCCATTCCAAGCTTGCCCATTAATGATCTTAGATTGTCTCCAGCAAAAAGACGCATTAAATCGTCCTCAAGCGATACATAAAATCTTGATCGCCCAGGATCACCTTGTCTTCCACTACGTCCACGAAGCTGATTGTCTATCCGCCTTGACTCGTGACGTTCGCTTCCAATAACATAAAGCCCACCAAGACTTTTAACCTCATTATAATCTTTTAGGTAATTTTCCCTCTCATTTTTAACAGCCTCTTGAAATTCTTCAAGGCTTACATTAGTTCCGATTTTTTTCCTAACTCTGTGTTCAATATTGCCCCCAAGTTTAATGTCCGTACCACGACCAGCCATATTTGTTGCTATTGTAACCGCATGTTTTGCTCCAGCCTCAGCAATAATAAATGCCTCTCGAGAATGATTTTTTGCATTAAGAACTTCATGCTTAATCCCCCTACTTTTAAACATGGCTGATAAAATCTCAGATTTTTCAATAGAAACAGTTCCCACTAAAACCGGTTGACCCTTTTTGTAAGTTTTATAAACCTCATCTGTAATCGCATTAAATTTAAATTCTTCCGTATAATAAATAGTATCATTCTCATCTATTCGTGCTAACAATCTATTTGTTGGAACTACAACTACATCAAGATTATATATTTTATGAAATTCCTTAGCTTCTGTATCGGCTGTACCTGTCATACCAGAAATCTTATTAAACATTCTAAATAGATTTTGAAAAGTAATAGTTGCCATAGTTTTATTTTCATTAGCAACTCTAACTCCTTCTTTAGCCTCAATAGCTTGATGAAGTCCATCAGAATATCTTCGCCCTGTTAAAACTCTCCCGGTAAATTCATCTACAATCTCAACACCAGAATCACCAACAATATACTCTCTGTTTTTTAAAAAAAGTAAATGCGCTTTTAAAGCTTGAGTCATATAATGAACATAATTAAAATTTAAATCATTATACATAGACCCGTTAATAATGCCCCTAGAAACTAAAAGTTGTTCAAGATTATTAAGCCCTTTAGCAGTAAAAGAAATTCTTTTGGCCTTTTCATCAACAGTATAATCACCATCAAGGTCATCTATTTCTAAAGGATAATCACCGGTTTTAGAATCCTTAGAGCACTCTTTTAAAAAAGATACAAGAGAATTAACTTCAAGATAAGCCTTGGTGTTGCCCTCTGTTGGCCCTGAAATAATCAAAGGGGTTCTTGCCTCATCGATCAAAATAGAATCAATCTCATCAATAATACAATAATTAAACTTTCTTAAAGATTTTTCATTAAGATCATAACGCATATTATCTCTTAGATAATCAAATCCAAGTTCATTATTTGTAACATAAGTAATGTCTTTAGCATATTGAGCCTTTCTTAGCTCATAATCCATATTAGATAGAACAACCCCCACGCTAACACCCAAAAGATCAAAAACTGGCTTCATCCAATTGGAATCACGCTCTGCAAGATAGTCATTAACAGTAACAATAATAACCCCATCTCCTGTCAAACTATTTAAATACGCTGCTTGAACTGAAGAGAGAGTTTTTCCTTCTCCCGTTTTCATCTCTATTATTTTGCCTTTGTGAAGAGCAAGCCCAGCAATGATTTGCACATCATAAGGCCTTTCTTTAAGGCGCCTTCTAGCAGCTTCTCTAGACAGAGTAAAAGCTCGCTCCAAAATATTATCTAAAGAATTACCCGATTTTAATTCATCTTTAAGCTTTTCTGTCTCCTTTGAAAAATCTTCATCTGCCAACAATAATGCCCAACGCTCAAGCTTATTAATATTTCTTAAAGCTGGAAGATAATCTTTTAAATCTCTTTTACTTTTTGAGCCAATAGTTGTCTCAAGTACTGCTTTTAACATGGTAGGTATTAATTCTCCTAAATAATTGACTTAAAGTCATTTTAAATAATAATATAAAAATATGAAAAAACACTATAAAGCTCTTACATTAAGCCTGCTTTTTGCAATTATATCATGTAACACTAAAACTTTAAACGAACTAGGAGAAGAACAATTCAAAATACCATTTGGAACACTTCCTGGTGCAATAATGCCTCTGAATAACAAATTTACAAATTCAAAATTTGATATCAAAACATATAATGGGCTAGTTTACATTGCAGAAACAAAAACAAATAAATTAATGATTTTCAACTCATATGGAAAACTAATACAGACATATCAAAATGGAATATTTAAAACAAACACCGATTTAAAAATAAAAAAAATAGATTTTGAAGGAATTCAAGCAATATACCCGCTAAACGATTTTATTATTGTTGCAGACAAATTAAATAATAAAAAATCAAAATTCAATCAAAAAGAAAATATTGCCTACTTCATGAGAATACTAATACTAAACAAAAACTCGTCTGTAGAAATTTTGGGGCAAGAAGGTTTAAACGGAATGCCATTCCCACAAATTTACGATGTTAATGTTGATGAGCATGGCAATATTGCAATAATATCAATATATAACAAAGGCTATATAATATATTCTTACAATAAAGAATTTTCTCCACTTTATAAAATTTACGTCAACAAAAACCTGCTAGAAACAATAAACAATCAAAAGACAAAATACAATATTTCAATAGACAAGGTTTTTTTTGAAGTTAACAAAAAAACTCTTTACGTAAAAACTACTTACTATGAAAACATTGGTGACAATGAAAATATAAACGATCTTGGAATTAAAATTAAAGATCAATATATCTATAAAATGAGTTTAAAAAAAAACAAAGAATTAGAAGTTATAAGTAAAATCGCTCTTCCTAAAAACTTACTAGATGATAAACAAGAAAGCTTTATCAACATTATAAAAATACAAAAAGACAAAATAATAGCATCTACTAACATGAAAAATTTATCTAACAATTTAATATGGAAATTAGACGACAAAGGCTCAATTAAAGAACAAATAGCTTTAATTGAGCCTTCAAATTTAATATTTCTCTCTGAGAGTTTATCTAAAGATGGAATACTTAGCATACTTTATGGCGGAAAAACTGGAGTTAGTGTTTACTGGTGGAATTTAAATACGTTATTAAAATTATAATTATAAGAGGGCTGAATTTGCCAACACAATGAAACAGATTAATTGCAATCAACAACTAGAAATCAAATACCAAAAAAAAATGAAAAAACATATCATTATTGGAATAATCTTTGTTGTAATTCTTTTATTTTTTAAAATTTTTCTAATTCCTAGAATTCAAAATCACGAAAACACTAAAAATAATATTAAAATGATAATAAACTATAAACAAGACAAAGACAGATTATCACTAAAAATAAATATAAAAACAAAAAAAACTTCAAGCTTAGGAAAAGCCAAGCTAGATATTTATCTAGACAGTAAATTAATTGAAAGCAATATGTTTTACATAAGCAGTAAAAACTTTACAACATATGCTAATATAATCTATCAAAATGAAAGTTTATTAAGTATAATACTAAAGAGTAATGGCAATAATAATGTCTTTTATAGTAAAAGAATAAAACCTAGGGGATAAAATATGATACAAATATACTTCATGTCCGTTTTGCTTAACATCTTAGGGGGAATAATACTTGCATTTCCAATATTAATAGAAAGAATGAGCTTTTTCAAAATTTTTGAAGATTTTGTAAATTTAATAAACGATAACAAAAAGGTAAAAAGCATTTTTGGATTATTATTTTTAATAACCAGTGCCCTTGAAATAATCAGGCCCTATAAATTGCCAATAATTGGAAATTTGATTCCAGCTATAAGTTTATTTTTAATTGGATTTATTTTGTTTTTAAAACAAAAATTACCAACAGAGGTTCAAAATAATAAAAAATACGGAAAATTCAAATCAATACTTGAAAGCAATCAGCAGTTAATTGGCATTATATCAATCATTATAGGAATAATTCATTTTTTAGCAGCAGAAATACCTTTATTGTAAGATGTTGCAAGATTAAAAATAAAGATACAATTTTCAACAAAACTACTAAAAAGCAACTTGACTTTGACATGATCATTCTATATTATTACTATGATTTAATTTAAATTTTAATTACCGGCTCAATAAAGGCCGTAAATGGTATAAAGGAAGAAGATATAATGATATTTAGAACATATAAGCATTTGGAACTAATAATACTTCCTATGTTAATGATTAGTTGTGCTTTTTTTAAAAAACCACAATCTGTATATCAAGAAAGTAGTACTGGCAAACCAATACGTGCTGAAAAATTACATTCAAAAAATTCACAATCTGCATATGTAGAACAAGAAAGCAGCACCGGAAAGCCAATAAGTGATGAAAAATTACATTTAATATCCGGCAAAATTTTAAATAAAAAATTACCAATCATAAATGGTAATCATGACGTAACTTGGATAAAAACAAAGGCAATGATAATCTTGGATGAATATGGGAAAGAAATACCAGAATTTAAAAACAAATTTGGATATTCTTATATAATATCCCCTATAAAAATGAATAATGAATATAGTTATTACGCATCGCTATTAATACTTTTTGAAACAACTAAAAATGGAGATAAAGAATATGAAATCGAAGATATTAAACTTGTAACAGCTGGTTCCAACCTAGAGCTTAAAAATTCCCTTTTAGCTGCTGAAAATTCACAAGAAGAAGGATATGTTACTGCATACCCATTTGGAATATTGATGAGTGACGAGATTAAAAATGCTTTTAAATTAACATATAAAAATGATCAATGGAATTATATGCTTGCAGATTTAACTGTCAAAAATAAACTTACTCAAGAAACTAAAATTTATAAAATTTCCCTTAATTCAAAATTAATTATTGAATTTTTAAAAGAAGTACTAAAAGAAAATTCTATATTAAAAGACATAGCTGGGGATTTATTTGAAGACATATAAATACAAACAAAAGGAAATATCTTATGAGCATTAAAAAATTTATTTTAACGGTGATAATTCTTTCTCTAGCTAAAAATATTTTTTCTGAAAACGAAATTAATATCTTCGAAAATGAAAATTATATTGTAAAAGAAAATATAAAAACAGAAATTAAAAAACTAAAACAAAGTTTTTTGCTTGCATCTGTTGATGTCGCAATTAGCCAGCCCTACATGGAATTAGTAGATTTAAATGGAGGCCTTATACAAGAACTTGTTGGAATTAGTTATTCATTTATAAATGTATTTTCAAAAATCGGATCTTCTGCTATTATTTCATTTGACTTATCAAACGAGGCTTCCAAGAAATACAAAATCACAAAATTAGAATTTTTAAGTCCCGATAAAGGCAATTTTATTAATAGATTAAGTAGTCTTACTAGTGGAAAACAACAATCAAAAAAAGAACTTGCAAAAGACGCTTACTCATTTGGCACATTAAGAACTGAATCTCTTTCAAAAACAATTGCAGAATATTACAAAGATAATAACTGGTATTATATTTTAGCAGCAATAACAGTGGAAAATAATATAAATAAAGAAACTAAAAAATATGAAATTAGAATTAACCCTAAAATATATAATGATTTTCAAAAAAAATTAAGATTACATTTTAAAGGTAATCAAATAACAAAATTCCCAATACCCGTTATAGAATAAACTTATAAATTAATAAAAAAAAGATTTTTACTTCTCTAAGAGAGCTAAATTTATAATAATAAAACAATGAGTAGTAACAAAACAATAACAATAAATTTAAATAATTTAGAACATAATTTAAATTTAATTAAAAATAAAATTGGCAATAAAGAAATAGTGGCCACTTTAAAAGGTGACGCTTATGGTCACGGGCTTATAAAAATTTTTAAATTTTTAAAATCAAAAAAAATAAATTATTTTGGACTTTCTAATATTGAAGATGCTAAAATACTTAAAAAAATTGATAAAAATATAAAAATATTAATGTACATTAAAGTGGATAAAAAAGAAATTAAAAATTTAATTAAACTTGAGTTAGTACCATTTGTTGCTGATTTTGAATATCTATTTTTAATAGAAAAAGAATGTGCATTGCAAAAAAATAAAATAAAAGTTCACTTAAAAATTGATATTGGAATGAATAGATATGGAATAAAAACAGATGGCGCCCTTGAAATAGCCACATATATTCAAAATTCAAAATTTCTAGAACTAGAAGGGGTCTGCTCACATCTCCCATCAACAGAAGACGTTAAAACCACACAAAAACAAATAGAACAATTCTTGTTTTTTTTAGAAATACTAAAACAAAAAAATATTAATCCCAAATTTGTCCATATTTCCAATTCGGGACACATTATCGATTACAAACTAAGTTCACAATTTAACATGATAAGACCAGGCCTTATTCTTTACGGCTATTGTCCATCCCCAAAAAACAAAAAACCTACTTTAAATTTTAAGCCCGTATTAAGTTTATTTTCAAAAGTAATATTTATCAAAAATGTAAAAAAGGGTGAAAAAATTTCATATTCAGGCACATTTCAAGCCAAAGAAGATATAAAAATAGGAATTATTCCAATCGGATATTTTGATGGAATACCTCAAAATATAAGTAATGATTTTTATTTTTTAATAAACAATAAAAAATGTAAAATACGAGGAAAAGTTTGCATGAATCTAACAATAGTAGAAATTCCTAAAGACCTAAAAGTTAAAACGGGTTCAAAAGTAGAAATTGTATCAGAAAAATTAAGCATAGATGAAATGAGCAAATTTTCCAAAAGAAGTAATTATGAATTGCTATGCAATATAGGTAAATATGATAAAAAAAAATACTTAGATTAAATTACCCAAAGAATCAAATTTTTGAAAATCTATTAAATTGCCTCTAGAATCATAAATCCATTTATAAATTGAAAATCCTCCAACATCATCTCTTAATCTCAAATCCGGACCATGATTTGACTGCTTTGATATTTTGCCAAATTTATTGTATTCATATTTATAAACACTAACTCCATGAATATCGTCTTGCAATTGTCCCAAACTGCCAAAATTTTTTTGAGAAATAAGCCTATTTTGTTTATCATATTCATATAAATACTCAAAAACAAAATTACAATCAGCAACCAAAACCCCATCCTTAGAATAATTTTTCTTTGAAATCATATTGCCATTAGAATCGTAACTAAATTTATACTTTGAAACTCCTTCAAAATCATCTATTGGATTAACAAAATCACCACCAAAATGTTCTTGAGCAATCAAAAATCCTTCTTTGTCGTAAGCGTATCTGTAAATCATCACGCCTTTAAAATCAGCTATTAAATTAAAATTTTTATCAAAAAAAATATTTTCTATTAGATAAAAATTATTATCATATTTATAACTATAAATAGCAATGCCTTTAAAATTATCCATTATTTCATACTTTTCCTCATAAACAGTCGGAATATCTCTATTATAGTTTTTATTGATCTTATTACTGTAGTTTATTACCCTTTTCTCATTATTTTGGATATAAAAAATAGTCTTCTTCATGGCATACCCATTTTGACTGATTGTTAAATTATTATTATTGTCATAATTATATTCTTTGTAATAGCAATCTTTATCTTTAAAATAATATTCATAACGATAAATTGCTACATTATTTTCATCAGGAGTCAAATTATTATTAATGTCGTAATTTAAAATCTCAATAACCTTTCCATCAACATCATAATGATATATTTTAGTAGCCACAGAAAATGGATTTGAAACAACATGAGCTGATTTATCAAGATATTCCTCTTTAATAAGATTATGATTAGCATCATAAGTTAATCTAAACCCACAAGTACCATTTTTTGATCTTACGATATAACCATTTTCATCGTAATACAAAACCGTTTTAACAAATTTAGCATGATCATAGCTAATCTTTGTAAAATATACACCATTTAAATCTTTGATTTGAATTCCTGATTCATTAAATCTGTACACACTAAACTCTCTCTCATTATCGTATAAAAAATGGTAATAAGAAACATCATATTTATCCCTAACCATTTCATTAGATCTATTATAATTAAAAATATTTTTAATCCTGCCATCACTCATATATTCTATATGTTCAATATAAACACTATTATTATTTTTAAAAGCAAGCCCCCTATTTAGAAATATGCGTCTTTCACTGCGCTTAGACCTTTCTATTTTAATTTGGCTTGCATTAAAAAAAGAAGGCATTAAAATGCTAAGCTTACCAATATAATCAACCAAAATAAGATTATTATTGCGATCATAAGTAAATTTATATCCGTACTCTTCCTCAGATTCTTCTTTTGTAATCTCATATTTGCCCACTATACTGTAATTAGCAGAATAATCTGCAAACCTATAATAAACTTCTTTTGAAAAAAGAGAAGCACTAATAAAAAATATTATAAATAGCATGAATAAATTCCTTGATAAATCAATCCTATTTTGATAGATTTTATTATACAATAAATCTATCAAAAGGAGCTTAAAATGGCTAAAATTTCTAAAAACGCTCAAAGAGTGGGCTCAAAAGAACTAATAAGTCGATGGGGAGGAAAAATCATAATGAAATCAAAATTTGAAAATGGAAAAATAAAGCATTATGCAGAATGTCAAACTTCAAAAAATACAGCAAGAAAACCAAGGGATTTATTTTAACAAATAAATCCACTTGCCCATAAACGTTATTTTTTTTGTATCCTATCACTAAATTTAACCCAAGCTTCATCTTGCTCTTGTTTTGTATAGCTCTTATTTGCTGCTTGCTTAGGTGCTGTGCCCCTTTTGGGGTAAGAATTTCTAACCTGCTCTTTTATTTCTTCTCTTTGTTTTCTAATTTTTTCCAACTGTCTTTTAACTCTTTCGTTTGGATCAAAAAGACCACTCCCGCTTTTATTCAAACCAGCTCTAAAATCCAATCTGGACAAAGCCTCTTTATAGCTTTGATGCTTGCCTGTCAAAAACAAAACAATTCTTTTAAAGAAACTTAAATCTTTATAAGCAGCATTCAAAATCGAATACAAATCAAGTTTATATATTTTATATAATGGCAAAAGTTCATTACTATTCTTAAAATATTTAGCTGCTTCAACTTTAATCAAATCTTTAAGATGAGCCTGAACACTTTGTGTTTTGCAAACTCTTCTAAAATGAGAAACAATAAGGTCAAGAAACTTGACTTTATTTTTTAAGCAATACTCATTCATAATATATTTAGATACTAATCTATTGAGAACTTCTTCTAAGCCTTCTTCTGTAAAAATAGACGAAGGATCATCCCCAAAACTAAGAATTTTAAATATATTAGCCTTCAATTCACTATTAAGAAATTTTAAAACCTTTTCATATTCTTCTAGAAAAAACTCATATGCAAAAGGTTTGTACAAATAAAAATTTTCTTTTACTTGAAATATTTTTGGCAAAATATCATGAATTTTAGATTCAAAAAAGTACATATTAGCAACTAACAAGAAATTTTCAGGATCATTTAGCCCTTCAGAATAAACTTTTAAAATACTGGAAAACTCTTCTGTATCAATTGAGCCTTTTTTAAACTCCAAAGTCTTTTCAATTGCTTTTAAAGATTCATCAATTTTAGTAGCCTCTATAGTCTTAAGCTCTTCTAAGTCTTTTTCATTTTTAATAAAAAGATTAAGAAACTCCAAAAAAACAAAATAATTTTTTGAGAAAGTAATTCCTTTCTTGCCAAGAACTTCATCCTTGATTTCAATTATGCCAGAGAGAATCTTGGAAATAGCCCCAATAATATTCTTGCCCTCTTCTAAAGTTTTCTCATAATCAATAAGCTTTAATCCTTTTATTCTAACGAAAACATCTTTTACAACATTATTAGAAGCAATATTAAAAAACATTTTTTTAACAAACTCAATAAAATATAAAGCCCTGCTAGATGGAATTATCAATGATTTCCAAACTAATATTTCCTTCAATTGTGATTTTGTTTCAAAAAACTTATAGTTAATATTTGAATCTGAAATAGTTATAAATTCATCTTGAAAAACCAGCAAGCTAGATTCCACATTCTTAACAGTAAGCAAAGAACTAAAAAGCTCTATTCCTATATAAGTTTTTAAAAATAAATCATCAATAGAATAATAATAAAAATCATAGCTGGCCTCATCGGTCAAAATTATGCTGTCTGGCAAAAATTCTCCGTCGATTGCTATTTTATTAGTAACTATTCCTCTTTTAACTTCATAAAGTTTGCGAAATAAAAAATCAAGTTCTCCTTTTAAACCTCTTATTCTTACAGAATGCTCTTCTATAAAAGAAGAATAATCTATAGCTTCCTTTTTATAAGACAGAATGGTTTTCAAAATTAATTTTTGGGTATCAGAAGATATTCCTAATTGAGAAATCAAAATATCTACTTCTTTACTACTCATATAAAAAATTTCTGGCAATTTTTTCATATTATTCCTTATATCACATTTAAATAATAAAGCATATTACATTAAAAATATATTAACAAATCAAAATTAAGATCAAATAATCAATAAAAGTTAAATAACATTAAATTATATAAAAGATATAAAAGCAAAAAAATTAAAGAAATGCCCCTGCTAAAAACCCCTTTAAATTTAACCACTAAAAATAAAACCAAAGTTATAAATACCATTATACTAAAATCTAAAAGATAAATATCTTGCAACAAGATGGGTCTGAAAAAACTACTACTAGCCAAAATAAACCCAATATTAAAAATATTACTACCAATAATGTTGCCAAATGCAATGTCTGCTTCTTTTCTAATTATTGCAAAAAGAGATACAACAAGCTCGGGAACACTTGTTCCAAAAGCTACAACTATAATTCCAATCAACTTTTCACTAACATTAAAAACATTGTTGGCAATGTAAAGAGCTCCATCAACCAATAATTTCGATCCCAAATAAAGAAAATACATACTAATAACAAAACTTAACGAACTAAAAAATATAAAGTTTAAACCCCGATTTAAATTGCTTGCACCTTCTTGAAAAGAATTTTCCAAGCTGGCATGTGCTTTTTCTTCTTTATAAAAAAGCAACAGATAGGATAAAAACAAAATCAAGATACTTAGCGAGCTAAAGCGATTATAAGGTGTTACAAAAAAAGAGTAAGATCTAAAATCAAATGAAAGCAACAAAAGAAGAAACATTAATAAAAACAGAAACATAAAAGAAAGCTTAAGTCTTTTAAAATTTGCCTTAATATTTAAAAAGAATCCCGCTAAAGGCAGAGCAAGCAACATATTAATAATATTGCTGCCAATAACATTAGAAACAACAATTTCGTTTTTTCCCTTAAAAGCTGCCACCAAACTTGTAAAAAGCTCTGGGGCGCTTGTTGAAAAAGAAACTATTGTAACTCCTATTAAAAGTGTTGGAACTTTTAAATAAGTAGCAATGCTAACTGAACTTTTCAAAAGCAAATCACCACCAAGATACAATAAAAAAATCCCAAATCCTACGTAAAAAAATTGAATTAAATGTTCCAAACGAATCTCCTTTGCAAAAAACAACAATTAAAAAGAATCTAAATATTCTTTTAAGTTGCCTTTAATCATATAATAAACATTAGATGCATTCCAAAGACTAAAGCCACTACCAAAAGACTCTTTGATTCCTTTAAGCTGAAACTTTAAATACTTCAAATAAATCTCGTCATCCACCAATCTTTCTTTTCCTAATAAAAAAGCTTGAACATAAGGCCTAATGACAACCCCACCTAAAGAAAAAGCAAGCGCTCTGTCACTCCCCTCTTTATAAATCCTATAAGCTCTTTTTGTATAATAAAAATTGCTTGGCAAAAAATCATCAGTATAATGTGAAGGATAAAACATGGGAGATATAACGTCAACATAATCTGATAACATTGCAATATTTTGCCCAATACTATTAGTAGGAAACCAGCCATTGTATCCATAAATATCAACTGAAATAGGTACATAAAGCTGTTCTCTTGCCATAATCAAAAAAGATTCAAGAGCATCAACGGGTTGCATTTCGCGCTTATTTATTCTTGAGATTGCAAGAGACACAGGCCCATCTGATGGAAACCTAATATAATCAAACTGTATCTCGTCAATTCCAAAAGATTGAATTTCTTTTGCAATAGAAATATTGTACTCCCAAGTAGCCGGAGAAAAAATATCTACCCAATGCTCTACTTGCACATATTTAACAAGCCCACTAGAATCAACTTTTTTAATAAAATGAGCCCAGGGTTTATTGGTTCTTTTATTCCAAAGAGCATGTTTAAAATTATCGTAATAATACAATTTTGCATCTTTAAATACAACACATCTAGCAATAACATAAATTCCAAGCTCTTTGGCTTTTTTAAGAATATAAGAAACATCAATAAAGTTTTTAACAGATTTCAACTTATTGGGCAAAGAAAGCTTGCTAGAATAAGTCAAATTACCATTATCATCTTTAAAATCAATTACAACGGCATTCATACCTGAATTTTTAATAAATTTAAATCTTTCATCAACTGCCCTCTTATTACGCAATGTATATGCTGTTAAATAAATAGACCCTTTATTTTTAGCAAGTCGCATTCTTTGTGATTTTTCAAAAAAATCTTGATCTTGCAAAGATAATTTTCCAATAAATATCCATTGCCCATTAATATAAGAATAAAAATGATTGTCATATGTTCTCACTAAAATTTTTTCTACATTCTTGCTAGATAAATCTAAAATACGTATTATTTGCTTTTTAAAAGGAAAAGAAATTTTTTTAATAAATCCACTTTTCTGACTAATTAAAAAAATATCTCCATAAACTCCAGAAGAAAAATATAAATTATTTATCTCTTCCTTTGAAAATTCAATAGCACTAATAATGTCGTAATACCCCGCACCTAAATAAATCTGTGGAATTAAACGATTTAAATTTTTAAAACTAACAGCTCCATTAACACTAAGATAAATGCCATGAATCGCAGTTCCAATAGCAATACGCTTATACTCTCCTTGAGAAAAGGCACTTGATGTAATATACGCACCGCTATTAAATTTATCTATTCCCACCAATTTTCTAAAATTTTTTGAATAATCATAAGAAACATAAAGATTGTCGCTTGTAGTCAAAAATGAATTTGAAGAATAAACATCTTCATAAATAGAGGTAATTCGACTAGGAACAAGCTGTTGAAAAGGATAAACCCACCTAGAATTTATCCCGCTCACTTTAACTTTGGTTATTTTTCCATTAACATTTTTACTTAAAAATCCTTTATGAATAAAAAATAAACTATATTTTTTAAAAAATTCTTCATCAGTTAATGGATATATACTAAAAACTTTAAAAACAAAAAAGAAGAAAATAACTATCCAATAGATAAAAATTTTCATATACATTAATACATGATACTTGCAAATCAAAAAATATTAAATAATAGTGATTTTTATTTGAACAATTGAATCTCAATTAAATTCAAAAATACTTAAATTTTATAACAACTTTGCTCCTAAAAATCTTAAGCCCTGCCATAAAGCCTTGTAATAAAACTTATATTTTGACTCAAGGCAGTATCTAAATCACTTTCTAATAATCTAAAAATACAATTATCTAAAGTACTTTTTGGGACATTTTCCCTAAATTTATCTCCTAAGCTAATATAATCTTGCATTGGCACTATTACATTGTCAGAAACACTGCCCATAGCACTTCTTATCATGTCCCAAACAACAAAATTTTCATTTGTATTTAAATAATCAAAAATGTACTTTTTATGCAAATCATCTAAAGAGTCAACAAATTCTCGTATTGTGTCATTATCACTAATTCCTGTGTAAACTATACAATTTTTAATATAATTATGAGGAAGATTCTGATTGCCTGAATCAAAATCAAAGGCAAGTTTCATTATTTTCATTCCTGGAAAATTAAAAAAATCTCTTAGCCTTGAAACATCTTCAAGATCATTTTCAAAATCTTCAACCCAAATTTTTAAATCTTTAATCTCATTTAAAATAAAATTGAAAAAATCTCTCCCTGGTGACTTTACCCACAACCCATTAAAAGCATAAGTCTCACCCGCACTAACTTCCCAAGTAGAAACAAAACCTCTGAAATGATCAATTTTAATTATATCTACATACTTTCTTAAACCCCCAATCCTTTTTGCCCACCATTCATACTTAAATTTCTTTAAAACATTCCAGCTATAAGCTGCACTATCCCAAGCTTGCTCTTGTTCTAAAAAATAATCTGGGGAAATTCCTGCAACCTTATCTTTGCTTGCATCAAATCTTAGCTTAAAATATTTTTGGTGTGCCCAAACATCAGCAGAATCATACGCTATAAAAAAAGGTACGTTCATAACTAGCTCAATCCCCTTATCATTTGCATAACGCTTTAAAGCTTGAAACTGTGAAAAAAAGAAATACTGCAACACCTCTTGCACTTTAATTTCTTTTGAAAGAATATTTCTCAATTTAAATAAATCTTTTTCATTTCTTTTAAGAATTCCTCTATCAAAAAGAACATTAAAAGCATTTTTTGATTCTTTAAAAAAATATTCTTTAAATGCAACAAAACTTGCAAAATCTAAAAGCCAATAAGAAGACTTTTTTTTAAATTTCTCAAAGCTTCTAACCTCATCAATCGAAGCTCTATTAATAAAATTTAACGCGGCTTCTTTAAGAAATTTATCTTTAAAACTTAATTTTTTTAAATCAGAATACCTAGTTTCATTTTCCTTTAAAAAGCTCAAATCTGAATCTATAAATTTGTCAAGGGATTCTAAATCAATATAATAAACATTGCCAGCAAAAGCCGAAAAAATTGAATAAGGGGGAGATCTTGTAAAATCAATAGGAGAATAGGCAAACATTTGCCAATAACTTTGAGAAGATGCAAACAAAAAATCTATAAATTTATAAGCTCCTTTGCCTAAATCTCCAATGCCATATTTAGATGGTAAAGAGCTTATGTTAAGCAAAATACCACTTTTTCTTTTTAAGTTTAAATTAATCCTTATTTTTTTATAATTCATATAAAACCTCTATTAATTAACAATTTAAATAATTCCCACTGTGTTATAAATTATAATAAATATCGCCTCAGAACAACATATCAAATAGCAATTTTAAGAAAAATTTAGAAATTAAATACTTTTATGATAAAATCTATTAATGAATAACAAAGCGACTACGTCATTGTTGCTATTATTTTTAGTTCAAAGCTTAGCTTTCTCTTCTGAAATCTTTGAATTTAAATACATTAAAGGCTCAAAGTTTAGATTAGAAGGCACAGACAATCAAAAAATGTATTTCAACGGCCACTATAATTCAAACTCTACAACCAATATTCAGATTTCAAGTGAAATAAAAGACACAAAAGAAAAATTTGCAAACATTAAAGCTTTTTTTAGAATCTTAAAAAGAGAAAATATTGACGAACCTTACCTATTAAATGAAGAATTTGAAGAAACTTTCAGCATAAATAAGCAAGGAGAATATATAATAGGAGTAAATCAAAAAAGACCTTCTGTTAGAGGTATTCCAAGATTTCCAAAAACACCAATCAAAATAAATGAAAAATGGACATATCCTGCAGAAGAATATATAGAAGCGTCAAAAATAGACAAAAGTATAAAAGATTTCATTGTAAAATTCAATGTTAACTACGAATATAAGGGCAAAGAAGAATACAATGGCAAAAATTACCACATAATTCTTTCGAATTATGAATCACAATATAATGTAAAAAACATCTCTTTCTATCAAAAAGTAGACCAAAAAATTTATTTTGATAATGAAATTGGAAATACATATAAATACAGCGATAAATACATATTTGAAATAAATCAAAATAACAACCAACATTTTAAAATGATTGGAAACTCTCTTGGCAGAGTAGTTTCAATTGAACTTCCAAATGATAATCTTATTGAAACTGAAATTGAAAATTACATCCGAGAAAAAAAAATAAAAACTATTGACGTTGAAAGAAACAATAAAGGAATTAATTTGAGCTTTGACATTGAATTTTATCCTAACTCATTCCAAATACTACAAAAAGAATATGAAAAAATTGACCTTATAGCTAAACTTCTTGAAAAATTTAAAAAAAATAACATACTAATAGAAGGGCATACCGAACAATTTGGACTAGAAGAAGAGATGCACGAGCTCTCTGAAAAAAGAGCTCGTGCAATTGGAAATTATTTAATAAAAATGAAAGTAAAAGATAAAGATCAAATACTATTTAAAGGATGGGGATCTAAAAAACCAAAATATCCTAAATCTTCCCCATTAAAGGCTAAAAATAGGCGAGTAGAAAT
The DNA here is from genome assembly GCF_032595855.2 of Borreliella carolinensis. NCBI lineage: Bacteria > Pseudomonadati > Spirochaetota > Spirochaetia > Spirochaetales > Borreliaceae > Borreliella > Borreliella carolinensis. The sequence goes on from NZ_CP132453.1 coordinate 170,474, forward strand.
TACAATATTAAATAATTAGCAAAGTGCATCATCTTTTGCTCTTTTTTTCCTTTTTTGTCTGACAACTAATACATAAAAAAGCATAAGGAATGGCTAAAAGTCTCTCCCTAGCAATCTCTTTTTCACAAGCTAAACACTTACCATAAGAATTTTGAGAAATTCTATAAAGAGCTTGATTTATTAAATTTAACTTTCTCTTTTCAACAAAACCCAACGCTTCAAGATTATTTCCATCCATATTATCAAAAGCAATATCGACAACATCCTTTGGATACATGTCATTATTAATTATTTCTTTTTTGCTATTTTCTACAGACTTAATAGAATCTAATATCTCTCTTTTTTCGGTCGAGAGAAATTTTTTTATCTCTTCAATAAACTCATGCTCAGAAATAGCTTTTTGCATGATACCTCCCTATAAATTACATTTTTAAAAAACTTCGTGTAATTATATACACAATTTCTTATAATGTAAATAAAAAATAATGCTTTTATTCTTAAAAAGAATAATTGAAATGATATGTTTAATCATGTAAAATTTATCCTATTAGAGAAAATTATGGAGGTTGCCTTGAATATTAAAGAAGAAGCCATTGAAACCGAAGGAATCGTAAAAGAATCCCTTCCAAATACCATGTTTAGAGTAGAGCTTAAAAACAAGCACATTGTACTTGCCCATCTATCTGGCAAAATGCGAAAACATTTCATAAAAATAGTTCCTGGTGATAAAGTAAAAGTCGAACTATCTCCTTATGATCTTACAAAAGGTAGAATAGTATACAGAGAAAAATAAAATTAAACCCTTTTAAAAAATTTCAAGTGTTTTAAATATTATTTATTTTTTAAATCAAATCATCTTTTAAAGACACAACAAAATTCTTGTGAATCCAGCCTTGAAGCCCATAACTTGTTTCAATAAGAACAAAATCGTCTTTGCTGTCAAGAATATAAACACTTGCATTTCCTTTTAAAAACCTCCAACTCCTTGAAAAATTGTCAGGAACTTTATAAAGAGAAACTAAATCACCTTTAATTATTCCTACCTCAGATTGTTGTTCAGAATAAAAATAATATGTTTCAAATATAGTAAAACAAGTCGCAGAAAAAATTAAAAATATAACTATTTTTTTCAAATTTTTTGCCAAAAATTTATAAGAAATAGACACAATTAAAAAATTAATCAAAAATAAGCTAATAATAAAAAAAATATTAGAAAAAATAAAACTATTGTTACGAACATTATCTGTAACTCCATTTTTAGCTTCAATCAAATCAATAACCTTGTAAGAAGCTTCATTATTTGGAGCAGCCAAAAATGCCTTATAAGCTGAATAAATAGCATCAAAATCTCTATCCATTTTACTCAAAACAAGTGCTCTATTTAACCAAAGTCCTGAATAATTTGGATATTTTTTAAGAATATTATCAATCTTGATAAGCGCAGCATCATAATTTTTAGTATTATAGTTTTCAATCAAATCATTTATATTTTTCTCTGACAATAAACCATCATTTACAGCATTTAAACTAATACCAACAGCCAATATTAAAATAACCAGTCCAAAACTTGATGCTACAAAAAATTTTTTATAGTTAATTAAAATGATTAAAGATAATAAAAAACCTGGAATCAAAAGTAAATAATAGTATGAAACAAAAAATAAAAAAGTTTTATTTTTGTAATTCAAAATATCAACATAAGATAATAGTTTAAACTCAGAATCTACATTATTTTGTATTTTGTTTATATTATTAAAATCTCCTGAATATTCGTACTTCAATTTTTTCCCTTTAAGGGTATAAACTGTATCATTGTCGGGATTTAAATAATTAAAGTCACCAATATTTAAAAATACACTACCTTTAGTATCAGGTTTAACTGTATAAATTTGAGAAATACTACCCTTGTATCCACTTTTAGAAGGCTTAAAATTATAATTTTTCTTTTTATTAAGAATTTTAGAATTATAAGTTTCAATCTCTGGAAAGTAAAAATGTGGAAAATTCCCTTGACCTGTAATTTTTATTAAAATAGTAAATATATCTTGCTTAATGGTCGAATAATTCGGAGTTTCATAATCAATTCTAAAAGTTCCTACCGCTAAAGATTTAACTTCTCCGGGAATCGGTTTAACTTTTAATAAAAGCTCAGGAGTATTTCTAACAAGGCCAGAATCAATATTAAAAGAAAAACTGGGAATCAAAACATTTTTTGAACCCTTAAGAGGGGTTAGTACAAAGTTATAAAAAGGCACATCTAAAATTTCTTTATTATGAAAAGTTCTATATTTAATATCCCCAAATATAGGCATCTTTTCAACCATTGCATCCTTAATAGCAGGCAAAAATCCAGACATTTCATTAGAATTGCTATCTGAAAGCCAATTTGAACGCAAAACAAGCCCAATACTTTGATATTCATAAATCTCTTTTTTATCAAGATCCCAATATAAATCAACCGGCAGCCCAAAAGAATTTATTTCATCCGCTCTTAGCACACTAACTTCAACTTCTGAAGATAGATAAAAATCACCCTTATAAATTACTTTTAATGGGGGAATCTTAATAAATCCCAAATTCTCAAAAAGATATTCAACTTTAATCTCAATAAAAGAAAAGTTATTATCTGTTGTTCTAGATATTGATAAAACATTGGAATTGGGTTGAACTTCTTTGTTTATTTCAACTTTTAGCAAACTTATGTCAATATCTTGCAAAGAATTATTAAGCCTTATAATCTGAATAAATTTATCACCTTTTAAAACTTTAATATTTTTAATAAAATCAATACCCGTAAGCGAATAAAGTTTTGCGATTGAAAAAAAATAAATAAAAAATACTACCAATCTTCTTTTGGAACAACTAAATTCTCGTCTATTTTTCTCAACCATACAACCCTCTCAAGATTTTCAATATACCTTAAAAAATTTTCATTACTTTCAACAAAATTTTTACTTTTTTCTACACTTAAAGAATTCAAACTATCACGCACTGTTCGTTTTTTTATTATTGCAAGCTCAAGATTATATTTAGCATTATAACTACCAGGATTAATCTTTAAAGCTTCTTTAAAAGCCACTTCGGCCTTATGATAAAGTCCTTGATTATAGTATATTATTCCCTCGTTATAATTGACATTAAAATTTAAAAAAACATCATCGGTCTTCTTTGCATAAGAGAATATTCTAAGAGAACTTTCATACTCACCTAAAGAATAATATACAACGCCAAGATTGTAATATCCCCAAGCAGAATATTTTTTATCATCTACAAGATTATAATAATTTGAAATTGCATTTTGATAATTTCCTCTAACATATTCATAATTGCCAATAGCCATTAAAGACATAGACTTGACATTTGAACAAGACAAAAAAACTAAACACAAAAAGCAAGAATATAAAACCGTTAAAAAGTTTCGTCCCACTTTATCATCCTGACAAATAAATACATAAAAATAAACAACAATGAAATAACCAAAAAAATTTTATATCTTGATACATCAACAAGTATAATGTCGTTTGATGTTCTTCTTATTATACCATTTCTTATATCATTGACAACAAAGTTAATACCTTTTAAATACAAGTTATAATATGATCCCTTAAGAGAAGAGGCAAGAAGAAGTAAATTTTCTTCATTTAACCCGGTTTTAACAAGATTCCCATTTTTATCTTTAATGCTTAAATTTTGATTAAATAAAACGGGATTACTCCCGCCAATCCCAACCACAAAACTTTCCAACTTTAAATTATTGACAAATTTAGAAAACCTATAATAATTATTTTCTCCCCAATCATCTCCATCTGTTAAAATAACTAAAAAATTATAATAAGAGTCATCCTGTACATTGGAGACTACACTAAAAACAGCATCTCCTAAAAAACTCCCAGGAGAGCTTATTAAATCAGGATCTATATAATTTAACATCTTATTTAAACTATTTTTATCCTTAGAAAAAGGTAAAGCCAATATAGACTTGCCTTTAAAAATAGTAAGAGAATATTCCGCATTCTCAAAATTACTTAAAATCAAACTAATCATATTTTTAGCGCTTTCAAGCCTATTAATAATTTTACCTTCATCCACACTTAACATACTACGAGAAATATCAAAAATAAAAGAAATTCTCAATTTACTTCTCTCATCCTCAACAGCTTTTTGTCCCCAAGAAATATCCAAAATGGATAAAATTAAAAAAATCAAGCTAAAAATAAAAAACATTGACATGAGAACTTTTTTAATGTAGTAATTTTGAATGTAGGAATTGTCCCCATACATGAAGCTTAAAGTTTTAAAAAATGGAATATTTCGTCTAAAATCAAGCACACATACAAAAAAAATAAACAATAAAATTAAAAAAAAGTATAAAGCATTATAATTATTTATACTCATAGAATCTCTTTTAAGAAAATTTTTGAAAAAATAAAATAAACAAGTAATAAGCAAAGCGCTAAAACCAAAAATTCTTTATAAATATCTTTATTGTCCACAGCTATTTTGATTTTTCTCTCTAAACTTTCCTTTTTTGAAAAATCTTGAATTGCAAATTGAAAAGAAAAATCATCATTAACCGAATAAAAAAGCCCCCCCGTTTTATTCGAAATCTCAACAAGCATACTAGGATCATAAACCTCTTTAAGACTTCCTTGATAAAATTTTCCAGATCTTAATTTAAAATCAACACTAAATTCCTCAGAACTTCCAATGCCAATAGAATAAATCTTAACATTTAAACCTTGAGCAAGATTGATCACTTGATCTTTATAAATCTCATCTGAATTAACAACCCCATCTGTTAAAACCACTATTGATCTTTTAAGAGCCTCAGAATGCTTTAAATGAGAAAGTGCAATAGAAATGCCTAATCCTAAAGCAGAGCCATTGCCAAGATCCATAATATAAATATCATCTAACTTTTTATTAAAAAACTCCCTATCCGTTGTTATGGGCACGACTATTGAAGCATCTTTTGCAAAAGCTACCAAACCAATATTATCATTTTCGCGTTGAGAAATAAAACTTCTAATCAATTCTTTTGAAAACTCAAGTCTATTCTTAGAAGAAAACTCAACAGCTCCCATACTAGGCGATATGTCAAGAACAATAACAATGTCAGCACCAGCACTAAGATGTATCAATTTCTTTTTTGAAACTGAAGGACCTGCTAAAGCAAACACCATAACCATTGCGGCTAAATATAAAAAAGAATAAGTGAAAAAATACATAAAATTTAATCTATAGTCCTTAAGTTTTAAAGAGTTAAAATTACCATAAAGCGATATTGGAAACTTTATCTTGCCCCCTCTATTTTTAAAAAAATGATTAAAATAAATTATTAAAGGAAAAATGACTAATAAAAACAAATATAAAGGCTCATTAAATGTTAACATTAGCACCTCTATTAAATTCTTCAAAATTCGATGCTGCGGTTCTTAAATCCTCTAAAACAAACGACAAACTATCAAATACTAAATCAACACCACTAAATTTACTAAAATCAGAAAGTCTTAATGTATTAATAAAAATTGAACGAATCTCATAAGGAACCTTAAGATCTTGCAAAATTACAGAAATTTCTGTTGTAGTAATCGCATTAAAATCAAAACCGGTTTTCTTAGATAAATAAACTCTTAAAGAAGAATTTATTAAATTATAAAATGCACTCTGATCCCCACCCTCTCTAACGTATTTAGATAAAATAACAAACTGCCTCTGCAATACTTTGTAAGGTTTTCTAAGTCCGTGCTTAACTATCAAGTAAATCAAAAATCGATTTAAAAGTTTTAAAAGTTTAATAATCAAATAAGGAATCAAAAACAAAACAAGAATGAATAAAAACAAATAGGTGCTTGTTCCAGGAATAAATAAAACGCCTTCTATATTTTTAATTTTAAAATCAGAATTATTAGATACTAGTTTATCTGTATTAATTTTTATATTCTTTAGAATAATCTTGTTTTTCTTACCACTACTAATTACATCCCCAATATAAATAGAAGGAAGAGAACTGCTTCCAATATAAAAAGAAACAAAATTAACTATTATTTCATTTGTTGTGTCATTAAAACTAATCGAATTTACTTCAACAAATTCATCTTTAATATCAATATCTTTAAAATCTACAGGAAAAAACTCTTCACCATCATTTAAAATTAATGAAACTTTAAAATCAACAGAATCGCCCACATAATAACGAGTTGGCATAAATATTTCATTTTTTATTTCATAAGAATACAAAGATAGGGTTAAAAAAAGAAAAAGATTTGAAATAACTCTCTTCAAAATCTATTGTCCCTTTTTAAGAAGAATTTTAAGTTTTTTAAAAACATCTTCTTTAGTATCAATCTCAATAAAACTAATATTTTTTTTAATACATTCTTTTTTCCATTTTATTTTATCAAGCGTCCAATAGTTTTTATAACCACTTAATGTTGATTTGCTAAACCCTGAAACTAAAAAATTTTCTCCAGTTTCAATATCTTCACAAATCAAAGTCCCAATTTTAGGAAAATTTTCATCAAAAAAATCTGAAATTCTTATAGCAATAACATTGTGTCTCTTGCTCAAAACATTTAAAGATTTAAAATAAGCATTCGCCTTAAAATCAGAAATAATTATAACTAAAGATCTTTTTTTATAATATTCTGCTGTATTTTTAAAAATATAAGCTAAGCTGCTACCCGGCTTAAGATTTCTATTAACCGTTTCACTTAATATCAATCCTAGGTGCGAATGACCCTTGCTAGAGGGTATAAACTTGTCTGTTCCACTTGAAAAAAAAGTAACTCCTATTTTATCATTATTAAAAAATGCCATATGTGCAAAAATAGAAACCAACAAATCTTGAACATCCTTTTTATTTACCTTGTCTCCCAAGCTCATGGAAAGTGAATTATCAACAAGAAGATGAAGATTCATCCCCCTATCTTCTTTGAAAACCTTTGAAAAAATGCTATCGGCTTTTGAGCTCACATTCCAATCAATAAATCTAGCATCATCAGAATCCTCATACGGCCTAAATTCATGAAATTCAAGGCCAAGGCCTTTAAAAATTGAACGATAACCACCAAAATTAAGCTCTGAAAGCATTTTCCTTGAAAAGAACTTTAAAGTTTTTATTCTAGTTTTAGTACTACTGCTTATCTCATTATCTTGTATCATTTCAAAATTATTCCCTAAGGAAGCGCTACAGCAGAAAGAAGCATTCTAATAATATCATCAATGCTCATTTCCTCTACCTCTGCCTCATAAGATGGTGTAATTCTGTGTCTTAATACGCTGTGGGCAACGGCTTTGACATCTTCTGGTAAAACAAATATTCGCCCCTCATAAAGAGCATTAACACGAGCACACTTTAATAAACTAAGAGAAGCCCTGGGAGATGCGCCAAATTCAATATATTTGGCAAACGGATAAGTTTTCTTATCTCTCTCTCGAGATGCTGAGATTAAAGTAACAATATAAAGCATTATTTTATCATCAACTTTTACTCTACCAACCGTTCTCTTAATATCAGCCAAAGAATAAGCATTCATCACCTTTGCAACTTTAATATTCTCAAGACGCCCATCTACTGAAAATATTTTCAAAAGCCTTACTTCATCTTGCACTGATGGATAATGAACATTAACTTTCAATAAAAATCTATCAAGTTGGGATTCTGGCAAATTATAAGTTCCCTCTTGCTCTATTGGATTTTGAGTAGCAAGAACAAAAAACGGATCTGGGAGCCTGTGGGTTTCGTCTCCAAGAGTAACTTGTCTTTCTCCCATAGCCTCAAGAAGAGCAGACTGAACTTTTGCAGGAGCCCTATTGATTTCATCTGCTAAAATAACATTTGAAAACACTGGACCTTTTCTAACCTTAAAGGTGCCTGTAGCATTTTTATAAACCATATTACCAGTAAGGTCGGATGGCAAAAGATCTGGGGTAAACTGTATGCGCTTAAATTCAAGATCAAGAACATCAGATACGGTTTGAATTGCAAGAGTCTTGGCAAGCCCTGGAACCCCTTCAAGCAAAACATGCCCATCTGTTAAAAGACCCATTAAAATAGCATCTATCATTTCTTTTTGACCAAGAACTCTGCTTGCAACTTCTCTTCTAAATTTATTTATTAAATGTAACGCATTCTCTACTTCTGAATCTATCTGAAAACTACTCTTCATAATACTCCTAGTCACAACCACTTTAAAATATAAATTGAACTAAAACGATAATAATATTATCTGTAAAGCAAAACCAAATTTCTGTCTACTCTTAATTTTGAATTTAAAGACTTTATTTCTATTTTACTAAATAAATCTTTAATCTGATTGACTTCAAGGTTAATTCTATCAAATTTACCCTTATATGCCATAATCAATCCCCCACTCTTTAAAAGATTCTTTAAAATTAATGCATATTCATTCATACTTCTAAAAGCTCTAATTGTAATAAATTCATACTTCTTTTTTTCTCTTTCAATTTCATATTCTAAAATTTTTACATTTTCTAAATCAAGTTCTAATTTTATCATTTTCAAAAAAGTAGACTTTTTTTTACTTCTCTCTAAAAGATAATATTTCCTAGAAGTATCAAAAATAGACAAAACAATACCCGGAAATCCAGCACCGCTTCCAACGTCAAGAATTTCAGAAGGATTAATCTCTTTAACAGTAGACAATCCCAAAAGAGAATCTATAACATGTAAATTAAGAATAGAGCTAAAATTGCTATTACTATTTGAAATTAAATTGAATCTTGTATTTAAAAGCAAAATTCTCTTTATATATAAATTTATTTTCTCAAGATCTTTGTAATCAAACTGCAAATTATGTTCTGACAAAGCAAATTCAATATCACTCATCATAAAGAAAAATTTATAACTACCTTATTTTTAGGATTTGAAAAATATATTAACAAAACAGTAATATCTGTACTTCTTATTCCAGGGATTCGACTTGCTTGAGCAAGAGTAGCTGGTTGAACCTTGGAAAATTTCTCTCTGGCTTCCCTTGAAAGACCTTCAATAATCTCATAATTAAAATCAAATGGTAGTTTGACAAACTCTAGATTATCAAGTTTTTTAATCAAATCTTTTTGTCTATTAATATAACCTTCATATTTAACATCTAATTCAACCTGTTCTAAAATTACTTTTGAATCACTTAAACTTGGATCAATCTTTATAAGATTATCCAAACTAATAGAAGGATCTTTTAAAATATGGTAAAAATCTTTACTAACATGTTTTTTTAATTGCTCATCAACAGAATCTTTTAAGCTAAGACGCCTTTGCTTTAAAAGCTCCTTTATCTCTTCAACTCGCCTTTCTTTAAAAAGATATCTTGAATATCTCTCCTCATCAACAAGCCCAAGATCATATCCAATCTTAATCAAACGCTTGTCGCTAGTATCGTGCCTTAAATTAAGTCTGTGCTCAGCTCTAGAGGTAAACATTCTGTAGGGTTCTTTAGTGCCTTTGGTAACAAGATCGTCAATAAGAACTCCAATATAAGAGCTGGTTCTTGTTAAAATCATTGGCTTTTTATTTTGAAGTTTAAGAGCAGCATTAATTCCAGCCATTAGCCCTTGAGCTGCCGCTTCTTCATATCCTGAAGAACCATTGGTCTGCCCTGCTATAAAAAGTCCTTTGACTCTTTTACTCTCAAGATTTGGGTAAAGTTCAATTGGATTTATATAATCATACTCAACAGCATAACCAGGCCTTGTAATAACAGCATGCTCAAGACCTTCAATACTGTTAATCAACTTTTGCTGAACATCTTCAGGCAAAGAAGAGCTAAGCCCATTAAGATACATTTCTTCGGTATTAAACCCTTCAGGTTCAATAAAAATTTGATGCCTATCTTTATCTTTGAATTTTACTATTTTATCCTCAATAGAAGGACAATATCTTGGACCATTGCCCACAATCTCGCCAGAATAAAGGGGTGACAGATGCATATTCTTGCTAATTATTTCGTGAGTTTTTTTATTGGTATAAGTTACATAACATGAAAGTTGAGATTTGTCTAACTTGCCATTTGAAAAAGAAAAGGGGATAATGTCTGAGTCTCCAAATTGAACCTCGGTCTTTGAGAAATCCACACTTTTTTTATGAATTCTTGCTGGAGTACCAGTTTTAAGCCTGCCCATTTCAAATCCAAGACTTAGCAAAGTTTTATCAAGCCCATAAGCAGAAAATTCAGCAAGCCTGCCCATATCAGCTCTATACTCCCCAATAAATATTTTACCTCGAAGAAACGTCCCTGTTGTAAGAATAACAACGCTTGATCTAAACTTATTGCCTCTCTCTGTAACAACACCTTCAATTTCATTTCTCATAGAATTAAGAATAAAATCAACAACTGTATCTTGGAAAAGATCAAGATTGTCTTGACGTTCCAAAGTTTCTTTGGCCTTGGTTTGGTACATTAATTTATCAGCTTGAGCACGCGGAGCTTGAACTGCAGGACCACGACTTTTGTTTAAAACTCTAAACTGAATCATGCTAAAGTCAATAATACGGCCCATTTCACCACCAAGAGCATCAATTTCTCTAACCATATTGCCCTTAGCAAGCCCACCAATAGCAGGATTGCAAGAAAGTTTGCCTATTGTGTCTAAATTTTGAGTAATCATTAAAGTTTTAAAATTTAATCTTGAAAGAGCAAGAGCGGCTTCAATCCCTGCATGCCCTCCTCCAATAACAATTGCGTCAAAGTCCATATTTATTTCCCCAAACAAAAATTCTTAAACATATTGTTAAGAACATCTTCACTGCTAACTTCTCCTGTTATTTCTCCTAAACAGTTGATAATCTCATAAGCATCAAATGCCAACATATCATAACTTAATTGGCGATCAATTTTACTCAGTAAATCCAAAATCAAAGCATACGCTTTCTCTAAAAGTTGCATCTGACGACTTGATGATATTATTATATCATCAAGACCAATCTCCACCCTCTCGTAAGAGATTAAAGCCTTTATTTTGTCATAAAGAATATCTATTCCTTCTAAATTTTTAGTACTAATCATTATTAAATTTGAAGAATTTAAAACCTTTGAGCGAACAAATTCTTCGGTGGATTTATTTATCTTTAAATCTATCTTATTTAAAACGAACAATATTTTACTATTAGATTTATTTGAATCAATAAATGAAAAATCATCTCTTGTTAAATTTGAACTAACATCGATCACATAAATCACTAAAGATGCTTCCTTTATTAAAGAATTACTTTTTTCAATTCCTAATCTCTCAACAAAATCATTAGCATCTCTGAGTCCTGCTGTATCAAAAAGATTAAATAAAATGCCATCAAGCTCAAAACTTGCTTCAATATAATCTCTTGTAGTGCCTGGATATGAAGAGACAATTGATCTATCTTTTTTGAGAAACAAATTAAATAACGAAGACTTGCCAGCATTAACAGAGCCTGCTAAAACCAAAGTAACACCGCGATCAATTTTTTCATAAACCTTATAAGAGTTAATTAATTTTTTAAGTTCGGCTTTGCTACTTAAAATTAAATCAAAAGGAATGCTAATTTCATGATCATCAACCTCATAATCAAGATAAACACTAACAGCCGATAAAAAATTTAAAATACATTTTTTTATCGTATCTATTTTAACAAACAAAGCTCCAGAAAGTTTATTAACTGCAAGAGAATAAGTTTTATTGGTCTTGGCAAAAATAATCTCATGGATTGCTTCTGCCTTTGTAAGATCAATTTTCTTAGCAAGAAATGCACGCAAAGTAAATTCACCAGGTTCAGCCATTCTAAAACCACTTTTTAAAAACAAATCTATAATCTTTTTAATCCCAATCACAGAGCCATGCGCCATAACTTCAACAGCATCTTGCCCTGTAAAGCTCTTTGGTGCTCGATACAAACAAACAACAACTTCATCTACCTTGCAATCATTTTCATTATCTAATATATAACCGTAATGAATCGTATTCCCAGATGCCGAATTGAGAGCTGAAGGATTTGAAAAGATTTTAGAAAATTTAGATATAGAAGAAGAACCACTGCTACGAATAACACATAAAGCACTACTTAAAAAAGGAGTTGCAAGAGCTACAATATCATCATCTCTTTCAAAAAACTTACTCATACCTTAATGTATTATAACACAATAAAAAAGACAAAATTGATTTGTAAATATGTTTATAATAGCTTATAATTAATTTTATAAAAATGAAAACAAAACTTGAAATTGAACTAAAAGAAGTTTTAAAAAAAGAACTCCTCTTGGTAGAAGAAATATATAATTCATACTTAAAAATAAAAGAAAATATTGATAATAAAAATGAAATGGAATTTAAAGAGGTCTCAAACAAAACAAAAATATTGCTTGAAAATTTTAAAGAAATTGAAAGCAAAAGAGACGAAATTTGGAAAAAATTCACCAAGAATGAAAACTTTAAGTCAACTTACGAAGCTGTAGAAAAATTAACTACAATTTACAAACAAGAAATATACGACTATCTGCACAAATTGAAAATTGGAATACTGAATATCAAAAATTTAAACTACATAATACAAAACTACGTAAACACATCCCTTGACATGTTAGCAATAATATTTCAAGATATCCAAGAAAGCGTAGAAAATGTAACTTACAAAAACCCTTACGGGCCAAAACTTGGACGCTCAAACGAAGCTTCCGTTTTAATAAATAAAAAACTTTAAAGGAGTTTAGAGTGGATTCAACATTTTCAGGAATAGAAATTGGAAAAAGAAGTTTATTTGCGCATAAAGATGCTATGAATACAGTTGGTCACAACCTATCCAATGCTACAAAACCTGGATATTCAAGGCAAAGAGTAACAATGAAAACCGAAATTCCTCTTTATGCTCCACAATTAAACAGAGCCAAAAAGCAAGGACAATTGGGCCAGGGAATCGTGGTTCAGTCTATAGACAGAGTAAAAGATGAACTACTTAACACAAGAATCGTTGAAGAATCACACCGACTAGGATACTGGGATTCGCAAGACAAGTTTATATCAATGCTAGAAGATGTTTATAACGAACCTGAGGATCAGTCAATAAGAAAAAGATTAAATGATTTTTGGGAAAGTTGGCACGATCTAGCAAATCAACCACAAGGCCTAGCAGAAAGAAAAATAATTCTGGAAAGAGGCAAATCTTTTTGCGAGGGAATAAGAAATAGATTCCATTCGCTTGAAAGAATTTACATAATGGCAAACGATGAAATAAAAATTACAACAGATGAGGCAAATAATTACATTAGAAACATTGCAAATCTTAATAAACAAATTTCAAAATCCCAAGCGATGAAAGACAATCCAAATGATTTAATGGACGCAAGAGACTTAATGGTTGAAAAATTAGGCAATATAATAAGTGTGTCAATTGAAAACAAACAAGATCCAAATGAATTTTTAATCCACTCAGAAGGAAGACACCTCGTACAAGGTTCAATTGCAAATGAATTTAAACTAGAAGCTACAAACGGACCCACCAGGACTAGATGGAACATTTTATGGGCAAATAATGACAAAGCTTACCTTAAAACTGGAAAGTTGGGATCTTTGCTTAACATAAGAGATGAAGAGATTAAAAATGAAATCGGCGAACTAAATAATATGGCTGCCAACATTATAGAGATTGTTAACGAAATACATGAAGCAGGGCACGGAATGGACAAAAAAAATGGGAGAAGCTTTTTTTCTCAAGAACTAAAACTAACTGATGATCGAGGCAGATATGATACTAACGGAAATGGTCAGTTTGATTCCGTTCATATTTTCAAAATTAACAGCACAAACGAAATATTTCCAGAAGAAAAATTGGGATTTTACGGAACTCTTAAATTTGAGGCTACAAATAGCAATGAAATTGTAGAAATAACTTACAATGCTCCAGATACAGTTCAAGATGTAATAAATAGAATAAATAATTCCAACTCACAAGTTACAGCAAGAATCAACTCAGAAGGCAAACTTGAAATCAAAGCGGTTAAAGAGCAAGAAGATGAAAACATAACATTTAAAATTAAACACATAGAAGATTCTGGATTATTTCTAACAAAATATACGGGAATATTAAATGCATCTGGACCTGAGGGGGCCTATGATTACAAAAACATTGACACAACAGACAAATTAGCACCCAAATCAACTTATTCAATCTCCCCTCTAAAAAATCCTGCAGCATGGATAAAAGTTGCAGACATAATAGACTCAGATCCATCAAAAATAGCATCGGGAATTAAAAATCCAACAAATGAAATATCTATTGGAGATAACCAAGCAGCATTGAGAATCTCCTCTTTTGGAAATTCTCAAGTTATGATTGGCAAAAATTTAACACTAAATGATTACTTTGCAAATACAGCATCAAATATAGCAATAAAAGGGCAAGTTTCAGAAATCACAAAAGAAAGTCAATCTCAAATATTAAAAGATTTAACAGATCTAAGAATGTCTATTTCTGGAGTAAACAAAGATGAAGAACTTGCAAACATGATCGAATTTCAACAAGCATTTATTGCAGCAAGTAAATTTATCACTGTTTCTGTTGAACTAATAGACACAGTAATAAATAAAATGGGAGTATAAGAATGATAAATAGAGTAAGTCATCCATTAACATATGAAAATTTCAAAACCTCTACAGCAGAACAAGAGTCTAAAATTACAAAAATTTTAGAAAACTTATACAAAGGCGGCAAAAGGATTGTAAAACTAAGGAACGATCCAACAGGCGTTACTCACGCAATAAGGCTAGATAACGACATATTTAAGCTTAATGTATACATAAAAAATATTAGTACTTCTAAGGGCAAACTAAGGTATACAGAAGGATATTTACAATCTCTTACAAATATTTTAACACGAGCTAAAGAAATTGCAATTCAAGGAGCAAGCGGAACTTATGAGGCAGATGACAAAAAAATGATATCAAAAGAAGTAAATGCTTTGCTTGAAGATGTTGTTGCAATAGCAAACGCTAAGGGGCCTGATGGATACAGTATATTCTCGGGGACCAAAATTGACAGCGAAGCATTTAAAGTAACCAGAGAGAACAAAATAAGCAAAACAAGCAAAGACGGCGCAGGCCCTCAAATAATCAAAGTAGAATACAACGGTAACCAAGCTGAAAAAAAAACAGAGGTATACAATGACATTCATATGTCAAATAATTATCCTGGGAATGTAATATTTTTCTTACAAAACCAGAATATTATCTCATCAATAAATACTAATGGATTTGCCGTAAAAGAAAATACAAAAATTTATATTGACAATGTTGAAATAGGACTAACAGCCGGAGATACTGCACTTGACATTGTTGCAAAAATCAATGAATCTTCAGCACCTGTTGAAGCAAGCATTGATCCGGTTTTAAACTCATTGTCTATTAAAACTACAACTCCACACCAAATTTGGATAACAGAAGAAAAAGACTCAAATGTTTTACAAACACTTGGAATACTTACCAAAAACAATGATACCAAACTGCCTCCTTACAACCTTTCTAGCAGCACAGAGGTTAGAAGCAGGTCTATTTTCGATGCGCTTATTGAGCTTAGAGACACACTTTACAATAACAAAGAAGAGCTTGTTGGAAGCAGAAGTCTAGCAGAAATTGACGAGAGCCTAAAAAGACTACTTATATCCGTTGCGGATCTTGGAGCAAAAGAAAATAGACTTGATAGAAGCTACGAAAGAATAAGTAAAGAGGCTGCGGATATGAAAGAAGATATGGTTCAATACACAGATCTTGATGTAACAAAAGCAATAACCAATTTAAATATGGCAAGCTTAGCTTATCAAGTATCTATAGGAATCTCTGCTAAAATAATGCAAACAACTTTATTGGATTTTATAAAATAAAATGATCGATGAAAAAAGTATAGAATTTGATTTTCCCGAAGGAATACTTGGATTTGAAAACATTAAAAAATTTATAATAAAAGACTCTAAGTATAAGCCTTTTTCTATTATGCAATCCATGAATAAAGACGTAAGTTTTTTGGTAACATCTCCTTTTAATTTTTTAAGCGAATACTTACCAAATATCGAAGAAAAAGATTGGTCGGATATTAAAGCAACAGCAGAAGATGAAAAAGTTATACTATGCATAATTAATATGCATGTTAATGATTATAAAGACATTACAGCTAATCTAAAAGCACCAATCATAATAAACAAAAAAAAATTACTTGGAAAACAAGCTATATGCACAAATGAAAATTACTCACTACACCATAAAGTTTTCAAGGAATAAAGATGCTAGTATTGTCAAGAAAAGTAAATGAAAGTATTAAAATAAACTCTGACATTGAAGTTTTAATATTAGAGATAAAAAAGGATACTGTTAAAATAGCAATTAAAGCCCCTGAAAACATTAAAATATTTAGATCTGAAATTTATGAATTTATTATAGAAGAAAATAAAAAATCACTACTAAAAGATAAGCATAATATAAGCAAAATTAAAAGCCTATTCAATCATTATTTCAAGAATGAAACTTAATCTCTGCATCACTTTGCCTTATGTAAAGAGGTCCTGATAAAATATCATCACTTTTGCGATTTTTTAAATATTTAGCTATCCCAAGTTCTGTCAAAATTTTTCCAAACGAACTTAAATTTTCAATGATTTTAAATTTATAATTGGACTCTTTGGAAACATTCTCAAGATTGTTCCCAATAAGCACTGAATTTGGATCAATCTGATTCAAATATTCAAACAAATCTTCCTTAGAAAAACACAAAATCTTCCCCACCAACTCGCAATTTTTATAGTGCCCAAGAAAATATTTACCTGCAGTAAAAGTTAATACAATTACACTAGGACTGTTTTTAACTAAATTTGCAAAAACATCTAATGTGGAAATATTGACAAAAGGAACAGAAAGACCCAAAGCAAGACCTTTGACAAAACTTAAACTAATTCTAAGGCCAGTAAAAGAACCAGGACCACAAGAATTTATAATTAATTCAATTTGATTAAGATCTATATTATTTTTAATTATAAAATCATTGAAAATTTTTGGAACACTAAAATTAAAATTTGATTTAAGTTCAACCAATGAAAAATTCTTATTATTAATTCTAAAATAAATTATTAACGCTTTATATGAATATTCAAATGCAAGCGTATTAATCATTAAATTCTAAAACCCTGCCTGAATCGATTATTTTAAAAGTTAAAGAAAATAATCTGTCTTTTGGAACAATGCTCAAAGCAATTTGTGGCCATTCAATAGCAATAATTGAGTCAAGATCCATAAGTATTTCCAATCCCCCAACAAGCTCAAATTCTTCTAAAGAAAACACCCGATATAAATCAATATGATAAAATTTAAAATCTACAAAATCATAAACATTAACAATATTATAAGTTGGACTTGTAAAATAAGAAATTCCAAGGTTAAGCGCAAGTCCCTTTAAAAAACTAGTTTTTCCCGCTCCCATATCACCACTTAAAGCAAATATTTTACCAATTGGTAAAGGATAAAAAAAAGATTTGGAAAAATTTATCATTTTTTTTTCTGATTTAAATTCTAAAATCAAGGAAGCTTACCTTTAAACTCCAAATCAATTACATGCCTTTTAATTGCAACCATTAGCTTTAAAACAGGATAATTTAAAAAATCTATAAAATCAATAGTGACGTGCTTTTCTCCTAAGGGTGTAGCCTCAATTACAAATTTGACTTTTTTGATTTCCAAAATGTCATTATACTTATAAACAACATCAGCAAAATATACATTTCTATAGTGTATAAAGCTCTCTTGCTTTTCAATATTATTAAGAGAAATAAGCTGCACAATAATAATCCTTAAAATAAATTAAACTCCCAAAAAGCCAACATAAGAACATTTTTATTTAGCGCTATTTTTAAAGGCGGAATTTTTATTCTTAACCTCTGAATTGCTTTTGGCTATCATTGACTAAAAATCTTCAAATTCCTAAATTTTATGAGATGTCGCAAAAAAATAACTCTAATTCTTAAAATTAAACCTCCCAGGAGTTTTGATTTTTCATCTTCTTATTTCTAAAACAATTTTTTTAAAAGCTTCAATATCTTCAATTGCCAAATTAGACAAAATTTTTCTATTAATTTTTATATTAGACTTCAATAAACCTTCAATAAATTTTGAATAACTAACCCCAGTATCACTTAAAGCAGCCGAAATTCTTGAAATCCACAAGCGTCTAAAATCTCTTTTTCTAACCTTTCTATCTCTTGTAGCATACATCATACCCTTTCTTAAGGTATCTTTAGCTTTTTTATAATTACTCTTTTTTGTACCCCAAAACCCTTTTGTTTTTTTTAAAATTCTCTTACGCCTTGCAACGTGAACTGTTCCGTTTTTAGCTCTAGCCATATCTGTCTCCTAAAATTATTTTCCATAAGGTAATAAAGTTTTAATTCTTTTAGTTTCAAAAGAAGAAAGATTACCTGATTTTCTTAAATTTCTCTTGCGCTTAGAAGATTTTTTCGTCAAAATATGCCTTAAATTTTGTTTTTTATACTTAACTTTACCATTTACAGTAAAAGAATACCTTTTTTTTGCACTTTTACGTGTTTTCATTTTATTTGCCATTTCATCCCCTTTAATTTAATATTTATTTTTTAAACTTGGGCGCTACAATCAAAAACATTGTTTTGCCTTCCATTTTAGCCGCAGATTCCAAAACATAATTCACATCCCCTACTTTTTCAAGAATGCTATTCAAGATGCCATATCCTAAATATGTGTGAGCAAGTTCACGACCTCTAAATCTTATTGTAACTTTAACCTTATTTCCATCTTTTAGAAAACCTAAAATGTTTTTTGATTTAAAATCAAGGTCATGAGCATCTATCTTGGGCTGCATTCTGACTTCCTTAAGCTTAATTACTTTTTGATTCTTCTTTTGCTCTTTTTGACGCTTTTCTTGATGGAATTTATATTTTCCATAATCAATAATCTTACAAACCGGAGGAGATACATTAGGAGAAACCTCAACCAAATCAAGTCCAGCTTCCTTTGCTTTTTTAATAGCATCTTCAATCGATAAAACTTCTTGTGTTCCATTTTCAAAAATAACTCTTACCTCACGAGCCTTGATTCTGTAATTAATTTTCAATTCCTTGTCATTTGATCTGGACCTATCCCTATCTCTATTGGCATTTCTATTTATCATTTAAAAAATATATACTCCTAAATCAATTAATAATTAATATTAATACTTAATTCTATTATACATTCACTAAAAAGTAAATTCTAAGAATAACGTTTACAAAAAGTAATAAAATTAAAAAAATTGATAAAACAAATATCCAAATCACACAAGTTTTTAATCAATCAATTGATTAAAAAAACGTTTAAAAGTAGAATTGTACTTACAATGAGTTTATTTTTATTAACAAGTCTACCGCTAATATTACAAATTTATATGGATATTAAGTTAAGACAAAGTCAAACAAAAAATATCCAAGCCCATGTTTTAGCAATATTTCTTGCAATAACAATGTTTTCTTTCCTTTATTTAACTCAGGAATTTATTCTATATAGATCATTTGAATTAGATTACACATCAAGAATAAGTCTGGGAATTTCAATATTTATCAAAGAACATTTATACTATTATATATTCCCACTATTAATATTTATATTTTTTTTTACTCTAAATGAAAATTCTTTATTTAAAAAAAATTTAACAATTCTTATATATTTCACATTTGGACTAATTTTTTCTAAAAACTTAGAAATAATAATTCTAAATAGCAAAATTTTTGGAGTCTATGAATATATTGAATTACCAATGCTTAATGCAATAGAGCTAATATTTTCAGCCACAATCTTTGAAAAGAAAATTAAAAACTACCAAAAATACTCGGCAAAAGAATACAAAATTATTCTTTCTCCTATTATATTTTTAGGATTATTTATTGCAATTTTAAAAACATTAATCCTAACCAATATGAGAATCTATGCACTAATAATACTTGGATTGGTTTTAATATCTATAGCTATTAATAATAAGTATACTAGGAAATAAAATGTCTGTCCTAAAAAAACTTGCTATAATAGCACTCTTAGCAATTTCAACACAAGGATGCAAAAAATATTCCATTACTGAAAAACAATTTAATTATTCAATAATTTTCTCAGATGCAACTGAATATTTTTTTGAAATTCAAAAAACTCCATTCATAAAAAACGAAATACTATTTATAAATGATAAAAATTTAGAAACTGTAAAAGACAAGCTTAAAACAACAAAAAAAATTCTATTAACGCACAAATCAAATAATGAAATACTAAATAACGAAATTCTAAAAGAAAAAATTTTTTATCTATCAAAAATAAAATTTTCTCTCAAAAAATCTATTGATTTTCTGCTCAACGAAAAATCAATAAACTTGCAAAAAACATTAATATTTAGAGACAAATCTCTAAATAGCGAAGACCTTGAATACTTGGAAAAAAAAGGCAAAGAAAAAAATGCTAATATTACCCTAATAAACGAAAAAAACATATCCTATATGCAAACATTTATTACTCCTCAAATAAACACAATAATATTATTCTCCTTAAGGGATAATAATATTATTTTAAAAAAAATATCAAATTCGCCCTTTTTCAAAAATATAAAATTTGTATTAATTGGCAATACAAGAAAAGACTTAAAAATCATTAAGCTACAATATATAATCACTCTTAAAGAGCCTGATTTAACAAAAATAGTAAAAGATATTGAAAGTAACTTCCAATATGAATTTAGCATTTACAAACAATAAAAATAATTAAATTTAATGCAACAATAAAAGATCTTTAAAACTATTGTATACTGCAATAGCAACATCATTAACAGGACAATTTTTAATCCTTGCAATCTCAAGACATACATATCCTAAAAACAAAGGTGAATTAATTTTACCTCTCAATGGTACTGGAGCTAAAAAAGGACTATCTGTTTCTATTAAAAGATCGTTGGTATTTAACTTGCCAACAAGAATCCTTAAAGATTGTGCATTTTTAAAAGTTATATTCCCAGAAAAAGAAACTTTAAATCCCAAATCAATAAATTTTTTAGCATGCTCATAAGTTCCTGAATAACAATGTAATATACCCCTATTTAAAAAATTTAAAGACCTTACAATATTATAGACATCATCATAGGCATCTCTTATATGCAAAATAACTGGCTTTTTATATTTATCAGCCAAATACAATTGCTCTTCAAAAACTTTAATTTGGAATTTCTTGTTATCTGCTTTAAAATAATCAAGGCCAATCTCGCCAACAGCAACAACATTTTCACTAATCAAAATTTTTTCAAGCTGTTTAATATCATCTTTAAAGTGATCACTTAAATTTAAAGGATGAATACCCGATGTTAAAAATACATTAGAAAAAGGACTTAAAAGATCTTTTCTATCATTAAAATCACTAGGATGCAAGCCGACATCAAGAAAATAAGAAAAGCCGTTTTTAAAACATTCATTAATAATGTAATTAACGTCCAAAGATCTTTTCTTTAATTCATAAAAATGAACATGGGTATCTATTAATTTATCAAAAAAAATAGATTTTTCAATTTCAAGTAAAGAGCCCGTCATTCCATTTTTTTCCTAAGAGCTGCAAGGTAGTCAATAACAACAATATTTTTCATACCAAGATGTAAAAAGCTTGACAAAATATCAATGGCATTCTCAATCTGCCCCAACGCTTCATAACATTCAGCAGCATTAACATACAATGCCGAATTTTTAGGATTATTTTTAATTAAACTTTTAATAGCTATTAATGCTTCTTCATATTTACCCTGATCCTTTTGAATAAGAGCAAGTCCAAGTATGGCAAACATATCAAAATCAACATCAAGAGCCTTTTTATAATAAATTTGAGAATTTTCATAATCATTCAAATAGCGATAAGCATCTCCTACTCTTGTAAGAACCAAATTATTTTTTGGATCTTTTTCGATAATATCAAGCCAATATTTTAAAGCCTCTTTGTACTCCTTATTCCCTCTATAACAATCGGCAAGTCCAAAAACAGCATAAAAATTACTAGGCGAAATTTCTAAAGCTTTTTTAAAAAAATAAATTCCTCTGGTAAATTCCCTTAGCTTGCGATAACAATTGCCAATTGAAGTTAATACTCTAACGTCAACTTTGGATTGATTTAATTCATACATTTTAAGCCAATACTTTAAAGCCTCTTTATATTCTTTAAAGTCATAATACAAATGACCAATACCTACAAGCGCATAATCATTCTCAGGCATTAATTCCATTACCTTAAGATAAGTTTGCTTAGATTTTTGAAAATTTTTTAGCTTCCTGTAAGATGCTGCAACTCTTGTTAAAACCGTTATATTCTCAGGATCATATTTTAAATATTCTTCCCATATGTCTGTGGCTTTTTTATAATTATCTAAATTTCTGTAACAATCTCCAAGTCCAAAAAGAGCATAATTATTGCTTGGATGCTTTACAAGACATTTTTGATAATAAACTATTGCTTTATCGTAATTATTCTTCTTCCTTTCAATGTCTCCAAGCCCAACAAGAGCATAATTATTCTCATTATCCTTTTCAAGGATATCAGAAAATAAACTTTCTGCTTCAGAAAGCCTTTCTTCTTTGATCAATTGATACCCTCTTTTTGATTTCTCAGTGACATCAAGAAGTTGATCATCAGAAATATTCGAGAGATCTTCTAAAGCATCCAAAATTTTTTCATTTAACATAAATACCCCTTTTAAATCGGTTTATCAAAGATATAACTTTAACTACCTCAAACACACCACAAATAATAATACGTAAAGCTCAATTTATATATAAATACAACAAAACCTAATCTAACTTTAATATCCAACTTAATAACATTCATTATATAAAAAAACATGAAAAAATATAATTGATTTTTATTAATCAAGATTATTCTATTTATTTCATGAAAGCAGTTTTGAAAAAATACTAAAATAAAACATAAACATAGACATCAACACAAAACTTATTAAAAAGTCTAACAAAAAAATCTAAAATTAATATAAACTATTACTATCTTTCAGGAGAAATCATAATGCTTTTAGAAAAATTAAATTCAGCAACAAGTAAGATTAAGTTGATAGAAGAAAAATTGCAAGATATAAATCTAATTAAAGATCAAAAAAAATATTCAAAAATAATAAAAGAATATACATATTTAGAAAAAATAAATACTAAAAAAATTGAATACGAGAAAATACTAAGCCAAATTAATGACAACAAAACCATCTTGGAAGAAGAAGATCAGCAAGAAATGAAAGAATTGATAAAACAAGAGCTAATTGATCTGGACAAAAAAAAAGAAGATCTTGAACATCAAATAAAAATACTACTTTTGCCTCAAGATGAAAATGATAGCAAAAACATAATAATTGAAATTAGGGCTGGAACAGGCGGAGAAGAAGCTGCTCTTTTTGCAAACAATCTTTATAGCATGTATATAAAATATTCAGAGAAAAAAAAATGGAAAACAGAAATAATAAACTTCAATGAAACAGAACTTGGGGGATTTAAAGAAATAATCTTTGAAATTAGGGGAAAAGATGTATTTAAAAAATTAAAATACGAAAGCGGTGTTCACAGAGTGCAAAGAATCCCAATAACAGAGTCTAGCGGAAGGCTTCAAACCTCGGCTGCTACTGTAGCAGTGCTACCCAATATTGAAGAAACTGAAATTGATATCAATGAAAAAGATTTAAGAATTGATGTTTACAGATCGTCTGGGGCTGGTGGGCAACACGTTAACACAACTGATTCCGCAGTCAGAATAACACATCTACCAACGGGAATTGTTGTACAGTGCCAAAATGAAAGAAGTCAACATAAAAACAAAGATCAAGCAATGAAAATATTAAGAGCAAGGCTTTATGAATTTGAAGATTCCAAAAAACAAGAGCAAAGATCAAGCAACAGAAAACAACAAGTCGGCTCAGGAGATAGATCTGAAAGAATTAGGACCTATAATTTTCCTCAAAATAGAATAACAGATCATAGAGCAAACATCACTCTTTATAAATTAGAAGAATTTATGCAAGGAGAACTTGATCCACTTCTTGATCCCTTGATGATAGAACTTCAAGAACAAACATTAAAAAGCAGCAATATCTAGCAATGAATATAAACGAGGTTATAAATTATGCTAAAAGTAAAAATTTAGATACAATAGAAGCGCTACTAATACTTGAATTAATTTTAAAAACTAGAAAAGAATTAATAATTGCAAATATAAAAAAAAGCTTAACAAAAAAAGAAAAAAAACTTTTTTTTGATCAAATAGATAAAATAAAAAAAGGAACCCCTATTCACTACATACTTCAAAAGAAAGAATTTATGGGAATTGAATTTGACCTAAACAAGCATGTATTAATCCCAAGATTTGATACAGAATGTTTGGTTGAAGAGGCCTTAATTCAAATTCAACAAAATAGATTTAAAAAAATATTAGACTTATGCTGCGGTAGTGGGTGCATAGGGCTTTCTATCGCCTATTACATGAGAGAAAAAGTAATACTCTCAGACATTTCAACAAAAGCTTTACAAATAGTCGCAAAAAATACAAAAAAGCTCAAACTTGAAAAATTTGTAGAAATAATTCACTCTAATTTGTTAAAATGTATAAAGGGAAAGCTTGATATAATTATTACAAATCCTCCTTATTTAAACAAAGAAGAATTAGAAATAAAAAATAAAATAATAAAAGAGCCCACAAAAGCTCTTTTGGGATTCGGAAAAGATGGGCTTAATATTTCTCGAAAAATATTAAGCCAAGCAAAAGAAAAGCTTAGTCCAAACGGACTCATAATAATAGAATCGGCTCCTTGGCAAATAAAAAGTTTGAAAGATTTTGCAATCAAAAAAGGATTTTCACATTTAAAAACAATTTACGATCTTGAAAAGAGAGCAAGAGCACTAATATTAGGACAAAGGGATGATACAAGCATACGAGATTGCACACTTAATAAAGATAAATGATCTTGAAAAAGCTAAAAATATTTTTAAAAAAACTGTTGAGAATACTTACAAAGATGAATTTGAACGAAAAAGCATATTCAAAGCTCTAGAAATAGCAGAACAACTTCACTATGGTCAATACAGAGAAAGTGGAGAGCCTTACATTATTCATCCAATAATGGTTTCATTATTTCTTGCCAAATTTCAACTAGACTTTAAAGCAACTATTGCTGGACTGCTGCATGACGTACTTGAAGATACAAACATCGAAAAAGAAGAAATAGTAAAAGAATTTGACGAGGAAATTTTAAGCCTAATCGACGGAGTAACTAAAATTCATGATTTACATAATAAAACAAGAAGCATAAAAGAGGCTAATACTATCTCAAAAATGTTTTTTGCAATGACACATGACATTAGAATAATAATAATAAAACTGGCAGACAAGCTTCATAATATGACAACACTCTCTTATTTACCCAAAAACAGACAAGACAGGATTGCAAAAGATTGCCTTTCAACTTATGTTCCAATAGCAGAACGCCTTGGAATATCATCTCTTAAAACATATCTTGAGGATCTTTCATTTAAGCATCTTTATCCTAAAGATTATAAAGAAATAAAAAATTTTTTATCTGAAACAAAAATAGAAAGAGAAAAAAAATTATACAAAGGCAAATTATCAATAGAAAAAGAACTTCAAAAAAGCGGAATTGAAGCAGAAATTACAGTAAGATCAAAACACTTTTACTCAATATTTAGAAAAATGCAAACAAGAACAAATAAGCTTACTCAAATTTTTGATACTCTAGGAATAAGAATAATTTGCAAAAAACAAAAAGAATGTTATGAAATATTAGAAATTGTTCACCGAGTGTGGAAACCAATTCCGGGAAGACTTAAAGACTACATTGCAAGTCCAAAAGAAAATAAATATCAATCACTACACACTACTGTAAGAATACCTGAGGACAACCAGCTTATTGAAATACAAATTCGAACAGAAGAAATGGACAGAATTGCTAATTATGGGGTTGCGGCCCACTGGATATACAAAGAACAAATCGCACTTAAGGCTGACGATCTTTCATTTATAAACCGAATAAAAAAATGGCAACAAGAATCGGCCAACAAAAGCCAATATTCAATGAATGACATACATAAAGAATTGTTAAATACATTCATATATGTTTACACCCCAGAAGGAGAAGTAGTAGAACTTCCCTTTGGATCAAATTCAATTGATTTTGCATACATAATCCACACAGATATTGGAGATCAAGCTCTTTATGCAAAAATAAATGGAAAAATAAGCTCAATCACAAAACCACTTAAAAACGAACAAATTGTTGAAATATTCACGTCAAAAGATTCAAAACCAGATGTAATATGGCTAAACAGTGTGCGAACAAAAAAAGCTCGATCAAAAATTAGATCGTGGCTTAACAAAAATGACAACACAATTTTTGTAGATAACAATATTATTGCGTATCTTGTTGGAGCAAACAAAGAGCAAAGAAAGCTTTTTAGCTTGTTTAAAGCTTATACCAAAACCAAAATAAAAAGAATTGCAATAGACCCCGAATGCAGCCCAACAACAGGTGAAGATATTATTGGAATAATACATAAAGACGAAATAATAGTGCACAATGAAAATTGTCAAAAGCTTAAATCTTATAAAAAAACACAACTGATTGAAGTTGAGTGGGAAGCAACGCCAACTCGGAAAGTGCATCACATTATCTTACTCTTAAAAGAACTTAAAGGGATATTTAGCTATCTTGAAAACATTTTCACACTCAATGATGTAAGACTTATTAGCGAAAAAATAGAAGACTGCGGCAATGGTCATGGAATAACAAATATAATAGTTTCATCAAACACTAAAAATATAACAAAAATTATTTCTGCTTTAAAAGAAAATCCAAATATCTTACAAATAATGCAAATAGAAGAAGATATTAAAAATTATGATAATTAGCATATTGTTATCATTATTATTGCTTGGCTCAACAGGCTCCACTATTGTGCCAAATAAAACGGAAAAAAATGTATTCAATTCAAGCAATAATACTACAAACATAGAAACTGAAAAGAGAATAAAAACGCATATTAGAAAAATTCATCAACTAAATGAAAGACAAGAAAAAATAATAAATACTTTTAATTATATAAAAAAATATTTTAATACAAATGAAGTTAAATATATGGAATATTCTTTACAAGAAATTGGATTTATTGGGTATTCACAAAAAATAATACATTCTAAAATCAAAGGGAACAACATAAATACTTATAATATAATCGTTCCAATTAAAATACAAAATAATTTAAAAAATAATTTAGCAATTGGAATTGCAATTGAGCTATTGCATAAACTTAAAAATACTAACCCTGAAAACAACATAAATTTTTTTTTTGTTGAGGATGATTCTTTAGAAGAAAATACAATAATTAGTAGCAGAATTTTACTTAGCAACAAGTATTTAGGAAAAAATACAAATACAATATACCTAATGTTAAACGAAAATAAAATAAAAAATAAAATTTACTTAGAAAATGAATCTTTCGTAACAAATTCAAAAACAAATTTAGGATTTTTAAAAGCCATTATAAAAACCTTTGAAAAAAATAAAATTGATTTTAACACATCAAAAATAACTGAAAAAAAAATAAACACTTTATATAATTTATATCGTGATGAATCTATACCCCTTTTAATAATAAATAATAATTTAAATCCTATATTAACTGGAAATAAAAATACTATTTTTGAAATTTACAAATCAATCGAAGAAGCATTGACCAGTGAATACAAAAGTAAAAATACCAATGAAGTACACTATATTGTAATTGATACGCCTTTTAAAAAAATAATAATTAATGAAATTGCTTTAATAGCATTAATCTACATTTGCTATAACTTAATTATAATTGTATTTATTAGAAAATATAAAGAAGCTGGACTAGTTATGAAAAAAGTAAAAAATAATTACTACAAATTAGTAAGATTGTTTTTTACTTTATTTTTAAGCACTTATTTATCCTTATTGCTTACAAATAAAATATTTGCGAGCTATGAAAACACAGTGGCTTACAGCATAACAAATCCCAAATATCTAATAACTTTTTTTGCAACTTTACTCATACATAATCTTTTGTCTCTTTTTACATATAATTTCACAATATATTTAAATTACAGACAACTTAAATACCTGGCAATATCAACTTCTATTATTGAACTAATAATATTAATGTTTGTTAAAATAGAATTTATCTTAATAGTTATCATAAAAAGCATTTTATTGTTAATAAAACCAAATAAAAATACTATTATTCGAAAAATAATGGTATTAATCATTTGGATAATCAATTTTGTATTAATAACATTAATACAAAATACTACATCAATCAAAAATACGCTCACACTAAGCTATTTAATATCAATTTGTCTTTTTTCTACCATATTTATTAATATCTCAGAACATTTAAAATCCAAACTTCCAAAAATTAAACAAAATTTAAAAAAAGCTGAAAAACTTGGACTTGCAACTTTTTTTTTAATAACCGCAATCATAATATCTAGCAATATTGATAAAGAAGAGCATGCAATACAAATAGAACAAACAGTTAACTTTCCAGAAAAAATAAATAAAATAAAAATTGAATATCCAAAAGGCAATAAACATCCTATTCAAATAATTTCAAATGACTTTAACCTAACTTTACAAGCAAACGAAAAAACATTAAAAACTAACATTGAAGCTAATGATGAGTTAATAAATATTGATTTTAAAAAAATAGATATAGCAGAAAGAGCTGTTTATAGTATCGATTTGGTTACTCAAAAACTTGCAAATCAAATCGAGCTGCATTTTAAAAACGCATCTAAACTAATAGTTTATCAAAGCAATACTCCTTATAAAATATTAGCTAATAAAATTATTTTTTCACTTAAAAACATTAACTCTAAAAAAACAACAATTGCATTTACTCTCAAATCTCAAGACGACATAGCATATGAAGCATTTGCAAATATTCATATTAAAAAAAATCAAGTTAAAATTTACAATAAAGCTAACAATAAAGAAATAAAAAATATAAAAATAAATTACTCTTACAAAATAAAATATTCAGGAATATTGCCTAAAGCAGCAAAATATAAAAATCTTGAATACTTCAAACTAAAAGATGATAAAGAAATTGAAAATCTAAAAAATTTAAAATTAAATTAATCTTCAAAATTAATCCTTTTTTTCCTATTAATGTAACTTTGAAAAGCATAATCGATTAAATTATCCACCAGGTCTTTAAACTGAAGACCGTCATGACTGCACATTTTAGCAAACATAGATATATCGGTAAATCCTGGAATAGTATTTATTTCATTAAGATAAATAGTTCCTGTTTTTTTTTCAACAAAAAAATCAACTCTTGCCATACCTCTGAGTTCTAGATTCTTATAAGCAAGAAATGCATATTCTTTAATGCTTAACAACTGATTTGTCTCAAGATGT
This sequence comes from Borreliella carolinensis, assembly GCF_032595855.2. Classification (NCBI taxonomy): domain Bacteria; kingdom Pseudomonadati; phylum Spirochaetota; class Spirochaetia; order Spirochaetales; family Borreliaceae; genus Borreliella; species Borreliella carolinensis. The sequence goes on from NZ_CP132453.1 coordinate 199,968, forward strand.
GCAGGAATATTAAAAATAATAGAATTTCCGGGAATAACAGAATATTTAGCATCATAATCATAAAATATAAAATCTTGCACAACAACTTCCCCGGGAGAAAATATTTTCATCTTTTCATTCCCAATAATAGAACATTCGATCTCTCTAACCTCAATAAACTTCTCTATTACAATGGTAAGGTCATACTTTAAAGCCTCTTTAATAAAAGATTCAATTTGATTTTCACTGTAAGCTACATTTATTCCAATTGAAGACCCTAATACTGCAGGCTTAACAATAACAGGATATCCTAAAACCTCCTTTATGTTTCTTTTTACGTCCTCTTTATCTAAAAAATAATCATGTTGTCTAAATCCAATAAAAGGAACCAACGGAATATCAAAACTTTTAAGCAAAAGTTTGCAAAAATACTTATTACTAGAAATAGCACTCCCTATAATACCAGCGCCAACACAAGGAATATCCATGACTTTTAAAACTCCCTGAATAGCACCATCTTCACCGGTTCTTCCATGGACAACGGGGAAAACAACATCAATCTCAAGGTTTTTGTTATTTGAAAAAATTCCAAGCCCTGGCAATAAACTAACAGTGGGTAAAACATCTATATTAATGGACTTTGGGGGATCAGAAACAGAATCTAATAAATACCAAATACCTGTACATTTATCAATATAAACGGGATAAATATTGTATTTATTTAGATCCAAAAGGGCTAAATAAATGCTATAAGCAGATTTGCAAGAAATTTCATGCTCAAAAGAAACGCCACCAAATATTAACATAAGATTTTTCTTCACATCACTTCTCCTTTTCTGATTTTTTTAAACTTAAAATAGCATTTTTAACTACCTCTTGTTCATTCCAAAAAACTTCTCTATTTTTATAAATTATTGAACTTTCATGCCCTTTGCCCAAAGTCACAACCAAATCTCCTGCCCTTGCAAGACTTATTGCTTTTTCAATAGCCTGCTTTCTATCAGGAATAAAAAATAAATCTTGATTTATAACTTTATTAACAATTCCTTTTGCAATGTCTTTAATTATACACATACTATTCTCGCCTCTTGGATCTTCATCGCAAAGTACTATTAAATCAGAATAAATATCTGCAATTTGCCCTTGCAAAAATCTTTTCTCAACATCTCTTTCTCCCGCAGAGCCAAAAACAGAAATCAATCTATTAGCAGCAAATCTTTTAAAAATAGGAAAAAGTTTAGAAAAAGCACCAGGGGTATGAGCATAATCAATTATTACAGAAAAATTTTGACCTAAGTTAATACTATCCATGCGCCCATCAAGACTTTTAATGCAAATAAGCTTATCAACAATGTCTTGAATATCGCTATTTAAAATTTGAGAAACTAAAATAAGAGCAGCCATTACATTCTCAACATTAAAACTCCCAAGCAGATTAACATTAGCAAAATATTTAATCCCCTTGTGATAAAATTCAAACCTGGTAGAATTAGTTTTTTCATCAATAAAACTGACAAAAAAATCTGCTTTACTACTTTTTAAGCTATAAGTAAAAGATTTCTTAACAGCATTCTTAAAATCAGAAGAATAAACGTCATCAAAATTAACAACCCCAAAACCAGAAGCATCACTAACAGACCGAAAAAGACCCAGCTTGACATTCAAATAATTTTGAATTGTTCCATGAAACTCAAGATGTTCATGTCCAATATTGGTAAAAACAACTGCAAAATAATTAACATCGATAAGCCTTGCTGTTTCAAGGTCAAGTCCATGAGAAGTAGATTCAAGAATTGCATATTGAGCTTCATTTTTAACCATGTTACTTAAAAATGAATGTATTTCTGTAGACTCAGGAGTTGATTGTCTGTAGGGATTTTTAATCAAACTCCCACTCCCATCATCAAAAAATACCGTCGATATAAACCCTACTTTAACGCCCTTTTTTTTTAAAAGCAGATATATATAATAACAAACAGAACTTTTCCCGTCAGTGCCAGTAACTCCAATAACTTTTAATTTTTTTGAAGGTTCATCATAAAAAATATTTGAAAAATTAGACATAAATTTTCTTATGTTACAATCATCTACCTTGATATAAGTAACATTAGGACTGTAAAAATCCACATCCCTTGAACACACAATAACATTGCTGCCCTTTTGAATTGCGATTTCAATAAAATCATGCCCATCAAAATGAATTCCTGGAAGAGCAAAAAACACAAACCTGGGCAAAACCAATTTAGAACTATAAGTAACTCCCGATATTTCTAAATCAAGAGAACCTTTTACACATTTTATTAAATCTTGATTTAACTTTAATAAAACTTCATTAAGTTTTTTATTCATACATTAAAATTTTACATAAAACTAATAAAAATAGCTAAGAAATTCAAAATTATGCTTCAATAGAAAATATATTTACAATTTTCTATTTTTTTAATAAACTAAGCAATGTTACAAGGCGCTGTACCCAAGTGGCTAAGGGAGAAGTCTGCAAAACTTTGATTCGCCGGTTCGATTCCGGTCAGCGCCTTTTAAGGTCAAGTCAAAAATATTTTTACACTTAAGAGCATAACTTAAAGCATTTTTATTAAAGATAAATTAAAATAATACATATATGTTAGAATTAATCGTAATACTACTATTTATAATATTGTCTGCTATTTTCTCAGCATCTGAAACAGCTTATACTTCATTAAGTATAATTCAGATACAAGACATAAGAAAAAAAGGAAAATCGGGAATTTCGGTGTACAATTTGGTTCAATCTCCTTCAAAATTAATTACTACTATTCTTATAGGCAACAATATATCAAATATTGTGGCAAGTACGCTTACAACAAAATTTGTACTTGAAAAATATGGAAACAGCGCACTTGCAATATCAACAGGCCTAATAACAATAATCGTTCTAATTTTTGCAGAAATACTTCCAAAACAAATTGCAATTCTAAATAATGAAATCATTGCTCTGTCTACTTCATTTTTTTTAACACCATTAATTTTTATATTTACTCCACTAATATATGTAATAAACAAAATAATAAAAAAAATATTAAATCTCTTTAAAGGCAAAGCTAACTATCAAATGACTAAAGAGAGCATAAAAAATATGCTCTCTTTAGCAGGAAGTTTAGGAATTTTAAACAACGACTCTAGAATATTTATGCAAAAAATGTTAGACATAGATCAAGTAAGAGCTTCTGAGATCATGACTCACAGAACAGAAGTTTTTTCACTCTCAAGTTCATCAAAACTAAAAGATGTAATCAAATTGATCAAAGAAGAAGGATACTCTAGAATCCCTATATACAAAGGACAAAGCAGAGAACAGATAATTGGTATTTTAATAGCTAAAGACCTCATAGAAGTAAGTAAAAAAGATATGAATAAAAACGTTTCTCAATTTATTAAGCCTGCTGTATTTGTACAACAAAACAAAAGAATAAAAGACATACTAGACATTATGAGAAAAAAACAAAAAATAATGGCAATAGTAATAGATGAGTATGGCGGTTTTTCAGGAATACTTACAATAGAAGACATTGTAGAAAAAATTTTTGGAGCAATATCTGACGAATACGACATTAAAGAGGAAAAACCCCTGATTACTCAAATTGGCGACAATACTTACTCAATACTTGGAGAAACTACTTTTGACGAGATTGAAGAGACAATTGGAATATCTATTAAGCATAAAGAATATACAAATACAATTGGGGGATACTTAATAGACCTACTTGACAAAATACCAACAAAAAACGAAACCGTAAAAACAAATGATGGAGAATATTTTATTAAGGAAATTCAGAATAATAAAATCGAAACAATAACTTTTATCAAATCCAAAAAGTAGTGACAAAATTCGCTTACTAAAAGCAATTTAAAACATTAGGAGAAGCAAATGTTTGACATAAAAAAAATTTTTAACAAAACTTACGAATATTTAATAATTATTATTACTTTAATACTAATATCAATAATAGTTATTGCAAACATATTCATAGTAGGGCCATCAGAAGAAGCAATTGTACTTCGCCTTGGCAAGCTTAACAGAACTCTTGATTCTGGGATACATGTCAAGATTCCATTAATTGAAGAAAAATTTATCGTACCCGTAAAAATAGTCCAGGAAATTAAATTTGGATTTCTAATATCTCCAAGCGATATTAGAGAAAATGATAATACAAGCGACGAAGGTAGGATTATTACCGGAGATTTAAATATCATAAACATTGAGTGGTTAGTGCAATACAAAATAAGAGATCCTTATTCATTCAAGTTTAAAGTAGAAGATCCTGAGACAACAATTAAAGATATTGCAAAGTCATCAATGAATAGATTGATTGGGGATAATACTATTTTTGAAATAATAAATGACAACCGGGTGGGAGTAACAGAAGGTGTAAAATCTTCTATGAATGAAATAATAGACAATTATAATTTAGGAATTGACGTGGTGCAAGTACAAATTAGAAATGCTCTGCCCCCAAAAGGAAAGGTTTACGAGGCTTTTGAAGATGTAAACATTGCCATTCAAGATAAAAATAAATACATAAACGAAGGAAAAAAAGAATTTAATCAAATAGTTCCCAAAATTAAAGGTGAAGCATTAAAGGTTATTGAAGAAGCCAGAGGATACAAAGAAAGCAGAATAAACAATGCATTAGCAGATACAGAAATTTTTAATGCCATACTAGACGCTTACTTAAAAAATCCCGACATTACAAAAGAAAGACTTTACAATGAAACCATGAAAGAAATACTTGAAAACAAAGATAATATTGAATTAATTGACAAAAACTTCAAAAATTTTCTACCATTTAAAGAGGTAAAATAAATGAAATTTATAATAAATCTTTTATTATCTACTGCAAAAATTATAATCTTTACAGTAATAGTTTGTTTGGCTATTTTGTCTATTTTTCAACCAATGTATATTTTGAAAGAAAATGAAATTTCAATAACCACTCGACTTGGAAAAATTCAAAGAACCGAAAGTTTAGCCGGACTTAAATATAAAATCCCATTAATTGAAAATGTACAAATATTTCCCAAAATCATTCTTAGATGGGATGGAGAACCCCAAAGAATCCCAACAGGGGGTGAAGAAAAACAATTAATATGGATTGATACAACTGCTAGATGGAAAATTGCAGACATAAATAAATTTTATACAACAATAAAAACAATGAGTAGAGCTTACATTAGAATTGACGCAGCAATTGAACCTGCTGTTAGAGGAGTTATTGCAAAATATCCTTTGCTTGAAATTATAAGAAGCTCAAATGATCCTATTCAACGTTTGTCTAATGGAGTGCTCACCCCACAAGAAACAAAAATTAACGGAATTTATAAAATAACAAAAGGAAGAAAGATAATCGAAAAAGAAATAATTCATATAGCAAACAACAATACTAAAGATATTGGAATTGAAATTGTAGACGTACTAATAAGAAAAGTTACTTATGATCCAAGCCTTATTGAATCTGTAAACAACAGAATGATTTCAGAAAGACAACAAATCGCAGAAGAACAAAGAAGCATAGGATTGGCTGAAAAAACAGAAATTCTTGGAAGCATAGAAAAAGAAAAGCTAAAAATATTAAGCGAAGCAAAAGCCACTGCTGCCAAAATAAAAGCTGAAGGAGATCGAGAAGCTGCAAAAATTTATTCAAATGCATACGGTAAAAATGTTGAATTTTACAAATTCTGGCAAGCATTGGAAAGTTATAAAGCAGTATTAAAAGATAACAGAAAAATTTTCTCAACAGATATGGATTTCTTTAAATATCTTCACAAAAGAAATTGAAAGTTTATTAGTATAAATTTTTTCTTTAAATACCTGTAAAATATAAATTCTGTTATTATAAATTAAATTTTTAGAATTGCTCATTTTAAAACCCCAAAGCTAGCTATAAATCATTTTTTTAGCAATATATCCAAAAGTTAAAATTTGAGAAAAGAGTTGACAAACATATATACTTATGAAAAAATTAAGGTACTAGAATAAAAATGCTGCTGTAGCTCAGTTGGTAGAGCATAGGACTGAAAATCCTTGTGTCAGGAGTTCGATTCTCCTCGGCAGCATACATTTATTTAAATTGCAATTGTTGCTGTAGCTCAGTTGGTAGAGCATAGGACTGAAAATCCTTGTGTCAGGAGTTCGATTCTCCTCGGCGACATTTATTTAAAGATTAAAAGGATCTCAAAGTGATACTTAAAGAAATAAAGCAAATAAAAGATCTAAACGAACAAGACATAATTTTTGCAAGAATAGGAAACTTATCAAAACTTGGCACAAGAGTAAATGAAAAAATCATTAAAATACTTTCCAAAGGCAATACACCATACATTCCTGTAATTAAAAAAGAAGAAGATGAATCATATGAAAACCTGATAAAAAAAATAAATGAAAAAATTTTAAATGATGATCTTAACTATTTAAGAGAAAAGTTAATAGATAATCTAAAAGATGTATATAAGCCTTTTAAAGAAGACGACCCAATATTTATTACCAAGAGCAAAAAACCACTTATGAAAATAAATACATTAATGGAGGCTGAGCCTAATCAAATTTATTGGAAAGAAATATTGGAAGGGAGCTTTAAAATACTTCCAAGGCATAAAATAATATCTTTACAAAAAATTTTATTAGAAATATATCATTATTTTGATGTTCAAAAACTTAGAACAAAAGAAAATCTTAAAGATAAAAAAACTTTAAAAAAATTATATTTATATTCTGCTAGAAGAGATTATGAATTTTTTAAAGGAAAAGTCAAAACAGAAGGTGACTCAATACTGCTACATTCGGTCGATACAACAATTTACTTTCTAATTACAATTGCAAATTTAAACAAAATAAGGTCTTTGAAAAATGCACCTCGTTCAACTATCAAATTTTTTCTTGATAAAACTGAATATACCGAATTTACAGAATTTTTTTATGCAGAAGACATGATACTACAAGCCGCACTTGGATCGCTATTACACTCAATAGGATTAATGCATATAACGATATTAGAAAATATAGGGAATAAAATAAGCCTTAAAGACAAAAATTTTAAAGAACAGCACAAGTTAAAAATAGAACACTTGGAAAAAAATATTAACATTGCTAAAAATTTGTTTAGAATGCGGGAAGATATTTCAGCTATTACAAAAATGATAATCAATGGACAAAAAGACTACCTTGATGCTACCGGACATCCACAGCTAAAAATCAACAAATTTATTCATGAACTTGTTAGAATTTTTTGCATAGTAGATACTTACGACGAATTAGTAAATCCAATAATAATAAAAGAAAGCACTAACCCCTTAGAGGCTGTTAAATTCCTAATAGAAAATAGTGGAAAATACTACTGGAGCAGAAAAGAGCCAAACGAACAAACAAAAAACAAAAAATTTGACATTAACATGCTAGAAAATTTTTTAACAATACTTGCACCTTTTGATTATGGGCAAATAGTAGATGTAACCAAAAAAAATAATAATGAAAATCTTTTTCAAGCTGCTGTTATTGAATACAAAATGGGCATTACACCGAATTTATCTATAATAAACAAAAAAACTCAAACTTACAAAATAGAAGAAATAATAATGGATCTTGAGAACAAAGAAATTTTAATAAAAGATGCAAACGGAAATTATAAAAAAAATTCGTTAAAAAATGTGGACGATTTTATAATAAAAAACAGCATTCCAGAATTAAATAAAAATGAAATTCAACTCATTCTCTTTAATTATGGGAAAAAATAAATCCTACAATATTCTCAAAAAAATAAGTTTTGATCCTCCATACCTTTTTAAATTATAAATTGAAAATTTTGACGTATTTATCTCCAAATCTTCACCAGAAGGATAATGCATAATGATACTAACTTTATCATTTAAAATTTTACCTTTTAAAATAATCTCAAGCAAATTAACCTTATTTTTATAATTAAAAGGGGGATCAAGGTAAATAAAATCATAAAAAAGATCTTTTTTACCCAAAAAATCCTCTGCACTTTGAAAAAAGAATTTATAAAATTCCTCAACAAAACTAAAATTCTTAACTAATGTATTTTTAATTTTTCTATCACATTCAACAAGATGAGCAAGACTGGCCCCTCTGCTAAGAGCTTCAATAGACATTATGCCGGTCCCTGCAAAAACATCCAAAAATTTTGAGTTAATAATATCCTTGAAAATAATAGAAAAAAAGGCTTCTCTAACAAGAGACATAACGGGACGAACAGAACCATTCTTGGGAAACAAAATTTTTTTACCTTTATATTTACCCGAACTTACATACATAAATAAAAATTTTAAAACAATTTTAAAAAACAATGAATATATAAAATTAAATTTTTGCTATAATCTTATTTCAAGAGAGAGAAATATGAAAGGCATTATTCTGGCGGCTGGGTATGGTACAAGATTTTTACCAATAACAAAAACAATTCCAAAAGAAATGCTACCAATTTTAAACAAACCGGCCATAGATTATATTATTCAAGAATTTATCGATTCAGGAATAAAAGACATTTTATTAATAAGTTCAAGACGAAAAAAAGTTCTTGAAGATTATTTTGACAGAGAAATTGAACTTGAAAATATTTTTTTAAAAGAAAATAAAAAAGATGAATTAGATAAGATTAAAAACAAAAAAATTAACATAGGCTTCATAAGGCAAAAAGAAATGCTAGGCACAGGAAATGCTCTGCTTTATGCAAAACCCTGGATAAATAGAGAACCTGTAATTGTAGCTTATCCTGATGATCTTTACATTGGAAATTCACCATTAAGCTTACAATTGATTAATCTTCATGAAAAAACTGGAAAGAACATAATATCTATCATTGAAAATCCAGAAAATATAAATAGATACGGTGTAATAGAACTCTACAAAGACGAAATTCATGTAAAAAACATTGTTGAAAAACCAAAAATTGGAAGTGAACCTAGCAATAAAGCATCTATTGGGAGATTTTTGTACAATTATGAGTTTTTTGAACATTTAGAAGAAGGATTTAAGCTACACCAAAAAGGTGAATACTACCACATTTATGCTTTAAAAAAGCTAATGGATCAAAAAAAAGTATTATATAAAAATATTGAAGGAAAAAGAATTGACATAGGAACTCTTGAAGGTTATCTAGAGGCAATAATAAATTCTGCCAAAAAAGATAAAAATTTAATGGAAATTATAAAAAAAGGAATAAATGAAAACGATTAAAAAGGATTCAGAATTTTATGATTCCCTTGCCACATTAAAAAAGTATATAAATAAATACATAGAAGAAAAAGTTTTAAAATATAGTATTTCTTCCCAGCTTTACAAATTAAAAAAATCTGAAATAATTGAACTTATAAAAATTAGCAATGATTACGAAAAAGAAAAAAATGAATTAAATGCTTCACTTGAAGAATACTACTACAAAAAAACTCAAAATGAAATCATTAAAAAATGGATATTAGAAATAGTAAGAAGCAAAAATTTCGCTCAAATAAGCAAAGAAGCCAATCTCAACACCAAAAAACTAGGAACAACATATAAACTAAAATCTAGCAACTTTTTAAAACTGATTGAAATACAAAATAACCCTTATTATTCTCAAGAAAAAAAAGACATTTACAAGCAAATTATATTAAATTTTTCCAGCAATATTAACATTGACAACCTAGAACGAACAATAGACATTCTGGTAGCTGTAAGAAACAAAAATAAAAATAAAATATTAAATATTTTAAATAAAAATTTAAAATATAAACCGGAAAATCAAAAAGTTTTTAAATCAAGCTTAACCAATAAAGAAAGTAGACTAATAAAATTAAAAAGAATGCTAATACTTACATATTGGCCGGTTGGGTGTTTGAGTAAAAACATTTTTATTAAAATTTTAATAAAACATTATAAATACTTGGAAGAAGAAATTCTAGCACTAAAATACAATGAAATTTTAAACTACTTGCGAGCACTAAAAACTTTAAGTCTTAATGAAATTTTTTATAAGGGTTCGAGTAAAAATATTAACTTCAATTACTTTTTCAGCGATTTTACTCAATACTCTCCAAGGGATTTTCAAGACACATTAAAGTGTTATTTATATGTAATTGAAAAAACAATAACAAAAAAATATTTAACTTGGTTTTTCAAAGACAAAATATCTAACAATTGGGAATCTTTCATAGATGCACTTGAATACATTGAAAAACACAAATTAATCAACATAAAAGAAAAAATAAAAGAAATTATAACTGCAAAATTTCAAACAGAAGATTTTTTTATATCTTTTGACAAAACAAATTTCAACCCCTACGAAAGCTCAATCTTTAAAGAGAGATACATTAAAAGCGCATTTTTAGAAATTATTATGCATTATGTCAAAAAAATTTCTCATAATATAGAAACTTATGGATGGATTGCATTCTATATTTATGCTGACAAAAAGGATAAAAAAATTTTTTGTCAACGCATGAAAGAATTTTTCAAATCCAAAACCTTTGAAATACAAAATCAAATATTTGTATATTTTCTATCTTTTTATCCAAATATTGAAAATAAGCATTTCAAATTTATATCTGACATACTACTCTACCTTGACGAAAATAAAATTACAATACCTAAAAAAATAATAAAAATACAAAAAATAAATTCCAACCAACTAGATTACCAAAAATCATATATTTTAATAAAATCACTAAAAACAAGATCAAGAATTTTAAAAATTATTCTCAAAAATATAAGATTTGATCTTATTGAAACATTGGAAGATGAAAATGAGAAAAAATTATTCCCTGCAATATGCTATTTAATATATTATGAGAATCTGGTAGAATTTATAAGCAATAGAAAGATAAAATCTAATGAAAAAAATAGTTTATTAGAATTTATTTATTTTTTCAAAACAAAATTGAAGCAAAAAATAAATTTTAAAAAAGAACTTATGAAATCTAAAGACATTTAATCTAAATTAAGTATAATGGGAAAAGAATGAGGATTTATTTATTTTTAAATAAAAATTGCAAGATTTTTATTGTATTTTTAATTTTAATATTTAATTCAAAACTAGCATATTCTCAAAGACTAATTAGAATTGGCAAAGAAGAGATGAAAAACAAAAATTATATTCAAGCAATCGAAACACTAAGCGATGCTATTAAAAAATATCCAAAAGTACAACTAGGCTATTACTTTTTATCAATAGCATACAGAGAAAATAACCAACTAACAGAAGCAGAAGGAGCATTGCTTGATGGAATTGCGGTAGGAGGTGAAATCGATTACATACTATATTATGAATTAGGCAACATAATGTTTAACAGAGGAGAAGGTTACTATCCTTTAGCAATAAAATATTATTCTAATTCCATTAAAAGCAGGCCTAATTATGACAGCGCACTACTAAACAGAGCTAACGCCTATGTTCAACAAGGCAAAATAACATCTAAAGAAAAAGAATACCAAAAGGCTTGGGATTCTTATACTATGGCTATCCACGACTACTCGCAATTTATTACCCTTAGATCAAAAACAGAAAAAAAAGACAGCATTTTACTTTTAATAAGTTATTTAAGAAATGAAAAAATTAATCTTGAAAAACTTGACAAAAGCTTAAAAGGACGAACCGAGCATATTGTATACGCGAAAGAAGATAAAAATCAAATACTTAAAGATAGTTTTAAAGACAACCTAGAAACAAATTCTTTAATTGAGCTAGAAAAACTTAATTGGCAAGAGGAGTTATACATAGATGAATAAAAAACATACAAATTTTTCGGTATTATTGCTTTTAATTTTCTTACTTATCCTATCATTTGGGGGTTTTGGTTACTATATATATCAAAGCAAATTAAATGACAAAAATCGAGAAATAATGCTAAACGAAGTTAAAAATAGCGTAATAGATCGAAACTATAAAAAAGCATATTCTGTTGCAAAACTTCTGCAAGAAAAATACCCCAAAAATGAAGACATTACAATGCTTACAAATACACTAGCAGAAATTGCCAACAGCAGTCCTTTTGAATCAAACGAATTACAAAGGGACTCTGCAAATCAAATCTTAGACAAAATCAAAGGCCAAGACAATACAAAAACAAATGTAAACGAAAATTTTGATATAGCATTTAACAATAGATACATCAAAGACAGCACAATAACAGAAAATTACTCTGACAGAAACGATGATATTGGCATTGAAGATGAAGACATATCTGAATTTAAAAAAAGCAAAATCCCAGAAAAAATATACCCAAATACAAACCCAAAAGAAGAAGATCAATCAACACAATCTCCAAATTCCAAATTAAGCGTTAATGATCAAAAAAATTTATTTAATTTGGAAAAACTAAAAAAAAACTTAAGTGAAAAATCACATAGTGAAAATATTTTAAACAGCTCTCAAAAAATAGAAAATGATACGCAAAACACAAATTCTTTCAAAGAACAAACTTCAGAGAATATTTTAAAAACTCCAGACAACAGAAAATACTCAAACAATAGTAATGCTACAACTTTGAAAAAAAATCCTTCAAATTCCCAAAAAGAAAGTGAACTTTCTCCACCCAGTCAAACAATAATAGGGGAAATTCATAGGCCATATAGTTACTTAATAAAAAAAGAACTCTACGAAATATTAGACGATATTAATACCGGCAGAGTCACACTTGGGAAAAACAGATTAAAAGAATTAATTAAAAAAGGCCTAAGCAATAAATTTCAAAAAGTAAATGAGTTGATTGAAAGTCTAAAAAATAAAGAAGCCTCAAATTTACTATTAACCCTAATAAAAAAAGACATTGAACCAAATTTAATTAATATACCAAAAGAACCTTACAAGAAAGAAATTTTTCAATTAAATAAAAAAGACAAGAAACCCCAGCGCTTAGAGGATCTTAAGTCTAAGGTTTATTCAATAAAGCCCGTTGATCTTGAAAACACAAAAACACGTCAACAAGCAATTAACGATCTAAATGAATTCTTAAAAAACAATCCTAACGACACCCATGCCTCTAAAACTTTAGCTCAAGCTAATAAAATACAACATCTGGAGAACCTTAAATCTAAAGTTTATTCAATAAAGCCCGTTGATCTTGAAAACACAAAAACACGTCAACAAGCAATTAACGATCTAAATGAATTCTTAAAAAACAATCCTAACGACACCCATGCCTCTAAAACTTTAGCTCAAGCTAATAAAATACAACACATGGGGGATCTTAAATCTAAAGTTTATTCAATAAAACCCGTTGATCTTGAAAACACAAAAACACGTCAACAAGCAATTAACGATCTAAATGAATTCCTGAAAAACAATCCTAATGACACCCATGCCTCTAAAACTTTAGCTCAAGCTAATAAAATACAACACATGGGGGACCTTAAATCTAAAGTTTATTCAATAAAATCCGTTGATCTTGAAAACACAAAAACACGTCAACAAGCAATTAACGATCTAAATGAATTCCTGAAAAACAATCCTAATGACACCCATGCCTCTAAAACTTTAGCTCAAGCTAATAAAATACAACACATGGAGGACCTTAAATCTAAAGTTTATTCAATAAAATCCGTTGATCTTGAAAACACAAAAACACGTCAACAAGCAATTAACGATCTAAACGAATTCTTAAAAAACAATCCTAATGACACCCATGCCTCTAAAACTTTAGCTCAAGCTAATAAAATACAACACATGGAGGACCTTAAATCTAAAGTTTATTCAATAAAATCCGTTGATCTTGAAAACACAAAAACACGTCAACAAGCAATTAACGATCTAAACGAATTCTTAAAAAACAATCCTAATGACACCCATGCCTCTAAAACTTTAGCTCAAGCTTATGAAAACAATGGAGATTTGCTAAAAGCAGAAAATGTATACGAAAAAATTACCAAACTCACAAATACCCAAGAAGATCACTATAAACTCGGAATCATTAGATTCAAGCTTAAAAAGTATGAAAACTCAATAGCATCATTTGATCAAACAATAAAGCTCGACCCAAAACATAAAAAAGCACATAATAACAAAGGAATAGCTTTAATGATGCTAAATAAAAACAAAAAAGCAATAGAATCTTTTGAGAAAGCAATACAAATTGATAAAAATTATGGCACTGCCTACTACCAAAAAGGAATAGCAGAAGAAAAAAATGGCGATATGCAACAAGCATTTACAAGCTTTAAAAATGCCTACAATCTCGACAAAAAACCTAATTATGCATTAAAAGCTGGAATAGTCTCAAACAACTTAGGCAACTTCAAACAAAGTGAAGAATATTTAAATTTTTTCAATGCCAATGCAAAAAAACCTAACGAAATTGCTATTTACAACCTGTCAATATCAAAATTTGGAAACAATAAACTTGAAGAATCTCTTGAAATAATAAACAAAGCCATCGATTTAAATCCAGAAAAAAGTGAATATTTATATTTAAAAGCATCTATAAATCTTAAAAAAGGAAATTACCAAAATGCTATATCGCTTTACAACTTGGTAATTGAAAAAAACCCCGAAAATACTTCAGCTTATATAAACCTAGCAAAAGCATACGAAAAATCGGGAAATAAAAGTCAAGCAATCTCAACTCTTGAAAAGATAATAAACAAAAATAATAAATTAGCCTTAAACAATCTGGGGATACTTTACAAAAAAGAAAAAAATTATCAAAAAGCAATTGAAATTTTTGAAAAAGCTATAACCAATTCAGATATTGAAGCAAAATATAATCTTGCAACCACTCTAATTGAAATTAATGATAATGCAAGAGCCAAAGACCTTCTAAGAGAATATACAAAATTAAAACCAAACAATCCAGAAGCCTTACATGCACTAGGAATAATAGAATATAATGAAAATAACAATGATCAAACATTAAGAGAACTTATAAAAAAATTTCCAAATTACAAAAAAAATGAAAATATTAAAAAAATAATAGGAATATAAATTTCAATGAACAAAATAAGATTCTTAGATAAATACTTGGTTCAAAAAATAGCAGCAGGAGAATCAATAGACAGACCTTGTTCAATATTAAGGGAATTACTAGACAATTCAATAGATTCTGGAGCTACTAAAATTGAGGTTTTTCTTGAAGAGGGAGGAATTCACAAAATCTTAATAATAGATAACGGAAGCGGAATAAGTAAAGAGGATTTAAAAATCTGTTATCTACCACACACTACTTCAAAAATATCAACAGAAGAAGATTTAAGAAAAATAGAAACTCTGGGATTTAGAGGAGAGGCACTCTCTAGTATTGCAATTTGCTCCAACATTTCAATAACAAGCTCAACAACTAGCAATGAAAGCTATCAAATAGAAATAGAAAATGGAATTGAAAAATGCTTTAAAAAACAACCTGCCATAAACGGAACAATAGTAGATGTCACAAAAATATTTCACAACTTCCCAGCAAGGAAAAGATTCTTAAAGCAAGAACCTATTGAAACAAAAATGTGTCTAAAAGTTTTAGAAGAAAAAATAATAACTCATCCCGAAATAAATTTCGAAATTAATTTAAATCAAAAGCTAAGAAAAATTTACTTTAAAGAATCGTTAATTGACAGGGTTCAAAATGTATATGGAAATGTAATAGAAAATAATAAATTTAGAGTCTTAAAAAAAGAACATGACAACATAAAAATAGAAATATTTTTAGCACCAGACAACTTTTCTAAAAAAAGTAAAAGACATATTAAAACATTTGTCAACAGAAGACCTATCGATCAAAAAGATCTCTTAGAGGCAATAACTAATGGGCACAGTAGAATACTTTCTCCTGGCAACTTTCCAATATGTTATCTATTTTTAGAAATAAACCCTGAATATATTGACTTTAATGTACACCCGCAAAAAAAAGAAGTAAGATTTTACAATCTTCCATTTTTATTTAAACTAATATCTGACAATATTAATAATTTTTTTGATAAAAACATAAATAACTACCAAGACATAATAATAAAAAGACAATTAACAGAAGATGAACATTTAATAGAAATGATCAACGAACCAGAAAACTTTAATAAATTCACCACATATGATATACCACAAAACAACTATTTAGAAAAAGAAGATAATATAAAAGAACTAGACAAAACCATACCACAAGGCAATATTGACCTTAAAAGGTACAATTCAATTATACAAAATAGACCAACACTTAAGGAAAACATTGAAAACATTTTCTCTGACAACTTTTTAGAATTTGAAGAACTGCCAAACAAAAATGAAAAAGAAGAAATAAAATTTAACTATATTGGACAAATATTCTCTGAATTTTTAATCGTTGAAAAAATAAATGAAATTTACTTCATAGACCAACACGCAGTTCACGAAAAAATCATATATGAAAAACTTAGAAATTCAAAAAAAACTATTCAAAAGCTTCTAATACCAATTGAATTCACAGTAGTTGATAAAAACATAGAAGAAATTATAGATAGTGAAATAGAAGAATACAAAAAATTGGACATTATAATCTCCAAAATAGGCTCTAAAAAATATCAACTTGAATCTATTCCTAATATTTGTAATCAATATGAAAATACTCTTATTAACTTTTTTCAATCAAGAAGAAGCAGAACAATAAATTCTCTTGAATCTGACTTATATGCAACTATTTCCTGCAGAAAGGCTGTTAAAGCAAATGACATATTAAGCATTGAATTTAGCAAATTTTTAATAAATGAATTTTTTAAACTAGAAATCAAACATTGTCCTCATGGACGAAAAATTTATTACAAAATATCTAAGTTTGATCTTGAAAAAAAAGTTGCCAGAGCATAAAATAAAATCAGAGTTCCCATGATAAAAAAAATCAAATCAGAAATCAACTTGTTAAAGATAGAAAAAGAAAAAAGTTTAATTGAACTTGGAAAAATATTGAAAAATAATAATATAGTAGAATTAAAAAATTTAAACCACTATCCCAATTTAAAATTAGTAGAAAAAGAATTGTATCAAATGAAAAGCAATTTAAGCAAATCAGAAGAAACTGAAAACATATTAAAAAATTTAAACAAAAAGATTTATATTTTTAAAAAAGAATATAAATCTACTAGTAAATCATATAAAAAAAATCTTAAAGAACTTGCTAAAACAATAATCGAAATTTATCCTCAAAATTTAGAATTAATATCAAAATACAATATGAATTTTTCTAAATTAAAACTTGAAAAATATGAAAAAATAGAATTAGCAAGTGAATATAAAACAAAAAATTATTTACAAAAAATAATGCTTAAAGTCAACTCAGCAATAAACAATATCATCCATATGATAAATGTATATAAGATATCAAAAGAATTTGAAAAGCGGGTATTCACAAAATATTATCCTTCTGAAAATTTTGAAAGCATAATAAATGAATTTTCATTAAATAAAAAATTAAACAATGTAATTGTTAAAGAATTTAAAATAATGAATGAAATCAAAACAAATATAAAAAACATCAAAGAAGAAATAAAAGAAATAATATCTACAAGCAAAAAAGAAAAAATATACAAAAAGAATAAAATAAAAAACGAAATCAATAATATTACAAAAAATAAAGAAAATATTTTAAAAAAAATTGCTGAAGAATTTATTGAAACTACAAAAAAAGATAAAATTACAACTAAAAGCACTGCAATCAGCTCAATAATCCAAAAAATAGAAAAAATAAATCAAAAAATATTAAACTTAAATAATGATTTAATAAAAACAACAAAACAAGAAGAAATAAAAAATATTCAACAAAAAATGCGAATCCTAACAAAAGAAAAAAATAAAATTAATAACAAATTAGATGCATTAACTTCTAAAATAGAAGCTATTCAAAATGAACTTGACAATGAATAAAAAATAAATATAATAAATTAAAGCTAAGGGCCTATAGCTCAGTTGGTTAGAGCACCCGACTCATAATCGGTAGGTCCCAGGTTCAAGTCCTGGTGGGCCCATTTGATCTTTTCAATTAACCTTAAAAAAAAGATTTGAATTTTTTTCGACATAATAAAAGCTTATATAATTATCAAATGTTTTATCAATCTCTGGAATATCTACTGAATCAATTTTAGCAACTGAAGAGATAGGATGTAGTTTATCTTTATAAGTTTTAACAAAAAATACTTTGGAATTGCTTAACTTGTTTAACATTGCCATATCTTTAAACTTATATACATAATTGTGAACATCATCTAAATCATACTTTGACATTCTCAGAGAAATAACAAGCTCTTTATTGTACACCCTCATGCCCTTATCAAAAAGACGAACGCATGAAGTAAAATCTTCAAAAGTTTTATCAAAAAAATTAAACCTTAAATCTCTACAATATAGAATATCCTTGCCAAGGTTAGAATCAATAAAAAAAGAGCTATAATTATTATTAATTACTTGAATAAACTCATTAGTATTCTTATTCTCTATTGATAATTTAAAAACATCCTTTGGATTTAGAACTTTAATTGCAAAATCAAAACTCATGAAGTAATCTAAACGATTTTCAGTAAAATAATAATTTATCTTATAATCAAGCTCTTTTATTTCCGGATAATTCATTTCACAAGAAGAAGCAAAACAACAAAAAAACACTATTAATTTAACTTTTAATCCGTTCTGCATACTCTTTAGTTTCAGAATTAACTAAAATCCTATCTCCAACGTTAATAAAAAGTGGAGCTTTTACTACAAGGCCTGTATTAAGAGTAATATTTTTCATTGCATTTGTTACAGTGTCGCCCTTAACAGCTGCCTCAACCTCTACAACTTCAAAAGCAATCTTTGGAGCCAGCTTAATATCAATAACCACATTGTCAAACATTATAAGAGAATAGATTTCCGACTCCTGCAAAAAAAGTACCTTATCTTGAAAATTAGCACTTTCTTTTAAATCCAAGCTAACTTGATCATAAGTTTCTAAATCCATAAAAACCAAAACGTCTTTATCTTTGTATAAATACTGGGCACTAACTTCATAAATTTCAATAGCTTCTGCGGTATCTGCCCCTTTTAAAGTTTCTCTAATGACAAGTTTGTTTTTCAAGTTCTTAAGCTTTAACCTTACTATTGCCCCTCCCCTACCTGTTTTTGAAAATTCTCTCTCAAGAACAATATGAGGAACCCCCTTGATAAGCAAAAAAGAACCTTTTTCAATCTCACTAGATTTCACTACTGCCATTTAAATACCTCGCAAAACTTAACATACAAATCTAGTAGTAATTTATACCAAAAAATTAAAATATTTGCTATTATTCCTCAATTATAACTTAATAAATAAAGTTATTTTACAATTGACTTATTTTAAATTAATGATATTATATACTTAAACAAAGGAGTTTGCTTGATGAAAAAATTTATTATCTTAATTTTTATGCTATCAACAGGTTTATTATACAACTGTAAAAATCAAGACAATGAAAAAATTGTATCAATTGGGGGATCTACAACTGTAAGCCCAATACTAGACGAAATGATTTTAAGATTTAATAAAATAAATAGTAATACTAAAATAACATACGATGCACAAGGAAGTAGTGTTGGCATAAACGGACTATTTAACAAAATATACAAAATAGCAATATCATCAAGAGATTTAACAAAAGAAGAAATTGAACAGGGAGCAAAAGAAACTGTATTCGCTTATGATGCTTTAATTTTCATTACAAGCCCTGAAATAAAAATTACAAATATTACAGAAGAAAATCTAGCTAAAATATTAAATGGAGAAATTCAAAATTGGAAACAAGTAGGAGGCCCTGATGCTAAAATCAACTTTATTAATCGAGACTCTTCTTCTGGTTCTTATTCATCTATAAAAGATCTACTTCTTAATAAAATATTTAAAACTCACGAAGAAGCTCAATTTAGACAAGACGGAATAGTTGTAAAATCTAATGGAGAGGTAATTGAAAAAACAAGCCTTACTCCGCACTCAATAGGATATATAGGTCTTGGATACGCAAAAAATTCAATAGAAAAGGGTTTAAATATTCTTTCTGTCAATAGCACATATCCTACAAAAGAAACAATAAATAGCAATAAATATAACATTAAGAGAAATTTAATAATAGTTACAAATAACAAATACAAAGATAAAAGTGTAACTCAATTTATTGATTTCATGACAAGCTCAATCGGTCAAGATATTGTTGAAGAACAAGGTTTTTTGGGGATAAAAACATAATTAAATTAAAAGGAAAAACACTTGACTTAATATTAAGTCAAATAATACAATTTAACACTGACATGAGCTTTAAGGGATTCTTTTAAAAAATGCATCTAAGCTTAAAGACAAAAAGAAAAATAATTGAAATTATTTTCAAATCTTTTATTCTTATATCTGCAGTAATAAGCTTTCTATCAATATTGTTTCTAGGTTTGTTCATATTAAAAACCGGAATAACGCCATTTATTAATAACAAAATTAAAATTTTAAACTTTTTATTTAGCACAAATTGGGATCCTACTAGCAATATTCAAAAATCTTATGGTATCTTAGCATTCATTATTAATTCCTTTTTAACTACACTTTTTTCTATTTTAATTGCTTTACCAATTGGATTGGGATTTGCAATATATTTACTTGAAAAAACAAAAGGATTTTATAGAAAATTTCTACAAACAGTAATAGAGCTTTTGGCAGGAATCCCCAGTGTGGTTTACGGATTTTTTGGAAGCACATTTATTGCAGCTTTAGTAAAAAACATTTTTCAAAGAGAAGACAATTTGGGATACAATTTAATAAGCTCATCACTCATATTAAGCATAATGATAGTTCCTACAATAATTAGCGTTTGTTATTCATCACTTAAAGCCGTTCCCAAATCATATAAATTTGCATCTCTTGCATTAGCAGCAACAGACTGGCAAACGATATATAAAATAATAATACCATCGGCTAGTCGAGGTATTTTAGCAGGAACAATATTGGCAATAGGAAGAGCTATTGGAGAAACAGTAGCAGTATTAATGGTAGGAGGGGGCTCTCCTCTTTTTATAAAAAACGTATTTTCTCCCATTAGAACGCTAACCGTAAATATTGCTATGGACATGGGATACGCCTCGGGTGTTCACAGAGAAGCTCTTTTCTCTACAGCTCTAGTATTATTGCTATTTTCAATAATTACAAATTTACTCAAAAATTTTATATTATCTTCAAATAAAGGGTTAAAGAAAAAGTGACCAAACCTCAAATAAATAAATTAATTAATAAGTTCTATTTCTTTATAATTAATTTTATTGCATATTTTTTAACAGCTGTATTAATTTTTCTAATAGCATATGTATTGTACAACTCTTTATCTTATTTCAAAAAAAAACAAACTTTATTTTTAAACAAAGTTCAATATTTTGTGCCATTCAAAACAGAAGAAAACAAAGAAATACAAATTGTTTTTATTGTTAACAAAAATATCAATACAGACAAAATTTCAATAGAAGACATTTACAACATATATAATAATAAAATTTCACACTGGGGAAGCATTTCAGATCAAGGAATTGATATTATACCTATTGCCAGTTCAATTGACAGTATATCTAACAAAGCTATTCTAAAAACACTAATCAAAAACAAAGTATTTAATAAAAGATACATAAAAATCGAACCATCTACAAAAAAAATACTTCAAACTATAAATAGCACAACAGGCTCTATAAGCTATTTAACAAAAGAAGAATTCGAATCCTTGGACTTTAAATTATATCCCAATATTAAAGCTTTAAAAATAAAAACTATATCGGTCCTAATAGGTAAAAAAACTTTAACAAAAAATGAAAATGAAATAATTAATACATTAGGTGTTGATGAAGTTGAAAAACTCATTAAAGGCAAAGAAAAATGGGTTAATTTAATATCAAAGAATATTAAGTTAACAATATTAAAATATAATCTTGATCAAGAAGAAAATATAATACAAACTATAGAAAAAACAGAAGGCGCACTAGCAATTGTGCCTTGGCATTATTTTCAAAATCTTAAAGCACCCTTTATTAAAATGCATTATTTTGATAAAAGCAGTCCTTTGAATTTAAATTTCATATTATCTATTCCAAGAGATTCTGGTGCATATGGCGGAATTTCTTATTTAATATTAAATACTTTTTATGTAATACTGCTAACAACTGCTATTTCAATATGCATTGGAATAGGAACCGGCATAATGCTTGCCGAATACACTTCTAGTAAAATATTTTACAAAATACTATCTATGAGCGTTGACATCCTTTCCTCAATTCCTGCAATAATTTTTGGACTTTTTGGACTGATTTTTTTTGTGCCAATTTTTGGAATAGGAATACTCTCAGGAGCAATTACAAGCTCTCTAATGATATTGCCAATGATTGTTAAAACAACCGAAGAAGCATTTAAAACAATCCCAAAATCATACAAATATGCTTCATTCGCCTTAGGGGCAAATAACACAGAAACTATAATTAAAGTTATGGTTCCAGCAGCTATTCCTGGAATACTAACAGGAATAGTTCTTGCAATAGGAAGAGCTTTGGGAGAAACGGCCGTATTACTTTTTACAATGGGAACAAACTTGGGGCTTGCAACAAATTTAAATGAACCATCAAGAACACTAACTGTACACTTACTGATGTTATTTCAAGAAGGACATTTGGACAAAGGATTTGGAACGGCTTCAATACTTGTAATAATGGTACTCATAATAAATTTGACTTCAAAATTTTTAATAAACAAATTATATAGGATTAAATAAGTGATAAAAGAAAAAGATACACCAAAAAATGAAGTTATAATAGAAACAGAAAATTTAAATCTATTTTATACAGATTTTAAGGCTTTAAACAAAATAAATATTAAAATACTAAAAAATAGCATTACTGCTTTAATAGGTCCATCCGGCTGTGGCAAATCAACATTCTTAAGAACTCTCAACAGAATGAATGACCTTGTTGAAGGTATTAAAATAGAAGGCAATGTAATATATGAGGGAAAAAACATTTATTCAAATAATTTCGATATCTTGGAGCTTAGAAGAAAAATAGGAATGGTCTTCCAAACCCCTAACCCATTTTTAATGTCTATCTATGACAATATAAGTTATGGCCCAAAAATTCACGGAACAAAAGATAAAAAAATACTAGACGAAATAGTAGAACAATCACTAAAAAAATCTGCACTCTGGAACGAGGTCAAAGACAAACTTAATACAAATGCCTTAAGTCTCTCAGGAGGGCAACAACAAAGACTCTGCATTGCAAGAACTCTTGCGATAGAACCAAATGTAATACTAATGGACGAACCTACCTCTGCTCTAGATCCAATATCAACAGGCAAAATTGAAGAGCTAATAATAAACTTAAAAGAAAGTTATACAATAATCATTGTAACTCACAATATGCAACAAGCCGGAAGAATATCTGACAGAACTGCATTTTTCCTTAATGGATGCATTGAAGAAGAAAGCTCAACTGACGAACTATTCTTCAATCCTAAAAATACTAAAACTGAAGAATATATCAGCGGAAAATTTGGATAATTTCAACCTAATGAAACATCAAGAAACATCATTAATGTAAAACCAATAACACCAAATATACTTGGCACTTTATTGTCAATGTCTTTTCTCTTAGCTTCGGGTATTAGTTGTTCAATTGATACATAAATCATGGCTCCTGCAGAGAAAGCCAACGCAAAGGGTAAAATTCGGGTAAAAGAATAAACCGCATAAGCACCCATAAGCCCTCCCACAATTTCTACCAATCCTGACATTTGGCCATAGTTAAAACATTTTGCTAAAGCAACATTACCTCTTCTTAAAGGTAGAGAAATAGCTGCTCCTTCGGGGATATTTTGAATGCCAATACCAAGCGTAAGAAGCATGGCTCCAACTAAAGTTTGAACATCTGGATTAGACGCTAGGGCTCCAAAAGCAACTCCAACTGCTAATCCTTCTGGGAAATTATGTAAAGTAACAGCAGTAAAGAGCAAAAAATCTTTCTTGCCGTGCTTAGTTAAGTCTTCATCAATAAAAGTAAGTTTATCAAGATCTGGAACAAATACATCTACAATGTATATAAAAAACGCTCCAACAAGAAACCCAAAAACAGCCGGCACCCAAGTAATGTATCCAAGCTCCTCAGCTCTCTCGATAGCAGGTTGAATAAGTGAAAAAAAACTGGCTGCTATCATAATGCCCGCTGAAAAACCAAGCATAGCGTCCATTATTTTATTATCTACCTTTCTAAAGAAAAAAACTGCTGCTGCTCCAAAAGCTGTAGTAAACCAAGTGAAAGTAGAACCTAAAAGTCCTAATAATACAGGATGCAAAGTCAATAAATAATCTAAAATTGATTTTATCATAAAGTCTCCTATTAAAATAAATCAACAAATAATAAGTAATTTACTTATCAATCAAAATAGCTTTTATTCTTCTTATACCTGAAGATGAGGATTGTTCTTTTTGTATTTTAAAAGTGCCAAGTTCATTAGTATTCTCTACATGAGGCCCTCCACAAACTTCAAGTGAAAATCCGTCTATCTCATAAACGCTCACCAAATTATCATATTTTTCTCCAAAAAGAGCCATAGCGCCTTTTTCTCGAGCTTCACTTAATTTCATTATAATTTTTTTTACAGATAAAGAATTTTTTATCTGTAAATTAACAATCTCTTCAACTTTTTTTATCTCATCATCTGTCATCTTTTCAGAATGAACAAAATCAAATCTTAATCGCTCAGCAGTAATATTGCTTCCTTTTTGTCTAACATGATCACCTAGTACCAATTGAAGTGCTTTATGCAGCAAATGGGTCGCTGTATGCAGCTTAGTGGTCTCATAAGTATAATCGGCAAGCCCACCTTTAAAGACTTTGTCACCTCCTTTCTTTGAAGTCTTTTGATGCTTTTTAAAATGCTCATCAAAACCCAACTTATCAATGTTAAAACCATGCTCAATGGCGAGCTCTTCTGTTACTTCGTATGGAAAACCATAAGTATCATATAGTTTAAAAGCAATATCGCCAGGAATAGTCTTAGAAGGCAAATTTCTTGTTATTTTGATAAATTCTTGCTCTCCTTGAGATAAAGTTTTAAAAAACTTTTCTTCTTCTGTGCTCAATTCCTTTTTGATAAAATCTTTCTTTTCTGTTAGCTCATTATAAAAAGATCTATAAATAGCTTCTACAGAATCAACAAGATCAGCTAAAAAATGAGATTTTATTCCAAGCTTCTTTGCATATCTTATAGATCGCCTTATTAGTCTTCTTAAAACATATCCTTGGCCCAAATTGGATGGAAAAACAGCAGAACTATCAGCAAGAATAAAGCAAGCTGCTTTAACGTGATCAGAAATTATTCTAATACATCTATCATCATCTTCTTTTTGTCCATAAATTTTACCAGAAATATCTTCTATTCTCTTTATTATGAGCATAAATGCATCTGTATCATAAACTGAAGATTTGCCTTGCAAGAAAGCAATTGTTCTCTCAAGACCCATTCCCGTATCGACACATTTTCGCTCCAATTCTATGTAATTACCATTCTCGTCTTTATTGTATTGCATAAAAACATTATTCCAAATTTCAAAATACTTACCACAAGAACACGTAATATTACAGTCAAGAGAACACTTAGGCTTCCCAGTATCCACATATATTTCAGTATCTGGCCCACAAGGCCCTTTAGATCCAACAGGACCCCAAAAATTATGATCCTTAGAAAGATAATATATTCTATCTTTAGGAATACCCAAGCTTTCCCAAACTTTAGCAGTCTCTGCATCACGCGGAATCTCTTGATCACCTTCAAATACGCTCACATAAAGACTGTCTTTTGGAATATTTAAATAATCAGAAGAAGTTAAAAATTCAAAACTGCACTTTACAGAATACTCTTTAAAATAAGCCCCAAGAGACCAATTTCCAAGCATTTCAAAAAAAGTTAAATGGCTTAAATCTCCAACCTCATCAATGTCGCCTGTTCTTAGGCATTTTTGAACATTAACAAGCATATCTCCTGATGGATGCACTTCTCCAAGAAGATACGGGATAAGGGGCTGCATGCCGGCTGTATTAAAAAGAACTGTAGGATCATTTTCAGGAACTAATGATTTACCCATTATTTCAAAATGGTTTTTTGATTTAAAAAAATCAATATATTTTTTACGCAACTCATTAAGTGTCATTAAATAAATTCCTCATTTTTTCTATATATTATTAAATCGCCTTTTAAAGTTAAATTTTTAATATAATTAACAAAAACTGTTGTCATAGTTTTTAAATCTTTTTTACTTATCTTTCCTAAAAAAGCTTCTTCATCTAAAATAATTTCTTTACGCCTTTTTGAAACATTTGAAAGCATTTTATCTCTAATCTCATCAGTTTTATCTTTAATAATAATTGCAATCTCTTTATCTGTAAACTCTCTTAAAATATTATGAAGATCATTGTCGATGATTCTCAATATTACATTGATATCAAATATTTTTTCTCTAATTTCGCTATCCACAACAGGATTTAAATCCCTCATATTAATATTATTAAGCAGATTTTTCTCCTCATTAGAATCCATATAGCTTAAAATATCAACAAGGATCTTAGATCCATCAAGTTTATCTGTCTTAAGATTCCCCTGCATCTTAAATCTATCCTTAAGCTTATTTGAAATTGCCTCTATTGTCTCCATGCTCAATTGCCTTGGTTTGGCAAGATCTTTTACAAATTTTCTTCTATCTTCTTCTTCTAGCATTGAAAAAACATACTTTTTTTGATCTTTATTTAAATAATTATATAATATAACAAGCGTTTTAATATTCTCATCTTTAATTAATGCCCAAAGTTGTTCATGCTCAATTTGAGATAAATAATCAAAAGGAATAAAAATATCATTACCAGTAACTTTTTTATAAATTGATTTTGCCTTAGATTTTCCCAACGTTTTATTTAATAACTCATAAGCAAAGTTATCATCAACCTTAACATACCTTTTTTGATTTCTTAGCAAATCTTCAAATTCTTTAATAATATGCTCTTTTTCTTCTGGAGCAATATAACTAATCTTTGAAATTTCTCTGGTAATCAAGATTATGTCTGAATCATCAAGCTCAGACATAATCTTTGCAGATTTTTCAAGTCCAATAGCCAAAAAATATTTTGCAACCTTTGTGATCTTACTCTCTTTTCGAATAAATCCCGGCTTTAAATCATTAATATTGTTGGACTTAGGCTCAACAGGTGCTTTATTTTTATTGCCCTTAATAAGACTTATCCAAGATCTAAGCATAGAACCTTGAATCTCTGAATCGGAAAAATTTTTATTTAAACTCAAAGTATCAATTTTTTCAACAGTTTTTTTGCTTAAATTTTTAGCATTTTTATACTTGGAAAGCCTAGGATCCTGCATAACTTTCATCTCTTTTAATGTTTGTAAGAACTAGTAAATTGGGATGCTCTTTGAAAAGTCTGGCTGGACATTCATTAATAGAATTATTAGGGCCTAAAAAATTTTCTAAAGCGCGCTTTTTACCATCGCCCATAAATAATAAAACAACGGCTTTTGAACTAAACAAAGATTTAGGCGTTAAGCTTATTCTTTTACTAGGAAATTTGGGAGAATTGTATTCATACTGATAACCTTCTACATCTGAGAACAACAATTTTCTCGAAGGGAAAAGCGATGCTACGTGGCCATCCTCGCCAACAGAAACCAAAATAAAATCAAAAATATTAAACCTAGAATTAAATTCAATATTATAATCATGAATAGCTGTGGCTTCGTCTATTTCGCTATAAACAAAAGCATGAAATTTGGAAATGCTTATTAAATTTTTATCAACCATTTTGGAAAAAAATTTCTTATTCAAAAGATTATAATTACTATTCTCATCATCTAATGGAACACACCGTTCATCAACTAAAAAAAAATGTGCTCTTCTAAAAGAAAAATTTTGTTTAAGAAAAACACTTAAAAAGTTAACTATACTTCGACCACCACAAATTCCAATACTTGTATATTTATCTTTATCTACATTCATATTAAAAAAATCAAAAAATCTATCTTTTAAATAATTTTCTTCATCAGAATATAAAAACTCCATTTAATTTTCCTTAATACATATAATATAAATAATAATAAATATTTAATAAAAAAGTTTTAATCTTGGATAAATTCAAATTATTTGCTTTAATGCGAACATAAGCCAGATCACCATTCAAATCATAATCTAAATTCCAAATCAAAGATGCCAAAAGGATTTCTTTTTCGCCTATGCCCTTAACCGCAATATAATTGCTATTTTTAATGCCAACTTTTTTTATTCTGTAAGAAATTATAACTAACGATGACAGGAAAAGTATTAAAAAAAATAAATCTTTGGTTTCGCTAGGCATATAACAATTCCTCCTAAAAAAGAACAAATAATTGTTAAATTGGCTCGTTTATTCTAACATATTATGTAATGTTAATAAATCGGAAAATATCAATAGCCCCAATGGTAAACATCACAGACGAGCATTTCAGATATTTAATAAGACTTTTGTCAAAAAAAGTTACATTATACACGCCAATGATTTCCGCAAAGTCAATAATTATGGGTGATGTAAAAAAAATTGTAAAGCAAAACCCCTTAGACTCTCCAATTGCAATTCAAATAGCAACAAACTCCCAAAATGATACCCTTAAAGCTATTCAAATTCTTGAAAAACACTTTAATTTTGATGAATACAATCTTAATGTTGGATGCCCATCTCTAAAAATTCAAAATGCAAATTGTGGAGCTTGTCTAATGAGCAATGCTAATCAAGTAGGTGAAATTTTAAAAACGATGAAAGAAAATACAAATAAGCCTATTTCAATTAAACATAGATTGGGTATAAGGCCTTTACCTAGTGATTACAAAAATGAAAGTTATTCTGAGGTAAAAAGCTTTGTCAAAATAATCTCAGATTTTGGTATCAAAAATTTTATTGTACATGCAAGAATTGCAATATTAAAAGGATTTTCTCCTAAAAATAATAGAAATATTCCAAAATTAAGACATGAATTTGTATATAATTTGAAAAAAGAGAATAAAAATTTGTTTATTGAAATAAATGGAGGAATCAACAGCTTAGAGCAAATTAAAAAACACTTATCTTTTGTTGATTCTGTCATGATTGGGAGAAGTGCGTTTGAAAATCCATACTTTATTGCAAACGCCTCAAGAGAATTTTTAAACGAAACTGATGAAATTATCACAAGAAAAGACTTATTGATGCAAATGGTAGAATACATTAAAGAATACGAAAATTATTTGTCGATAAATGTATTATTCAAGCATCTTATGGGAATAGTATTTTCCAAAGAAGGAGCAAAAAAATTTAGACAAAATTTAACAGCACCATTTCCGAAAAACTTAAAAAAACATGAGATATTGCTAAAAGCTATAGAAACATTGCCAGAAAAAATACTAAACTCTAATTCTTAAAAGGAATATAATCAAAGCCTGTATACTTAACCAAACTTTTAGGAATTTTAACTCCTCCCTTTTGATCCTGAAAATTTTCAAGTATGGAAATAATAACCCTTGTTGTAGCTATTGCTGTTCCATTTACCATGTGTGCAAATTTATTTTGTCCATCTTGATCTTTATATCTAATCTTAAGCCTTCTTGACTGATAATCTGTACAATTTGAAGTTGAGGTAACCTCCCCATAACTACCTTTTCCGTCTCTTCCAGGCATCCAAGCCTCAATATCATATTTTTTATAAGCTGGAGAACCAAGATCAAAAGAACAAATATTTAAAACCCTATAAGGAATTTCAAGCTCAGTAAAAATTTGCTCTTGAATGCTCAAAAATTCATCATGGATAACTTCAGATTCTTCTGCTTTGCAAAAACAAAACATCTCCACCTTACTAAACTGATGAACTCTATAAAGACCTTTTGAAAGCTGACCGTATGCTCCGGCTTCTTTTCGAAAACAATGCGAAAACCCCGCCATTCTTATTGGCAAAGTGAGATCTATTATTTTGTTATAATAATAACCACCAAGCGTAATTTCAGAAGTGCCCACAAGATATTTATCTGTATCCTCAATCTTATAAATATTGCTTTCGTTGCCACGAGGATTAAAACCAATTCCATCAACTATAAACTCTCTTGCAACATCAGGAGTAATAAAAACATCAAACCCTTTTTCTCTTAATTTATTTAAAGAGAAATTAATAAGAGCAATTTCTAAAAAAACTGCTTCATTTTTAAGATAATAAAATTTACTCCCGCTAATCTCGCGTGCTTTGTCAAAATCTAGAAGATCTAAATCTCTGCCAAGCTCTAAATGATCTTTTGGCTTAAAATCAAACTTTGGAACAACTCCAACTTTTTTTATTTCAAAATTATCTTCTTCGCTACTACCAATAGGCACATCAGGTGACAAAATATTGGGTACCCGCTTATTTTCAAGGTCAAAATCAACAGATACTCTTTCAAGCTCTTCTTCTAGATCAATAAGCTGTCTTTTTAAAATCTTTCCGGTTTCTATTAAAGAGTTTTTTAAAACCTCATCGGGATTTTCTCGCATTCTAGAAGAATTTTCATTTCTTTTTGCATTAAGCTCACCAATTTTGGTAATTATTTTTTTTCTCTTATCATCAAGA
This sequence comes from Borreliella carolinensis, assembly GCF_032595855.2. NCBI lineage: Bacteria > Pseudomonadati > Spirochaetota > Spirochaetia > Spirochaetales > Borreliaceae > Borreliella > Borreliella carolinensis. The sequence goes on from NZ_CP132453.1 coordinate 230,538, forward strand.
TAAATTAACTTATCAATATCTAAAACAAGGCCTCTTGCTTTAATACTTCTCTTAACAAGATCAAGGTTATCTCTAATAAATTTCAGATCAAGCATCCTATCTCCTAAGATATATCTTAAGTAAAATTTTTAAACAAAATTACAAATAATATTAATTCATATCAAGGTTATTATATAATATCTTATAACAGGATTAGAATATAAATATTGTAGGGAGAAATCATCGTATGCTAAGTCTAAGAACAATAAAAACAACTTTTATGTTAATATCTACATTAATGATTTTTAACGGATGTACAAAAAAATCAACCAAGATCAATTTTAAAGATATTGGCTTAAATAGCAATAAAATGAATTCTTTAATAATAACTTCAATGAGCTCAACAGAAGAATCACAATTTTATGAATACAATATTCGAATCCCTAAATTAATAATTGAGGGAAAAGAAAAAGGAAATCTTGAAGAATTAAATACCGAGCTTAATGAATATGTGAGCCAAATTGTAGCAAGACTTGAAATTGTTAGTAAAGAGCTTAAACCCGAGAATAAAAAATTCAACTTAAAAATAGACTATGAAATTCACCATGGATACAATATTTATACAATAATACTTATTGCAACTCAAGAAATCAATGAAAGCCCTATTACAAATTACAGAAGCTATTACATTCAAGATAAAGGAAATTATATTTATAACATTGACGACATAATTAAAACAAACGAAGCATTTCCATTTTTTATAAAAAAAATTAAAGAAAAAATTTTACCTAACGAATTATTATTTGATTTACAACAAGCAGTAATTTACTTTGAAAACAAAAACCTTATTATTAAATTCCCTGAATATACATTTAAACTAGACGACACAGAGGAGCTGCCAAACATATTTGAATTTAATGAAAGTGAAATAGCACAATTTGTAAAGTAAGGATTAAAAACATAAATGAAAAAGAAAAAAATTTTCAAACTAATTTCGAAAACTTATTTAGAAGAACATGATGCAGAAGGATTGTATTTTAAACACGACAGCGGTCTTGAAGTATTTCACTTAAAAAGTGATTCTTTTAAAGAAAATGCATTTTGCATAGCTTTCAAGACAATACCTTCAAACAATACTGGGGTTGCGCATGTTTTAGAACACACAATTTTTTGCGGCTCTAACAAATATAAAATAAAAGATCCATTTCTTTACCTATTAAAGGGAAGCCTAAATACATTTTTAAATGCAATGACATTCCCAGACAAAACAATCTACCCAGCAGCATCAACAATTGAAAAAGACTACTTTAATTTATTTAATATCTATGCCGATTCTATATTTAACCCATTGCTTAAAAAAGAATCATTTATGCAAGAGGGATACAACATAAATCCAAAAGATTTTAAAGTATCTGGGATTGTCTTTAATGAAATGAAAGGTAACTATTCAAATAAAAATTCTCTAATAAACGAAATAGCAAGTAGTTCTCTTTTTGAAGAAGGAGCATATAAATACGATTCGGGCGGAATCCCAACAAATATTATTGATCTTACCTATGAAAGTTTTTTAGATTTTTATAAAAAATACTATACACTTGAAAACTGCAAAATATTTTTATGCGGAAACACTCAAACTGAAAAAAATCTAAATTTCATTGAAAAATACATAATAAGGCCTTATAAAAAAGAAAAGAGCAATGTTAATGTTGACATAAAAAACGTTAAAAGATGGGATAAGGGGAAAAAATTAACATACAAAATTCCTAAAGAAAACGACAATTCTCTTGGGGTATACACAATAAATTGGCTTTGCACAGAAATTAACAATATTGAAGACAGCATTGGTCTTGAAATTCTCTCAGAAATACTCCTGGATGATTCTTGTTCATTCACAGTCAATATCTTAAAAAGCGGAATAGGTGAAGACATAGCCCATATTAGCGGAATCAATACGGATTTAAAAGAATCGGTTTTCTCATTTGGACTCCAAAATGTTGTTGAAAACAAAGAAAAAGAATTTAAAAATTTAGTTTTCAGCGAGCTTAAAAATTTAGTAAAAAATAAAATCCCAAAAGAATTAATAAAGGGAATTCTTTTTGGCTACGAATTTGCTTTAAAAGAAGAAAAGGGACAAAATTTCCCCATTGCCTTAATGATAAAAAGTCTCAAAGGCTGGTTAAATGGTCTACACCCAATCAAAACATTACAAACAAGCTACTATATAAATGAAATTACAAATAAACTGGAAAAAGGAATTTATTACTTCGAAAATTTAATTGAAAAATATCTAATATTTAATAATCACCATACATTAATAAGCTTTGTTCCATCACACGACAAAGAAAAGGAAATGGAAGAAGAAATTGAAAAAAAATTAATGGCAAAAGAAATTGAACTCAAACAAAATCCAGAAGAATTTTTACAATTTAAAAAAGACTATAATCAGTTTAAAAAATGCCAAAATAAAAAAGACTCTAAAGCAGATATAGCAAAACTTCCCTTACTAAAAATAGAAGATTTGCCAAAAGAAATAGAAAAAAGTTTGAATCTTAATGAAATAAAAGAACTAAATCTACATTCTTTCAAATTTAAGAATAACAATATTTTTAATGTAAATTTATTTTTTAAACTAAATTTTTTAGAAAAAGAAGATTATGTATACCTATCTTTATTCAAAAGAGCTCTCCAAGATTTATCTACAAAAAATTATTCTTACGTAGACATTAACAATAAAATTCAAAATACTTTGGGACAAATAAATATATCTGAGAGTTACGACGAGGATATTGATGGAAATATTTTAAATTCATTTAATATCAGCTTTAAATCTTTTAATAATAAAGTTAAAGAATCATTTGAACTGATAAAAGAAATTTTAACGAATATTAACTTTCATGATTATGAGAGATTAAAAGAAATAACACTAAGCTTAAAAAATGATTTTAAAGCCCTATTAATTCCCAAAGGACATCTTTTGGCAATGTTAAGGTCCAAATCAAAACTAAAATTAAACGAATATTTAAAAGAATTGCAAAATGGAATAACAGGTAGAGAATTTTGGCAAAAAGCAAAAACCGATACAGAATCTTTAAAAGAAATTGCAAATAAATTAGACAATTTAAAAAATAAAATAATTTTAAAAAATAATCTATCTGCACTAATAATGGGAAATACTGATGATATTCTTAAAAACCTAGAAAATGAATTTTTCAATCTAAAAGAAAGCCTGGAAGAGAGTAATTATTACGATAGGTTGCTCAATCTTGATACAAACAACAAAACATTAAGAGAAATAATGATCATCCAATCAAAAGTAGCTTTTAATGCTATATGTTTTCCCAGCTACAAAATCAACGATGAGAATTATCCAAAAGCAAACTTTTTAGAGCATGTATTAAGAAGTGGAATTTTTTGGGAAAAAATAAGGGTAATGGGGGGTGCATACGGAGCAAGTGCATCAATCGCTAATGGAATTTTCTCTTTTGCGTCCTATAGAGATCCTAATTTCACCAAAACGTACCAAGCTTTCGAAAATTCCTTAGAAGAATTAGCTAATAATAAAATGACAGATGAAGAGATTTATACCTATTTGGTAGGTTTAATAGGGACTAACATCTATGTAAAAACTAAAGCTACAGAAGCTTTACAAAGCTATAGAAGAAAAATGCTAAATATTACCGACAACTTAAGACAAGATATTCGAAATGCCTACTTTACAATTACACCGCAAGATATTAAAGAAATATCTGCAAAGATTCTAACACAAATAAGACAACACAACAGCATTGCATCTTTGGTAAATAACCAAACATACGAAGAAGAAAAAAATAACCTAGAAAAATTAATAGGAAAAGAATATAGTGTAAAAAAAATTTATTAATATTTTATCAAAATTTTATACAAAAAAACCAATTTTTAGGACTTTTTATACCTTTTATTAAATTTGTCAATTCTCCCTGCTGCATCAACAAACTTTTGTTGGCCAGTATAAAAAGGATGAGATTTGCTTGTAATCTCCACAGTGATCAATGGATATTCCTTTCCATCAGTATATTTAATGGTTTCCTTTGAGTTTAGAGTAGACCTAGTTAAAAACATTGCTCCATTTGATCCGTCTTTAAATACCACCAAATTATTTTTAGGATGTATATCTTTTCTCATAAAACCTTCCTCTTAATCTTCAATAAAGTTTAATTGACATTAGAAATAATGTCAATTAATTTAATTACCATTGCTCATTGTCTTTAAAAAAATCTCATTGTTTTTGCTTTTTTTCATCTTTTCTATGAGAACTTCAACTCCCTCGTAATCATCAACACCTCCGAGTATTCTTCTAATAAGCAAAATCTTAGAACGTTCCTCTTCACTAAGAAGTAATTCTTCTTTTCTGGTACCTGATTTTTTAATATTAATAGCAGGGAAAAGCCTTCTGTCTGCCAAACTTCTATCAAGAATTAATTCCATATTACCGGTACTTTTAAATTCTTCAAAAATAACCTCATCCATTTTACTACCGGTATCAACCAAAGCAGTAGCTATAATGGTCAAACTTCCCCCTTCTTCTATATTTCTAGCAGATCCAAAAAACCTCTTTGGCTTATGAAGAGCATTAGAATCTACCCCACCCGATAAAATTTTACCAGAAGTTGGCATAGTTTGATTATATGCCCTTGCAAGCCTTGTAATAGAATCAAGCAAAATAACAACGTCTTTTTTGTTTTCAACAAGCCTTTTTGCCTTTTCAATAACCATCTCTGCTACCTGAACATGCCTACTGGCCTGCTCATCAAAATTAGATGCAATTACTTCGCCTTTAACGCTACGAATCATATCTGTAACTTCTTCTGGTCTCTCGTCAATAAGCAATATCATTAAAATAACATCCGAATAATTAGTAGTTATTGCGTTAGCTATTTTTTGAAGCAAGGTAGTCTTTCCCGCTTTTGGAGGAGAAACTATTAAAGCCCTTTGTCCCTTACCTATAGGCGAAAAAAGATTAATAAGCCTTGTAGAAATATTGCAATTTTCATATTCAAGATTCAATTTTATATTAGGATAAAGAGGGGTTAAATTATCAAAAGGTATTCTGTTTTGAGCAAATGTAGGATCTTGATCATTAATAGATTTAATTTTAACCATTGCAAAAAATCTCTCACCATCTCTAGGAGATCTAATCTGGCCATATAAAATATCGCCTGTCCTTAAATTAAAAAGTCTAATCTGAGAAGGAGATACGTAAACATCATTGCCTCCTGAAAGATAAGAATTCGATGCGGTTCTCAAAAACCCATAGCCATCACTAAGTACATCAAGCACGCCCGTAAATAAAACATTAATATTATTCTCGCTTAATATTTTTACCAATAAAAATATTAATTCTGTTTTTTTCATTGTTACAGCAATAGTATGATTAGTCCCAAGGCCTTCAACAATTTTTCTAACCTCTGTAATTGGTTTATCATAAAGTTTTTCAATCTCTACATAATCTTTACCATTAAAAAACTTGATGATATTACTTTGCTCTAAAGTTTTAATATTATTTTCTAAACCTGAAGAAGGAATATCATAATCAAATTCAGGGAATACTACACCGTTTGAATCATTTGCGCTACTTAAATCTGCAGATTTTACCAAGTTAGATGCAGAATCCTTTTTTGCAACAACTTTAACCACTTTTTTTTTCGAATTATCTTCGATCTTAAACTCTTTAGAAACATCAAACCGCCTTACTTCACTTTCTAAATCAAATCCACCATTTTTTTTATCCATATTTTCCTCTAAGAATTAAATTTTTAAGAAAGGATTTTATAAAAATCTACTTATTATTAATTAATAAAAACACTGACCCTATTGCAAAGTATCTTTTATTTGCGAAACGGTGAAAGAAAATAAATCTACAATTTCATTAGACTTTATCATTTCACACTTTCCATCAAAAATTATATTATCATTAATAAATATTTTTTTTGTTTTTACATCCCCATATATTTTACAACCGCTGTTTAAATAAACTTTACTAGTAGCATTAACATTGCCCTTCAAAATTCCTTCCACTATTAATGTATCACAAATCACCACATTGGTAATAACCTTGCTGTTCCTGCCAATAAAAAGCACACCTCCTTTCGAAGATATTTCACCTTCAAAAGAAGAATCAAGATACAAAGTTCCTTCAAATTTTAATTTTCCCCTAAAGGTTAAACTAGAATCCAACTTACAATCCCATTTATAATAATCTACAATATTGACCGGCATTTAACCTTTAATACTCCACACTCTCTCTTTCAAGTCCTTGCCTGGACGAAAATAAGCAACATGATGATCCAAAACCTTAACATATTCCCCTGTTTGAGGATTGCGAGCATTTAAACGTCCCTTTCTTTTTCTAACTTCAAATGTACCAAAAGATCTAAACTCAATAACATTATTCGAACAAAGATTACTTTTAAGCTCTTCAAAAAAAGCATCTATTACAAGTCTTATGTATTTTTTTTCTAATTTTAGATTATTATTTCTAATATTTAAAGATATTTGATCAACAATGTCTGACTTAGTAACCTTTGGTCTTCTTGAAAAAGACATAAACTAATTTCCTTACTTTAACAGCAAAACACTTAAACGAGATTTTTTTCTAGCAGCTTTATTTTTATGAATTATTCGCTTTCTAGCAGCAGTATCTAGTTTTTTTGCAACAAACTTAAAAAATTCAATAGCTTCGTCTTTTTTGCCCGCTTTTATCATGTTGACACAGCGTTTTTCTATTGTTTTTAATTCACTTTTTACACTTACATTTCTAATCTTTCTTTTTAAATTTTGACGAGAGCGCTTCAATGCAGATGCATTTTTTCTCAAATTATACTCCTTAATCATATTATTAAACAACAATTTTAATATATCAACTAATTTAAATATAGTCAATCAAGACTCTTAAGTTAATTTGGTGCAACAGTTTTGATTAATATATTCAAAAACCTTATGCATGGAATAAGAAATTTTTTTATTCAAAATATATACTTTTTTTGTTTGATGATTTCTTTTATACAAAAAGCATAAATAATTTTCATTGTTAAATTCAAATTCTCTAGCAATAAAAATTTTTTCAAAAAATTCATAAAAATAAATTTCACTTTTAAAAATTTTCCTTTCACAAACTGAATCTTTTCTAAACTCGTAAAACAACACTATATTGCTAATAACTGAAAAATCCCCCAATAAAACTTTAATATCAATCAAACAAATAAATAAAAAAATAAATATATTGCTCAATGAAATATAATAAACAAACAAACCAATTATAATGCGCGCTAAAAACATGAAAAGATAAGTATAAGACAAATAATATCTTATTGGAAAATTTTCCAATTTTGAGACAAACAAATCTTTTCTTTTGATTTTAAGTTCTTTGAATAATTCACTTGAACCATTGCCAGTCCAAAAACAAACCTTAATCTTTTTTTTATTTTTTAATTTTAAAATCAAAACATTGTCTGATAATCTTTTTTCAAACAAAACAATATCATCAAAATTAAAATTATAACTTAAAAAAATACCCTTATAATAAATTTTAGATCCCTTAAACAAAATAGAACAAAAATATCTTAAATAAAAAAAAATTACAAAAAAATTTACTAAAAGAAGCGCCAGAACAAAATAAAAAAAACTTGCATCATAGAAAAACAAATACAGCAAACAAATCACACTATTAAAAACAAACAAACTAATTAATTTCACATTATTGGAAAATAAATTACGCATAATATAAAAATAAATCTATACATTAAATTTAAAAAAGATTACATCTCCATCTCTTACAATATATTCTTTGCCTTCAATTCTAACAAGCCCCTTCTCTTTTAGTTTTTGAACACTCTGATGTTTAAATAAATCTTCACAAGAATAAACTTCTGCTTTAATAAAACCTCTCTCAAAATCACTATGAATTATTCCAGCAGCTTTAGGTGCTCTCATTCCCTGCTTGAATGTCCAAGCTCTAACTTCTTGCAAACCTGCTGTAAAATAGGTTCTAAGGCCCAAAGTATAATAAGCTTTTTTAATTAAATTACCAAGGCCACTACCATTTATTCCAAATAATTCTAACATTTCATTTTTGTAAGATATATCCTTTATTTGGGCAAGTTCAGATTCAATTTTCGCACATAAGATTAAAAAATCATTTCCTTCTTTTAAGGCAATATTTTTTACAATATCTGTATATTTATTGCCGCTAAGTGAATTTTCATCAACATTACAAACATACAAAACTTTTTTAAAAGTCAAAAGATTTAATGATCTAATAAAGTTGTATTCAAAATCATCAAATTTAAACTCAACAGCCGGATTCATATTGCTTAAATGGTCTTCAAGTCTTTTTAGCATTAAAACAATTGCCTTAGAAGATTCACTAATTTTTTTATCGGTGCTTTTAGCATTTTTCTCTTGTTTTTGAAGACTTTTTTGAACAGTTTCAAGATCAGATAGACAAAGCTCAACATTAATCGTACTTATATCTCTTTCGGGATTAATATCATCATTAATATGAATAACCTCTTTTTCTTCAAAACATCTTACAACATGAACAATAAGATAAACTTCACGAATATTAGCCAAAAATTTATTGCCAAGCCCTTCGCCTGTTGATGCTCCTTTGACAAGGCCTGCAATATCCACAAATTCCATAACAGCAGGAATAATTTTGCGTGGAACAATGCACTCTGCAATTTTTAAAAGCCTTTCATCAGGAATCTCTACTATTCCTATATTTGGCTCAATGGTACAAAAAGGATAATTTGCGATCTCAACATTAGATGATGTCAAAGATGAAAATAAAGTAGATTTACCCACATTGGGAAGTCCTACAATCCCCGCATTAAGTCTCATAACCTAAACCTCTAATAAAATCAAAAAGCAATCTAATTAACAAAATATGCAAACTCTCCTCTTCCCGTCTGTTGATTTATATTTGCCTCAACAGATAAATTAAAATATTTATTGGGCTCTTGAGGGCCTGGATAATAATATTCCAGCAAATAAGTACCTGTTTTTTGTTCTAAAATTAAATCATAAACTTTAGATACTCCTTCATAAGATGAAAAAGGAATTATGGCGCCGCCTGTTTCATTAACTAAATGCTGAAGCTTACTATTAACAGGATCATTGCCAAATAATATTAAATAAAACCTTATATCATTATTTTTATAATAGCTTACTATTGTATCTAAAGAGTACTTTTCAAAAGCTTTACGATTTAAAATACCACCACTAAAATAAACTACGGCTCTTCTTGAGCTTTTTGACATAAGCCCAGAACCTGCCAACTTCAAACTAACGTCTGTTTTTACAGCATCTGTACTATAAGGGCCAAGAGAACTTGTGTTTCTAATGCTATTTGTCAAGCTTTCAATATTATCTATAATAGGCACACTTGTTGCATTTATAAAACTAAAGTTTTTATTTTTTGATAACTCCATTAAAGCATTCAAACCTACGATTTGATCTAGATCATATTTTTTCATATAAGAAGATTTATCAAAAACAACTGCTATATTAATGTCTTTTGAAGCATTTACATTATACGCTACCTTAGGATTGACAATGTAATAATTTTCATTTGAAATTGAAAAATTTTCACTTTTAAGTCCAACAACTGGTAATCCGCTTTTGCTGCTAACATTAAGCTCAACGTAAATTTTAGGCCCCCCAAGCCTAACTATTCTCCTAACATCAACATTTAAACTGTCATAAAGACTTGAATCACTCTTGTAAACTGAAACTTTGGCATTATTAAAATCTGAAACAATCATCTGATAATTAGCATCCAAAATAGATGAAGAAATTTTAGAATTCATTTTGTCTGCTTTTAAAATTTTTGTAATTGTTTTTTTAGCAATATTATATTTATAAACACCATCTTTTGAGGATACTATAACATTGTTGCCGACAAAATCACTACTAAGTCCCTCTATTCCCTCAATAGCAGTAAAAACTGAATACAAATGATTACCACTAGTATCAAAAACTTCAATGGTATTTCTCAGAGAATCTGCAACATAAATGTTTTCATTTAAATACGCAATGCCTGTGGGACCCAAAAGACCCTTATAGCCTAAAGTCCTAGAGCCAAAATGCAAAATAAAATCACCCTCAAGCCCAAACTTACTTACTCTTTTATTTCCCCATTCGCTTACATAAATGTAGTTTCTCTTATCAATAGCCATATACTGAGGAGCAAGTAATTCGCCATCTTTTGTACCCTTTTTCCCAATAGAATTCCTTTTAACTCCAAGAACCTTGTCATAAACACCAATTTCATCACTTGAATAAAGAGTCACATAAAGCAAATTATTAGCTTCAACAACATCATAAGGTGATTTTAAATAACTAAAGCCATCTTTAACCAAAGTATTAACATTATTATTAACATCAAAATACAATATTTCATTACCTACAAAATTAGCAGCATAATATCCACCGTACTTATCAGCCCTCAAAGATGTAATCTGATACCCGTGAGGCCTTTTATAAATAGAATTATCAAGAGAAGCAACTTTTACAAGTTTTTTAAAATTAAGTTCATAATTTGAAAAAATACCTCTCCTTTGCTCAATAGTAGAAATCAAATGTCTAAGATAGGGAACCTTATAGCCTTGATCTTTTAAATTTCTCCATTCCATTAAAGCTTCTTCAACATAACCCAATCTATAATAAACATTACCAGTCCAAAAATGATAATCAAGATTATTAGGATCAAAGCTTAAAATTTTTTTAAAAGATAAAAGAGCATCATCATAAATTCCATTATTATAAGAATTAAGAGCCCATTTAAACTCTTCTTGAGCATCTTTATTGGTAACTATTCCTTGAGCATGCAAACTAAAAATATTTAAAAAAAACAAACCAATAAAACCAAAAAATAACATAATCCCCTTTACTCTTTAAAAACCTATTATAAGTGTAAATTTTCCAAAAAATAATACAAAAAAATTAATACTATCATATAAAATTATTAATGATAATGTTAAACATATTACACCATTATGTTACTAATAATAGTAAAAAAGAGGAAAAATGAAAACTAGATGCTTTTGCCTAGCCGCATTTTCAGGAATTCTTACAACACTTGCAATTCCAAATGAAATTAAAGAAACCGGATACTCAATCCTGGGATTTGTTGCTTATGTGCCACTTTTTATAGCCTTAAGAAAACTAGAAGATAAAAAAACATTAATAGTATTAACAGTATTTTACTTCATAATAGCCAACAGCTTGCAAAATTTTTGGCTTGGATTTTTTCATGCATTTGGATGGATTACATTCATCGGGGTGGTAATAGGGTACATTCCATATTCATTAACTTTGAGCTATTTCCTTTATTACTCTTTAAAAAGCTTTAAAAATAAAGCCATGAGCATAACAATGCTTTTTACATTTTATGATTATTCAAGATCAATTGGATTTTTAGCATATCCCTGGGGACTTGCAGCTTTTACCGTAAATAATTTCAATAATTTAATCCAAGTAGCAGACATTTTTGGCGTATTTTTTGTATCATTTGTAGTCTATTTTTTAAACTCGGGAATTTCAGACTTTCTAATCCATAAAAACAAAACAAATTTGCTAAATATAACACTTCCAACATTATTAATAACAACATCTTTTATTTACGGAATGTTTAAAAAAACAGAGTTAAAAAGCTTATTAGCAAAAGAAATAGACAGCCTAAACATTGCAGCTATTCAGCTTAACACTGATCCATGGTTGCCAGGAAATGACAAAAAAGGAATAAGGGATTCTATTGAAATCACAGAACAAGCTTTAAAAGAAAATCCAAAAATAGAATTTGTAATCTGGAGCGAAGGAGTACTAACATATCCTTTTGGCGAAGAAGATCAATACTTTAAAAGCTCTGACTTGCATAATGAGCTTAAAAACTTTATAAAAGAACGAAAAATCCCATTTGCTATTGGAGCCCCCTCAAATGTGAACAAAACCATAGGGGTTCAACAAAATTCTATTTATATGATAGAATCAAACCTTAACATTGCAAACATATACTCTAAAATATTCTTAGTCCCTTTTGCAGAAAAAATTCCATTTTACGAATATGAATTTGTAAAAAACTTTTTTTTACAAAATTTTAGAATTTTAGGACAGATAGAAGGAAATAAAATTGAAATATTAAAATTGAAAAAGTTTAAATTTGCTCCCTTAATATGTTATGACGATGCATTCCCAGAACTTTCAAGGTTTTATAAAACCCAAGGCGCTAATACATTGCTAAATTTTTCAAACGACTCTTGGTCAAAAACAAATTCAGCAGAATGGCAACACTTTGTTGTGGCTAAATTTAGAAGCATTGAAAACGGAATCAAAACTATTAGAGCTACAAACTCAGGAATTACTGCTGTTATCAACGAATACGGAGAAAGCATTAAAAGATTAGAAACTTTTAAAAAAGGATACTTATTATCAACTGTAAAACTGTCCCCAACATTTACAACCATTTATGAAAAAATTGGAGACTTGTTTATACATATATTGGTGATGATGTTTTTAATTACAACACTAAGATTTCAATTTATAGAAGACAAAAACCAATTATTATCATCCTCTTTAGTAAAAATTAAAGTCTGATGTTCTTTCCAAAATGGAAAATTTTTAGTAACATCATTTTTTTTGGCATTTACATTAACAGAAAAAGAAGTATCGTTTGATTTTGAAATTTTCAAAGACTTTAAATCATAATAATCATCAACTGATAAATACTCCAACTCATCAGCATCAACCTTGGATGAAGCACTTGATAAAGTTGATATAAAATCATTTTTTGATTCAAATTGGCCCATTACATTAACTTTATTTGCAATAACAGAATCAAACAAATCAAAGTTTCTGGAAATTAAAGCTCTTGCAAACTTTCCAAATTGAAACTTAATAATTTTATCTTGATTTTTGGCTCTCTCTTTTTGAGCAATATATTCTATTTTAGGAGCATTTGTAAACTCATTGATTTCTATTTTTTCGTGCACTATTCCAGGTATCTCTTCAAGCTTAACATCTTCAAGCATAACAACCTTGGAATTGTCATCCTTAATCCTAGCATCAAGCTCTTTAACTGCAAGCTTGATATTAACTCCCTTTTTCAAATCTGGATAAATTTTTAAAGCTTTTGCTTGGAAAAGCTTTCCCTTTTTAACTTTACCAACGTTTATATATCTTTGGCCAACCTCGTAATAAAAAATAGCAAGCTCTTTTTGCTTATCAACATAAGAAGAACTACCTTGAGCAAACAAATTCAAAAAAACAAAAGAACATAAAAAATACAGAAGAAATAATCTTCTCATAAGAACCTCCATTAACACTCAACCTTAAAATAAAAGAATGTCAATCCACTATAAATAATTATAATACAAGTTTATCTCTAATTAAAGAAATCACTTTATTCTTATCTTCTTCACTAAAAATATTTATATTATCGTAAGAAAATTTTATTTTTGACGACAAGTTGTATTCATCGTACCACTTTAAATATTTCCTATTAAGCCCCTCAAGATAATCCCTTGGAATATTCATTTCAAAGCTTCTATTTCTATTTTTAATTCTGCGCTCAACCTCATCAATACTACAATCAAGGTAAACAAGCAAACTTGGTCGCTGAGAATGTTCAAGCATATTGTCAAGAAGATCGATATATATTTTATATTCCTCATCAGAAATGTGCCCATCACAATTTAAAAGAGACGCAAACACACAATCACCATAAATAGATCTGTCTAATATGCCCCCTTTTGTTCTAAATACACCTTTTATTAATTTAAACCTCTCATTAAGAAAATTAATTTGAACTGGAAATGCCCATCTGGATTTATCCTTATAAAATTTGTCCAATACAGCCAAAGTAAAATCATTATTCAGTTCACTGTAAAAAGGAACTTCCAGCTCCCTTGATAAAATATTTCCAAGAGTAGTTTTTCCTACCCCAATTAAACCTTCTATTACAATCACCAAGTCTACCTCCAAAATAACTTAAATAAATTCACACACAAATTAAAAAAGAATTACTAAAGAATAAAACTTCATTAATCAAAAAATCCAATGTAAAAATTTTAATATAAAATAAAAAATCCTTAAACAAATTTTAGAAAAGAAATCCACAATTTAAAAATTAAAATTCTTAAATTATTGACATTAATCTTAATTAAAAATAAGATATTAAATATAATTTTAATAAAATTTTTATTAAAAATATTAATTATTTTTAGTAAAAAAGACTAAAATATAAAAATTCTAACCATCTTGCAAAAAATACAGTGATATTTAATTAAAAAATTTAATATATTCGAATTCAAAAATCAAAAATTAAAACTTTTTAATAAAAAATAAAAATTATTATAAAAATAAGGAGATATAATTATGAATTATACAAAATTCCAAGAATTTATATCGGAATTTTTGGGAACATTCATTCTATTGGCTTTAGGAACTGGATCTGTTGCAATGACAGTATTATTTCCCTCAAGCCCCGAAGTACCAGGAGAAATAATAAAAGGCGGATATACAAATATAGTATTTGGATGGGGATTAGGTGTAACTTTCGGTATTTATACAGCAGCAAGAATAAGTGGAGCACACCTAAATCCGGCTGTTAGCATAGGATTAGCAAGTACTGGAAAATTTCCCGTTTCAAAACTTTTGCATTACATTGTGGCGCAAATATTAGGGGCGTTTACAGGCGCATTAATGACACTTGTCGTATTTTATCCTAAATGGATAGAAATGGACCCTGGGCTTGAAAATACTCAAGGAATAATGGCAACCTTCCCTGCTGTTCCTGGATTTTTGCCTGGATTTATTGATCAAATTTTTGGAACTTTTTTACTAATGTTTTTAATTTCTGTTGTTGGAGATTTTACAAAAAAACACAGCGACAACCCATTTATTCCATTTATTATAGGAGCAGTGGTTTTATCAATAGGAATAAGTTTTGGAGGAATGAACGGTTATGCTATTAATCCTGCAAGGGACTTGGGACCAAGACTTTTACTCTTATTTGCTGGATTTAAAAATCACGGCTTTAACAACCTTAGTATATTTATTGTACCAATAATCGGCCCAATAATTGGAGCAATTTTGGGAGCTACAATTTACGAATTTACACTAAAAAATAACAAAGACTAAAAGAAAAGATATTTATCTTTTTTAAAGAAAAAAGGAAAAAACTATGAAATACATTTTATCTATTGATCAAGGTACTACTAGCTCGAGAGCAATGGTATTTGACAAAAATGCCAACATAAAAGGGTTTGCTCAAAAAGAATTTACTCAAATTTATCCACAACCAAGTTGGGTGGAACATGATCCTACCGAAATATGGGGGTCACAACTTGGAGTTATAACAGAAGCTATGGCAAATGCAAGAATTTTACCAAATGAAGTTGATGCTATTGGAATAACTAATCAAAGAGAAACTACAGTTGTATGGGAAAAAAATACAGGAAAGCCCATCTATAATGCAATAGTGTGGCAAGACAGAAGAACTGCAAAAATTTGCGATCAATTAAAAAACGAAGGGAAAGATAAAATTATTTTGGAAAAAACAGGCTTGGTGCTAGATTCTTATTTTAGTGGAACAAAAATAATGTGGATCTTGGATAATGTAGAAGGAGCCAGACAAAAAGCTGAAAATGGCGAATTGTGCTTTGGAACAATAGATACATGGATATTGTGGAATCTGACTCAAAAAAAAGAACATGCAACTGATTACTCTAATGCTTCAAGAACATTATTATTAAACATTAAAACATTAAAGTGGGATGATGAACTTTTAAGCATATTAAATATTCCAAAAGCAATTTTGCCTAAACTTAAAGAAAGCTCTACAATATATGGCAAAACAGACAAATCACTATTTGGAGCAGAAATTCCTATCGCAGGAATTGCTGGAGATCAATTTGCAGCAACATTTGGACAAGCCTGTCTTAAAAAAGGTATGGCCAAAAATACCTATGGAACTGGCTGCTTTTTAACAGTTAATATAGGAAAAGAGCCAATCATTAGCCATGACAAGCTTTTAACCTCAATTGCATGGGGAAGAAAAAAATCTGTAACTTATGTTCTTGAAGGAAGTGTTTTTATTGGCGGAGCTGTAGTTCAGTGGTTAAGAGACGGTCTTGAATTTTTCAGAAAAAGCTCAGATGCAGAAGCATTAGCAAGCTCTGTCTTAGATAATGGTGGGGTTTATTTTGTGCCAGCATTTGTTGGACTTGGTGCACCCCATTGGGATTCTTATGCAAGAGGAACAATCATCGGAATAACAAGAGGATCAACAAAAGCACACATTACAAGAGCTGCTCTTGAAAGCATCGCATTTCAAAGTTTTGATATACTAAATACCATGAAAAAATCCATTTCCAACTTTGAAATTCAAGAATTAAGAGTAGACGGGGGAGCAAGTCAAAACAATCTATTAATGCAATTTCAAGCTGATCTTTTAGAATGCAAAGTTGTAAGACCAAAAATAACAGAAACAACCGCTCTTGGGGCTGCCTACCTTGCAGGACTTGCAACAGGTTATTGGCAAAGCGCAGAAGAAATTATAAGTCTTTGGCAAGTAGATAAAATATTTGAACCTTCAATGCCTAAAAATCAAAAAGAAATGCTCCTTGAGAATTGGAACAGAGCAATTGAAAAATCAAAATCCTGGATACAAAATTCTAATGGTCTATAAAAATTCAAAACAAGGCTTTGAATATCTATTGATATTGTGCATGCATTCAAGAAATAAACTGCCTAAACTTTATAAAAAGGTCAATTCATTGGAGTAATACAAAAAATGATTAATATCATATTAAATCTAAAGAAAAATCACAAAAAATTGAAAAATTTATCAGCGCAATTGGTCTATAGTGCTTATTCAATAAAATTAAAACAAATGGTCTGTCTTTTCGAATTTCTTAAATCTAGCATTTAACTAAAAAGAAAAGAAATTAACCAAAACGGAGGAATATTTAAATTTCATGAATAATAACAAAGAAACAAAATTAAAAGATCTTGAAAATCAAGAATTTGATCTTATAATAATTGGAGGAGGCGCAACAGGGCTTGGCATTGCAGTAGACGCAATTACACGGGGATATAAAACAATACTTATAGAAAAATTTGATTATGCAAAAGGCACTTCCTCTAGGTCAAGCAAATTAATTCACGGTGGAGTAAGATATTTGGCCCAATGGAATATTTCTTTAGTTAAAGAAGCTTTACACGAAAAAGCCATTCTTGAGAAAAATGCACCCCATTTAATTAACGAATGCGCACTTATCACTCCTATTTATAATGTTTTAGAAATACCTTATTATTATTTTGGATTAATTTATTACCACAATCTTATGGGTAAAGAAAAAACGGCCAAATACAAAACTAAATTACTATCCAAAACATCTACCATTGAAAAAGCTCCTAATATTAAAACAGAAGGCCTTAAATGCTCTATTCTATATTACGACGATTCATTCGATGATGCTAGAATGGCAATAACATTGTTAAGAACTTTTACCGAGAAAGGGGGCATTGCTCTTAACTATACAGAACTTAAAAAATTCAACAAAGAAAACGGAAAACTTTCGGGGGTTCTCATACAAAACAAATTGTCAAAAGAACAAATTTCATTAAAAAGCAAATGTATAATAAACGCAACAGGAATATTTTCAGATGAAATAAGAAGATTGGATGATGAAAAAGCCTTAAACATTATCAAACCTTCCCAAGGTAGTCATTTAATAATCAAAAAAGACAAATTTCCCAAAAATCATGCAATATTAATACCTAAAACTAGTGATAATAGAATTTTATTCGCTATTCCTTGGTATGATAGTGTTGTTTGTGGAAGCACTGATATTCCAATAAAAGAAATAGAAGAGGAACCTAAAAGATTTGAAGAAGAGATTGACTTTATAATAAATAATTTAAATGGCTATTTAAATATTAAAATAGAAAAATCTGATGTAAAAAGCGTATACACCGGAATAAGGCCATTAGTAATGGATCCAAAAGCTAAGGGAAACACTTCAAAAATCTCAAGAAATGAAAAAATATTTATATCAGATTCAAATCTTATTACAATAGCGGGGGGCAAATATACTACATACAGAAAAATGGCAGAAAAAACCTTACTTAAGGCAATAGAAAAAAATTTAATACCAAATTGTGCACCAACTACAGAAGATTTAAGGTTACACGGCTACCTTAAAAAAGAAGAGGCAATGAAAATTCCTGAACCTTTTCGAGCTTATGGCAGTGACTTTGAAATTCTAAAAAATATGCAGGGTTTTGACAAAAAGATACACGAAAACTTGGATTTAAATGAAGCTCAAATAGCTTTTTCAATTGACTTTGAACAAGCCAAAACGATTGAGGATGTTTTAGCAAGAAGAACAAGATCACTGCCTTTAAATCCTCAAGCCACAATTGAGGCTGCTCCAAGGGTTGCTGAAATAATGATGAAAAAATTAAATAAATCTGAAGAGTGGAAAAATGAACAAATAAAAAGCTTTTTAGAAATAAGTAAAAAATATATAATTTAAAATTAATTTAATTTATGCTATTAAACAAAGGGATTGTTAAACAATCCCTTTTAATTTAAAACTTAAAATATTAAAATCCTCAAACCCAATTCACATTAGCAAATTCACAAGCAAGCCTTGAATCTCTTCAATGCTATCTAAAAGTTTAATCTGGGTCATTTGATTTTGTAAAACAGAATAAGCAAGTCTATCCAACTTATCGTTAATAATTTTAATAATTCTATACTTAGGACGCTTAGGATCCCCCAAACTTCCCCCTTTTTGTTCTTTCAAGCAAACAGAAGATGATATAATAATGGATATAAACTCTGAAATAACTTTTTTGTAAAAAATCACATTTTGCCTGGAAGGTTCACTCAAAAGTTTCTCACCAGTCTCATTAATTCCATCCAACATGCTTTTAATTAAATCAAGATTAAATTCTCCATTTTCAAGTAAAATAAAATGCTTATCCTCTTTAACACTTTCGGTCTGAAACACCGAAGAAAAAAGATTGTTCTTATCAAAAGATACCTTTTTGCCACTTTTTTTATAATCTTTTGAATTAAGATTTAATGCCCCAGCAATCAAATTATTTACTTTCATCTATTTTGTTCACAATACTTGAAAAATATTTATCATCTTCCCCTTCTAAAAGTTGAAAAGATTTTTTTTCTTCTTGATGTTCCTTATTGATTTCAATTAAAAAATCTTCGTTGACCTTGTAAGAGCCAGTATAAAAAAATGTATTTCTTTCAGGAGCTCTAAGATACTCAGCACCAATATCCATATACCCATCAATAATGGCGCCCTCTTCAACTTCAATCGATTTACAAGAAATATTTCCAATAACACACCCCGATGCAAATATTTTAATCTTGCTTTTAGCATAAATATTACCCACAACCATTCCAGAAATAACAAGTTCATTAGCATCAATGCTAGATTTAACTCTACCACTCTCTCCAATAATTACCCTTTTAGTAGAGCTAATAGTGCCCATAAAATCACCATCAAGCCTAATAAAATTATTTGAAACCAAGTCTCCTTTAAAAAAATCACCAACACCCACTATTGTTTTTATTTCATCAAAAATAAACAAAGGCGGGGCTTTTCTTTCTTTTTTCACAGTCAAAAAATTTAACATCTATTTCGAAGCTCCTGTTGCTAAATTTAAATACATATCGGGATTAATAACTTGAGAACCTACACGAACCTCATAATGAACATGAGGACCTGTTGCATAACCTGTCTGCCCCATAAATCCAATTATCTGTCCCTTTTTAACATAAGACCCTTTAGAGGTATTAAGACGCGACATATGTGCATAAAGAGTCGCAAGCCCATACTTATGCTTAATTTGAACAAAATTGCCGTAGCCTGCCGACTGATAACTTGCTCTAACAACTTCCCCATCAGCAGTTGCAACAATAGGAGTTCCAATTCTAACTCCCCCAAGATCTATGCCCTTGTGAATATACCACTGCCTAGTAAAAGGCTCAATAGCAGGGCCAAAATGCAAAGTAATAATTCCAGCTCCACCAGCAAGAGGCCAAAGAGAAGGAATATCATTTAAAAGCTTGTCCTGAGCATGCAAGACCTTAACTATGCTTTTAAGAGGAGGAATTGAACTTTCTATTTTGCTTTTAATATTTTTAAGATCGCTAAGCTCTTTTATTGAATTAGCTTCTAAAATTTGCAAATCAATAAAATCAGAAAGATCTCCATCTAATTTATTTTTATTTAAATCAATGCCATTAGAATTGATTTTTAAAGAAGTTTTAAGCTCATCTAAAACTTTAGAAAAATTTTTTGCAACAGAATTAATTTCTACAACTGTATTTCTAAAATCTTCAATCTCAGATTCTGCTAAAGAGTAATTTTTCTCTGTGGATTTAACAATTGATGAGAGAGTAACATAATTAACGGCAAGCAAAACAAACCCTATAAAACCGCCTAAAAAAAAAGTAGAAAAGAAAAATAAAGTCAAAAAAGAAATCTTAATATTTTTTACATTCCCTTTAACATGGGGAATAATAATAAAGCTAATATTTTGCTTAAAAAAAGAATGTATAACTTTAAGGGCTGTAAACAAAGAATTATAAATAGCTAAAAAAAACTTTAAAATTCCTTTAAAACCCAAAATAATCTTAAATTTAATTCTTTTCTTCATAACAAACCTTATCAAAAATTACCATGCTCAAACAAAAAAATTAAAAATTTATTTTAATACCTTAGACAAAAATCCAAATTTTTCGATAAAAACCTGGTACAAAAATACTTAACAAATAAACAAAATTAAAAAGAATAATACTTAAAACCAATATAATTATACAATTCAACTCATAAATACTTTATTATTATATAGATGAAAACACTATTTTTTGCAACAACAAATGAAAATAAAATAAATGAAGTAAAAAATATATTAGATATACCTAATTTAAACTTAATAGTCCCTCAAAATTTTAACATAAAAGAAACAGGAAAAACATTTAAAGAAAACTCTTTGATTAAAGCAAAAGCACTGTTTGAAATTTTAAATAAAAATCAAAATGTTTTCGGAGAAGACTCTGGGCTGTGCATTGAGGCACTAAACTTGGAGCCTGGAATTTACTCTAAAAGATATGATACTTATAAAGTATGTAAAAAATTAAGCACTAATGAAAAAAATCAACTAATTTTAGATTTAATGAAAAATGAGAAAAACAGAAAAGCATATTTTATATGCAACATAAGCTATATATCAAAAAATGGACAAAT
Organism: Borreliella carolinensis; assembly: GCF_032595855.2. Taxonomy (NCBI): domain Bacteria; kingdom Pseudomonadati; phylum Spirochaetota; class Spirochaetia; order Spirochaetales; family Borreliaceae; genus Borreliella; species Borreliella carolinensis. The sequence continues at coordinate 251,834 of NZ_CP132453.1, forward strand.
ATTAAATTTTGAAGGAATTATTAAGGGAGAAATTGCCCTAAGTTTAAATGACAAGCAAAACTATGGATTTGGTTATGATTCAATATTTTTAACTAAAAATAATAAAAAACTTAGTGATTTAACACTTGAAGAAAAAAATAAAATATCTCATCGAGGAATAGCATTTTTAAAATTTAAAAAATTTTTATTAGAATATTTATTCAACAGTTAATCTTAAAGGCTTTTTATATATAAAGTTTAGACTTTATTGTAAAATAAAAAGCACAATGTTTATAAAATTTCGACTTATTATTTCTTTAAAAACAATAAAAAAAGATAGAGGAGAATTTAGTGATAAATAGAAATGAAATCAATGAGAATGATAAATGGGATTTATCTTTTCTATTTGCAAATGAAGAAGAATATACAAAAGCAATCAATACTATTGAAATCAAAACCAAAGAATTCAAAAAATATGAAAAACTGGAATTAAATTTTGATTTGTTTAGAGAAACTTTAAACAAATACTACGAAATCATGGAAGATTTAGAGAAAGTCTCTTATTATGCAATGCTTCAATTAGAAACAGATGTAACCAATACGGATTCAAATAAAATATACTCTATATGTGTCAATTTATCTACAAAAGTATCTGATGCTACCTCATACTTCATGCCCAAAATACTAAAAACAGACGAAAAAAAAATTCAAGCTTGGATAAATGATCCAGAGGTTAAGGATAAAAAAATTGCAATTGAAAAAATACTAAGAGAAAAAAGTCATATTTTAAGCGAACAAGAAGAAAAAATACTTGCTAACTACACCCCTCTTTATTCATCTTATCAAAACATATTCTCAGCATTAACAAATGCCGATATGGAATTTGGAGAAATTAATGGACACCCTTTAACCAATTCTACCTACACGCTATTTCTACAAAACGAAGATCAAAAAATACGAAAAGAAGCTTTTTTAAGATTTTATCAAAAATACAAAAATAATGAGAATACACTTGCCAATCTTATTATATCAGACTTTAAGAAAAGCCATTTTATTGCAAAGACAAGAAAGTTTCAAAATACTTTTTCAATGCAACTCTTTTCAAACAATATTGATAAAAAAGTTTATACAAATTTAATCGAAACTGTCAATGAAAATTTATCTGTGCTTAATGACTATTATGAGTTTAGAAAAAAAGTTTTAAACCAAGAATATCTATATCACTACGATGTTTATGTACCACTAACAAAAGGAATAACATTTAAAAATTCATTTGAAGAAGCTTGTGAAAAGATATTAAAATCTTTAGAGGTACTAGGAAATGAATATACAAAAATCTTAAGAAACGGCCTTTTAAAAGAAAGATGGGTTGATAAATACGAAAATACCGGAAAAAGATCGGGAGCTTTTAGCGCCGGATCATACAACGGCAAACCTTATATACTTCTTAATTACAAAGACGAATCAATAAGAGATATGTTTACGCTTGCACACGAAGCAGGGCATTCAATGCACTCTTACTTTAGCATAAAAAACAACCCATTCCCGCACTACAATTATTCTATTTTTGAAGCAGAAATAGCATCAATAATCAACGAACAAATATTAGCAGAATATTTGCTTAAAAACGAAACCGATACTAAAAAAATAAAATATATAAAACTCACACAAATTGACGACATGATTTCAACATTCTTTAGACAAACAATGTTTGCTGAATTTGAGTACATTATTCATGAAATGATTAGTAAAGAAGAGCCCGTGGTAAAAGAAACACTAACAGAAACTTATATGAATTTGCTAAAAAAATACTTTGGCCCTAGCCTAAAATTTGATGAATTAAGTCCCCTTGAATGTCTAAGAATCCCCCACTTTTATTCACCCTTTTATGTGTATCAATATGCTACAGGCATTGCAGCTGCTCTTTCAATATACAAAGACATTAAAGAAAGTAAAAAAGATGCGGTAGAAAATTATATAAAATTTTTAAAAACGGGTGGTTCCAAATACCCACTAGATTCCTTAAATATTACCGGCGTAGATTTAACAAAAAAATCAACAATAGAAAACACTATTAACATTTTCAAATGTAGACTTGAAGAGATAAAGAAAATATTCCAATAAAAGGAGATTTACTGTGAAAAATATCAATTTGATTTTAGCTTGGCTTGTACATATTTTTACAGCATCTGGCTTGATTGTAGGACTTTACTCAATAATTTCAATTGTAAATGGTGATTATTCTCTTCTTTTAAAGCTAACAGTAACGGGACTTATAATAGATGGAATTGACGGAACTATGGCAAGAAAACTTAAAGTTAAAGAATTAATACCTGAAATTGATGGCACTCTGCTTGATAATATTACAGACTACATAAACTATACATTCATACCTGTTATATTTTTTTATTTAGGAGAATTCATTGAAGAAAAATATAAAGTCGTCATTTGCATTGGAATTTTGCTCTCATCAGCTTACCAATTTTCAAGAACAGATGCAAAAACAAATGATAACTACTTTAGGGGATTTCCTTCCCTATGGAATCTCTTTGTGATATTAAACATAATCTTTAAAATGGAACAAATAACAAATTTTATTACAATGTCAATATGCATTATAACAAGCTTTATCCCAATAAAATTTATTTATCCATCAAAAACCAAAGAATTAAGGAAAATTACCATACCAATAACAATAATAAGTTGCTTAATATTTGTTGTATCAATATTTTCAGAGCTGTCCACAACAGCGTTAAAAATAGCAAAAACGGTTCTTATCTTTTACTTTGCATATTTAACTTTAGCAAGTATATATTTAACTTATAAAACAAGAAATAGATGATAAAAATGTATATAAACACAATACTAGAATCGATTGATTCAAACATAGCTTATTCCCCAATAGTATTTTTTTCTTTACTAATTTTAGCAGGACTTAATGTTCCTATTTCTGAGGATGCAATAGTACTAATGGGGGGAATTTTATCTAGCCGCAAAAATGAATATACTGTATTAATATTTTTAGGAATTTTTTGGGGAGCCTATCTTGGGGACATAATATCTTTTTACATTGGAAAATTAATGGGAAATAAATTGTTTAAAAACAAAAAAGAAAATAACCTGCTTGACAAAATAAATTACTATTATGGTCAATACGGGGTATTAACTTTATTTATAGGAAGATTTATACCCTTTGGAGTTAGAAACGCAATATTTATATCAGCAGGAATGGGTAATATGAAATCCAATCTATTTATTGTTTCTGACTTTTTTGCAACTTTGCTCTCAGTAATCGTTTATTTTACCCTAAGCTTTAAACTAGGACAATCATTTGAAATGATATTTTCAAAAATAAAAATAATTATATTTGCAATATTTATTATTTTAATATCAACAATAATAATAATCTGCGTAATTAAAAAAAAGAAAAAAGTTGACAAAAATTTAAAATAAAAAATATAATGGTTAATAACGCTGTGGTGGTGGAAATGGTAGACACGCTAGCTTGAGGGGCTAGTGGGCGCAAGCCCGTGCTGGTTCAAGTCCAGTTCACAGCATCAAAATTATTAGCAGCTTATTAAATAAAATTAACATAAATAGGATCTAAAAAGATACTAGAAAATAAGTTGCTGTTATAGGTTAATTTTCAAGAGGACAAATGTCTAAATACGAATTCATAAAAATTGAAAAAAAATGGCAAGAATTTTGGGATAATAACAAAACATACAAAGTAGAAGAAGATCCAAACATTCCCAAAGAAAAAAGATTATATATACTTGACATGTTCCCCTATCCTTCTGCCAACGGACTTCATGTTGGTCATCCAGAAGGATACACAGCCACTGATATATTTGGAAGATACAAGCTTTTGAATGGATTTCATGTACTTCACCCAATAGGGTTTGATAGCTTTGGGCTTCCTGCTGAAAATTACGCAATACAAACAGGAACTCATCCTCAAAAAAGTACAGAAGAAAATATTAACAAGTTTAAAAAACAAATAAAAGCTTTGGGGTTTGCCTATGATTGGGATCGAGAAATTAGAACACACGAGGAAAATTACTATAAATGGACACAATGGATTTTCTTGCAATTATATAAAAAAGACCTGGCTTATGTAAAAGAAATGCCTGTATGGTACTGCCCTGAACTTGGAACAGTACTAGCAAATGAAGAGATCATTCAAACTCCAGACGGACCAAAATCTGAGAGAGGATTTTACAACGTCGAAAAAAAATATTTAAGACAGTGGGTTTTAAAAATTACAAAGTATGCTGAAAGATTGTTAGACGACCTGGAAGAATTAGAATGGCCTGAATCTGTAAAAGAAATGCAGCGAAATTGGATTGGCAAATCAACAGGGGTTGAAATTGACTTTGAAATTGAAGGTCACAGCGATAAAATCAAAGTTTTTACAACAAGACCAGACACAATCTTTGGCATCACATATTTAGTAATAGCACCGGAAAATAAACTAATAGAAAAAATAACAAAAAACAACTTTAAAAAAGATGTCTTAAAATATGTAAAACATGAAGAACTCAAAAGTGATCTTAAGAGAACCTCCCTTGAAAAAGATAAATCGGGGGTTTTTACAGGATCTTACGCATTTCATCCAATAACAAATGAAAAAATTCCAATTTGGGTTGGAAGCTACGTACTGGGAACTTACGGAACCGGAGCTGTAATGGGCGTTCCAGCACATGATGAAAGAGACTTTCAATTTGCTAAAAAGTATCAATTAAAAATTTTACCTGTGATATCAAAATCGGGGAAAAATGAAATATTAGAAAAAGCATTTATTAATGATGGAATTTCAATAAATTCTCCTAATGAATTTAATAATCTTAAAAATTCTGAGGTAAAAGAAAAAGTCATAGAATGGCTTACTAAAAACAAAAAAGGGAAAGAAAAAGTTACCTATAGGCTTAGAGATTGGATTTTTTCAAGACAAAGATACTGGGGTGAGCCTATCCCCATTTTGTTTGATAAACTTGGAAACGCAATACCTTTAGAGGAAAATGATCTTCCCTTAAAGCTTCCAGAAATTGCAAACTACAAACCTTCTGGAACAGGAGAATCTCCACTGTCAAGAATTAAAGACTGGGTAAACATAAAAGAAATGGATCTTACAAGAGAAACAAACACAATGCCTCAATGGGCAGGCTCTTGTTGGTATTATTTAAGATACCTAGACCCTAAAAATCCAAAAGAGTTTGCAAACAAAAAAAAAATTGAATATTGGATGCCAGTTGACCTATACGTAGGTGGAGCTGAACATACAGTATTGCACCTGCTTTACTCAAGGTTTTGGCACAAGGTTCTTTATGATCTAGGGTACGTAAATACCAAAGAACCTTTTAAAAAGCTAATAAATCAGGGCATAATAACATCATTCTCTTATCAAAAAGAAAATGGAGTTTTAATACCTAATGACCAAGTTGTAGAAAAAGACAATAAATTTTTTGACAAAAAAGATAACAAAGAAGTAACCCAAGTAATTGCCAAAATGTCAAAATCTTTAAAAAATGTAATAAATCCAGACGACATCATTAAGGAATTTGGAGCAGACTCAATGAGAATTTATGAAATGTTTATGGGACCGCTAACAGATTCTAAACCTTGGAACACTAAAGGCATTATTGGAGTTTTTCGATTTTTAAACAAAATTTGGAACTTAAGAGAAAAAGAATTATCAAAAGACAATCCTCCAAAGGAAATAATATCTGAACTACATAAAGTAATTAAAAAAGTCACAGAAGACACAGAAAACCTAAATTTTAACACGGCAATCTCTGCTATGATGATATTTATAAATGAACTTCTAAAGTATGAAAAAAATTATTTAAACATATTTAAGCCGTTTATCATTATTTTATCTCCCTATGCGCCTCATTTAGCAGAAGAGTTGTGGGAATATATTGGAGAGCTTCCAAGTTTATTCAAAAATTCAAAATGGCCAAAATTCGATGAAAGCCTTATTATTAAAGATAAAAAAGAAATTGTTTTACAAATAAATGGAAAAATAAAAGACAAAATTTTACTAAACAAAGAGATAGACGAAGAAGAACTAAAAGAAATAGCAATGGAAAATAGCAAAATAAAATCAAATTTATTCAATAAAAAAATAGTAAAAATAATTGTAATTAAAAACAAGCTTGTCAACATAGTGATAAAGTAAAAAAGAGGCATGATATGGACTTTGAAGGTCTAAGCATTAAATATAAAGGAATTATATTTACAATATTTATCCTAATTACTATCTTTTTAGGATTTTTTTTAAAAAATCTTAAATTCGATGCAAACATCTTAAAACTTATACCCAAAACTAAAGAAACTGAAAGCTTAATAGACATTGACAAAAGTAATTCACTTTTATCTACAATAGTAATATTCCAAGATAAAAAAAATATTTTCAATAAAAAAAATTTTGAAACAATAAACAGCGTAATCGATGAAATAACCAGAATTTTAAAAGTATCTCCAAATGCAGTTACAAGCATATTTTCTTATTTCCCACAATTTAAAAAAGAAATCTACACCGATAAAGATATAGAAGAAATAAAAAATAAAATAAAGTCAACTCCATTTGTAAAAAACACATTCTTAGGCAACTCAGAAAATTTAATATACTTCATAATAATCCCAACAGAGAGTGACAAAATCAACTTCAGTAGAAATTTAAAAACTGAACTTGATGAGATGGAAAAAACAATTAAAAAATATGAAACTGACGATTTAAAGTTATATCTTACAGGAGATTTAATAGTAAGAGAAAAAATCCTAAACTATATGGTTGAAGACTTCAAGATCTTAGGCCCTCTTGCTACTTTTGTAGTAATAATTTCTCTTTATCTTATTATAAAAAATCTAATTGGAGCATTAATTCCTATTTTTATTGCATTATTATCATTGATTTGGACTTTTGGAATTAAAGGGCTTGTACAATCCCCTATTACAGTACCAGAAACCTCAATGATTGTTTTACTTATTTCAATCGGGTGCGCCAATGCTGTACACATAATAAATGAAATATTTAAATTAATAAAAAAAGAACAACTCTCAAAAGAATCCATAAAAGCAATAATTAAAAAACTCAAAACTCCCATTCTGCTAACATCTCTTACAACTGCATTTGGATTTTTATCTCTTACAACCTCTTCAATTAATGCTTACAAAACAATGGGTATTTTCATGTCAATTGGGGTCATTATCTCAATGATAATTTCATTAACTGTTTTACCTGGAATAATCACATTAATCCCATTTGCAAAAAAAAGATCTTTTGAAAAAGAAAAAGAAAATAAACTAAATAAAATATTTTTCCTTGAAATACTTGCCAAACTAAATACACAAATAACAAAATCCATATTAAAAAGAAAATATACATCCTCTATAATGGTCCTCATTATACTGGGAATTTCTTTTGTGGGTCTTTTAAAAATCGAAATCAATTTTGATGAAAAAGACTACTTTAAAGAAAGCACAAGTGTAAAAAAAACATTAAACCTAATGCAAAAAGAAATGGGAGGAATATCGATTTTCAAAATAGAGCTTGAAGGAAAACCCGGTGAATTTAAAAATGCTAAAGCAATGCAAACCTTAGACTTAATTACAGATAAACTTGATGCATTCTCTGCAAAAACTCAATCCAGCTCTATTAATGGAATTTTAAAATTTACAAATTTTAAAATCAAAAAAGAATCCCCACTAGAGTATAAACTACCTGAAAACAAAATTATACTAAACAAACTAATAAACTTGGTAGATAGAAGCGATTGGACTAAAGACAATAAAAAAATGTACATTAATGACGATTGGTCATTAATATCTATCATAGTAAGAATTGAAGACAACTCAACTGAAGGAATAAAAAAATTTGAAAAATATGCTATTAAAACAATTAATGAACATATGAAAAATAATAAATATCATTTCTCAGGAGTTTATGATAAGGTGTTAATAGCTAAAACAATGGTAAAAGAACAGGTTATGAACATTATAACAACTCTTGGATCAATAACACTGCTACTTATGTTTTTCTTTAAATCTATAAAAACCGGAATAATTATTGCAATCCCAGTAGCATGGTCAGTGTTTTTAAACTTTGCTGTAATGAGATTATTTGGGATAACCTTAAACCCTGCAACAGCAACAATTGCATCTGTAAGCATGGGAGTAGGAGTAGATTATTCAATTCATTTTTTCAATACGTTTATTTTACAATACCAAAAAAACCAAATCTACAAAACTGCACTTCTTGAATCAATACCCAGTGTATTTAATGGAATATTTGCAAATTCCATTTCTGTTGGAATAGGATTTTTAACTTTAACATTTTCGTCTTATAAAATAATATCAACTCTCGGAGCAATAATTGCTTTTACAATGCTAACGACATCTCTTGCATCGCTAACTCTTCTCCCATTATTAATTCATTTATTTAAACCTAGAGTAAAACTCGTCTCAAACAACAATTTTAAAAAATTAAAATAATAATTTAATGACCTCGCGCATATTATCTACAAGATAAAAATTAATGCCGCTTTTAATGTTAATAGGAATTTCTTCTAAATCAACTCTATTTGCCTTAGGAACAATAATATGCTCAACACCACTACGCTTTGCTGCAATTATTTTTTCTCTAAGGCCCCCTATCATCATTACATTCCCAGTAAGAGAAAGTTCTCCTGTCATAGCCAAATGGGGTCTAACAACCTTATTAAGAGCAAGAGAAATAAAAGCGCTAGCTATTGTAATTCCTGCAGAAGGCCCATCTTTTGGGGTTGCTCCTTCTGGAATATGTAAATGAATAATATTTTTTTCAAAAAAAGATTTACTAATACTCAAATCCTCTTTAATGCTATTAACATAAGTATAGGCAATATTAGCAGATTCTTTCATAACATCCCCAAGTCTACCAGTCAATTTAATTCCACCCACCTTGGACTCTGTCTTTACAGTCTCAATCATTAAAGTTGAACCTCCATAATTTGTCCAAGCAAGGCCCATTACCATCCCTGAATACATAGCATTGGGCATACTTTCCTTTCTAAAAACAGGCACACCAACATATTCTTCTAGATTGTCATTGGAAATTTGATAAGACTTAACCTCAGTATTCTCAATAAGCTTTCTAGCAACCTTTCTTACAATTTTGTTTAAATATTTTTCAAAATTTCTCACCCCATTATCTCTTGCATATTCTTGAGCAATTTGAACAAGAGATGAACTTTGAAATTTTAAAGAATCTTTATCAACTCCGTTTTCACTTAAAACTTTGGGAATTAAATACTTTCTTGCAATCTCTATTTTTTCGTTATCAACATATCCAGAAATTTCAATAACCTCCATTCTATTTAACAAAGGTCTTGGTATTGTTTCAACGGAATTAGCGGTTAAAATAAAAAATACATTCGAAATATCAAAAGGAAGATCAAGATAATGATCTCTAAACCTAACATTTTGTTCAGGATCTAAAACTTCAAGAAGAACTGAAAAAGGATCCCCATAACTTGAAGATGAAATTTTATCCACCTCATCAATTAAAAAAACAGGAGAATTTGTCTTGGTAATTCTTAAGCCCTGAATAATTTTTCCAGGCAAAGCACCAACATAAGTTCTTCTGTGCCCCTTAATCTCTGACTCATCACGCATTCCACCAACAGAAAATCTAAAAAACTTGGTACGCAAAACCTTTGCAATAGCTGCTCCAATAGAAGTTTTCCCCACACCAGGAGGCCCCACTAAAAGAATAATTGCTCCCTTTTGAGTCTTTCTTAATTTAAGAACAGAAATATATTCAATAATTCTATCCTTAACTTCGTTCATTCCATAATGAGTTTTATCTAAAATTTTTTTAGATTTTTGCAAATCTAATTTATCAAAATTTTTTTTCAAATCTCGCCAAGGAAGCTCAGTAATAAGTTCAAGATAATTTCTAACAACAATGTATTCAGCAGAACTTGTCTCAAGAAGTGAAAATTTTTCTAACTCTTTTTCAACTACCTCTAAAGGTTCTCCCTTTAATTCTAAAGCCTTTAGCTTGGTTTTAAGCTTTTCTAAATCGCTGTTTTTTTTATCTCCTATGCCAAGTTCGGCTTTAATAGCCTTAAGCTGTTCTTTTAAAAAAAACTCTTTTTGCTGTTTTTCTAATCTCTCTTGAATGCCTTTAGCAATTTTATTTTGAATTTCAATTAAATTAAGCTCTTCATAAATCAGTTCTAAAACTTTTTTAAGCCTATCTTTTACATTCAAAGTTTCAAGAACTATTTGATGATCATTTTTTGAAGATGAAATAGTGCTGGCCACAATATCACATAGCTTTCCCTTATCCTCAATATTAACCATATTTAATTGAATTTCCGGCATTTTTCTATGCGCAAATATTTCTTTAGTTCTAAGCAAAATACTACTGTAAACTGCCTTTGACTGAACATCATCTTTTCTAACTGGAATTTGCTTTAAATAGTCAATCTCAATTATGGGAAACTTGTCATTAAGAACAACTTTAACAAATTTAATCCTATCAAAAGTTGAAACAAATATATTGTAGCCGCCGTCCGGAAGATTAATTTTTTTTATTATTTTTCCAGTAACTCCAACAGAATAAATATCTTTACTATAATCAATAATTAATTTCTGTTGAGCATTATTGTTGTTTTTCCCTAAAAATTTATCATTCAAAACAAATAAAGCAATGATTCCATTGCCTTTCATAGCATAATCGATTGCTTTCATATCAGAATCAGAGATTATAACAATCGGAATAAACATCCCTGGAAAAACTGGGTGAGAAGGAACCGCTATTAAAGGAACTCTTGCGGGCTTATTAGAATGAGGCAAAATTCCAGCTACAACTTTTTCTTTTTTTTTATCCCCTGACCTATCTTTCTTAGATTTATCCATAAAACTTGAAATCTCCTAAGCTAATTATAACAAAACAAATATTTTATGGAAATTCATTTAATAATATTTTTTTTTATTATAAAATGATAAAATGAGAATTTACACAGTTAAAATTATGCCCATGAATTTGGATTACAGTAAAAATTACAATCCACTAAAACTACACCATTCAATAAAAAAAATAATGCTACTACTTAAAATTAATCTATGGTGAAGTTAGTAAAGAAGAATCCTTGAAAAATCGATTAAAAATGAATTCTAGAGAAGTAAATGAAAATTTGGAAACAAAAAGAAACTAATATACAAGCCCAAGAATTAACTCGCATTGCCAAGCAATATAATATTAATACCTTTGAAGCAACTTTACTCATAAAGCGAGAAATCAAAGAAGAAGATTTTATGTTTTTTCTTGAAGACAGTGTAAATCTATTACACAACCCATTTTTATTAAAAAATATAGATAAATTTATAAACAGAATTAATAAAGCAATCAAAAATAATGAAAACATATTAATCTTTGGAGATAAAGATGCTGATGGAATCACCGCAACAATAATAATGTATGAAACTCTTAAAGACTTTGGGCTTAATGTAAGCTATAAAATACCTTCAAATGGGGAATTTTATGGACTTTCAAATGAATTGATTAACAGAGCTTTAGAAAAAAAAATCTCTTTAATAATAACTGTTGATAATGGCATTTCTAGCATTGAAGAAATAAATTATGCAAACTCTAAAGGAATAGAAATAATAATAACAGACCACCATCTTCCAGGCGAAGACTTTAAAACTGAAAGCATAGTTATAAATCCTCATCTAAAAGATGACAAATATCCATTCAAAGAAATAGCGGGATGTTGTGTAAGTTTTAAAACTTGCCTTGCTCTTAGCATATCCTTTACAGACCTTTATTCTAAAAATCTTGTATTTTTATTTTTAGAAAACACAAAAAATGAAATTATTCTTCATGCAATAGAAATAAACAACTACATTCTAAAACAATATTTAAGATTAAATAATAAAAATGAACCCTTAATTAACTCAAACAAACTAGAAAAATTTGTACAAAACAAATACGTAGTAATCTTTAACAAAGAAGATCAAGACCAATTACTAAATAAACACTTCGCAAGAAACATAAACACAATTGATATTAGTGAAAATTTTATAAAAAAATATCCAAATTTTAGAAAAAAAACATTAACTGACTTAATCCAAGCAACTAAATATTTCAAATATAAAGAAATTGAGATTAAAGACAAGCTTTACTATATATTTTACAACATAATTTTTGAAACTAACAAAAATTTGCTCCAAAAATGTCTAAAAAGACTTAGCTTTGTTGCAATAGGAACAATAGCAGACAATATGCCCATTATTAATGAAAACAGAATAATCCTAAAAGTAGGGCTTAAAGAAATCGCACTAAGAGAGAGAATGTCTATTAACTATCTATTAAAAGATGCAAACATATTAACAAAACCAAATATAAATTCAATGGATGTTGCATATAAAATTGCACCAATACTAAATTCAACAGGAAGGCTTGAAAAAGCAGATATTGCAATAAATTATTTACTAACTAACGACATTAATCAAATAGAAAATAAATTTAAAGAAATAAAAGAAATCAACGAACTGAGAAAACACAAAGAAGAAAAAGCTTGGAATTCACATAATAAAAATACTATTTTTAAAAACGATAAATTCATAGTCTGCTACGATAAAAATACCCCAAAAGGAATAAGCTCTAGAATTGCAACTAGACTTTCTGCTTACTACCAAAAAGTTGCTATTTTTTTAACAAAGCAAGACAATATTATTAAAGGATCAATTAGATCAAACAATAAAATCAATTCAAAAACACTAATATCAATAATACCTTCCCATTTAGTAATAAATTCGGGGGGGCATAAAGCTGCTGCTGGATTTACGCTGCATGAAAATTTACTAGAAGACTTTATTAAAGAATTGGAATACGCAACTACAAAAGTTGAATATGAACCTGCTGATGAAAACAAATCAATACTAATAGATGCCATTCTTCCAAAGAATTTAACAAAAGATTCTCTTTTCAAAACAATAGAAATATTTGAACCTTATGGCTATGAATTTAGAGAGCCAATCTTAATGATGGAAAATGTTTATCTTCAAGAACTCAAAATAATTGACAAAAATCATAGCTCAAAACATATAAACATGCGCATTAAATCACAAAACGATTACTATAAAGCCATTTTTTTTAACGGAACAAAAACAATAGAAGAATTGGATATAAAAGAAGATCAATACTTGGACATCATTTTTACAGTTAATGAAGATTTTTATTGTCCTAGGGAAAAAATTTTGAAAATCATAGACATAAAAAAGAGCGCTCAAATCAATGCATAGAATACAAAAAGCTTTACTTATATTATGTATTCTAGGAATAGAAAATATAAATTCAGAAATAACAAATACTGTTCCTAAAGTCCAATATAAAAAAGAAGCATTTCAAGGAGATTACATATACTTTGCAAGTAACAAAAATTTTAAAAGTTTATCACTTTTAAGCACAAATAAAAATCCAATCATAAGCTCTTCTCCATTTAAATTTACAGTGGGAAATAAAATTTATTACATAGCATTTATGGGGATTACACCAATGATAAAAGAGGGTAAAAGAAAAATTCAAATAGAATTCGAAAATAAAAGCTACATCAAAGAAATAGAAATAAAAAAATTTAACTTCAAAAAAACAAAAATTAGCTTTAATAAAGAAAAAGCCAAGCTTATAACCCAAAAAAAATCAATAAAACAAAAAGAACAGGCTTTGGTTTTGTGGAATATTATTGGCAATACTGGAGACACAACAATATACCACTATGATGCTTTAGTTAAACCAATAAAAGATCAATATATTGTAACAAGCCAATACGGAGATTTAAGGCTTTACATGCAAGGTAGCAAAAAAATTTCAAATTATACAATGCACAATGGAATTGATTATGCCCCATTTAAAAGAGAAAATACTCCAATTTTTGCTGCTGGTAAAGGAAAAGTTGTATTTGCACAAAATAGAGAGCTAACGGGTAATACCCTTATAATACAACATTTACCGGGCGTATTCACAATTTACCTTCACCTCTCAAAATTAGGAATAAGTGAAAATAAAATAGTTAGTGCTGGGGAATATATTGGACATACTGGAAATACAGGCCTCTCAACAGGCCCTCATTTACACTTCGAAGTAAGAATTAATGGCATAGCAATAAACCCAGATTTCCTTTTAAATGACATGCTTATTGACAAAAATAAAATAATAAATAATATTAAAAGAATAGAGTAAAAGGAGGTGATTTTTTGGTAACAGTCACTGTGGACAAAAATGAAAATCTTGAAAAAGCATTGAAACGTTTTAAAAGAATGATTGAAAAAGAAGCAATTATTCGCGAATGGAAAAGAAGAGAATACTATGAGAAACCATCCACAATACGTGTAAAAAAGGAAAAAGCTTTTAAAAGAAAACAAGCAAAAAAAGTAAGAAAGTTAAAACAAAAAACTAATAGATAGAGATCACAAGAGATGTTCAAATGGATATCTCTTTATTTTAAATTAATACCTCTCTTGGTTTTGATCCATTAACGGGTCCTACATATCCCATATCTTCCATAATTTCAATAATTCTAGCTGCTCTATTGTAGCCTATCTTCAACCTTCTTTGCAGATAAGATGCTGATGCTTTTCTTGTGACTTTAACAATCTCAAGAGCTTCATCAAACATTGGTTCATCAGAAGGTCCAAGAGCAACTAAATCTGACTCTTTTGCGCTATCAATAAATATTTCATCATCAATATAATTTGGAGAACCAAATTTTTTAACCTCTTCAACAAGTCTGTAAACTTCTCTTTCCTTTAAAAATCCACCCTGAATTCTTTGGGGAAAAGGATTTAAAGAGCTAATATAAAGCATATCCCCTTTTCCTAAAAGCTTTTCAGCACCAGAAGACCCAAGAATTATTCTAGAATCCATAGAACTGGCTACCATGAAAGAAATCCTTGAAGGAAAATTGGCTTTTATTACACCCGTAATAACATCGACTGAGGGTCTTTGGGTTGCAAGAACCAAATGAATCCCCACAGCTCTAGCCATTGCAGCAAGCCTAGAAATTAAATTTTCCAAATCTTTTCTTGCAGAAAGAATAAGATCTGCAAATTCATCAATAATTATTACAAGATATGGCAAAACCATTAAATTTAAATTCTCATCTTTTATTTTTTTATTATAAGAAGAAATATCTCTTACCAATAAATTATCAAGAAGCACATACCTTCTCTCCATTTCATCAAGACACCATCTAAGAGCTTCTAAAGCTCTCTTGACATCTGTAATAACTGGGGTTAATAAATGAGGAATATCATTGAAAAGTTTAAGCTCAACTATTTTGGGATCTATCATAATTAATTTCACTTCATCTGGAGATTTTGAAAAAATAATTGAAGCAATTAACGAGTTCACACAAACAGATTTACCCGCCCCTGTTGCACCAGCTATCAACAAATGTGGAGAATTAACAAGGTCAAAAACAATATTTTCACCACTAATCTCTTTTCCAAGAGCAAAAGGAATTTTAAAATCACCTCTGAATTCCTTACTGTCTATTATCTCTGAAATCAAAATAAACTCACGCCTTTTATTAGGAATTTCAATTCCTACAGCTTCTCTGCCAGGAATTGGAGCAATAATCCTAACCCTAATAGCCGCAAGCCTTAAGGCAATATTATCAGAAATAGAAGTAATCTTAGAAAGCTTAATTCCCTTATCTGGACGAACAGCATACATTGTCACAACAGGGCCCTTAATAATATCAATTAATTTTGCATTAATATTAAACTCTTTTAATGTCTCTTGGAGAATCATTGATTGCTTTTGAATTTCTTTATCATATTCAATGTCCTCTACATCATTTTTAATCTCTTTTTGATCAAAAACTGAAATATCAATAATGTAAGAATCGCTTTTTTTATTCAAAGATACATTTTCGTTATAAACATGAGAAGTAGTAACTTGACTGATTATGCCCTTAGTCCTTATCTCACAGGCTTTAACTTTTCCACTAAGAATTAACTTATTATCCTCAAGATTGTCTAAATATTTATACTCACAAGACCCATCAATTTCATCTACATTTTCATCTGAATTTAAAGCGCTATCATTTGAAGTCTCCTTATTTAAAGGGCTTGCTTCTTCGAGTTCTGAGCCTTCAAAAACAGTTTTGTCTAAATTAATATTGGAAGGCTTTTTATTGTTTCTTAAAAAAGCGCTAAATGACCATAAAGCCTGATATTCCTCATCATTAATAATATTCTCTTTATCATCAAAACCTTGAGAATCTTTTAGATCATCTGCAGAATCTCCATAAACTTTAATATCTTTTTTTACATCTAATGAATTTGAAAAGGGGAAATAACTTAATATATTTTCAAACAAAATTTTAATCTTAAACTCTAAAAACTTAAAAGCATCTAAAATAAAATTTATATCTTTAAAAAAGATATAATTCAAGTAAATCCAAACAACAAATTCTAAAATTAAAAGAGTAAAAATAAAAAAATTCCCTAACACTATACCAAAATTAATAAGAAATATCTTAATAAAATAAGACTTTTCAACATTAGAATTAATTTTTATTAAAAATATTAAAGTGAAAAACAATATTACAGTATAATTCCAATTAAATACAAATCGTTTAGTAAAAATATGTTTTTTATAAGCGTACCAATTAACAATTGGATATACTATTAAATAAAATGACAAAAATGAAAACACATTAAGAAGTATTTGTCCTAATAAATTAAAAACAAAAAATATAAATACATTGTTTAAAGGGGTCAATGCTACAAAAAGAGAAAAAGAAATAACCGAAAGCATGAAAAAAAACAAAAATTGAAAATACTGATAAAAATCTTTCATATTCTAAAAAATAACAAACTTATAATTGAAAGTGCAAATAAATATATCGAAAAATAATACAGCTTTTTGTTATTAAGCATTTTAAAAAAGAAATTTATTGAGAAAATACCAACAACAAAAGCAACCAATGCTCCTAAGTTTATTTCAAAAAAATTTAAAACCATAAAAATATCATAAAATTCTTTATGTTTTAACAAAATTGCTCCAAAAACTATTGGGATTAAAGATAAAAATGAAATTTCAAATGCACTTTTTCTATTAAATCCAATAACCGAGGCAGAAAAGATTGTAACTCCCGAACGAGAGATTCCCGGGAATGCACCTAAGCCCTGCATCAGCCCCATAAAAATTCCCACTAACAAAATATTGCCTTTAAAATCAATTTTTAAAAAATTAAATTCTAGCATCAAGATTAAAATCCCTGTTATAATAAAATTAATTAAAACAAAAGGCAATGTAAACATTCTCTCGTATTTTGAAATAAAAATTCCAACAACTCCGGTAACAATAGTTATTATTAATATCAGCAGCATTAATTTTAAATTTTCTAAATCAGATTTATCAGTTTTTCTTATAGAAAATCTAATAAAAGTTAAAAAAAGCTCTAAAATCCTTTGGCGATAGTAAATAATAATCACTAAAACTGTTGCAAGATGTAAATAAATGTCAAATATTATTGAGAGCTTTAAATTCATAAAATGCCTAAAAAGTAATAAATGTCCCGAACTAGATATTGGCAAAAACTCTGTAATGCCTTGAACAATGCCCAAAATAATTGCATTTAAAATATTTGTCATTAAATGCTCCACACTAATTTTTGGGAAATTCGCCCATAATTTCAACTATTACCGAATCTATTCCCTTTTTTTCATACAAAGCGTCATAAAATACCGAATAAACCAATATTTTTTTAATATAATTTCTAGTCTGACTAAAAGGAATTGCCTCAATAAAAAGCTCTTTTGACAAATGTCCATAACTTTTTTCCCACTTTCTAACATTGCCAATGCCTCCATTGTAAGATGCAAGAGCCTTATAAAGACTGCCGGTTGTAGATATTCTTTTTTTCAAATAATATGTTCCAATTATTATATTATCTTTTGGAATCTTTAAATCATAATTAAAATACTTAAGTTCTTTAGAAATATCATTTGCTGTTGATGGCATAACCTGCATAAGGCCAACAGCACCTGGTTTTGAGACAGCATTTTTCTCAAAACTACTCTCCGCTTTTATTAAAGAAAATACAACGCTGGTTTCAAGCCCTCGCCTTTTAGACCAATATTCTACCAAAGATCCATACAAATAAGGATAAAGCCTTTTATAATCATTTTCCATCAAAGCCGATTCATCTTGATTTACAAGATAATTAATCACAAGAGTTGCATCGTAGTAATTTTCACTCTTTAAAAGCTCATCATATACTTTTCGATAAAAATCGAGTGAAAATTTATATCCATTCCTAAAATCCTCAGAAATAAACCCTCTAACATAATTGCAAAGATTGAATTTTAAAAACCCTTCCAAAAAAATCTCATAATCGGATTGTTCATATTTAATATCAGACCCACCTATAAAAAATTCATCAATATTTTGATCTAGCAAGTATCTGCTCATAAATGAAGAATAAGACCATTTATCATAATTAACAGCAGAATGCAACAGACTCTTATATTCTCCGTTTACACCAGGTTTAATTAATTTATGATATATAAGCCTTGCATTAATAAAAGCAAGCTTAGACAAAATAGAATTAGAAATAACTTTTTGAGCATTAGAATAAAGTTTATAAAGATTGTCATAGTCTTCAAGCTGAATTGATTCTAAAATATAATCTTCTAAAATCTTAATAAAAGTAGAATTTCTTTTATCGCTTTCAGTATAAAACTTGGCTACGCTTTCGGCAAAATAATCTCTTGCACTCTTAGTAAAAATTAAATTGCTAAAAGCAGTATTAAGCAAATCAAGCCTATTAATCTCATTATTAAGATTTAAACCTTCAAGATATTCTTTTAAAAGAAGAAGTCCTAAATTATTTTTTTCTCTAAGATTTAAAATACCTAAATAATAATTTTTATATTTGCTCTTTATTTTACTAAAAAATGTTAACGCATTTGAAACTTTGCCAGAACTAATAAAAGCCTTATAAATATCACTTAATACAATGTTATTATCATAATAATCATTTAAACCATTTTTATTTAATATATTTATTGCACTATTAAAATTGCCATTTGCCACTTCATACTTAAATCTAACAAGATTTAAAAAATTTGCACCAAAGTATTTAGACTTATTTTCAATAATAAAATAATCATAAGCTCTTACATGTAAATAATTTGCAGGTAAATTCTCAAAAAGTTCATTAAAGTAAATTTTTGACTCACTTACATTAGAAAGATTAAGATAAAGAGCTGCTTTTAATAAAATATTTTCATTTTCCTGATAATCAGGAAATTCCATCTTATCAAGCTTATTTAAAAGACTAAGTGCCTTATCATTTTTCTTTTGCCAATAAAGACTTTTAAAGTAACCTAAGATAATAAATTTATTATTTTCGTATTTTTTATAAAGCTTCTCCCCAATCAATTCAGATGCAAAATATTCTTTTATTGAGTTAAAATATTCAATAAGCTTAATTCCAGCAAATTGAGATGCAATACTATCCCCGTTAGCTATAGCCTTTTTCATATACTCTACAAATTTCTCTTCAAATCCTATTTTTTTAAATAAATAAGCAACATATATATAAGAATTTGGATCTATATTAAAATGCTTGTCAAAATTTTTTTTTGAATAATCAAAATTCCATAACCAATTTAAATTATTTAAATCAAACTCTTTTGAATGCGCCCTAATAAAATTATTGCCTGAGATTTCTTTTTTTGCAAAGCAAGAAACTAAACTTAAAAATAAAAAAAGAAAAAGAAAATTTTGTAATACGAAAGAACTTCTATTAAATATATTGATCTTTTTCATATCTCTCAATTCTCTTTTTACCATATTCAAAGTAATATGAAACAAAATCTCTAGGCTTTAAAATTTTTGAAAAAACTAAAAACAAAGAAAAAAAGATCAAAAGAAAAAGAGAAATAAGGCTCAAATACAACATAGGAGAATGAACCACCCCTTCACTTGAATTTAATTTAAAACCATTTTTCATCTCATCATTTTCAAAATCTTCTCTAAGATCTCGTTCAACATCTTCATCTGAAGTATCTATTAACTCCTTGTCAATATCTGCAATGATGTCTTCAACGCTTAAATCACGCAAATCTTCCTCTTCCTCTAAAGAAGAATCTTCTAATTTTTGAAACTCAAAATTATTAAGATTTAAAGATCTCTCGTCAATATGCTTGATTTTTTCAGTTTTTAAATTAAGCTCTTTAGAATCAACAAGACTATCGTCGTCATTATCATCAAAATCTTCGAAATCTGAGTCATTTGTTTCAATTTTTTGATCTTTTTCGGTTTTTAGATCTAAAGAATTAATAGTAGACATACTTACATCAGAAACATCTTTTTTGACAAAATCATCTTTTTCTTCAAAATTTAAATCAAATTCAGAACCCAAATTTTCAACAGACAAATTATTGCCAATATTACTTTTAAAATCATTTAAAGGGTTATCCCTATTAGATCCTTTAAAAGTTTGATTAAAATCTACAAGACTTAAATCAAACTTCGATTTATCTTGAATCCCATCAGACTCACTATAAACATAAAGTATTTCATCCATAACTTTAAAATAAACATTGATACTCAAACTTTCCTTTTTTAAATTATCTAAGAAAAAAGAACCAACTAAAAAAGGATCTGAAAAATCTTCATATTCACTAACATAAAAATTCAACTTAATACTGGTATCACCTTCAACCTTGCCCAATATTATTCTCTTAACAGAACTATCATCTAAATTTAAAACCGAATAATACTCATTATTAGATAATTTTATCGCTAAAAACCCTTTCAAAAATCATAACCTCTTTGCTTTGTTAATTTTATTGAAATCAAACTTATGCACTAAATTATAGTTATCATTATTATTATAACTATAATATAATATAAATAATGTGATATTCAACTTACAAATTACTTTTATTTTAAGCAAATAACTTTTATTAAAAGTAACTATGATGATGCAAATTAATGAGATATTTTTAATTTAGGAGCAATACAAGTGCTGTCACTATTTATATTAATCTCTTCATTTACAGTATTTATTTTAGTATTTTTATTTTTTAAAATAGCATTAAAACTTACAATAGGCAAAAATATAGGAAAAATTAAAAAAGATGATGAGAGAACCCGAAAATTAATCGAAAGAGCAATTTCTCTATTGAAAACAAATCCAAACGAAATAGGTGCACTTGAAACTTTAAATAATTACTACTATAAAAATAAAGACTATGAAAATGGTATAAAATATGCAAAAAAATTATGCCAATTAATAGAAGACAACCCAATAAGTCAAGAAATAAACACATTTAAAGCTTTTTTAAGCTATGGATTTTATAATCTTAAAAGAAATTTTAACAGAGAAGCTTTGGAATATTTAAGAAAAGCTTTTCTGATAAAAAAAACAGATGAGGATGCAAATTATTATCTTGGCATAGCATTTTTAAAAAACGAAATGTATAAAGAAGCGCTTTACTATCTTAAAAAAGTTCACAATTTTAATAAAAATAATAAAGATGTCCTAAAATACTTAGGAATAACTTTATTTAATCTAGAAAGCTATAGACAAGCTGTTATGATATTTAACAATATAAAAAAAAATATACAAGACGACATTGAAGCTCTTTTGGCATATGCTAAGTCTTTGTCAAAAATGAATCAAGACCATTTAGCAATAGAGATTGCTAACAAAATAAAACAAAAAGACGGAATGATTTATGAAGCTTTATTGATTACATCTGAGATTCATTCAAAAAATAAAGAATTAGAAAAATTAGAACAAAATATTAAAGAAATAATAAAAGTAAAACCTGACTTGCCTAAAAAAATTTTCCTTGAATTATTTTATAATCTTGGAGAACTCCAAATCTCTGTTGAAAATTATCAAAAAGCTACAGAAGCTTTTACCAAAGTTGAAGAGATTGATCCAAATTATAAAAATATTAAAGAAAAATTAGAATTTAGCAAAAGGTTAAACGAAAATATCGCCTTAAGAATATATTTACGCAGCTCAAAAGAAAATTTTGAAAAAATAGCAAATGAAATTATTTTAAAACTATATTTAAATAAATTTCAAATAAGAGATTCTAAAATAAACGAAATAACAACACAATTTATTGATATAAACTTTCACCTAGCTAACAATCAATGGGAAGAAAATTTAATAGTGCGCTTTGTAAGAACTGAACAAGATACTTTTGGTGAATTGTTCTTAAAAGATTTCATTTCAAAAATAAAAGAAAATAAAATAAAAGGACTCTGTATTGCTCCATCAAAATTCTCTTTAAAGGCAAAGCAAATGATTGAAGGAAGGCTTATCGATCTAGTAGAAGGCAAAAAACTAACTCAAATACTTAAAAAAATTAACATATCTAAATACACATGAAAAAATATTATCTTAAATATTTCATAGGATTTTCAGTTTTGCCATTCTTAAAAATAGTAAAATGCAGATGATTGCCCGTACTATAGCCAGTGCTCCCCATATAACCTATTACCGATCCCCTTGAAACTTTTTTACCAACCTTAACGGCAAAAGAATTCAAATGTGCATATAAAGTTTGAAATCCGTTGCTGTGAGAAATAACAATATATTTCCCATACCCTCCCGCATTAAATCCAACAGTTACAACAATGCCCTCTCTTGAAGCTTTAATAGGGGTATTAGCTAAATTTGCAATATCTATTCCATTGTGAAAACTAATAACTCCTGTAAAAGGATCTGGTCGATAACCATATCCGGAAGTAATAACACCCTGCACAGGATAAATAAAAGTCTCTCCTAACACCTCCTTTAAAAAATCTTTGGGCAATCTTCCTCCGGGAATAAACAATTTTTGCCCTAAAGACAACACTTCATTATCAAGATTATTAGAATCTAAAATATCAACTTTGGGAACATTATAAACACTGGCTATAGATGAAATAGAGTCATTTTTTTTAACAACATAAACAATTCCTTTCATATTAGGAACTTTAATAATTGAATTTGGCTTAATACTTCTTACATCTTTAATTTCATTAAAAGAAATCAAGGTTTCACTAGTTATTTGATATCTAGCTGCAACATGTGAAAGCGTTTCTCCAGGCTTAATTTTATGATCAAATACCTTTAATACAAAATTTTTTTTAAATCTAGGAACATTTGAAGAAACATTAGATTCGGGCAAATAACTACTAATTTGAGCTACATCTTGATCGCTATAATATAAAAATGTATCAATAAAATAATCTTTGGGTAAAGAAAGCCTATTTAAAAAAACATACGAACCATAATAAGAAAAAATATTAATATAAAATGTTAATATAAAAACAAAGATTATTGCATTAAGCTTAAAAATAAGCTTATAATCAAATTTTACACTAAAGATATCAAAAATTTTCTCTCTTAAGCTCTTATAATAATATTTATATTCATAATGATTAATATTTTGTATTTTAAGATTATAAAAAAATAAAGAAACTTTTTTAAAAAAATTGATTTTTTTTTTAAAAAAGTTCTTAAACTTGAAACCTTTTTTTCTTCTTTTGCCAATATTAGAAATATTTGCAAAATCTTTTAATTCAAAATTAACATTCTTTTTATTATTGAATAAAAAATTTTTTTTACGTTTTTCTACCCTTTGTTTTTTTTTTGGTATAATCATAACATGCTATTTCATTATACAATAGAAAATTGCATTTGACTGAAAGCATCGTTTAAAAGTTATGAGAATATTTAAAGCCCACAAATATGAACTAGCGTCGATTTTAGCCGCTTGCTTATTTTTAATAACCCTAATAAAGTTGTTCTTATCATTTTACATAGTAAAAGGCGAATCAATGAGCCCAAAAATATTTGAAAAAAATTGGATTGTAAATCATAAATTTGCATATGGAATTAGGCTTAAAAAACGCCAAAAATACCTTTTATTATGGAAAAACCCCAAAAAAAATGAAATGGTACTTATTAAAGACCCCATAACAAACAAAATTGCCGTTAAAAAAATTTTTGCAATTCCAGGAGAAAAATTTAAACAAATAGAAAAAAATAAAATATGCATACATGATTTAAACTTTAAAATAGATGAAAATTTTTTTAAAAAAAATATTAAAAAAATTCCTGAAGACCACTATTTAGTTATAGGAGAAAACAAGCAGATCTCATTAGACTCAAGAGATTACGGATTTATAAAAATTGACAACATATTGGGAAAAATAATTTATTACTTTTAAAAAAATCTTTGTTTATTTAAGCTTTTAATCAATAATACTTGTAAAAGTGCTTGAAAGGCTTTCTTTTGCTACATTGTCAGATGAGCTTGTAATTTTTATTTCAATAAAATTAGAAGAATTGGTTTCTAAATCTTTAGCATTAACACTCAAAATACCACTTTCATTTAAAGTAAAGAGTACCTCTATTTTAGGAATTCCTCTTAAAGCTTTTTGAATATTGCCAAAAGAAAACCTACCTATAGAATAATTCAAAGAGGCTTTTTTATATTCACCTTGAAGTATGTGAATCTCAATTTCATCTTGATAATCATTGGTAGTCGTAAATAGTTTACTCCTAGAAATTGGTAAAGCAGCATTTCTCTCTATTAAAGTAAAAAATTCATTGTCTTTTATCTCAAGTCCAAGAGAATAAGGAGTCACATCCTTAAACTTGATAACAGAGTCATTTCTAGAAAGACTAAAAGCATGAATACCAGCACCAATAGCTACAACTTCATCTTGATTTAAAGCATCTAAAATTGAAACAGAAGGAAAAGATTCTTTTAAAACTTTTTGGATCAAGGGAATCCTTGTTGAACCACCAGAAAGTATAATTTTTGAAACACTACTAATATCAACTCCAGAATCAGCAATACATTCCATAGATAACTGAATAGTTTTGTCAATATATTCACTTATCATTGAATTAAATTCATCCCTTTTAAGATTATAATTTAAATGCTTACCATCAAGGAAAAGCAAAGTAATATCAACCTCTTCCATAACAGATAAATTTTTTTTACCCTCTTCAATTCGTTCTCTTAGTTGTTCTAGAAGAAAAATATCTTCTAGATTAAAATCAGGATATTCATTTTTAAAACTATCTAAAACATGCTTTTCAATAATTTTATTAAAATCATTGCCTCCAAGCCGACTTTGCCCTTTAACCGAAAGAACAGTATAAGTGTCGCCTTGTTTTTCCATAAGAGTTACATCAAAAGTCCCACCCCCAAGATCATAAATAAGAAAAATTCCATCGATCTTTCTTTCAAAGGCATAAGCAATAGCAGCTGCGGTTGGTTCATTAAGTATAGCCTTACAATTCAAACCAGCAATATTTGCAGCCTCAACAACACATCTTCTTTGAATCTCAGAAAAATATGCAGGAACTGTTATTACAACATTTTCGATCTCTTCATCTAAAAATTTTTCAGCATTCTTTTTAACACTAGAGAGCAAATGTGCTGAAATATATTCTGCTCTATAAAATTCGTCATCTACTTTATAAAAGTTATTAGAACCTATGTTGGTTTTAAAATCATAAAATGTTTTTTGTGGATTGACTAATATTTGATTTTTAGCGGCACTTCCAACAAAAACATCCTTATCTGAGAAAGAAACAATGGAAGGAGTCATTCGCTCGCCCATTTCATTTAATATTATCTTAGAACTAACATCAAAATACGATGCCACAGTATTTGTGGTTCCAAGATCAATACCTATCCATTTTTTCATGAATACCTCCCCTATGTATTGAAATAATTAACTCAACCTCACCTAGATCTAATTTAAACTTTTTAGCAATAGCTTCAAAAGACATGCCTTGTTCATGAAGTAAAATAATCTGATTGCGAACATTATAACTTTCTTTTATTATATTCTTTTCAATAGTAGGCATAGAATAATCCAAATTGCTTTTATAAATTTCATCATTTTTCGATCCAAAGCTAGAAGAACTATTACCAGGAAGAGTACTGTTAAACCCCAGCAGTCTCTGATCAAGAATTTCAATTCTCTCGTCAACCTCTTTAATGATTCTATTTAAACTTTCAATTTTTATTTCAATAATATTTATATTTCTATCTGTAGCTTGATTAATTTCAATAATTGTTTTATCTACCTCACTTTTGAACTTTCTAAGTATGCTATTAGATTTTATTTTCAAATTAACATACACATGAAAATATATAAACATAAATATAATTAAAATAAGATAAAAAACAATAAACATATAAAAACCCTAAAACATTTTATCTCTTAATATTAACATTTTTGCCAATTTTAGGATCTTCAAATTTATCAGAATATAAATTAAGCATTACCTTCTCTTTATTCTTATTTTTTTTAACTGGAAACGAAAGCAAATAATTATCCTCGACCTTGCTAACTACACACACATTGCTAACCTCAGAGTCAGCATGACAATCTCTTAAAAATCTATATCTAGCATTTTGATTAATTTTTAATCTTTTACGCTTTTCACTTTCACTTAAAAATTGTCTAGCTTTAAAAGATCCAACAACAGAAATCTTAAAAACTTCAAATGTATCCATATACAAATCCTTATATTAAAGATCATTCACCTAGCCTTAAAAGGAATATAGGTCATAACTTTAATATAATTATCATCCTCGACAAAAGTAACATTGTTGTAATCTTTTGAAAGCTCATAAAAAGCATTTTTAATATAAAGTTTAACACCTAAACAAGCTATATTTTCAACAGAAACTTTACCTTCTATCTTAGTATTTTCAAGCTCATTTTGCAAATCAATTCGCTTAGCCTCTATCATTTTTATTTCCATTCTAAGAATTTTACTCTCATTAACAAATTCATTGTAACTATCAATCTTTAAGGATTTTTCTGCCTTATCTGTAATAAGCACAATATTCTTTTTTAAAGCAACAATATCTTTAGTTAAAACTTCTAATCGCTTTTCAATCTTTTCAAGATGACTAGTAAACCTAGTTAATAAATCTTTAATTTCAGGATCATAGCCAACATCAATGCAAGTTTCACAACTTCTATCAGAACCTATAGAATAAGCCCTAACCTCTTCTTTGGCATAAACATTAGAACCAACTATTTTTGATTTTTTACCGATACAAAGAACTCTCTTTTTAGAAGAAACTGAAGAATTCACAATACCCCTTAAAACTTCAACTTCCCCGCCACAATTTAAAGTAACATTTTCTAAAAACTTAGCCCTAACATTACCTCGAGCATAAATTTTAGAATCACCCTTACCATTCACACCACTATGAAAAATAATAGACCCATCCGTTTTTAAATTGCACCGGCCCACCAATCCTTTCACCTCTATTCCACTTTTGGCCATAATATTGTATCCGTCCAAAACATTGCCTTGCACAAGAACCATCCCATTATTTACTATATCCCCAGTAGCAGGCCCAACATCACCTTTGACTAAATAAATATTATGAACAGATATTACACCATCTGAAACAGACATATACCCATTACATTTTGCCCGAATTTTGTAGCCATCTTTAAAAGTATTCTCACCCAAAATAAAATTAATATCCTGTCCACTATCTGATTTTAACACTTTGCCAAAAACGGTATAACCATCTACACCTTTGCCAAAAGGAATAATTCTGGCTAACTCCTCGCCTTCAATAACATTTCTAAATCCTATGCTTGAAACCTCATACTCACCAAGCCTATTATTTTCATCAACAATAAAATCAATATAAGAATCCTTGCCTTTTACTGGCTCTAACCCTTTTGCAAGTTCAACAGGCTCGCCATAAACAGGATAATCCACAAATTTTGCTACTTTATCCTTAAGTATTGCAATATCTATTACTCCATATTTTCTAAGAATATTAAAAATATCTTGCGCAAAAATTTCAGCCCCATTAATTCCAGGCGCAGTAAATTCAATGGTAACTGACATTGAATTTTCTGATATTTGAACCATCATTGTAACATTTTCAGAAGGATCAGATTCAAAATCAGCAATTTTTTCATAATATCCACTAGCATTCTCAACTATACCCTTCACAATGTCTTTATTAAAATTTTCAATATTGCTATGTAATTCTAATTTAGAAATAACATCTTGACAATTAATAGAAATTCCTTGTCCCTTTGGAGAGATAACCTTTAGAAATACACCTTTTGAAGATTTCCTGATAAAAAATTCACCATCTGATGAAATCACCTCTTCTTTGCCCGAATCATTTTTTGAATCAAGAGACACTTTGGGCTTGCTAGAAGAATTCCTATAGGCAACTATTTTCCATTTTTTCTTCCCATATCCCAATATACCACCACTACCTTTCGACAAAATCTCATAGTCTAATTCTTTATAAGGCACCGAGAGCTCCAAAGAAGCACTATTTAAGGCTTCTTCAAGGGTATCTGCTTCTATTTCCATCAAATCAACATGATTTTCTCTTTCTAAATAAGATCGCATCTTATCACAAAGTTCAGAAAAATTTATAGCCCTGTCATCCATATCTATTCCTTCTTGCTCATTAAAGTTTTAATAGCATCCGCAACAACTTTAGGATCATTATCTTCAATAAATGAAATTTTTTTATTTTTGTCACTCCCCCTACTCATGTCTTCAGTATCAAATTTATACTTTTTAACCTCTTCTATAAAATCAACACTACCACTGTTATTTTGAGACTTATCATAAAGAGAATTTTTATTTTGAAAATTAAGATTCTCTTTAAAATCCTTGTCACTTTTCTTATCATCTTTAAGCTTATTTTCCATATCACCCGACAATTCCGTTGAAAAAAGATTGGATAAATATTTCTTATAGATAAACTCAATTAAAAGTCCAATAATAAAAAAAAATACAAACTGTAAAAAAGATCTAATTAAGATTGTAAAAAATGATAAGCCACAAAACAAACCTAAAACCGCTGAAATAAACAGTGCTGACACACTAGCTAATAAAATATACTTTAATTCCCTGCTTACAAACATAATGTCTTATTCCACACCAAAAAATCTTAATATAAAACCTATAACCCCTCTTCTTTTTCTGTTATCTAGAGAAACCTCCTCAAGGGTGGCAACAATAGAATCAAGACAATAGCTAGCTTTGCTATTTGGATTTACCAAAACAAAAGGCTTTTGCTTAAAAACAGAACTTCTAATGTTTTGATCCTCATAAATATGACCC
Organism: Borreliella carolinensis; assembly: GCF_032595855.2. Lineage (NCBI taxonomy): Bacteria > Pseudomonadati > Spirochaetota > Spirochaetia > Spirochaetales > Borreliaceae > Borreliella > Borreliella carolinensis. The sequence goes on from NZ_CP132453.1 coordinate 280,990, forward strand.
AAATAATCAATATTTAAATTTAAAAATTGCCCCGAAATATCTATAACCTTTTTAGCAACTCCCTTAGCCTCACTAACATTAGCTACTCTATTAACAATAAGCCTTAAATTTTTTAAATTCTCCATCTTATAAGACAAAACCTTTATTATTCCATAAGCATCGGTAATAGAAGTAGGTTCTGGAGTAGTAACAATAACAACATCGTCACTAGAAAGCAAAAACGAAATAACTTGCCTTGAAATTCCAGCACTAGTATCTATTACAACTATATCATATTCATATATTTTTAATAATTCTTTTATAAATTTATTAACATCAACATCAGAGAGATCTAAAAGCTCCATTGTACCAGAAGCACCGGCTAAAAGATCAATATTGTACTCGGTCTTTGTTATTACTTCTCTGATATCACGACTTTGAGCAATCATATGATATATACTATACTTGGGAATAACTCCAAGCAAAATATTAACATTAGCCATTCCAATATCAGCATCAAGTATTAATACCTTTTTACCAAGCTCAGAATATTTAAGAGCAAGTCCAATTGCAATATTACTTTTACCAACACCACCTTTGCCACTACTAACAGCAATAAATCTTGTTTTACTGTTTTGAACTTTCTCATCAACTGAAAAATTAAATTTACCGTTTAATCTCATCATATCTCTTAAACTTTGAGCTTGATCTTCCATTATAACTTTCCTTAATAATAAGATTTACTTTTTATCTTCTTAATAAACTCTGAGTCATCGCTTATTCTGTAGCCATTTATTCTTCTAATAAAAGTAAGTGGTTCTGCAACACTGATATTATGAGGAACAATTTGCCCATCCGTAACATAAGAAACTACTTTCTTCATTTCATAAATCAAACTTATCAAATTTCCAACACAAGTGGTTTCATCCACTTTGGTAAAAATCACAGTTTTATAATTAAAAGGGGAAAATTGGTGAAATATTTCTTTAACATCTGATGTTTTTGTAGTAGAACTTACAGCCAAATGAAATTCGGCATCTCTTCCGCAAGCATTAAGAAGTTCCTTCATTTCAGCAAGCTTCATAAAATCTTTAGGACTTTTACCAATTGTATCAACAAGTATAAGATCGAAATCCTTTGAATCAGTAATTTCATCTTTTAAATCTTTAAAAGACTCAATTGCTCTAACCGGAATACCCATAATATCACCATAAGTTTGAATTTGTTTTTTAGCTCCAATACGATAATTATCAATAGTAATAATTTTAATATTTAAACTCTTAGATTCTCCATTAATACCATAAATTGCTGCAAGTTTTGCAATTGTAGTAGTTTTTCCAACACCTGTTGGACCAACTAAAATAAAAACCCTTTTCTTAAGATTATCAATAATAGATCCTGAACATTTAATTGTCTTTGCAATATACAAAACAACATCCTCTCTAACCCTCTCATAATCATCAAGATCTGACAAACTAAATTCTCTCTTAATAAACTCATTAATGTCTTTAATATAATTTTCAGAAAAATCATTTTCTCTTAAAATGTCTTCAATTTTTGTAATTGTTGGATGATTAATATTTTCTTTTTTATGAGCAAGTTCTGTTTTAAGAGACTTAACTTCTTTAAGCACATCTTCAATTGAAGAATTTTCTTCTCTTTTAATGCTTTGAAGAATTTTTCGCTTTTCATCTTCAACATTAATCTGTTGATTACCAATGTCATATCTAACATAGCCTGAAACTTCAACCCAATCTTTGCTAAATAAACCTAAAATTCCCCCATGAGGAACGGTTTTATAAGTCATAACCCTAGCATTCTTACCATATTTTTTCTTAATTATCTCTATGACTTCATTATAAGTTGGACCTTTTTCTGTAAAATACTGAACCATATATTATTCTTCAACCTCTACTGTTTTAAGAACATTAACTTTAATATTTTGGGGAACCTCTAAAACAGACATAACAACAAGATCTGGAATCTCTCTACTTGTTATCACTTTTATTATAGGTCTTGACGATTCGCTTGAGAGAACAACTGGATAAAATCCTTCTGCTTGAACTTCGTTTACAATTTTGAAAAGTTCATAAATAAATTTGGTTTTTAAATTAGGATCAATTGAACTTATAAGATCGTGATTAGATTCTACACGAGAATCAATTATTATTTGCTCAAAACCGGGATTTAAAGTTATTACATTAAGCTCAGAATTTAAATCTAAATATCCACTAACTATTTGCCTTCCAATTGATTGCCTACATTTTTCAATCAAGAAAAATATGTCCTTGGTAATACTTGTGAAATCTGCAATTGTTTCAAAAATTGTAACCAAATTGCGAATTGAAACCTGCTCTTTTAAAAGACCTTGTAAAACTCTTTGAATCTCACCAACTGAAAAATTCTTAATAACCTCTTCAACAATAGCCCCATAATCCTTTTTAAAAACATCAAGGGTATTTTGAACATCTTGACGAGTCAAAATTTCGTAAGAATGTCTTTTAATAAGCTCTGTCATATGAGTAGCAATAATCGAAGGAGGATCTACAACAGTATATCCTAATTTTTCAGCAGTTTCTCGCCCATCATCACTTACCCAAAGAGAAGGAAGTCCAAATGAAGGATCCTTAACAAGATCTCCATCTATTCCAGAATCAATTCCAACATTTATCACCAAAAATTTTCCAAGCTTAATCTCGCCTCGCCCAACCTCAACCCCTCTTAGTTTAAAAGAATAAGCGTTGGGCTCAAGCCGCATATTATCAACTATTCTAATCTTAGGCACAACTATGCCAAATTCAAATGCAATCTCACGCCTTATCTTAACAATACGATCAAGAAGTTCAGAAGTTTTTGTATCATCAACTATTGGAACAAGATTATATCCAATCTCAAGAGCCAATGGATCAAGCGGAACAACAGGGGCAACATCTTTATCTGAATAAATTGACGCTTGTTCTTCTTCGAGTTTCATTTTTTTTTCTATTTCTTCTTTTTGTCTTATTCCTGACAGAGAATACGCTAAAAATGCAATTAACAAACTTAAAAAAATAAGAATTGGGGTTGGAAATCCAGGAAGAAAAGCTAAAAAAAACAAAAACCCAGAAACAATCCAATAAATTCCTAAATGATTTGTGAATTGCTCAAAAATCTCGCCACCAAAACTATTTTTTGAAATCGATCTGGTAACAATCAAGCCTGTAGCTGTTGAAATTAAAAGAGCCGGCAATTGAGACACAAGCCCATCACCAACTGTTAATGAAACATAATTATTAAGAGCTTCGCTAAAGTTAAGACCTTGCAAAGTTATTCCCACCAATAAACCACCAAGAATATTTATAAGGGTTATTAAAAATCCAACCTTAACGTTTCCTGATACAAATTTAGAAGCTCCATCCATTGCCCCATAAAAATTTACTTCTGATTGTAAATCGTTTTTTTGCCTTGTAGCCTCTTCTTCTGTCAAATTTCCAGAACTGTAGGCAGAATCAATGGCCATTTGCTTGCCAGGAAGTGCATCAAGCGCAAACCGAGCTGCAACTTCAGCTACCCTTGTTGCTCCTTTGGTAATTACAATAAATTGAACAGCAATAATTATTATAAATATTATAAATCCAATAACAAGTCCTTGAATTCCAGAACTACCCACAACAAATGTCCCAAATGTTCTTATCATTTGCCCATCAAAATTTATACCTTTAGTTAAAATTAACCTAGTAGAAGAAATATTAAGAACGAGTCCAAAAATAGTCATCACAAGCAGCAATGTGGGAAAAACAGAGAAATCCAGAGATCTCTTAGAATAAAGAACAATTAAAATAATTAAAAGACTTATTACTAAATTAATCGTAATCAAAACATCCAAAATAACTGCGGGAAGAGGCAAAATAAATCCAGCAACAACAAATATCAAGCCGATCGAAATTATTAAATCAGACTTATTATCAAGCCTCAAATACCCTAATATAGAATTTTTTCTAGCATCCAACAATAGAACCTCTAATTAAACTTTTTAGTAATAGAATATACTCTCACAAGAATTTTTGAAACAATCTCCCAATATTCTCTTGGAATCTCTTCATTAACCTTAACATTAGCATAAAGCGCTCTTGCAAGTAGCTTATTTTCCATTAAAGGAACATTATTTTCTCTTGCAATTTTTTTAATTGTGAGAGCTATTTCATCTTGACCTTTTGCAAGCACCCTTGGAGCTAACATTGTTTCGCTATCCCACTTAATAGCAACTGCAAAATGTTCTGGATTTGTAATTACTACATCTGCTTGAGGAATAGCTACTCTTAAATTGGTATTTAAAATAACCCTCATTCTCTCTTTTATCCTAGATCGAAGTAAAGGATCACCTTCCATTTCCTTTCGTTCCTGCTTTACCTCTTCTTTTGTCATTTTCAAACTCTCAATGTACTGAGACCTTTGAAACAAATAATCAAACACCCCCACAATTGCCAAAAACATTACTGAGAAAAAACATATCTTATAGGCAAGCACCAACACAATAGAAATCCCAGATTGGAGCGTATACTCCGAAAGTTTAGAAATTTTGCCTATATTGTTTTCTATAATAAAATAATATATTAAGCATATTATAACAACTTTTAACAAACTTTTAAACAAATTGAAAAAAGCCCCTGATGAAAAAAAAGAATTTTTTGCCCACCTGGAAAAATTAAAACTAATTCTATCCCACTTTGGTTCTAAAGATTTAAAAGTAATAAAAAAACCTACTTGAATAATATTGACAAAAAAATTAACGGCTAAGGATGCAAAAAAAAACAAAACAACATAGCCCAGGATAGATCTAATATATGCAAAACCCATAGCATGAATACTCATACGCATAACTTCAGGAAGCTTGCTGGCCTGCTCTTTAAAAACAGCTATTAAATCTAAAGCAAAATACGAAAGCATGAAAAAAAACAATGCAAATAACAACAAAAGGCTAACGGCAGTATTAATTTCAGTAGACTTTAATACCCGTCCTTCTTCTCTTGCTTTTTGCTTTTTCTGATCAGTAGGTAATTCGGTTCTTCCCTCATCATCTGCAGAAAAAAAATCAAGAGGAATATACCAACTTTTAATCAAAAATTCATCTTTTGTCATTATTTTAAAACTCTAGAAAACAATTTTAAAAAACTAGCAAGAGAATCTAGGGAAAGTTCAATAACTCTTTTTGCAGATATTACTAAGCTTGGAAATCCAATATACAAAATTAATAACCCTAAAAATAGCGAGGTTGAAAAACTAATTATTAATAAATTAATTTGAGGCGATGACTTTGAAAGTATCCCCAATACCAGATAAAAAAGCAAAAGCAAAGACAATATTGGAAACGAAATTAATAACGCTTTTTCAAAAAGAAATCCAAAAGATATAAGCAAAAGCTTAATAAATTCTGAATTTTTCATATTAACCAAATGTTCAACCCTAATATTTAAAACAGAATCATGTATGCCAATCACAAAAAACCTAAGTAAAAAATCGCTTGACAAGAATAAAAGCAAAAACATATAAACAAAAATTTGTGAAATAATCATGCTTTCTTCTTCTGAAAAAACATCAAAAATATTTGCATAAGCAAGCCCAATTTGATTAGAAAAGAAAAATCCAACTAAATGAAAAACATTAAAAATTATATTAACAAAAAATGCTTGAATAAGGCCTAAAATAGCTTCTCCTAATAAAATCAACGTAAAAGAAAGCATATTGTCTAAAGGATAAATAATTTGAATCTTTTCAACAACAATTACAGAGAGTATCAAAGAAAAGAAAAAATTAAAATATCCAATTTTTATTGTTGAAAACAATGGAGAAAATTTTAAAAACATAAAAATTCTAACCATCACAGGTAAAATTGTAAAAGATTTTAAAACCAAAAAACTCAAATTCAAAACTTTATCCCAATAGTACAATTAAGCATAAATTAAACATTTTGCAATTGACTAAAAATCATATAAGTAAACTGCATAAGTTTATTCAAAATCCAAGGACCAAAAATCACAATAGTTAAAAGTATAACAATAATCTTTGGAATAAAACTTAAAGTTTGATCTTGAATTGAAGTAATAGCTTGAAAAATTGAAATCAAAAGACCAACTATAAGAGCTATAATCAACATTGGAGCTGATAAAATAATAATGTTTTCAATAGAAATTCTAATTAAATAAAGAATGTGTCCTGCAGTCATATATAACCTTACATAAAACTTTTAATAAGACCACTAGTAATTAAAGTCCAGCCATCTACCATTACAAAAAGAATAAGCTTAAAGGGCAAAGATATCATTACGGGGGGCAACATTATCATACCCATAGCCATTAAAACAGACGCAACAATAATATCTAAAACTATAAAAGGTAAAAATATCAAAATTCCCATCTTGAAAGCTACTTTAAGCTCATGCAAAATAAAAGCTGCAATTAAAACATGTGTTGGCACTTCGCTAAAATTTTTTGGTCGATTATAATTACTCATACTCATAAATAATCTAATCTCTTCATGACGCCCATCAGACATCTGCTTATACATAAAAATTCTAAGAGGGGTAATTCCTTTGTTATAAAACTCATCAAAATTTATTTTTGACTCTTTAAGAGGCAAATAAGCTTGTTCATATATAGAATTAAAAGTTGGCCACATAGTAAAAATGGTTAAAAATAAAGCCAATCCCATTACTATCTGAGTAGGAGGAGATTGTTGAAGAGATAAAGCACGCCTAATAAAATCCAAAACTATGGATATTCGCAAAAACGAAGTCATTAAAACTAAAAACGCTGGAGAAAGGGTAATAATGGTTAATAGAATTAAAATCTGCAAAGAAAAAGCTATTTCTGAGCCACCAATATTGTCAAAATTTAAAAACGGAAAATTAAGCCCATTAGTAGCCTGCAAAGATTTTGTTTGAGCAAAAGATAAGCTTGTTGCACTAAAAAATAAAAAAAAATTAAAACACTTTCTCAAAATAAACCCTCTAAAATTTTTTTAATCTATCTTGTTTATCCTTAAGTGAAATCTCAATTTTCTTCTCAAGTTTAACATAATCACTCCCAGAAAAAGGAATCTCTTCTTTTTTGAGTAACATTTTCTTAAAGATTGATTGAAAAGAATCTTTCTTAGCGGAATTATTAATTTTGCTAAGCCTAAGTTTCAAATCCTCAAGCTCTTCTTCAGATTTAATCTCTTTAAGCAAAGTAGAGGAATTGCTAGAAACTAACAATATGTAAACATTGTCTAATATGTTTATGATTCTTATTGAGTTTTTAACATCTATCTCGTAAAAAACAAGCTCCTTAATTAAATTAGAATTTTGTTCATATTTGCTTTTTTTTGAATAAAAAATCAACTTCTTTAATAAGAAAAAGATAAAAAAAGCAATAAGTAAAAATAAAACTATTTTAACCAAATCCGAAATATTAAAAAGAGAAACTGCCTGAGCGCTACCATTGTTAGCAAAATTTACCTTATCATCTTCAAAGATTGGTAAACTAGATTCATTTTCCAAGCCAGCAGATGCTGAATTTAGCTGCTCTTGTGAATTAGCATATGTAAAAAAATTAAAAAACGCTAAAAAAACTAAAAATTTATTATTCATTTTTAGTTTTAATTATCTCAGTAATTCTAACTCCAAAATTTTCATCAATTACAACTACTTCGCCCCTGGCAACTATTTTACCGTTTACTAAAATATCCACAGGCTCACCGGCAAGTTTATCAAGAGTAATAATCGTGCCCTCAGACATGCCAAGTATGTCTTTTATTTTGCGCTCTGTTCTTCCAAGCTCTACAGTAAGCTGCATAGAAACATCCATTAAAAGCCCAAAATTACTAGGATCAACTCCTTCTGGCAAAGTATCAATTAAATCAGGAAGCTTAACCCCTTTTATTTCTGGTTTTTCTCCATTATCGCTTTTTTCATCTACGCTCATAATTTCAACCTCTTAATAATTTAAGTTTAAATAAATAAAATAACTATCACTCAACCTCTTCTGTAAGCTCTTTTAATAAATCAAAACCCTTTATATCTCCAATTTTTTCTGTAATTTGCACTGAAACTTTATTTCCCATTAACCCCATTCTACATTTAAACTTTTCTTTAGTACCAACTTTTAAAGTTAAATCTTTATTTATTAGAGAAGATTCAAGATTTAAAACATCGCCTTTGTCAAGCGATAAAATTTCTCTTACTTTAAGTTTAACTTCTCCTATTTCTGCTATCAAAGGCATTGCTGTATTTTCTAACTTCTCACGCAAAGCATCAAGATTCTCACTGGTAGTTCCAACCCCAATCAAAGAATGCCAATATCTTGTTGATAATTTTGAAACAATAGGTTCTATAGTAATATAAGGTAAGCAAAAATTCATAAGCCCTTCTACTTTTCCTATTTTAACCTCAAGAGTTACTAAAATAATCATTTCTGTAGGAGGAACTATTTGAGCAAACTGTGGATTGACCTCAATATGCCCAAATCTTGGTCTTAAATCAACCACCTGAGACCAAGCCTCTCTCATATTGGCAAGTATACGAATAATAACACTTTCCATGACAGACTGCTCAATTTCTGTTAAATCTCTACTTTTATCTTTAATCGTGTCTCCATCTCCCCCAAAAAGCCTATCTACTATAGCAAATGCTATGGTTGGATCAACTTCAAAAATAGCAGACCCTTTAAGGGGGTCCATATTTATTATTGCTAAAGTTGTAGGATTGGGTATTGACCTAATAAACTCTTCATAGGTTAATTGGTCAACTGAAGCTACATGAACATGAACCATTTTTCTCAAAAGAGCAGAAAGTGAGGTTGTAGTATATCTGGCAAATGCCTCATGAAAACTTGAAACTGTTCTAACCTGCTCTTTTGAAAATTTATCTGGCCTTTTAAAGTCATAAACCTTAACTTTTTGCTTTTTGCCTGTAGGACTAGATATGACATTAGAAAGGGATTCGTCTAAGGATAAACTTTCAGACGAGTTGATAGACTCTAAAAGACTATCTATATCATCTTGAGACAAAGCTCCTGGATTATTTGCCATTTAAAATTCCTTTAAATTTAAAATTCCTTTAAATTTATTACATATCAAAAATATCAATTTGGGTTAATGCTATTTCTTTAATTTCTCCATTTCTAAGAATACTATTAATTCTTGCCTTAATTTCTGCTTTTATTTGACTTTCATTCTTTATTTCTTGCCCAGTTCTTTGGCTAAAATATTCTCTAATAATATCTTTTAAGCGCACTTTTTGCCTTCCAAGCTCATTGAGAATATTAACATTATTCTCTGCATACCCTAAAGCAAGCTTTACAACAAAAGTTTTTGGAGGAACATCTAAAGTATTGCCTCTAATCTCATCTATACTTTCATACCATATAAGCATAGGTGGCTTTCCTAGGTATTCATTAGAAAAAACTGGAAAATCGCTAGGAGCCCCACTTTGGCTTACAACCATTTTAGAAACAAAATAAGAAACAATTATCATTATTGCAACAGTAAATATTCCTATTGCAAGTATTTGCAAGATTTTTATTATAATATCGGGCAATAAACCGCCTTTTCTACCAATATTGGAATCTCCCATATCTAAATTTTCATCGTCTTTATTAGGCATAATAAAATTCCTCCTATTAATTTCTTCTTCACAGTTTAAAAGAATTACTTACTGCTTAATTTCCTTGGGAAAACTTAAAGATGCATCCGTAGTAATTAATATATCAATTCTTCTATTATAAGCTCTGCCCTCAGGAGTATCGTCTGTTGCAATAGGCCTGCTTCCGCCAAAACCAGATACTTCAAACTTATTTTCAATGCTTTTAACATCAGATTGATCTAAATAGTTTAAAATATGTTCTAGCATATTAACAGATCTAGCAGCCGAAAGCTCCCAATTGCTTTTCCAAGGTCCATTTACATCAGTATCAATATTGTCTGTATGCCCTTCTATTTTAAAATTATAGCCTCTAGAACTTAAAACGCCAATAAAAGATGCTATTTTTTGAATAGAATCTCTATTCTCTTCAAGTTTAACATCTGCACTAGCAGAATCAAAAAATGCATCTGCTGCCAGAGATATCACAATACCTCTTTCTTCTTGTCTAACCACAATATTTTTAGACTGAATCTTCTCAATAAATTCAATCATAGATTTATTTTTAGCAGTCTGAGATGCTTGTTTATTGCGCACAGTAGAAGGTAAAGACATAAAACTATTACTCAAATAAGATAATTTACTAAAATCTAAAGTTTTACCACCCTTGAAAAATCCCGCACCCGTGAAAGAAGCAGACATTATCCTTATCACATTTTCTTGAAAAATAATATCATTTAATGAAAACATTGTAACAAAAAATACAAGCAGTAAAGTAACCATGTCTCCATAAGTCAACATATAATCTGGAGCACCATCATCACATTTTGAGGGTTTTTTAATTCGCAAAGCCATTATTCACCCCCAATGCTACTACTAAGCTGACTTCGATCTTTAGGAGTCAAAAACGTCATTAATTTTTGCTCTAAAATTCTAGGATTATCTCCAGATTGAATTGATAAAACACCCTCAATTATCATTGTCTTTACTGCAGCTTCCTCAGAATCGATTTTTTCCAACTTAAGTTGAACAGGAATAAACATTAAATTTGCCATTATAGTTCCATAAAGAGTTGTAATAAGAGCAACAGCCATAGAAGAACCAAGCGCAGACTTATCTTCTAGATTGCCAAGAAGAGCTACAAGCCCAATAAGAGTACCCGTCATACCAAAAGCTGGAGCAAGCTTTGCCCAAGTTTTAAAAAGATCTGATCCAACCTTATGCCTTTCTTGCATTTGATCAAGCTCTAAATAAAGCATAGTTCTAATTACCTCAGGATCTGCACCATCAACAACAAGCCTCATTCCTGACTTAAAAAATGGATCATTTATTTGTTCAAGCTCATCATCAAGAGATAAAAGACCTTCTTTTCTGGCCTTTTCTGAAAGCTCTACTAATATTTTTATAATGGAAATCTTAGCATATGAATTTCTTCTAAAGAAAAATCCCAAATACGTTGGAATTTTTTTTACAGCAATAACCTCTGAAGAAGCCATAAGAGCAGAAAAAGATCCAACAACAGTGATAAAAACAGAGCTTAAATCCCAAAAAACACCAAGTCCTGTGGGGGTAAATGCCATAGAAATTAAAATAGCTCCAAATCCAACTCCCCACCCAATTATACTAGCTAAATTCATAATTCAACGCCCCCATTTCCTTCTCCTAAAATTTTTTCAAAAGAAGCAACTTCTTTCCTATACAACTTAATCCTATTGACCACCTCTTCAACTTTTTCTTTCACAATTAACTTCTTACCGTTCATAAGAAGAATTGTAGTATCAGGATTAGCTTCAATACTTTCAATATGATAAGGATTTAAATAATATCCATCACCATTAAGCTTAGTTACAAAAATCATATGCTAAAAAACAATCTTAGATTAATTTTTTAATCTTACAAGTTCTTGCAACAATTGATCAGAAGTAGTAATGGTTTTAGCGTTTGCTTGAAATCCTCTTTGGGTCACTATCATATCTGTAAACTGCTCTGCAAGATCAACATTGGCCATTTCTAAAACACCAGATCTAATATCGCCAAGCCCAGCAAGTCCAGTTTCGCCTATTCTAACTTGACCTGAATTACTTGTTTCTACAAAATTAGTATCGCCTGATTTCGCAAGTCCTCCGGGATTCATAAAAGAAGCAAGAGCAATTTTGCCAAGATCTCGTCTTATACCATTTGAATAAATGCCAACTATAACACCATTTTGATCAATTTCATAATTTTCCATATATCCCATGCCATATCCATCTTGAATAATAGCCTTTGTACTACTAGAATCAGCAAACTGAGTGATTGAATCGGTATAACTTCCAACTGTTCCTAATTTCAAATTTACAGTTTGCTGCTCACCAACTTCACCTACATTTGCGCCCAAAACATTAAATGTTATAGGAATTTGAAAAATATCTCCTTTTTGGCCTGGTTGGCCATTTAAAGACGCCAGTGCTCCTTCATTGTCAAACCCAAGTGTAAAATTTGAATTTTGTTCGCCATTTATGAACACCGTTGCATTCCATAAATTAGGCGTATTTAAATCTTTTACAACCCTAAGTTCAAGAGTGCTAACATTTCCAAAACTATCATACAATGACTTATTGACAACCCAAGTTCCACGTGCAATATCTGCAGGACTTGCACCTTCTTGAATTAAAGGCAATCTTTTATCAAGATTACAAGCAAAAGTAACGTTTTTGGTAGACTTTGCTCCCTCTTTATCTCCAATCGGAATAATCAAATCCTCAATATCAGCCGCTGTATTGATAACTTTTTCACCTTCTAAATCTCTTGCCATCCAGCCTTGAATTCGCATTCCATTTGCAGGATTTACAAGATGTCGATCAGAGTCCACATCAAAGGCCCCAGCTCTTGTATAAAACAAATTTTTACCTTCTTTTAAAATAAAAAATCCATTGCCACTAACCCCAAGATCAGATGCTTTTTGGGTGCTTTGAAAAGCTCCTTGAGTGTGAATAGTGTCAATTGAGGCAACATTCATACCTAATCCAACTTGCTTGGGATTAGTCCCACCACGAGAATCAGTAGGGCGAGAAGCCCCAGAAATAGACTGCGATATCATATCTTGAAAATTCACTCTTCCCTTTTTAAAGCCAATTGTATTTACATTAGCAATATTGTTACCAACAACATCCATTCTTGTTTGATGGTTCTGAAGCCCAGAAACACCAGAATATAAAGACCTCATCATATAATTACTCCTCCAAACCTACCGATAATATGTTTTTATATACATAATAATTACCATTAACCATAACTTGAGGTATTGCGCCTGTCTTAATGTTTGTAACACGACCTTCAACAATCTCCCCATCACCATGCTGAAACTTAATTACTTTACCTAATAAATCCAAATCTTTTCTTATTCCCAAAGAAGATGAAAGTTTTTCAAATGATTTGCTCATATTAGTCATTTGCTCAAGAGCTGAAAATTGAGCCATTTGAGCAACAAATTCTTTATCCTTCATTGGATTTGTAGGGTCTTGATACCTAAGTTGAGTAATGAGCAACTTCAAAAAATCATCCTTACCAAGATTAACCTTATTAGATATATTCTCAACATTAAAATCTGTTTTTTTTTTAATTTTACTACTAATATTTAAATTAGAAACACTTTCAACACCGTTCATTTTATTCATTTAACTCCACCCTCTAAACAATTAAATTAACATTTTTATCTACATCGTAAGAAAATTCAACTTCTTCTTCAATTTGAAAAAATTTATTATAACCAAAATGAAAATTTTGATCCTTAGGGCCATCTTTAAAATCTTTAGAAAAAGAATTTAAATTCTCACCCGCAAGAAAAAGATTTAAGCTGGCATTAAAACCACTCTCACCAAGCATTTTATTTAATGAATGCATATTTTGGTCGAAAAGCATTTTAACATTTTGATTATCCACTACAATCTTTCCCAATAAATTATTATTCGAATCAAGGTTTAAATTAATTCGTATACTACCAAGCTCTTTGGGCTTTAAAACCAACTTAATCTCTCCTGTATTATTCGATTTTAACACAACTTTAGCTTTATCAACAATATTTTTATTAATCTTAATATTCCACTCAGGCTTTAAGCTGCTGACAAAATCAAAACCCTCAAATTCTTTAGCGTTTTTTATATTATAATTAGCAAATTCTTCAACAAAGCCCTTTAAAGAATCGTTTGATATTTCTTTAACTTTATATCTATCAACAAAATTTTGACCATCAATTGCATTCAAGCCAAACTTTGAAAAAGCAAAATCATTATGATCACCATTATTCTTTTTGAAATTTTTCACATCAATGTTAATGACATTCTTTTCTTCCTTTTTATCATTTAAGCTTATCTGATTATGATAATCATCAATCAAAGCAGTTAAAAAATCAAATCCCAAAAAAGAACTCAAATCATTAAAAGATAAACAAAGTTTTTCAATTGTTTCAAAAAATTTTTCTTTGCCAAGAAAATCAAAATTAGATGATAAGTTTTCTTTAATGCTATTCAAACCTTCAAAATCTACAAAAGCACTCATTCTGGCAATTAAAGATTTCAAATCGGAAACAAAAGCCTCATTTTCAAGTTTTTTTAAAAAAAGGGATTTATCTAAAGGTGATTTTTTTAAATTTTTAGCAATAAGTCCATTGTCCTTAAAAAAATTTAAAAAATCAAATATCATAAATTTTGCTTTAGCTAATTTTTTAGATTCAAAAGACAAGACATTTAAAAAAGAGTTCGAATTTTCTCTAGATTCCATTTTAGAAACATTTAAATTTAACCCTTTAATTGTATTCAATAAATTTAATTTGTTACCATAAGCTTTACCTAAATTTAATAAATTACTCATACAACACTACTCCAACGAACTAACAGACATTTTTCTAATCAATATAGCAGCTTTTTTAGAATCCATAAGAGACAACCAATAAGGAACAATTGATAAACGACCCTCTTTTTTGGAAAGCTCTTCAATTTTTCGCATATAAGATATTGCAAGCTCAGGATTTAAATCCTCAAGCCGCTTAACAGCATCTTCTGGTGGCATATTCATTAAATATACAGCTGTTTGCAAAATATTTGCTTCCTCATCATTATATTTATTTATAATGTCATCTATTACCTTTTGTTTTAAATCTAAATCTTTCTGCTTTTGTTTAAGCTCAAATTCAAGCTTATTTAAGCTGTCTTCTTTTAACTTTAAGTCTTCTTTAAGCTTTTCAATCTGCTGATTCTTAATATCAATAGCTTCCCTTTCCTTCACAAGTCTAGCTTCATCAAGAATTATATTAGAATTATGATCAAAAACCAGAGAAGTTTCTCCTAAAAACTTAGTTCTTACAAATTCAGGGAAATATCTCTTAGTATTATACATCCCAAGAAAATCAATAAAGAATAATACAAAGCAAAATAACACAACAATTATAAATAACAAAAAAAATACCCTAAAAAAGAACGATAAAAAATTATTCACTTTCAGTCCTTAAATTTTGACAAACTTTATAATTTACATGTTCATCTAGCAATAAACTTTCCTTTTTTTCTCTATTTTTAATTATAGAATTATTTAAAATTTTTATTAATATCTTAATCTTTTTTTCTTGCCTATATTTATCCACGTAAATATCATAACACTCGTTATAATGCTTTCTCAGTTCTTCAAGAATTTTAAAATTTTGGTTTTTTTTATAATTTAAACAGTCTATATAACCTCTTATGTAAAGATCATTAAAGTTGTTCAGATTTTTTAAAAGATTAGGAATTCCATCTGAAAACTGATTTATTTTTGAAATTTCCTTATTTATATTCATTAAGTCTCTCTCGCTTAGCTTTCGAAAGTAAGATCTAATCGTCAATATTTTATTAAGCTTTTGTCTTCTAAAGTTTAAGTCATTCAAGATAATATTTCCTTTATTTCATCTTCTAAATTTTCAAAATTAAATGTTTCATTTATTCCTTGAGAAATAAAATCAATAATCTTAGGATACTTGGAAATTGCAAAATCAACATCCTTATTAGATCCTTTAAGATAAATTCCTGTTCTAATAAGATCTTCATAATCTTTATAAATAGACAATAAATTTCTAGCTTTCAAAATTAATTTTTGTTTTTCTAAACTCATTATTCTATGAATAGATCTTGAAGTTGAACTTAAAACATTTATTGAAGGATAAATCCCTCTGTCAAACAAATCTCTGTCTAAAATAATGTGACCATCCAAAACAGCCTTAATATTATCAGCTACAGGTTCTGTAAAATCATCTCCCTCAACAAGAACAGTATAAAACCCGGTAACACTTCCCCCATTGCCATTAAAACCTGATCTCTCAAGCAAAATTGGAATTTCAACAAAAACAGAAGGCGGATAACCCTTAGCTACTGGGGGCTCTCCTAAAGAAAGAGACATCTCTCTTTTAGCATTTGCAAACCTAGTAATAGAATCAAAAAGCAAAACCACATCTTTGCCTTGCTCTCTAAAGTATTCTGCTATCATAGTAGCAACATAAGCTCCCTTATACCTTGATATGGGCGATTCATCAGAAGTTGAAACAACTAAAACGCTTTTTTTTAAACGCTCTTCACCAAGTTCATATTCAATAAACTCATTAAGCTCTCGACCTCTTTCCCCAATAAAAGCAATAACGTTTACATCTGCATTTGAATTTTTTGCAATCATGCCAAGCAAAGTAGATTTACCAACTCCAGAACCAGAGAAAATACCAACTCTTTGCCCTTTTGCGACTGGCAAAAACCCATCAAGAACTTTAACCCCTGTTAATATTTGCTCTTCAAAAATACTTCTATTAATTGGATTAATTTTTTCAAAAATTAACTCTTTATAGCTACTGTTCAAAAATGACCCTTTATTATCAATGGGTCTGCCAAGAGAATCAATAACTCTTCCTAAAAGCTCATCACTAAGATTTATTTCTAGCCCTTTGTTTAAAGAATAGACTTTATTTCCAACTTCAATCCCGCTAAATCCTTCATAAGCCATAAGGCTAACATAAGGACCATTAAATCCCAAAACCTCAGCACATACCTTTTTATCATTTCTTTGATCAATTAAACATAAATCCCCAATAGCACACTGAGGCCCCAAACTTTCAACTAAAAGACCTTTTATTTTTTGTACCCTGCCAACAAAAGAAACAGTTTCAATATTATCTACTTGTCTTAAATAATTTTCAAAAAAATTGCTCACTAAAATTCCTTTAGATACTTAACTTAATAACGAAAAATTTTTAAACTTTTCCTCTATTTTATCAAGTTGAGAAGAAATGCGCGCATCAATCTCTCCAAAATTAGTTTCAATTATACAACCACCTTTGCCTATGTTGGGATCTTCTATAATCTCTAAATTTTCTATAACATCAAATCTAGAAATAAAATCATTCTTTTTATGTCTAACAATATCTAAATCGTCAAGATTTACGCGGATGGTAATCTGTGTTTTATCTTTTACCCTTTTTAAAACTTCATTAACATTTTCCAAGACAATATCTTTTTGAGAATCTGTAATCCTCTTAATAACCTTAATTGCAATTTGCATAACAAGACTTACTATCTGAGCACTCGAAGATTCAAGAATACCTTTCCTTTCAGCGATCAGAGATGCCATTATAGAATGCAATTTTTTCATAACCTTGTCAAAATCTTCAAAACCACTTTCATAACCTTTTCTGTATCCTTCTTCTCTTCCTTTAGCTGTTGCCATCTCAAGATCTGTTTTTAATTTTTCCTCATACTCTCTTGCTAATCTTTCAATCTCAGCATTAGATTCAGCATTAATAGATTCTTTCTTATAAATAGCTTCTCTTTGCAGAAGATCTGCTTCTTGCTTGGCGACCTCTAATACTTCATTGGCCTTTGCCTTAGCCTCTTCAATAAGTCGCTTAGATTCAATTTGAACCTCCTCTTTGGCAAGCTCTTGCCTTTTAGCAAGCTCTTCCTCAAGTCGTAATTTTTCATCTCTTAAAAGTTGCAACTCTTCTTTAAGATTGGTGATTTGACTGTCTATGTCATAAACCTTGCCTTCCTTCTCCTTGATTTCCAAAGATTCAAAAACAGGCTTTGCTATCTCAACAAACTCAAACTTTACTAAATTATCAACTTCTGATGATTTATATAAAACCTTAGGCAAACAAAACTCCTTTATCAGACAAGCACATCTTCTTCACCACCCCTTGAAATAACTATTTCTCCCTGTTCTTCTAATTTTCTAATAAGAGAAACAATTTTTTGCTGCGATTCCTCAACATCTTTTCGCCTAGTAGGTCCCAAAAATTCCATGTCCTCCTTAAGCATTGAAGCTGCTCTTTTTGACATGTTTTTGAAAATTTTTTCTTGGACAGGAATATCTACAGATTTTAATGCTTTTGCCAACTCTTGACCATCTATTTCTCTTAAAACCCTTTGTATAGATCTGTCATCAAGCAAAACTATGTCCTCAAATACAAACATCTTCTTCTTAATCTCTTCTGCAAGCTCTGGATCTTCTTCTTCAAGAGATTCAATAATAAACTTTTCCGTCTTTCTATCAGCCATATTAATTATTTCAACAACATTGTCAACTCCTCCTGCTGATGTATAATCTTCTGAAGAAAGAGAAGCTAGTTTTTTTTCAAGAACTCTCTCAACCTCTCTTACAACTTCAGGAGAAGTTCTATCCATCAATGCAATTCTTCTTGCAACATTGGTCTGTACCTCTGTGGGCAAACTAGAGAGAATAAAAGAGGCCTTTTGGGGGTCAAGATATGAAAGGATTAAAGCAATTGTTTGGGGATGCTCTTGTTGAATAAAGTTTAAAATATTTGCAGGATCTGCTCTTCTTACAAATTCAAAAGGTCTAGACTGTAAAGCAGAACCTAAATTATTAATGATATCAACTGCTTTTTGAGTTCCAAGAGATTTTTCAAGAAGCTCTCTTGCGTAATCAATTCCACCCTTTTGAATAAATTCTTGAGCCATCATTAATTCTTTAAACTCTAAAAGAACATTATCTTTAAGCTCAGAAGTAATTGTCTCAAGCTTTGCTATCTCAAATGTCAAAGACTCTATCTCTTCTTGAGAAAGATACTTAAACACTTTAGAAGAGATTTCAGAACCTATTGAAACCAACAAAATAGCGGCCTTTTGCTTACCTGTTAAAGCAGAAACATCCAGAATCTCCTTTTCTTTCTTTTCTTCCATATCAATTACTACCTTTTACGCGTTTTTCAAAAGCCATGTTCTTATAAGCTTAGCAACATCTTCTGGCTTTTCTCTGGCCAAAAGCTCAGCATTGCTTTGAAGCTCATCGCCTTCTCTAATCCCACCAACAACATCGTCAACGCCAATATCATCACCACCATCCATTAAGGCTTGCTGACGTCTTAAATGTGCTTGCTTTGCCAATTCTTCTTCTCTAAGACGTCTTCGTCTTTCAAGCTCTCTAGAAATAGCAAAAAATATCGTAAATACTAAAATTAATAATGAAAATACTATGCTTGCAATAAATAAAAAATATTTAAACCTTTCACTTGCAAAATAATTTTCATCTATTTTTCTAAATTCATTCATACGATCAAAAGATATATTTCTAACCGTTATTGAATCGCCTCTTTCTGGCTTATATTCAAAAGAACTTTGCAAAACATCTTCAATATTTTTTATTTCTTCTAATGCCATAGGCTTATATTCTCGTTTTCTCATTCCATTTTCTATTACGAAATCTCCCTTCTCGTCATACACAAAATTCCAAATACCATCCACGAAAATACCAAGAGAAACGCCTACAATCCTAGCAGGCTCTTTTTCGCTTGTAGATTTTTTTTCATTCAAAGCAACATTTTTAATCTCTTGAGACTCATTATATTTACCAGTAATATCACTTAAATCTTGATATTCAGGAGGAGTATTGCCTTCCTGCCCAGGAGGTCCCCAAGGACTATATCCTTGACCCTGATACTCTTTTTTTTGAGTCTGAGAAGAAATAATAGTTGAATCGCTTACTTTTCTGGTATTATAAGAAGCTTTTGGATCTTGGGATTGAAGCTCAATAGGGGCATACTCTTTAGACTCTGTGGTTTCTTTTGAGGTATCAAGCTTTACATTTACTCTTGCTATCATAAATCTATCAACTGACAAAACTTTGCTTAATGCAGAGTCGATTTCACCCCTAAGCATGGCTTCATACTTAAGCTTTAACTTACGTTCTTTTTCTGCTAAGTCTATTCTATCTATTCCATCTAAATTAGAAAAATCATTTAAAATTGTTCCGCTATTATCAACAATAGCAATATTATCAGATTCAAGACCCTCAATGGCATACTGAATAAGCTTAACAAGTCCTTCAACTTTTTTTCTATTGGTAATAATATCCGAACCAGGCCTTGGGGTAATTCTAACAGATGCCTTAACAGGCTCTTGAGACTCTTTAAAAAGGGCTTTTTCGGGCATAACAAGATTCACGCTAACAGCATCAACGTCATCTAAAGCTACAATATGCTGTTCAACCGCTCTTGTAATAGATCTTCTAAGATTAATGCTCCTTTCAAAATCAGTAATAGTCCACCTATCAATATCAAACAAAGCCCATGGATCCATATGAACAGGCACAAGCTCTTCTCTGACAAGAACTGCTCTCATTTTTTTTGCAAGCTTTTCATCATCTAAATAAATTCTTCCATCGGAACTCAAAAAATATTTAACATTTTCTCTGTCAAGTCTTTGCGATATCCTGTCTAAGAGATATTGATCTTTAATTTCAACTCCAAAAAGAGCAATACTTTGTCTTTTAGTAGAAAACCCTATTAAAAAAATAAGCGCAAGAATCACAAAAAAAATAATCAATCCTAAGGCTATTTTCTGAACTGTACTAGCTTTTTTGAAGATTCCTTTTGCTGAAACAAAAAATTTAGTAAAAAATTTGCTCAAAATCTTATGGCTCCTTAACGAATATTGATTATATCTTGATAAGCCTTAACACCTCTCTCAACAACGGCCTTTAAAAGGTTTAAATTCATATTCGCTCTAGACATTGCTATTACAACATCATGAACATCAATGCTACTAGGCCTAAGAATAGCTTGTTCTGTAACTTTAGAAACATTTAATTGGCTTTTGTTGACATCTGTAATCGAATTTATTAAAACATCCTTAAAGGTTTTAATATCATTGTCTTTGGCATTGCTTTTAGAACTAAAAAGATTCGCATCAAAATGCAAAGGATTTTTTTTAACCAAATTGACATTATTTTCTTTAAAAAAAGCATCTGTTCTCACCAATAATCTCTCCTTTAGCCTTGAAGTATAGCTAATGCACTTCTAAACATAGATTTACTACTATTGATGACAGTAGAATTTGCCTCATAAGCACGAGAAGCTGAAATCATATCTACCATTTCTTCAACTAAATTAACATTAGGAAGCTCAACATAACCTTTTTTATCCCCAGAACTTATTGAATCGGGATGAGTGGGATCATATTTTAACTTTAATGGAGATTTGTCTTTTTCAATGCTAGCAACCCTAACTCCTTGACCAATGCCATTATCAAGATAATCCGGAATAAAAGGCCCTTTCCAATAAGGATTATTAACCCTTGGTACAAAAATAATCCTTTGCCTTCTATAAGGTCCACCATCAGGGGTTCTAGAAGTAGAAACATTTGCAATGTTATTAGAAATAACATCAATCCTCAACCTTTGTGCAGTTAATCCCGTTGAAGCTACATTAATGCTTGAAAATAATCCCATTTTACATTCCTTAAGATATTAATTTATTTTAATACAATATTTATACTTTTAAAATAATGCGCTTGAACATTAGTCATAAGATGATACATCATTTGATTTTGTACAAGTGCCTTAATTTCAGAATCGATATCAACATTATTGCCATTATTATTCATAGTTGAAAAATGGTCAAGAACTCTGTGGGGCTTGACATCTGAATACTTTAGATTTTTAAACCCAGACAAGTGCTTGTCACTAGATTTAATTAAGCTTAGATCATTTTTATCTTTATTTAAAAAAGCCTTTTCAAACTCTGATTCAAAAGAAATTTTACTTCTTTTAAAATTTGGAGTATCTACATTTGCTATATTATCAGAAATAACGCTTTGTCTTAAACTTAGAACATCTAAATACCTATGTGAGAAATCTAAAGACCTTTCAAAATCATTCAAATTAAAACCCTCCTCTGTTTAAAATTGCTTTTAACTAAATTATATAATAATTTAAATCTTTTTGTTCGCTAATTTGTATTTTTTTATTAACATAGTCCAAGTTTATTTCAAATTTTTTCAACTTACTACCAGGCACTTCAAAAAAAAGATCTGCAAGAACCCTTTCCATTACACCGTGAAGTCTTCTGGCGCCAAGATTTTCATTCTCAAGATTCATATTAAAAGTAAGCTCTGCAATTCTATCTATAGCCTCTTCGCTAAACTTTAAATCTAAGTTATAAACCTTAAACATAGCAACATATTGTTTTATTAAAGAATTTTTTGTTTGTTTTAAAATTTTTTTTAAATCGTCTATGCTTAGGCTCTTAAGTTCAACCTTAATCGGAAATCTTCCTTGAAGCTCGGGTATTAAATCAGAGGGCTTGGCCAAATTAAATGCTCCTGCTGCAATAAATAAAATATGAGAGGTATCAACTATTCCATATTTTGTATTAACTTTAGAACCTTCAATAATTGGCAAAATATCTCTTTGAACACCTTCTCTGGACACATCATTGCCACTTCTATTCTTAGCAGCTATTTTATCGATCTCATCAATAAAAATAATTCCCATATTTTCAACTTTAGATTTTGCAATATCTGAAATATTTTCGTGATCGACCAATTTTTCAAGCTCTTCTGCTAATATTATCTCTTTTGCCTTTTTAATCTTCAATTCTCTTTTCTTTTTTCTATCAAATATATTCCCCAGCAAACCACCAATTCCCATATCAATCTCTTCAAAATTACCGCCTGTAAATATTTCTATTGTGGAAAATGGCATTTTACTAGAAATTTGTATTTCAATAGTAGTATTATCAAGCTCACCTGCTCTAAGCTTTTTTCTAAGTTTTTCTTTTACCTTTTCTTCTGCCTTTATTTCATTTGGATCCATATTCTCAGAATTACCAGATCCTTTGAAAAGACTTTCAACTATTCTCTCCTCTGTTCTTACTAAAGCATCATCTCTTACAGTGCTATACATCTCTTCTTTTACCATATTAACTGCAATGCCCATTAAATCTCTAACCATAGATTCAACATCACGACCAACATAACCAACCTCAGTATATTTTGTAGCTTCAACTTTAATAAAAGGAGCTTTGATTAATTTAGAAAGTCTTCTTGCAATCTCAGTCTTACCAATGCCAGTTGACCCAATCATAATAATGTTTTTAGGCATTACCTCATCTTTTATTTCTTTTGGAAGTCTAGACCTTATATATCTATTAACAAGAGCAATTGATACTAATTTTTTAGCTTCATCTTGACCTATTATATATTTATCAAGTTCTGCAACTACATCTTTGGGAACTATGTGGTGCTCCTCTAATTTATTCATTTTCAATCTCCTCAAGCACAATGTTAGAATTAGTATATATACACACTCTTGCTGCTATTTTCAAAGATCTAAGTGCAACCTCAAAAGCACTTAATTTTTTGTTCTCCATGTAAGCAAGAGCTGCTGAATATGCATAATTGCCACCACTGCCAATTGAAATAACATCCTCTTCAGGCTCAACAACATCACCGGTGCCAGAAATCAAAAGAATATTGTTAGAATCAGCAACAAGCATCATAGCCTCAAGCTTATGAAGTATTTTGTCAGAACGCCAATCTTTTGCAAGCTCAACAGCTGCCCTTTTAATGTCAATCAAACCATCACCTTTTGCCTTGATTTTTTCTTCAAATTTTTCAAAAAGAGTAATTGCATCAGATGTTGACCCTGCAAATCCTGCCAAAATTTTCCCATTAAGCAATTTTCGTATTTTAACAGCATTACTCTTTAAAACAGTATGTCCAAAAGTTACTTGTCCATCTGCTGCCACCACAGTCTTACCATTTTTTTTTATTGCAATAACTGTGGTTCCTTTAAAGCCCATATTACCCCCCTATTTATATATCTCTTTTAAAAGCTCTCCAATAAGAACATCAGATACATTTTTATAATCACAACACTCTTTAGAATCATCTTTAATATTGTTGGAATCTACATATTTAATATTTAATAAAGCATAAAGATCCTTAACGGTTTTTATCTCTTGCGCGCCACAATCATGCAATTTTACGGCTCCATCACCACAAAAATCCAAATCATAAACATAAATGTCAAGTCCCAAGTCAAGGCCAAGTTCGGCCGTAATTAAAGCTCCAGATTTTAAAGGCGCATAAGTTATAAAAATAGCATCAGAGAGGCCCGAGACCAATCTATTTCTTTTAGCAAAAAAATACTTTTGAATTTTATCAAATGGTAAAGTCTCAGTAATTATTCCCCCACCTTGTTCTAAAAGCTTGAAAACATATTTTCGATTTTGCTTAGGATAAATATTATCAATATCTGTTGGAATAACGGCAAATGTTCTCTTGTTCTCATTTATTGCTGCTATATGGGCCTCAATATCAGCCCCAATTGCAAATCCAGAAACAACCTCAACACCATTTTTTGCAAGATGAGAAGAAAATTCTCTTGTTCTCTCAGCAAGAGCTTTACTAATTCTTCTAGAACCAACAACAGCCCAAGACAATGAAGAATAATTTGGCAAATTGCCTTTGTAGTAAATCGCAAAAGGAGGGTCATAAATTCTTTTAAGCTTATTAGGATAAAACTTAGACCCTAAAATAGCAACTTTGGCCTTTGTCCTTTGAATAACTTTTTCTTGCAATTCTACTAATTTTAAATCGGGCAATTTAAAAAATCTTCTAAATGATTTTAGAAGATAAGACTCAATATCCCTTTGGGTCAATTTAATAACATCGTTAAAATCAAAATTATTAAAAAGTTTTAACTTTTCTTTACCTTTTAAAAATTTCAAATTATCAATATAAAGCAATTTCATCATAAATAATTACTTCAAATTACTCATGATCCTAGAAACACTTTCTTTTTGCTCCTCAGTTGAAGCCTTTTTGCTAGCTTTATCATAAAACAATATAGCATTACCAAGATCACCTAGCGAATAATAATTTGCGCCCCTTAACATGAAAAACTCAAAATAGTCCTCACCCATATCATAAAGTTTGTTTAAATAATTTCTAGCTTCAAGTTGTTTGTCAAGATCATATACATACATATTAGAAATGGCAAAAAGAGAATCTTTAAAATCATCTCTAATTGAAAGTGATTTTAAAAAAGAATTTTCAGCAAGAATTATGTATTTTTCAACCTCATCCTTTACTCTTAAATTTTTAGCTAAATTATAAGAAGCAACACCTATGTAAAAGTGAGATAAATAATTATTGGGATTGATTTCTAAATTTTTAGCAAAATATTCAATAGCAGGTCCGTACTGACCAAGCCTAAAAAATTCAAGACCAATTAAATTAAAAAATCTGGCTTTCTTATCGATAGAATTAACTATCTTTAAAATATTTTTATCTTCTTTTTCAATAAATTCTTTATAAACTTCAATCTTAGATTCAGATCCGCCACCTGAAATTTCCAATTCTCTTAATCTAAGTCCAAGATTTGATTTTTCTTTAGACTCACTGCCACAAGATAAAAATAAATTAACAAAAATTATTAACGACAAAATTTTCATCTAATCATCGCTACTTTTTTTATTTAAATTTCTAAGAAATGTTGGAACATCAATGTCATCATCAAAATAATTAACATTTTTGGATTTTGCCGCAAAAGAAGAATCTTGTCGCTCATAAGATCCAGAAGGAATATTTTGATTGCCTGACATTAAAGTATCAAACTCTTTAGAGCTTAAGGTATTATTTTCTGGTGCACTTGAAATTTCTTTTTGCTTTTTAGATGCAAAACCAGTAGCAACAACTGTAACGTAAATTTCATCTTCAAGATTTGAATTAATGGCATGACCATATATTACAGTAGCCTCATCATCAACACTAACCGTGATTATTCCCATAATCTCTTCAAGTTCGAGCAATGAAAAATCATCTCCACCAGTAACATTGACAAGAAGCCCTTTAGACCCTTCAATGCGAACTTCTTCAAGCAGTGGATTACTAATAGCAGAAGTCGCAGCATCAACGGCTCTATTTTCACCCTTGCCATATCCTATTCCCATTAAAGCATCGCCTTGACCTTGCATAATGCTTTTAACATCAGCAAAATCAATATTAACCTCTCCATGCTCAATAATAAGCCCTGCAATGCCTTGAACGCCCATTCTAAGAACATCATCTGCACGCTTGAAAGCATCTTTAATGGTGGTTCTTTTGTCAACAACAGTTAAAAGCTTTTGATTTGGAATAATAATCAATGTATCTACAGACTTCCTTAAGTTATTTATTCCTTGCTCAGCAAGTCTAAGCTTTTTAGGACCTTCAAACTTAAAAGGCTTTGTTACAACTCCAACTGTTAAAATACCAAGCTCTTTTGCAACTTGCGCAATAACTGGCGCTGCTCCGGTTCCTGTCCCACCTCCCATACCAGCAGTAATAAAAACCATATCGGCACCAGAAAGATGGTTGCGTATAACATCTATGTCTTCCTCTGCTGCAGCTTGCCCAATCTCAGGCTTTCCCCCAGCACCAAGTCCTGCTGTAACTTTTGCTCCAAGAGCAATTTTTATGGGAGCAATAGAAGTTTGGAGTGCCTGCAGATCAGTATTGGCCACAATAAATTCAACATCTCTTACCCCATATTCAATCATACGATTAACAGCATTACTACCTCCTCCGCCTGCACCAATCACCTTAAGAATTGTAGGATTTGTAGTAGAATCAAATCTTCTTGTATGGCTATCAATCATATTATAATCTTTCATTAACGCTTCCTCCATGATTGGTCAAAACCATTCTTTCAAAAACCAACCTTTCAACTTTGAAGATATTTTATTTTTTCTTTTAACTTTACTGCTCACCTTCTTTAATTTATTGAATTTTTGTTGCTCGTGCTTATAAAGAACAAGACCAAGAGCCGAAGAAAACTTGGGATCTATATGCTCTTCCCCAATTCCATTAATACTCATTGGTAAACCTATTCTTGCAGGATAATTAAATACCTCTTCTATTAAATTAGAAATACCTGGGAATAAAGCTCCTCCACCTGTTAAAACTATCCCACCATTAATTTTATTATAAAGTCCGCGCCTAAGTATTTCCGCTCTCATCATTTCAAAAATTTCTCTTAGTCTTGAATTAATTATTACAGACAACTCTTTTCTACTTTTCTCTTGGGGAGGTCGAGTTCCAAGATTTGGAATAATTACAGTTTCCATTTGACTCTCAAGAATAGACGGATGAGCAAGGCCAGCTGTTATTTTAATATTTTCAGCAACATCTTCGGGAACCTTCCAAACTTGCGCAATATCAAGAGTCACTCTATTAACACCAATAGGAATTACGCCTGTATAATAGGGAGAGCCATCAATATAAAGAATAATATCTGTTGTCCCCTTGCCCATATCAATAAACAAAACACCCATCTCGCGCTCTTCTTTAGAAAGAGTTGCATAAGATGAAGCTAAACTTCCAAGAACAACCTCATCAACGGCAAAGCCAGCTCGATTTACGCATCTGACTAAATTTTGACTAGAAGAGCTAGAGCCCGTAATAATGTGCACTTCTCCTTCAAGACGAATACCCATCATGTCTATTGGGTTTTTTATATGGGGTATTCCATCTACAATAAATTCTTGGGGAATAACATGAAGAATTTCTCTATCCATTGGAATAACAATTGCCTTTGCTGCTTCGATTACTCTTTCAACATCTTCTTCGTTAATCTCTCTTGTTCTTGAATTTATTGCAACAACACCACGTGAATTGGTTCCCTCAACACTACTTCCAGACATAGAAACTGAAAGTGACGTAATGTCACACCCTGAGATAAGCTCTGCAGCCTCAATAGAATTAGATATTGAATCAAGAGCCGCTTCAATATTTATTAAAACTCCCTTCCTAACTCCTCTTGATATACTAGTGCCTATTCCAACAATTTCTAATTGATCATTTAAATTTACCTCAGCAACAACAGTACAAATTTTTGAAGTCCCAACATCTAAACCTACTATCAAATTCCTAGACACTAACTTTCTCCTAACAAAATGATATCACCACTTCTTAAATCTATAACGCCGGGTTTTCCTTTAAGTAAATTAACCGCAAGAAACACTTTATGCATCACATCCATTAAATCCATATCAACTGTTATCAATATTTTATTATATATACTTTTAATATACAAAATTACATTATAATCATAGAAATTCAATTTTAAAAAATTGACCTCTGATATTAAATTATACAAATATTTTTGATTTATTTTAAGATAATCAAGGCCTCTTACAACATTAAGCATTCTATCCTCTAGAAAATCTCCTACATTATTGTCACTTAAAACTAATCCGCTAATTATAGGTAAATCATAAATTAAATGCTTACTTTTTTCCAAAATTACACCATCTGATGCAATACAATAATAAGTAACACTGCCATTTGCGTTTTCTAAAGCAACAGCAACGGGTATTCTTTTTTCTATTTTAATATTAATTTTATTGGGAAACTTAAGATCAACCTTAACATTTTTTACCCTTAAATCTTTTTTAAGATTCTCCTCATATATTTTAACATTGGCGTTATGATAATATGTATTGGGCTTGATTCCTGAAATCTTAATTATATCCTCTTTGGAAAGAGAAATATCATTATTTATACTAATATACCTAATCAAAAAATAAGGAGATGCAAAAATAATAATTATTATTTCAAAAAAAATTAAAGACGTCAAGAAATATACATACTTAATTAAAAATTTTCTCTCAAAAATCATAACCTAACTCAATTTACGCTACTGGAAAAATCCAATCAATTATTACTTAAATTTTTTGAAACATTTGAAATAAGGCCAGAAAGCGCCATAGTAACAATAATAGAAGATCCCCCAGACGAAAAAAACGGTAAATTTATCCCGGTGGGAGGCAAAAGACCAATTGCAATTAAAATATTCATTATGCTTTGAAGAAAAATTGCAAGACTTGAAATAAATGCAATAAAAAATTTAAACCTACTATTAGAATGAATAGCTATAAAATAACCAAAGTAAAAAAACAAAAAAAATAAGCTTATGGCAAACAAAACACCTAAAAATCCCAATTCTTCTCCAAGAACCGAAAAAATAAAATCCGAATTGGCCTCTGGCAATTTTCCAAGTTTTACCTCTCCCATTCCCAGCCCCTTACCTAAAATTCCTCCACTTTTTAAAGCATTAAGAGATGCTATTATCTGGTAACCTTTTCCAGAAGGATCGTCGTAAGGATTAAGAAAGGCAAAAATTCTAGAAACCCTATAAGGCTCAAGCATCAAAAATATAGCAGAAACTGGCAAAAAAGTAATCACAATAGCAAAAACATAACTAAATGCCATATTAGAAACAAACAAAACAATAAAAAAAAGAATGGCAAAATAAATAGCTGTTGAATAATCGTTTTGCAAAATTATTAACACCCAAAAAATTGCAAAAATCAACATTGGCTTTATCCAGTACGAAATACCACCGTTTTTTCTTGGATCAAACTTACTCAAATACGCTGAAAGATAAATAGTAAAAGATATTTTAAAAATCTCAGAAGGTTGAATACTAACACCTTGAAGGAATATCCATCTCTTTGCTCCGGAAATACTTGGGGATAAAAAAGTTGCCATAATTAAAAACAGAGTTATAACCAATACAGGAAATATTGATTTTTTTAAAAAATTTAAAGAAATTCTCTCAAAAACAAGAAAAACTATAAAACTTAAAAAAAGATAATTAAGTCTTGTAAAAAATAAAAAATTTGGATTACCTGTCAATTCCAAGCTTAAGAAAAAGGAAGAAGTATAAAAAACTACAAGGCCATAGGCTACTAATAGTAGCAAAACAAGTAAATAGCATGTCCTAAGTGAATTTATCTCTACAACCATAATATAATTATCTGATTTTTATCGTGCTTAAAGCAATTATAGCAAATATTAACCCTATTATCCAAAATCTAATAACAACTTGCATTTCAGACCACCCAAGCTCTTCAAAATGATGGTGAAGTGGGGCCATTTTAAATACTCTTTTTTTAGTCTTTTTGTAAACAAGGACTTGAATAATTACAGACATGGTTTCAAGAATAAAAACACCTGCAAGAATTGAAAAAAGTATTTCACTTTTTAAAATCAAAGCTGCCATTCCAAGAATGGCACCCAAAGCCAGACTACCCGTATCTCCCATCATAATTTTAGCAGGATAGGCATTAAACCATAAAAATCCAAAACTACCTCCAAGCAATGCCCCAAGAAATATTACAAGCTCCTCAGAGCCCTTAATATTTGGAATATGCAAATAAGCTGCAAAATCAGCTCTGCTTGTAAGATACGCAATTATTATTAGAGCTCCTGTTATAACTATGCTCAACCCAATTGCAAGACCATCAAGTCCATCTGTTAAATTAAAAGAATTAGAAGCAGAAATTAAAATAAACATGCCAAAAGGAATGTAAAATATCCCCAAATCTATTTGAAAAGACTTAATAAAAGGAAAGTAGATTATACTAACATGCTCACCACCAAAATAATATAGAATGCCAACAGAAAAAAAAGAAAATATTATTTGTCCATAAATCTTAAATCGAGCTTTAAGTCCATCTGAGGTTTTATTTTTAATTTTCAAAAAATCATCTATAAAGCCCAAAAAAGCAAATCCAAGCATAACAAAAACCATAATCAAAAAATAAACATTTAAAATATTGCTCCAAAATACTAAAGATATAAAAACACAAAAAAAAATAAGAATGCCTCCCATGGTAGGAATTCCTACTTTTTCACTCAGATGTCTTTTAGGACCATCTTCTCTTAAAATCTGATCAGCTCTTAATTTTTTTAACCTTAAAATAATATAAGGGCCCACAATCAAAGAAAGTAAAAATGCAAAAATTGTAGCATAAGCCATTCTAAAAGTAATATATTTGAGTAAGCGCAAACCCAAAAGGTAAAACATAAAAACCCCATTATCATCTAAATATAATTTAAAATTCTCTCAAGCCTGTTAAACCTTGAACCTTTAATGACAATAAAAACTGAAGGTTCCAAGCTTTTTAAAAAAAAATCAATAAATTTATCAAATTCGCTAAAGTAATATAAACACTTTTCAACTAAATTCTCAGAATCTCTAACATCTAAAAATTCTTCACCTATTAGAAAAATTTTATCAAAATTCATTAAAATAGCCTCTTGAATTAAATCTTTGTGCGTTTTGTATGCAAATTCTCCAAGCTCTTTAAAAGATCCAAGAACTATAAATTTTTTGTTTTGGATATTAAGATCCAAAATCATATTTTTTAAGGCCATAAAAGAACCCATATTGCCATTATAAGAATCATTTAAAATCAAATATCCATTTTTTGTCAAAATTTCTGCCCTACCCTTTTGAAAAGCAGTTCCAATAAGTCCTTCTCTTATTTCTTTTTCTTTCATTCCTAAAAATAAAGCTAAATTAATGCACCCTATTGCGTTAAAAATATTATGCCGACCTAGCAATAAAATAGAGTATTCAAACCCTTTGTAAACAAAATCAAAAGAAAATTTCCCTTCTAAAACAGAAAATGATTTAATATTAAGATTTTCAAAATCAAAATAAACGATTTTAACATTTGGATTTGCGATTTTTGCTCTGTTTTCAAGATAACCACAATAATCATTCATTTCATTTGCAACAAAGATTTCAATGTTTTTGCCAATTATTTTGCTCTTTTCAAAAGCAATAGCTTGCAACTCCTTGAAGGCTTGCATATGTGCATAGCTTATATTCGTAATAATAACAATTTCTGGTTTTAAAATTTGAGATAAAAGATCCATTTCTCCAACATAACTAACTCCAACTTCAAAAACAGCATATTCTTCATTGCCCTCTACCCTTAAAATACTAAGAGGAAGCCCAATGTCAGAATTTAAATTACCCCAAGTTTTGTAAGTTTTAAATTTTTTTGAAAGTATGCTATAAAGCATCTCTTTGGTTGTAGTTTTACCATTGCTACCTGTAATAGCAATTCTTTTAAAGCTTGTTTTTTCAATTAAACACGATGCTAAAGTTTGAAGAAGTTTTATTACATTGCTTGTAAGCAAAAAAACTAACCCTTCATTGTCATTTAAATATTTAACACACTCAGATTCATGATCTCTTGAACATACAAAACATTTAACACCCAAATCAATTAAATATTTAACAAAAGAAAATCCATCTACTTTATTTCCCTTATATGCAAAATAAAGACTACCACTGATATTATCATCCTTTATTTCTCGACTATCTAAGGAGTAAAAAGATACTACTCTTTCAATATTTTTTATATTCCCCACAAATTTCACATCTTTAGAAGAGATTAAAATATCCTTAATCTTTATACGCATCGAAACCTCATTCTAAAATCTTTTATTCAACAAAAATATTTATATCTTCATTAGCTTTTTTTTCCAAATTTAATTCTCCAAAACAAAAACTCTCTATTCTATCAATATTTTCAAGTTCATATATTACTGTCAGCAATCTTAAATTATCATCAATAATATTTTCCTGTTCATTGTCTAAGTGATTAAATTCTCTAAGCTTTACAACATATCTGAAATTTAAGTAAATATTAAAACACAATATAACTGTTAGTATCAAAATTAAAATACAATAAACTTCAAATTCAATCTTACTTATGCTATTCATAATTTTTTTACAACTCTAAGTTTTGCGCTCCTTGAGGATTTGTTTTTTTTAATCTCATCAAAACTTGGGATGATGGGCTTTTTTGAAATCTTAGCATACAAATCGCAGTTCAAATTTCTAAAAAAATCTTTTACAATACGATCTTCTATTGAATGAAACGTAATAATAGCTAAAATTCCATCTTTGGCTAAATTTTCTACCCAAAAAGGCAAGCTCCTTTTAAGCCTAGCAAGCTCATCATTTACATAAATTCTTAACGCTTGAAAAGTTTTTGTAGCTGGATTTATTTTAATTTTTGAAAAAGGATAAACTTTGCTTATTATGGATTCTAGCTCTTTTGTGGTTTGTATTTTTTTAATTTTTCTATATTCTACAATAGCTTTAGAAATTTTTCTAGAATAATGTTCATTGCTTAAATTATAAATTAAAGCTTCAAGGTCATATTTACTAAAAGTGTTTACAACCTCGGCTGCACTAATTTTGCAAGAAGAAGAACAAAGTCTCATATCCAAAGGTTCATCTTCAAGAAAAGAAAATCCTTTTTTACTGCCCTTGTAATGAAACATAGAGATACCAAGATCAACTAAAATAAAATTGGCTTTAATATTTAAAGGATAATTGACAAAAAAATTATCAAACCAATCATTAAAATATGTAATTCTCTTTTCAAAAGCAAGAAGAAACTGCTTTGCTCTTTCTAAAATTTGAGAATCTCTTTCAATTCCAACCAAACTTAAAAAGTCATATTTCTCAAGAATCGCTTTTGCATGAACACCTTCTCCAAGAGTAGAATCAATGTATATTAAATCACTTTTTACGGGCAAATCTTCTATAAGCTTACAAATTGCATCAAGAAGTACTGGAAAATGAAAAGCATTATTATTCATTTAATTTAAACCTATAAATTATTTTTTTTTCATTTCCATAAACATCGCCATATTTTATTTTAAGCTCATTCTTACCCTTAATAAAATTAAGATCATTTATCTTAAGACATCCCCCATCTTTTTTAATATTCAAAATATCTAATCCATAATTTTTTTCTTGAGCTAAAATATGTGCATTATTAATCAAAAAAATATTTTGAAAATCTGAACGAAGAATGTTTTTATTATTCAAAATAGCTTCAAAATAATAAATTCCCTTAAGAGAATTTTCAAAAGATTTTGCTTTTTGTGTATGAAAATATAACAAAAGACTGTATTGACCAGAATCGACATTTAAATTTATGTTTTTTGACAATTCCAATCTTTCATCATCGCCCTTTCCCTTTAAAAAAACCCCGCCTAAAGTATAAACTGTTTCAGCAACTACATTGTTCCAATTTTTGATAACAAACAAAGGATTGATAATCTTCTTAGTACCAGGATCATTAACTACTAAGTCAATAACGCTATTTTCATCTTTTAAAAAAATCTTTCCAAGCTTATAAAAAAAGCCCCCAAAAACCTCTAAATTCAAATTTAAATCATTATCAAAAATGATTAAAATACTACTATCCTTATTTAAACTATTTTTTGAATATAAAATTTTATAATTATTGGAAAAAACAGATACGGCCTTTTCCAAGGGCCTTAAACTTACCCCAATATTCAATTTATTATTATCCAACACACCAAAATCTTTAACTAAAGCAAACTTTTCATCATTTCTAAATTCCAAAAATGAATACAAATCCAAAATATTAAAGAAAAATATAAAAATAATTAAAATCACTGTGCCAATCCCAAGTATTTTAAATCATTATTACTATTAAAATACAAAAGTCCCTTTCCAAATTCAACAAAAGAGCTTATTTCATCTTTAATAAAAATATTATCAAACAATTTAAAAAAATTTGCAGAATAAGTTTTTATATTAATAATTTTTTCACTCTCAGAATAAAAATACACTCTATAAACATTTTGAAAATAATCATATGACGCTCTTAAAATAGAATTTTTGTTTTCAACTTTAAATATTCTACCATTTTTAATATTTATCACCACAAGTGAATTTTTACCTTCAATAAATAAATTATGATAATCATCTATTTTTATAAAAGTCTCAAAACTATTAATCGTTAAATTGTTTAATTCTAAAATTTTTTTATAATCATTCTCTAAATCAATTATTTCTAAAAAATACTCAGAATTACCTTTTAGTGAAACCAAATATTTATTATCAGAGCTTAATTTAACAAAACATGTTGGAAATTTTCTCTCTAAAAAATTTTCCATATAAATTATTTTGCCTTGTTTGTATACATGAATCTCGCCATTAGAAAGCCCCAAAACCAAAACTTCATTATTGTAGTCCACACTTAAAATTGAAGATAGAAAATTGAGCATTAGTATATTATTTCCACTAGAATCATAAACCTCTAAAGTTTTATATAAATTGTTTAAAGTAAAAATTAAATTATTTATTGCAAAAACAAAATCCTTTAACTTGAGTGTAAATAAAAATTTATTGTTTTTAACAGAAAAAATAGAATAATACTCCCCAGAATTAAAAAGCACATAATAATAGTCTGAGTAGCTTATTAAGTTATCACTTAAAAGAGAATAACAAGATTCCCTGAAATTAAGACTTAAAACCTTATTTGATACAAAAACATTCTTGCTTAAATTTATATTTCTACAATCAGATTTATTTTCAAAATTCTTAAAATCATAAAAATTAGATACATTCATAGTAGATCTTATAAAAAAATCAATCAAAATTATAAATAATAAAAACAAACTTAAGGTCAAAAAAAATTTTAATTTTTTGATCTTAATAGCACCTTCTTCTTCATTAAAATTCAATATAACTACTTTCCCCCACCTTAATTTATCTATTTTACCTTAACCAAATCTGAACTAAACTTTGAAGACCAAACTCCATGAAACCTTGAAAATTTTTCAGCAGCTTCTTTTTGAGAGGCTATAGTAGCCAAAGCTCTTCCGGCTTCAAGATACGCAAGAGAATGAAGTCCAAATTCATGAGATCCACTAATCTCATATTTGCCCCTTAAAATAAAAGCTCCTTCTTCTAAAAGCTCCAACACTTTAACAAGGTGTTCAAATTGAAATTTATAATAAGGACTCTCAAGTTTTAAATTCTTAGAAAAATCTCTAAAATCAATAATATTTTTAGAAAAAACAATAAATTTGAGATACATATCCTCAAGAAAAACAAGAGTTTTAGAATCTTTTTTGCTAAAAATTTTAGCCAAATCAATTAAATAGCCTAGTTTTTTAACAATTAAAAACCTCTCTTCAGGATTTAAATTAAGAGCCTGAGGCATTTCAATTAACTCCCTTGGGGTAATGCTAAGAGCAGGACTAATAACTAAACTAAAATCAGAAATCAATCCAGACAAAATTTTTTTTATAGAATAATTCACTTTCAATCTAGGCCTAGTATAAAAATAATTTAAAGAAGAAATATAACTTAAAACATTTAAATTGAAATCAACAAGATTAAATGAAAGTTTAGCATTTGATGTAAATTCGTCAGTCTCTTTTATAGCTGCTATATCATTTAAAGTCCTTAAAATAAGATTATTAATATATACTATTTTTTTATAATTTTCATTATCAATTAAATCCATAAACACCTGCCTAACTCATACAAAGATGATCTATCAGCTATCCAATATATTGATTTTAGCAAAAAACATATTAAATATTTTAACAAGTTATAAATTTATAAAAAACACCCTTGAAACATTAACTATGCGAATAAACAAAACATTAAAATACTTATAATAAATTATGTAAAATTTTAACTAATTTTTAAAATTACCAAGTATTAAAACATGAAAAACCTTCTAGCATTATTAAAAATTAGATTAAATCAAACCAAACATAACCAAGAAAAACTTTTATTAAAAAGAACATTGTTTAAAAAACATTGAACTTACAACAATTTGTTTTTTAATCTCTTAACAAAAGTATCTGTACAAAATGAAACAAAATTCAAGCTTCGAGAAGAAATTTTAAATTCAAAAACAACATCAACCCCGAAAGAACCAAAATTAATTCCATCCAAAAAAATTGATGCTGATGATATAAAATATTCCTTTGGAAAAGAAATAGAAAGTTTACTTAATTTAGAAAACACAAAAGAACGATTATAAACAGAATGTGGAGAAATGGGCGTAAGTAAAAATCCTTCAAGATCTGCTTCTAAAATAGGACCCCCTGCTGAGAAAGAATATCCTGTTGAACCTGTTGGAGTAGATACAATTATCCCATCACTTTTATATGATAAAAAACTCTCAGAATTAACCATAAGATCTACATAAATCATCTTATTAAGAGCGCTCGATCGAATAATAATATCGTTTAAAGCATATTTAGAAATTAAATCTTTACCCTGCTGATAAATTATTACATGAAGTAAAAATTTTTTATTAATAACCAAAGAATTGTTAAAAAAT
This sequence comes from Borreliella carolinensis, assembly GCF_032595855.2. NCBI lineage: Bacteria > Pseudomonadati > Spirochaetota > Spirochaetia > Spirochaetales > Borreliaceae > Borreliella > Borreliella carolinensis. The sequence goes on from NZ_CP132453.1 coordinate 317,829, forward strand.
CTATCTATGACTTTTTTAAAATCCTCAATCTTAATATCTGCTAAAAACCCCACCTTGCCCATATTAATTGAAATAATTGGAATATCAATATTTTCATTTTCAAGAAGCAAATTAACAGCCAAAAGAACTGTACCATCCCCCCCTAAAGTTATCAAAAAAAGGAAATTTTCTTTTGGGAAAGAAAATAAAGGTCCACCAACATCTATTAAAACTGCCTCAACAAAATGCCTGGTTTCTAAATAAACCTTAATATCATTGCCTAAAATACTAGCTCCCGACTTTAAGGTATTAATGCAAATAAGAACTTTATTCTTCATGCTGATCTTTATAAGGAATATCGTCAAATTCGCATTTATCAAAAATTTTTGCGATATCAATTAATACTAAATATTCACTCTCAAGATTATCAGTCTCTTCAAGTTTTACAACTCCAGATATATATTTTCTATCTAAAGTTTGTAAAGTAGCAGGAGGTTCTTGAACCCTAGATTCATCAAAGCTAATAACCTTAAGAACTCTATCAACAAAAATGCCTAAAAGTTTGTTTTTAATCTTAACTATTAAATATCCTGTTAAAAGCATATCTTCTTCGGTTTTTGAAATAGAAGGAACCCCAAATTTAATATTTAAATTAACCAAAGGAATAATACTGCCTCTAAGATTATAAATACCTATAATATATTCAGGAACATTTGGTATAGCATAAATTCCTTCTGATGGAACTTTGATAATTTCTCTAATGTGCTCTATTGACACCCCATAGCTTTCTTTTCCTATTTTAAAACCTGCAACTTGCAGCTGTGAATTTGTGCCTTTAGAACTTTCTTTTCTAAACATATTTTTACCTTTAAATTTGTTTATAACAATTTGATTAACTTGCTACTTGCCAAAACTTTTACCTAAAAAATAAATTTCAAAAGAATTTTTCCTTACAGCCTTGGGTCTAATTTTTTTTACAAATTTAAAATATTTTTCAAACTTTTTAAAAATTTGCATCTCGTCTCCTCCCTGAAAAACTTTAACAAGCAAATTTCCTTTTTTAAGTAAAACTTCAAACGATAAATCTATTATTCTCATGCTTAAGTTAAAAGAATTGCTGGTATCTACAAGTCTATTTCCAGTAGTCTTTGGAGCCACATCGCTAATTACAAGACTATAGGGTCCAAACGTATTAATTTTAAAAAATGTATTATCTGAAAAGATATCTCCCTTTATAAAATAAAAATTATCAACATATCTAAGACCAATATCATTAATATCAACAGACACTAGAACTCCTCTTTTAAGCTTTTTATAAGCATATTGAGAAAAGCTGCCAGGGGACGCACCAATATCTAAAACATTGCCAGAAGAAAATAAAGAAAATTTTTCATTAATTTCTATCAACTTATATACAGACCTTGCCAAATATCCTTCTCTTTTGGCTTTTCTAGAATATTCATCATCCAAGCGATACACATCAATCCCTTTAATACACTTTATTATACTTTTTCATTATAATTCTTATTATGCAAAATAAACTATTTTTAAAAAATATTGAAAAAAATATTAATAAAATCTTTTCAACAACTAATTTTTTAAATTTATTCAAAGATAACGATTTAAAATTTACTCTTAAAATAAAAAAGAATACCCTTGATTATATTAAAGCGCCAGCAATTGAAATTATTAATAGGGGCGGGAAACGAATAAGGCCAATGATAATGATTCTTTTGGCATATGCATTGGGGTTAAAAGAAAAAAATGCTAAATTAATCTATAAATTAAGTTTACTGCTTGAACTTCCTCATTCTGGAAGCTTGATTATTGATGACATAGAAGACAATTCGCTAAAAAGACGGGGCACAACAGCAATACATTTAATCTATGGAATAGATAACAGCATAAATGCTGGTAATTTAATTTATTTTTTACCTGCAAAATTAATAGAAAGATCAAATTTAAAAGAAAATCAAAAATTACTAATTTACGAAAATTTCTTTACAACTCTTTCAAATCTCCACCTGGGACAGGGAATTGATATTAAATTTCACAATGAATCATACATCCCAAGCATTAAAGAATACATTTCTTTAGTAGAATTAAAAACAGCTTCACTTTTTGGAATGGCTAGCTTTCTAGCTGCAATACTTACAAATAATGAAGACAAAGCTAAAAAAATTTACAGTACATTTTTAAAGCTTGGTGTTTATTTTCAAATAATAGACGATATTAAAAACATTAAAAATAAAATTAATGGTAAAGAATTCGGAGATGATTTGCTTGAAGGGAAAAAAAGCTTGCCAATAATTTATTTTTTACAAGAAAAAAAATTTGAACCAAAAATTATTTCAAAATTTAATCAAATAAAAAATACCAAAACTACTAAAACAAGAAAAGAAATATTTAAACTAACGGAAATGATAAATTCATCAAAATCAATAAGAAAATCAACTATTGTTGCCTTAAAATATTTAAACGAATTTAAAACCGAACTCAATTTGTACCCGCTAAAAAATAAATATAAAAATCTACTAATAGATACTATTGAACAAATAAAAGAAGGAATATAATGAGAAAAACAATCATAATGGCACTTTTTTATGGCCTAATAGCAAATATTTACTCTGCTACAATAAAATCAACATTAAAACTTAATGAACAAGAAAGCAAATATATAATAGAAAAACTTTATCAAAAATCAATGTTGCTAAAAAATTTAAAAAAATATAACAAAGCAATAGCAAATCTAAAAAAAATAATTAACATAGATCAAAATCAAGTTGATGCTCATCTTTTGCTCTCAGAATTAGAATATTTAAATAAAAATTGGAAAAAAGCAATTATTAAATCTAAGGATTACTTAAAAATAATAAACTTTAAAGATAAAAAGAACTTTTTAGATATCTCTTGGGCATACTTTTTAATAGGAGAAGTTGAAAATTCAATGGACTACATAATTAAATTTTTCCAAAGCGGTAAAAAATTGTTCAGAGAAAATATATTTATAGCAATTGATGCCCTTTTTAAAAAAAGTATTTATCATTTTATAAACAATGAAAATGCAGCATTTAATACAATATTATCCTCAACGTTTCAATTAGCACTAAATGACGACACATTGTTTATAATTTTTTTAAATAATTTAGAAATAATAAAACAAATACCCTTTTATTATTTTAATAGAAAAAAATTAGAAGAATTATATCTACAAATCAACACCCTAAAAACAATTCAAAACACAACCTGCAGAACTTAAACTAAGGTCTATCTTTTCTCTTAATCAACGAAACCAATATATTTATTATTATTGCTACATAAAATTGAAAAGAAAGAGCAAAATAAGAATTTACATACTCTTGGGTGCGAAAAAATTGATATTCAAAAAAAACTATCAAAAAAGAAATTGGGAAAATTAACAAAGGATTTGAAAATGCAATATAAAGAATGCAAATAGCAAGCCAACCATTGTTTAATCCCAAATTATAAGAGTAGGCATTAAGACTTACCGCAATAAATGAACCGGCAAGACTTGCCGTGAAAATTGATACAAAAATTGCAAAAGACTTAAAGAGGTTGCTTATTTTCTCACCCAAAATGTCTTCATAATTACCCGAAAAGATAAATTCAAAAACTGCTCTAATTCTTGAATAATTTATAACATAAACAGTAATAAATAAAAAAATGAAAAAAATAGCAATAAAAACAAAAATCTCAAAATTGCCAGATAAATTTAAAGTAAAACCAGGAATAAAATTAAAATTACTCTTCATCAAATAATCAACCAAAAAATAACAAAAAATATTAATACCTATTCCTGCTATAAAAATATCATAATTTTTCTTTACTACAAAAAATAAAAAAAATCCAAACAAAAAGCTAATAAAAAGAGTGAAAATAGTTGACATAAAAATGCCATATCCCAAATAGATGAAAAAAGACGTTAAAAATATTGAAAGATACGAAATGCCCTCAATAGATACATTCAAAAACCCTATTTTTTCCGTATAAAGAACTCCAAGTGCTAAATACGAAAATACAAGAGCCTGCTCAAAAATACCAAACATCTACTTTTTCCTAACTTTAATCAAAAACAAAGATAAAAAAATTGCAATAGATTGACAAAGACCAATAAATTCATACTTAAAGTCATAATTTATATTAAGAAAATTATTAAATTCGATTAATATTGAAAACAATAGGCTGAAAAATAATACACAAATATAATTAAATCCTGAAATTACAGCAACAATTAGGCTACCCCAACCAAGTCCTGAGGTTAGCCCTAAAACCAAATACGGTTTAAAAAACACTACAAACATAGAACCTGCAAGACCATTTAAAAAAGCACTGCCAAATACAGCGAAAAATTTATATTTAAATTCATTTATATTAAAAAAGATATCTATCTTTTTTTTATTACTTAATATTTCAAGCTGAAGCCCGTAAATAGTTTTTTTGTGCATAAAAACATAGAAAAGCCAAACTGATACACCAAACAAAACTAAGTAAATAAGTGATGAATCTAAAGCAAATAAACTATTAATCCTTTTTGTCTGATTCGACAAACTACCTGTTTTTAACATATTTAAAATAAATCCATCTACCAATCTTTGATTTCCATAAGATATTAAAAGACCTGTTAGAGCGCTATTTAATCCGAAAAAAAAAGTAATAAAAAAGGGAATAAGCCCCAAAAGTCCTACAAAAAAAGAACTTAAAAATATCCAAAATATAAAATTAAAATAGGTAAATCCAAAAAAACTTGAAAATATATAAACGAAAAATGCCCCAAAATAAACCTGACCTTCATTGCCGAGATTTAATGAATTACTCTTAGCACAAGTGACAATGCCTGTGGCCATGATTAAAAATAAAATAAAGCGCCAAGATATCATCTTAATATAAGAAAATTGAAAAAAATCACCAAAAAAATAACTAATACTTAATATCGAAAAAGAAAAAATTAATGCCATAAAGCTATTTCTAAATAGGGTCATAAAAATAGCAATTCCTTTAATTTTTCTTTACTAATCTTTTCTCTGGATATGTTTAACAAAACTTCTCCCATTTTCATTGCTAAAATGTTATCAGAGAGTAAAAATAATTCATCTAAATTTGAAGTAATCAAAAGAACTGGCTTTTCTTTTGAATAATTACGAATAGCAACAGACATTTCATTATAAGCTTTGTGATCTAAATTACTCAAAGGAGAAAAACAAATTAAAAAACTTTTTGCAATATACATCTCTCTGTAAAGAGCAAATTTTTTCAAAGTTCCTCCAGAAAATGCCAAAGATTTGGAATAAAGAATTTTATATATTTTCTCTTCACTATAAAATTCCATTTTCTTTTTAAAAAAATCTTTAATCTGATTAATGTAAGATTGCCTGATAAAAATTTTATTTTCAAAATTCATAAATTTCGCCAAAAAATTATCTAATATGCTGCTATTATCGGGGAATAAATTGCCAATACCCAAAGGTAAAAACCCCGCTTTACACTCAAAAATATTTATTCGCTCATATCTAATACCATCAATTTTTATGCATCCAACAAAAACAAGCTCTCCTAAAAATAATTTTTCCCAAGTTTTAATTACAGCTTCTTCACCAATTATTCCTAAAACACCCCTTTTATTTAAAGAAAAGCTAACATCATATTTCCAAAAATCTTCGAAAAACAGATTGAACTTAATAGGATCTTTTTCAAACTTATTAAAATTAATATTTACAAAAAACATCTTATCACTAGAGGATTCAAGCCTGCTTAAAATAGATTCCTTGTTTATTGTTCTAAAGCACTTTCCATCTTTTAAAACAATAAACTCGTCGCTAAACTTTACAGCATCTGTAATTTCACTATGGGTAATAAAAAGAGACGCAATTCCCGATTTCTTAAGCAATACAAGCAATTTTATAAAAGCTTGCGCTTCTTTTTGAGAAAAATAAGCAGCACTCTCATCAAAAATAATTATTTTTGCATTCTCTTTAAGAGCGGCAATAATAAGCAGAAAATAAATCTCTTTAATATTTAAATCTTTAATTTTCTTATCTAAATCAAAAGAAATTTTATAAAATTGCATAAGCCATCTATAATATTTATAGGTCTTAGATTTATTCATCGGCATGAAAAATGCATAACCAAACCAATATATACTCAAATATTCCCATACTCTTAAATTCATTTTCAAATTAGGAACTTGAGAAACAAGATAAATGCCGTTATTTTGAGCTTTATCTACATTCCAAGTTTTTTGCTTAATGCCATTTACCAATATTTCCCCAGCATCAAATTCAATAAGTCCAGCAATAATCTTGGCTAGAGTACTCTTTCCTTCTCCATTTTTACCAACTACTGTAAAAATTTTAACTTCCCCCATTTTTAAATTAATGCTGTCTAAAATAGGCTTATCAATATCTGGGAAATACTTAACTATGTTTTTAAACTCTATCATTAATTTTGTTCCAAATTAATTTTTATCCCCTTTTCGCTAACCTCTTCTATTTTTTTTAAAAGATCTTCTTTTAACTTTTGACTAGTTTCCTCTAAATAAAAAACATTTGAAATATTAAATAAAACTCCTTTATGCTTTATGCCAAAAATATCAGAACTTCCATAGTTAATCTCTGACTTAAGGGCCCTATCTAAAATATATGAAACATAATATTTTTGATTTGTAATTCCTGAACCAATAATATTTTCTTTATTGTCCAAATAATCTTCGCTATCAAAAAGAACCGCAAAGACATTATTCTCTCTAACAGAAGAAAGCACTCCTTCAACAGCAGGCCCCACAATAGGAAGTATTACCAAAGCCCCCGAATCTTTAATTAAAGAGTCTGATAGCAATTTAGCTAAATTGCTATCATGCCAATTGCCCAAAACTCGATAATAAACCTCAGATCTCATGCCAGTATCAAGAATGCCTTTTTTGAAATAACGATAAATATAATCACTCATGACAGGATAATTTTGACCTGCAATCAAAGCAGCATTCCCAAAGCCAGATTCAATAAATTCCTTTAAAAAAAGGCCCACATAATACCCTAGAATATACGCCTCTTCTGCAACATTATAAGAAACTGAATAAACTTGTTTGTTGGTATTCTTTACTAAAGAATCAAAAATGAGAAACTTGGTATGAGGATAATTACTTGAAACACTGTCAACAATGTCTTGCATAGCATTATTTGTAGTTATTAAAAAATCATATTTTTTTGAGGTTAATAGTTTTTCAAGTATTTCTATCCAATCGCTTTGATTAAATCCAGCTTCTAAAACTTTAATTTCAAGACTTTCATGCTTTTTTTTAAATTCAAACAAAGAATCATACATTTCTTTATAAGATGGAGATCCTGAAATAACACCAGGAATAAATAAAGCAATATTAGTTTTATTAGAAATATCAAACTTTTGCTTCTTAAAAAAAATTAAATAAACAAATAAATATAAATGAAATATCGTAAATAAAATCCAAAACCCTTTAAAAAACACGTTTTTACTCATACAAAAAAAACATCCTTTTATTAATTGTTTATTTAATTCGCCTTAATGCCACAAAAATCGAAGAAAAAAATATCAATAACAAGCCACAAAAAATAAATCCGCCAAAACTAATTAAAAAATTAATTATCCGAACACCTGAAGAACACATCTCTCCCCCTATTATAAAATTTTCGCAAAAAATTTATGCGCCCAAATTTACTAAAATTAAGTAAATTCTGAATGTGAATTTTAAATTTCGTTGTATATCATCTCATCTAACAAATAACTTTAACATAAAGCCAAATATATAAAAATTAAAATTCTCTAGGACGCAATAAATACAATTCATTAGCATTTAAATTGCTAGTAACATCATCACTTGAGCGTCTTAAATACATCTTTAGAGAATGGATTGTTTTAAAAAACTTATTTTTTAAAATATTTTTATTAGTTTTGTAATCTTTTAAAAATTTTGAAATGGGTTCGTGAACAGTTATTGAATTATCCAAAAAAGTAGAAAAATATTTCAAAATATCATCTACAAAATAAAACCTATTAGCCAAATCAACAAAATTATTAAAAAGTACTCCAATTCTACCCTTTAAATAATTAACATTTTTAATCATATCAACCCTGTTACCAAATTTATAATTTTTATCTTCCAGGCTCCATTTTGAATATATAGAATTAAATTTAAAATCTTTTATTAAATAATTATACATAAAGTCAAATCTAAAACTATCTTCAATATATTTTAAAATAAAAAAATATAAAAACCCTTTATTTAAAGACATAAAATTATCTTTAGCCATCCTTATAAAATTTTGATTAATACCATTTAGAGTGCCTTCATTAACTTTGTGTAAAAAAGAATTTCCATTAAAAAGCAAAAGACTAGTATTAGGAAAAATTAAATATTCGGCTTTATTAATATGCCTGATTCTACCCTTGTAAACATTAATAAAAAAATTATTAAAATAATCGCTATTGACATAAAATTTTGAAGTATTTTCAGCTTTAAACAGATTATTATCTGTTACAACAGAAAGTGAAGATCCTTTAACAATGTCATAAACTATAGCATCAACACTTCCTCTAAATAAATACACTTTTGCATCTTGCAAATCTTTAAGAGAAGAATAAAACACAAAACTATTTGTATTTGAATAAAAAATTAAATCTGCAGAAATACCATTTATTTCATATAAATTTATTTTAAGCTTTGAATTTTCTCCAACCTCAATAAAATCATACTCAAAAATTTCGTCATCTAAATCCAACTTAACAGAAAATGAATTTCTAACAACATTAACTTTACCTTCTATTTCTTTTACAACTGCCACTTGAGAAAATAAAGCTCCACTTGAAAGCAATATTAAAAGGACACAATGATATATTCTAAAAATATAGTTCTCCTGATCTTTGAAAAACTTATAAATTTAATTATACCTTGTTTTATATAAATTTATTACACTTTGAACAATAGCAAAAAAGAAGTATAATTTAATTTAAGAATTAAAAATATTAAGTTTTTATTGACATACTATAATTGCTATACTAATAAAAATAGTTAAACTAAGAACTTTAATATTTAGAGGTTCTTACTTTAAAAAGATAATAGAAGCCAAGTTATTAGAAGGGTGTATTTATGAATATAAAGAATAAATTAATATCGCTGCTGCTAATTGTAGTAGCAATCTCTTTTATCGCATGCAAAACGCCTCCAGAATCAAGAGAGAGTAAAAATGCTAAAATTGCACAACCAGATAATAAAAATTTTCAATTAAGAGATATAAAAGACATTAAAAATGAACTAATAAAAGAACGGGGACATCTTTTTTATTCCAAAGAGTTTAATGAAGCTGAAAGATTAGAAGAGGCAATGAAACAAAGTTTTTTTAAAAAAAAAGCAATAGAGGGAAATGAAATTGCCCTTAAAGTACTTGAAAGATACAAAACAATAATAAAAGAAACACGGGAGAAAAAAGAAAAAACAAATTACCTTAAAGAAAATATTGAAAAGTATCTAAACGATGCAGAAGCAAATGAGGCATACATATGGATTCCATTGGAAATCGACGAAGTAAATAACTTATATTTTGAAGCAACAAGAAAATATAAAAATTACGATCTTGACAATGCCCTTGACATGTATAGCAAAGCCTTCAACAGAGCACAACAAGCAGCAAAAAATGCTAAAGAAGCCAAAGCTTTAAAAGAAACTGATGAGAGAATGTACAAGCAATTAAAAGCGCTTGAAGCGGCTTCCAACTTGCCAATTTATAGCAATAATAAGCTTATAAAGCCATCTCCATGGAATGGTAGAGCATTTATCAAAGAAAGAAACAGTAACTTAAACTTTTTAAATACTAATAAAGACGCTTATCTTCTTGGAGATGCAGAAACTTCAATTCCAATAGTACTCGCATACGAAGAAAGAGTAGAAATAGGAAAAAATTCCAAACCTCAAGAACAATTCAAAACACTAGAACTTATTGAACGATCTAGAACATTATGGGAAAAAGGGGTTGAAGCTAAAAATGTAAAAAACTTTAGACTTGCTAATGAACTATTTTTAGAATCTGCAAGATACCTTGAAGCTTATCAAAGCAATGCAAGCAGTGAACTTTATGTAATAAAAATAGGCAATACCTTATGGGGCATTTCTAAAAAATTATACAACGACCCTTACTTATGGCCAAAAATTTGGTTTGCCAACAGACAAAAAATACAAAATCCAGATCTAATTCATTCTAACTGGAAGATAATAATTCCTGCCAAATAAGCAAAAACGATCATATAGCAAGGCCGTTGGCCTTGCTTTCTTGTTTTATATCTAATAAAATTAAATAATAAAAATATTCTAAAAAGAGACAGAAATGAAAAAGCTAATATTACTAAACTTAATATTTATTTCCTGCTATACAATTAACTTAGAAAAATTAACAAAAGAAACTCCTTATGGAATTTATCTCAGAGAGGCTCAAAAAGCTATCAATGTTAATGATTATAACTCTGCCTTAAAAGCATACGAAAAAATGATTCAAAATTTTGCTCACAATCCAAATATAGTTGCTACTGGCAAATATGAAATTGCATTCATATACTATACAACAAACAAAACAGAAAAAGCAAAAAAAATCTTCCAAGAGTTAATAGAAAATAATATGGAAATGCCTAAATGGATTAAACCTTTAGCCAAAAAAATATTAAATAAAATAGAAAATAATAAAAAATAAGAATTTAAGAAATAAAATTTTTACTGAAAAATTATTCCATAAATTGTAATATCTTTTTCCTTTGCAGAATTAATAACATCTTTATAAACAACAGATCCTCTTGGATACTCATGAGGAGGCGCATCTCCTATAACAATAATAAATCTTCTTTCTGCCCGCCAATCAAATTGAGTCACAGCAGCATCAATCCCCTCAAACACAGCTTCTGGATAATCTCCCCCGCCACCAACATTAACATATTTAAGAATATTATTTAAATAAGGAATGGTATTAAAATCAAAAGCTTTGGTTAAAAAATCTTCAAGATAGTCTTTATAAAAAACAAGACCTATTCTGTAAGACTTAAACTTTTGAAGTTGAGGCTCTATTATTGAAAACAAATGCTCTTTTAGAATCTCAATATTGCTTTTCATGCTGTCAGTAACGTCAATAACAAGCACTAAATCTAAATCATAAACTGAATCTTCTGATTCTTTTAAAATTTTGTTTATTTTATCAACAATATCAATGCCATTATTAGCAATAACAACTTCATCTGAAAATTTTGTAAAAGTGTCCTTTAATTCATTAAATTCAATTTTTCCATGCTTTTGGTTATCCTTGAAAAGCAATTCATAAGCATTGTCTTGATACCTACCCAAATAATCATTATACTTTTTCTCAAAAGATCTTATAGAAAACCAAAAGGGTTCTTTTTTGTTTTTTAATATTTCTAAATCAATCTCACCACTTCTTGTTGAAAAATTTGGAAATCCGTATTTTAATTTTTTGGGAATCAATATATGAAAGGCTTCTCCAAACTTTTTATTAGGAACAGGGGTGGAAGATGTCAATGATAAAAGTTCTTTATTCTTAATAACTCTTCCATTTAAAATCCGAATTTCATCGCCATTAACCTTATTATAACTTAATGTACGAAATGAATAAGTAGCCACATCTTTTTTCTTATCGGGAATTTCAAAAGACTCTGTCAATATTACTGATTTAATTGCAGGTTTTTTTCTAATAAAAAGATGAAATCCCTCTTCATGGGCTTCAACATAAACATCATCGATGCCTATTTTTAAAGAACCATCTTCAAATCCAAACAAATAAAAGCTAATAAAAAGAAATAAAAAAATTTTCTTCATAAGGAAACCGCCCTCATAAATAACTCAAAACCAATGAATAATATCTATAATTAAAGTTTTTCAGATAAATTTTCATAAAATAAAACATTTGATTTAGAAAAACTATTCTTAAAAATATTCCTGAGATTTAAACTAGCAAGATCTTTTTTAACACTTTTTACCATATCTTCATCTCTATTTAATATATCAAAAATCCTAGCTGATTCACTTAAATTACTAACTCCGGAATTAAAAAGTTTAGCATCTCTTATGGATGAAAAAGAAGCCATTACTTCTACAACCCCAAGATTATTATAAGTTTCAATTTCTTTTAATAAAAGAGTTTTATGATAATCATTTTCTTTGGGATTAAAATTTAAAACATTGGCCTTCTCTAGTTCTAAATTCTGCATAACCCTTAAATAATAGCTCCTAGAAGCTAAAAAATCTCCTATCTTATAAAGGGTCAAGGCAATAGAATTTAAAACTTCGTTACTACTTGAAAACCCGGCCATGCTCTCTACTTTAAATAAATATTTCAATGCATCATCATAATTATTTTCTCTGTAACTAAGTAGTCCAACTTTATAGTAAACATCTGGATAATCAACACCCTCATTTATTGCCAATTTGTAAGAAGATATCGCAGACTTAAAGTCATTTAAAGATCTAAGAATATCGCCTTGCTTTTCATAAATTGAAGAAATCTCCTTAGATCCTTTTATAAGATTGTGTTTTTTATAAAAAGAATAATCGCTCAAGGCCAAACCAATAATATTGCTAGCCCTAAGAGAATCTCGAGATTTTTCATAAATGTCTGCTAAAATTTTATAAGCCAATATCTTGTCCCCAGCATCCTCAATTGAATTTTTATGCCTAAAACTATTTAATGCTTTAAGTAAATAAACTTCGGCTTTCTTAAAATCCCCTATGTAATACGAATATCTTCCACTTTCAAAAAGCGCCTTATCGTAATTAGGATTTTTGTTTAATATTTTTCTGAGAATGTATTCAATCTCTGAATTCATATTAACATTATTGTCAAGCTTAAAAACAGTTCTACCATCATTTCTTTTAAAATCAGAAAATTCCTTATTCAATAAATTTGTTTGCCCATTAAGATAATTTAAATTTATAGCAAGATTATTTGCTCTTTGATTATAAGTCACAAGAGAAATATACTTGTCTACAAGCTTTTTAGCATATTTTGTATAAACAACCTCATCAATATCTACAATTTCATTTGACTTGATAAAATTATTAACATTGTTAGACTCAGTATCTAAATTAGCCTCAATATAAGCATTGAAAAGTTTAAATAAAATTTCCTTTTTTTGTCCATATTTAGAAAGAACAACCGTATAGCTATTAATACTATCTTTATAGTAATTAGAATTTATCTTAGCCCATTTAAAATAATTATCTCCCTTTAATACTAAGGCATCATAATCGTAAAGATCATAAGATATAATCTCATCAAGGATTGAATTAGCCTCAGAATGTTCTCCAAGACCAATTTTCATAGAAGCATACGCAATATATCCTTCCTTATTAAACTTTTTTCGCCTTCTATTTGTAGAATTTTTAGAAAAAGGTTCAATCGTAAACAATTCCTCATACTTCTCTTCAGCGCTATCAAAATCTCTAACGTCTTCAAACGCTTTAGCATAATTAACAAACCATTTATCATTAGGCCTAATATAATAAGCATCTCTAAAGATAGCTTTTGCAAGCTCTCTCTTATTTGCATATATAGATTCTATGCCCTCTTTATACTTGCTCTCAGAAGCAACATAAAAAAATACTACATCTACTATAAAGTACAAAGAAATTAAAACTAAAACAACAAAAAGAGAGGCTATTTTTATCAAAGGTAGCAAAGCCCTTGAGACTCTATAGCTTAATTTTTGTTGAAGTTTGCTAAATTCTTCCGCCTTAAAATAAATTAAAGGCAATTTAATAGATCGCCCAACAATATCCCCTACAAATTTAGCAATAAATTTTAACCTTTTTGTATTTTTTTCAACAAGGTCAATTAACGCTTCAAGCTTAAACCTTGAAACATTCTCCTTAGTTAAAGCCTCAGCAATTGCAATTCTTAAATTTCTAGGATAGGAATTTAAATGTTTTAAAAATAATGGATAATTAACTTTAAATTCTAAACGTTTAAAATTTGAATTTTGATCATACTCTAAAAATTTAAAATCATCTGCAACATTTTCTAAATCATCCTCATCAGCACCTAAATTCAAACTATCTTCAGTAAACATCTCTGACTGTTCGTCTGCTTGGGTTTTACCATTAACCACATCACCAATATTAAACTCATTAGATTCATTGAATTGTAAAAAATTACTATCCCCCGAAACAGAAGATTCATTGCTAGCTTCAAAAAAATTATTATTATTACTCTGATTATTAATCAATTCTTCAGAATCAAGTTCTGAAGAATTGATTAAATTATCAAAATCAAGCTTAGAAGCAATTTCTAAATCAACAGAATTATCATCAAGAACTTTGTCAATATCATTCTCAAAAGAATCGCCAGAAGAAACGTCAAAATCGTTATCCAAAGTTGAAAGCTCTGAGTCCACATCAACCTTCAAGTCAGAACCACTTAAAGGCAATTTGGCATTAAAAATGTCAGAATAGGGTAATTTATCCTCATTCTCAAGAGCATCAAGCATAAAATTTAAATCAAGCTCATCATCATTTTCTTCTAAAGCAAGATCTTCACCTATCCAAGGAACAATACTCTCTCCAGGCTCAGGAAGCTTAACCTCCATACTCACGCCAAAAGATTCTTTAGATAATCTTTCATTAGAAAGATTATCTAATATTTCTCTTTTAAACTGTATTATCTTATCTAAATCAGGCATATTGCAATCAAGTTCCTAGCTCATAAAAAGCTCTTTTTATAAAATTCAAGCCCTTCTGCATGAAGAACATTAAAGCGATTTTCTAAATCTTCAGCAATTTTTAAACCCAAAACTTCCTTTGTAATCTCTGTCTGAGAATCTTTCAAGGTGTTTAAAATTTTATCCCTATATTCAACAATGCTTACAACCTTGTCAGCATTATAAATAAGGGAGTCTCTTTTAAAAACATCATGAGACATATCTCCATCCTCAGAAACTTCTAAAACATTTCCATTGACTCCGATCATCAAATAATAATCAAAAATTTTAAAATAATTGCCAATTTCTAAAATTACTTTTTTTGTTTCAGGTCTTCCTTTTCTATACCTAGTAGCGGTAGGAAAAATAAGTATAATATACCCACTATTTTTCTTTTCATAAATATACTTCATAGAATTAGCATTAAAAACACGCCTTTGCCTAGCATGTTCTAAACCAACCCCAACAAATGCGTGCGGTGGATACACCAATATTGCATTGTATCCCAAAGAAAGAGTTTTAACAAACAAATTATCTCTGAAAAGCTTAACTCCAGCTATTGGAATAATATGATCTGCAATATCACGGTAACCCATTTTATAAAGTAAAAATTGAAAACAAGGAAAATCAAAATTACTATAATGCTCCATTAATATAATTGAAGACTTGCCAGATTTAGTCTTTTGGTAAAGTTCTAAAATATTTTGCATGCCAACAATGGTAGATCCACTCTCAAGAAGTCTCTCTATCATTCTGTCTACTAATCTTCTACTATTAGAATCTGCATTTCGATAAGATTTATCCAAATAATTAACATTTTCAACAGACTTAAATTGACTTAAAAAGTCGCTTTCCATGTCTTTAAAATATTTATCAAAACTTTCATTTTGTACAAACATAAAACCAGCACCCTTTAAAGCATTCTATGTTGCCACTTAACCATTAGTTAATTCATTTTATTTACTACAGACAAAAAGCTCTCTAAGACTAACAATAAATAACTAATATTAAACAAGCATACATTTTTGAAAACATTTCAAAC
This sequence comes from Borreliella carolinensis, assembly GCF_032595855.2. Lineage (NCBI taxonomy): Bacteria > Pseudomonadati > Spirochaetota > Spirochaetia > Spirochaetales > Borreliaceae > Borreliella > Borreliella carolinensis. Next base: position 333,583 of record NZ_CP132453.1, read on the forward strand.
CATTATACCTTATTTACTACACAAATTAAAGTAAAATTTTAGCTTGTAACAATAGATAAATAACACTAAAAACTATTAAGGCTATTTAGACTTTTTTTATTGAAAGAATTAAAGTAAAATTTAAATACAAGACAAATTAAAGTGCTGGAGGCATATATATATTTAAAATTAAAACAAAATAAATATTCTTTATTAAAATTTATTAAAAAAGATTAATAAAGAATGAGAACAAAAGATATATAAAATATTGAAAAAGGAAAATCCCATGAAATATACAAAAATAGCCTTAATGCTAATAATTTTTTCTTTAATAGCATGTATTAATAATGCAAAAAAAGAAAAAATGGTTTTCAGAGTATCAAACTTAAGCGAGCCATCATCACTCGATCCTCAACTCTCAACAGACCTTTACGGTAGCAATATTATTACAAACCTATTCTTAGGCCTAGCAGTAAAAGATTCTCAAACCGGAAAATATAAACCAGGACTTGCAAAAAGTTGGAACATTTCTGAGGATGGAATTATTTACACATTTCACCTAAGAGAAGATATAGTTTGGAGCGATGGAGTTGCCATTACTGCTGAGGAGATAAAAAAATCATATCTAAGAATTTTAAATAAAAAAACAGCCGCAATGTATGCTAATTTAATAAAATCTACAATAAAAAACGCACAAGAATACTTTGATGAGACAGTACCTGAGTCTGAACTTGGCATAAAAGCTATTGACAGCAAAACCCTAGAGATAACATTAACATCTCCAAAGCCTTATTTTCCTGATATGCTAACAAACACAGCATACATACCAGTTCCAATGCATATTGTTGAAAAATATGGAGAAAATTGGACAAATCCTGAAAATATGGTTGCTAGTGGCGCATACAAACTTAAAGAAAGATCAATTAACGATAAAATCGTAATAGAAAAAAATGATAAATATTATAATGCAAAAAATGTAGAAATTGATGAAGTAATATTTTACCCAACAGAAGGTAGCGTAGCTTACAATATGTACATAAACGGTGAAATCGATTTTCTACAAGGAGCAGAAAAGAATAATTTAGAAGAAATTAAAATAAGAGATGATTATTACTCTGGATTAAAAAACGGAATGGCATACATAGCATTCAATACAACAAAAAAACCACTAGACAATTTAAAAGTTAGACAAGCCATCTCCCTTGCTATTGACAGAGAAACTTTAACTAACGTGGTTTTAAAAGGAGGTTCAGATCCAACAAGAAATTTAACTCCAAAATTTGATGATTATTCTTATGGAAAAACTTTAATACTATTTGATCCTGAGAATGCAAAAAAGCTTTTAGCTGAAGCTGGATATCCGGATGGGAAAGGATTTCCCACATTAAAATATAAAATCTCGGGAGGCAGACCAACAACAGCAGAATTCTTACAAGAACAATTTAAAAAAATACTAAACATTAACTTAGAAATCGAAAATGAAGAGTGGACAACATTTCTAGGAAGCAGAAGAACTGGAAATTACCAAATGTCAAGCGTGGGATGGATAGGAGACTATTTTGATCCTTTAACATTCTTAGACAGCTTATTTACAACAGAAAATCATTTTTTTGGAGCATACAAATATTCAAACAAAGAGTATGATGCTTTAATAAAAAAATCTAATTTTGAACTTGACCCAATAAAAAGACAAGACATTTTAAGACAAGCTGAAGAGATAATAGTAGAAAAAGATTTTCCTATGGCACCTTTATTTATACCTAAATCCCATTACCTTTTCAGAAATGATAAATGGACGGGATGGGTACCAAATATTGCAGAAAGCTATTTATATGAAGATATTAAAACTAAAAAATAATAAAATTAAGTAAAATAAGTAATTTTAAAATTAAGATTTAAAATTAATATCTATAGAAAGATTAAATTAAAATTAAATTTTAAAGCAAACTTTAAAATGGAGGTATAAAAATTTATGAAATTACAAAAGTCATTATTTTTAATAATATTTTTTCTAGCTTTTCTTTGTTGTACTAATAAGGAAAAAAAAGAAGGAGTATCATTTAAAATAAGCTTGGGGGCAGAGCCAAGCAGTCTTGACCCTCAATTAGCAGACGATAATGTTGCATCAAAAATGATAGACACATTGTTTAAAGGACTTGTTACAGGAGATCCTAATACTGGAGGAAACAAACCTGGACTTGCAAAAGGATGGGATATTTCTCCTGATGGAAAAGTTTACACATTTAACCTAAGAGAAAAAATCACTTGGAGCGATGGAGTTGCGATTACTGCAGAAGGAATTAGAAAATCTTATCTTAGAATCTTAAATAAAGAAACTGGTTCAAAATACGTTGAAATGGTTAAATCAGCAATCAAAAACGGTCAAAAATATTTTGATGGCGAAGTGTCTGACTCTGAACTTGGAATCAGAGCGATTAACGAAAAAACATTAGAAATAACACTAGAATCGCCAAAGCCTTATTTCATTGACATGTTAGTACACCAGTCATTTATTCCAATACCAATTCATGTTACTGAAAAATACGGACAAAGCTGGACAAGCCCCGAAAACATGGTTACAAGCGGACCTTTTAAATTAAAAGAAAGAATTCCTAACGAAAAATATGTCTTTGAAAAAAATGATAAATATTACAACTCAAATGAAGTAGAAGTAGAAGAGATTACATTTTATACAACAAATGACAACATAACAGCATATAAAATGTACGAAAATGAAGAACTAGATGCAATCTTTGGATCCATACCACCAGATTTAATCAAAGATCTAAAATTAAGAAGCGATTATTATTCATCAGCTGTTAATGCCATATACTTTTACGCATTCAATACGCAAATCAAACCACTTGACAATGTTAAAATTAGAAAAGCCTTAACCCTTGCTATTGACAGAGAAACACTTACATATAAAGTTCTTGACAACGGAACTACTCCTACAAGAAGAGCAACTCCCAACTTTAGTTCATATTCTTATACAAAAAATTTAGAATTATTTAATCCTGAAATTGCAAAAACCCTTCTGGCTGAAGCTGGGTATCCTAATGGTAATGGATTTCCAATTTTAAAATTAAAATACAATACAAACGAAGCAAATAAAAAAATTTGTGAATTTATTCAAAACCAATGGAAAAAAAATTTAAATATTGATGTGGAACTTGAAAACGAAGAATGGACAACCTACTTAAATACTAAGGCAAACGGAAATTATGAAATAGCAAGAGCAGGATGGGTGGGCGATTATGCTGATCCTTTGACATTTTTAAGCATATTCACACAAGGATACACACAATTCTCATCTCACAATTACTCAAACCAAGAATACAACGAACTTATTAAGAAATCCGATCTTGAACTTGATCCAATAAAAAGACAAGACATCTTAAGACAAGCAGAAGAAATAATTATTGAAAAAGATTTTCCAATAGCCCCAATATACATATATGGGAATAGTTACCTTTTCAGAAATGACAAATGGACAGGCTGGAATACCAATATTTTAGAAAGATTTGATTTATCTCAGCTAAAATTAAAAAATAAATAATTAATAATTAATTTAATCAAATAAAAATCGTCTATTAATTTATTTCTTATGGACGATTTTTATTGACTTTATTCTAAAAAAAAGATAGCTTAAAATTTATAAATAATTTTATTTTGGGAAAAGGTTAATATGAACTTTAATAAAACTAAAAAAATAGGTAAAAAATTTAAAATAGTAACACTGCTTATGCTTGCCGTGTCTTTAATTGCATGCAATAATAATTCAGAAAAAGAAAAATTATCATTTAAAGTATACATAGGGGGAGCACCTTCATCGCTTGACCCGCATTTGGTAGATGAGACAATCGGAGCAAGAATTTTAGAACAAATATTCTCAGGACTTTTAACATTAAATACCAAAACAGGAAAGATAAAGCCTGGACTTGCTAAAAATTGGGAAGCCTCAAAAGACAAAAAAACATACCAATTTTATCTAAGAGATAACCTTGTTTGGAGCGATGGTGTTGAAATCACTGCTGAAGGGATAAGAAGATCTTTTTTAAGAATTTTAAATAAAACAACAGGATCTACGCATGTTGACATGCTTAAATCAATAATAAAAAATGGACAAGAGTATTTTGATGGCAAAGTATCTGATTCTGAACTTGGAATCAAGGCAATTGATAGCAAAACATTGGAAATAACGCTTACATCTCCAAAACCCTATTTTCTTGAATTACTCCTACATCACACATTCATGCCAGTACCTATTCACGTTATTGAAAAATATAAGGGAAATTGGACAAACCCCGAAAACATGGTTACTAGCGGTCCTTTTAAATTAAAAAAAAGATTACCTAATGAAAAAATTATATTTGAAAAAAACGACCGCTATTATAATGCAAAAGAAGTAGAACTTGATGAGCTTGTCTACATTACATCTGACAATGATCTAACTGTATACAATATGTACAAAAACAACGAAATTGATGCTATTTTTAACAGCATCCCACCAGACATTGTAAATGAAATAAAACTACAAAATGACTATTATCAACACAAAAGTAATGCAATTTATTTATACTCGTTTAATACAAAAATAAAACCTCTTGATGATGTTAGAGTTAGAGAGGCTTTAACACTAGCTATTGACAGAGAAACTTTAACTTACAAAGTGCTAAATGATGGTACAGTTCCTACAAGAGAAATAACCCCTGATCTTGAAAATTACAATTACGGTAAAAAATTAGCTTTATTTGATCCTGAAAAATCCAAAAGGCTTTTAGCAAAAGCTGGATATCCTAATGGAAAAGGATTCCCAATGCTAACACTAAAATATAATACAAACGAAACTCATAAAAAAATTGCCGCATTTATTCAAAATCAATGGAAAAAAATTCTAAATATAAATCTTATGCTTACTAACGAAAATTGGCCTGTTCTTACCAACAGCAGAAATACGGGCAATTTTGAAATAATAAGAGTTGGTCGTATTGGGGAATACTTAGATCCACACACATACTTTACTATATTCACAAGCGAAAATTCACAACTTGCATCCTACAGATATTCAAACCCAGAATTTGACAAACTCATCAGAGAATCGGATTTTGAAAAAGATCCTATAAAAAGAAAACAATTACTCAGAAAAGCAGAATCAATAATAATTGAAAAAGATTTTCCTGCCGCACCAATATACATATATTCTGGGCACTATCTTTTTAGAAACGACAAATGGACTGGGTGGAGCCCTAATGTATCAGAGGTTTATTATCTTTCTGAATTAAAATCAATTAAAAATGCAAAGCATAATTAATTTTTAAAAAGGCTTAATATCAATCAAAATAATATTTAAGCCTAATATAAAAGCAAAGCTGCCTAAATCTTAAGATAATAGCTTTGTTTAAAGCAAAAATACATAAATAATGTGTAAGATTCTATGATAATTTTACTTAGAATCTTACACAAAAAAATTCTTCTAAAATTAAGATAATAAAATTTTAAATAAAAAATTAAAATCAAAAAATACATTTTATTGAAAATAAAATCATTAATTATAATACAAAAAACCCCTTATTCTATCAAAAATTATCAATTACAGCTTGAAAAACAACAAAGACTATATGATATAATTGACTAATACGTAATGTTTGCCAATATCTATTCACAAAGGAGCAAAAATGTTAAAGTTTACTTTAAAAAAATTAATAGGAATGATACCAACTTTACTAGTAATAATTTTTCTATGCTTTTTTGTAATGAGAATGGCTCCTGGAAGTCCATTTGATTCTGAAAAACCCATTGACCCTCAAGTAAAAGCAAGATTGATGGAAAAATATCATCTTGACAAACCTTTTTATATTCAAGCTTTTTATTATATTTCAAATGCTCTCAAAGGAGATCTGGGACCTTCTTTAAAAAAGAAAGATCTTACAGTTAATCAATACATAAAATTAGGATTTCCAAAATCACTTACACTAGGAGTAATATCCCTTATTATATCACTATCAATAGGAATACCAATAGGCATATTGGCTGCTATTTATAAAAATACTTATGTAGATTACATAATAACATCAATAGCAATATTAGGGATTTCCATACCATTATTCGTAATAGGACCAATTTTACAATACTTTTTTGCAATTAAATGGGGTTTGCTTTACACCTCTGGATGGATTTCAGAAAGAGGAGGATTTTCAAATTTAATTCTACCCATAATAACTCTTAGCATGCCTAATGTAGCTATTTTCGCAAGAATAATCAGAGGATCAATGCTAGAAATAATACAAAGTGATTTTATAAGAACTGCACGCGCAAAAGGGCTAAGCTTCAAAAAAATAGTTATAAAGCACATGTTAAGAGGAGCAATGCTGCCTGTAGTAAGCTACATAGGCCCAGCATTTGCTGCTATAATATCTGGAAGCGTAGTTATTGAAAAAATATTTAGAATTGCTGGAATGGGAATGTTTATAACAGAATCCGCACTAAACAGAGATTACCCAGTATTGATGGGAGGATTGTTAGTATATTCAATAATACTACTTATTTCTATATTAATATCAGACATTATATATAAAATGTTGGATCCAAGAGTATAAGGGGAAATAAAAATGAATAACCTTGAAAAACAAAATGAACAAAACAATTCTAAACTTGAAAGAAGAGCTTGGTCAAGATTTAAAGAAAATAAACTGGCATTTGGCAGTCTTTTTGTAATTGGATTTTATATCTTAATTGCCATTTTACAACCAATATTACCAATATATAAATATCATACTCAAATAGTAGAGCATTCCGATTTGCCACCATCTTTCCAGATTGCTGGAGAACTCTGGTATAATAAAGAAAAAAAATTTATTGAAAAATTAGCAAAAAAAGAAAAAAGAGAAATAAATGAAGAAGAACTAAAAAAGCTCGAAGACATTAAAAGAAAAATAGAAAATGAAGTTCAAGTTATAGATAAAAAGAAAGTAAAAATACACAAAAGAGTATATTTGCTTGGTACAGACAATCTTGGAAGAGATTTGCTTGCAAGACTAATACAAGGCAGTCAAATTTCTCTTTCTGTAGGATTTATTGGGGCTTTTTTGTCCATGATAATAGGAACTATTCTTGGATCAATAGCGGGATTTTTTGGGGGATTGACTGACAAGGTAATAACTAAAATAATCGAAATTCTTTATGTATTACCCTATTTACTTATTGTAATAATACTAATGGCAATAATGGAAAGAAGTATAATAGGATTATTCATAGCACTTGCATTTGTATCATGGTTAACAGTAGCTCGAGTTGTACGAGGTCAAGTACAATCACTATCAAGTTCAGAATTTATACAAGCGGCCAAAACTCTTGGCGCAACAAATCAAAGAATAATCTTAAAACACTTAATCCCTAATAGCATTGGAATGATAGTTATATTCACAACAATAAGGGTTCCAAGCTTTATTATGGCTGAAGCATTTTTATCCTTTTTGGGTCTTGGAATTTCAGCTCCAATGACAAGCTGGGGAGAATTAGTGCAAAATGGAATTGCAACATTTGTTGAATATCCATGGAAAGTTTTTATTCCAGCTATAGTTATGACAATATTTCTATTATTTATGAACTTTTTAGGTGATGGGCTAAGGGATGCTTTTGATCCAAAAGACAGTATCTAAGGAGAAATTGAATGGAAAAAGATAATATATTGGAAATAAAAAACTTAACAATTGAATTTAGATTAAAACATACAACAATCCATCCCGTAAGCAATGTTAACCTATCTGTAAAAAGAGGAGAAATTAGAGCTATTGTTGGAGAATCTGGAAGTGGAAAATCAGTAACAAGCATGGCTATTTTAAAATTATTGCCGGAACTTACAACAGTATATAAAAGTGGAGAAATACTATTTGAAAATCAAGATCTGCTAAAACTTAGCGAAAAAGAACTTTTAAAAATTAGAGGTAATAAAATATCAATGATATTTCAAGACCCAATGACTTCATTAAACCCATTTTTAAGAATATCAACGCAACTTGAAGAAACAATAATCTTGCACCAAGGATTAAGGAAGAAAGAAGCCAAAGAAAAAGCAATCGAAATGTTAAAAACTGTTGGTGTTGTAAACGCAAAAGAGAGAATAAAACATTTCCCGCATCAATTTTCAGGAGGAATGAGACAAAGAGTTATGATTGCTATGGCTCTTAGCTGTCATCCATCCTTACTAATAGCAGATGAACCAACAACAGCCCTTGATGTTACAATCCAAGAGCAAATATTATTATTAATCAAAAACCTATCTAAAAAATTCAATACTTCTACCATATTTATAACTCATGATCTTGCGGTTGTTGCTGAAATTTGTGATACCGTATCTGTAATGTATCAAGGAAAAATTGTAGAAGAAGGAACAGTAGAGGAAATATTTAACAATCCTAAACATCCTTACACCATTGGGCTTTTAAAATCAATTCTTACGCTAGAACACGATCCAAATAAAAAGCTTTATTCAATAAAAGAAAACCCCATTAAGATCACAAAAACCAGCGCTGAGGAGTTTTAAATGAGCAGTAAAAAAGAAATAATTCTTAAAGTAGAAAACTTAATGCAAACATTCACAACAGGAGAAGATTTTTTATTTTGGAAAAACAAACAAAAAGTAAATGCGGTAAACAATGTTAGCTTTGAAGTTGAAAAAAATAAAACTTTGGGACTCGTAGGAGAATCTGGGTGCGGCAAATCTACTACTCTTCGATCAATAATGCAACTTTACACGCCAACTTCTGGAAATATTTACTTTAACGAAAAAAACATAACCAAACTTTCAAAAAAAGAACTCTTAAAAACAAAAAAAGATATGCAAATGGTATTCCAAGATCCTCATACTTCGCTTGATCCAAGAATGACAATAAAGGAAATAATAGCAGAACCGCTAGAAATATACAATGAAAACAAAATTCTTCCAAAAACAAAGCAAGAAATAGAAAAAAGGGTAAACGAACTAACAGATATCGTCGGATTACATAAAAGCATGTTAACCAGATATCCTCATGAATTTTCAGGGGGACAAAGACAAAGAATAGGAATTGCTAGGGCACTAGCTTTAAATCCTAAGCTTTTACTTTTAGACGAAGCCGTTTCTGCGCTTGATGTATCAATCAGAGCTCAAATTTTAAATCTGCTAAAAACTCTGCAAAAAGAATTCAATTTGTCTTATTTATTTATTTCTCACGATCTTGCTGTAGTAAAATACATGAGTGATAAAATTGCCGTAATGTACCTTGGAGTTATCCTAGAGCTTGCACCCAGAGAAACACTATTTTCAAATCCAATTCATCCATATACTAAAATGCTAATAGCATCAATTCCCGAGATCAACCCCGAAAAACGAAAAAATAAAAATATAAAACTGGATGAACAAACTCTAGCAAACATTAGAAAAATTCATTTATCAACCCAAGTACACCCAAAACTTGAAGAAATAGAAAAAGATCACTTTGTATCTAAATACCTTTTTGATGAAATGAATAAATAAATAATTAAATGATTTAAAAGTTACTTATGGTCAAAATAGGAGACTTCAAAATCTATTTTATTATCAATTCCCTCAACAAAGTACAAATTAATTCTATTAACATTATTTTTATCTATTACTTTGTTACCAGAATCAATAAAATAATAATAAATTCTATCTTTTGGTAAATTTTTAAGCTTAATAGTATAAATTCCCTTATTATCCTCTTTTTCAATAAGCCTATTTAAAAAAGGATTAAAATTATTAAAACTACCAGCTATTGTAACTATTTGTCCGGGACGACCTATATAAAAAATTTCAATTTCATTGTTATCATATGATTGTATTGGATTTCTCAAAGAAATATAACTGGACTTTTCTTTAGCAACCTTAATTTTAGAAAATGGGATTAAATCCTCATTATAAACCACATTTTTATTATACTCATCATTAGTCCAAACACCATCTACAATAAGCCTATATTTTATATTGCTTGTGCCATGGGGAATATTGACCTTAACAAAAAAAACTCCATGTTCATTTTTTTTGTATAAATATTTCTTAGAATACTGATCAAAGTCAAAAGCAGCAAAAATTTTTCTAATTTCCTTATTGGGAGGATAAAACAATAATATACGATTGGAATCAACCATAGGCTCAAAATTGTCTTTTCTTGTTGAAACTTCTAGAAATTCATTTAAACTTAAATCAAAATCATAAATTAAATAATCATCTGAAAAAAGATTGTTAACGCATAAAGCTACAAAAACCAATAAATACAAACACCTTTCTTTCATCGATTATACGCAAAACTCACAATAATAATTCTTTTGGTAAAATGCTACACATTTAAACTTTTTAACATTATACTAAAAACATACATTAAAGTAAATAATTCAAGGAGTATAAAAAATGGGTTTTCACATTTATGAAATCAAAGCCAGACAAATTATTGATTCTAGAGGGAATCCAACGGTTGAAGCTGATGTCATTTTAGAAGATGGAACTTGCGGGAGAGCTGCCGTACCATCAGGTGCATCAACAGGAATTAACGAGGCTGTTGAGCTTAGAGATGGAGATAAGTCTGTATATATGGGGAAAGGGGTTTTAAAGGCAATTGAAAATATAAAAAACATAATTGCCCCAGAACTTGAAGGCATGAGCGCCTTAAATCAGGTTGCAATCGACAGAAAAATGCTTGAACTTGATGGTACCCCTACAAAAGAAAAACTTGGCGCTAATGCAATCTTAGCAGTTTCAATGGCTACAGCCAAAGCTGCTGCAAAATATCTTGGACTTAAGCCTTATCAATATCTTGGAGCGTACAAAGCTAACATTTTGCCTACACCTATGTGTAATATTATTAATGGTGGTGCGCACTCAGACAACTCTGTTGACTTTCAGGAATTCATGATAATGCCAGTAGGGGCGAAAACTTTTAGTGACGCAATAAGAATGGCAGCAGAAGTTTTTCATACACTAAAAGGCATTCTAAGCAGCAAAGGATATGCAACTTCTGTTGGAGATGAAGGGGGATTTGCTCCAAATTTGAAATCAAATGAAGAAGCTTGTGAAGTGATTATAGAGGCAATAAAGAAAGCAGGATATGAGCCTGGGAAAGACATTGCAATAGCTCTTGATCCAGCAACATCTGAGCTTTATGATCCAAAAACAAAAAAATATGTACTTAAATGGTCAACAAAAGAAGAACTTACCTCCGAACAGATGGTTGAATATTGGTCAAAATGGGTAGAAAAATATCCAATTATTTCAATTGAAGATGGCATGGCCGAAGAAGATTGGGATGGATGGAAAAAACTTACAGACAAAATTGGAAACAAAATACAACTTGTTGGAGATGATTTGTTTGTAACAAACACCTCGTTTCTTAAAAAAGGAATTGAAATGGGAGTTGCTAATTCAATCCTTATTAAGGTCAATCAAATTGGCACACTAACAGAAACATTTGAAGCTGTGGAAATGGCTAAAAAAGCAGGTTACACAGCAATAGTCTCCCACAGATCAGGAGAAACAGAGGATACAACAATAGCTGATCTTGTAGTGGCTCTTGGAACAGGACAAATCAAAACCGGTTCACTCTCAAGAACAGACAGAATAGCAAAATACAATCAACTCATAAGAATAGAAGAAGAATTGGAAACAATTGCTGAATACCACGGTAAAAGCGTCTTTTATTCTATTAAATAGAAATAAATCAAATCCCTGCAAAGGGATTTTTTTTAATTAAATAAAAATGTAAAATGTATAAAAAATAAAATTATCTTTTAGAGAATTGGAAACTTTTTCGTGCTTTTTTCTGTCCAAATTTTTTACGCTCAACCTTCCTTGAATCTCTTGTTAAAAACCCATTAGATCTCAAAATCATCTTATTAGATTCATCAAGTTCAAAAAGAGCTCTTGAAATGCCGTGCCTTATTGCCCCTGATTGACCTGAAATCCCTCCCCCATAAACATTAATATAAAGATCATATTTTCCAAGTGTATTTGTCAAAACTAAAGGCGATAGAGCCATTGTTCTTAAATTTTCAAGTTGGATGTAAGAGTCAAAGTCTCTATTATTTACTTTGATACTACCACTGCCCTCTCTAATGTAAACTCTAGCAACAGAAGATTTCCTCCTACCAGTTCCCATTGATAAATTAACATTGCTAAAATTTGATTTTTTCATTTTACCTCTCTAAATTAGCTTCCAGCTTTATAGGATTTTGAGCTTTAAGAGTATGCTCTGAACCAGGAAAGACTTTTAAATTTCTAAAAAGATCACGCCCCAAAGGACCTTTTGGCAACATACCCTTAATAGCAATCTCAAGAGGTGCACAAGGCTTTCTCTCTGACAATGTTCTAAAAGTATCAGAATAAAGACCTCCGGGATATCTTGAATGCCTATAATAAAGTTTTTGTTGATATTTTTTCCCCGTAAGCCTAACCTTAGAAGCATTAATAATAATAACATTGTCACCTAAGTCTTGATGGGGAGTATAATAAGCTTTATGTTTACCTCTTAAAATTTTAACAACATCCACAGCAACTTTACCTAAAATTCTATCTGCTGCATCAATTAAATACCATTTTTTTTCAACAGTCTTTGGCTTAATCCAAATCGTAACATTATTGGTTATTTTATTCATAATAGCGCATTACCCTTACTATAATTTTATGCATAAATCTCATTCATTGTATTATTTGCAAGGCTCACTGTCAAGCCCATCAATAAACTTATTTTTAAGAGCAAAACAAATTTTTTTAAAATTATCCAGATCTCCTTTAGAAAATTTCAAAGGAATAATAGATGGAATGCTAAAATTTGGACTAATTAAATACCCAAATTTGAGAAATTCATTAAAAATTTCAGTATGATAACAAGCATCATAAAGCGGAAACATATACCTATCAGTTACTCTAAACAAAGATGTAGCAAAAGAATTAAAATCAACATCGATATTTTTCCTATAAAATAAAAGCTTGCTTAATGTATGTCTAGCTAAAGATAAAGTCACAGCATCAAAATTATCTTTAAATTCTATTTTTCTAGAAAGGTTATCCATAACAACAATGCTAACAGACATAAAATCAGGCAAAGGAATATTGAAAATCATAGGATACTTAATATTCCTAAATCCTACTCTAAACTCATATATTCCATCTTCTTTTTCCCAAGGCATAAAAAATTTATTTTTACCAGTTAAAGATAATAAAAATTCTTTTGCATCTTCTTCTAGCCTAAAAATATAAACAGACCCAGCCTCTTTAAAAAAGGTAAATACCAAATTGACAAATTGATTTTTAAAAACAGAAGGATAAGGAGATATCAAGCCTCTTGACATAGTTTGTTTAAAAAGTCGATTTAAGCCTTGAACTCTATAACCTAAAAAATTTTTCCCACCATTTAAATATAAATCCAAATATCTCTTACCATGAATATCATAAAGATAAAAAAATCTTGCCCTTTTAATCACTGGCAAATTGTCTATTAAAGGTAAATCATACATTTGACAAACTTTCTAAAAGAATTTCATTTGCAAGTATAGGATTAATCTTTCCTGAAGATTTTTTCATTATTTGCCCCATCATAAATTTGATAGCATGATCTTTACCCTTTTTGTAAAGTTCAATTGATTTAGGATTTTCATCTAAAACTTCAAGCACAATCTGTTTAATAACAAATTTATCATTTACTTGCTCTAATTGATTTTCACTTATAACAACAGAAGCAGAAACTCCCCTAGTAATCATCTCTGAAAACACCCTTTTTGCCATTTTGCCACTTATTTTGCCAGCAATAATAAATTCAACAAGCTCTGTAATATAGTTTGGAAGTAAATTAAATTCAAGAACACTAATTCCTTTATCATTAAGAACACTTAAAACTTCAGACAATATCCAATTGGCTACTTTTTTAGGATCATTTGCATTAATAACAGCCTCTTCAAAGTATTTAAGCAGGTGCTTATCTGCTGTTAAAGTGATAACATCAAAATCACTTAGCCCATATTGGTCTTTAAGCCTGACTCTTGCAGCAAATGGAAGTTCAATTAACTTTAAATTTTTAATATTATCAATATAAGTATCATCAATCTCTATTAAAGGTAGATCGGGTTCTTGGAAATAGCGATAATCAGATACTGTCTCTTTATTTCTTTGAATAACTGTTGCCCCACTCTTATCATCAAATCCTCTAGTGTGCTTACCACAACTATCAAGGGTTTTCCTAAATTGAACCCACTCCTGTTGCTGCCTTAATTCTTCATATTCAATGGCAGCTTTAATGGACTTAAAAGAATTTAAATTCTTTATTTCAGCTATAGGAGTTTTATATTCAAAATCATCCTCTTTAACAATTAAATTAACATTTACATCACATCTAAAAGAGCCATTCTCCATATTACATTCGGACAAATCAAGATACCTAAAAATTTCTCTTAAAGAACTTAGAAAAGCAACTGCCTCGTCCCCACTGCTAATATCTGGAGCAGAAACAATCTCAAGCAAAGGAGCACCCGAACGATTAAAATCAACATAACTTTGATTCTCACTATCCAACAAATGCAGACTCTTGCCAGAATCTTCTTCCATATGAATTCTAATAATATTAATCTTTTTAGGTCCAGAAGAAGTTTCAATTAATAAGCTTCCCCCCTCACAAATTGGCTTATCATTTTGCGAGATTTGATATCCTTTTGGCAAATCTGGATAATAATAATGCTTTCTATCAAATTTAACAATATTTCTAATTTTTGAATTTGTGGCATGCCCTGCTAAAATTGCACTATTAATAAGCTCTACATTCACACTTGGCAATGAACCAGGAAGCCCAAGGCAAATTGGACAAACACGAGAATTGGGAACTCCTCCAAACTCATTCTTACATCCACAAAAAGCCTTGGTTTTCAAACCTAACTGAATATGAATTTCTAATCCAATAACTAATTTATATTTCATTCAATCCTAATTCCCTAATCACATTTTTTGAAAAACTTAAAAGTTCAAAATCTTTCTTGCTGCGCCCAATAATTTGCATTCCGATCGACAATCCTTCCTCATCCTTAGAATACGGAAGCGAAATAGCTGGAGCTCCAATAAGATTTGCAATCACAGTACAAATGTCTGAATAATACATTTTAACAGGATCATCAAAATCCAAGCCGACCTTAAAAGGTTTAACAAAGCTTGTTGGAGTAATAATAAAATCACAACTTTCAAAAAGCTTGTTAAATTTAGGAATAATCAAATTTTGAAGAATTTCACAAGCCTTTGAATAATATTTAACATCATACCCTTCTGATAATAAATAATTTCCAAGAACAATCCGCCTTTTAACTTCTTCTGATAAAAAATTGCTCCTATGTTTAAAATAAAAATCATTAAGACTCAAGCTTTCAGAGATTCTATTTCCGTAACAAAGCGCAGTATAACGAGCAAGATTGGAGGACGCCTCAACAGGAGAAATTGTATAATAAATCGATAAAATAAAATTAATCTCTTCTATTGAAACTTCTTTTATATTAACACCTTTTGATAAAAGGTCTAATTTAAATTTGGCAAAACTACTTGCAACATTTTTATCCATTAGATCCTCGCCAAGTTCTTTGATTATAACTAAATTTTTACCTTGCAACGACTCAATTTTTAAAGGATAAAAATCATCAAAGATATCTACGCTAGTAGAATCCATTTTATCAAATCCACAAGTATGCTTTAAAATTAAAGCAATATCTTCAATAGAATGAGAAAAAAATCCTATTTGGTCAAAAGAAGAAGCATAAGATGCAAGCCCATAACGAGAAAGACCTCCATAAGAAGGCTTGAAGCCCAGAATTCCTGAAAAAGATGCAGGAAGCCTGACAGAACCTCCAGTATCACTACCAAGCGAAAAAGGCGCTTGAAAAGCTGCAACTACAGCTGCAGAACCCCCGGAACTACCACCTATGACATATTCTCTATTTAAAGGGTTTAAGGTTGCACCATAACAAGAAAATTCACCGGTAGAACCCATGGCAAATTCATCCATATTGGTTCTACCAATTAAAATTGCTCCTTTCTTCTTAAGCCTTTTAATTACAGTCGCATCATAAGGAGAAATATAGCCTTTTAAAATCTCAGAAGCGCAAGTTAAAGATTTATCTTGAATTGAAATATTATCTTTAACCGCAATAAGCATGCCAATTAAAGGCAAATCTTCTAATTCACAATTTTTTAAACAATCGTCATACTTTTTTGCAATCTCTAAAGAATCATCAAAAAATTCAATATATCCATTGATATCTTTATTTAATTCATAATTATTTTTATAAGCAAGCAAAATATCATAAATTTTACATTTTCTAGTTAAAACTAATTCTTGAATTTTGGTTAAAGTTAAATTGCTTAAGTCCAATACCTTATCCTTATTCTAATATTTTAGGAGATGAAAAATATCCATCTAAAAACGAATTACTAAGCTTTTTAATTGATTCAATAGAAAGAGAAAATCTTACTTTATCCTCTCGCAACGTAGAAATCTTTTTCTTATCTGTATCAAAATTAATTTTGACCTCAAAATTTGAAATTTCATTAACTAATTTAATAACTTTCTCAAATTTTGAAATAAATTTATCTTCACTCTCCCTACTAAGTGTCACTAAGCTTAATTTCAAACTATTTTCTAAATGTATATCTTTCAAAATAAACCCCTAAACTTTGATAATTTTTTTAATATACTCAGGACTCAAAATAGCTTTCTTACCATTTCTCAAACTAATCTTAACAAACTGCAAGTTGCTTTGGTACCAGCTATCAACAACTATTCCCTTTTCTCCATTATAAATTATATAGTCTCCAATATTAAATCTAATATCTCTTTTGTTGTCAATAAAAAAATTATTAAAATTCTCTTTTAAATACTCAGGAATAAAAGTAATGTCATAAGAGTTTTTATCAATATCTTGGAAAAAAACGGAGGGCAAAGTGCCTTTATAAGAACCCCTAAAAGCTCGCCTTAAATTTAAGGTAACAATAAGATCTGATTTAGCTCTTGTGATTGCAACATAAAAAAGCCTTCTCTCCTCTTCAAGCCTATCTTCTGTTAATTCTTCAATTTCAGCAGGCAAAAGACCTTTCTCAAGCCCAGAAATCACAACTCTGTCAAATTCAAGCCCCTTAACACCATGAATTGAAGACAAAAGTATATTGGACTTAAAATCTCCAGAAATCAAAGGAGAAAGTGAAGAATTTTCTAAAAAAATAGCAAGACCTTCAAATGTGCCTGAATATTCAATTCCACTATTAACAAGTTCATCAATATTTCTTAATTTTTCGTCCTTATCAAATTTTTTATAATAATCTAAAAGGCCAAACTTAATTACAACATCCTCAATAAAAGCAGATAAATTAATATAATTATCTTCAAAAAGTTTTTTGCCCAGTTCATCATAAACATTTAAAAACAATAAAAGAGACTCTTTGGCTCTATTTTTAAGCAAACTTAAAGTCTTTTTACTTGCAGAAAACAAATTAAAATTAACATCTTCATCATTTAAAGCACTAATTATTTTGTCTAGAGTAGTTTTTCCAATTCCTCTAGAAGGTTTGTTTATCATTCTCAAAAAAGATATTTTATCCCTCTTATTTATAAAAAGCCTAAGCAAACAAATAATATCTTTTATTTCTTCTCTATCATAAAATTTAATTGATCCTAAAACCTTGTATGGGATATTTTTCTTTAAAAAAGATGTTTCAAAATGAAAAGATTGAGAATTAAATCTATAAAGTATTGCTGTCTGAATATCATTGGAAATAAGCAAATTAGAAAAATATTCAGCTTCATCTGAGGTGCTTTGAAAAACTAAAAATTTCATTCTTTTATAAGAACTATTTTGAGTTGTTATTTCTTTCTCGTACCTATTTTTATTTTTTGAAATAACCTGATTTGCAATGCTCACTATATTTGAATTTGAGCGATAATTTTGCACTAAATAAAATTTAATAACATTGCAAAAAGTTTTTTCAAATTCAAGAATATTTTCAATTCTAGCCCCCCTAAAAGAATATATAGACTGATCTTCATCTCCTACGACCATAAAATACATACCATCCAAATAAAGTTCTTTCAAAAATAAAAATTGTGAATAATTTGTATCTTGATATTCATCTACAAAAATAACTTTAAATCTGGATTGAATAGATTCTTTTAGGGATTTAGACTGCCTCAACATTAAAATAGGCTTAATAATAAGGTCTGAGAAATCAAAAGCATTATTTTTGGCTTTCTCTTCCTCATAAATTTTAATATATTCATGTTCGTTCTTTGTAAATTTAGTAAATTTTTCTAAGAAAAAATTTTCTTTATCTTTTAAAATCAAAGCTGCAATATGTTTTGCCATTTCAAGATTTGGAGCAAGATCAATTTGTTTAATAAATTTAACAACATCATTGGTATCCCAAATTGTAAAATTTGAATCGTAATTTTTGTCAAAATCCTTATAGTAAGCTCTCAAAAGCCAAGACCCAAAAGAATGAAAAGTTTGAATATGAAGTTTTTTGTCAAATTTTAAAAGATCATTTATCCTATCATTCATTTCGTTTGCAGCTTTATTGGTAAAAGTTAAAGCCAAAATTTCATTAGGATCTATATTCATATGTTTGATTAAATACACAATTTTTGCAGTTATAACTCTTGTTTTACCACTTCCGGGTCCTGCCAAAACAAGCATTGGATTTTTACTTTTACTAAAAACAATTTTTTCCTGAGAAGTATTTAAGCTAGAAAAAAATTTTTTTATTTTATCCATTATTAATAAACTTCAGAAACCTTAAGATCAAACCCTGAGGGTGTCTTTACCCAAAAAAATTGAACAGCAAAAATTTCTTTTCCCTGCTCTTTTAAAAAAGAAGTAATATCTCTGTCATTAAGAATAATATTAACATCAGAAAGTCTTGAAAAGAATAGTATCAAAGATTTCTCAAAAGCTAAATTAATAGGAATACCTTTGGATGCAAAAAGAGATTTGCCATAAAGATTGTTTTCATCGGCATATCTAAAAAACGTATCATTTAAAAAATCGATTTTTAAATCAACATTTGAAAGTTTTTGAGAAGAATACAGAGTAAGATAATCGCTACTTGGTAATTTTTCAGTTCCCTTAACATCAAACTGCCAATTTAAAATATTAAACCTACTGTCAATATTAGTTTCAGAAACATATTTAACATTTAAAGCAAAAGACTCTAAACTTATATGAGCTATTTTCAGTTTATCATAATAATAATTTTCATAAATAATTTTGACTCTAATATTATCATCAAGATTTATCTCTTTAAATTCTCCTAAATTTAAAATGTTTTTACTTTTTTTAGATTCATCAACAATAACTAAATCATCGCTAATAAACGATGCTCTATATTTCACAATATCATCACCATATGTTAAAGATAAAAAATCTCCCTCTTTAAGAGAAACATTCCAAAAATTCTTTTTATCAAAAGACACTTCATGAATATTTGAAATTATCTTTTCATCCTGACTAAGCTTGAAAAATTTTTTAAAATAAACTTTCACTTCTCTAAAATAAAAAAACACAAATAATAATAAAAGAACACCAACAATGCCCAAAAAGATTTTCAAAATACTTAAAGATTCTAAACTGAAAAAAAATAATTTTTTGTCTGAAACTTTATTATCACCTAAAAATCCTAAATTTGAAATTTTATCTTCAGATCTAATCCCAATGTAACTATTATTAAGCCTACTTTTATAATCCTTAAAAAGTGTTGATATCAATCTAGAATCAATATCTAAATATTCGCTATAAGTTCTTAAAAACCCTACAGCCAAAACTTCGTTTGGGAAAATTTCAATATTAGAATCTTCAAGAGCTTTAAGATACTTAACAGAAATTTTAATATCATCAGCTACCATTTCAAGAGTCAAATTTTTGCCATTTCTAACTTTTCTCAAATAACTCCCAAATTTAATAAAATCATTTTCTTCCATAGATTTAAACCTTAATTTTTTTTAATATCATATAAAAAATTATCTACCTTATTTGAAGACTTTGGGGGATCATATTTAAATTTGCTATCAAGAATTCCAACATTAAACTTCACGGCGGTTAAATCAATAACTATTTCACGCCCACCACTAGTAGGAAAAGCAGTAATTCTTCTAATTATTCCATCTGGAGCAAAAGCAATAATAAAAGAATTAATAGTAGCAGCCCCCTTGTAAAGCTTTCTAGAAAAGGTTAATTTAATATATTTTCCAGGCTCAGATGAGTCAAGATCTTCTAGATTTGGAGAATTAGTATAAGATACGCTATACTCACTATTTAAAACTTTCATAAGACCTCCCCCACTACTCCCCTTTACTAATTGCTGATTAAAAGAAGTTCCAAGAGATGGAACATAAACAGTCAAAAATTCACCATCGCTTACAAAAACTTGATTATTTGAATCTAGATTAATAATAAACTTGTCTGGAAACTTATAAAGCAAAACACCGGTTTGCTTTAATCCCTTTAAAGTAAAATTAATTGTTGCTTGCATATCCTCTATATTTTGATATTTAGCATAAATTCCTTCAAAATATTGATTTGCAGATATTTGAGCAAACACAGCAACGGGATACAAAACTAATAAAAGTATTGTTTTTATCATTCTATGAACTCTTATTATTAATAAGCTTAAGCTATTAACAAAACTACATTTAAACTATTTATTGCCAATAAACTTTATTTCCATAATACTACATATCATGGAAATAAACTATTATTAATAGTAATAGTTTAATACATAAAATAAAAATTTAAAGCTTAGGTATAAACACCTTGAAAGAATTAGGATTTGATAAAAATGTCTTTGAATTACGCTGAAATAAATACTTTGATTAAAGAAATTCCTTTCACAAACTCTTTAATAACAAAAATAATACAACCGGATTACAAAAACTTAATTTTAGAGCTTTACAATAAGATTGACAATAAAAAATTTAAAATACTAATCTCTTTAAATCCAAGCACTACAAGATTCCATATAACAAAAAAAAATTTCAAAAAGATTTCTTTAAAATTAAGATTTTCTGACTTCTTAAAATCAAAAATTCACAATGGAAAAATTATAAAAGCTTTCCAGATGAAAAATGAAAGAATCATTTCTCTTGAAATTTTTAAAAAGGAAATAACTATCTTATTTATTAAATTGTGGCCATCCTCGCCAAATATAATAGCTACAAACTCAAACTTTAAAATACTAGATGTATATTACAGAAGACCAAAAATAAAAGAAACAACGGGTGAAATCTTTTTAAAAGCTAAAGAAATACATGAAAGCAATAAAATGACTGATAAAAAAATCATGGGCCTGAAAGAAGAATACAATAATGCAAGCTACACATCTTATTCTGAATTTCTTGAAAATTACTACGAATCGCTTAATGATCAAATTAAAAAAACCAATACAAAAGAATTGCTTATTGAAAAATATAAAAAAGAATTAATTGTTTTAGAAAAAAAAATAAACTCTTTAAAACAACAAATCAAACTGATTGAAAACATTGAAAACGAAAAAGAAAAAGGCGAGTTGATTTTATTAAATATTAATAAAATACAAAAAGGGATTAAAGAAATAAGCCTCTTAAATTATAAAGAAGAAAAAATAAAAATATCTCTAAACCAATCATTATCACCAAAAGAAAATGCTATGCAATACTTTAAAGCATATAAAAAAGGCAAAAATTCTTTTCAAACCATACAAAATCAATTAAAAGATAATCTAGATAAATTTAATCTAATTCAATCAAAAATAACAATGTTAAAAGTCGAAAATTTCATCCCAGAAGAAGAATACAATCAAGAAAAAACTGCAATCAAAGAAAAAGAAAAAGCGCCAAAAATAGGCTCGCATTTTACCCATTGCGGATTTGAGATTCTTGTTGGAAGAAACGCAAAAGAAAACGATGAACTCTTAAGACATTGCGTTAAAGGAAATGACTATTGGCTTCACACAAGAGATTGTCCTGGAGCTTATGTTTTTATTAAAAATCAAAAAAATAAAACTCCTAGCCTTGATGTCCTTTTGGCTGCTGGCAATTTATGCGTATTTTACACAAAATTAGCAAAAAAATCGAGAAAGGCAGATCTTTACTACACCCGGGTTAAAAATTTAAGAAGGGTTAAAGGCAAAAAACTGGGCCTTGTAATTCCAAAAGCAGAAAAAAATTTACATATTAAGCTAGATGAAAATCTAATAAAAAAATTAAAAAATCAAATCTAAAGACTACTTATGTCAAAGTAAAGTTTTGAATTTTTTACAAAATATTGTTATTCAAAGACAAAAAGCATAAAATTTATAAAAGTGGAGGAAGAACTTTATGATTTCAAAGTTAACAAAAATTGTAGCAACAATATCTGATCTTAGATGCGAACCAGAACATATAAAAGATTTATACGATGCGGGAGTAAATGTTATAAGACTAAACACTGCTCATCAATCACACGAAGATACAATAAAAGTAATAGACAATGTTAGAAAAATTTCAAATAAAATAGCTCTAATGATTGATACAAAAGGACCAGAAGTTAGAACAGCAAATATTGAAAATCCTATTATTGTAAAAACTGGAGACAAGGTAATCATTTCAACTTCTCCTATTAATGAGCCTAATAACTTTCAAACCAATTATGATGGATTTGTCAAAGAAGTGCCCCAAGGATCTAAGGTGCTAATTGATGACGGTGAGCTTGAAATGACTGTTGTTGATAAATTGCCTGACCAATTAATTTGTGAAATTAAAAACGACGGCCAGATCAAAAATAAAAAATCAATCAATACTCCCGGAATTTCTCTTAAACTACAATCAGTAACCGAAAAAGACAAAGGATTTATTGAGCTTGCGGCAAAATATAATGTGGATTTTATTGCCCATTCGTTTGTAAGACATTCCAAAGACATTCAAGATGTTCAAGAAATTTTAAATGCTTCTGGGAATCCTGATGTAAAAATTATATCCAAAATCGAAAATCAAGAAGGAATTGATAACATTGAAGAAATTGCAAAAGCCTCTTACGGGATAATGGTTGCAAGGGGAGACATGGGGGTTGAAATTCCCGCAGAAGATGTGCCCATTGCTCAACTTAAAATAACACAAACATGCATAAAATATGGAATACCCGTGATTACAGCAACCCAAATGCTTCATACAATGATTGAAAATCCAAGACCTACTAGAGCAGAAGTATCTGACATAGCTAACGCTATTTTAAACGGCACAGACGCAATTATGCTGTCCGGAGAAACTGCCTACGGGAAATATCCAATTGAAGCTGTAAAAATGATGACAAGTATTGCTAAAAAAGTTGAAAAACACAGAAAAATGACCCTATATAAGGATGAACTTTTTTGCGATAAAAACATCACAAGAAACTATATTATCAAATGTGCAATTGATGCCACAAAGCTTATGGACGTAAAAGCAATTATTGTAGATTCTCTAAAGGGCAAAACTGCAAGAATAATGGCAACTTACAGAGCAAGTGCTCCATTATTTATTACAACAAATAGCGAAAGACTGGCAAGAGAATTAGCATTATCTTACGGAGTTTATTCTAATCTTGTAGACAATAATTTTAAAAGAACTACCGAATTTGTAGTAACTTCTCTTAAAATGCTAAAAGAACAAAGTATTGTTAATGACAAAGATACTGTAATAATTATTTCTGGCAATCCAAATAGAAATATTGAAAAAGGAACAGAATTTATGGAAATAAACACAGTAGAAGATGCTATCAAAGGACGAAATATATAAAACAAGTTAGAAACTCTCTGGTTGAAAATATATTTTATTCAAATAAGACAAACGGCTTATCATTTAATTTGGAAGAAAAAAAAACTCACAAAGCCATCCTAACAGGTTATGGAAATTATGAGTTTTTTTTAAAAAATGAATGTTTGTTTAAAAAAATAATATCAAATCAAACTAATAATGTATTTATAATCTCTGAAGCAAAAAGCAATTCTTTAATTAATATATCCAATCACCGTGTGTGGAGAATTTTTAATAAAAATATTAAAGTAAACTTAAAGATATTAAAATTATTAAAAAATTTAAATTTTATTAACATAGATGATAAATTAATCGAAAATGACCATAAAATTGAAATTACATTGAATTTTATTAGCAACATCAAGGAAAATATAAAAATAATTCCAATAATTTTTGGAAAAACTTGCAATAAGCACTTACTAAAATTTTGTGAGTTTTTAAAACCTTTTATAGGCAAAGAAGAAAATTCATTTATTTTGCTATCTTGCTTTATTTCAAGATCTACAAATATAAAAAAAGCCTTAAAGCTTGAAGAAAATTTAAAGCGCATACTTCTTGAAGAAGAATTGACTAACCTTAATCTAATACTAGAAAACTATAAATCAAAAAAAATATTTCCAGAAAACATAAATGCAATCATGACTATTTCAAGCCTTTTTAAAAATTTCGAATTTACAGACTCAAAAATAACATTTAACTCACCAGAATACTTGATATCAAGCAGTATTCTAATAAGATAAAATTGTCAAAATTAAAATTTATAAAAAGTTTTCTATTCTTTTGCAGTTTTTCTTTAAAAAAGCATCAAGTCCAATCTTTGAAATACTTCTTAATGCATTAGCAGAAACTTTGATATTAACACTTCTTCCAAGATTTGGAATAAAAAATTTTTTATTTATTAAATTAACCTTAAAGGTTCTTTTGGTTTTTACTCCAATATGTTGTCCAGCTCCACCTTTTTTCTTGGCAAGCCCCTTCCTTGGAACATTGTTTCCAAACATAGTTTTTTTACCCGTTATTTCACACTTCTTAGCCATTTTTACACTCCTTCATTTATGATTTTTTCTCCAAATATAAATCCATTAACTTTAAAAATAAAGCCAAACTACCCAAAATATTTTTCATTATACCTCCAAAGTTTAAATTGTTTCCATAGCTTTTAGCAAGATCCATATCAAGCTCTTTCCAATTATAAATCAACTCTCTTTCCAAAGAAACTTTTGAATAGTCTGAAAGACAATCTTGCAGGCGCTGCTCAATAGAATATATTTTGGAATAATACTCGTTTGATATAACAAAAGCCTTTTTATTAACATCTGCTATTATATTTAACAATAATTTCTCTGAAGATTTATCCCCCAAAGAGGCTCTATGCAACAATGCATTTATTCTATTCCCATAACCACCATGCTCTCCTAAATTAGAATCAAAATCAATAAGACTTGCATAAATATTAATCAAAGCATGCATATCATTAGACATTTCTCTTGAAAGCTCTATAAGCTTCCATTGTCCTTTAATAATAAGTAAATTAATAATATCGTTAAGCTCTTTTTTAACAAAATAAATGGTATATGTCTTCAAATAAACTAAAAGTTCACAATAAATATAACCTGTAGTACTCATAATTTTAGATACAATCTTTTCATTCATTTTTTCAGTGTAATTGTCCAAATTTAAAAAAGATATTCCCGGAAAAAGCTGTTCGGCTAATATTTTAGATTTGCTATTTTTTTGCAAAACCTTAACCTTCTCAATTTCATTGGCAACATGCTTAGTAAGATCATTAAAAAACATTCTTGCCATTGGATTAGGTTTTTGTCCAACAGAAACAGGAAAATAATCCGGGTCCCCACTAACATATCTTATTAGATATAAAATTTCTTTACTCTTATTTATATCCAAAATAGAAGAAATAATCTTAATCCAGGCATTTGATTTAATAGGAAAATCCTCTTTGTTCCCATAAATTTCTAAAATAATGTCATAAAGATTTTTCCAAATAGAAATATTCTTAATGCAAGAAATACATTCTAGCAAATCTTTAAGATCATCTATAATAACTCCACAACCTATAGAGCTAAATCTAGGTCTATACACAAAATCATCTTCTGGAAGCAAGTTGTCAAAATTTTTAAGAACCAAATGATATTGATATAAGACTAAATCAAAAAAATTATTCAAAGCCTCATAAGTTTCATCTATCAACTTAATTTGTTCTTGAGTTATGTTTTTAAACAAATAAGATAAATTATTATGTAAATTTTTGGGAAGATCTGACGCAAAATTTATGTTATCGCTTGCAGAAAAAGAATAAATATAATCTAAGGACTTCTTCTGATTTTCATTTAAATATTTTTCAACAACAAAATGAACAATTTTATTAGAATTTTTATATCTTTGCGCAAATGGCCTTAAGGGAGAAAAAATTTTATAAAAGTTATAAAGAAATCTAGAAAATTGAGGTAAAGCCTGAATTTTTGAAGCATTAAAAAAATTACTTACTCTGCTTAAATTAACTTTAACTTCTTTTAACCTTTTTTGCTTTATTTGCTCAGAAGTAAGCTCTTTATTAATACTAAACATGGAAAGTATAAAATCAAATAAACCCAAATTCATCATCCCCCTAAAAACTCTTCAGCTGCCTTACTCTATTTTTCAATTAAACATGAAAATTAATATAACTATAAAAATTATACATAATTTATTGTAAAATAAAAGAAAAAATTTGAATAATTTTATGAGAATAAAAAATCTAATATTCGCAGCAATTTTATTAATTAGCCCTAGCTGTTCAACAAATAAGAATATAGTTGTACTAACTGACAACAAAACAATACCATTTTACATAAATCAATTTAATATAGAAAATAAACTAAATTTTATAATTAAATTTAGAAATAACATTGATCTGCAAACAATAGAAAAAGAAAATGCACAAATAGTTATTTCTAAAAACATTGGCAACACAAATATTGTCAACCATTTTAAATCTATAAAAATCAATTATAATCCAGATTATCCTATCTTAAAACATATTTTCAAGCAATTTAACCAAAAAATTATTCCATTAAGCTTTGATATTCCTATTTTAATCTATAAAAATACACATCAAATTAAAAAATACATAAACACTAAATATTTAAAAGAAGAATACGAAAATTTCATTAAAGACGGAAAATTTTTTATATCTCCTTATGTTTCTGACAATTTATTTTATGTGATTTCTCAAATAAATAATGTGAGATTTTCTTTTGAAAAGAATCAATTAAATTATAATGAGAATCAAATTTTAAAAATGCTAGAATACTTCTCATCATTTTTAAATACAAAACAAATGGATTTGCAAAAAAATTTCTTTAATAAATACGGCTATCTAAAGCTAAACAAAATATTGCTTAATAAAAAATCCCTTTTAATAGCCGGATTGAGCGATATAACCTTCTACAATAGTCTAAGCGAACAAGAGAAATCACAAATAAAATTTTCATATTTAATTAACAATAACAATGAAATTGTTATCTCAAACCCAAATTTTATTGGCATTTCAGAAACATCTATTTTAACTAACAAATTTATAAACTGGATCTTGAATAAAAAAACACAAATAAGCCTAATTGAACTTAACAATCATTCCCAATCAAATATATGTTTTGGATTTGCCAATGGTTTTACTCTTTATAAAGAATTAAATTTAAAAATAAAACATTTAATTGATGGAATATCTCCTTTTATTATTGACGAAACTCAAATCAATAGTCATTCTTATGTATTAAGCAAAAAAACAATTGAAAAAGAAAACTTACTAATAAATGACTGGTTTTTTTCTAAATTTAATAATCTAAAAAAAAATAAAAATTAAATATGTTTTTCCTTGTAATTGACAACAATTATTTTAAAAATAATAAAAAGCAATAGCACAAAAAGAATAGCTAACGATGCGTACACACTATTAAAAACATATATAAGAAGCGAGATAAAAACAATTAGAAAATAATTTACAAAAAGACAAATAATTCCTGAGAAAATAGCTATCATTAATGAAACTAGAAAAATCATAATTTTGGAATTGAAATTAAATTCTATTTTAGAAAACAAAGAGATAAAAACTGCTCCCATTAAAACTAGCAAAATAGGAGAAATAAGTAAAAGTAAACTTAAGGAAAAAATATTAATTAATTTCAAATTTAATATAGCAACCCTATTAAAAGCGCTTGACAAATTTTGAATTTTTAAAAAAAATCCTAGCTCAGAAAAATTTGAAAATAAAGCCAAATTTTCTACATTTTCATTAATTCTGACAACCTCTAAAACATTCGTATCAAAACTATTAGTAGGCACAAGGACTTTGGTGAGAGTAATTTCGCTCTGCTCATTGTCTTTATCTAAAACATTTTGATACACAAAATTACCCTTCAAAGTAGCAAATGGAATTTTAATATGCAATATAACATTTCCTGTCTTATTAAATCTAATAAGTTCAAAATTTTTTATTATTTTAGAATGATTATTAAAGGCAACAACTTTTTGCATATAAATATAATCATAAAACCCTCTCTTAGAATTTGGTTGCAATAAAAATACATCGTTTATTCCGTAATATTCAAAATATTTTTCAATCTCATCAAAAAAAAGATATCTTTTCCTAAGCTTTTCAAGAGATTTATTTTTATAATTCAAAATTTCATTATCATTGGGCAATAGCTTATGAAGATTTAAAAACCCATAATAAGCTAATTTAAATTTTTCAGTATTAAGATATAAAAAATTTTTTTGTTTTTCTTCAGAAATCAACTGCATTTTTTCTTTTTCAAAATTCCTGTTTTCATTAATAAACTTTAAAGTCAAATTTAAAAGCGCAACAAAATTATCATCTTTTGTTGCAACATAAGCAATATAAGCAAAGTAATTGGCCGTATAATAATCATTTTGAGAAATAAATTCATTGACAATATTGAAAAAATCTTGCTTTTTAAGGCTTTGCAAAGGATATTTAGAAAAAGTTTTTTTAACTTTTTCTAAATCAATGTCATAACTTGGAATTTTACTATATTCAGATTTCACCAAATAATAATTCGTTAAAAGTTCTTCATTATTTACATAAATAATTCGCATTTTATCATATATTCTAATCAAATTTTCAAGATGTTTTCTTTTTTGCTTCATTGAATCTGTCAAATCAGAAGATAAAAAAAATCTATTTGCAGACAAACTTATATCTATGTTTTTAATTTTAAGAGATATTTTATTTGCTTCACTTTCAAGAAGATTATATCTGTCGTAACTAAACTTATACTCATTCCTCTGAGCAATTATATGAGGCAAAATTAAATTAAATATAAAAGCAAAAAAGAGCCCTATAATAAAAAACAGTATTAAAAATGTAGAAAGTCTAGAAAATAAATATCCATTATACGATTTTAAATAAATTTTTATTTCTTGCTGAGCAAAAAAAGCAAAGTAAATGCAAACAATAAAAATAAAAAATCCATAAAAATACTTATAAAAAAGCAAAATAGAATCAAAAAAAGTTGCTATTAATCTATGCTTTTCTAAAAAATTTTCTCCAAAAAAATATGAATAACTAAAGAGCAACCCTAGGAAAAAACACAGAAAAATAATAAAATTACTCAAAAATGCATATATTTCTCTTTTCATAAGCCTTAAGAATTAACTACCCTTATATAAATTATTATCTAAATCTTTGCTGATTTTAATATATTCTGAAACAAAGCCAAATAAATAAGTAGAAAAGAAAGTTAAAACACAAAAAACAAAAGGAATAAAATCCGAGATTATGCTCTTTCCTATTATTACATTGTAAATCTTAGGAAACTCAATCGAATAGACATTATAAATTTTTAAAAAAAGTATAATAAAAATGGGATAAAGAAACATTGCAAAACTATTTGAAAAAATAAGATTAAAAACATAAGAAAATGCAAATAACAATAAAGAAATTCCCAATATATTGAAAATTAAATTTAAATAATTGAGTGAGAGTAGGAAATTATTCAAAATTTTTAAATCCCCAAAAAGAAAATCAACAAAATTATTATAAATCTTTTGCTCTAAAAAATTATTCTCAACAAAATTAATCTTACTAGAATCAGAAAGATTTGATTGGTAAGAAAAGCCTTTATTATCTCCTTTATCATTCTCTGAAACAATTAAAACTCCATTAAAACCATAAAATCTGGGCTTATTACTAGAAAATATTATTTTATCATTTAAAAAATGAACAACCTCATCTTTAAGGATAAAAGTATCATTTCTATTACTATTAATATAGTAAGAATGAAAACTATGACTAACCAAAAATCCTAAATAAGAAAACAATAAAATAAGAACAAAGATAATAAAATAAAAATAGGAAGTCTCTCTAGCTGATTTTAAAACTATCCCATAAAAGGAACAAGATATTCTCATAAAAGTAACAACAAGGGACAAAGGGAAAGAATAAATATAAGCATTGTAATAAAGGCTATAGCTAAAAATAGAAAAATTAAAATATAAAAACTTATATTTTAAATAAAATGTACATATAAACATTAAAGAAAAAAGGCAAAATATTAAGATAAATCTACAAATCACTAAAAAGATCAATCTTAACGAATCAAACACAGCAAATCCTCCCCCCCCTCGAAAATTGAAAAATTTTAAGCCTTTTTACTATCGACTAAAATATTTTTAATCTTCTTCTTAGCCTCTTCAAAGCTAATTTGCAAAGCTAAGCTAATCTCGTGTTCCAATATTAACTCAAAATCATTTAAAATCCTTTTTTCGTAAAAGGGTAATTCCTTTTGAGTAGATTTTTTATATAAAAATTTATATAACTTTGCTGTATCTAAAATATCGCTTTTTTTATAAAATTCATGACCACCATCTTTTATTTTTTTTGAATCTATTTGACCTTCAAACTCTTTAATAACATCAAAAACTTCTTCTACCTTTTCCCTGCTAACCAAAGCTCTAATTCCAAAATCGTCAACTTTAGCAACAGGAACCATAAAAATCATATCATTAAATGGAAAATATATTTCATAGTAATCAATAATCTCACCATTAAACTCTTTAGTCCTAATATCCTTAATCGTACCTACTCCGTGCATTGGATAAACTACTGATTGATTTAGCAAAAATGCCATACTTACCTCATAAAATATAGATAATTATAATTTGAAAGCTCATAAAAAAACGCTTAAATTGGTTCTGATATTAAATTTATTTTCATAAAATAAATCTTCAAGATATCTATCATTACAAAAGCTTATTATCATACTAGGAGTAAGTTTATTAATATTTGCAAAAAACATCTCTTTATTTCTCTTTACAGCTTTTAAATCATAATATCCAATAAAACTAATTTCTTTATGAGATTCTTTCAGTCTTAAAAACTTTTTCTTTGAAATCACTTTATCCTTGTCAATAATATAACATGTTTTATGGACATTTTCTAGTATTTCCATTAAAATGAGAAGAACTGTATTTGAATCATAACAGTCAATATTAACTCTTTTAAAAATCCTACAAAAAAATCTTACAATCTTCGAATTTAAAAAAACAAGAGAAGAATTTTTAATGTGATTTCTAAACTTTTTAAAAATTAGAGCCTTTAGAAAAGCTTTAAGCCCAATAAAAATTACTATTGAATGATAGGGGTGCCCCGAAAGATAGGCAAATCTGCTTATAAGCTTACTGCGACTATCAAAAACATCTATAGGCACACCTAAAAAATAAAATCTGTCTGGTTTTGAATATATGTCTTTTAAATTAGCCATTATAATCCCCTAACAATGCCTTAAAATAAGCAAGTGAATAAACAATGGCCGTATCTGCTCGTAAAATTGGAGTGTTAAACCTTACAAAATTAAAACCTTTCTCCTTAAAAAAGGCAATTTCTGACTTCGAAAAGCATCCTTCAGGACCTATTATAATTCCAATTTTGCCAAAATTGTCAAAACTTTCATTCTTGCTTAAAATCATTCCGCTTGGATGAGCAACATAATATCTAGTAGTGCGAAAAGAATAAGGCAAATGAAAAAAATTATTATAAAAATTAATTTTAGGAACAATTTTATTACCACTTTGCTTTAAGGCTTCATCTATTATTTTTGAAAATCTTAAAATTTTGGCAGATACATTGCCTATATCTATTTTAGATACAGAACGATCTGCATTAATAATATTAATTTCTGAAACTCCAATCTCAACAATCTGTCTTAACACCAAGTCTATTTTTTTACCCTTTAAACTAGAAATAAAAATACCTATCTCAAAATTATTTTTTTCAATTTTATCTATTTTATTGGTAGTAAATTTAATAAAATTACTACCAATCTTTACTATTTCTGAAGCCCTTAATTCCTTATCTTTTAAAAGAATGTTAAGCTTATCGCCCTTTTTAAGTCGTCTTACATTAACAAGATGATGATATATTCTTGCATCTTTAACAATAATAAAATCGCCTGCTAAACAACTTTCATCCAAAACAATTTGCTTCACAATTTAATTACCCAATTTAGACAAATACTCACAAGCTGTTTTTAAAACTTTGTCATAATGTAAATTATAAATTGGCAATTCTTTATTATTGTCTTGATAGTAATTAAAAAACACATACTTGCCTAAAAATTCTTTATCAATTTTATATTTTGGATTTTCTTTGACAAGATTTTCAACAAAAACATCAATCTCTTGTTCTGTAATGGATTTTTTACCCTTTAAAAAACCTTCTATTAGCTTTTTATCAAAAATTTCTTTATATATTAATGCTTCTTCCTCAGAAAAATCTGGGGATTTTATTTCCAAATCAGGCGCAATTCCAACCTTATGAATACTCTTTCCAGATGGAGTATAATACTTTGAGCTTGTAATTTTAAATCCACCAGTATAAAAAGGAACTACATGCTGAATAAGCCCCTTGCCATAAGACTTCTCCCCTATAATATAGGCTCTCTTATTATCTTTTAAGGCTCCTACAAAAACCTCTGATGCTGAGGCTGATGATCTGTCTATTAAAGCAACAATTTTTATATTTGCGGGCAAAACTTGTTTTGAACTTGCCTTATAATCAATAGGCTTGCTAGAATTTCTTGATTTTGTGGAAACAATAATCCCTTTAGATAAAATATCATCCGCCATTTTTATAGCTGCCTGGAAATATCCCCCAGTATTAAGCCTTAAATCTAAAATCAAAGATTTAATATTTTTATTCTTAAGAATATCTAAAGCTTTTCTAAAATCTACAGAGGTGTGCGGATTAAAGCTTACTATTCTTATATAACCAATATCTGAATTAATAACATCATACTTGATTGTTTGTATTTCTATCTTTTCTCTTGTAAGTTCAAAATCCAATGTTAAATTTTTTCCCCTAAGAATAGATACTTTCACTTTTGTGCCCTCTTTGCCTTTTAAAAGATCAACAACTTTATCTACTTCCATAGAATAAACACTCTTGCCATCAACAGCGGTAATACAATCTCCAGATTTAATTCCAGCCTTATAAGCCGGGCCTCCTTCAAAAGGTGTGACAATAGAAACACAAGCACTATTAGGATCAAGATTTTTTGCCTCGTTCTTATCTTGAGAATGCATTTTTTTTATTATAGAAATTCCAATGCCAACATAATCTCCTACTGTTGTTTTCGAAATTTCTTCTAAATCCTTTTTTGTCAAATATTGAGAATAAGGATCATCTAAAGCTTGAAATATTCCTTTTAAAGCACCTTCAAAAATTGCTTCATCGCTTACAGGATCTACATAATTTTCTTTTACAAATTCAAAAGCTTGAATCATCATCTGCTCATAATTTGATCTTGATAACTTATTATTAGATTCATCAAAAGCAAAAATAGATTCAACAATTACTAAAGAGCTTATACCTAAAGTCAATAAAAAATATACACATATTAAAAATTTATTTTTCATTTATTCATTCCTAATGCAAAAATTAAAACTTGATTTTATTTCCATAATATAATATTTTAAAACTATGTTAAACTCACATCCTAAAAAAAG
Source organism: Borreliella carolinensis (assembly GCF_032595855.2). Taxonomy (NCBI): domain Bacteria; kingdom Pseudomonadati; phylum Spirochaetota; class Spirochaetia; order Spirochaetales; family Borreliaceae; genus Borreliella; species Borreliella carolinensis. Next base: position 367,395 of record NZ_CP132453.1, read on the forward strand.
ACAAAGCCTTTACAGAGCAGGACTTGTTGTTTTACAAATTCTTGAAAGCCTTTTAATTTTAGCATTATTATACCAAGCCATTAATAAATTAATTTTCATTAATAATTACTCCATAAAATTTATGTTAACATTTATCTTATATTCACCTGAATTTTTCATGGCCAATTTAACAATTTATTACTTTATCTACGAAAAATTTAAAATTCTTCACAGCGCCATAGTAATAACTAAAGTATTCCAAATAATATTAACATTATTATTATTTATCCTAGGATTTACTTTTAAAGTATATGTCTACCAAACCTCTCTGGCCATACTTTTAGGAATTACGGTAGTTTACCTAGCATTTAATGCAACAATATTAGTGCTAATTAAAGCAAAAATAAAAAACCCGGAGTAAAGCTTGATTATTATTCCTGTAGCCAGTGGTAAGGGGGGAGTTGGCAAATCCCTTTTCTCAACAAACATAGCAATTTGCCTGGCAAACGAAGGAAAAAGTGTATTACTTGTTGATCTTGACCTTGGAGCATCAAATTTGCATTCAATGTTAAACATTACCCCCAAAAAAAGTATAGGAACATTTTTAAAAACAAAGATTAATTTCTCAGACATCATTATTCAATCTGGAATTAAAAATCTAAACTTCATTGCGGGAGATTCTGACATTCCAGAACTTGCTAATATAGCTGCTTCTCAAAAAAAAACCATAATAAAAAATTTAAAATCTTTAAAATATGACTACTTAGTGATTGATCTTGGAGCAGGAACAGCTTTTAATATCATAGATTTTTTTTTAATGTCAAAAAGAGGAGTAATAGTAACAACACCAACAGTAACAGCCACAATGAATGCATATTTATTTCTTAAAAATATAATATTTAGACTGTTATCAAGCGTTTTTAAAAGAGGAACAAAAGGAAATGAAATTCTCATAACAATAAAACAAAATTCAATCGATCTTCAAAGGGTTTATATACCTAATTTGCTGTTAAAGCTTGAAAACGAAGATCCTGAAAATTATTTTAAATTTAACAAATTGTTTAAGACAATTAGTCCTTTTATGATATTTAATATGCTAAAAGCTCCCAAAGACATTGAAAAAACCGAAAAAATAATAAAATCGGCAAAAAACTATTTAAGCATAAACTTACAAAGTATTGGAGCAATCTATAAAGATGAAATGGTTGATCAAGCTTTAAACAGCAAAATCCCCATCACTATATACAAGCCCACAAGCCCAACCTCTAAAAGCATAAAAAAAATTGCAAAAAAATTAATCGAAATTGAAGATTTAACAAATGATGCTGAGTTTTTAAACGAAGAAGATTTAAATGAAAGTTATGATTTTGTACTAAAAGAAGCTCAAGAAGAATACATTGAAAAAATTGAATACCTTGAATCGTTAATAAAAAACAAAACAATAGAAAGTAGCGAAATTATTGATATAATCAAATCTCAGAAAAGAGAAATCGAAACCTTAAGAAAACAAAATATGTTATTTAAAAAAAAGCTTTTTGAAAAGCTTGAAAAGGCTAAGGAGGTCTAATGCCAAATTACATAAACTACCCAAGTTGGTTACATCCTGAAGTGATTCAAGGCATACCAATTACATGGTATAGCCTATCTTATATTTTAATCATACTAATCTCTTACAAGTTTATTTGGTATCAAATACAATCAGACAACATTGATATCAAAAAAGAAGATTATGAAACATTTATGTTCTCACTTGTACTTGGAGCAATTTTAGGAGGCAGATTGGCATCTACCTTGGTTTACGATAAATCGGGAATTTATTATTCTAATCCTTGGTTAATCCTTTTGCCATTCGACCAACATTGGAATTTTACAGGCTTTAGAGGTATGGCCATCCATGGTGGTTTTTTAGGGGCAATAATTGCTCCTCTAATCATAATAAATACAAAGCTTAAAAATACAAATGTTCAAAAATATTTTCTAAAACTAACAGACTATGGATCAATAGCTTTTTCTTCTGGATACATACTTGGAAGACTTGCTAATTTTGCAAATGCAGAACTTTATGGAAGAGTAATGAAAGGGGGGATAATATTTCCCAATGCGGAACCATTTGACACAAATATGCCAGGTGTAAAAGAATTTGCATCATCAGTAGGGCTTGAAATTTCGCCTCATGATCTGCTAATCAACCTCCCAAGAATACCCTCTCAACTTATTGAAGGATTTTTCGAAGGGCCTGTAACTTTTCTGTTGATGTGGTTTTTATTTAGAAAAATCAAAAAATATGATGGATTTATTTTTGGTGTATATGTAATGCTTTATGCTTTTTTCAGATTCTTTATTGAATATTTAAGAGAGCCAGACAAAGAACTTGGATTTATAATAAACTATAAGCCAATTAAAAGTTTGTCTGAATTTTCTTTTTTAAACATATCAATGGGACAAATTCTCTCGCTAACACTAATGCTCTCAGGCTTAATCTGGATAATAGTAACTAAAAAAATTGCAGATAAAAAAATAAAAAATACTACCAATTTGGCATTCAAAAATTAAGAAAAGAGCAAGCCAATAAAATGAACGAGGTTAATAATTATCAAAATATAAATTCAGTTATAATCTCTAAAAAAGAAATTGAAGTTAGAGATCTCATAAAGCTTAAATCCATTTTTAACTTAATTCAAATCGTAAAATCTGAAAAAGCTTTATACAGCGAATATGTAAAACAAAATAATATTAAATTCGCTATTATTTATAATGATGAAAAACCAATAGATTTTTCAATAAACATTGCAAATGAATTAAAAAATACAAACAAAATCCATTCTATTATAATTAGCAATGAAAAATTTGATGACGAATATTTAAAACTTAATCATATTGAAATAATAAAAGATATAAGCGAATTAGAATATAAACAAAGCTTAATACATCAAAAAAAGCTATTTTGTGACAATAAAAACACAACTCTGGATTTCTTTTTAAATTTATCAGAGCTCATAAAAGAAATAGTAATCATCACAAACACCAAAAATGAAATTATTTATATCAATGAAAAAGGTAGTAAAAATCTTGATCTTCCAATGAAAACCTCTGGAAATATAATAAAAGTAACAGACATAGATGTCAGAGATTGGGAAAAATTAGAAAGAATAGATTTAAGTTACCGCACAAATTCTATTCCTGAATTTAAAAATATATTAATAACCGATTGTCTTTTAACTTTAAAAAACAACAAAAAACTACATGTAGATATATTTATTAGCACAATCGCTCAAAACAATATCGATAAATTAATAACAATTAAAGAAATATCAAACCCTAATGAAATAGAAAACTATAAATACCTAGAAATTATTGACTCGCAAGACGAGATTCAAAATGCCAAAGAAATTGAAAAATTACTAGTAAATCATATGGATATTTACAAAAAAAAAAGAATATATTTGCTTAATTTAGACGTATCCCTAACAGCAGAATATGAATACAAAGAAGATCAAGAAAAGCTTAATATAAAAATAATTAAAATAATGTATTCAAAAATAATGTCATTATACTCTGAATATATTTTTAAACTAAAACACAACAATTTCATAGTAATCATATGCACAAGTGGTGGTGAAAAGCAAATAATCTCAATTGCCCAAAAAATCAAAAAAACAATTGCATTGGCATTTAAAAAAGAAGATATTATTGTATTTAAATTCAATATTGGAATAATAGAGGTAAATTTAAAAGAAAACTTAGAATTAAAAATCCCCAAATTAATGATGGCTACAAAAATATCGTCGGAATACAAAGACTCTAATCCCACTATATACAAAGAAGAACTGCCAGAAGCGATGATTTTAAAAAATCAAAACAAAATCTTTCAATATATACTCAAAGCAATAAAAAATGATTTTTTTACTCTTTATTATCAAAAAATAAATCCACTTAAAAAAAACTTAAAACCTAAAATAGAAATCTTGACAAGACTTTTTGACCACATGGGCAAGCCAATTCCAAACAATCAAATTTTTAACCTAATAGACAAATATAATTTAACTGTTGAGGTTGATACATTGGTGGTTAAAAAGGCTTTAAGAGAATACAAAAGCTTTGTATCAAAAAATGGAATTCACATTTTCTCAATTAACATATCTCCTTATTCACTAAAATCTCAAAACTTTCGAATCTTTTTAAGAGATACTTTATTGAAAAGCCAAATCCCGCTTCAAAATATATGTTTGGAAATAACAGAAACTGGAATTCTTGAAAACTTTGAAATAATAAACAAATATTTTCAAGAATTAAAAAGTTTTGGAATCAAATTAGCGCTTGATGACTTTGGAAGCGGGCATACATCACTCTCATATATTAAAACACTACCAATAGACTTGCTTAAAATAGACGGATCTTTCATAAAAGCAATAAACTCCAGTGAAATAGATTTTGTAATAATAGAATCTATTAAAAAAATAGCAGATACAAAAAATATAAAAATTATTGCCGAATTTGTGTATAATGAGGAAATATTAAAAAAAATAAATGAACTAGAAATAGACTATGGGCAAGGATTTTTATGGCACAAACCAGAACCAATATAAATTCTAAAAAATTGAAATCTAAAATTATACTTATGACTAAATTTTATTAAATTTCAATAAAAATTATTTTACATTGGAAAAGGAATAAAAGTGATAGAAAAAAAAATAGCATTAATTGCGCATGATAAAAAAAAAGAAGATTTGGTAAATTTTGCCAAACAAAACCATCTCTTTTTATCCAAATTCAAGCTTATTGCAACAGGAACAACGGGATCTAAAATCCAACAAGCTACCGATCTTAAGATTGTTAAATATAAATCGGGACCTATGGGGGGAGATCAGCAAATTGGAGCTGAAGTAGCTGAAGGAAATATCTTGGCTATATTTTTCTTTAGAGATCCCCTAACAAGCCAGCCTCACGAACCAGATGTGTCAGCTCTTATTAGGCTTTGCGATGTACATAAAATACCGCTTGCAACTAACGTAAAAACAGCAGAAATTTTAATAAAAGGACTTGAGAGCTTGATTTTAAAATAGGCTTTAATCTAAATTCTAAATTAAAGCCTAAAAAATCAAAAATATAAATTAATTCGTTAACATAGGTGAGATTTTTTCAACACCTTCGATAATATAATTAACAGATTCAAGGAAAGTCTTGGCATCTGAATTATTCTCATCAATTGTAATTTCCAATTTTGAATCTTTAATATTAAGATCTTTAAAAGTGCCAATAAGATCACTTCGAGCACCATGTACATTACTATTTATAATCTTTTTAAAGTCAGAGGTAATCCCAACAAAAATAAACGCTTCTTTTCCAGAGATATTAATTGGAGCTTCTCCTGCATAAATATTGTCATAAAAATAAACTATTAACTTTGCACCCTCTTTTGAAGTTATTGTTTGAAAGTGTCCATCTTTTTCAGAAAAATAAAAAACCTTTATATTTTCTCCCAAACTTTTTCGATCTTTTTTTGAATGAACCACTCCCATAGCATGAAAAACATGCCCAATAGTATGTTCATCTATTTTAGAATCATCAAGCTTAGAAGATTTATCTGTTTCTTGTTCCTCAACATATTCATTTGAACTGTCTTTTGAAGCACAAGCAATTATTAAAAAAAATAAAAACAATAGCAAATAGTTTTTTAAAAAACCATTTTTATACATAAAAATTCTCCCTTATAATTTATTAATCATATTAAAATTAAAAGTAAGTTTACAATAAATAATTTATTTTGTACACACTTTAAAAACAATTAAAATGTTAGAATGAAACAGGAGGTCTTATTAATATGAAAAAACAAAATCCATGGATACGTTTAAATGAAGAAGAAAAAAATCAAATTTTCAATTTTTCCGAAAGTTACAAAAAATTTATAAGTAAATTTAAAACAGAAAGAGAAGTCATAGCCTATGCCCTAGATAAAGCAAAAAAATTGGGATTTGTAAACGCTGAGGAGAAAAAAAATTTAATGCCAGGCGACAAAATTTTTTATACCTGTAGAGAAAAATCTGTTGCTTTTGCTATCATTGGCAAAAATCCTATTGAAAATGGAATGAATTTCATTGTTTCTCACACAGATTCACCAAGACTTGATGCAAAACCTTCACCAATCTCTGAAGAAAACGAACTTACATTTCTTAAAACCAACTATTATGGGGGAATAAAAAAATACCAATGGTTATCTACACCCCTTTCAATAAGAGGTGTGGTATTTTTAAAAAATGGAGAAAAGGTTGAAATCAATATTGGTGACAATGAAAACGATCCTGTATTTATAATTCCTGACATTTTGCCTCATCTTGATAGAAAAATACAAAGAAATAAAAAATCAGATGAAATTGTTGAGGGTGAAAATCTAAAAATTTTAATTGGGAGCCTGCCAATCGAAACAAAAGAAAAAGATAAAGTCAAAATGGCAACTTTGCAACTAATAAAAGAAAAATATAAAATAGAAGAAGAAGATTTCGTATCATCAGAAATTGAAATAGTGCCTGCAGGAACAGCAAAAGACGTTGGATTTGACAAGGCTTTAATTGGCGCTTACGGACAAGACGACAAAATATGCGTTTACACTTCTCTAGAATCTATATTTGATCTTGAAGGGGCTCCAAACAAAACAGCCATTTGCTTTCTTGTAGATAAAGAAGAAATTGGCTCAACAGGTTCAACCGGTCTAGACTCAAGATATCTTGAATATTTTGTTTCTGATATGATCTTTAAAATTAAAAAATCAGAATACAGCAATCTTCACGTACAAAAAGCTTTGTGGAATTCAAAAAGCATTTCTGCTGATGTTTGCGCAGCAATAAACCCACTATTCAGCTCAGTTCATGACGAACAAAATGCTCCCCAACTTGGCTATGGAATACCCATAATGAAATACACAGGACATGGTGGAAAAAGTATGGCCAGTGATGCTGATGCTGAGCTTGTTTCTTATATTAGGCAATTATTAAATAAAAACAATATAGACTGGCAAGTAGCAACTCTTGGAAAAGTAGAAGAAGGCGGCGGCGGAACTGTTGCTAAATTCTTAGCTAGCTATGGAATAAGAACAATAGACATGGGACCTGCTGTCATAAGTATGCATTCTCCAATGGAAATAACTTCTAAATTTGATTTATACAATGCTTACTTAGCATATAAAGCCTTCTATAAGGAATAAAATTGCTATGGTAAATTTAGAAAAAACAAATAAAATCAAAGTAGCAGAGCATATTGTAGAATGCTTTGGAGGAATTAAAAATATTAAAAATATACAAAAAGATCTAACAAGAATAAAAATTTTAGTAGACAGCAATTCTTTAGTCAAAAGAGACGATTTAACAAAAAATGACAACATAATAGGAACTATCAAATCTAATGAACTTACAGAAATTGTAATGAATTTTGAAATAATAGAAGATGTTTACAATAAAATTTTATATATGATGAATGATCAAAAACAATAAAGCCTCTGCAGAGGCTTTATTTTATTGTTCAACTTACTGTCTAACATCTCTCATATACTCAATAACAGATTTAGGCTCCAGCTCTTTATTCAAAATTTTATATATAACGCTTAACAAACTATTGGAATTAAGATCACGATTTAATTGTTTAAAAAAGGAAAAAATTGATTTCGCAGCCAAAACCCCCTCCGGCAAATATCCAATTTTTTCAATATTGCTTATCAAATCATCTATGCTAAGAAAGTTTTCTAAAATATTTTTGCTCACAATTTCATTACCAAATCGTCTATTTCTCCCAAACATGCTTCTACAAGTAACATCTAAATCACCAGAACCAGACAAAAATAAAAACGTTTCAATATTTCTTCCCCCAAGCTCAATTGCAATGTCCTTTATATTATTCAAGGATATTGAAAATAATAATGATTCTGTATTACTACCTATTAAATTAGGATAATTCAATTTATAAGCATCCAAAATTCCAAATGCAATTGCAAACACATTTTTTAAAGCTGCTGCTATTTGCACTCCAAAAACATCGTTACTATAAAATAAAGAAATTGGGGTTTTACTAAATAAATTAATAAACAAATATGCATTTTCCCTACTATTGCTAGCCGCAACAAGACCTGTTATCACGCCAAGTCCAACTTCCTCAGCATGACTTGGACCAACAATATAAGTAATTTCGTCTTTATATCCTCTCATAACTCTCTCGGCAGCTTCAATAACAGTCTGAGTTTTACCATTAAAAGTAATAAACCCTTTTGTAAGTATTGCTAGCTTTGGCTTTATCTCTAAAGAATGTAAAAATTGATCCAATTTTTTTAAAATATCAACAGTAAAAAGAGAAGGCGTTGCAATGAAAATATAATCAGACATTGTTGCAACTTCAAACAAATTTGAACTTGCAACTAAATTTTTTGGCAATTTAATTCCCTTTAAATATTTGGCATTAATATTATCATTATTAATGCTATTCTTAACATCTTCTTCAAAAGCCCATAAAAAAATATTAAAATCAAATTTATCTGACAAAGACTTTGCAATAGCCGTTCCCCAAGCGCCTGCCCCTATTACTGATATTTTCATAAATACTCCCTATAACCTTATAAAAACTCATATTTTATTGTTTCATCTAAATAGATTTTTATTTTACCAGAATTTTCAATTTTCTTAAAAAGAATTTCATCTATTAAAAGCTTTCCTAACTCCTTGAATATAAATTTTCTAACACCTTCCAAGCTGTAACCCTTTCCATAGATCTTTTCTCGAATATAATCAACAACGCTTTTTTCAAAAAAAACATCAAATTTTCTATCTCTTAATATCCTTGCAAAACAATCAAGTTCATTAAAAATGATTTTTTCAAAATCTAACTCCTCAATAGATTTAAATACAAACACATGATCTATTAACTCTAAAAACTTATTAGAAAATCTCTTCTCTAATATAAAGTTAAAATCATTTTCCCCCATCATTTTATTTTTAAAGCCAATACTATTAAGCTCCTTGCTCTCAACATTGACGCTTATTACTATTAAACTTTCTGATAAACTTACCTTTTTCCCAAGACCATCAAAAAGTTTGCCTGTTTTAAATCCCTCCAAAAAAAAATCATAAACCCTTTTATCACATTTATCAAAATCTGATAAGAAAATAATAGAATTAGAAGATTTGTTTAAAAATTTGAAAAACCTAGTAGATTCATAATACCCTTCATTACTTAAAACAGGCCCAATCAATCTATCAAGAGAATTAAAATCACTATACTCACCCATGTTAAGACTAAACTTTGGAATTTTAAACTCTTGTGACAAAATATCCGGCAATTTGCACTTTCCTGATCCAGAAGCACCAATAAAGGCAAATATACCAATAGTACTTCTGTTGACAAGCAAATTGCACTTTAATAATTTAATATTTAATATTAAATCAAATACCAAGTTATCATGTATAATAAGTTCTTTTTTTATTCTATTTTCTAAATTAATTAATAATTCGCTATCATACTCTTCAAAATTAAAAATATTAGAACCAACAATAGATTTAATCAGATCACAAACATCTTCTTTTGTTATAATCCTTTTTATGCTTTCAAGCTTAAATTTAGAACCCAATTCATCTAAAATATCAAAAGCTTTGTCTGGAAGAAATCTATCTTTAATATATTTTTGAGACATGAGAATGCAAGCCCGTATTGCCTCATCTGTATATTCCACATTATGATATTTCTCATAATCTTTTTTAATCTCCTGTAAAATATTATAAGCATCTTCAAAATTAGGCTCTTTAATCTCTATGCTCTGAAACCTTCTCATTAAAGCCTTATCTTTTAAAAAAAATTTTCTATATTCATATTCTGTAGTAGCCCCAATAAATTTAATTTTTCCTAAAGTGAGAATGGGCTTCAACAAATTGGAAATATCCATACTACCAAATGAAGTAGCTCCTGCCCCTACTATCATATGGATTTCGTCAATAAAAAGTATAACTTTTTTTCTTGAATTTAAAAAATCTAAAACCCTATTCACCCTACTCTCAAGATCCCCCCTATATTTAGTGCCTGAAATAAGCCTGCCAATATCAAGTGAATAGATTTCATATCCTATTAAATCCTTTGGAACATTCTCTGTTTTTATTTTATATGCAAGACCTTGGATTAATACTGTTTTTCCAACACCAGGTTCTCCAAATAAAATAGGATTACTTTTGTGCTTTCTAAGTATCACCTGGATTAATCGAGATAATTCTCGATTTCTACCAATTAAAGGATTGTATTTTAAATCCAAAGTATCAATAACGTTTGTTAAAAAATTACCAATAGAATCTTTACTTTCTAAGAAAATATTATTTTGATCCAACTTATCACGCTTATCATCAAAAATATGAAAGCCTCCTTTCCTTTTTGGTGCATTACTATGAATATATTCTGCAATTAATTCACTGTAGCCTGAGGCAGATTTAGTATTTAAAGCCAAATAATCATGAACTTCAATAAGTTTGTCAAAAATAGTTAAATTAAACCCTGAGCTAAGCAGTGCATCTAAAATGCTATTCTTTCTTTTTTTGACAAGCACCCACAATAAATCTTTTTCTTGTATTTTATAAGGTTTTTTATAAAAAAAAAGAACACTAATTATATCTTCATACAAATAATCCATACTAGAAACATAGTCTGGGATATAATTGACTCTTAAGGGAAGTTTACTAAAAAATTCTTCTAGTTGTTTATTAAGTTTATAAAAGTCAATTGCACATAAACTAAGTAGTTCTCTAACTTTATCGTTTTTAATAAGCCCATAAAAAATGTGCTCTTCTGTAAACACAAGATGCTTAGATTCCATGAAAAATAAAAAAGTGTTAAAAAATAAACAATTTAAAGCTCTTCTATCATACATCCAAAATCAACTATAAAACAATTCGTAAAAATTTTTTTTTACCTACTCTTAATTCAACTTCATTGTTATTAAAGTCCTTTTTAGCAAGAAGATGGTTCTGATTTTCTACCCTTTTGCCATTAATATAAACACCCCCAGAATCAATCAATCTTCTGCCTTCTGATTTGCTGGGCACAATTTTTGAATCTAGCATTAAATCAACCAATAATACTTCTTCTTCCAAATTAGAAAAGCTAAATTTAAAAAATGGAATATTGCTTCTATCTCCACTTCCCCTAAATGCAGCAAAAGCTGCCTCTTGAACTTTCAAAGCTTCCGCTTCTCCGTGAACAATTTTAGTTATTTCAAAAGCTAAAATCTCTTTAGCTTTATTTAAAGAAGTTCCCTTAAAATTTGAAATTAATTCAATCTCATCTTCTTGTAAAAAAGTAAAAAGATACAAAAAAGTTTTTACATCAGAATCTGAAGTATTTCTAAAATACTGATAAAAATCATAAATACTGTAAAGATTGGAATCAAGATAAACAGCACCTTTTTCTGATTTGCCCATCTTTTTCCCATCATTTCTTGTAATTAATGGAAACGTAAGCCCAAAAGCTTCTGATCCATTTTTTTTTCTAATTAAGTCAACCCCTGAGATAATATTCCCCCATTGATCATCCCCACCAATTTGAAGTATACAATTTTTAATTTTATTAAGCATATAATAATCATAAGACTGTAAAAGTTGATAATTAAACTCAATAAATGAAAGTCCAAAATCAAGCCTTCTTTTATAAGTTTCAAAGCTTAACATACGATTAACAGAAAAATGCATGCCAATATCTCTTAAAAATTCAATATAATTGAGATTATCTAGCCAATTTGAATTATGAATAAAGCATTCTGAAGTAAACTTAGTTATTCTTTGAAGTTGATTTTTTATCAACAAGGCATTATTGCTAATCTCTTCTGAAGATAAAATCTTTCTCATCTTACTTTTTCCAGAAGGATCGCCTATTTTTGCTGTAGAATCTCCAATTAAAACAATTGGTATATGCCCGTGTTGTCTAAGATGCATCATTGCTAAAAAGGGAATCAAATGACCAATATGAAGAGAACTAGCCGTTGCATCAACTCCTGCATAAAAAACTATTTTTTCTCTATTCATTAAATCACTTAAAACTTTTAAAGATGTGCATTGCTTTAAAAATCCGCGTTTATGTAAAAGACTTAAAGCAAGATTCATTTATTAAAATCCTCTTTATAATTTAAAATCTCAGTCTTAATGTATGAATATAAATCATTAATAAAAATTCTCTTCTGGGTCATACTATTTCTTTCTCTAACAGTAACTGTTTCATCCTCAAGGGTATCATAATCTATTGTTACACAATAAGGAGTCCCTATTTCGTCTTGACGTCTGTACCTTTTACCTATTGTTCCACAATCATCGTAAAATATATGAAAATCATCGCAAAGCTCCATATAAATTCTTCTAGCAACCGCAACAAGCTCAACTTTTTTAACAAGAGGAAATATAGCAATCTTGTAAGGAGCCAACTTGGGATGTAAGCGCAAAACAATACGCTTGTCCCCATCTGAGAGCTCTTCCTCAGAATAAGCATCACAAAGGGTCATTAAAACAGACCTTGTAAGACCCGCAGAAGTTTCAATAACATAAGGCACATATTTCTCTTTTGTTAACAAATCATGATACTCAAATATTTTGGGTTTGTTAGAAAATTTAGCGTGCTGAGTTAAATCATAATTACCCCTATTGTGAATACCTTCCACTTCCTGAAATCCAAAAGGAAATTCATACTCAATATCAAATGCGGCTTTTGCATAATGAGCAAGCTGAGTTGAATCATGGGCCTTAAATTTTAATCTATCAGGCCTAATTTTAAGAGTTTCTATAAAAAAATTCATTCTATTTTGCTGCCAATAACAAAACCACTCATCTATTTGCTTGGGATGAACAAAAAACTGCATTTCCATTTGCTCAAACTCACAAGTTCTAAATATAAAATTTTTAGTAACTATCTCATTTCTAAACGCTTTACCTACCTGAGCAATTCCAAAAGGGATCTTAAGCCTTGAAGAATCCAAAACATTCCTAAAATTAACAAAAATTCCTTGCGCCGTCTCAGGTCTTAAATAAACTTCATTAGAGCCATCCTCCACTGCTCCAATATGAGTCTTAAACATTAAATTAAAACTTCTTGGAGATGTAAAATTATTCCCAACTTTGCAATTCGGACAATTTTTTGACAAATCAATAAAATCGGCTCTAAATCTACTTTTACAATCTTTGCAATCAACCATAGAATCCGAAAAACCATCAACATGCCCAGATGCTCTCCAAATTTCGGGGCGCATAAAAATAGCACTATCTAAACCTACAATGTTTTCATGCAAATACACCATGCTCTTCCACCACTCTCTCTTTATATTTTTTTTAAGTTCAACTCCCAAAGGACCATAATCCCAAGCTCCCGAAAGGCCTCCGTAAACCTCTGAAGACTGAAATACAAACCCTTTTCTTTTCGCAAGAGAAATAATATCTTCCATTCTAACCATAAAAATATCCTTAATAGTTATTCATTTATTCTTAAAAATTCCTGTGCTAATTTTATTCTTTCAAAAACTTTAGCCCTGCCTATCAACTTTAGAGAATCAAAAAGCGGCGGAGAGACTTTGCTACCAAGCGCTGCAATTCTAATAGGCAGAAGAATTTCTCCCAATTTAAAACCATTACTCTCGGCAAAATCATAAAAAATTTTATCATTTTCTTCTGACGATCTTTTTTCAAATTCTTCTAAAATAGGCTTTATTAATTCTAAAATAGAACAAACCTCTTTGGCTGTTTTTTTTCTGCCTAAAAACTCATCTAAATTCCAAGATTTAATGTCTTCATAAAAAAATTTAGTCATATTTAAAGCATCGCTTAATTTTTTAATTCTACTCTTTATAAGAGGAATTAATAACTTTAATTTTTGATTATCTTCCAAACTACTGGGCTTAGGAACATACCCCTTTTTTTGGAAAAAAGGGAGCAAAAGATTAAACAAATCTTCATCTTTTTTTTCTCTAATATAGTAGCTATTGAAAAAATCCAACTTATGATAATCAAAAATCGCAGGAGATTTATTGATCTTCTCAATTGAAAAAAATTGCTCAAGATCATTTTTTGAAAAAAATTCTCTCTTATCATCATAAGACCAGCCAAGCAAAGTAACATAATTAATAATAGCTTCTGGAAGATACCCATCTTCAATAAACTGTCTTAAAGCTGTTGATCCGTGTCTTTTGCTTAATTTTTGACCATCATTTCCCATAACCATTGGAAGATGACAATAAATAGGCGGCTTCCATTTAAAAGCCTTATAAAGAAGCACGTGCAACGGACCTGAGGAAACCCATTCTTGAGCCCTTAATACATGAGTAATTTTCATTAAATAATCATCAACTACATTAGCAAGATGATAAGTCGGCAATCCATCTGACTTGAGAATTACAGGGTCGGGATTAATGTCTTTATTTGCCCATGTAATTCTTCCAAGCAAAATATCATCAAAACTCGTATCTCCTTCTAAAGGGATTTTAAATCTAACAACAGGTTTGATTTTTTTAATTAGCGCATTCTCAATTTCATCACTACTTAAATTTCTACAATGCCTATCATATCCGGGGGGCATCTTATTAATATTTTGAATTTTCTTAATCCTTTCAAGCCTTTCAGGACCGCAATAGCAATAATATGCATGCCCAGATTCAATTAAATATTTAGCATATTGCTTATATATTTCACTTCTTTGAGACTGAACATAAGGAGCATAATCACCTCCTACAACAGGACCTTCATCAAAAGAAATACCAAGCCATTTAAGACTTGAATAAAGATCATTTTCAGCTTCTGGAGAATACCTGCTCTGATCTGTATCCTCAATCCTAAGTAAAAATTTACCTCCACAAGACTTTGCAAAAAAATAATTAAACAAAGCTGTTCTAATCCCACCAATATGTTGCAAACCCGTTGGAGAGGGTGCATAACGAACCCTTATACTCAAAACACAACTCCTTTAATAAAAAACATCTTTTTTAGAAAAATCATAAATATAATAAAAAACAACAAAAAATAAATTTGAACCAAGTAGTTTTGTATGTTTAGAATCTATCCTGTTTTTAAATTTATAATATCGATTTCTAATTTCAATTTTTTTGCTTTCAAGCAAATCAAAAGATGCTTTTGATTTGCGCAATAAATAATAGAAATAAATAGTAAAAATATCATTTTTCAAAAAAAACTTATCTAAAAAATTTACCAACTCTTTTAACTTTGAGTATTCTTCAAATGACAACATACTAAGAGCTTCACAATATTTCACCCACTTATTTCTACTGTTCTTGTAATTTAAAATCAAACTAGAAGCCTTTTCTTTTTCTCTAAAGCTAATAAGAACAGAATAAAGCTCCATTATTGTTTTATGCTTTAATCTAGTGTCTTTTAAATAAAAATAAAGCTCATCAAGACTTTTTTTATCTTGTTTTATTAAAATAAATCTAAGAAGAATAGATATTTCAAAAACACTTTTAAGCTTTTTACGAACCATTTTAAGCTTTAAAAAAGTAAATGTATCTTCCATCCCATTTAAAATAAAATACAATCTTGAAAAAAAATATTGGGAATATATAACATTAAAAACAATCACCAATAAAAAATAAATCAAAATAAATTGGTAATTAAACAAAATGAAGCTTAATTTTATTTGAAATCTTAAAATTGCCAGAAAATAAATAAATAATCCAAGAAAAATAATATTAAAACCTAAGCGTATTTTTTCTACCATAAAAATCTCTTCAAAAAAGCTTAATTCAAAAATTGAGATATAATAAATACATTATACTAATAGATGGACAATTAATAAATAATATGCTATACATGGTTAATAGGGCTTAATTTCAAGGGAATAAATGCAAAATTTTGAAAGCATTATCAAAAATATAAAAAATTCATCATATTTAATAGACAAAGAATTCTTAGTTTGGCCTGAGAATGCATTTATTGGAGACAAAAACATTGAACTTATTGAAAAATGGAATTTAAAGTCATACCTTAAAGAGAGAAAAAATTTTTTCAGTGATGATTCTGTTAAAAAAGAATATGAAGAAATACACAAAAAATTCAACGAAGAGGCTATTTCTAGTTATCATGTAATAATAAGCAATTTAGAAGAAATCTATGAAAATTGCAAAAGAAATAAAAAAATATATTACCAAGACATTATGCCTACTGTAAAAAAAGTAATAGAGTTTTACAAAAAACAGAAAAAAATTTTTATCAAATATTTTAGAATTCCCAAGCTTTCTGCAAACTATCACATTATTCATTCAGTAAATACAGCTATCTTAACAGTGGCTCTTGGCAATGAAATGGGACTAAATAACTATAAAACAGTAGAACTTTGTAGTATTGCCCTTTTACACAAAATAGGATTTTTATTCATTCCAACAAAAATTAGCGAAAAAAAAGAAGCATTAACTGACGAAGAACTAGAAATAATAAAAAAATATCCCATAATAAGCTATAAAATAGCTTCAACGAGCAATTTGTCTCGATCAATATGTTTGACACTTCTAACACATAAAGAAAATCTGGACGGAACTGGTTATCCTAAAGGATTAACAAGTGAAAACATCAGCATAGAATCAAATATAATAGGTGCCGCTAGCGCCTATTCTGCCATCATTTTAGATAAGGCATACAAAAAATCTTTTAATTCTGGAGCATCTATTATTGAATTAATTCAAGATGCTGACAAAAAATTTGACAAAAGGGTTTTGAAGCTAATAATCAATGCAATATCTTCTTGTCCTTTAGACTTTATTGTAGAGCTTAATGACAATTCTATAGCCAAAATAGTAGATATAGATGATTCTAACCCAAATCTCCCATACATAAACCACATAATAAAAAATGGAAAAGTTGTAGACAAAAATGAGCAACACAGTGTTCAATCTATACCAAACACAAACACAGGAATAAAAAAAATACTCAATCAAAATGAAATAGAGCTAATTAAAAATAAATATTCTTTAATAGATATTATATAAAACATTTAAAGGAGAAAAAATATGATTTTGATAATATCAGCTATGCAAGAAGAATCAGAAGAAATAAATAAAATACTTGATAACAAAGAAGAAATTGTACTAAATGACTACTTAGAAAATAAAAAAATTTATAAAGGAAAAATTTTAGGAAAAGATGTAATCTCTTTAACTACAGGAATTGGCAAAGTTAACGCAGCAATTTGGAGCAGTCAAATTATCTCTAAATATAAAATCACTCATATAATAAACTCTGGAAGTTCTGGAGGAATAAAAGAAAATTCTAACCTTAAAATATCAGATATCATAGTATCCTCAGAAACAGCATACTATGACTTCGACTTAACCAAGTTTGGACACAAAATAGGACAAGTCCCCAATTTGCCACAAAAATTTAAAGCAGATGAAGAATTACTGAAAAAAGCGGTCAATATTATCGACAGCAAACTTCTAAACATTGATACCCACATTGGCTTAATACTAACAGGAGATCAATTTGTTGACAATGAAAAAAATCTTGAAACAATTAAAAAAAATTTCAAAGATGCTTTAGCTGTAGATATGGAAGGAGCTGCAATAGCTCAAGTAGCGTACATATTTAAAATACCATTCATAATCATTCGTTCAATTTCTGATTTACCAAAAAATAAAGACAACCATATAGACTTTAATAAATTTTTAAAAACATCATCAATAAATTCAAGCAAAATGATAAAGGAACTTATTAGGCTAATATGAATAAAATAATAGCAGCTAACCAAACTTTAACTTCTGAGGCTGTATCTGAAGGACATCCAGACAAAATTGCAGATCAAATCTCTGATGCCATCCTTGATGAAATACTAAAAGAAGATAAAAATGCAAAAGTAGCTTGCGAGGTCATAATTGCACAAAATTTAGTAGTAATAGCAGGAGAAATAAATAGTCCTGTAAAAAAAAATATAGATATAAAAGAAATTGCTAAGAACATCATCAAAGATATAGGCTATACAAATATTGATTATGGGCTTGATTACAAAACAATAACAGTAATAGACGCTGTTGGCAATCAATCGTGCGACATTGTAAACGCAATTGAAAAAAAGGAATCCAATACCCTTGGAGCAGGTGATCAGGGAATAATATTTGGATATGCCTGCGATGAAACAAAAAATTTTTTACCAGCTCCTTATGAACTTGCCAATTTAATTCTAAAAAAAGCTAGCGGTCTTAGAAAATCAGGAGCAATAAAATGGTTAAGACCCGACTCAAAATCTCAAGTTACTATCGAATACGATAAAAACAGAAACCCCATAAAAATAAAAAATATAATAGTCTCTCATCAACACGATCCAAACATCTCCCAAGAACTAATACGACAAACAATAATTGAAGAAATTATCAAACCCACCATTCAAGACAAATCAATGCTTGATGAAAATACTGCATATTGCATTAATCCTTCCGGAAATTTTGTAATTGGAGGACCTACCGGAGACACTGGTCTTACAGGGAGAAAAATTATTGCCGATAGCTATGGAGGATTTGCAAGACACGGAGGAGGAGCATACAGCGGAAAAGATGCCACAAAAGTAGACAGATCAGCTGCCTATATGGCAAGATATATCGCAAAAAATATGGTGGCAGCCGGAATTTCTAAAGAATTTGAACTACAGCTCGCATATGCAATTGGAATTGAAAATCCAATATCTATTCAAATAACCGCGGGGATAACTGATCCTAAATATGCAAACAAAATATTAAATTTTATTGTTAATAACTTCGATTTAACTCCCAGCGGAATAATTGAAAAATTAAAATTAAAACAACCCATATATCTTAAAACCTGCACTTATGGCCATTTTGGGAAAAATGAATTTGAGTGGGAAAAATTAGATTTTGTAAAAAAAATACAAACAGTGCTAAAAAAATGAAAAAAATAACAAGTTTTACAATAGATCACACAAAACTAAACCCTGGAATATATGTCTCAAGAAAAGACACTTTTGAAAATGTAATATTTACTACAATAGATATTAGAATCAAAGCTCCCAACATCGAACCAATAATTGAAAACGCAGCAATACACACAATAGAACACATAGGAGCCACTTTGCTTAGAAATAATAAAGTTTGGGCCGAAAAAATAGTATATTTTGGTCCTATGGGATGCAGAACTGGTTTTTACTTAATAATTTTTGGAGACTATGAAAGTAAAGATCTTATTGATCTAGTATCGTGGCTTTTTTCCGAAATCGTAAATTTTTCAGAGCCTATTCCGGGCGCAAGCGATAAGGAATGTGGAAATTATAAGGAACACAACCTTGATATGGCTAAATATGAATCTTCTAAATACTTGCAAATATTAAACAACATCAAAGAAGAAAATTTAAAATATCCTTAAGCTCATTAAATTTATAAAATAGAAAGTATTTCGCTTTCATTCCTTGTTGCTACATCATACTGAAAAATAAAGCCTAATGTTATTTTATGCATTTGATTTAAAAGTAAAGGTTTGTTGTAAAAAATTGGAGAGACTGTATATTCCAAAAAAATAAAATCTATATTAATTCTAGCTCCAATGTCTACTCCCAAAACAAAATTATCCAGCAATGTCCAATCACTTGAATCTATAAAACAAATTTTTGCACCAATGTATGAAAATTGTAAACCTGTAAAAAAGATTAAACTAAACATCGGGGTATAGGATAAAAAGAAATAATTACCATATATTCTCATTGAGAATGTAACATCTTTTATTATGAAATAATTTATAGAATGCCTCAAATGTGCTTGATCATTCAACATAAATATAATCTCATCGGTGTAAGGAGTATGGCTTGGTAAAAATTTAATATCTAAATTAAATTCTCCACCAAATGCTAAATTTTGAGAAACATTAACCCCAACTCCACTGAAAAATTGATACTTAAGTCTTTCATAGAAGAATAAATCTTGAGTAAAATTATCAACACCAACCCCAATTCCACTGTATACATTAAGATATCCCGGAATTCCTGAATAAATTCTTAATGTATTAAGCATAAAAACAAAAAAGAATAAAAAGTTTCTTTTCATAAAGAATCCTTTTTGGCAAAATAAAATTAAATATTCATACTTATTTGCATAGACAACTCTTTAAATTTTTCAACTTCAAGATTAAGTTTATTACCTCTCTTAAGGCCAAAACCATCATTTTTAAACCTTGGAATTACATGAAAATGAGTATGAAAAACTTCTTGCCCCGCACCAGCCCCCAAAGCAGAATAAATATTTATTCCACCATAAATGCTTGAATTTATTTTCTTTAAAGCATTTGAAATTTTTTTACATACTTTTAAAATTCTCTCGCTAAATTTATCATCCATGTTCAATAAATTCTCACTGTGTTCTTTGGGAATAACAAGAGTATGCCCAACAGTTAAAGGATTAATGTCTAAAAATGCTAAAACCAAATCGTCCTCATAAACTTTATAACTAGGAAGCTCTTTGTTTACTATTTTACAAAAAATACAATTATACATTAAAAATGTCCTATTATAAAAAAATACCAATCAACATATTTAAATGAAATTTAAGCAGCATAACTAACCAAAACCCATTTTGCTATATTAAAATAAGCTATTAAAGTAATAGCATCTGCAATCGTAGTGATTAAAGGGCCTGCCATAAGTGCTGGATCCAACTTCAAAATTTTAGCAACAATGGGCAAAAGACCTCCCAATATCTTTGCTACTGTCAAACTTACCATTAAGCAAGATGAAACTACAAAAGCTATTTTCAACTTATCAGAATGGTGTGGAGCCACAAAAAATACAATTCTTAAAAAATTAACACCAGCAAGAATTGCTCCCACTAGAATACTAACACATATTTCCTTTAAAAACACTTTAAAAAAATCTTTTACCTTAACAGTACCAAGAGCAAGCTCACGAATTATTAAAGCAGATGCCTGAGAGCCGGCATTGCCTGAAGTATCCATTAAAAGGGGAATAAAACTAGCCAAAACCACTAAAGACAACATTAAATTTTGATAATTTGAAATGATTGTAGCTGTAAAAGTAGAAGATACCATAAGAACTAAAAGCCAAATTATCCTATTTTTTGTCATAACTAAAATAGAAGTATCAAGATAAGACGTATCTAAAGGTTTAACAGCCGCAATCATTTGAAAATCTTCAGTATTTACAGACTGAATAACCTCTAAAATGTCATCGATAATAATAACCCCTATCATTCTTCCCTCATTATCAACAACAGGAACACTGGTAATATCATGTTTTTGGAAAAGAAGTGCAACATCCTCTTTCTCATCATTGACCCCCACAATATAAAACCCACTACTTCTCATTATTGATGAGAGAATAACATCATCTTTAGCCAATATTAAATCTTCAATTTTTATAACTCCTTTTAAATGCTTTTCATCATCTGTAATATAATAAGTGTAAATATCTTCTTTGGTTTTAGCTACCCTTCTAATATAATCAAGGGCTCTGCCAACTGTGAAATCTTCTTTAAGCTCAACATATTCAATTGTTACAATCGAACCTGCAGAATCATCACTGTAAGACAAAAATTTATTAATAATTTCTCTATTCTCTTCTGTAGAACTTGCTAAAAATCTCTGAACAACATTTGCGGGAACTTCTTCTAAAAGGTCAATAACATCATCGAGATTCAACTCATCAATCATTTCACTTATTTCTTTATTGGTAAAAGAATTTGCTAATTTATTTTTTGTAGATTGGTCAAAATTAGAAAAAGTTTCAACTGCTATTTTTTTGGGCAAAAATCTGTAAAGCAAAATCAATTCAGTTCCATTAAGTTTTTTAAGCGCCTCAGCAATATCAAAGGAGTCATGCTTTAAAAATTTTTCTTTAATTTTAGAATAACTCTTCTCTTTAAGAAAAATTCTCAATTCATCAATATCTATCATTAAAAGGCCCCCAAAAATTTAAATTTTACAAGACATTTAATGAATCTAATTCATCAAAGCTTATCCAACAACATAGAACATCTTCCTGAAGGAATAGGAAGGGTTTTTTCTTTTTTATTTAATATATTTATTGTAAAATAATAAAGTTTCTCAGATTCCATTTTTATTTCCCAACCTCTTTTCCCTTTATTACAAATTATTGTAGTTTGATTCTTTTTAAGAGATAAGCTTTCTATCCCCATAATCTCAAGAGTGGGTATGTTCCAATATACAGTTTTATCAGGCAAACTAATTGTAAGCCCAATAATATTTTCTATCATCAAACTAATACTAAAAAGAGCAAGATAACAAATAAGACCTTTCTCAGTATAAGTTTTTTTATTAGAATCAAAATATGCGGGCCCTTCTTGCATGGGCTTATAAGCTTCCCAAATGTGCCCTTTAATTTTATTAAACGGCATTAAAGTGTCTAATATATAATACAAATGTCTTATAGTAAATTCTCTTGCAATATTTGCACGACCACAATATTCAAGACCTTTGATTACAAAAAAATTCATATAAGTATAAACTGACCCATAATATCCATTACCATCCTCACTAAAACCTGGTTCACTAACAGAAAGTGTTGGAAAAGGATTTGGAGTTCCAAAATGTTTAGTGCTTTTTAAATAAAAAATCATTCTTTCTATTCTGTCCTCACTGGGAATCTCGGAAAGCATTGGTAAAAATCCCACTATTGTCTTAATTTCAAGAATATTTTCATTAACATCAAGATCATAATAAAATCCATCTTTTTCGCTCCACATTAAAGAATTAATTTTGACCTTAAGGGAAAAAAATCGCTTTTTGTATTCAAGTGATAAATTTTTATCATTTAAAATGTCTGCTAATTTAGAAATACAATATGCATTATGAACTTGTAATGAATTAAAATCTACAGGGTAATATGCATCTACTCTTGGAGAGTTTTTATAAAAAATTTTATTTACATCAATTGAATAAAGACCATTTTCCTTTAAAAATTTGCTCTCTATCCATTTATAATACTTATCAAGAATTGGCAAAACTTCAGAAATTCTCTTTTTATTTCCTGTTTTATGATATAAGTTATATTCAGCCCACGCAAAAATAGGAAATCCAATGTTCTCTTCATTCTCATCAAGATCAATAATAGCATTGTTATTGTCATATCTAGCTCTGATTGCACCTGATTCTTCCTGCAATTGATAAAATTTATCAATTGCAGATGTAGATGAATATTCCCCATTACTATAGACAAGAAAAAAGCTTGACATACAAGCTTGCATTTGATCTATATAATCGCAATTTTCCGAATAATAATTTTTATCTTTTTTACCCTTATCTGTAACTTTTTGCAAAATAACCTTATCTTGAATCCAAGATAAACTTTTATTGTAAATATCAATAAAGTCTTGATCATAATAGTAAATTTTGGGAAACATTTTTTTATTCAATGCTAAATCCTCTAAAACAATAGAAATGTAGTTATATTTATTATAACACAATAAATATAACATAATTAAAAAATTAAAAACTGGAAAATTAAAATCTATCTAAAAAGTCTATAATTTTAATATTTGTTTTATAAAAATTTCATATCCTTCCTGATTACAAGGAACAATAATTTCTTTGTCGATTATTTTTCTTTCAAGAACTCTTATGTACTCAAATTCATTCGCATTAGATAAACCAACAACACCATCTCTTAATCCCATTTGAATAACTTTTCCACCTTCCCAAACATTATTATCTTTAATATATTCACTAGTAATCAAATATAATGCATCCCCAACGTTTTTTATAACAGAAGTAATAAAATTTTTAGGAGCAAGATGTGATTGGTCTTGATCGGCTCCAATAACATAGTAACCATCGCCAAGTTTTTTTGCCGCCTCTATAACGCCAAGTCCCGCTAAACCAGCTGCAAAATGAATTACGTCTATTCCTTTAGAATACATTTTATTAGCTATGACCCTACCAATATCAACATCGGAAAAAGAATTGGAATATTCACTCATAATCTCTATATTTTTATTAGCATACTTTGCGCCAGCTTCATAACCATAGCGAAATGCATCTACTATGCTGCCCTTTACTCCTCCTATAAAACCTATTTTACCAGAAAAGCTTTTTTTAGCTGCAATATAGCCAGCCAAAAAAGCACCCTGCTCTACTCTGAATACAACAGCAATCAAATTTTTAGGGATATGAACATCATCGACATAAATAGGATCTATTATTCCATAGCTAATTTCTGGATTCTCTGATGAAACCAATAAAGATGCATCTGTAAGCCTATACCCTACAAGCCAAATCAGGTCTGAACCATTCCTCTTTAAATTATCAAGATCTGAAACATAACTAGAATAAACTCCAGAAACAGCACTAGAAAAAACTTTTTCAATACTTTCTGGAAAATCTTTTTTCAAGCGCAATAAAGCCGTATTAGCGCTAGAATTAAAAGATTTATCATCAAGAACGCCATCTACCAACATGGATATCTTAATTTTTCTTGAACCAGATTCTATTTCATTCTTACTAAAGCAAGAAGTCAATAAAATGCCTAATATAAAAATCGCAATCCTCATATAGAAAATTTCTCCATTTAAATCATTCGAACAAAACCAATGTGTTTTTTATACCTAAAAATAAAACATATAAATCGATTCTTTATTCAAATAAATTCTTTAAGAAATTTATCATAACTTTCTTTATCATGTGGAACAATAATTTCTTTGTTGATTATTTTGCTAGAAAGACTATCAATTTCTTTTTCAAGTTCAAAGGGAATCATCTTAGGATTTCTTACAAACCCCACAACCCCTTCTTTAAGGCCATAATTTATTAATTTACCACCTTCAAAAGTATTGGTTTTTAGATAGTTAGATGTAAAAATATTTAAAGATCTACCAACATCTTTGGTTGTAGATGTTATAACATTATTGGGAGCAAGATATGATTGATCCTCATCAACTCCAATAATGTAATGCCCAGAACCAAGTTCTTTTGCAACCTCAATAGCCCCAATGCCTCCAAGGCCTGCAGCATGATGAATAATGTCTATTTCATCGGAATACATTTTAGTTGCAATACTTCTGCCAGCTTCAATGTCAACAAAACTACCAATATACTGAGTAGATATCTTTATATCTTTATTAGCATACTTAGCACCAGCCTCATAACCATACCTAAAAGCGTTTACTATCTCTCCCTCTATTCCCCCTAAAAATCCAATTTTACCTGTTTTAGAAACTTTTGCAGCAATATACCCTGTTAAAAATGCACCTTCTTGAGCTCTAAAGGTCATACCCACTAAATTTGCAGGAATAGGATCATTAGTAGAATAAACAGGATCAATAATTGCATATTTCATATCGGAATTTTGAAGAGAAACAGCCTTTGCCACATCGCTAAATCTATACCCAATAAGCCAAATTAAATCTGAACCTGCGTCCTTAAGCCCTTCAAGATCAGATAAATAAGAATTAGCTGAAGATTCTTTTAAAACAAGCTCGATCTTAAATTCCTCCTTAACTTTTTTTGCACCATTTAAAGCACTCTCATTAAAAGATTTATCATCAAAAGTTCCATCAATTATTAAAGATACCTTAGAATTTTCACTTTCAAGACCACCCTTACCACTACAAGATAAAAAAATAATACCTTCAAACAAAATCAACAACAATAATTTATTCATAAACTATTCCCCCTTTACAAATAAAGCTATACCTAAGTAGTTTATAACTTTGATTTAAATAAATCAAATGCATATTCACTATCAGGAACAATAATTTCTCCACTTATTATTTTATTTTCTAGATCAATAACTTCATCAACTAATCTATTATTTAAAACATCAGGATCTTTAACAACCTCTATTACTCCTTCCTTTAAACCCCGATCAATAACAATGCCGCCTTTAAAAACTCCATTATTAATATACTCTGATGAAATAGAATAAATAACCTTGCCAATATCCTTAAGTATTGAAGTAATAACATTTTGAGGTGCAATATATGATTGATCTTGATTTAAGCCAATAACATAATACTTAGGTCCAAGCTCCTTAGCAGCATCATAAACTCCAAGACCAGCTACGCCAGCTATTGGGAAAATAACGCCCACCTTATCCTCTTTATACATAAATAGAGCCATTGCCTTGCCTTTCTCTTTATCAAAAAGAGAGGGCGCTTTTTTTGAAACTAATCTTAATTTAGGATTAGCATAAAAAATTCCCGCCTTAAAACCAAACTTAAAATCATTTAAATACTCGCTAACGGGGCCTGTTAAAAATCCAATCTTTTCTTTTCTACTCATCTTAGCAGCAATATACCCAGCCAAAAATGCAGCTTCTTCATTTCTAAACTTAATGGCCAAAGAATTCTTAGGAACTTGAATATCGCCATAATCAAAAGCATCTATAATACCATAATAAATATCTGGACGTTCGTAAGAAAGCTTAACAGACAAGTCGGAAAATTCGCATCCAACCATCCAAAAAAGATTTAAAGGATTTTTTTGAACTTCATAAGCATCCTCTGTCATTGCCTCACTAGCAGTAAGAAGTCTTTTACCCTCAATAGGATAAGGCCTTAAAGATTTAGTTATAAGTTTTATTCCAAAATTATCTCTAAGTTTTACAACGCCGCTATGAACACTTTGATTATAGCCCTTATCATAAAAGCTGCCATTAGCTAAAACACCTACAACAACTTTGTCAGATTTAACAGACTTTTTATTAGATTTAAAACAAGAAAATACTAATAAAGATAAAGCAATAAAAATAAACCTTTTAAACAAAATCAATCCTCTCCTTACAAAATTAAAATATTAACTTTATTTTACTAACAAGTAGTATTTTTTATTTATAAAATAAAAAATTCAATAAGATACTTAAAAAGATACTTCTAGCATTAATAAAAACACGGTAGTAGGAAAAATAATTTTTCCTACATCACCACAATATCCAAATTTAAACCCTTTTGCAAGATTAATTTAAATTAAAACTTACAACAATTAAAAAACTCTCTAAAATATAGTTAAAGAATTAAAAAGATTTTCCACAAACCAACTCATAAAAACCGAGTTAATTTTCCATTTGCAAAACAAACTTATCATAAGATGCCTTGTCATAAGGCACTTTTATTATACCATTCATTATACTTTGACCGATTTTCAATGATTTGTCATAAATCTCAGAATAATTTGATTTTAAGTTTTCATTTAAAACCAAATCAAGTGCATCTTCTTTAAGCCCAAAAAATATGGTCTTACCCCCATTCAAAAATCCAGTTTTTAAATATTCTTTTGTTAAACTATACATCAATGAATCAACTTTCTTTACAGCAGAAACAATAACATTATTAGGAGCAAGATATGATTGATCCTGATCGACTCCAATAATATAATGATCGGGCCCCAATTCTTTTGCAGCCTCAATTACTCCTATACCAGAAAGTCCTGCAGCTGCAAATATAATATCAACCCCATCCCGATACATATTAGACGCTGTTGAGCGGCCAAGTCCAAAGTCTCCAAATGTACCAACATATTGAGAGATCACTTTAATATTAGAATTTGCATATTTAGCACCAGCTTCATATCCATACATAAAAGATTCCAAAACTTTTCCTCTCACTCCTCCAATAAATCCGATCTTACCCGTTTTAGAAGCCTTTGAAGCAAAATATCCTGCTAAAAAAGCCACCTCTTCGGATCTAAAATTAATATTAAGAAGATTTTGGGGTATTTGAATTTCATCGTAAACCCCCTCTATGATTGCATAACTAACAGAAACATTCTCGTTAGCTCTTTGCAAAAGAATGTCTGACAATCTAAATCCAACTCCCCAAATCAAATTTGAATTACCATCTTCTAAGTTTGCAATATCTCCTAAATAAGAACTACCTGTAGATGCTTTTTCAATTATATTTATATTTAAATCGGCCTTTAATTTTCTTATCGCCTTAGAAGAACTTTCATTAAATCCTTTATCATCAAAAGCACCATCAACTATAAGCGAAACTGTTTTTACCCCAGATTTTCCATCATCAGAGCTAGAACAAGCAATAACAAGCAAAAAAATAATAAAATAATAAACTTTTTTTAACACAAAAATACCCTCCTTATTTTTAACAAAAAAATACAAAAAATGGTTTTAATAATACACCGCATATAAACAAAAAAAGACACCTTCAAAAGGTGTCTTTTTACCATCTATAATGAGTAAAAGCTTTATTTGCCTCAGCCATTCTATGAGTATCTTCTTTCTTCTTAAAAGCAGCTCCAGTAGAATTATATGCATTTAAAAGTTCATTTGACAACTTTTCCTTCATAGACCTACCACTAGACTTTCTAGCAGCAAAAATAATCCACTTCATAGCCAAAGCTTCTCTTCTCTCTTCTCTAACTTCAACAGGAACTTGATACGTAGCACCACCCACACGTCTACTTCTTACTTCTACCAACGGCTTAATATTATCTAAAGCTTTATAAAAAACAGCCATCTTATCGCTTTCTTCAAGCTTATCAGCAAGTAAGTCTATTGAACTGTAAAGTATATTCTCGCTTATTGATTTTTTCCCATCATACATCATTCTGTTTGCAAACTTTGCAACAATTCTAGAATTGTACCTAGCATCAACAAAAATTTTCTTTTTGATTTTTTTATTTTTTCTTGACATATTTAATACTCATCCACCTTTCAGTTAAGCTTTAGGCTTTTTTGTTCCATACTTAGATCTACCCTTTTTCCTATTATTAACACCAAGGGTATCTTTAGCTCCCCTAACAATATGGTACCTTACACCAGGCAAATCTTTAACTCGACCACCTCTAATTAGAACTACAGAGTGTTCTTGTAAATTATGACCAATTCCTGGAATATATGCTGTTACTTCAAATCCATTTGAAAGTCTAACACGTGCTACTTTTCTTAAAGCCGAATTAGGCTTTTTGGGAGTTACGGTCATTACACGTGTACAAATTCCTCTTCTTTGAGGACAATTTTGAAGCGCAGGAGATGCGGTCTTCTCCGTTTGACTTTTTCTAGGTTTTCTAATTAACTGATTAATTGTAGGCATTTATCAACGCTCTCCTTTTCTTGAAACTATTAATAAAATGGTAGCAAATATATAACTTATTTTCAAGTTAAGCTTCATAATCGATATTTTCACTGACTTTAATTTTTTTATAAAGCCCCATACCAGTACCAGTAGGAATTAAATGTCCAATTACAACATTTTCTTTCAATCCCCTAAGATCATCTATTTTCCCAGCAATTGAAGCATCTGTTAATACTTTTGTTGTTTCCTGGAAAGACGCTGCGGAAATAAAAGAATCTATATTAAGAGAAGTCTTGGTTACTCCTATAAGAATTGGACTTGCTATTGCCGGTTCACCACCTTGTTCGATTACTTTTTTATTTTGCTCATAAAAAGTGTGCTTATCTACCTTTTGCCCATAAACAAAATTAGTATCACCAACTGCTACAATCTTCACTTTTTTCATCATTTGCTTGATTATCACACCAATATGTTTGTCATTAATACTTACACCCTGTTTTCGATAAACATCCTGAATTTCTGCCAACAGAAACTCTTGCAAACTAATCCCACCTAAAATTTCAAGCACATCATGAGGATTAATTCTACCATCACAAAGCATATCTCCTGCTTTAACAACATCTCCATCTCTAACCAAAAGATGTTTGCCCGCTGGAATATAATGTTTATGTTCAACCCCATACTCATCTAAAATATTAATAAGTCTTTTACCTTTTTGAATTGATTTAAATTGCACAATTCCACTTACTTTGGCCATTTCAGTCAAATTCTTAGGAATTCTTGTTTCAAAAAGATCATTAACACGAGGCAATCCTCCTGTAATATCTTGGGTTTTTTCAGAACCCTTAGAAAGTTTTGCAATAGTATCTCCTATATTAATACTCTGACCATCTTCAACTTGAAGATAGGCATCCCCTGGTAATACATAAGATGCAACCTCCATACCACTACTATCAATAATAAAAATTCTAGGATCAAGAGATTCAAAAACATTATCTGTAATTCTTTTTTCAACATTGCCTGTTTCAGTATTTATTTCTTCTTTAAGAGTGGTTCCTAAAATAATATCCTTAAATTTAATTTTACCCTTAACCTCTGCAATAATAGGCTCTGCAAATGGGTCAAATGTGCCAATAACTTTGCCTGATTCAACATAATCACCAACCTCTATTTCAAGCTTTGTACCCGCTTTCAAGGCAACTTCTTGCTCTTCTGATACTATAAAAAAATTATCATCTCTTAATTTAACATAACCAATATAAGAAGAGAGAATCTCTGTACCCTTTTTATCAACAAACAAAGGAATTCCTTTTATTACTCTTTGAGAATCTAAAACTTTAATCTCTTTTATGTTCTTAATTTTTTCCTCATAAAAAACATTGATTATTTTTAAAGTTCCTTTTCTCGTGAAAAGAATTCCATTGTCAACTCTAACATTAAAACCTTCTATTCCATTAAGTATAAAGGCATTCTTTAAAGATATTTTATCATCCTCACTACCAGCCTGAGCAACTCCACCAATATGAAAAGTTCTCATGGTTAATTGAGTGCCGGGTTGACCTATGGACTGAGCAGCAATTATTCCTACAGCCTCACCAATATTAACGGGTTTGTTCTTAGAAAAGTCTCTACCATAACATTTTTGACAAACACCATGTTCAGCTTCACACGTTAAAACAGACCTAATAACAAGTTTTTCAATACCAATTTTTTCTAATAACTCTATTTTAGCTTCTGAGATTTCTTCATTTGCATCTAAAACAATCTCACCGGTAATTGGATTTTTTATTCTTTCAATAGAATAACTCCCAACAGCTTTTTCTTTCAAAGATTCTAATATTTCTTCACCATTTTTTACAGTCTCAACTTTTATTCCGTTTATAGTTCCACAATCTTCTATTCTAACAACAACGTCTTGAGCAATGTCCACTAATCTTCGAGTTAAATATCCAGCATCAGCGGTCTTAAGAGCAGTATCTGCTAGACCTTTTCTTGCTCCATTTGTAGATATAAAAAACTCTATCACAGAAAGACCTTCTTTAAAGTTAGAAATAATTGGAAGCTCAATAATATCTCCAGAAGTTTTTGCCATTAATCCTCTCATACCAGCAAGCTGTCTTATTTGATTCCTACTACCCCTAGCACCAGAATCTGCCATCATATATATAACATTAAATCCATCTCTGTCTCTCTTTAAAATTTCCATCATCTTATTAGTAAGTTCTTCATTGGTCTTTAACCAAACAGAAACTACATTGTTATATCGCTCTTCACCAGTAATAACACCTTTAGCATAATCATTTTGAATTTTAGCAATCTCTTTGTTGGCCCTTTCTACATAAGTTCTTTTTTCATCAGGAACAATAATATCGCTCATACTAATTGTGCACCCAAACTTAGTAGCATACCTAAAACCAAGCTCCTTGATAATGTCAAGCATTTCAATTACAGTAGAAGAACCATGAACTACATAAACTTTTGATATTAAAATTTGTAGCTCCAAATCACTAAGAGTTTTATTTACAAATTCAATTCCATTGGGCAAAGCCTCATTAAATATAACCCTACCAGCTGTAGTTTTTTTGTACTCACCATCAATTTTTACATAAATAGAAGCATTGTAATCTAGACTTCTATTATTTATGGCAAGAATAACATTACTAAAGTTTAAAAACTTTTTACCTTCTCCAACAACATTCTTTTTTTCCATAGTTAAATAATATAGGCCCAAAACGATATCTTGGGATGGAAAAACAATAGGATGCCCATTAGCAGGATTTAAAAGATTATTTGTTGAAAGCATTAAAGCCCAACTTTCAGCTTGTGCTGCTGGAGTAAGAGGTACATGTACCGCCATTTGATCACCATCAAAATCCGCATTATATGCATGACAAACAAGAGGATGCAATTTTATTGCCTTGCCCTCAACTAACACAGGCTCAAAAGCTTGAATTCCAAGTCTATGAAGAGTTGGTGCCCTATTTAAAAGAATAGGATGCTCTTTAATAACAAGATCTAAAATTTGCCATACCTCATCAACCTCTTGCTCTATTAAATTCTTTGCTCTTTTGATATTAAAAACAGATTCACTCTCAATCAGTTTTCTTATCACAAAAGGCTTAAAAAGCTCAAGGGCCATTTTTGCAGGCAATCCACATTGATGTAGCTTCAGCTCAGGCCCAACCACAATAACAGAACGACCAGAATAATCTACTCTTTTACCAAGAAGATTTTGTCTAAACCTTCCCTGCTTACCTTTTAACGCATCGGAAAGTGATTTAAGGGGCCTACTAGATGAACCTTTGACAACCTTTCTTTTATGAGAATTGTCAAAAAGAGAATCTACTGATTCTTGAAGCATTCTTTTTTCATTTCTCACAATAATCTCTGGCGCATTAAGAAGAAGCAACTTCCTTAAACGATTATTTCTATTTATAACTCTTCTGTAAAGATCATTAAGATCAGATGTTGCAAAACGCCCCCCATCAAGCTGAACCATTGGCCTAATCTCTGGGGGAATAACAGGAAGAACTTCCATAATCATCCATTCTGGCTTATTGCCAGAAATTTTAAAATTTTCAATAATTTCAAGACGTCTTAAGAGTTTCTTATCGGTTTTATCATCTTTATCTATCATTTGAATCCTAAGCTTAGATGAAAGCTCATCAAGATCAAGATTTTCAAGAAGAGTTTTAATAGCCTCGGCTCCCATTGAAGCATTAAAAGACATACCATATCGCTCTCTAGCCTCTATGTACTCATCTTCATTTAAAAGCTGCATTTTTTTAAGATCAGTATCACCCGGTTCAATTACTACATATTTTTCATAATAAAGAATAGAATTCAAACTAGATGCTGTAATATCAAGTAAAAGCCCAATCCTAGAAGGTATATATTTGTAATACCAAATATGAGCAACTGGGGCTGCTAGCTCAATATGCCCCATTCTTTCACGTCTAACCTTAAAATGGGTAACCTCTACATTACAACGATCACAAATAATGCCTTTATATCTAACTGATTTAAATTTGCCACAATAACATTCCCATTCCTTTGTAGTACCAAAAATCCTTTCACAAAAAA
Organism: Borreliella carolinensis; assembly: GCF_032595855.2. Taxonomy (NCBI): domain Bacteria; kingdom Pseudomonadati; phylum Spirochaetota; class Spirochaetia; order Spirochaetales; family Borreliaceae; genus Borreliella; species Borreliella carolinensis. The sequence goes on from NZ_CP132453.1 coordinate 400,441, forward strand.
GCCCATCCTTTTCGGGTCTTAAAGTTCTATAATTAATAGTTTCGGATTTTTTAACTTCCCCATAAGACCAATTTCTAATTTGGTCAGGAGATGCTATTTTAATCTTTATTCTTTCAAAATCTTTTATCTCTTTCATAAAAACTCCAAAAACCTAGCTTTTATTAATCAATTCTTCTTCTTTTTCTGTCAAAGGAACCTGATTCCCAGCATCATCATAAATTGACAAATCAAGCCCAAGCCCTCTAAGCTCTTGCATTAGCACATTAAAAGACTCAGGAATTCCAGATACATTGGTGGGAACACCTTTTACTATATTTTCATATATCTTGACTCTGCCTGACATATCATCAGATTTAACTGTTAAAAGTTCTTGAAGGGTGTGTGCTGCACCATAAGCTTCAAGAGCCCAAACCTCCATTTCTCCAAGCCTTTGCCCACCGAATTGAGCTTTTCCTCCAAGGGGTTGCTGAGAAACAAGAGAATATGGGCCTGTTGATCTTGCGTGCATTTTATCATCAACAAGATGGTGCAGTTTAAGCATGTAAATCACCCCGACCATTACTTCATTTTCGAACGGTTCTCCTGTATAACCATCATATAAAATTTCTTTAGAAGTTGGATTAAATCCCGCTTTTTTTAATTTTTTCTGAATTTGTTCATTTGTAGCAGATTCAAAAACAGGAACATTATAAGATTCACCAAGATATTTACCAGCAAGGCCCAATTGAGATTCCATCAACTGTCCGATATTCATTCTAGACGGAACTCCCAAAGGATTTAAGCATATATCAAGAGGGGTTCCGTCTGCAAGATAAGGCATATCTTCAACAGGAAGAATCTTTGCAACAACGCCCTTATTGCCATGTCGTCCAGCCATTTTATCGCCCTCTTTAAGTTTCCTTTTTTTGGCAACATAAACTTTAAGTATTTCTTCAACTCCAGGAGAAAGATTGCCAACATCCTCTTTAGTAATCCTTTGAACATCAATAACTGTGCCTTCAGTACCATGAGGAACTTTTAATGAATTATTTTTAACATCTTTTGCTTTTTCTCCAAAAATAGAAGTTAAAAGCCTGAATTCAGGAGTAATGTCTCCTTCTGACTTTGGAGTAACTTTGCCAACCAAAATATCACCGGGTTTTACATAAGTTCCTATCCGTATAATCCCATTTTCATCCAATTTGTTTAGTATTTTTTCGCTAACATTAGGTATATCTCCTGTAACTTTTTCAGGACCAAGCTTAGTTTCTCTTACCTCTATGCTAAATTCTTTGATATGAATAGATGTATAAAGATCTTCCTTTACAATTCTATCAGAAATCAATATAGCATCCTCATAATTAAATCCATTCCAAGGAATAACTCCTAACAACAAATTATTGCCAAGAGCAAGCTCCCCAAATCTAGTAGCAGGGCCGTCAGCTATTATTTCGCCCCTTTCAACCTTTTGACCCTCTTTAACTAAAACGGATTGATTAAAGCAAGTATCTTGATTTGTCCTTTCATACTTAACAATATGATATTCATCCAAATCTTTAGAATTCTCTGCTTCAAAAGGTTTAACAACTATCTTACTACTTGTTGCCAGAATAACTTCCCCACTTCTTTTAGCCTTAACGACTACCCCTGAATCCTTTGCAACAACACTTTCCATGCCCGTACCAACAATAGGGGGGTTGGGAAAAAGCAGGGGCACTGCTTGTCTTTGCATATTAGACCCCATAAGCGCCCGATTGGCATCATTGTGCTCAAGAAAAGGAATTAACGCTGAAGACACTGAAATTAACTGCCTAGGAGAAACATCCATATAGTCTATGTTCGTGGGGCTTGTTGTAGTATAATCACCAGAAATTCTAACAGAAACTAAATCTTCAAGATACTTTCCATTAGAATTAAAAGCGGCATTAGCCTGAGCAATGCACTTTTTCTCTTCGTCAATAGCAGATAAATATTCCAATTGATCAGTCACTTCTCCATTAACAACTTTCCTGTAAGGGGTTTCTAAAAAACCATAATCATTAACCCTGGAATAGGTAGCCAAAGAAACAATAAGCCCAATATTTGGTCCTTCAGGAGTTTCAATAGGACACATTCTACCATAATGAGTATAATGCACATCTCTTACTTCAAATCCTGCCCTATCCCTTGAAAGTCCCCCCGGCCCAAGCGCATTGAGACGTCTTTTATGAGTAAGTTCGGCCAAAGGATTGACCTGGTCCATGAACTGTGAAAGCTGACTGGTTGCAAAAAATTCTTTAACAGCAGATACAACAGGTTTAACGCTAATTAATTCTTGAGGCTTTAAATTAAAAACTTCCTTGTTAGACATTCTATCTTTAGCAATTTTTTCAACCCTTGACATAGCGCCTTTATATATATTAGTAAGAAGCTCCCCAACAGAACGAACTCTTCTATTTCCCAAATGATCAATATCATCAAGAACATCATGACCTTCATATATTCTTAAAAGATGCGATATAGTGTTAACAATATCATCCATAGTTAAAACTGACGTATTTAAATCATCAAATCCAAATTTTTTAGAAAGTTTATAGCGCCCTACACGTCCAAGATCATATCTTCTTTCAGAAAAAAATATAGTCTTTAAATCGTTTTCAGCATTATCAATTGATATTGGCTCACCGGGAAAAAGAGAACCATAAACAGCCAGCATAACTGATTCTTTTGGAAGCTCTTTAGAACCATCCTTTAAAGCAAAAAACGCATCCTCTTTTTCAAGACAATTTAAAATAACATTCGAACTTACAAAGCATTTTCCAGGAATATCATCATAACCATCAAAATCAACAAGCTCTATTTCATTTACTCCATTTTGTAAAAAATCTTCAACATCTTGCAGAGTAATTTTATCTCCTGCTCGATAATACATATTCTCTCTTATATTAATACTCTTGGCTAAATATTGCCCTGGAAGATCTCTTTTTGTATCGTCTTTAACTTTAATTTTTTTAATGTTATAAAAAGTTTCTATTATTTTTTCTCTCGTATCAAACCCCAAAGCTCTTAAAAAAAGAGTTATGAGTATTCTTTTTTTTCTATCTATTTTTACATAAAGATAATCTTTTTTAGAATCAACCTCAAATTCTAGCCAAGAACCACGATAAGGAATTATTCTAGCAGAATACAAGTCTTTTTCTTTATAAAAAACAACTCCTGGGGATCTGTGAATCTGAGAAACAACAACCCTCTCAGCCCCATTAATAATAAAAGTGCCCCTTTCTGTCATTAAAGGAATAGTTCCCATGTATACGTCTTTTTGCCTTATTTCCCCAGTAGTCAAAAATTGCAAATTCAGTCTTACTTTTAAAACAGCCTCATAACTTTGACCCTTTCTTTTACATTCTTTTTCTGTAAAATTAAGTGCATCATTTTCCATATAGTATCTTTCATACTCAAGAGCAACATCGCCATTTCCACTTTTGATGGGAAATATATTTCTAAAAACAGATTCAAGGCCTTCATTAAGTAAAGGTTTTTTATTTTTTAATTTATCAAGTTGTAAAAATTTTTCATAAGAATTTAATTGTATTTCTATCAGGTTAGGTAGGTCTAAAATCTCATCAGCTCTTCCTTGTCCCAGATGAACTCTTTTTATCATTAAAAGACTCCTTTTTTAAGACATAACAAGCCGCATATCATAACGACATGCGGAATATAACAACTTTGATATATTTTTAATTTTTTATTTAACTTCAACTTTTGCGCCAACTGCCTCAAGTTTCTTTTTTAATTCCTCAGCATCTGACTTAGAAAGACCTTCTTTAATAGCTTTAGGAGCAGCTTCAACTAACGCCTTAGCTTCTCCAAGACCAAGTCCCGTAATAGCTCTAACCTCTTTTATAACATTTATCTTGCTATCCCCAAAAGACATAAGAATTACATCAAATTCAGTTTGTTCTTCAGAATCAGCTGAACCTGCTGAAACAGCTCCCCCCACACCAGCAGAAACAGCTGCAGTTACTCCGAACTTTTCCTCAATAGCTGTTACAAGGTCAACAACTTCCATAGTTTTTGCACCCTCAAGCCAGGTTAAAATATCTTCTTTATTTAGTGCCATATTAACTCCTTATATATTTTCATTTTACAGTGATAGCATGCACTCAAAAATTAAGACTAACACTGCCATGTTAATTTTTAACATCAGCCAAAGCTTTCAATGTTCTTGCAAGCTTAGAAACTGGCGCTTTTAACACGCTAGCAAATAAAGAAATAGATTCTTTTTTGGTAGGAAGTTTGCTATAAGTTTGAACTTTAGCCTCATCATAAAACTCTCCTAATACAAAACCGCCCTTTACTTTTAAAGTACTACTTTTTACAAAATCATAAAAAATTTTTGCTATTACATTAGCCTCTTCTAATGCAGTAACAACAACCGTAGGGCCAACCAAACAAGAATCAACAACATTAATATTCTTTTCTTTTAAAACCATCTTCATTATATTGTTTTTAACAACTTTTAATGCTCCATGTTCTCTCTCTATTTTATTGCGAAGTTCTGTCAACTGAGCTACATTTAAACCTCTATAATCTAAGAAAAAAAGATTTTGTTTGTCATCTACAAATTGTTTTAATAAATCAAACATTTCCAACTTTTTAGAATTTATCTTTGCACTCATAATGTTACCTCCAAACAAAATTAACTTTTATAGAAGGCCCCATAGTAGATGAAATATAAATACTATCTATAAAAGCTCCCTTTAAATCACTCGGTCTTTTTTTAATAACTTCCTTGATAAATTCTTCATAATTTTCTTTTATCTTTTCATTATCCATAGAAGATTTACCAAAAGAAAAGCTTATTACGCCATTTTTATTTGCTCTAAATTCTGTTCGCCCTTTTTTAAGACTGTTGATTGCATCTTTAAGATTATTTGTGACTGTTTGGGTCTTTGGATTGGGCATTAACCCCCTTTTTCCTAAAATAGGGCCAAGTCTTCCAACATCCTTCATCATATCAGGAGTTGCAACAACAATATCAAATTCATCCCAACCACCTTTAATCTTATTTATAAGATCATCATCGCCAACATAAGTTGCACCAAAAGCTCTAGCTTCATCTGCTCGATCACCTTTTGCAAAAACAAGTATTCTTTTTGGCTTCATAAACTGATTTGGCAAAACTATAGTGTCTCTAACAGTATGATTCTTTTTTAAATTAAGGTTAATAGATATATCTATGGTTTCATCAAATTTGGCAAATTTAATTTCTTTCAACAGTGAAATTGCATCTTCAATGTTATAAAATTTATTCTTATCTACTTTGGAAAAAGCTTCAATATATTTTTTACCTTTTTTTGACATTACTTCTCCACCTCAACACCCATTGAACGTGCACTTCCTGCAATAATTTTAAACGCTGCTGACTCTGACTTTGCATTTAAATCAGGCATTTTAATTCTTACTATCTCCATCAACTTTTCTCTTGATATAGTCCCAACTTTATCTGTATTAGATTTTTTAGATCCTGATTCTATCCCAATAGCTTTTTTAATTAAAATCGAAGCTGGGGGAGTCTTTATAATAAAAGAAAAACTTTTGTCGCTATAAACAGTAATAATAACAGGAACCACAATGCCAGGATCCATCTTTGCGGTTCTCTCATTAAATTCTTTTACAAACTGAGGACCACTAACTCCATGAGGACCAAGCGCTTGCCCTATTTTGGCTCCTGGAGCCGCTTGAGCAGCTGGAACCTGTAATTTAATCCAAGAAATTGCTTTTTTTTTTGCCATATCATCTCCTTATGGTAATAACGCCTTCAAAGCTCCCATTAGTATTAAATTTTAAATCTTTTCTATATGCTGGAAATCAACTTCAACAGGCGTTGATCTTCCAAAAATTTGAACTGCAACTTTTAATTTCTTTCTTTCATAATCAATAGAACTAATAAGACCTTCAAAAGAGTCAAAAGGTCCACCTTTAATCCTAACCCTTTCTCCTTCTTCAAAGTCATAAAGCATAAAAATGGATTTATTTGCTTTAATCTCACCAGTAAGCATAAAAACATTTTTTACTTCTTCATCATTAATGGGAATAGGCTTTTGCCCCTTACTAACACCAACAAAATTAATAACACCTTGAACTTTGATAATATTAGCAACAACATCTTTCCAGCCTACTTCCGGAAGATCTAGCTCAATAAGAATATAGCCTGGCCAAATTTTTCTCTCTCTTATTCTTTTCTTACCATTTCTTATCTCTTCTACTTTTTCAATAGGAGCCTTAACATCTAATACTAGATCCCCAAAAACACCTTCGCTTATTAAAAGTCTTATGTCCTGCTCTATTTTTTTCTCATATTGAGAATAAGTTTGAACTACATACCAAGCTCTAGACATAATTTACCCTTCTTACAATAAAACTAAAATACATAAGTTACAACAAGAAACATGAGATAATCGACTATACCCAAGAAAATTGAAACAAATAATACCAGCCAAAAAACTTGTTTTCCATTTCCAACCACTTCATTATACTTAGGCCACGTCACCTTCTTAAGCTCTAAGATACTATCTTTGATAAACCTAAACACTTTAAAGCCTCACTTTAATTCTAACAACAGGTCAGGAGGGATTCGAACCCCCAGCATACAGTTTTGGAGACTGTCGTTCTACCATTGGAACTACTGACCTATTATTTATTATTTTATTTTTCCTTCCTTGTGAAGAGTATGTTTTCGCAATTTTGGACAATATTTCATCAATTCCAACTTTTCCTGCTTATTGCGTCTATTCTTAGTAGTGGTATAATTTCTAATTCCTGTCTCTTCACAAATCAAAGATATAAGCTCAACCGCTCCTTTGCCCTTCTTTTTACCCATACAACAAAACTCCTAACTACCAACAAAAGCCCCCAATCGGACTTGAACCGACGACCCCCACCTTACCATGGTGGTGCTCTACCAACTGAGCTATAAGGGCACTAATTCCCTATAAAACTCTTTATTATCTTAGTGGATTGTTTGGAAAAAAACAAGCACTAAATTTAATTTTATTATTTTATTACAACAAGTTTTCCATCTTGCAAAAGTTTAATGTTGTTACTATTTGAAAACAACTTATTAATAGAATGCTCATCAAGTATAATATCTGTATTATTTTTACCATAAATACTTTTGGCAACTAACTTTAAAGGACGATGTCCAACTCTATTTTTATTATTATAAAGAACATCATTGCTATACTCAAGCATTCCCCATTTTTTCAAAGCCTCTGAAGAAACCATTCTCTTATCAAAATATGGCCTAATGTTTTCATCATAAATTTTGATAAAAAAAGAGTCTTCTAATTTTTTAGAACCAAAAGCATTATTGTAAACTTCACCGACATAAATCACAATTCCTGTATAATTGGTTTTATCAACATCAGAATTTACCAATGGATAAAAAGCTTTATAAGGCTTTTCATGTGAAAAAAATAAATTTATAAAATCGGGGAAAAGACTAAGCTCATACCTAACAGTTAGACTTCTTAAATCTTCTGAATATTTTATATAAGATCTTTTCAAAATGCTATTAGGACCTGAAAAATTAAGTATTAAGCTGGGATTCAAGTCAAAATAATTCTTAAAAGTATTTTCAGAATCCATAATTATCTTAAAAAGAGATTCTCTTATTAAAGAGTCTTTAAAATCATTAATGGTTGCTATTAATTTAGACGCCGTATTTAAACCTACTGGTCTAAATTCATTTTCATTAATTTCCTTAACAATGTCAAAACAAATAACCTTCCTATCCCAATCAATTATTCTGTGCACACTTGTCTCAGCAGCTTCATCTTTTATTATAGAAACATTAGAATAAAGTAGAAATAAACAACTAAAAAGAACCTTAATAAAATGCATTATCTCCTTCCTATTATTTTTTACCTAAATAAACGCCTATCCAAGTCCAACCATTATTAATTTCTGGATCTTTAGGATAAACAATTCTTTTAAAAACAAAATACCATTCCCGAATATGATCCCATCCGCTTGATTCAAGATAAGATATATCATCACTAGAATCTGCCTCAAGATGCTTTGCAAATTGTATTCCGTTTTTCCTTCTCCCTCCAAGCCTAATCATCGTAGTTAAAAAGCTATTAGTATTAATAGAATTGCTCTTTCCGCCCTTTTGATCCCAGCTTTGAATAAAAAAATTATTTTTATCCCTTATATTAAGCAATTTAGAAGTATCCCCAGAAAGAATAAAATTTTTAACATCGTGGATCAAATCTCCTAAATTTCTATAAACAACAAACTCTGGATTATTAAAGTAATTAACTTTTGTAACAACATTAAAATAGTCTCTAGAATCTATTTTTAAATGTGATCTTGGAATTGAAAGAAATTTTTTATAGTAAAAATAAGATTCATCGTAATCTTGAGCATCTTCCAAACTTAATGCAAGATTATAAAAATAATTACCCTTTTCCTCATTATTTAAATTATCAATCCCTGTATTCAATATAAATTTGTAATAATTGATTTTATTGATTGAATCAATATTTAAATTGACAATCTTTTTAGCCGCCCTTGTTTTAACTGAACAGTTCTCATAAACATAATCATCAAAATTATCAACAACACACCTGTAAATACTAAAAGCTACAAAATCTTCTCCCATGGAACTATAAATATTGCCCATTAAATAAAGATACAAAGGATAATATTCTCTAGATTCATCATCAATAATTCCGCTATTTACAATTTCTAAAGCGTCCTCATAATTTTTATTTGCAACATATATATTAACCACCCTATCAATAATAAGAAATTTATCTAATCTATTTTTATTAGAAGACTTTAAAAGATGAGTAAGATTTTGAATCTCGCTTTGTTTTTGGTTACAAGAAGAACACAAAAACAAAATCAAAATAAATTTAGCAATTTCGGCCAATAGATTCATAAAAGTATTTTACAATATAAATTATACATAATAAAATGCACACCTCAATTTAAAAAATTGTCAAAATTCTTATAAAGACCAAATTAACATGGCTACATTTTATATTAAAATCAATACAAAAACAGCAAAACAACGAATCTAAAGCCTAAATTTAAAATTTAATATAAACTCAATATTTAAAAAATAATAAAAATCATTTCATAACTTACAATTGTAAACGCAAAAACGTTGAAAAATAATCTTATAATGCCCTATAATAAATGTTAATTTAATGCCTATTTAAAAAAGCAATCGTCTAAAATTAAACGCTTTATTAAAGGAATATAAAACTCGCAAAACATGAAAAAAGAATTCATTATACTTTTACTATTATTACAAATAATAATGAATTTAAATTCAATAAATATCAATACAAGCACTTCAATAGTAAAAGAATTGCAAAAAAAATTATATGTCTTCAATAGTAAGGAATATCAAAAAGATAAAGACACTTTAAATGAATTTATAAATTCAATAAATATAAACGACAAAGAAATCTTACAAGGTTTAGAAAAAGTTAAAAATGAACTTTTTATAATATCTGTTTTTTTCAACAATAAAAAGGGGGTTTTAATTGCACTAAATTTTGGAGCAGAAATAAACTTTAGATATAAAGTATCTCCAATTTCAATTTCAATAATAAACAATGAATTTGAAATCATAAAAATATTGGTGGATTACGGAATAAGCCTTAATCAAATAGATGATACCGGTTATTCTCCGATATTTTGGGCAATATATACTAATAACGAAAAAGTATTTGAATTTTTAAAAGAAAGCGGAGCTGATTTAAGTTCCACACTTAAAAATAGAAAAACACCAATGCAAGCCGCAATAGAAACAGAAAATATAAAATTAATTAAATATCTGGAAAAGAAAAAAATTTATATTGACGACAATTATAAAAAAGAACTTAAAACGCTTAAAAACAAAGAAATAGTTCGAATTTTAGTAAAATAGAAAATAAATTTAATACCCATCAGATACTTGAATATTTTTATCTTTATCAATAAGGTCTTTGTATATAAAAGATTTTTTAGCAAGTGACTCTTTTAAATTTTTAGAAAAGGGTAAATTTCTCCACATTATGCCGCGCACCAATTTCTCAAGTTTTTGAATTCCTTTACTTTCTTTTTCTATCCAAAGAAAATAATCTTCTAGAAAAAAATTTTTAACATTTCCCTTTTTAATAAATTTAACATAATAATCGTAATATTGACCTGTAATTCCTGTTTCCATCCATCTAAAAGAAGCTTGTTCTTTTGCAAGTTCCCAAACAAAATCACCAATACCTAAAATAACCGCTTTTCTTAAGTTTTTAGCATACATAGGGATTAATACTTTACCCCTGCCATTTGCTCTGTTTTTAACATCAATCGATTCCCAGCAAATTCCTTTATCACCATAAGAAGGTATTAATATAAAATAAGGAACTACTCTGATCAAATCTCCTCTATATGCTTTTTGAAAAAGTCTAGGCTGAATATCTTCGATTTCCCAAACAAGCTGCATAATTCTTTCTCTGCTTCCAAAAAATTGAGGGTTAGCAACTATATTATTTTTCAAAAGAATAGGAAAATGATTGCCTCTTGGCCCTATTGCAAGTTTATTGGCGCTTCTGATAACTTCAACTTCATCATGTGCAATAGCCGATTCAACAGACATCCCAATATTATTCATTTTATTTTGAATTTCTAAAAGCTCTCTGTTAGTGTCTTCAATTTTATTAATAAAAACATTAATATCTCGATTTGATTTAATAAGATCATCAACATAATTATTAGCAAAATTCAAAGGCTTTAAAATTGAATTGGGATAAGAACTCTGCACTCCGTATTCAGTCATATAAGTTAAATCGTTTTGAATATTATTTGAAAACAAAAATTCAAACATACTTCTTAACTTATTAAGAGCCTCTTCTCGGATTTTATCAGTTCTCTTAAGACTGCTTTTTGCAAAATCAATATTTGCCAAAAGTTTTTCTTTCTTATTAAGTAAAATTTTTTCCAAATCTTCTTCTTTAAAATTATCCGTTGGCAAATCGGTTGCTAATCTACTAAGCTTAAAACTATTAACCCCATAAAGCCATTCATCAAAATAAATAAAAGACTCATTATAATGATTGTCCCAAATGGTTTTTGAAATCAATAGCTGAATTTCAGATCCAAGTGCATTTGGAATAAGGGCAGCAAATCTAAATAAAATTTTCTGCTCCATAGTCAATTGTGAAATGTTTTTTGCAATTGATCTGAGAAAAGACCAATAAATGTTAATCACTTGATTATATTTTAAAACCCTATCAACCTCTTCTGACTGTGGATTTAAATAGTCTACTAAAACTTTATGAAGCTTAAAACCAATTTCTTTACTGCTTGAAATAAGATTTTTATAAAAATCCTTAGTAAAAAAATTCTTATCATGCTCTTCTAAAGTTGAAATATTAGGCAATCTTGAATCTAAATCTGTATCTACAGAATCAGGATACTTATACAAAAAACCCCCAAAAACACCCACAAGCAATATAACAACACAAGTACAATTGTAACTCTAAAGTTTATATTTACAAAAAAATTTAGTACTATTTATTATAACAGTGTACCTTAAATCTCTGAAAGGGGAAGTCGTATGAATATAAAAATCAATTTTTTTTTCACTCTGCCTATTGGAATCTTTTTAGGATTATTTTTCCCTCTTGGGATTTATAGCTCTTTATCACATGCTTTTATAAGATTGTCATATTTGTCTCTTATTCCCTTTTTAATATTTTCAATTCCATTAGGAATTGAAAATATTATTGAAAATAAAAACTTTAAAAAACTTTTTGGCAAAACAATTTATTACGGAATTTTAACTAACATATCTGGAGTTGTTGTATCAATAATAGCTGCAACAATATATCTTCCGCAAAGAATCCCAATACTAGAAAAAACAACACAAAATACACATTTCTTTGAAAAAGAAGCTTTACTAGAAACATTTTTCCCAAAAAATATTTTCAAGATATTTACATCTAGTAATCCAAATCTACTAAGCATATATATGATCTCAATAATAATAGGTACAAGCTTTTACTATGCAAAACAAAAAGGAAGAATAGCCAGAGAGCTAATGTTAAGCGCATCTAATCTTTTTTACCATGCAAATGGGTTTATTGTAAATATATTAAATATAGGAATCATTTTTATAACAGCAGATTATGCTGCAAACTTAAAAAACTTTAAAGATTACCAAAATTACACAAATAGCATAACATTCTTTTTGGCATGGACAATTGTAATTTTATTCGTGATATTGCCAACAATTAGTTATAGATTAACAAAAAGTTTTAAAATGATATATAAAGGAATCCTTGTATCATTTCAAAACATAATATTTTCAGGACTTGCAAAAGATTCTTATTCACCTTATGTGATGTTAATAGAAGATATTAAAAATGAAAGAATAAATATAAAAAAATCCATAATTATAAATATACCTTTAATAAATTTTGTATCTAAATTTGGCACTATTTTTGTTTCAGTAATATCATTTTTCATAATCTTAAAATCATATTCTAGCTTGCCCATTTCTATCTATGAAATAAGCTATATGAGCGCTTTATCATTTTTTTTTGTATTTGCATTTCCTCATATACCAAATAGCCTAATTTATATAATTACAATGCTTTGCTCTACCTATACAAAAGGAATAGAGCTAAATGTTTCTAACATAACGCCAATGCTACCGATATTAATCTCTTTAGCCTTACTAATCGATTTTGCTTTTAACATTGCAATCATTCATATAATAAATTTCAAAGAGTTGAAAGATCAAGAAAAAATTAATTAAAGCCAAACAAATTAATAAGATTTGGCAAATAAAACAAAATATTTGGCCCTAGAAGAACAATAAATACAAGTCATGCCCGTTAAATCTCTGGTATTAAAATCATCAGGAATACATCTTATTGTGGCTTTAGTTTCATTTTTAATAATATTTTCACAATTCAAACCCCCACACCAACAAGAAAGCACAAATCCAGAACAATCATTCACATGGGCTTTGAATACCTCATAACTATCCTTGCTGCTTCTAAAAATCTCCTTGGTATTTAAGGTCCTAAAATTCAATGCTTTTTCAAATAAATCTTTTTGCATTAAATCAAGCTCCAACTTGACCTTGCTTATAAGAGAATCAAGTGATATTTGATACTTAAATTTTTTGTCTTTATCTCTTCTTGAAATAGTAACAGAATTTAAAAGAACATCATTTATCCCTACTTCAAGGCGTATTGGAATTCCTTTAAACTCGGCAGATGAAAATCTAAATCCTGGGGTACTTCTAATATCCTTATCAATTTCAACCCTAAATTCTGCTTTTTTTAAAGTACTCACAACACAATCAGAATAATCCAAAATTTTTTTATTAATTTCATCTTCTTTTTTAAAAATAGGAATAACAATAATTTCTATTGGAGCAATGCGGGGTGGCAAAATTAAACCTTTCTCATCAGAATGAGCCATAATCAAAGCACCAATCAATCTGGTAGAAACACCCCAGCTACTAGCAAATACATGCTGCATCTTGCCATCTTTGTCTTGAAATTTCACATCAAATGCTTTTGCAAAATTTAAACCTAAATAATGGGATGTAGCGGCCTGAAGTGCTTTTTTATCCTGCATTAATGCCTCAATTGAATAAGTAGAAACAGCACCCGCAAATTTTTCTTTTTCAGATTTTTTACCACAAAAAACCGGAATAGCTAAATAGTCTTCTATAAATCTTTTATATACATCTAAAATAAGTAAGGCTTCTTCTAATGCCTCCTCTTCAGTAGCATGAGCAGTATGCCCCTCTTGCCACAGAAATTCGGTAGTTCGCAAAAAAGGCCTTGTTCTCTTTTCCCAGCGAACAACATTTGCCCATTGATTAATTTTAATAGGAAGATCTCTGTAAGACTTAATCCACTTGCTATACATATTCCAAATAATTGTCTCAGAAGTAGGCCTTAAAACTAAAGGCTCTGCCAAACTCTCTCCACCAGCATCCTTAATAATAGCAAACTCGGGCGAAAATCCATCAATATGGTCCTTTTCTTTTTCTAAAAAACTATAAGGAATAAGCATGGGAAAATATGCATTCTCATGTCCTGTCTCCTTAAATTTTTTATCAAGTATGCTCTGAATTTTGCTCCAAATAGAATACCCATAAGGCATAATTACCATACATCCTTTTACAGGGCTATAATCAGCAAGCTTTGCTTTCTGAACTATATCTAAATACCATTTAGAATAATCATCTTCTTTTGATGCTATAAAATCACTCATACATTATCCTTAATAAAACATTACACTTATTTTAAAAACTAAATAATTATATTCAATATTTTTTAACTTCAACCATAAAGCGCTTATACCTATTCCCATAAGAATTTAACATTATTTTTTCTAAAACAAAAATAATTCCATCTTCATTTGGGAATAAAACAATCTCCCTTATTCTGTAATCAATAACATTCTTTCTATAATAATTTCCTCTTCCAACAGTCAAATGTTTTTCTAGAGCCGAATTACAATATCTTACAGATAAAAAAATATTAAAAGAAGAAGAAAGTTCTTGAGAATTAATATCCTTATTTACAAAAACTTGATATTCGTTTCCTGTTTTAAAATCAACAAAATTTAAAAAATCTGTTTCTGGAATTTCGCTCTTTACATAAAAATAAATTTCACGCCCTCTTCTTAAATGATTAATTTTAAATTCTTTAACTTTAAAATTAATAATCTTTAAAAGCTCATAAAGACCTTTATCATAACTATCTAAATACTCAATGTGCTCCTTAAAAATTTTAGAATGTACTCCAGAGTTTGCAAAATTATTTTTAACAACATCAACAAAGTATGCAGAAGAGTAATAATATCCATTTTCAAAACCATACTCGCCAAACATAAAACATTTATCATTATTAGAAAATCCTAAATTTTTAAAAAAAATATTTTCTGAAAACCCCAATAAAAAAGAAAAAAAATAAAAAAAAACGATATACAGTTTAATCATAAGCTTTGTATAAATTTAATAACAATAAATTATGTACTAAATCTTATTTATAATTAATTTACTCTTACTTAAAATAATATCAAAACAACATTTCAAATTCAAAACTTTGATATACTATTTGTTTATAGATTAAAAATTTAATATTCAAATTTTTGGGATAAATTTTTGAAAAAAAGAATTAATAGCCTAAAATTAACTTCAAAGGCCTTAAGGCAAATAAAGTTTTTTTTCAAGAGCTTTAATATAAAACATTGCAAAAAAACTTATTTATTGCAAATTAATAAACTTATATTTTTTTCAAAGGCCAAAAAATCACCACAAAAATATATTTCCAAAAATCCTATACAAACAAACAAGATTAACATCAATATACAGTCAAGTAGTATAATAATACCTGTATTTGTGATTAAAAATTTTTTGATAACCAAAACTTTGATACACAAAACAATAAAAAATTTAACAATAAAGTTTTGCTATCAAAATAAGCAAATAAATATCGATATTTTTAATTTTTTATGCTTTATTAAAAATATTGTAAAAATAATATCTAAAATTGAAAGTAAAAAAGGAGAATTTCAATGAGAATGCTATTAGCAACAATAATACTTATATTAACAACGGGCTTATTAACTGCCCAATCAAAAAGCAAAAGTATAACCGAAGATGACTTTGATTTTGACAAACTTCTTGCAAAAGAAGAGTCTGTACGCCGTTTATTTGGCATAGGTTTTGGAATTGGATATCCACTTACAAACATTACAATATCTGTTCCATATGTAGACATAGACCTTGGCTACGGAGGATTCGTAGGCCTTAAGCCCAACAATTTCTTACCCTATGTTGTGATGGGCGTAGATCTTTTATTTAAAGATGAAATACATAAAAACACTATGATTTCTGGAGGCATTGGAATAGGTGCAGATTGGTCAAAAGGAAGTCCTGAAAAATCGAATGAAAAAACTGAAGAAGAGGAAGAAAATGAAGCACAACAAGTAGCTTCTCTTCAAAATAGAATAGGGATTGTGATAAGGCTACCTTTGGTAATAGAGTACAGTTTTCTTAAAAATATTGTGATTGGATTTAAAGCTGTTGCTACTATTGGAACAACCATGCTACTTGGCAGTCCGATGTCATTTGAAGGAGCTAGATTTAATTTCTTGGGCACAGGCTTTATAAAAATATACATATAATGGAGAATAAATGATAAAAAATTTTAAAAAAATACATATTTTAACACTAATATTAGGTGTAGTACACCTTTCTTTTGCATCTGACAATTATATGGTCAGATGCAGCAAGGAAGAAGATTCAACTACCTGCATCGCAAAGCTTAAAGACATAAAAGAAAAAAAAAGTTATGACTTATTTTCAATGGGTATCGGAATAGGAGATCCTATTGCAAACATTATAATTACAATTCCTTATGTAAATATTGATTTTGGATATGGAGGTTTTATTGGCCTTAAGTCGAACAATTTTGAAAATTATCTAAACGGCGGAATAGATATTATTTTTAAAAAACAAATTGGACAATATATGAAAATCGGCGGTGGCATTGGAATAGGTGCAGATTGGTCAAAAACATCCCTTATACCTCCTGATGAAGAGGAGGAAACGGATTATGAGAGAATAGGTGCGGTTGTAAGAATTCCTTTTGTAATGGAATATAACTTTGCAAAAAATTTATCCATAGGATTTAAAATTTATCCTGCACTAGGGCCAACAATATTGCTAACAAAACCAAGCATTTTATTTGAAGGAATTAAATTCAATTTTTTTGGATTTGGATTCATAAAATTTGCATTTAATTAACCAAATAATTAATTGGTAATTAAAATTAAGCTCATAAGCAAGCTTAATTTTAATTAAAACCAGCAATAAAAGCTTGGCCATCCCCATCAACAAACAAATTTTCGGCTTTTTTGCCTATAAATATGCTCTCGCCTTTCTTAAGGTTTAAGGATTTATTTATAATCACGCACCCATCTAAAACCAGCAAGATCATTGCACTATTTCTATTTATACAAATGTTCTCATTCATTTTTTTTTGAATTAGTTTCAAATTAGTATTTGGGAGTCTAAACACGCTAAAATTATCTTGAAAATCAGGACTTAGAAATGACAACCTTCCTTCCTCAAATTTACCAACTCTTAACATCTCTTTTTTATCAATATACTTGGTAGTAAGACCGGACCTAATAACATTGTCAGAATTGGTCATAAGCTCGATACAATCTCCCTTAAGATATGCGTGAACCTCCTGACTATTTGTATAAACAACTTCTCCCGGCTTTAGTTTAAAAATATTCATGCCCAAAAACACTAAAAGTCCAACATCTATACCATAAATATTGTAAATTTCATTAAACCAATAGCCCCTAAAATTATCAATAAGATCCAAATTTTTTAAAACTTTTTCAATAATCTTCTCAAGTTCATGCGCTTGCAAATCAAAAATGGTCTTCACAAAATCTTTATGTGATTGAAAGTCAAAATCTAATTTCAACATTTCACAAATTTTTTCAATCTCACCCAAAGGTAAAAAACCTTTAAGCGCATAAAAATCACTCAAGGCATATATAAGTTCAATTTTGGGGTTTTTATCTTTATATATCCTTTTAGAATCATTAATATCTATCCCTTTATTATTCTCTAATTCATACCCTTTTAAAGCAATGTCTTTAGAAGGATGGATTTGGATAGATAAAGGTTTATTTGCAGACAATACCTTAAATAAAAAAGGAAATTCGCCATCACAGCCTAAAAGCTCTTTATGGTCTTCTAAAAAATCGCTTAAAAGAACATATTCATTTTTATATAAAATCTTGCTAGAAAATGTCTTGTGTGCTCCAAGCCACATTTCAGCCTTAGGCTTTCCATCAATCTTATCTCCCAAAAGATTGGGAATAAAATTAATTCCTCCCCAATCATATTCTTTAATATTATTTTTCATTAAAAAAATATTATCTTCATTCATTCAGATTCCTTTAATTTTAAAGATTTCAAAAAAATTACCAAAGCTGTTGCAACTGCAACTCCAACAGCAATTGCAATAATAAACTCAAATTTATTATCAATAACAGGAAGCACTATTGGTCCTCCGTGTGGAGCATGATTAGCAACACCTAAAAAAGCAGCAATAATGCTTGCCACAGCTCCTCCTACCACTATTGAAGGAATTACTCGTCCAGGATCACTAGCAGCAAAAGGAATAGCCCCCTCGCTAATACCAATAAATGAAATTAAAAAGGCTATTTTGCCAGATTCTTTTTCTTCATTTTCAAATAATTTAGGCGCCAAAAAAGTTGCAAGCCCCATAGCCATAGGAGGAACAGGAATTGCTGCCGCTACCATTCCCATTATTTCTGGCACTTGAGGAATCAGTCCTACACCAAAAAGAAATGCCACTTTATTAAAAGGCCCACCCATATCAACAGTAATCATTGAACCTAATACTAAGCCTAAGAAAATTTTGCCCAACACGCCAAACGTTTCTGAATTGCTTTGCAAAGATTTAAGCCCACTCTCAAGCACCCCCATAAATTCTCCAACATAAACACCAATATACAACATAAAAAACCCAACAATAATAGTGCTTATTAGCGGAATTACAAATATGGGCATAACAGGTCTTAACCATTCAGGAACAGATCTTCTTGCTAAAAATCTTGCAACATAGCCTGCAAGAAACCCTGCAAATATTGCACCCAAAAACCCTGCTTTTACATTTCCAGACATTACTCCGCCAACAAGACCGGGCGCAAGACCGGGCTTATCAGCAATTGACATTGAAATAAAACCAGCAAGCACAGGAAGCATCAGCCCAAAAGCAACAGAGCCAATATCTGCAATCTGCTTATAAAATGGGTGCTCAGAAAAATTAGGCCCATCAGGTCCAATCCCAACAAAAGCAATGCTAAGAGCAATTAAAATTCCCCCACTTGCAACAACAGGAATCATTGGAGATACTCCACTCATTAAATATTTATAAAAACTACCCTTACCTGTTGCAATCGAAGCCTGAGAAGCGCTATTAGCACCAGAGTCTTTGCTTTTAAATACTGGCGCATTAAAAGATTCATTAATAATATTTTCTGTATTGTTTATCGCTTTTACAGTTGAAACTTTATAAACTCTCTTACCTTCAAATCTCTTCTCATCAATATCCTTATCAACAGCAAGTATTACAACCGCTGCATTCCTGATTTCCTCTTCAGTTAGGGCATTTTCAATGCCAATAGATCCTTGGGTTTCTACTCTAATGCTGTAACCCTGCTTTTTAGCTTCATTTTCAATTTTCTTTGCTGCAATATATGTGTGGGCAACTCCAACAGGACAAGCAGTTACAGCTACTATTTTTTCTGCTTTTGTAGCTCCAAAAACCTCTTCTTTGGCTTTTCTTTGAACATTTTCTATATAATAATAAATGTCATCAGTAGTAACAAACCCGCTTAAAGCATTTTGAAAAGCATCATCTTCAAAAAGTTTAGCTATAAAAGCAATCGCTTTAAGATGCTCATTGCCTTGTTGCTTTTTTGACATACAAATCAAAAATATTAAATTAACAGGAGGATTCTCTTCAGACCACTTAACCCCAGCGCCCTTAATACAAAGCAACGAAATAAAACTGGTCTTAACGACATCCCCTATAAAATGAGGAATTGCAACCCCATTTTCCCAAGAAGTGTCACCTATCTTTTCTCTATCAAGAATTCCTTGAAGAAACTCTTGTTTATTGTCTATATATCCCTTATCATTGATTTTTTCAACTAAAAAATCAATTACATCTTCTTTTGAATTTACTTCTGGCAAAATAAATACAAGATCTTTTTTCAAAAAATTAAAAAACATATCTGTGGACTCCTAGTAATTAAACATATTGTATAATATACAATAAAATTACATACTACAGCCACCTAATATAAAAAATATTTTTTAAGCTAACCAAGAAATTCTTTCCAAATACACCTAATAATATTGAAAAGGAAAAACAATTTTTATATTATTTAAAATAATCTGTTTATGAAAAAAAATCCAAACATTTGTATTTTATTAACATTGCTTATCATTCCCACTTTAAATGCACTTGCAAACGAAGAAGACAATGCTAATGAAAAAAATAATCAACCCAAACAAAGTTCTAATTTTTTTAGCCCCAAAAGAGGATTCACATATTCAACAGGAATTGGAATTGGAATTGGATTTTTTCTAAATTCAAATATTAAACACCTTATTTTTAGACCCTATTATACATTTTCTAATAATACTTTTGATTTTTTAATTGTTGCTATGATATTAACAAAAGAAAGCCTTAATATCCCCCAAAAAATGCAATACTTTAAATCTTATATTGGAGGAGGAATAAACTGGCACATTGCAAACTTAATTAAAAAAACAAAATATTTTTCAGCTACCATTGGCATAGGTGGTCGTTTTTACCTATCTACAAACTTTATAGGAGACATTCGATTTTACGAAAAATTGCCTTATGTGATAGAGCCTTATATGTTTATTGAAATTTCTTCTAAAAAGGCAATTCCTTTAATGGGGTTGGACTTTAAAATTGATTTTTTATTTTTAGATACATTTAACATTTCTTTTAATTTTACTATTAGATATAATTTTAAGGACGAAAACAAGTTGGAAATATGAAAAAAAGGTCAAAATTTCTTCTTTACTGCTATATTTTATGCCTAACAGGATTTTTATTTTTTTCCTTAAATCCCAAAGCCTTAAAACAAATTAAACACAAAATTTCTGACTATTTAGAAATAATAGAAAATAAATACATTACCATTACAAAATCTATTCCAATAACAGAATCTCAATTAATACCAAAGGGATATCTTACTACTCAAATAATAAGCAAAAAACACTACACCTTAGGGTATGCTGAAAGCGCAAGACAATCCGAATGGGCTGCTTATCCACTTAAAAGAGAAATGGTAGAACTAGCATTAACTTTGTTAAAATCAAAAAAAATTAAAAGAAGCACCAAATTCTTTGAAGACACCAACATCAGGGGTACTTTCCCAAAACTTGAAGATTACTTTAAAAGCGGTTATGACAGAGGGCACATAGTAAGTTCTGCAGACATGTCTTTTTCTGAAAATGCAATGAAAGATACATATTTTTTATCAAATATGTCACCTCAAAAAAGCGAATTCAATTCTGGAATTTGGTTAAAACTTGAAAAATTAGTAAGAAAATGGGCAATCTCAAAAGGATATATATATATCATTAGCGCTGGAATTTTAACAGAAAATAAAGGATTTATTGGTAAAAACAAAATTTTGATACCTAAAAATTTTTATAAAATAGTACTGACAATTAATAATAATTATTATGACATAATCTCTTTTATTATCCCAAATGAAAAAGCAAAAGACTTGGATTTGAAAAATTATGTTGTTAGCGTCGATTCAATTGAAAAAAAAACAAAAATAGATTTTTTTGAAAAACTTGATTCAAAAATTAAAAAAAAGATTAAAAAAATACAAAATATGCATTCTTGGAAATTTAAATGAAATCAATATTCGCAAAGTTAAACTCTTCTATTAATCTCTTTCTTTTTATAATTTTTATTTTAGCAACACTCGTTATACTGACTTTCTCTTATAAAATAAAATATAATGAAAATTATCAAAATTATATTCTAGAAATTTACAATAATAATTTTATAATATTGGTTAATAAATTAGCCATATTTATTGCTGGAATCATAGGCTCGCTGTGGTCATATATTAACTACAAAAGAACCAACAATATACAATTTATATTTTTCTATTGTTTTATTAGTTCATATACATTAGAACCTATTTTGGTCTCTGAAGATTTTTTTTTAAAAAATAACCTAAATTCAAGTTATTATTTATTTACAAAATTTATCCTTTTTGTAAATACTTTTTCATTATTAAATTTATTTTTTCTAAGTTTATATATATGTGATTTCAAAATAAAATCAATACATTATACAATTTATATTATTTTGATCTTTGCCTGCATATATAGTTACACAATGCCTATTAATTCGTACGAAAATAGTCAAAACCACGGCATTCTTAAAATCGAAAGTACAAAATTTTACATAGACGCATTCTTATTGCTTATTTTAACAAACTTTATAGTAGCCTTTTTAAGAAAAAAAAGCTTTGATTATTTTTTACTTTTTGTTTCAATGCTCTTAATATTAAGTGGAATTTATTTGAATTTACTAAAAATACCTTATGCCTTTCTCCCAATCTCAATTGGCATACCAATCTACTTAAAAAAATCAGGAAAAATTTTCTTTTACTGGCTATAAAAAAAGGAAGTTAAAAAATAGGACGAAATTGAAACAACAAGTGGTAAAAATAAATTGTCATAATTAGCAGAATCAAAAAGCTCTACCAATACTGCTAAAATCCCAAGAATTAAAGCTGCTGTTAAATAAGGAAAAAAATAATAATATGAAAAAAAAGTAACACAAAATACAACAAGACTTCCAGAAATCGTTTTATTATTTACAAGCTTAAAAGAAGGAATTAACTTCCCAACAAGACTTGCAAATCCATCGCCAAGACATACCGAAAATATTCCAATATAATTAAAAGGATGCATAGCCAAACAATATGACATCAATATGCCTAAAAACAAAAAAACGGGCGAAAAAGATACTTTATTGGGCAATATTTTTCTTGATTTTAATATTATGTTTGAAATATTTTCAAAAAAAAGTAATTTTTTGTTAGTAATTCTAAAAATTTCAGAACTTAAATATAAAATCATAAAAAGTATATTAGAAACAAGTCCTATCCAAAAATTTATTCCATAAAAAACCAAAACTATTAAGCTAAAAACATGAAAAAATTTTCTAAAAATTTCATACTTAATATCTTCTCTAAGAATTGTTCTTTTAATCCTATTAAACATCGTTTGATTTTTTTAAATGCATATTAAATAGACATTTGCAAATATTTTTTCCAACATTCATTAAATTCCTCATTTATTATTGCAAATAAATTAAAATAAACAAAAACATTTTTATAAAAATATGCCTTATAATAAAATTACTTGTATTAATTTTACAATTTTTTTCAAAAAAAATATTCTTACCTAGAGATTTATTATAAATAGGTAATACTTATTTATAAAGAGAAGAATTAATCGGGTTCCCAAAAATGCTAGAAATTGAAGATAAACTATTTTTAAAATTTTGCGATTTTATATATAACAACAGTGGAATTCGTTTTGATGAAAAAAATAAATTTGTTCTTCAAAGCAGAGTGAATGACGCAGTAAGAGATCTTGCTCTTGAAAGCCCATCACAACTTTATAATTTAATAATTAGTGAAAAATTAAAAAAAGAATATTTCTTGGATTTAGTCACAACTAATTTAACAAGATTTTTTAGAAATTCACTACATTTTCAAACTTTTGAAAAATTTGTAATTCCCAATTTAATTAATATTAAAAACGCAGAAGAAAAAAATAGGATTATTATCTGGTCTGCAGGATGCTCAACAGGAGAAGAACCTTATTCATTAGCATTTGTACTCAAATCAAAACTTCCAAAAGAAATAGATTTTGTTATTATTGCCTCTGATTTAAGCTTAAAATCTTTAATGATAGCAAAAGAAGGATATTATTCATCAAATAAATGTGAAAATATTCCTAAAGAATACAGGCACTATATATATCCTCATTCAAACGGATATAAAATTAAAAATGAAATTAAAAATCATATAAGATTTGACTATCATAACCTAAACTTTGAAAGTAATTTTTCACAAATTGATGTTATTTTTTGCAGAAATGTATTAATATACTTTGATGAAAAATCAAAAATTAAAGTACTTAAAAAATTTTACAACAATATGTCTAAAAATAGTTATTTATTCATAGGGCACTCAGAATCACTTTTTGGGCTCAACCTTCCTTTTAAATTTTTAAAAACACCTTGGGCAATAATATATGAAAAAAAAGATACTAGCGGTCAAAAAGAAAAATCCAAATCACAAAATAAATATAAGTTATAATTAAACAAGAATAAAATAGGGAAAAAGTAACGGTGGAAACAAAAATTTCTGTACTTATCATAGAATACTTTGCTGTAAAGAGAAAGCTTATATCAGACCTTATCAATTCGTCTCCAAAACTCCAAGTCATTGCAACTGCTTCTAATGGCAAATTTGCAACAAATAAACTTAAAAAACATAACCCCGAAGTAATATTAATGAATTTAGAAGAAAATAATATTAAAGACATTCTATTTTTGGAGAAAAAAAACAATATAACCAAAACAATACCAATTGTCGTCACTTCTTCAAATCAAAACCTAATAAATATTGCCGCTTTAAAGGGTGCCGATGCTCTTATTTTAGTATCTAAAAATAAAAAATCACATGAAATCAAAAAAGAACAAATTATTAATTCGCTTTTGGTCTATGGATCGATATCTATAAAAAACAAAATTGTTTGCAATAAAAATGTGAATACAAAAAACTATGAAAGAGCTAATTTTTTTTTAAATCACAAAAATGACATTTCTTCATTAACTCAGCTTGAAGAACATGCAAAAGCAAAAATATTAAATGAAAAAGAAATAAAAAAACTTAAACTGCGAAAATTTGACATAATAGCAATTGGAGTATCAGCAGGGGGCCCCGCAGCCTTAAAATCAATATTACCAGAAATACCTGAAAGCTTTCCCCCAATAATAATTGTTCAACACATGCCTAAAGGATTTACAAAAGAATTTGCAAAAAATCTTAACAATCTTTGCAAAATAAACGTAAAAGAAGCCACGAATAACGAAATATTAAAGCAAGGACATGCATACATTAGCTCAGGCGGATATCATACAAAAATAAAAAAAATCTATGGCAACTATCAAATACAAACCCTTGATGGCAAACATATAAATGGTCACAAACCATCTATTGGGGTATTATTTCAATCTATAGCAGAGATTGCAAAAGACAAGGCAATTGCTCTAATAATGACTGGAATGGGAAATGACGGATCAAGAGAAATTGGAGATATAAAAAAAGCTGGGGGACTAACTATTGCGCAAGATCAAGAAAGTTCCATGGTTTTTGGAATGCCAAAAATAGCAATAAAGGAAAACAATATAGACTATATAGTTCCACTAAACCATATGGTAAAATTATTAAAAGCTATACTAATTAATAGCTAAATTTTTTTAAACAAGGAATATTTTTTGGACAATAAACAAGAAAACACCAAAACAGAAGACTGTTTTTCTCATGTAAGCAAATTTAATATACACAATAAAACAATATATATACTTGGAACTGCTCACGTGTCAAAAAAAAGCTCAGAAGATACTGCAAGTTTAATAGAAATCTTAAAGCCAGACTATATTGCCGTTGAACTTGATGAGGCTCGCTATCATTCGATCTTAAACACTAATGAAAATGAAAAATGGAGAAACTTAGATATAGATAAAGCCTTAAAACAAGGAAGAGCCTTCTTTCTCATAATAAACATAATTCTTAGCAACTTCCAAAAAAAATTAGCAAAAGAACAGGGAATAAAGCCTGGCGAAGAAATGAAAACAGCTATTTTAAAAGCTAAAAAACACAATATTCCACTAATTCTTGCTGACAGAAAAATTGAGACAACTCTAAAAAGAGCTTGGGTATCTATCCCAATATTTGAAAAAGCAAAAATAATCTCAAGCCTTTTTTCCCTAACAGATGCAAAAATTACAAAAGATGAAATTGAAAAACTCAAAGAACAGGACGCTCTTTCAAAAATAATGGAAGAACTTTCCAAAGAAATACCCAAAGTAAAAAAAGTTTTAATTGATGAAAGAGACGAATTTATTACAAACAAAATACTTGAAGGAACAGGCATTATTCTTGCTGTTGTGGGCGCAGGTCATGTAAGCGGAATAATTAGAACTTTAAAAGAAATAAGTCAAAATAATAAAATAATAAACGTTGAAGAACTCGAGATAATCCCCAAAAAACATTTTTCATTTAGCAAGATGCTATCCTACTTTATTACAATTTCAATCATTTTACTAATAGTGGGCTCTTTTTACTTTAAGGGGTTTGATTTTGCTTACAAAAATTTAAAGCTTTGGATAATATCTAACTCTCTTTTTTCAGGCATAGCATCCATTTTATTAAAATCTAATCCTTTAACGATTTTAACAGCTGTTGTAGGTTCTCCAATATTCTCCTTAATACCATTTATAGGAACAGGAATGGTAGCCGGACTTGTTGAAGCTTATATAAACAAACCAAAGGTCAAAGATTTTGAAAATCTACAAGAAGAATTGTCGACAATAAAAGGATATTTCAAAAACAAAGTTACAAGAATTCTATTAATAGTGCTTTTTGTAAATCTTGGATCTACAATTGGAACAATTGTAGGACTTAAATTTTTATTAAATGTTTTCAAATAAACCCTTAAAATAATAAATAGTTACACAGGAGTATATATGGGGCTTGTATTCTTAGGTCCTCCAGGTTCTGGAAAAGGGACTATTTCAAAAATTATTTCTAATGAATTTAAATACCAACATATTTCAACAGGAGATTTATTTAGAGAAAATATTTTAAATTCTACGACTCTTGGGAAAGAAATAAAAAAAATTGTTGAAAGGGGAGAACTGGTTCCTGACCTAATTACAATAAAAATAGTAGAAGATAAAATTAAATCTATTAAAAATAACAAAGATTTTATTTTAGATGGATTTCCGCGCAATATTTGTCAAGCTGAAGCTCTTGACAAATTTTTGCCAAATGTAAAAATAATAAACTTTTTAATTGATGAAGAGTTGGTAATAAAAAGACTCTCGGGAAGAAGAATTTGCAAATCTTGCAATAATATTTTCAATATATATACCCTAGCCACAAAAAACATTGGTATTTGCGATGTTTGCGGAGGAGATCTTTACCAACGAGAAGATGACAAAGAAGAATCCTTAAAAACAAGGCTTAAAGAATATAAATTACAAACAAAACCATTAATAGAATTTTACTCAAAATGCTCTAGACTTAACAATATTGATGCATCAGTTAAGATTGATGAAATGAGAAAACAAATAATTAAAATAATGTTAAAAAAAATTAAATGGAAAAGGTATTCAAAATAAAAATGTTAAAAAAAATTTGCTTTTGCTTGTTAATTTTGCAAGCAAAAATAATTCTTGCTCAAAATCAGCAGAACCTAGAATTCAATAATGAATATTTTTACCTTAATTTTCAATCTGCTTATTATCCTCCCCATGAAATGGGAACAAATGTAAGCAGCTTTTCGCGAAGCTTTAAACAACCTAACTTCCAAAATATTAAACCAAGTTTAAAAATTCCAGTCAATTATTGGGGGGGAATAAAACTAATATCATATTTGGGCTACTATAAAAATTTTAAAGCTTTGCACAATCCCAATTCTATATTTTTTAAAAATAATGGCATAGACATAGATTTAAATATTGGATTGTCTCCTGTAAGCGTCTCATTTAAAAGTAAAGTAAGCTTTACTCCTATTGCTTTTTTAAATTTATATGCATCAAATGAACTTGGTATAGGTTGGCAAGCTTTTGGATTTAAGGGAGTTGGCGTACACATTGAAAATGGAAAATATTCAAATGCTGTTGAATTTTATTCAGAAATAATAGCAGGG
This sequence comes from Borreliella carolinensis, assembly GCF_032595855.2. Taxonomy (NCBI): domain Bacteria; kingdom Pseudomonadati; phylum Spirochaetota; class Spirochaetia; order Spirochaetales; family Borreliaceae; genus Borreliella; species Borreliella carolinensis. The sequence continues at coordinate 428,063 of NZ_CP132453.1, forward strand.
GGACGATTCCAATTTGACTTAAACGCTATTTTTCAAGGAAAATGGACACATATTATTACAGTTATTGGAAATGATTTTACATACTTAATCAATCCCCATGCAAAAAACGGCCAACTTTGGAAATATAAAGCAGATGATGGTAAAAATATAAATGGTATGTTAATAAAACCTTACGCTCTTTTAGCTTACAAAATGCCAATAACTCTTAACACTATAGGGCTACTTTACGAGGGAAAAACACAAATTGGCAAAGACAGAAACATAAGCCCTTGGAGAAACAAGGGCTGGGGAAGTGATATTTTTTATCACAACATTTCTATTGTTGCTAATTTTGAAGTTATCAAACCTTTAACACTTGGCCTTCAATTTAAATTATCTACAAGCCCCACATACACAAGTAACACAGCTGGACTGGCTGATATTTCAAAAAGAATAGCAACCGGCAATTCTTATTTTTATTATGATTCCATTGGAATCTCTATAACTTATAAATACTAAAGTCTAATAAATATAAATTTAATATCTAAACTGATTTCTTCCAGAAACTTTAGCCTCATAAAGCTTGCGATCAGCAAGCTTTATGATATTGGTAAAATTATTATCAATAGGAATTTCTTGAGCAAGGCCAATTGAAACAGTCACAATGCTAGAAACACTACTGTGCTCATGAACTATTTTTAAGAACTTTATATCATTAATCATTGTTTTAATAATGCCAATCATTTCATTTAGACTCTTGTTAACAGAAAAAAAAATAAATTCTTCTCCTCCATATCGAGCAACATCTATTTTATATTTTAAAGAAACCTTATATAGAGCTTTAGCGATCAATTTAAGACATTCATCACCATTTGTGTGACCATAATTATCATTGTAATTTTTAAAATTATCAATATCCAACATCCCAACAATTATTATTTCTTTGCTTTCTAAAGCTTTCATCCATGATTTAGAAAATTTATCCATAAAAAATCTTCTATTTGGAATTTGAGTAAGCCCATCAATTCTAGACAAGCTTTTAAAATAATCTCTTAACCTCTTTAATTCAAGATGCGTTTTAACTCTAGCATCAATTATTCGACTATTAAAAGGTTTTAAAATATAATCTACTCCACCAACGTTAAATCCTTCAAGTTGAGCATCTGTAGAACTCTTTGAACTAATGAAAATTACAGGGATCTCTTTAGTATCAGGATCACTTTTTAACTTCTTGCATACCTCATAGCCGCTAATATCTGGAAGTCCTATGTCAAGAAGCACAAGATCCGGACTATCTTTTTCAACCTGCTTTAAAGCATCAAGCCCATTTGTTGCAACCTCAATCTCATAAGCATCTTGCAATATGCTTACCAATAAATCTAAATTGGTGGGAGAATCATCCACAATTAAAAGCTTCTGACTCTCTGCTTCAAAAGCTTTATCTTTAATTATCATTTCCACTGCTAATATCTCTTATTATTAAGCATTTCAATAATCTCTTCAAGAATCTTAGAGCTCTCAGCAAATCTATATAGCCTTAAATTCCTGCGAAGATCACTAAATAATACCTTAATATTATCGTCTAAAACATACTTGTCAATGCTCTCAAGAATTTCTCTGTATTCTCTTGGCTTTCTAGTCTTAATGCCAATTAAAAGTTTATTGAGAAGGTTTAAAAATTGATCATTATTTTTAAAATATAGCTTATTCTCATTAACAATCTTAGAATAAACTAAAACATTTTCCTTTATGTCGCTTATTAGTTGACATAAATCATCTTTTACAAAAAAATACATTTTTTTCAACTCATCAATTGAATTTTTGCTTGTTTCAATTTTTTGAAAATCTTTATACAATTCACTACGCATATTAGAAAGAGCTCCAGAGATTGAATGAGATATATCCTTAACTAAAGACAAATTTTCCTCATCAAAAGCTTTTTCTAAATCAATAATATTAATAGAGATAAAATCAACAAGCCCTCTACATAATTCAGAATATGATGCATATGAAAGATTTAACTCTTTTAAGGCCCTATTAACATCTAGATTGGGAAACTTAACAGGTTGATTGAAATCTTCATTCTTCCAAATATCATTAACTTCAAATTGCAAGTATTTTTTTAATATAGTTTTAATTGAACTTATGTGTATTGGTTTTGAGATATAATCATTCATACCACTTGCAAGACACCTGTCTTTATACTCTTGTAAAGCATGTGCTGTTACAGCAACCAAAACACACGGTTTTAAATTCTTATCCTTTTCAAATTTTCTAATTTCCTTAGCCACTGAAAATCCATCATATCTTGGCATTCGTATATCAATAAAAGAAATAGCATATTTTTTATCTTTTAAAGATTTTAAAGCCTTTACTCCATCATCTACAACATCAATAAAATTCTCATCAATGCCTATTACAACAAGAATATCTTTCAACACTTTTTGATTTACCTGATTATCTTCAGCTATTAAAACATTAATGGGTTCTTTTATCTTAAAAGCACTATCTATTGGAATCAAGTCTTCAAAATTCATTTCTGGGTTACGCTCTTTTTTATAAATAGAACATATACTAAGCCCCATTAAAGGCTTTTTAACATACATATATTTTAAATTTTTCAAAGCTTTATTATCTAAATAATAAAATAAAAAAATAATTTGCACATCAGAGCTTAGTCTTTCAATATTATTGGCAAATCGAATACTCTCTTGAATATTATCGTTATTTACATTTACATAAACAAAACTATAAAAAGGATATTCCTTGAAAACTTTATAAGCATCCTCAAAAGACGCTACATAGCGCACATTAGAAGAACACCCCAATAAAATCGAACAGTGTTCAAAAATTTTAATAGCTTTTTGGCTTAAAAGCACATTTAATACTTTATTATCATCATTTATTGATTGAGATTTATTGATTGACAAATTTTTATTTTTAAGCTCGCCGCCCAATAAAAAGGGCAACATAAATGAAAAAGTGGTGCCCTCCCCCACCTTACTATCGACAGCAATGCCAAGGCCACCCATTAGTCTTACAAGCTCTCTAGATATTGACAATCCCAATCCTGCACCCTCATGAACCCTTGAAGAAGAATCGTCCTCTTGTTTGAATATTTCAAATATCTTAGAAAAATTCTCTTTTTCAATACCCTTGCCTGTATCTATTACCTTAAATTCAACTGTAACTAAAGTCCTATTGCCATCAGCTCTTGTTCTACATATTTCTTCATAGTTTAAAACAACAACACCATCATCTGTAAACTTAAAAGCATTTCCTATTAAATTAATTAAAATTTGTTTAATTTTTGCAATATCACCTTTTATATAATTTTTAAAAATAGATTTAGAATAAGAGAATAAATCAATATTTTTCTTTGCGCATTGAGATTGAAAAGTTTTTAAAACCATTTCCATTTCACTCTCTAAATCAATCTCTTGACTCTCAACATATAATTCATTGACATCTATTTTAGACAAATACAATATATCATCAATTAAAGAAAGCAAAGAATCAGATGAATAATTTATCATCCTAACATAGTCTTTTTGAGCATTTGTAAGAGTGGTTGTATCTAAAAGCTCAGTAGCCGCCATTATTCCGTTAATAGGGGTACGAATATCATGACTGACGTTAGCTATAAAAATGGTTTTAGCAGCATTGGCAGCCTCTGCAATCTTTTTTTCATTCATCACAAAAGAATATCTTCTTTTTTGCTCAAATGATAATCTGAACATAAATATTATTACAAATCCTAAAAAAGTAAAATAAAATAAAATGACTGTTGACACTAGAAATTTAAAATTATTAACCCTGCTACCTTTGGATTTATAATAAATATCAAATTTCCAATCATTTAAATACATCTGACTGCCAACATTAGAACGCATAACAACTTTTTGAATAATTTCTTTCAAGATATAATCCTGATTATAAATAGCAAGACTCAAATCAAAAGCCAAGTCTCTAAAAGTAGGAAGTTTCTCAACATCAACAATATTTAATTCTTCAAAAACAGCAGCAGCTGTATACTCATCGCTAATAATCCCATCTACCTTTCCCTTATAAAGAAGAAGAAGGGCCTCTTTAAAGCTACTTACCAGAATAAGCTTTGATTTAATATTAGAGGCCAAATTCTTACTATATAAAAATTCAAGTACAGCAAACCTTTCCAAAGTTCTAGATGGAAGCACCCTTTTTTTATTTGAAAAAATATAAAGTGGAATCCTAGAATTTAATTTTATATTGAAAACATTATCTAAATTTGAATCGGTTGCATTAGTATTTAGCATATCAATTTTTCCAGATTTGATTAATTTTTTAAGATCTAAACTATTTTGCGCTTCAATTATGTTAAATTCTAAACCTGAAAACATTCTAATCTTATCAAGCAAGAATTGATTTATTCCTTTATAATTATTTGCTTCAACATAATCTATTGGATACCAATTTTTAACAGCAAGATTTAATTTATTATTTTTTGATAACCAAATTTTTTCTTCTATATTAAATTTAACCTTATTCATAATTTTATAACTATTTATTCTAGAACTATTAATCTCTTCTTTATCTAACCAATTTTTATCTATTTGAAGTAAAGATTCAAATGAAATATCATCAAATATAGAATTAAGAATATATTTAATAACCTTGTAAACCCTGTTATCAATAGCTAATACTAAAAACCTATTTTTATTAAAAATCGAATCGTAAGATTTTAATCTGCCATTATATCCATTTAATTTTAATAAATATTTTGTTGTTATTGAATTTTCTATAAATCCATATGAATTATTAACAATATCTGTAAAGTTATTAACAATATCTTTATTCTTATTTAATTGAATGTTATTAAAATTAAAATCAATAAACTGAGAGTTTATTGAACCAGCAGCACTATTTAGGTCTTTAGAATAAAATTTAAAATTAAGAGGATATATTGGCTTACTTACTACATAATTAACATTTTCAAATACACTATCATTGCTAATAATTCCTCCAAAAATGCCTACCGACTTTCCATCTAATGATTTCTTAATATCCTCTTTAGGAAATCCCTTAAAAATAGGCTTAAAGATATGTTGCCTTGAGAGAAGATTCCACAAATCCACTAAAATGCCAGATAATTTTCCCTGTGAATTAATAAAACTCAAAGGAGGATAATCATTATATAAACCAACATCAACAAAATTTCCCTTAGAAGTATTATCTAAAAAAGAAATAATAAGTTCTTCGGGCATTTTCATCAAATAAGAAAACAAATCTAAATTCAAAGTCTTTACTATTTCAGGCGCATTTCTACTAATAGCCACTCTATTTTTGATACTATAAAAAACATCTCCAGGAAAAATCACAAGGTCTTCACCTAAAAACCGCTTTGCAATATAATGTAAAGTCTTACAATCACCATATATATAATCAACCTTATTATTTTTTAAAGCCAATACTAACTCTTGAGAACTATCAGCCAAAAAAATAGTGTTAGCACTTTTTAGCCTTAAGATATCTTCATATATTGTATTTTTAATAACTCCTATATTAAAATTGGATAAAAATGTTGAATGGGTATTTTTATATTTTTTATTAGAGCTTTTAGAAAATAAAATTGAAATGCTCCTAGCAAGCTCATTTTTAAAATAAAAAAAATCATTTAATTTTGTGTTATAAGTCAATCCTAAATATATTGCTTTGTCTTCAATTTCACTTTCATTTAAATTATCAATATGCTCAACTCTGATATCAGCATTATTGTCTTTTGCCCATTTATCTAAAATAGAAAAAATAAGCCCTTCATATTCTCCTTTATTATTCTTATAGTAAAAAGGAAAAAATTGATCTATAAGCTTAAACTTGAAAAAATCCTTGGAAAATAAATTGGTATTGACAAAGCAAACCAAAAGTAAAATTAAAAAATTAGTACTTAAAAAGTTTGCTTTTTTCATTTTATTTTAAAATTTCCTTATTAAAATACAATACTTTTATCCCCGTATAAAAATAAATATACACAATAAATTTAAGGTTTAAAATATAAAAATAAAAACCCTGGCAATAACCTACTCTCCCGCGAACTCGCAGTACCATCAGCGAAAAAGAGCTTAACTTCTGTGTTCGGAATGATAACAGGTGTTTCCTCTTTTCTTTAACCACCAGGGTTTTTACAAGGAAGACAAAAATATGGCCAAAGATACGGGTAATTAGTATTAGTCAGCTTAATATATTACTATACTTACACCTCTAACCTATCAACCTGGTATTCTTCCAGGACCCTTAAAGGATATCTCATCTTGAGGAAGGCTTCCCACTTAGATGCTTTCAGCGGTTATCCTTTCCGAACGTAGCTACCCAGCACTTACCCTTGGCAGGATAACTGGTACACTAGAGGTTCGTCCATCTCGGTCCTCTCGTACTAAAGATAGCTCCTCTCAAATATCCAACGCTTGTGGCAGATAGGGACCAAACTGTCTCACGACGTTCTGAACCCAGCTCGCGTACCGCTTTAAATGGCGAACAGCCATACCCTTAGGACCTGCTCCAGCCCTAGGATGCGATGAGCCGACATCGAGGTGCCAAACCCTTCCGTCGATGTGAACTCTTGGGAAGGATAAGCCTGTTATCCCCGGAGTACCTTTTATTCGTTAAGTGACGGCGCTTCCACTTGCCACCGCCAGATCACTAAGACCTACTTTCGTATCTGTTCGACTTGTCAGTCTTACAGTTAAGCTACCTTATGCCTTTACACTTACAAAGTGATTTCCAACCACTCTAAGGTAACCTTTGCGCACCTCCGTTACTCTTTAGGAGGCGACCGCCCCAGTCAAACTACCCACCTGGCACTCTCCTCATATTTCTATAAGTTAGAAACCTAATTAAACAAGGGTGGTATTTCAAGATTGACTCCACTACCCCTAACGAGATAGCTTCAAAGTCTCCCACCTATCCTACACATATTTAATCAAATCTCAATACCAGGCTATAGTAAAGGTTCACGGGGTCTTTCCGTCTAACCACAAGTAATCGGCATCTTCACCGATACTTCAATTTCACCGAGCTCCACGTTGAGACAGCGTCCAAATCGTTACACCATTCGTGCGGGTCGGAACTTACCCGACAAGGAATTTCGCTACCTTAGGACCGTTATAGTTACGGCCGCCGTTTACTGGGGCTTAAATTCAATGCTTCGAATAAACTAACATCTCCTCTTAACCTTCCAGCACCGGGCAGGTGTCAGTCCCTATACTTCTCTTTGCAGATTTGCAGAGACCTGTGTTTTTGGTAAACAGTCGTTTGGACCATTTTTATGCTACCTAATTGCTTAGGTCGTACTTATTCCGAAGTTACGTACGTATTTTGCAGAGTTCCTTAACGTGGATTCTCTCGCGCGCCTTAGAATTTTCATCCCACCTACCTGTGTCGGTTTGCGGTACGGTCCCTTATAGCCTAACCTTAGAAGTTATTTCTTGGCACCTTGACTACCTACATTTCGTGCCACCTAAATAGCACTCATCATCACATCTTAGCTCTCTTAACGGATTTTCCTATTAAGATCATCACCTTAATGCTTAAACTAGGACAACCATCGCCTAGCAGTAGTTAACCTCATGCGTCACTCCATCGAAACTATAAGAGGTACGGGAATATTAACCCGTTTCCCATCGACTACACTTTTCAGCTTTGCCTTAGGGGCCGACTAACCCTGGGAAGACGACCTTTACCCAGGAAACCTTAGGTTTTCGGCGAATGGGGATCTCACCCATTTTTTCGTTACTCATACCTGCATTCTCACTTCTGATACCTCCATCAAACTTTCCAGTTTAACTTCTCTGGCTTACAGAACGCTCCCCTACCATCTTAACGAAAGTTAAGATCCAAAGCTTCGGTAATGTGTTTAGCCCCGTTACATTATCGGCACTTAAGTACTCGACCAGTGAGCTATTACGCACTCTTTAAAGGTATGGCTGCTTCTAAGCCAACCTCCTGGCTGTTTACGTACCTAAACCTCCTTTTCCACTTAACACATTTTTGAGACCTTAGCTGTTGGTCTGGGTTGTTTCCCTCTCGACTATGAACCTTATCGCCCATAGTCTCACTCCTATTCATCATTTAATAGCATTCGGAGTTTAACTGAGTTTGGTACCCTTTGACAGGCCCTAGCTCAATTAGTGCTCTACCTCTATTAAACTAAAATAAGGCTGAACTTAAATCCATTTCGGGGAGAACCAGCTATCTCCGAGTTTGTTTAGCCTTTCACTCCTATTCACAGCTCATCCCTGCCTTTTTAAACAGACTAGAGTTCGGCCCTCCACTTGGTTTTACCCAAGCTTCAGCCTGGCCATAAATAGATCACTCGGCTTCGGGTCTACCACATCTAACTAAATCGCCCTTTTAAGACTCGCTTTCGCTTCGACTCCAGCACTTCTATGCTTTAATCTTGCTAGACATGATAACTCGCAGGTTCATTATGCAAAAGGCACGCCATCACCGCAATTAATTACGGCTTTGACTGCTTGTAAGTCTACGGTTTCAGTTCTATTTCACTCCCCTCCCGGGGTTCTTTTCACCTTTCCCTCACGGTACTCTTCACTATCGGTAGCTTTTTAGTATTTAGCCTTGGAGAGTGGTCTCCCCAGCTTCAAACAAGGTTTCTCGTGCCTCGTCCTACTCAGGAACATTTTAAAAAGATATTTACATTTAAATTACAGGACTATCACCTTCTTTGGTTAATCTTTCCAGATTATTCTTCTATATAAATATTTTGTAACTTTTTTGCTTATCACAGACTAAGCTTAAACGTCCTACAACCCCATAAATGCAACGCTCTGCAGCTTGACACATTTAAAGTTTGGGCTACTCCCTTTTCGCTCGCCACTACTAAGGGAATCTCTTTGATTTCTTTTCCTCAGGGTACTTAGATGGTTCACTTCCCCTGGTATCGCCTCTATTATTTAAATAATAGATAGCTAGCATCTTGCTAACTGGATTACTCCATTCGGTAATCTTGGGATCAATAAATGTTTGCTTCTCCCCCAAGCTTTTCGCAGCTTACCACGACCTTCTTCGCCTTAAAGCTCCTAGGCATTCACCATAGACTCTTATTACTTTGACCATATTTTTATCTTCCATCTCTATTTTGCCAATTTGTTTATGCAACATAAAATAATATATATCTTTGTTTAATTCATGTCAATATATATTTTATTTTTTATATAATTTAAATAACATATTCAAAAACACTAACATTTAAAAAATATAAAATAAAATTAAGGTTTAAAATATAAAAATAAAAACCCTGGCAATAACCTACTCTCCCGCGAACTCGCAGTACCATCAGCGAAAAAGAGCTTAACTTCTGTGTTCGGAATGATAACAGGTGTTTCCTCTTTTCTTTAACCACCAGGGTTTTTACAAGGAAGACAAAAATATGGCCAAAGATACGGGTAATTAGTATTAGTCAGCTTAATATATTACTATACTTACACTTCTAACCTATCAACCTGGTATTCTTCCAGGACCCTTAAAGGATATCTCATCTTGAGGAAGGCTTCCCACTTAGATGCTTTCAGCGGTTATCCTTTCCGAACGTAGCTACCCAGCACTTACCCTTGGCAGGATAACTGGTACACTAGAGGTTCGTCCATCTCGGTCCTCTCGTACTAAAGATAGCTCCTCTCAAATATCCAACGCTTGTGGCAGATAGGGACCAAACTGTCTCACGACGTTCTGAACCCAGCTCGCGTACCGCTTTAAATGGCGAACAGCCATACCCTTAGGACCTGCTCCAGCCCTAGGATGCGATGAGCCGACATCGAGGTGCCAAACCCTTCCGTCGATGTGAACTCTTGGGAAGGATAAGCCTGTTATCCCCGGAGTACCTTTTATTCGTTAAGTGACGGCGCTTCCACTTGCCACCGCCAGATCACTAAGACCTACTTTCGTATCTGTTCGACTTGTCAGTCTTACAGTTAAGCTACCTTATGCCTTTACACTTACAAAGTGATTTCCAACCACTCTAAGGTAACCTTTGCGCACCTCCGTTACTCTTTAGGAGGCGACCGCCCCAGTCAAACTACCCACCTGGCACTCTCCTCATATTTCTATAAGTTAGAAACCTAATTAAACAAGGGTGGTATTTCAAGATTGACTCCACTACCCCTAACGAGATAGCTTCAAAGTCTCCCACCTATCCTACACATATTTAATCAAATCTCAATACCAGGCTATAGTAAAGGTTCACGGGGTCTTTCCGTCTAACCACAAGTAATCGGCATCTTCACCGATACTTCAATTTCACCGAGCTCCACGTTGAGACAGCGTCCAAATCGTTACACCATTCGTGCGGGTCGGAACTTACCCGACAAGGAATTTCGCTACCTTAGGACCGTTATAGTTACGGCCGCCGTTTACTGGGGCTTAAATTCAATGCTTCGAATAAACTAACATCTCCTCTTAACCTTCCAGCACCGGGCAGGTGTCAGTCCCTATACTTCTCTTTGCAGATTTGCAGAGACCTGTGTTTTTGGTAAACAGTCGTTTGGACCATTTTTATGCTACCTAATTGCTTAGGTCGTACTTATTCCGAAGTTACGTACGTATTTTGCAGAGTTCCTTAACGTGGATTCTCTCGCGCGCCTTAGAATTTTCATCCCACCTACCTGTGTCGGTTTGCGGTACGGTCCCTTATAGCCTAACCTTAGAAGTTATTTCTTGGCACCTTGACTACCTACATTTCGTGCCACCTAAATAGCACTCATCATCACATCTTAGCTCTCTTAACGGATTTTCCTATTAAGATCATCACCTTAATGCTTAAACTAGGACAACCATCGCCTAGCAGTAGTTAACCTCATGCGTCACTCCATCGAAACTATAAGAGGTACGGGAATATTAACCTGTTTCCCATCGACTACACTTTTCAGCTTTGCCTTAGGGGCCGACTAACCCTGGGAAGACGACCTTTACCCAGGAAACCTTAGGTTTTCGGCGAATGGGGATCTCACCCATTTTTTCGTTACTCATACCTGCATTCTCACTTCTGATACCTCCATCAAACTTTCCAGTTTAACTTCTCTGGCTTACAGAACGCTCCCCTACCATCTTAACGAAAGTTAAGATCCAAAGCTTCGGTAATGTGTTTAGCCCCGTTACATTATCGGCACTTAAGTACTCGACCAGTGAGCTATTACGCACTCTTTAAAGGTATGGCTGCTTCTAAGCCAACCTCCTGGCTGTTTACGTACCTAAACCTCCTTTTCCACTTAACACATTTTTGAGACCTTAGCTGTTGGTCTGGGCTGTTTCCCTCTCGACTATGAACCTTATCGCCCATAGTCTCACTCCTATTCATCATTTAATAGCATTCGGAGTTTAACTGAGTTTGGTACCCTTTGACAGGCCCTAGCTCAATTAGTGCTCTACCTCTATTAAACTAAAATAAGGCTGAACTTAAATCCATTTCGGGGAGAACCAGCTATCTCCGAGTTTGTTTAGCCTTTCACTCCTATTCACAGCTCATCCCTGCCTTTTTAAACAGACTAGAGTTCGGCCCTCCACTTGGTTTTACCCAAGCTTCAGCCTGGCCATAAATAGATCACTCGGCTTCGGGTCTACCACATCTAACTAAATCGCCCTTTTAAGACTCGCTTTCGCTTCGACTCCAGCACTTCTATGCTTTAATCTTGCTAGACATGATAACTCGCAGGTTCATTATGCAAAAGGCACGCCATCACCGCAATTAATTACGGCTTTGACTGCTTGTAAGTCTATGGTTTCAGTTCTATTTCACTCCCCTCCCGGGGTTCTTTTCACCTTTCCCTCACGGTACTCTTCACTATCGGTAGCTTTTTAGTATTTAGCCTTGGAGAGTGGTCTCCCCAGCTTCAAACAAGGTTTCTCGTGCCTCGTCCTACTCAGGAACATTTTAAAAAGATATTTACATTTAAATTACAGGACTATCACCTTCTTTGGTTAATCTTTCCAGATTATTCTTCTATATAAATATTTTGTAACTTTTTTGCTTATCACAGACTAAGCTTAAACGTCCTACAACCCCATAAATGCAACGCTCTGCGGCTTGACACATTTAAAGTTTGGGCTACTCCCTTTTCGCTCGCCACTACTAAGGGAATCTCTTTGATTTCTTTTCCTCAGGGTACTTAGATGGTTCACTTCCCCTGGTATCGCCTCTATTATTTAAATAATAGATAGCTAGCATCTTGCTAGCTGGATTACTCCATTCGGTAATCTTGGGATCAATAAATGTTTGCTTCTCCCCCAAGCTTTTCGCAGCTTACCACGACCTTCTTCGCCTTAAAGCTCCTAGGCATCCACCATAGACTCTTATTACTTTGACCATATTTTTATCTTCCATCTCTATTTTGCCAATTTGTTTATGCAACATAAAATAATATATATCTTTGTTTAATCCATGTCAATACTTATTCCAATATTTTAATAAATAAATTTACAAAAATACATTATAAATAAAAATTTATATTTTAAATAGAAAATTCTGCTAAAAATAAACCAAATACATTAAACACTCGAATACAAATTAATACTTAATATTAAGCTCAAAAAAATCAATTAAAAACTTAGCAACACCATCCTCATTATTACTAAACTTTGTCATTTCGTTATTCGCTAAATTAATTTTAAGAAATTCATTGGCATTTTTCATTAAAACCCCTTTGCCAAGATTTTTGAGCATCTCATAATCATTATTATTATCTCCAAAAGCTAAAACATCATACAATGGAATGCTTTCAAGAAAAGCAATATTTTCAATAGCATTATACTTATTAGCATTAATATTGGTAACCTCTAATAAATCTTTAGAAGAAAAAAACACCCTTATGTCCTTGAAATCCTTATCCCTAATCTCATTGTCAAGTTTATTGAGAATTGCCAAATCATCACAATAATAAACAATCTTAGAAACAGAGTCAACGTTTAATTTAGTCAGATCTCCAATAGTAACATTCAGGCCTAAATCCCTAATAAAATGTTTCATAATAGGACTTTTAACATATGCATTAGAATACCAAGTATCAAAAGTATAAAGATTAACATCAACATTGTCTTTATGTATCTTGAGAATTTCTTTTGCCAAGCCATAACTCATTGCATGTCTAAAAATTAAATTTTCTTGCAAAAACACTTCCGCCCCATTCGCCGTTACAAGATAATTTTCATTAATACTCATTTTTTTTAATTGATTCCTAATATTTTTAACTTCACTTAATCTTCTACCGGTTGCAATAATTATTTTAAAATCTTTCTTCAAAGCCAAAAGAACTTCAAGGGTTAAAAAAGTAATCTCATGATTGTTGTTCAATAAAGTGCCATCAAGATCAAAAACCAGCATTTTATATCTCTTATAATTAGAATTCATATATAAATCTCTCTTGTAAAATATACTATCACAAGTAATTTATTCTCAATAAATTACTCTTAAAGAATAAAATAATCAAATTTAATAATATTATATTTTTAAAATTTTTTTAAAATATATTTAAATGAAAATCAACGCCTTGAAACAAATTTGTTATCTTTGATATAAAATCTCCAAGGCTTGTTTATATCACTATCTTGTGCATAATTAATATTGATTCTTTTTGAACAAACTATATTAAAATCTAGATTCATGCCTCTTTGTAAAAAAAGCTCATTATTTCCAATAAGATCAACTTTATTAAAAGCTAAATCAATGTTTAAAAATTTTGTAAGTTTTCCAGGACCATTGGTAAGAATACTTTTCTCCCCCAATAATGGAGAAATGGGCTCTACACTTCTAATTAAAACAGCTTGGGGATTATTTTTATCTGCAGTCACAATGTTAAACATGTAATGCATGCCATATATCATATACACATAAGAATATCCCCCAATGCTATACATAGAACTTGTACGATTTGTTATCTTGCCGCCATAAGAATGACAGGCACTATCTGTTATCCCCATATAAGCTTCCGTTTCAACAATTCTGGTAACCACTTCTTCTTTGTCGATCTTTCTGATCAACAAATTACCAAGCAATAACTTTGCAACGATAGTAGCATCTTGCAAAAAAAAATATCGATCCATAAACCCAATTTTAAAACAAAAAAATAATAAAAAAAATTATTGCCAAAACACACATGCAAAACATAAAAGTATATTGCCCACAATAAAAATAAAAACTAAAATAATTTAATTATCCAATTAATACTATTTTAATAAATTTTTTAGATTTTTAATCCAAAAAAACTTAAAAAGCTAAACTGATTCAACTTAAATCATCTTATATGAAAATGCTAATCTAAAATATAAAATAGAGGACATTGATACATATGTAAAAAATTATAAACTATACACAATATCTCTTATATCTTTTAAAGGTATAAGAGATATTGACAAAGTCATAAGATTTAAATAAAATTTGTAAAAGAATTGTATGTTTAAGGGATCATAGCTCAGGTGGTTAGAGCGCAGGTCTGATAAACCTGAGGTCGGATGTTCAACTCATCCTGGTCCCAATGTATTTCATCGTTTTAAATATGGCAATATTGCTTTAAGCTATAATTAATAATATAAAAGCCCTTCACCCTAAAATTGTACCTGCTATCAAACAATAGCTTAATTAAATATAAAGCCAAATACTGCCAAACACCTGCTAAAGATTTATTTTTTCTAAATTTTAAACTAAAAATTTACCCTGACTTCAAAGATTTTTTCATCAAAATAAAAGTACAAAGAATCGTCAATAGAATTAGCCTTAATTTGTCTTTCTTCTACAAAGAGGCTAATTCAGCCATACCGGAAAATGCGATCGCCTTGTTGCTACTTCACCCTCCTCCTCCTTAAACATACTTAAAGCGCCCCCCTTACGGGTTAGAATAACAACTTAAGCCATCTTCAACTCAAATGGTGTGACGGACGAGTGTGTATAAGGTCTGAAAACATATTCACCGTATTATTCTGATATACAATTATTAGTGATTTTAACTTCATGAAATCGAATTTCAAACTTCAATCCAGACTTAGCTCGCTTTAAGCTTTTGCTTCAAATCACTGTTTCTCTTCGCTTTGTACAGAACATTGTAAACACGTGCGTAGGATATAAGAGTAACAACTTGAACACAAGCCTTACCCTCCACCTTATAACCAAAATCTTATACAAATCCCCATCATTACATAGTGGTAACGATAACAAAAGTTGCGACTCGCTACAAAACTTGCCCCCCCAGACATCACGCTTTAACGACTCACATTAATTCCTAATTAAAAGCTAGTAATGAATGTGGGATGTTTAAAATAGACTACTAGAAAATGTAATCTTGTTTAATTCTTATGATTTAATGACACACCGTAAGTTTTTATAAGAGGCTTGCTTTTGTTTTTAGACATTCTTCTTAGTATCAAAAGATCCCACCTTTAACCCAGAAATTCTAACTTCCTCTATTTCATCTTTAAAATAATCTCTCTAACAAAGTTACTTGAAAAAATGCTTAATCACAATCCAAGGCAAATGCCAAATGGAGGTTAAGGGACTCGAACCCTTGACCCTCGGCTTGCAAAGCCGATGCTCTAGCCAACTGAGCTAAACCCCCAAAATGATCTAAACTTAATAGAGCGCTTTAATATCATTAATAAAAAGCTTAATACATAAATTTCTATTAAACTTAAAAAAATAACACCGGTTTAAAAAATTCTTTTATCAAAAGAAGAGAGTAGGGAAGAGTTAATGGAATTAGCCTTAGTTTATCTTTCTCTTAGAAAGGAGGTGATCCAGCCGCACTTTCCAGTACGGCTACCTTGTTACGACTTCACCCCCCTCACTAAACATACCTTAAATACCTTCCTCCCTTACGGGTTAGAATAATAGCTTCGGGTATCCTCAACTCGGGTGGTGTGACGGGCGGTGTGTACAAGGCCCGAGAACGTATTCACCGTATCATTCTGATATACGATTACTAGCGATTCCAACTTCATGAAGTCGAGTTTCAGACTTCAATCCGGACTGAGACCTGCTTTATGCGTTTTGCTTCACATCACTGTTTCGCTTCGCTTTGTACAGGCCATTGTAGCACGTGTGTAGCCCAGGACATAAGGGCCATGATGATTTGACGTCATCCTCACCTTCCTCCGACTTATCACCGGCAGTCTTATCTGAGTCCCCACCATTACATGCTGGTAACAGATAACAAGGGTTGCGCTCGTTGCGGGACTTAACCCAACACCTCACAGCACGAGCTGACGACAACCATGCAGCACCTGTATATAGACCCCAAACGGGGAATAATTATCTCTAACTATATCCTATATATGTCAAGCCCTGGTAAGGTTCCTCGCGTATCATCGAATTAAACCACATGCTCCACCGCTTGTGCGGGCCCCCGTCAATTCCTTTGAGTTTCACTCTTGCGAGCATACTCCCCAGGCGGCACACTTAACACGTTAGCTTCGGTACTAACTTTTAGTTAACACCAAGTGTGCATCGTTTACAGCGTAGACTACCAGGGTATCTAATCCTGTTTGCTCCCTACGCTTTCGTGACTCAGCGTCAGTCTTGACCCAGAAGTTCGCCTTCGCCTCCGGTATTCTTTCTGATATCAACAGATTCCACCCTTACACCAGAAATTCTAACTTCCTCTATCAGACTCTAGACATATAGTTTCCAACATAGGTCCACAGTTGAGCTGTGGTATTTTATGCATAGACTTATATATCCGCCTACTCACCCTTTACGCCCAATAATCCCGAACAACGCTCGCCCCTTACGTATTACCGCGGCTGCTGGCACGTAATTAGCCGGGGCTTATTCATAAATTAACGTCATCACTTTATCATTTCCTACAAAGCTTATTCCTCATTTATAAAAGAATTTTACAATCTTTCGACCTTCTTCATTCACGCAGTGTCGCTCCGTCAGGCTTTCGCCCATTGCGGAAGATTCTTAGCTGCTGCCTCCCGTAGGAGTCTGGACCGTATCTCAGTTCCAGTGTGACCGTTCACCCTCTCAGGCCGGTTACTTATCATCGCCTTGGTAGGCATTTACCCTACCAACTAGCTAATAAGACGCAGACTCATCTACAAGCGAAGCTTTAAAGGCTTCCTTTCATCAATCAACAAATTAATTGACCTTATTCGGTATTAGCTACTATTTCTAGTAGTTATCCCCATCTCATAGGTAGATCATCCACGCGTTACTCACCCGTTCGCCACTGAATGTATTGCTACATTCCGTTTGACTTGCATGCTTAAGACGCACTGCCAGCGTTAGTTCTAAGCCAGGATCAAACTCTTCGTTATTCTTACTTTTTATTTAAAAAATTAACAGGTTTTGTTTATTCTTTTGGCTTTTAACCTTACTTAACTCTTCCCTTCTCTCATCTTCCAATAATCATTTCAACCTTTAATACTTTAACAAAAGAAGAAACATATTGTCAATACCTTTTCATTATTTTATTAATATAAAATGTAAAAAAATAAATTTTATTAATAAGCCGTGCTAAAAGCATTAACAACCACATTTTTCATTAACAGGCAAAGTTGTAAAAATTTTTTTCAATTTATTTCCCAATTTAGCTTTTAAATAATCAAAGAAGGTTCTGAAATTTTCATTATCTCCTTTAAACTTAATCCACAATTCTTTAAAAGTCAAAATTCCTTCCCTAAGATCCTTATAATTAGAAAAAGCAGCATTACAGTCACTATACATTAAATTATAAAAATCAGAATCTTTTTTATCTTTAAAAAAATCTATACTTGGTATTTTTTTAGCAAAGGCAAAACCTCTCTCATAGGCCGTACCCGCATCAACATAATTAACCAAGGCCAAAACAATATCACTACTAACTAGCTCTTTTAAATCTATTTCTCTTATCTTCTCTCTTATATCTCTATTTGCAAAGTTATCATCAACCTTCTCAAGCAATCCCATCTTTTTAACAGCATGATGTTCTGGAGAAAACACATCTAAATTAAACTCTTCAAGAAATTTCAAAACTTCATCCCTTAGTTTAATTTCCTCTTCGGTAAAAAATGGAGAAGCTAAATAAATCTTCATAAAAACCCCTATCAAAATTCAAGTATAGCATAATAAATTAATCAGATAAAATCAACAATAAATAAATTTTTGAAATCTAAGTAGAAAACATTTATTATGAACGGCTTCTGCTGACTAAAATAGTAAACTCTCCTTTAACCTTATCCTTGCTCGATTCAAAATATTTTTTTAATTCTAAAGGTCTGCCAATTTGATATTCTTCATAAACTTTTGTCATCTCGCGACCAACAAGAACCTTCGCATCTAAACTAACAGAAGAAATTTCAACAAGCAATTTCAAAATTCTATGGCCAGATTCAAGCAGAACAAAAGCATCTCCTCTTTTATATAGTTCAGCAATTCTTTTAAATCTTTTAAGACCTTTGTTGGGCAAAAATCCCTCAAAAAATACCGACTTATCTCTAAAAGGATTAACACTTACAATTGTATTAAAAGAACTTACTCCGGGAATCGGACAAACTTTATATCCTTCTCTAAAAGCAGCAGCAACCAATAAACTACCAGGATCACTAAGCCCCGGAGTACCGGCGTCACTAACAAAAGCAATAGAATTTCCTTTTGCCAAATAATCCAATAGCAAGCCTATCTTCTTGTTTTCTGTCACAGCATTGCAAGAAATCATTTTTTTGTTAATTTTATATCGCGACAAAAGTTTACTAGTGACTCTCGTATCTTCTGCAAAGATAACATTTACCGATTTTAAAACATCAATTGCTCTATAAGTAATATCTTCTAAATTGCCTATTGGCGTACCAACAATATATAACACGGCTCCTTTTAATTCCTCCAAAAAAACAAAAATAAATATATTAAAAACATTTTTCTTAATTATAAAAATCTAAAACCCTTTATTCACCTAATACAAAAATAAGATATAAGCTAAATTTTATATGTCTATCAAAATACTTGCTTTTGTATTACATTTAGTTATATCATTAAGTATTAATGATTAAAAAGTTAAAAGAAAGGGAAAATTTATGTTTGCATTAATTAGAAAAATATTTATGATCTATTTTCTATGCATCACTCTTACAGGTTTTGCCATGATTTTTATTGACAGCAAATTTACCGAGCAACCTGATGCTAAAGAAAATCAAAACAAAATTAATCAACATACAATCGAACCTAATTTAATAATGTTTACATCTTCTATAGGAGGATTTTTAGGTATTTATGCTGGAATTTGGATTTTTAACTATAATAAAAGCAATTTTTACCTAAATTGGGGAAATTTAATAATATTAATATACAATATAGCCCTAATTATTACTGTATACTCAAAATCACGTAGCTAGCTAAAACATAGATCAATTATTTTCATAATTTATAAATTATTGACTATAATGCCTCTTTTAATCATATACTTATAAACCTCTTCGGGATTTTCCAAGCTTTCAATCAAACTTTCTGCCCTATCATTTATTTTTTCTACCAATTTTTTATAAGCCACTTTTATTCCTCTGCTTTCTAAAAAATCCTTTGCGGGTTGAGAAACAACCCCGGCCTGAACGTTTTGAAGCCCTATATTATAAATAATAACGGCTGCTGCCTTGCCTACAACTTTATCATAAATTTCAAGTCCTTCTTTATTCTGGATATATTTATTGATAAAATTATCTACTTCTAAAAGGGGCTTTAATCCCCTTTCCATGTTAGAATAAAGTATTTTATGATCTTTAAATAACCTTAACGTTGGATTCAAGCCTGATATCATTTTTACCTCTTTTCTGGATATTTATAACAATCAATAATAAAAACAAACACTATTAATAATATACATAAACAATAAATACTGCAATATCTAAAAAGATAGTATACTTACGTTATATGATATTAGTGCCAAAAAACAATAGTAATTCTAAAATTGAAATAAGGAAATCCATCTTTGTTTCATATATTTTTAACATTGAAAAAAAAGACGATATAAATAAAACTATTAAAAAATATAAAATAAAATTTAAAAATGCTACGCATGTGGTTTATGGATTTAGAATAGGAAATAAAAACTCGTTCTTAAATGGAATGAGTGATGACAGAGAGCCTAATTTAACGGCTGGAAAACCAACACTAGATGCCATAATACATAATAATTTAACTGATACTTTAATAATCACATTGCGATATTTTGGAGGTACTTTGCTTGGCAGAGGGGGATTAATCAAAGCATATTACAAGTCTGCCAAAGAGGTTATTAATAATACATCTACAATAGAAAAAGAGGAATTGGAAATTTTAAGCTTAAATTTAACTTACAACCAATACAACTCACTATTAAAAATGAAAAATAAACTTGAAATAGAAATAATAGATTCAAACTTTTCAAACAAAATAAACACTTCAATTAAATTCAAAACAAACAATAAGCAAAAAATATCAGAATTTTTTATAGAAAATGGCTTAATTCAAAAAATTTAAAAGTTTCATAAAGAATAATATGCATGCCAAATAATCAAATATTTAAAAAATATCTAAAATATTATTATTTTTTCTATTTATGTTTTAAAATATAAAAACAAAAACAAATAAAAAGAGAAAATTTATATGAAAATAATATCTGTAATCAATCAAAAAGGGGGCGTAGGAAAAACCACAAGCGCCATTAATGTTTCTTATTCAATGACCCTGCTTGATAAAAAAATTCTTCTAATAGATATTGATTCACAAGGAAACTCCACTAGCGGCACAAACACCTCGGAGAATATAGCCGAAAACTCAAGTTATGAACTAATTAATAAAAAAATAAAAGTCAAACCTTTAAACCATTTTAAATTAGACATAATTCCTTCTAGCATTAAATTAGCTTTGCTAGAAAAAGAATTAATAAATGAACTTTCAAGAGAAAATTTTTTAAAAAATGCATTAACACTGTATGAAAAAGATAAATATGATTTTATTATTATCGATTGCCCTCCTACACTTTCAATATTAACTATAAATGCCCTTATTGCAAGCAATTATTTGTTAATACCAATTGAAACAGAATTTTTTGCATTTGAAGGCATAAATCAACTAATAGATACAATAAATACTGTAAAGCAAATAAATAAAAATTTAGAGATTACGGGTGTTTTTATAAATAAATACGACATAAGGAATAAAAGTAAAGAAAAATATATAAGTTTATTAAAAAAAGTTTTCAAAGAAAAACTTTTAAATACAAAAATAAGGAAAAATATAAGCATTTCAAAATCCCAAGAAGCAAAAATGCCTGTATATGAATATGACAAAGAAAGCAATGCTGCAAAAGATTTTTTAGAACTCTCAAAAGAAATAATAAACAAAATTAAGGAATAGCTATGTCTGACAATTTAGAAACTTTAATGTTTCTAATGGGTAAAAAATTAGAAACATCTTCGAACAATTCAGAAAATATTGAAAAAAAAGAAATTCTTTCAATTGAAAGAAAAAACTTTGACTACAATAAGCTAGATAAAGATATTTCTGATTTTTTAAAAAAAAAGCAATATGAAATTTTCAATATTTTCAACAACACTTATACAAAAATTGGAAAGATACTTAAAGACGCCCAGGACAAATTAAAAGGAAACAATCAATATAATGGACTTTTTTATCAGTGGTTCAAAAGCATGGGATTTAAAAAAGACAAGGTTTACGCCTTAATATCAAGATACAATCTGCTTATCGAAAATTCCGACAAGCAACTTAATATAGAAAAATTACCTTTATCATTATCATATGAAATATCCAAAAAATCTTGTCCCTCTATTTTAAAAGCTGAAGTTCTAAATGGCAAAATAAATTCTTTAAAAGAATTTAAAATTGTTTATAAAAAAAGTTTTGATTTAAAAAGCACTCAAAAATCATTACTTAAAAACCCCGAAAAATATGAAAACGACATAAAAGAAGCGCTGGATTTCATATTAAAAAATATAAAAGAATTTAAAAATATAGAATTTAAAAAATTAAAGCAAGAAAATTTAAAATTATTTTTTCATTCTATTTTAGAAATAAAGAAAAAAATAAAACATATTAAAAATAATTCTATCTAACTTTAGCGCTGCGCCAACAAGAATATATAAAATATATTCTTACTATTCATTTTTCAAATATTAAATTATTTTTTACTTTTATATTTAGTTATACATAACAAAATATAAAACTTTTCCCTTCATTTAAAGCTTAATATTTTTTATAGAAACTAAACAATTTTAAAACAAACTTAAAAAATTTATGTGTTGTGCCAAATACCTAATAAATCAAAAATCTCATAAAATTAAGAAAAGATATTTTACAATCTTTAAATTATACAAACAATTTAGCTAATATGACCAAAAAAAGAAACAATTCTTCTTAAATCACCCGAAGTAAAATACTCTATCTCTATTTTGCCTTTATTTTGATTTCCTTTAATATCTATTTTTGTTTGGATTTTATCAAATAAAAATTCTTTTATATTGCTTAAAAAAGGATCTTGTTCTAGTTCTCTTTTTTTTACTATGGATTTGTATAAATTTTTAACATATTTTTCTGCATCTCTTACAGAAATTTTTTTTTTCAATATCATTAAATAAAGATTATACCTATCTTGCTTATCCTTTAAGGATAAAATAATTTTAGCATGCCCAAAAGAAATTTCTTTCCTATGTACTGCATTTAATATTTCTTGTTCAAGATCTAAAATCCTAACTAAATTTGAAATATAGGTCCTACTTTTGCCAATTTTTTCAGATAAATCCTTTTGAGTTAAAGAATATTTATTCATTAAATTTTTATAGGCATAAGCCTCCTCAACAGGCGTAAAATTTTCTCTTTGAATATTTTCAACCAAAGGCATAAAATCTCTACAGGATTCTTTTATGTTAACTTCGATAACAGGAATATTTGTCATCTGAATAAGTTTAGCGGCTCTAAACCTTCTTTCTCCTACTATTATTTTATATCTATCATTTGCTTTACAAACAATTAAAGGTTGCAAAATTCCATTTTCTTTTATAGAAATGCTTAGCTCTTCTAATTCAACAAGACTAACAGATTTCCTTGGCTGATCATCATCAATATCTAAAAGATGAATATCTATCATTTTAAAAACTCCATCCATATTATCAGAACCTCCTACAACACAAAATTTTACCAGGTTATAATATTGAATTACAATTTAAGAATAAAAAAAAGAATGTTCCACGTGGAACATTCTTAAATAAGAAAAACCAATTCTTTACTTAATAAATTTTGAAACAGAAATCAAGCTGTCATTATCAAGGGACAATACTTGAATTCCTCTAGCATCTTTACCTTGTTCAGATACTTTTCCAGCTACTGTTCTTAAAGCTTTTGAACGTTTACTTACAAGCAAGACTTCATCATCCTCTGAAACTGCTATAGCATCAACAACACTACCCGCTTTTTTATCAGATTTTTTATAACTAGTATAACCAGTGGCGCCTCTTTTAAGCTCAGATATTTTAGACATACTTAATCTTTTTCCATACCCATTTTCAGAAATAATCAAAAGATAAGGATTTTCTCTAACTGCTAAAACTTTAACAAAAACATCGCCATCTTTTAATTTCATTCCACAAACACCTTGGGTACCCCTATTGGTAAGCCTAACATCTCTTGAATTAAATATAAACGCACTACCCTTTTTAGAAAGACAAATTATTTTTTCATCCTTAAAAACAATCTCTGCACTTGTAACAAAATCTTTATCATTAAGTTTAATAACAATAACACCTCGTGACTTTACTGTTTTAAAATCTGCAGATTCAAATCTAGCTATCTTTCCACTTGCAGTTGAAAGCAACAAATAAGCATCATCAGTAAAATCCTTACTATTCTTAATAGTTAATATTTCTTCTTGATCTCCCAAATTAATAAGTTCACTAATATTTTGACCTTTTGAAGCTCTTGAAGAATCTTTTATTTCATAAGCATTGATTAAATAAAGCTTTCCTTCATTTGAAATCATAAATAAATGATCATGAGTATTAACACACAAAGCAATAACAATCTCATCTCCATCATTTAAATCAAACGAACTGAGACCTTTTCCTCCCGTACCTTGCAATTTATACTCATTCTGTGAAAGTCTTTTAAGGAACCCCTTCTTTGTAAGCATAACAACAATATTTTCTTTTTGCATTAAATCCGACATACTAGTTTTTAAAACCTCCTCATCATAAATTATTTTAGTTCGACGTTCATCGCCAAATTTCAAACCTAAATTAATAGTTTCTTCTTTTATAATATTAATAATTCTTACTGGATTCAAGAGAATATCTTCATAATCTTTTATTAAGCTTAACAGCACATTAAGTTCCTCTTCAAGCTTAAAAATCTCAAGAGCTGTAAGTTTTTGCAACTTCATATCAAGAACTGAATTGGCCTGAATCTCTGAAAGACCAAAATTTGAAACAAGCCTCTCCTTTGCATCTTTTGCTAATTTAGACGCTTTAACAATCTTAATAACCTCATCTATATTATTTAAAGCAATATTTAACCCCCCAAGAACATGTGCTTTCTCTTTTGCCTTTCTCAAATCAAATTCAATACGTCTTTCGATAATATTTTTTCTATGCTCAATAAATTCAAATAATAATTCTTCTAAATTCAACTGTTTGGGAATGCCATTAACAAGAGCTAAATTATTTATACTAAAATGCTTTTTAAATTCAGTATATTCATAAAGCAAGTTCATAATAACATGAGGATCAAATCCTCTTTTAACTTCAAGAACTATCCTAATGCCTTCTCGATCAGATTCATCTCTTATATCTAAAAGTCCTTCCAGTTTTTCTTCTTTTGCCAAAAACGCAACTTTCATAAGAAGTGCAGATTTATTTACCGTATAAGGTATTTCTGTAACAATTATAGCATTTCTATCTTCTGTTCTTTCTTCAATATGATATCTTGCCCTAATAACAACACTTCCCTTGCCAGTTTTGTATGCTTTAATTAAATTATCATTATAAACAATCTCTCCAAAAGTTGGAAAATCAGGACCTTTAACTATCTTAAGCAAATCAAATATAGAAGCATTCTCATTGTCCAACATATAAACAATAGCATCACAAATTTCCCTTAAGTTATGAGGTGCCATATTAGTAGCCATTCCAACAGCAATTCCACTAGAGCCATTAACCAAAAGAAATGGAAATGATGAAGGCATAATCTCAGGCTCACTTAAAGAATCGTCATAATTAGACTTAAAATTAACAGTCTCTTTGTCTATATCCTTAACAATATATTCAGTTATTTTTTCCATTTTGGCTTCAGTATATCGCATAGCAGCAGGAGGATCTCCATCAATAGATCCAAAATTGCCCTGCCCCCGTATTACCGGATATCTAAGTGAAAAATCTTGAGCAAGTCTTACAAGAGCATCATAGATTGATTGATCTCCATGAGGATGATATTTCCCAAGAACATCTCCCACTATTCTACCAGCTTTTTTAAAAGCTTTATCAGAACGAAGTCCCATCTCATACATAGAATAAAGTATTCTCCTGTGAACTGGCTTAAGACCATCTCTTACGTCTGGAAGAGCTCTGGAAACAATAACTGACATTGCATAATTTAAATAAGACGTCTTTATTTCATCTTCTATCTTAACATTTAATATTTGTTCTTTATTTTCTCCAACTGCCATTAACGCTCCAATTATACATCAAGATTAATTACATTAAGTGCATTCTGTTCAATAAATTCTTTTCTAGGTTCAACTAAATCTCCCATAAGAGTAACAAAAATTTTTTCAGCTTCAATAGCATCATCTACATTCATCAATCTCATTTTTCTTCTAGCAGGATCCATAGTCGTTTCCCAAAGCTGCGTTGGATTCATCTCCCCAAGCCCTTTATATCTCTGAAGAGAAATACTATTGCGATTTTTAGTTTCAATAGAATCTAAAAATTTTTCTTTTTCTTTTTCTTCATAAAAATAATAAATACGATTGTCATACTTTATTTTATAAAGAGGAGGCATGGCTATATATATATAACCATTTTCAATTAAATCTCTCATATATCTAAAGAAAAAAGCTAAAAGCAAAGTTCTAATATGAGATCCATCAACATCAGCATCTGCCATAATAATGATCTTATGATAACGAAGTTTTGTAATATCAAAAGTTTTACCAACCCCTGCACCAAGAGATGCAATTATGGGAATAAGCTTATCATTGGTAATTACCTTGTCTTCTCTCGTTTTTTCAACATTAAGCATTTTCCCCCATAATGGCAAAATGGCCTGAAAAAATCTATTTCTACCCATTTTAGCACTTCCTCCAGCAGAATCCCCCTCTACAATATAGATTTCCCTTTCCAAAGGATTTTTAGAAGCGCAATCGGCTAATTTTCCAGGTAATGCCAAGCTTTCAAATGCATTTTTTTTTCTTTCTGATTCTCTTGCTTTTCTTGCAGCTTCACGAGCACGAGCAGCTTTTATTGCTTTTCCAAGAATAGTGTCTATCTCTAAAGGATTCAAATTAATAATTTCCAATAAATGCTCATATACAATAACATCAACTATTTTTCTTATCTCAGAATTACCAAGCTTACTCTTTGTTTGGCCTTCAAATTGAGGTTCTGGAACTTTAACAGAAATAACAGCTGTAAGACCTTCTTTAAAATCATCTCCTGTGAGATTTGGAACATCTTTTTTGCTTATTTTTGAATTTTTAAAAGCTTCGTTCATAGCCTTAGTAAGGCCACTTCTAAAGCCCACAACATGAGTCCCCCCTTCTCTTGTATTAATGTTATTAACAAAAGAAAGAATGTTATCAGAATAGCTTTCAGTCCATTTAAGCCCTACATTAACAATAACATCATTGAGAAAGCCATCAATATAATAAGGTTCTGCTTGAAAAGCTTTACTATCATTGGTTAAATAATCTACAAAAGATTTTATCCCACCTTCAAAATAAAATTTTGAAGATTTTTCTTTCCCAATTCTTTTATCTTCTATTGAAATGTATATTTTATCATTTAAAAAAGCAAGCTCTTTAAGCCTTTTTTCAAGAACATCAAAATTATAATCTAAAGTTTCAAAAATTTCAGAATCTGCCAAAAAAGTAACTTTGGTCCCCGTAATAGAAGATTCCCCCACAACTTCTACTTTAGAAGTTGGAATGCCTTTTGAAAAAGTTTGCCTAAAAATTTTTCCATCTCTATTAACATAAACTTCTAAAAACGAAGACAAAGCATTTACAACCGAAATTCCAACACCATGAAGCCCCCCAGAAACTTTATAAGTGCCTTTATTAAACTTACCACCAGAATGTAGCTTTGTTAAAACAAGTTCAAGGGCACTAATACCCTCCTCTTCATGAATATCGGTAGGAATCCCTCTCCCATTATCAACAACGGTTATGGTATTATCTAAATTGATAATAACATCTATTCTATCACAAAACCCAGCTAAAGCCTCATCAATACTATTGTCAACTACTTCATAAACCAAATGGTGCAACCCATTAACAGAAATAGAGCCTATATACATGCCAGGCCTTTTCCTAACAGCCTCAAGTCCTTTTAAGACCTGAATGTTACTAGCAACATAATTCATAAACCTTCCATTCATTTAATCAAAATCTAGACACAGATAAATTCTACATTAAAAAAAAAATAATATCTATTACATAGAAAGTACCAAAAACTTTTAAAAATTCACAAACAATTTAGATAGAATCTTAATCTAACTTTATACTATATAATGTTAAAAGTATAGTGCTAAAACCAACAAGGACAAAAAAATGGAAAAATCAAAAAATATATGGAGCTTAATTTTAACAGAAATAAAAAAAGAACTATCAGAAGAAGAATTTTATGTTTGGTTTGAAAATTTGTACTTTTTAGAATCAATAGGTGACAATATTAAAATATCTACTCCAAATTTATTTCATAAAAATCAAATAGAAAAAAGATTTACAAAAAAAATTAAAGAAATCCTCATAAAAAATGGCTACAATAACGTAGTCATTGAATTCACAAATCAACAACCCAAAACTCATTCTGACAAACAAGAAAGCAAAAAAATGGATTTTAACGAAACTTTTCCGAGTTTCAACAAACTTAAAGAAAAAACAATCCTTAAAGAACCAATTCAAAGCATTCAAGATCGTATAAAAATGTATATTAAAGAAGAAGAACCCACAAATTTTAAAAACCCCTTTCTTAAAAAAAGATATACATTTGAAAATTTTATCATAGGGCCAAATAATAAACTTGCATACAATGCAAGTTTGTCAATTTCAAAAAATCCTGGGAAAAAATATAATCCATGTTTAATTTATGGTGGAGTTGGGCTTGGAAAAACACATTTGCTTCAAAGCATAGGAAACAAAACAGAAGAATTGCATCATAACTTTAAGATATTATATGTTACGGCTGAAAATTTTTTAAATGAATTTGTAGAAAGCATAAAGACACACGAAACAAAAAAATTTAAAAAAAAGTACCGATACTTAGACATGCTGCTTATAGACGATATCCACGACTTACAAAAAAAAGAAGGCATACAAGAAGAGCTTTTTCACACATTTAATGCACTTTATGAAGATAACAAACAATTAGTATTTACATGTGACAGACCTCCTTCTGAACTTACAAATTTTACAGATCGACTAAAAAGTAGATTCACAAGGGGACTAAATGTTGATATATCAAAGCCCAATTTTGAACTCAGAGTCGCCATTGTCGAAAAAAAAGCAGAAGAAGATGGTATAAGGGTCCCTAAAAATATACTAAATCTAGTTGCTCAAAAAGTTACAACAAATGTAAGAGACCTTGAAGCTGCCGTAACAAAACTAAAAGCATATATAGATTTAGACAATATAGAAATTGACATTGACATTGTTGAAAAAATAATCAAAGAAATAATAATTTACGAAAAAGAAACAACCAATGAATCAAGCAATAAAATTAATATTGAAAATATTAAAAAAATACTCTTAAGAGAGTTAAAAATTACACACAAGGATATTGAGGGGCATAGCAAAAAACCAGAGATAACAAAAGCTAGACATATTTATGCATACCTTTTGAGGAATTTTACAGGACTATCAACAATTGAAATTGGAAAAATTATTGGAGGGAAAACCCACTCAACAGTGCTTTATTCAATAAATAAAATAGATAGAGACAGAAATAATGACAAAGAAATTAACAATTTAATCACAGAACTTATGAACAAAATAAAAAAGAATTAAACCTAATTGAAAAATTAAGAATTCTTTTAAACAATTGAAACAAATAATTTATCAAAAATGTAACAAAAAATACCCGATAATTTAACAAGGTATTTTCTTATGTTACATAGCATTATATACAATTAGACAATCAAACAGAGACTTACTACTACTATTACTATATATCTATAAAAACTAAAAATGAAAAATCTATGAAATCTCACAAAGATAAAATGTAATAAAATATATAAGGAGGCATTATGCTAAATAACACATTTTTTATTTGCGAAACAAATCAAATTATAAATGAGATAGAAAAGGCAAAGGGAATAATATTAAACAGGAACATGAATGATATTTGGAGTGCATTGCTAATAGAGGTAAAAAAATCTAATCTAATAATTAAATCAACAGACAGAAATATTTTTTTTGAAAGCACAATTTCAATTGTTTCAGAAACAGATTTTAAGGTATTAATTAATGCTTCAAATTTTTATGACGCAGTAAAAGCATTCAGTTTTTATAAGAAAATCAAAATAGTTTTTAATGAAAATAATAGTAAATTAGAAATTATGGGAGAGTTAAAAGATGTGAAAGAAGAATACGAGGATCATTTAAAAGAACCCACTTTTTCATACGAAGAAATCGAAAACTACAATTATGATATGGTTAATGAAGATTACACTTTTGAAATTGAAATAAAACAAAAATCTTTTAAAAAAGTAATAAATAGAATAGCTTTTTCAGCACATTTTGATGAATCCAAGAATGTATTAAATGGTGTGTATTTTACAAAAAATGAAGATTCTAATTTACTGCTTGTTTCTACCAATGGCCACAGAATGTCTATCTGTAAAACAGAAGTCATGGTTGAAGAAGATGTGAATTTTATAGTTCCTGTAAAAATATTTAATTTTTTGAAACATCTTATGTCAGGAGAAGGTATGGTTAAAATAAAGTCTTCGGATAAAAAATTTTATGTTGAATTCGACAATTATAAAATAGCTTGTAGCTTGATTAACGGTAATTATCCGGATTATAAGAGCATTATACCTAAGGAACAAAAGAATAAATCTTTGGTTTCGCTAAGCATTTTAAAAGATAGACTTGCAAGAGTTAATTTGTATGTTGATAAATCAAGAAAGTTGGTTTTAACTTTTTCTGAGCTTCAATTAAAACTTCTTGGAGAAGATTTGATTACTGGAAGAAAAGGTGAATTTTTTATTAAAGACCCCAACTATCTGTATGACGGAGCAGATGAGGTTATGGCTATTAATATTTCATATTTTGTTGAAGCTATTAATGTTTTTGAAACTTCAAAGATAGAAATACAATTTAATTCGGGCAATGTATTGAAATTGAGTGAACCTGAAAATTTCAATTTTACGCACTTGATAATGCCGATGTCTTTAGGTTAAAGTGAATTATTAATGTCATTTTGAATATTAAAATAAGCTTTTCTAAGTTTATTTTATATTGTTTTTTGCATTGTGGTATAAAAAATGCTATGAGTGATTCTGCTTTTAAAAAAATAAGCAATGTTCTTAAAGATTATTTAGAATCCAATTTGCTTGTTAATAAAAAGATAAGTTCAAAATTATTGATTGCTGATAAATGGAATCAGATATTTGAGGCTTTATCAGATGATGTAAAATTTTTAGATTTTAAAAATGAGCAGATACTTTTTATTGAGGTAAGCAATTCAAGTATTTTATATAGTATATCAATCAATAAGTCAAAGATAATAAATTCAATAAAAGAATTAACGGGGATTAAAATAATAGATATAAAGGTTTTGGTAAAGTAATTATTATTGACAATCGCATTTATATGCTATACCATGGTAGTGTTCAACTTTCAGCTTAGTAGCATAAAATTGTTTATAATGGAGGAGTGTTTTGAAAAGGACTTATCAGCCCAGTCGTGTAAAAAGAAATAGAAGGTTTGGGTTTAGAGCTAGAATGAAAACTAAAGGTGGAAGACTTATTCTTTCAAGACGAAGAGCAAAAGGAAGAATAAAATTAACTGTTTCTGATGAGAAAAAGAAATATTAGTCTAAAATCAAAAATAGAAATTCAAAAAATTTTCAAAGAAGGCGATCTGATTAGATTTAGCAATCTTAATCTTAAAATGTTTTATAAATCAAATCATTTGGTTTATTCTAGAATTCTTGTTACCTTTTCTAAAGGTTTTAGGGGATCTGTTAAAAGGAATCGCATTAGAAGGCTTTTTAAAGAAGCTTTTAGAAAAAGATTAGAATTGTTAGACGGGATTGCTTTGGATATTATTTTTGTAGTTTCTTACAACGGGTTAACTTTGACTTATTTTAGTATTGAATCTCTTATGAAAAGTTTGGTTTTAACGGTGTGGAAGGGGCAAAAGTGAATCAAAGTAGAAAAATTTTAAGGACAGTTTATTTGTCTTTATTTTTAATAGGTCTTTTCATGCTTATTAACGATATTTTTTCTTCAAACATTTTAAGTTCTAAGTCTTCTGACAAGGAAGTGCAGTTTGATTTAAATAAAAGCTTTGATGATAATGAAATGTTTTCAAGTAAGAGCAATAACTTTAATTTGATTAATAAGTCTCAAGATATTGTTGTAGAAACAGATATATATGTTGCTACTTTTTCTACATTTAGAGGAAATTTGGTTTCATTGAAGCTTAAAAATCATTTAAATTTGGAAAAAGGTCCTACAGATTTAATTAATATCGATTACAAAAATGAAACTTTTTTTGATGTTAGTTTTGACTATTTAGTAGAAGATTTGTTTTTGTATAAAAAGATAGATGATTCTAATCATGAATTTAAAGCTTATTTTAAAAATAATGGTAAAACTTATGAATATGTAAAGAAGTATACATTTTCGGAAAAAAATGAGTATTTGATGAAATTTAAAGTTACTGTAAATGGTTTTGAGGATTATAACTTATTTGATATTGATTCTTATAAAGTTATTTTTAGTTCTGAGATTGAAAGGTTGAGTGATAAAGCAAAGCTACAATATAATAATTATTTATCTCAAATAATTTATTATGATAATAAGCTTAAATATGGTAAAGATGGTCTAAGGATTAGCAATCCTAGATGGCTTGGTTCTAGTACTAAGTATTTTGGGGTATTGGTTTCTAAAGAAAATATGGAAGTTGAGTTTAAGAAGGAAAGAGGAATCCTTAAATCGTTTATTATTAATGATGTTAGAAATAAAAAAAATATTAGCGATGAGTTTTTTATTTATGCTGGACCCAAGGATAATAGATACCTAGATGTTTTTGACAAGAGTGATGATAATACCTTTGGTTTGTCTGATATTTCTTTTGGAATGTCAGTGGAAAAGAGTTTGTGGTATTTAATTCAAGTTCCTATGCAAATGGTAATGCAAGTTTTTTATGATGTTATTCCTAATTGGGGACTTTCAATTATTTTTTTGACAATTGTTGTTAGAATACTTATATTTCCTTTGACGTTTAAGGGATTTAGAGCTACTGCGGAGCTTTCCAAGCTTCAACCTAAAATGAAAGAGCTTCAAGTAAGGTTTAAGCATGATCCTAAAAAGTTGAATGAAGAGATGGGAAGGCTTTATAAAGAAGAAGGAGTTAATCCTCTAGGAGGATGTTTTCCTGTAATTTTGCAGCTTCCTATATTTTTTGCTCTTTATTCACTTGTAAATAATTTATTTTTATTAAGAGGGGCCAGTTTTATTCCAGGATGGATTGATGATTTATCTATCGGTGACAGTGTATATCATTTTGGATATAAGCTTTATTTTGTTTCTTGGACCGATATTAGAATTTTGCCTTTTATTATGATGTTTACTCAATTAGGATCTACAATTGTTAGTTCTAATATGGATTTAAAAAATCTTGGATCACAGCAGAAATTTTTATATTTTGGAATGCCTATTATGTTTTTTTTCATACTTTACAATATGCCATCAGGGCTTTTGATATATTGGATTACAACAAATATTTTTACTATTTTACAGCAATACTATATAAAGATGCATTTGTCTTAAGGGGGAATAATATGAGCTATGAATTTTACGGAAAAACCGAACAAGAAGCAATAAAGAAAGCAATGAGAGATCTAGAATTAAAAGAAGGTGAGTTCGATGTAGAAATTTTAGATAAAGAAAGAGTTGGATTTTTATTTAAGAAAGAAATGATTAAAATAAGGGTTTCTCCTCATGTAAAGGAGGTTAAAAAAGGCGGTTTTGAAATTAAAATTGGTGATAAAATTTGTGATAAAATTTTAGAATTTGTAAAAGAAATGCTAATTAAAATGGGATATTCTGTACATTTGGCAATAGAGCCCAAAGAAGGTGGATATGTTAAGATTTCTATTGAAACAGATAGCCCAAATATTTTGATTGGACGAGAGGGTAAAAATTTAGATTCTTTACAGCTTTTAACAAATGTTTATGCCTCTAAGCTTATTGGTGAAAATGGTGCTTTTAATAGGGTTATATTGGATATTGGAGATTATAGAGAACGATTTAAATCTAGATTTATTAATTTAGCAATAAATTCTTTTCATAAAGTCAAAAGAACCAGGCGTTCTATTTTGTTGCCATCAATGAATCCTTTTGAAAGAAGGATCATTCATACAACTTTAAATCGTTATAGTGACATAAAAACTGAAAGCGAGGGAGATGGAAATATAAAAAGAATAAGAATTTCTTATATTAGAAATAATAGGTGTGGTATCAACAATTCTCGCAGTTATCAGAAAAGAAATATTGGCTTTAAAAAATAGATCGATGATGTTTCTTTTTATTGAATTTTAAAGGGGAATAATAGTATGAAGATTTTTTTAACCGGAATTGCGGGGTTTATTGGATTTCATGTAGCTAAAAAGCTTGTAGAAGAAGGGCATGAAGTTTTAGGCATAGACGTATTAAATGATTATTATGAACTCAAATTTAAGCATGAAAGGTTAGAGGCTTTGGGATTTTGTTCTAAGGATGTCAAAACGCATAAAATTATTAAGAGTGAAAAATATAATAATCTATCTTTTTTATATCTTGATATCTTAAATAAGGATAAACTGCTAGAGCTTTTTAAAGATCATAAGTTTACACATGTTTGTCATTTGGCTGCTCAAGCAGGCATTAGAGATAGTCTTGAAAATCCCGATAGCTATGTTTCAATAAATATTGTTGGGTTTTTTAATGTTTTGGATGTGTGCAGGGTTTATAAAGAAAAAATCGAACATTTTGTTTATGCCTCTACGTCATCGGTTTATGGTATAAATGAAAATATGCCGTCTAGTGAAGATTTTATTACGGATCACCCTTTAAATTTATATGCAGCTAGTAAAAAATCTAATGAGATGATGGCGCATGCTTATAGTGCGTCTTTTAATATTCCCACAACAGGGCTTAGATTTTTCACGGTTTATGGGACTTATGGAAGGCCTGATATGGCTTTATATTTATTTTCAGATGGAATTAAAAATGGCAAGCCCATTAATATTTTTAACAATGGAAATATGGCCAGAGATTTTACATATGTGAGTGACATTGCAGAAGGTGTTTACAAAGTGTTGAAAAATCCGGCTAAGAGTGATTGTAATTTTGACGCTAAAAATCCAAATTCGTCAACATCTTATTTCCCTTACAGAATATATAATATAGGAACCGGGCACGCAACCAAACTGCTAGATTTTATTAGCGAGCTTGAAGCAAATTTTGGTAAAAAGGCCTTAAAAAATTATATGCCTATGCAAAAAGCAGATGTTGTGGAAAGTTGTTGTGATATTTTAAAGCTTAAAAATGATGTTGGGTATGAGGCCAAAATTTCTATTAAAGAAGGGATAAAAGAATTTTCACAGTGGTATAAAATGTTAGATTCTACCAAAAAGGCTTGATTTTAGTCTTTTTTATGCAAAATGATAGATTTTTAATAAATTTTATGTTTGTTTTTGATTTAATAATTATTTATTGATTTAAATTCAATTCAACTTCTTAGGTGTATAATTTATTATAGGCATTTGATAAAAGAAAAAATAAAGAAAAGGAGTGATATAAATGGGCGTTTTAGACAAGATTAAACCAGGTGTGGTTTATGGGAAGGAGCTACATTTGTTATATGAAATATGTAAAAAGGAAGGATTTGCTATACCTTCTATTAATTGTATAGGAACAAATTCTATTAATGCAGTTTTGGAGGCAGCAAAAGAAATTAATTCTCCTATTATGATACAATTTTCTAATAGTGGTTCTGCTTTTATTTCTGGAAAAGGCTTGAAGATTGAAAAACCACAAGGAGTTTCAATAGCTGGTGCTATTTCTGGTGCTATGCATGTTCATTTAATGGCAGAGCATTATGGTGTTCCTGTTGTTCTTCATACTGATCATTGTGCTAAAAATTTGCTTCCTTGGGTTGAAGGACTTTTAGAGTATGGAGAGAAGTACTATAGTCAGCACAAAAAACCATTATTTTCTTCACATATGCTAGATTTATCAGAAGAACCTATTAAAGAAAATATTGAAATTTCTAAAAAATTCTTAGAAAGAATGGCAAAAATTGAAATGTTTTTAGAAATAGAGCTTGGAATTACTGGTGGGGAAGAGGATGGCGTTGATAATTCAGATAGGGCTATACACGAACTATTTTCTACTCCCGAGGATATTTATTATGGATATTCAGAACTTTTAAAAGTTAGCCCAAATTTTCAGATTGCAGCAGCTTTTGGAAATGTTCATGGAGTATATAAACCAGGAAATGTTAAACTTACTCCAAAAGTATTAAAAGATGGTCAAGATTATGTCATATCAAAAACAGGGGTAAATATTACTAAGCCAGTTTCTTATGTTTTTCATGGAGGGTCTGGATCTACAATTGGTGAGATCAATGAAGCGCTTTCTTATGGTGTTGTAAAGATGAATATTGACACAGATACGCAGTGGGCTGCCTGGGAAGGAGTTTTAAATTATTACAAAAAAAATGAAAATCGTTTGCAAGGTCAATTAGGAGATGGTAAGGACAGCGATATTCCAAATAAGAAATTTTATGATCCAAGGGTTTGGTTAAGAGAAGCCGAAGTTTCTATGAAAGAGCGTGTAAAGATTGCATGCAAAAATCTTAATAATATTAATAGGAATTAAATAAAAATTAGTGAATTTTTATTTGCAAGCTGCTTTATGAGCGGCTTTTTTATTATTCTAATTATATTTTATATTGAATTGCAAAATTATTGATTGTTTAATATATTTTTTACTATTTATTAGGTATTTTTGTATATTTTTTCAGAACTTAAAATATATTAATTTATTTTTAAAATTATTATTATTATTAAATTAAATATTTTGTTTATGAAACTGTTTTGATTAAAGATTAAGCAATTAGCAAAATTGTATTTAAATTTTTGAAAATGCATTTTGTTTTAGATTGACTTTATGTGTTTTTATATCACTTGTTGTTTGTAAGAAATTAAACTTTGAGATTTAATTTCTTACAAAGAATATACGGGTTAGCTTATTTTTATAATTTTAAAGGCATCTGGCATAGTTGCATTATAAATTAAGTATCATCAGCAATAATGCTGATTCCAAGTTCTTTGAGTTGCTTATTTGAGATTTTAGAGGGAGAATTATCAAGAGGGCTTGCTGCAAAAGAATTCTTGGGAAACAGTATTACATCTTTTATTGAAGCTGATTTTGTCATCAGCATTAGTAGTCTATCAATGCCAATAGCAATGCCACCATGATTAGGGGGCCCGTATTCTAATGCTTTTAGAAAAAATCCAAATCTATCTTCTGATTTTTCTTTTTGAAATCCTATTATGTTGAAAATTCTTTGTTGAAGTTCTTTATTATGTATTCTAATTGAACCTGAGCCAAGCTCTACACCATTTAAAACAAGATCGTAAATTTCACCTATAGTTTTTTTTGGATTTTTTTCTAAATTGGCAATATATTGTTTTTTGGGAAGAGAGAACATATGATGAGCTGGTGAATAGGTTTTTGTATTTTCATCATATTCAAATAGTGGAAAATCGTAGACCCATAGAAATTCAAATTTATTTTCATCTATTAGTCCAAGATCATTTGCAATTTTTAGTCTAATTTGACCCATTGCTTTACAGGCAGTTTCCCAGTTATTATTAGCTGTAAAGAAAATTATGTCATTATTTTCTAGAGAATAGGTTTTTATTAAATTCTGCTCTTCTGTTTTTAAAAATTTTGCAATTCCTCCAGAAAATTTATTGTTTTCAATTTTTGTAAAATAAAGCCCTTGTGTTTTATAAAGCTTTGCAATTTCCTCTAAATTATTTATTTTTGTTCTTGAAAACTTATCGGCTTTATTTTTTACTATTAAAATTTTAATTGAGCCTTTGTTTTTTAGAGTATCTTTGAATATATTAAATTCTGAATTTTTTAGATTGCGACTTATATCTTGTAATTCAAGTTCAAATCTAGTATCTGGTTTGTCGCTTCCATATTTGTTCATTGCCTTTTTGTATGTTATTTTTTTGAATTTTTTAGGTAAGTTAACATTAATGCAATTTTTAAATATTAAAAAAAGCATATTTTCTATTAATTTAAAAACATTTTCTTTTTTGACAAAGCTCATTTCAAGATCAAGCTGTGTGAATTCTGGCTGTCTGTCTCCTCTTGAATCTTCGTCTCTATAACAACGAGCCATCTGAAAGTATTTATCAAATCCTGCTATCATTATAAGCTGTTTGTAAAGTTGCGGAGATTGAGGTAGTGCATAAAAAGATCCTTTGTGAATTCTTGATGGGATTATAAAATCTCTTGCACCTTCTGGTGTTGATTTTACAAAAGTTGGAGTTTCTAGCTCTAAAAATTTTCTTTTTACTAAAAAATTTCTAATAAGATGAGTAGCTTGGGATCTTAAAATGATTTTATTTTTCAAGGAATCTCTTCTTAAATCTAAGTATCTATATTCAAGTTTTGAGTTTTCACTTGCATTATTGTCATCTTCTATCATAAACGGTAATTCATTGCACTTTGAGATAATTTCAATATTTTTTGCCAATATTTCAAAATGTCCTGTTTTCATATTTGCATTTATCATGTTAGGAGGTCTTTTGATCAACAGTCCTTGAATTTTAATACAATATTCAAGTTTTATTTTTTCTGCGATCTTTAAAAGGTATTCTTCGTTTACCAGAACTTGGGCTTTTTCATATCTGTCTCTTATGTTTAGAAAGATAAATTTCCCATGATGTCTAATTTTTTTTACCCAAGCATTTACTTCAACTTTTTTGTTTATTAATTTTTCATTCAATTCATTACATTTGATAACTTTAAACATAATTCAGCTCACTATTATATTATAAATTTCTTTATCTGTTTTTGCATTTAAAATTTCTTTTTTGTATAAATCAACTTTACCCACAACAGATGCTAAAATTCTAGGGTAGCTAACGTAATCTTTTGATGGGCACAATATTAATATAAAAACATGACTTAAGTTTTTGTCAAGAGCATTAAAGTCAATTCCCTCGTGACTTATTCCTATTGCAATATGTATTTTTGATATTAAATTTGTTTTTAAATGGGGAATGGCAAAACCTTCTTTTAGTGCAGTAGTAATTAATTTTTCTCTTTCCATTAAATCTTGGAATATTCTTTCTTTGTCAATTTCAATGTTTATTACGCTTAGAAGCTCTCTTATTACATCAGCCTTATTACTTGATTTTAATTCTAGAATAATGTTCTCCTTTTTTATTCTTTTATTTAGTTTGATATTGCTAAGGATTTTATCATAATTTATTGAGTAATCTAGTTTTTTTGCTCTTAGGGAGACCGTTTCAACTTCTTTGGTTATTTTTTCTAGGTTTAAGATTGTTTCTCTAAAAAGATCTTGTATTATAATTAAGTGATTATTTGGGCATTCGAATGTGATTTTACTACCTTCTCGCTTTATTGAGAAGGATATATTGTTTTTTCTTGCATTAATATATTGTGAAGAATCATTTTTAATTTGTTGTGTGTAAAATCCTTCTTTTCTTAGCTCATTTTTAAAGTCCCATATAAGAATTTTGGCTAAATTATCATATTCAAATGATACGCACATGTGTGTATTTTGATCTGTTGGGAGTTCTTTTTTAAGTCCACTTTTATTTATTTTAAATAAAAAATTTATTATGGGTGTTGCAACGATTGTTGGCAGAAATACCATTATTATTATGATTCCAAATATTTTTTGGCTAATAAATCCTGAAGATAATGCTACATTTGCCATAATAAGTGAAACTTCTCCTCTTGGGACCATTCCGGTTGCAATTTTTAAGGCTCCAAGTTTGTTAAATCCCAAAAAGAGTGCTGGAATAAAGCAAAATATACTTTTAGTAATTATTGCTATTGCGCTAATTGCTAATCCTAAAATAAGAACTTCTTTTGAGAGTATTTCATTAATATCTGACATAAGTCCAATTGATGTAAAAAAGATCGGTATAAAAAATCTTTCAAAGATTGTTAGTTTATCTTGAATTACATATACAATGTCTGTTTTTGACATGGCAAGTCCGAATACATAAGCTCCAACAACAAAAGACATTCCTAAATTTTGGAAAATGCTTGCAATAGTAAGGGCTAAAGAGAGTGTTATTACGGTTGCTAAGGTGACACTGTTTAATTTTTTCAACAGGCTTGAGAGTGTTTCTGATATGTATATTAAAGAGAAAGTTAAGCATAGCCAAATTACTATGTTTTGAATTATGGTTTTGATCGAGCTTGCTATATCAAGATCTGATATAGATCTTGATATAGTTATTACACTTGTAAGCATAAGCATTGAAAGAACATCATCAATAATTGAGGTTGAAATTATTGTCACTCCTTCTGAGGTGCTCATTTTTTTCTTTGCCGAGAGTATGCTTGCTGCGATTCCTGCTGATGTTGGGGTTCCAATTATCCCAATAAAAAGTGAGGTTGGACTTATTAAAGGAACTTTAAAAATTATGCTTGCCATTAGTACGAAACTTGTGAAGGTGCCAACAACTTCTGTTATTCCAATAATTCCTCCGCGTGGCAAAAATTTGATAAACAATTTTAAGTCAGTTTCAAGGCCTGCTGTGAAAAGCAATATTATTGAAGCTATGGTAGAAATTGCAAATATTTTTTCATTAATTAAATAATTTTCTCCAATTTGAGTTATTCCTAATGGGAATAATAAAGGTATTTGAATTTTTCCAAAGGCATTTGGACTTAGAATTATTCCTGCTGTTATTTGTCCTATTACTTTTGGAATTCCTATTTTACCTACTAGATTGCCTATTGAAATAGATGAGATTACAATGATTGCCAGACTCATGACAAAAGCTGACATGTTTACCTCAATGTCGTATTTTGTTGAGTATGAAAATAGAAGATTGGGCAAGTGCATCAATATTGTTATGTAAAAAATTTTTTTGTTCATTTTTCAAGCTCTTTTGAAAAGGTATATTTTAGCAAATTTAATAAATTTACAATTGCCAGTTTTTCTTTTTTTTCTTCGACTGTTATTTTTACTTTTTCTTTGTATATTATTCCCAATATGATAATTTCGATTGTGAACTTTGTGTTAGCTTTTCTGCCATCTTTTGTTGTTATTTTTATATCGCAGGAATAGTTTTTATTTGCGAATTCAGCAATTATGTTTGCCGATCTTGAATGTATTCCATTTTTATTTATTATCTTAATTTCTGCTTTTTGCATTTTTTACTTATCTTATTTGTTGTTTTTTTTCTCTTTCTCTTTAGTTGCTGTTTTGTAAAGTCTTGCTATTGCGCTATCAATAAGATTAAGAAGTATTTTTCCATCTTCTCTTATGTGTATTATTTTTCCCCAATTAAAGTGAATATGTGCGTCCAATTCAAAAAGCTCATGTTCTTTTTTAATTGTAATTTTTAAATTATCAATATGTTTTTTAATATGAATATCAAATTTTTCTAGTTTTTTGAGAATAAAAATTTTTTCATTCTCATTTAAGCTATAATTAACCGCTTGAATTTTAGGTTCCATAATATGTTCTCCCTTTCTCAGATTTCAATTCATTTCTATACTTGTTCACTGTTCTTCTAGAAATAGAGATTCCTTTGGATTTCAGTATAGCAGAAATCGCTTCATCTGACATCTTTTTATTTGTTTCTAACAACTTTTTTACTGTTATCTTAATGCTTAATTTTGAAAATTCATTTGTTTTTGCTCCACCAACAGAGCTAAAAAGCTCTTTGATTAATATTGTACCCCATTCGCATTTTAAGTATTTATTTTTTATTGCTCTTGATATTGTTGATTTTGACACACTAATTTTTTCTGACAAAATGTTCAAGTTCATTGGTCTTAAGCTTTTAAAACCTCTTCTTAGAAATTCTTTTTGCAATGTATATATAGCTATTCCTATTTTTGCAAGTATTTCATCTCTATATCGTAGAGATTCGATTAACCACTTTGCTTTTTTTTGTTTTTGGGGATTTTCAGCTATCTTTTTAAGTTCTTTTTTAAAGATACTAACTTCTTTGATTTTAATTTTAAATTTGTTATTGTGATTAATTATTAATATATCTGGATCGACATAGAAATTAGTGTCGTTTGGATCTTTAAATTCGAGTGTTGGGTTGGGGTTAAGTTTTTGTCTGATAATTTCTAAAGCTTTGTTAAATTCTTTGCTTCTTATTTTGAGCTCTTCTTTTAACTTTTCTTGAGTTTTTTCAAGAAGGTCTGCTTTTTCAAGAATTTTAATAATATTAGTTTCTAATTTATGATGCTTTGCTTGCAAAATTAACGATTCTATTATGTTGGGGACACAAATTCCAATTGGATCAAATTTTTGAATAAGTTCAATTATTTTTTTTACTTTTTCTTTTTCTTCCTTTTTAAAAAGATCGTAAGGGTTTATTATATGGAAACCTTTGCTGTTTAGATTGTTTATTAGTATTTCACCTATTTTAAGTTCATCTTCATTTATTCTTTGAATTCTTAACTGTAGTAAAAGGTGTTCTTTTAAAGAAGTATTTGTTTGCGTTTTTTCAAGAGCTATGTCGTGTTGATTTTTTATCAGGCTATCTTCTTTATAAAAAACTTTTTTAAACTTATATGTTTTCAATGTTTCAAAAAATATTTTATTTGAGTCTATTTCTAGGCATTCGTTGTTTTCGCTTTCGTTTAGTATAAGCTTTATTAATTCTTTTTGATTAAGTCCTAATATTTTTATTGTTTGTATTTGAATTGAGGTTAAATTTTGGGATAATTTTAATTTTTGTTTAATCATATTTATATTAATGTATAAAAAAATCCACTAAGTATAATTACTAATGCGGGACTTATTTTATTATAAAAAAATAAAATAAAAAAATTAATTCCCACAATAGCCAAGGTTCTCAAAAGTTCTGTGTTGTTGTTTTCTATCTTTAAATATGTGTGTTCAAGCAAAATCATTATTGTAATTATCCACAGTGCAACAATAATAGGTTTTAGATTCTCTAGGCAATAATTTAAAAAGCCGATTTTGTGTAGTATTAGAAGAATTATAATCATTATTATTATTGGAGCTGTTATTAACGCCACTGTAGCAGTTATTGCTCCTGCAATTCCTGCAGTTTTCATTCCAACATATGTTGCTATGTTTGTTGCAATAGGCCCAGGAGTTATTCTTGATATTGTAATTATATTGACAAATTCTTTTTTTGTTATCCAATGTTTATTATTAATTATTTCGTTGTTTATTATTGCGGCAATACCATTGCCGCCTCCGAAATTTAATAATCCGATTTTTAAAAATGTAATGAATAAATTTATTAAAATCAACCGATATCCTTTTCTTATTTAGTTAATATTTTTTTTATTGTTATATATTTAAATGTGTATACTAAAAAGAAAATTAACAATATGTATGATATTCTTATTTTTAATTTAAAAATTGCAAAAATTACAAGAAAACATATTGTCCATTTTATTATAGAATTATTCAACATTTTTTTGGAAAATTTTAAAACAACGGTTATCATTATGATAATTGAAGATATTTTTGCACCTTCGAGAAATTTTTCAACATGTATGTTGTCTGGTACTAATTTTAGGTAAAGGAAAACCATTATTATTGCAACAATGGAAGGTAAAATTCCAGCAACAACAAGCAAAAGTGCGCATGGAAAGCCTCCAAATTTTTTTCCTACTAGGAACACAAAATTAATCGCTGTAACCCCAGGAATTACATTTGATGTTGCTAGTATTTTGTTAAAATCGTCCTCAGATATTATTTGTCTTTTTTTTACAAATATTTTTTTAAGCTCAGATATAATTATTAATCCTCCGCCAATTGTAAGTGTTGTTGTTTTAAAGACAAGTAAAAACAAGTCCAAAATTTCATATATTTTTTTTTGTTTCTTTTTATACATTTGTTTTGTCAAATTTAGTAAAAACCTTTGAATACTAATTCTATCACAAATATTGTTGTAATGTTCATTTTATTGTTAAGTGGTAGTGATGAAAACATGCTATATTGTGGCTTTAAAACATTGCCTTATTGTTTTTATTAGGGTTTTTCTTTTAAGGCTTGTTTGTTTTTTGTGCTATAATTCAATTAATTTATGTAAAGCTTGGAAGGAAAGTTTAATTTGTTTAAGGAGTTTTTTATATTTCAAGATTATTTTAATTATATTATTGAGGGTGTGGTAGGTTATGGTTTAAAAGTTACGATTGCTATAGCGCTATGGTATTTTTTAAAGTTAATTGTTAATAAAATGGGAAAAATTTTATTTAAGACTTTAGAAAAGTCTAGATTAGAAGAGAAGTTAGAGGTTACGGTTTTTAACTTTTTAAAATCTTTTTTCAAAATATTAACAGATTTTGTTATTATTTTAATAATATTGCCATATATTGGGGTGCCCATAACATCTATTATTGCTGTATTTGGATCATTGGGGATTGCCATTGGGCTTGCTGCTCAGGGTATTTTATCTAATTTTGTTAGTGGATTTATTGTTTTGAATTCTAATTTTTTTAAGTGTGGAGATCATATTCAATGTGGAGATGTTGAAGGTTTGGTTGAGGATGTCCAAATTTTTTTTACTACACTTAAAACATTTGACGAAGAAATTATTAAAATTCCAAACAGCAAGCTTACATCCAATTTTGTTGTTAATTTTTCAGCAAATCCCAGAAGAAGGGTTGTGTTTTCGT
This sequence comes from Borreliella carolinensis, assembly GCF_032595855.2. Lineage (NCBI taxonomy): Bacteria > Pseudomonadati > Spirochaetota > Spirochaetia > Spirochaetales > Borreliaceae > Borreliella > Borreliella carolinensis. Next base: position 472,371 of record NZ_CP132453.1, read on the forward strand.
TTCAAGTTCCCTATGATACGAATATTGGTTTATTAAAAGATAAAATAGAGGATTTAATGATTTTCAATAATAAGAAATTTAATGTTGAGATTTGTTCTCCTACTCTTATTGTCAAAAAATACACCCCCTATTATATAGTTTTGCAGGTTCGATTTTTTGTTAATACAGAGGTTTTTTGGGATTTTAAATATTTTATTGGGGAGTCTATTAAAAATATTTTATTGGATATGAAAATTAAGTTTCCAATTTGTTTTATACCTTTTGATAAGCTATATTAATGATTTTTTCCTGCAATAATTTCTGAGTAATAATTTTCAATTTTTTTTGTGAAAAAATGACTTGAAAATTTAGTAGAGTATTTTTTTGCATTTTGTTTAAATGTTTTTAATATTTCATCGTCTTTTATTACTTTGTCTATGTACTGAGATAAGTTTTCGTACTTTTTTATTAAGAATCCGTTTACTCCTTCTTTAATTACGTCTTTATATATATAATCATTTATTAAAATAGCAGGTATTCCAGCCGTTAGTGCTTCTATTACTGTCATTGGATATACTTCGCTTCTTGATAGACTGGCAAAAATATCAGAAATTTTGTAGTAATAGCATATTTCTTCCCATGGAATTGTTCCTATTAACAATATTTGTTTTTCAAGTCCATGTTTGATGCTAAAATTTTTTATTTCCTTTTCTTCATTTCCTTTGCCAATAATGATAAGCTTGTAATTTTTATTTTGTATTAAAAGGTCTTTTAAGTGTATTACTAATGAATGTATGTTTTTTTCTTTATTTATTCTGCCAACAAAGATGATTATTTTGTCTGTTTGCTTTATGTTGTGTTTTTTTAAAATTTCATCTTTTTTTTCTTTGCTTAGAGTTTTTATAAAAAGCTTTCTGTCAACTCCATTTGGAATTATTTTATAGTTAGAATTATTTGAAAATTGAAAATACCTTTCTTTTGCCTTGCTTGATGGGTAAATAAAATGTTTTATTTTGTTATAATGTTTTTGCATCATTTTATCGGGTTTAATAAAATATTTAAAAATTCCCAAGTAATGCAAATAATAATCCCACATTGTATGGCTCGTGTGAACTATTGGTATGTTTTGTTTTAATGCAATTTGTTTTCCAATTTTACCCATAGAAAACTCGGAGTGAGTATGAATGATGTCTGGTTTGTAGCTTTGAATTATTTTAGATATTTTTCTTTTGTTGGGAAAAGCTATGACAGCATCAAGTTTTTTATTTATTTGAATAGATGAACATCTGTAAACGTTTTTTTCGTTTAAAGGTGCTTTGGATTTTGGACAAAATATGTAAACTTCATATCCATTTTTTTCTAATCCTTCTTTAATTTGTTTTATTGACGTTGCCACTCCATTTTTTTCTGGGATATACGTATCTGTAAATATTGCAACTTTCATATTCTCCTCCTAGCTTAAGTATAATATATTTGGTACTTGGATTATAATTTACTTTAATGCAAGTGGTTTATTTGTTGTTGGGTAATGAACAAGGTTTGAAAGAAGCTTATTTAAAAGAGCTGTTAATCAAGATGGATGCTTTTAAATCCAAAGTTTCAGTTACTAAAATTTTTTTGTCAGAACTATCGGCTGTAGGATTTGCTGAGAAATTATTTTCTAATTCTTTTTTTTCAAAAAAAGAAATTTTTATTGTTTATGAGTCTGAACTTTTAAAAGCAGGAAAAGATTTAGAGCTAGTATGCAATGCAATTTTAAAGTCTAATAATAAAACTGTTATTTTTGTTTCTAATAGTAATACATGTAGCATTGATTTTAAAAATAAACTTAAGATTATAAAAAAAGTTTTTTATGAGATTTCTGATGATGATAAATTTACATTTGTAAGAAGAAATTTTTTTAATCTTAATATTAAAATTACAGATTCTGCAATAAACTTAATGCTTTTAATGTTAAATTCAGATACTAAAATTTTGAAATTTTATATAGATTCTTTTGCGCTTTTTGCTAAGAACAATACCATTGATGAGGAAGATATAACTTCTTGGATTAGTTTTATTCGCTTTGAAAACACCTTTTCCTTATTTAATTCAATTTTGAAAAAAGATATGACGCATTCTTTGATCAAGATTAAGTCTATTTTGGATCAAGGAGAAGATTTGCTCAATGTTTTAATGAGTCTTATTTGGCAATTTAAAAGATTGTTAAAGGTGCAAATAGATTATAGTGTATGTGGTAGCTTACAGAGTGCATTGAATAAAAATAAAATCTTTTTTTCATTAAATAAAATTTATAGAGTGGGAATTAAAAATTATTCAATTCCAGAAATTAAAATTGTTTTGAAAATTTTATATAAGTTTGATTTATATTCTAGAATTTATTCTAAAAATATTCATCAAAATTTGTCGTACTTTTTGATATTTTCAATTTTAAAGCTTAATGATAATTTTTTAATGCAATATTCTGCAGAATCAAAATTTAATTTTTAATGTATGAAGCAAAAATTAAGTTGGATTGTATTGTTTTGTTTTTTGTCTTGTAGATCTGAATCTAGATTGGCAGAAATTGTTTTAATAGAGTTTTTTGATTCTATTAAAAGTTTTCAAAGCAGTCCTGAAATATTTTTTAATTATTTAAATATTCCAAATGATGATGATCTGAGAGCAAAAATTCGTGGGTTAAAGTCTCAGGCAAAGGATGATTTCATTTTTTATCCTTTGTTTTTTAATAATCTAAGATACGAGATAATAAGTAGAAAAAATATTTTTAAGGGTTTTGAATTTGAAGTTGTTATTAAAAATATTAATTTTCAAAATGGGATAAAAAAATTTTTGGCCAAATTAAATAAAATTGAAGAGAAATCTTTAAACATTAAAAATTTAGAAAAAAAAGAGCGTAAAAAAATATTTGACAATTTAATAAATGAAGTTATTGAAGAATTGGATAATTTTGATTACACTGAAATTGTTCATTTTTTTAGAGTAGTTAAAAGTTCTTCTAAAAGTTATAAAATAGAGCTTTTAGGAGATGTTTTAAATATGCAGGTTAGAAATAAGCTTATTAATGATCTTTTTTTGGTTTTATCACCTGGGATTTCAAATGGTATTTTATTTTAAAAATATTAATAAAAAATAATCTAGTTTAAAATTTTATAATTTTACCGTTAATTTAGAATTTATATAAAATTTTAATTAAATTTAAAATTTATTTATCTTGATTATAATTTTTTATTGCGTTTTCTTTTGCTGCAAATTCTTTTATTCTTTTTGCAAGTCGCATATTTACTTTTATTTTTTCTGAAATTTCGGCTTCACTTAAAGGTAATATATCCTTATAGGTTCCAATTGATTTTAATATTTTTTGGGCTGTTTTTTCTCCAATTCCGTTTATTTTTGTATAAAATAGGGTGATTTTTTCCCTTCTTTTTTTGTTAAATCCGTTGGCCTTTCTGTGTGCTTCATCTCTTACATTTTGCAGTATCCTAAGTGCAGGATGTCCTTGGGGCAGATTTATTCCTTTTTTATTAGTTGTTAAGAATATTGTTTCTTGTTTTTTTGCCAACGAGCAGACTTTAACTTTGTTTTCTATTTTTAAGCCTTTTAAGATAGAAAAAGCAGCATTTAATTGTCCCTTGCCTCCATCAATTAAAATTAAATTTGGTAGTTCTAAGTTGTTATTGATTATTTCTGAATATCTTCTTGAGATTACTTCTTTTATTGCTTTAAAGTCATCAATTTCTCCTTCCAATAGCGAGTTTAGCTTGTAAAGCCTATAGTTTTCTTTAAAGGGTATTCCCATTTTAAAAGTAACCATAGAAGCTACTGTTTCTTGTCCTTTAAGATGAGCAATATCAAATCCTTCAATTATTTTGGGAAGTTTGTCCATTTCTAGGAAAATTTTCAAACTCTCAAGTGCTTTGGTGCTTTTATTTTCATATTCTCTTAAAGATAGTTCGGCATTAGATATGGCCATTTCCATTATTTTTAAAATTTCTTCTGTTTCTTTGTAAATAATTTCTGTTTTTGTATTTTTAATTTCATTTATTAGTTTTTCAACATTTTTAGTGTCGATATCTTTGATAAAAATATGAATTTTGTCTGGTACTATCATATTAATAGATGTGTAATATTGAGTCAAAAATTGTAAAATCAGTTCATTTTCTTTGCATATACTCTCATCAAAGTTTGCATCTCTTTCAACCAATTTCCCATTTCTGTATTTTAATACTATTATTGTATTTACATTTTCTCCTGGATGAACATGTACATAGTCTATGTTTAAATTGTTGGTTTTTGTAACGATTTGTATTTGATTGATTTCTATTAAAGAACTTTTAATTTCTTTTAATTTGATAGCGTTTTCAAAATCTTCTTTTTGTATGGCAAGTTTTAATTTGGTATCAATTTGGCTTAATGTTTCGGATATATTGCCGCTTAGTATGGATTTTGCCTTATCTAGTTCTTTTTGATATTCTTTTTCAAGGTTTTCCTTGTAGCATACTCCAAGGCACTGTCCCATATGGTAATATAGACAAGGAGCATTGGATTTTTTTTTGCACTTTCTAATTTTAAATGTTTTGTTAATAAAATCTAATACTTGGTCTAATTTTTTTACGTTGGTAAATGGTCCAAAATATTCGCTTTTGTCATTAATTATTTTTCTAGTTTTGAAAATTCTTGGATATTTTTCATGGGTTACTCTGATCATGGGATAACCTTTCCCATCTTTTAATTTGACATTGTAATCAGGTTTGTGAGTTTTTATTAGATTGCACTCTAGAAGCAATGCTTCGTATTCGCTATTTGTTGTAATAACTTCTATTGATTTTACATTTTTCATTAATATTTTGATTTTATGGCTATTTTTTTCTAAAAAATAACTTTTTACTCTTGATCTTAGATTCTTTGCTTTTCCAATATAGAGTATTTTTTTATTTTCATTTAGCATTTTATAGCAACCGCTTGTGGTTGGCAATTTTATTACTTTTTCAAATAAATTTGTTAGGCTCTCTTTCATAATGTCAGGTAGTTTTTAGATTTTAAAAATCATCTTATGATATAATATTGTATCATAATGCAGCTTGTTTTATGTTTTGAAGCATTTAAAAATATAAATAATAACAAATAAAAGGTCAAAAATGAGATTAATTTTAATGCTCTTGCTATTTTTTTTGTGCTTTTCTATTCTTTTATCTCAAGAATTGAAGTTAATACTTGATTCGAAAAAAAATTTTAAATTTATTCAAGATTCTAACAATGTTACTTTTGAAAGGGATATGAGAGGTTTACTTGGCATTTATTTGGATAGATATAAAGCTGTTTTAGATTTGAATAATATTGATTTACGCTTAGAAATAGGAAGGGATAGTAAATTAAAAGACACATCTTTAAATTATTTAGTTAGTGCAAAAAGTTTGAGAGTTTCAAATGAATTTCGCAATGTTTCTAATGGGTCTTTAATTTTTTATTCAAATCAAAATCCTGTTAAGTTTAAGCCGCTGACAAAGAAAGCTTTCTTTTTTTCAGGCAACACTGTTTCTGATTTTACTATTAAGTTTTGGGTATATAGAACAACTTCTGTTACAGGGGAAATTATTTTTAGTTGGGATGGTTATAAAAAGATTAATAATTCGTGGGTAGATCAGTCTATTAGATTAGAAAGTGATGAGGGAAATTTTGTTTGGGTTTTAAACAATGTCTTTTTAAAAGATAATCAAAACCCTATCAAAATTAGAATGAAAAGTAATGATGATTTTATTCCAAAGAAATGGCATTTGCATACTTTAAGATATAGGCAAAAGGACGGCATGCTTGAATATTTAATAGATTCTAAACCGCAGGCAATAGAATATATAACGGATAATAAGAAAGAAGGATCAGGATATTTATTAAGTATTGGCAATTTTATTGATTTTACCTTGGGAACTTATTTTACTGGTGCGGTTGAAAATTTGGAAATACATAAAAGCTTTGAAGAAGTTAGTAATGCTTTTTTTTCAAAGAATATGGGATACATTATTACAGAGCCTATTAAACTTTCTAAATATTATTCTCAAGTATTATCCTTTGATGTTGATTCCAATGTTCCTAAGGATACAGAGATTGTTTATTATTACAGATTGGATAATAAGGTATTTTATGATACAGATAGTCATGGGAATATTAAAAAAAATTTAACTGGGGCATGGATTCATTTTGATCCTAAAAAAGATTTTCCAGATTCAAAGATATCAAAATATATTCAAATAAAAGTTGAATTTTATCCTAGTGGAGATTCTGTAAGTAGCCCTTCTCTTTATAGTATGTCAATTACTTACGTTCCTGAAGCAGCGCCATTTCCTCCTGTGATAACAAAAGTTATTCCAGGTTCTAGAGAGGTTTTTATTGAATGGATTCCTGTTGTTAATAGCAATGTTGAAGGGTATTACATTTATATTGGCGTTGCTTCTGGTAATTATCATGGAAAAACCAGCGGCGTTTTAACTTCTCCTATTGATGTTGGAAATCAAACTTCTTTTAAGATTACAGGACTTGAAGATGGAAGGCTTTATTATATTAGTATTGCTGCTTACAATTTGGATAAAAGTGTTAATAATACTTCTTTTTCAAAGGAAATTTCTGTAAGGCCTATGGAGATTTTTAAAAAATATGAATAACTTTAGTTTTGAGAAGGCTTTAAATTTTTATAAAGATGGTGATTTTAAAAGTTCTCTTGACAATTTAGATGTTTTTGATGAGAATTTTGATTCTCTTGCACTTAAAGCACTTGTTTATTTCAAAAAAAAGGATTATAAGGCTCTTTTGTATGTTTTAAATACTTATCCTGCTGTTTTGAGTGAATATAATTTTTTAGTTAAACTCATAGATTATGGCAAAATTGAAAAAAATAAAGATGATTTAGGTCCTTTTGAGAATTATAATTTAGGTGTTTTTTATTTTAATTTAAAAGAATATGAGCTTGCTTTAAATTGTTTTTTAAAAGCTAAAGAGCAAAAATCTGATTTTGTACAAGCTTTAAACAATAGTGCTGTCTTATTTGAAATGCTGGGCAACAGGGATGAAGCTTTAAAATTATTTTTTGAGGCTAGAGATTTGGATCACAACAATTCTCTAGTTAAGCTTAATATTTGGATTTTAAAAAAAAGTGAATCTCTTCAAGCAGCAAGTTTTTTAAAAGTAGATAAAATTTTTTTTGATGCCAATCTTGCTCTTGTTGTTAATTATTTAATGTATTATTTCTATTCTGTTGGGGAAATAAGCAGAGCAATTAGGCTTTCTGAGAAATTTTTAACAGATTCTCATTATTCTAAGTATATTTGGCACAATAGGGCAACTATTTTTCATAAAATAGGCAACATGACTCAAGCAACAACATCTTATGTTAAAGCCATTTTAAATTTTCCCAATATTTATACAATTTACAATATGCATATTGCAACAGTTGAACTTTTAAAATTTTCTCCTAAAAAGTCTATTGAGAGAATGGTTGATGATTATTCTAACCTAGATTTGATATATTTATATGCAACCTTATTTTTTCTTAGGAATCGCGATCTTGAAGATGCCTATTTTTACATGAAAAAACTTTGTGAGCTTAATCCAGAGCCGTATTCAAAGTTTTTAAAATTACTTGAGTCTAGCGAAGATATGTTGATTGAAACTCTGCTTGAAGAATTTGCGGTATCTTTAAGAGTAAATTGGTATTTAGAGTATTTATTTTTTATTGATAATTCTTTAAATTTAAGAGATCCCATTTTTGTTTTTGATCACAATATAAGAGTAAATACATATATTTGGAGAATTAAAGATGAGTGCATTGAATTAAAATTTAGCAACAATGAAGAAAAAATGGTTCAAGAGATTTTGCACGAAGCATGTATTTTGCCCGAAATTGACATTTCTATTGGGGATTTGCAAAATTTAATAGAAGCTTATAAAGAGTTTAGAATAAATTGCTAATATTTATAATTGATTTGGTTGACAATAATAATATCTCTAAGATAATATGTATTAATGTTATAGGAGAGATGCCAGAGTGGCCGAATGGGGCTTCCTGCTAAGAAGTTGTCCTTTTAAAAGGGGACCATGGGTTCGAATCCCATTCTCTCCGTAATTATTTAATCTTGACAGCGTGTACTTTATTTATTAAAATTTGTTTTAGCTCTGGAGAGGTGGCAGAGTGGTTTAATGCTACGGTCTTGAAAACCGTTGTAGGTGTAAGCCTACCGTGAGTTCGAATCTCACCCTCTCCGTAATTAACATTTGATCTTAAGTGTTAAGAATGAAAGTGAAGTTTTTTATTTGTCTGATATTCATTTTCTGTGTTTTCATGTATAGGGAATTGAAACTCAATTTTATCGCAACTATTGCAGTCAATTGAGAATGGATCATAAAAAACTATAATTTGGTTATTTTTAAAGTAATATTTATATCTTGGAAAGATTGTTGTGAATTTTTTCCCCAATTCTTTTGGGCTGTGTTGTTCTTTAACATAAAAATCTTTAATTCTGCCTTTTAACTGTTCTTTTAATACGTTTATTAGAGAATCTAGCTGGTCTTTTGATATTATTTCTGAAATTTCTATTTTTTTATTTCCTTTTAAGTTTAAAGAATAATATCTCAAGAGAGTGTTTGATTCTTTTTCTCTTAAAGATTCTTTGTATAAAATAGATGTAATTCCAATATTTTCATTTTTAAATATTGTAAAGTTAGAAAAATAAAAATATTCATTTTTAGAGTTTTCGGGTTTTGATATTTTATTCTCGACATCTTTTTTCCATTTTTTTATGAGATTTTCAAATTCAAAGTTTGTATTTTCCATAAAGGGAATTTTTGCATCTATATGGATAATATTATTGTTTTTTAGTATTTCATTTTCTTTAATATTTTTGGTTTTAATTTCAAATTCAAAATTAACTTTACTTGAGACTGATTTAGAACATGATAAAATAGACAATATTGAAAAAAAAATGATTATTTTAGTTTTCACAACTTCTCCATTTTCTGTTGAATGTTTTTATTGTAATAAATAGTAATTTTTATTACAATAAAAATTAATTGTTTGTGTCCATAGCTCAGTTGGATAGAGCGTTAGATTGCGATTCTTAAGGTCGGAGGTTCAAGTCCTCTTGGACACGAAAAGATTGTTAGTTTGGAGAGATGGCCGAGTGGCTTAAGGCGCACGCTTGGAAAGCGTGTATACAGTAAAATGTATCATGGGTTCGAATCCCATTCTCTCCGATTCCTAGGACCCGTACTATCAAGTATTGCCGAATCCCGTCAGGACTGGAAGGTAGCAGCGGTAAGCAATTTCTTTGGTGAGTACGTAAGTCTTAGGTTTAATTTTGAGCCAAAATGCCGTGCTTTGCTTTATGCTAAAATGTAGATTTATCTTTTTGAAATTTTCAGTTTTATTCTACTTTTTAGAAAGCTTTTTTTTGTTAAATATTTTTTATGTTTTGTAAAATTCTTTGTTAGCTCTTTTAAAGCAGTAGTTTTGAGATATAAATATGTTGTATATTATATATTTACTAATATTTTACTTATTAAAGCATAGGGAGGTAAAAAGTTAATGGCGTCTTCAAGAGGCACTGCTCTTAAGAAGCGACCCAGAGATTTCAACTCTCTTGAAGGACAAGACTTTGTTGTTGAAACTCTAAAGCATTCTATAGAGAAAAATAAAATAGCCAATGCTTATATTTTTTCAGGGCCAAGAGGTGTTGGCAAGACCTCATCAGCTAGGGCTTTTGCCAGATGCTTAAATTGCAAGAATGGTCCGACAGTTATGCCATGTGGGGAGTGCAGCAATTGCAAATCTATTGAGAATGACAGCAGTCTTGATGTTATTGAAATTGATGGTGCTTCAAACACTTCGGTCCAAGATATTAGACAAATCAAAGAAGAGATAATGTTTCCTCCTGCAATTTCTAAATATAGAATATATATTATTGATGAAGTTCACATGCTTTCCAATTCCGCTTTTAATGCTCTTTTGAAGACAATTGAAGAACCCCCAAATTATATTGTTTTTATTTTTGCTACTACAGAATCACACAAGCTTCCAGAGACAATAAAAAGCAGATGTCAACATTTTAGTTTTAAACTTTTATCTTTAGAAAAGATTTATAATATGCTTAAGAAAGTTTGTTTGGAAGATCATATTAAATATGAAGATGAAGCTTTAAAATGGATTGCATATAAAAGTAGCGGTAGCGTAAGAGATGCGTATACCCTTTTTGATCAGATAGTTTCTTTTAGTGATTCTAACATTAAATTAGATCAAATAAGATCCAAGATGGGTTTAACCAATGATGAATTTTTGGAAAAGTTGTCAGTTAGCATTCTTAGTGAAGATGTAAAAGAGTTAATTTGTATTCTTGATTCTATTTTTTCATCTGGAGTATCTTATGAGCAATTTCTTTTAGATTCAATTGAATTTTTTAGAGAGGCATTATTTTTAAAGATAGGTATTAAAAATTTTGAGTTTATTGGAATTAAATCTGAGGATTTGAGAAAAAAATTAATTGAGTTTGATTTGAACTATCTTGAGAGAATTATTGTTGTTTTGCTTGAAACTTACAGGGATTTGCAATTTTCGGTTAATCCAAGATATGAGCTTGAGATTAATTTTATTAAAATTTTAAGACTTAAAAATTATATTCCAAATCATATTTTAATAAATCAAATTCAAAATCTTGAAGACAATTTGTTAGAAAATATTGCTGTAGATTCAAACAATTTTGATGTTTTAGCAAATAATAAGAGCCAAGATGATTTAGCTTTTATTCCAGCAAAATCTAGCTTAAAATGTGAATTTTTCGAAGCCGGATCTTTAGGAAAAGAGGAAACCGATCATGATGAAAATTTGTCAACAAAAATTGATAAAAATTTTATAGAAACCAATAGTATTGACGAGATTGATGAGATTTTTATTGAAGATGATAATCCAAGTAAAGCAAATGATTTTATTGATATAAGAGATAAATTTATTTATATTGTTTCAAGATATGTTCAAACTTTAATTCATTCAGGAGAAGTTGCTATTGATGACAATGTTCTTTATTATAAGGTGTTTAGCGAGTTTGAATATAATGAGCTTCAAAATTATAAAGGTGAGATAAGATCTGAATTTTATAAAGAATTTCCCAATTTAAGCATTGTATTTCAGAAAAATTTTCAAAGCCTTGAAAAGGATTTTGAAAAATTAGAAACTGTAAAAAATATTTTTGGAGCAAGTGAAGTTCTGGAGGGATAAAATATGGCAGTAAATCCATTAGATTTTTTAAAAAATATGTCTAGTGTTAAGGATAATATTGATAGTATTAAAAAGGAAATTTCTAAAATTACGGTTTGTGGTAAAGCGGGTAGCGATATTGTTATTATTGAAATGGATGGCGAATTTAATGTTAAAAAAGTTTCAATCAATAAGGAATTTTTTGATGATTTAGACAATGATGCTTTTGAGCAAATGATTAAATCTGCTTTAAATGATGCTGTTTCTAAGGTTAAAGAAGAGATAAAATTAAAAACCATGGGAGTTCTTCCTTTTGGAATGTAGTTTTTAATTTTGTAAAAGTTATATTTTGATTTTTCAATATAATTTTAGGCGCTTTATAACTTGTAGTATTCCATATAAATGTAATTAATCAGATATAATTTTTGTATTGAGCAAGTGTTTTTATTTATTTAATTATTGTAAAATAAATACCCTAAATTTTAGGAGGATTTATGTCAATGTTATTACAAAAAACTTTATGTATTATTAAGCCAGATGGAGTTAGGAGAGGTTTAATTGGTGATGTAGTTTCTAGATTTGAAAGAGTAGGTTTAAAGATAGTTGCTGCTAAAATGCTTATTGTTGATGAGGGTTTGGCAAAAAAACATTATTTATATGATGATATTGTCTTTAGGCATAGTGAGGCGGTTTGGAATTCTTTAATTAAATTTATTTCAAATTCTCCTGTTTTTGCATTTATTGTTGAAGGGGTTGAAAGCATCGAGGTTGTTAGAAAGCTTTGTGGTGCTACTGAGCCAAAATTAGCTATTCCTGGAACAATACGGGGAGATTTTTCTTATCATAGTTTTAAGTATTCAAATGAAAAAGGTTTTTCGATTTACAATGTGATTCATGCATCTGCAAATGAGGCAGATGCTATTCGCGAAATACCAATTTGGTTTAAAGATAATGAAATTTTAAACTACAAAAGAGATGATGAATGTGAGCATTATTATTGTTAATTTTTATAATCTATTCCTTAAAAGGAATAAAATGTAAATTGCTTTTATGCTAATCTAAAGTAAGAGCAATTTTTGTACTTTTGTTTGAATTTTTGCATTTTAAAGAGAATTCTTATGCTGAAGATTGTTCTTAAGGGCGGTGTTTTTACTTTGGTTTTGTGTTTTACATTATAATTGATTATATAAATAAATTTTGTTTGATAAAGTTTTTAACATCGTGTTGTTACGTTTAACATATTATCAATTAAAATAGGAAAAATTTCTATTCTTGTGAAAAATATTTATGAAAATACTTAGACTTTATTCGTTATTTTTATTTTTTTCTTGTACTTTCGATTATGATGAATATTCTAATAGATCTGATGCTGCCAAAAAGTTTCCTTCGATACAAATATTAGGAATCAAGTATTATGATGTTGTATACAATAAAGAGCAAACCGTTTTAGATTCTTTAAGTTTTAGCTATTTTAATGACTATAAAATTTATAAGGCAGAGAATGGAAGATTTTTGTATCATTCACTAGATAATGAAATTTCAGGGAAGTTTAACAATTTAGAAAGTTCTTATATTACAAAGGATTTGGATATGAGAGATTCTGTAGAATTTAAAATAGAAGATAAAAATAATTATTATTTGCTTAATTCAAATAGGCTTTTATGGAAGAATAAAGACAAGAAGTTGCAATCTCCCCCAAATGAGCTAGTATTAATTAGATTTAATCATAGCAAAATAAAAGGAAAAGGATTTTCTTATTTTTTAAAGAGCAATGTTTTTTATTTTGATTCTGGAGTTGAAGGAATCATGAATTGAGGGATTTAATTTTAATATGGATTTTTATTATTTTTGTTAACCATATTCAAGCAGTACAGATGGAATCTAGTCTTAAGCCCAAAAAACTTAAGGAAAGCGAAGAGAGAAATATTAATTTCACCTTTAAGTCAGATTTTGCACAAGGCATAGTGTCTTCTTTTTATAAAAAAATTGTTTTAAAAGGAAATTCAGAGGTTATTTCCTCAGATTTTAATCTTAGGGCAGATGAAATTGAAATTTATGGAGAAAATGGCTCTTATCTTGAAGCTAGAGGAAATGTTTTTTATAAAGATTATAAGAATAAAATGCACGTTAAAGCTCAATTTTTGTTTTTTAATAGAAAATTGGATAATTTTTATCTGCAAAAAGGGGTTGAACTTGAAGACTTAGAAAATAATATGCTTATTAAAGCAGAAAGAGTTGAAGGCAGCAATAAAGCTAATGTTTATATTATGCAATATTCTGTTAAAATATATAAGGATGATACTTTTGCAAGGGCTGAGAATGGGACTTATAATAAAGAAGAAAAGGAAATGATTCTTGAGGGTGTTCCAGTAATTTACCAGAAAGACAACTATTATTCTGCTTCAAGAATAATTTTTAATACAAAAACTAATAGGTATAAACTTGAGGGAAGTGTTGAGGGAGAGTTTACTCAAGTTGAGAATGATGTTTCTGAAGAAAAAAAATAAAATAAAAGAGATTAAGGAAAGTCTTAACCTTAATTCTATCAACAATGTTGTTTTAAAAGCAGACAACATTATTAAAAAATATGGTGAAAAGTTTGCCGTTAATGGCATTACGATTGACATTCATAAAGGTGAGGTTGTGGGGCTTCTTGGTCCAAATGGGGCTGGCAAAACAACAACATTTTATACAATTGTGGGCTTTATTAAGCCTAATGCAGGCAAAGTTTTAATAAATGATTATAATATTTCATCTCTTAATATGTATGAGCGTGCACGAATAGGAATTGTATATCTTCCCCAAGATGCTTCAATTTTTAGAGAACTTACGGTTGAAGAGAATATTATGGTTGCTTTAGAGAGAAGAGAAGATCTATCTAATGCTGAGCGCAAGATAGAACTTGTGAATTTACTTAAAGAATTTGAGATAAAAAGAATACAAAACCAAAAAGCTTATACTCTTTCTGGCGGAGAGAGAAGGCGAGCAGAGATAGCAAGAGCTTTAGCTGTAAATCCCTATTTTTTACTATTAGATGAACCTTTTGCTGGTATTGATCCTATTGCTATTGGGGATATAAAGAATATAATAAAAATTTTAAAAGAGAGAAACATAGGTGTTCTTATCACTGATCATAATGTAAGAGATGCTTTTGATATAATTGACAGAGCTTATATTGTTTATCAGGGGCAAGTGCTTGATGCGGGTGGTGTTGATTATATAATAAGTAGTGAAAAAGCCAAAAAGCTTTATTTGGGAGAAGAATTTAGATTATGAAAACAATAGATCATGAACTTTATTATGAATTTAAGATAGCCGATGATGTTAAAATGATTTATACTAAAAAGCCCTTTAATCTAAATTTAAAAGAACTTAGTAATGATAATTTCAACTTTGTTCCTAAGTCTAAGAAAATAAAATATTTAAAGCAATTGCATACAGATATTATTTATAAAGTCGAATATGATTTTATTAATTTTCAAGAAGGAGATGGTCTTATATCTACTTCTTTAGATGTAGCTCTTGTTGCTTACTTTGCAGACTGTCTTCCGATATATCTTTACGATTCGGTGAAAAAAATTATAGGACTTATTCACAGCGGATATAAAGGAAGCTTTAATTTGATTATTTTAAAAATGTTGTTTATGTTTGAAAAGATGGGATCAACTTTTAAGGATTTAAAAATTGTTTTTGGGCCTTATAACAGATCTTGTTGTTATGAAGTTTCTGAAATTTTCTTAGAAGAAGTAAGTAATAAATTTAGCAAAGGTTTATTAAATGCTTCTTTTGTTACAAGAGATGGTAAAATGTACTTTGATAATGCTAATTTTAATTTAAATTTACTTTCTAGTTTTAATTTAAATATTTATAATTCAAAGCTTTGTACGTATTGTTTGAAAGATCTTTATTCTTATAGAAGATTAAGAGAAAGTCAAAGTTATGCTTTAATTTGGAGAATTTAGTTTGAACGTAAGAGATTTATCTTTTAAGCTTAATTCAATTTTTGATATAAATAAATATGAGCATATTGATAAAAGTTTAAACGGTCTTCAAGTGGGAAATCTTAATGCCAAGGTTAACAAGGTTGCTTTTGCTGTTGACGCTAGCTTTTCAACTTTAAAAGAAGCGAAAGGAAATGATTTTTTAATTACCCACCATGGTATTTTTTGGTCAAAAAAAGAACGCATTGTTTTTAATATGTATGATAAAATCAAGTTTTTGATTGAAAATAATTTAGCTCTTTATTCGGTGCACTTACCTATGGATGCTCATTCTGTTTATTCGCATAGCAAAGTGTTCTCAGATTTTTTAGGATTAAAAAATTCTTTTGTTTTTGCAAATTATGGGGGTGTTAATTTAGGAATTATTGCTGATTCTGTTTTTAGCTTTTCTGAAATTTTAGAAAAAATCAAAAATCAAAATAAGCATATTCTTTTTTCGAAAAAGTTTAAAGAATCGATAAATAAGGTTGCGATTGTTAGTGGTTCTGGGTACTCTTTTTTTGAAGAAGCCTTATGTTATGATGTAGACTTATTTATAACTGGTGACACTTCTCATCAAATATATTCTTTGGCAGAAGAATTCGGTGTGAACTTGATTTTTGCGGGTCATTATTTTACTGAAACTTTTGGCTTAATTAAATTAATGGAAGATTTCAAAATTCAAGAAAATTTAGAAGTTAAATTTATTTATAAAGATACTAATTTATAAGGATTTTTGTATGGGCGCTAGAAGTAAGCAATATTTCAATATTTTTATATTTATTATTAGTTTGATTTTTTTTGATCAACTTTCTAAGTATTTGGTTGTAAAGTATGTCAAATTGGGTTCAATATATTTTTCTCTTTTTGATGATTTTTTTAGGATAATACATGTAAGAAACACAGGTATTTTATTTTCTATAGGTTCTAATATCCATTATAGCTTGAAAAAAATTTTTTTTCTTGCAATGCCTATTTTCATTTTAATATTTGTTTTTTATCTTTCTTTAAAAGAAAAAAACTGTATTGCTAAAATCTCACTTTTATTAATTTTTTCAGGAGGAGTTGGAAATGTTATTGATAGATTGTTTAGACCTTCTGGGGTTGTAGATTTTTTAGATTTGAAATTTTATGGAATTTTTGGACTTGATAGATGGCCTACTTTTAATTTTGCAGATAGCTATGTTGTTATAGGCATGATTTTATTTTTGGTTTATGATTTTTTTATAAAAAGAAAAGCGCTTAATAAATGAAGATTTTGGGTTTTATTTTATGCATGTTAATGAACTTATTTTTTATGTTTTTAGTGTTCTTTTTCGAGTTTTTTTTAGTTGTTAAATTTAGCATTATTGTAAAGCCTTATTTGCAATTTATATTGATTTTTATGATGATTGTTTTTGCTGTTTTTGCGGGGTATTTTGTGTCAATTTTTATTGTAAAAAGTTTTCTTATTAAGTTGTTTGAACTAGATCAATAAAAAGAGAGGCTTTGTGTCTTTAAGGGTTTTAGTTGCTGGGGAGATTGTCGGCAAAGCTGGGATTATTGTTATAAAGTCCTTTTTATCATCCTTTAAGGCTGAAAAAAAGATCGATTTTGTAATATCTGGCAATAATTTTACTACAGGTTTAAGGGGTCTTGGCAAGAGACATGCTTTTTTATTAAAAAAGTATGGAATTGATGTTTTGACTTTAGGTGAAAATGCTTTTGCAAGGGCTGATTTGTCTGATGATCTTGATAAGTATAATTTTATTTTAAAACCTTTAAATTGTCCTGCAAAATTAAAAGGATATTCTTATTTTATTTATAATATTAATGGCAAAAAATTGGCTGTGATTAGAATTGTAGGTCAAACAGGAATAACTAAATATAAATTTAATCATCCTTTTTATAGTTTTGATTTTTTTTATCAAAGAATCAAAATGCAAACAAATAATATTATTGTTCTTTTTGATTCAAATACTACAGCCGAAGTTAATGCTTTGTTTTTTTATTTAAAATCAAAAGTTAGTGCTTGTCTTGGAACCGGGAAAAGGATCTTAACAGCTGATTTAAGAATTTTAGATAATACTGCTATTATAACTGATTTGGGCAGAGTTGGGAGTTTGAACAGTGTTATTGGATATTCTCCTGATTTAGAGGTAGATAAATTTTTGAAAGGATTTTTAAATCAGAGATTTGATGAATCTTGGGAAGGTCTTGGTTTTAACGGCGTTTTAATTGATATTGATGAAAATGGACATTCTTTTTCTGTAGAGACTGTCAGAGAATATATAGATTGTAAGTTGAGTTTAAAAGATATGGATATTGTTTGATATTTATATTTTTAGATATTTTTAAATTTTAATAATCTTATCTGTGTGATTTAATTTTATTAAGTTTTTATGTATAGGAGGATGTATTGTGTATAGCTATATTGTAGAAGGTGGTTATAAGATAGGTGGTCAAATTACAGCTAGTGGGAATAAGAACGCTGCTTTGCCTTGTATTTTAGCTGCTTTGCTTACCGATGAAGAGGTTATTTTAGAAAACATTCCTAATATTAATGATGTAAAAGTTGTTTTAGATATTTTAAGTGATATAGGGGCAGATATTGTAAGAGAGGGGAATACTTTAAAAATAAAAGTTTTAAATATTGTAAAAACAGAAATAGATTCCTCTCTTACGGATTTAATTAGGGCTTCCATACTTTTATTAGGACCTTTTGTTTCTCGGTTTGGGGAAATAGATATGGCGCTTCCAGGAGGGGATGTAATTGGAAAGAGGCGGCTTGATACTCATTTTTACGGACTTTGTAAGTTGGGGGCCAAATTAATTACAAAAGACGGAAGAATTGTTTTAAAGGCTAACAAGCTTGTTGGAGCTGAAATGTTTTTAGATGAAGCTTCAGTTACAGCTACAGAAAATATCATTATGGCTGCAGTTCTTGCTGAGGGAAATACTGTTATTATGAACGCTGCTTGTGAGCCGCATGTTCAAGACTTATGTAATATGTTAAATTCAATGGGTGCTAATATTTTAGGAATTGGTTCGAATATTTTAGAAATAAGAGGTGTTAAAAAATTAAGTGGGACTGTATTTAGAATAGGGGCCGATTTTATGCAAGTTGGTTCTCTAATTAGCCTTGCTGCATTAACAGGGGGTGAGCTGGAAATTAAAAAAGCAGATCCCCATCATTTCAGATTAATTAGGTATGTATATTCAAGGCTTGGAATTAATTTCGAATATGACAGGGAAAATGTATATGTAAAAGATAAACAAGAATTAAAAGTTAAGTTAGATTTTGGTGGACATATTCCAAAAATTGATGATGGTCCGTGGCCGGCCTTTCCAACAGACCTTATGAGTATTATTATAGTCACCGCAACTCAAGTAGAAGGCACGGTTTTAGTTTTTGAAAAAATGTTTGAATCTAGGATGTTTTTTGTAGACAAATTAATAAAAATGGGTGCTCAAATTGTGCTTTGCGATCCGCACCGTGTAGTAGTTACGGGTAAATCTTCTCTTAAGGGCAATGTTTTGTCTTCTCCGGATGTGCGAGCGGGAATGTCTCTTCTTATTGCGGCTTTTGTTGCTGAAGGTCGCAGCGAAATTCAAAATGTTTATCAAATTGAAAGAGGATATGAAGATGTAGCTAGCAAATTAATTAATTTGGGTGCAAAAATCAAGAAAGTTAAAAGTCAATAGCTTGTTTTGGGCTTTATTATATGTATGATTTATGGACAATGTTTTTAATAGAAGATAAAGATAAAGTATTAAGAGATTGAATTATGAATGAAAATATATTACATTAATTTTTATTGTTGGGATTTTTTGTTATTTTATTTAGTTCATCTGTAATTTAAAAGATTATTAGATTTTTAGTATTTTTATCTAATATTGTTAATTTTTTTATTTTATAGTTTAAAGATCTTAGCGTAAAAAATAATATTGAAAGATTGATAAAAATTTGAATAGAGGTGTTTCTGATTTTGAATTTTTGTTTTTATAATATTAGTTAATTTTTAAATAAAGTATTTATTTTTCTGCTTTAATTTGTAAGAATGGTTTTAATTTTTCTGTTTTTGGTTATGATTTTTTTGGTGTTGCAGGTTAATAGGTTTTATTTATATCTTAGTCATTTAATGCATACCATATTGACTGTTAATGGTTTTAACATTGTATATTAATATTTAATTTTTGAAATTAAATATTAAATACTTTTTTCTTACTGATGAATAAATTTGAGTTTAGATTTTTTATAAAAAATATTTTAGATAAGGATAAAATTTTATGTCTACAAATAAGATTAAGACTAGAGAATTAATATTAAATGGCAATTTATATAAGGTTCTTTTTTTAATAAGTTTTCCTATTGTTATAACCAATATTATTCAAGCTTTTTATGATCTTACCGACATGTTTTATGTTGGCAAGCTTGGAGCCATGCCTTTGTCAGCACTTTCGCTTGCTGGTCCTGTAAATTTTTTTATTATGGCTATTGCTATGGGAATGGCTACAGGAAGCATTTCTTTGATGTCAAAATGCATAGGAGAGGGAAATTTTTCTCGTTTTTCAAGGTATGCAGGGCAACTTATTGCTTTAAACCTTGTTTTATCCTTATTTGTTACTATTTGTGCTTTTTTTTTTATTGATCATCTTTTAGATTTGTTGGGTGTAAAAGGTGGGCTTAAAGAGCTCTCAAGAGTTTATTTTTATGTGACAATTTTTGGAATACCTATTATGTTTTTGAGTATTTCAATTACATATATTTTAAATGCTCAAGGAGAAACTATCCTTTCAATGATAATAGTTATATTTGCTAATATTGTCAATTTTATTCTTGATCCAATTTTAATATTTAGTTTTAATATGGGCATTACTGGGGCTGCTTGGGCCACTTTATTTTCAAAATTGTTAACCGTTGCTTTTTATTTATTTTTGACTTATAGGCTAAATTATGGATTAAAAATTTATCTGAAGGACTTAATGATAGATATAAGATCCATTAAAGAAATTGTTAATCTTGGATTACCTTCAACTTTTGGACAAATAATGGTTTCGTTGTCTTTTTTTATTTTCAATTATATAGTTATTGATATTAGCTCGAAATTTCTGGCTGCGTATGGACTTACAAACACCATTATTTCTTTTTTATTTCTTCCTGCTATGGGAATCGGTACCGGAGTTATTTCAATTGTTGGTCAAAATCTTGGTGCCAAGAAAATCAATAGGGTGGGAGAAGTTTTGAAAAAAGGGTTTTTTATTTCTTTAGCAATTTTATTAATAATAAATTCAATTGTTATTTTTAATAAACAGTTTATACTAAGGCTGTTTACAAATGATTTAGAAGTTTTAAATTATGCTAATAATTATTTATTGTTAACAACTATTGGTACTTTTGGATATGGATTGCAGCAGGTATTTTTTGGAGGACTTATTGGGTCTGGCAGGACAAAAATTGCAATGATTGTTATTTTTATTAGGTTGTGGCTTATTCGTCTTCCAGTAGTTTTTATTTTTCAATATTTTGGCATAATTGAAAATTCCTTAGGTTATGCTTTTATAATTTCAAATTATTTAGCAATTATAATTTTAGTTGCAGTTACTTGCACTCGTTATTGGGCTAAGCCTATTTTAATTAAAAAATATAAATAGTAATGAAGATTTATATATGTATTTTACCAAAGTAAATAGCTGATTTGTTTTCAATAATTTTAATATTTTAGTTTTAAATCATTTATTTTTGTTATTGTTTTTCAAAGATATATAATGTGTTTTTTCTTTTGGTGTTGATTTTAGTTTTTAAATGGAAAGTTTTTGTCTCAAGTCCATTAAGTTTTTCTCTAATTAATTCACCTGTTTTGCTGCCTTCTTTAAAAATTGCCAATGAATTTGCATTTATATCTTCTGTGCTTTTGTTTTTAAGAGTAATTATTAGATTATTTTTGCTGTCGGATTTGTAGTTTACTATTTCTATTTTTTTGTTGGTTTTTATAGTGCTAATAAGATAGGTAATTTCTTTTGCATTTTCTTTTGATTTTATTGTACTTGTTTTCATGCAAGATGCAAAAACAATTAAAATGCCAGAAATTGCAAGTATTAGTAGTAATTTAAGCTTAAATTTTTGAGCTTTCACCATTTTTATTATATTTTTTTATTTGAGTAGTGTTAACCTTTTTGATAAATAAATGTGTGTGATCAATTTTAAATAGCTGCTAGATTTCAAAAACTATTTACTATTGCTTTGAATTTTGTGCTTTTCTTTAATGAATATAAAGTTTATGTCAATTTTTGATGCTATTGTATGTGTGGTTAATTGAGTTTAAAAGTTCAAGCGTATTGACTATATTTTATAAAATGTGTAGAATTTTAAAGCTATTAAAATTTTTTAGAAAAACACGTGTAGTGCGGGTCAATTTCTAAAAATTGATTTTTTTATTTTTTTGATTATTTGTAGCTATTTTCTTATTTAAATAAGAAAAAATTCGTTTAAAATTTTTTAAAGAAATTAAATGTAAGTAGCTATTTAGAATGTGAAATTTAGGAGGTTAGTCATGGCAAAAGAAGTTTTTCAAAGAACAAAGCCACACATGAATGTTGGAACAATAGGTCATGTTGATCATGGTAAAACAACATTAACAGCGGCTATTAGTATTTATTGTTCAAAAGTAAATAAAGATGCAAAAGCATTAAAATATGAAGATATTGATAATGCGCCCGAGGAGAAGGCAAGAGGAATAACAATTAATGCTAGACATATTGAGTACGAAACAGCTAATAGACATTATGCTCATGTGGATTGTCCAGGCCATGCTGATTATATAAAAAATATGATTACAGGAGCAGCTCAAATGGATGCAGCTATACTTTTAGTTGCTGCCGATAGTGGTGCTGAGCCTCAAACAAAAGAACATTTGCTTCTTGCTCAAAGAATGGGAATAAAGAAAATAATAGTTTTTTTAAATAAATTAGACTTAGCAGATCCTGAACTTGTTGAGCTTGTTGAAGTTGAAGTTTTAGAGCTAGTTGAAAAATATGGTTTTTCAGCTGATACTCCAATAATAAAGGGTTCGGCTTTTGGTGCTATGTCAAATCCAGAAGATCCTGAATCTACAAAATGCGTTAAAGAGCTTCTTGAATCTATGGATAATTATTTTGATCTTCCAGAAAGAGATATTGACAAACCATTTTTGCTTGCTGTTGAAGATGTATTTTCTATTTCAGGAAGAGGTACTGTTGCTACTGGGCGTATTGAAAGAGGTGTTATTAAGGTTGGTCAAGAAGTTGAAATAGTTGGTATTAAAGAAACCAGAAAAACCACTGTTACTGGTGTTGAAATGTTCCAGAAAATTCTTGAGCAAGGTCAAGCGGGGGATAATGTTGGTCTTCTTTTAAGGGGAGTTGATAAAAAAGATATTGAGAGAGGACAAGTTTTGTCAGCTCCGGGTACAATTACTCCACATAAAAAATTCAAAGCTTCAATTTATTGTTTAACTAAGGAAGAGGGCGGTAGGCACAAACCATTTTTCCCAGGATATAGACCACAGTTCTTTTTTAGAACAACCGATGTTACTGGAGTTGTTGCTTTAGAAGGCAAAGAAATGGTTATGCCTGGTGATAATGTTGATATTATTGTTGAGCTAATCTCTTCAATAGCTATGGATAAGAATGTAGAATTTGCTGTTCGAGAAGGTGGAAGAACTGTTGCTTCAGGAAGAATCCTTGAGATATTGGAATAGGTTAAGAAACTTTAAGGATATATTAAATACTCTCTAAAGTTTAGGAGAATAAATTGATTGCTAAAGATAAGATACGCGTAAGATTATTTAGTTTTGATGTTAAAATATTAGACCAGAGTGCCGAATCTATTGTTAAAGCTGTTCAGAAGGCCAAGGCTCAGATTAAAGGCCCAATTCCTTTGCCGACAAAAATAAAAAAATATACTGTTTTACGTTCTCCTCATGTCAATAAAAAATCAAGAGAGCAATTTGAGATGAGAACTCATAAAAGGCTTATTGATATCTTAGAGCCCACTTCTGCTTTAATGGATTCTTTAATGAAATTAGAGCTTCCAGCGGGTGTTGAAGTAGATATTAAGCAGTAAATGATATTTTAAGTATATGAATTTGAGGTGTTTTAATGTTGGGATTGATTGGAAAAAAAGTTGGCATGACTCAGATATTTCAGAAAAATGGCATTGTGGTTCCTGTTACTGTTATAGAGTTTCAGCCCAACTATATTATAGGGAAGAAAACAGTCGATAGAGATGGTTATAGCGCTCTTATAGCAGGTTCTGTTGATCTTAAGAATTCTAAAGTTTCAAAGCCTATAAAAGGTCAATATAAAAGTTTAAAAGATATTGAGCCTAAAAAATATGTGATAGAGCTTAAGGGGCTTGATGGGTATGATGCTGGTGATGAGATTAAAGTTGATGTTTTTAAGTCAGTTAAGTATGTAGATGTTACAGGTACTACTAAAGGCAAGGGTTTTCAAGGGGCTATGAAAAGACACAATTTTAGTGGTGGGCCATCTTCTCATGGATCAAAATTTCATAGACATCTTGGTGGAACAGGACAAGCTACTACTCCCGCAAGAACATTTAAAGGAACCAAAATGGCTGGTAGAATGGGTGGAAATCAACAAACTATTCAAAATCTTGAAGTTGTTTTAATTGATGAAGAAAATAGAGCCCTTCTAGTAAAAGGGGCTGTGCCTGGTGCTAAGGGTTCTTTTGTTGTTGTTAAGAAATCTAAAAAGTAGGTATTTAGTATGGAAAGAAAAGTTTTTTCTAAAGATGGGAAAGAGATTGGAACTATAAATTTGGATGATAGAGTTTTTAATATAGAAATTAGTCATGGGTCTATTTATAATGCTATAAAAAATGAGTTGTCTAATCTTAGGGTTGGAACATCTTCAACTAAAACCAGATCAGAGGTTAGGGGGAGCTCTAAAAAGCCTTGGAAGCAAAAAGGAACTGGTAGAGCTAGAGTTGGTACAAAGCGAAATCCAATTTGGATTGGTGGAGGCATAGCATTGGGACCAAAGCCTAGAGATTATAGCTATAGACTGCCTAAAAAGGTGAAAAAGCTTGCATTTAAGTCTGTATTAAGTTTGCGGGCTGCTGATGAAAATAGTTTTAAAGTTATTGAGAATTTTAATATTGAATCTGGAAAAACTAAAGATCTTGCCTTAATAATAAAAAACTTTGCAAGTTTTAATGGTAAGGTGGTTGTTCTTTTGGGCAATGATGATCAGATGATAAAAAGGGCCGGTAAAAATATAAGAGATTTAAAGATTTTATCTTTTGATAAACTTAGGGTTGTTGATTTGTTTTATGCTAAGAATTTAATAGCTTTAGAATCTGCTGTTAACAAGCTCAATGAGTTTTACATTAAATAAAAAGGATGTTGAGGATAAGTATGAAGGCTTATGATATAATAATTTCACCTATGCTTACTGAAAAAACTAATACTCAAAGGGAAAGTATTAATGTTTATGTTTTTAAGGTTAATAAAAGGGCAAATAAAAAAGAGGTTGGTGCAGCAATAAAAGAACTTTTCAATGTTACTCCAGTATCGTGTAATTTGCTCAATATTAAAAGTAAAGCCAAGGTTGTGGTGTCTAGAAAAGGGTATCCTATAGGTAAGGGAAAAACTTCTTCATGGAAGAAGGCATATGTTTATCTCAAAAAAGAAGATAAAATAGATATTTTTTAGTGGTTTTGGAGAAAAATAAATATGGGTATTAAGACTTATAAGCCAAAAACTTCTTCTTTGCGCTATAAGACGACTTTATCTTTTGATGATTTGAGCAAAGGTAATGATCCTTTGAAATCTTTAACAAAAGGTAAAAAATTTAAATCGGGCAGAGATTCTTCTGGTAGGATTAGTGTTAGAAGAAGAGGTGGTGGGCATAAGAGAAGGTATAGGTTGATTGATTTTAGTCGAAGGGATAAATTTAGCATTCCTGCTCGAGTTTCGTCTATTGAATATGATCCTAATAGAAGTGCTAATATAGCTTTACTTGTTTATAAAGATGGAGAAAAAAGATATATTATTTCTCCTAAAGGCATTAAGGTTGGAGATGTTTTGGAAAGTGGTCCGAATGCCCCAATTAAAATTGGCAATGCCTTGCCTCTTGAAAATATTCCTATTGGAAGAACTGTTCACAATATTGAGCTTAATGTGGGAAGGGGTGGGCAGCTTGTAAGAAGTGCTGGTGGATATGCTATGATACTTGCTTCTGACGGGAATTATGTCACTGTAAAATTATCATCTGGTGAGATGAGGTTGATTTTTAAAAAATGTATTGCAACAATTGGTGAGATTGGAAATGAAGATTATGCCAATATTTCTATAGGGAAAGCTGGTAAAAGTAGGTGGCTTGGTAGAAGGCCCAAGGTTAGAGGTGTTGCTATGAATCCTGTTGACCATCCACATGGTGGTGGTGAAGGAAAAACCTCTGGAGGTCGCCATCCCGTGTCTCCTTGGGGACAGCCTACTAAGGGCTATAAGACTCGTAAGAAGAAGAGATATTCAGATAAGTTTATTATTAAAAGAAGAAATAAATAGGAGAACATAGTGGCAAGATCTATTAAAAAGGGGCCTTTTATAGAAAAGAGTCTTTATCAAAAAGTTTTATCATCTTTTGGAAGTGATAAGAGGGTTGTTATTAAAACTTACTCCAGATCTTCAACAATAATTCCTGAAATGGTAAGTCTTACTATATCTGTTTACAATGGCAAAACTTTTATACCTATTTATATTACTGAGGATCTTGTGGGGCATAAGCTTGGCGAGTTTTCACCTACAAGGATTTTTAGAGGGCATGCTAAGTCAGACAAAAAGGGAAGGAAGTAGGTAGTTATGTTGGTAAATAGAAGATATACAGCAAGGGGCAAAAATTTGCCCTCTTCTCCAAAAAAAGTTAGGCCAATAGCTGACAATATACGGGGAGAGTCTTATATTAAAGCTATTGCAGTGCTTTGTTCTATGCCTAATAAAGGAGCTAAGCTTTTAGAAAAAGTTGTTAAATCAGCAGCATCAAATGCGATGTATCACAATAAAAATCTTTCCGAAGACATGATATTTGTTAAAACAGTTATGGTTGATGATGGGCGTCGTCGTAAAAAGATTTGGCCTAGAGCCAGAGGTAGGGCTGACAGGCTTGTTAATAGAAATTGTCATATTTTTGTTGAAGTTGATGAAAAAAAAGATATTAAAGGATAAAGCATGGGCCAAAAAGTACATCCATATAGCTTAAGGGTAAAAATTAATAAAGATTGGAAATCAAAATGGTATTTTGATAAAAAATTGTATTCTGCAATTCTTCATGAAGACTTTTTAATAAGGCGAGAAATTATGAAGTTTCTTAAAGGGATTAAATTTGATATTTCTGATATAGAAATAATTAGAAATAATCCTCAAAAAGTAACAGTAGTAATTGTTACTCCAAGGCCTGGTTCTGTGATAGGGCTTAAAGGTTCTAATCTTGAAAAAATTGGCCAATTGTTAACTAAAAAAATTTCTAAAAAGATTAGCATTAAGATTAAAGAGGTTAAAAGACCAGAGCTTGATGCCCAAATTATTGCTAATGGAATTGCAAAGCAAGTAGAAAATAGAGCGTCTTATAGAAAAGTTTTAAAATCATCCCTTGCTTCTTCTATGTTAAAAGGTGCTCAAGGGCTAAAAATTAAGATTGCTGGTAGACTTGGTGGGGCAGAGATTGCTCGAAGCTTTGAGGTTAAGGAAGGTCGGGTTCCTTTGCATACTCTTAGAGCTAATATAGATTATGGATTTTCTGAGGCTCAAACCACCTATGGCATTATTGGAGTTAAGGTTTGGTTATTTAAAGGTGAAGTTTTGGGAAGGCAAACTAATTCTGATGCTGGTCAGGTAATAAATAAAAAGCCTTTTAGGGAAAGAGGCGATGCTGTTAAAAATTTTGATAAAATTTTAAATAATAAAGAAAAGACTAATGAAAAGCAAACCAGGCTTTTGAATAAAAAAGATGGACCATCTAAAGATGAAGTAGATCTTTTGAATAAAAAAAAACCTAATTCGTCTTTTTCTAAAGAAAGAGACGATTTTAGTGAGCAGGATATTGGAGGATAATTAGATGTTAAGTCCAAAAAAGGTTAAATATAGAAAGAAGCAGAGAGGAAGATTGTCTAGAGAGGCTCAGAAGGGCAATAAAATTTCTTTTGGTGAATATGGACTTGTTTCTTTGGAAACAAATTTTATTACTGCTCGTCAAATTGAGGCTGCTCGTATTGCAATGACTCGTAAAATAAAAAGAGGTGGAAGGGTTTGGATAAGAATATTTCCCGATATTCCTTATACTAAAAAGCCAGCTGAAACTAGAATGGGTAAGGGCAAGGGGGGTGTTGATCATTGGAATGCCCCTGTTAAGCTTGGTACTGTTATGTTTGAAATGTCAGGAGTTGTAGAGGAGCTTGCTCAAGAGGCTATGTCGCTTGCGAGTTCTAAACTTCCAGTAAAAACCATGTTTGTTGTAAGGCGAGATTTGAGGTAATTATGTTAAAAAATTTTAAAAATTTTACTCTTGAGGACATGAAGGCTAAAAGGCTAGAATTAAAGAAAGAATATTTAGATTTAAGGTTTAAATCTGTTGTTGGGCATGTTGAAAATCCTTTAAAGAAAAGAGAGATTAGACGTGATATTGCAAGGCTTAATACAATAATTTATGAATATGAATTAGGTATTAGAAAGGTTTAGATATGGCAAGAGAAAATAAAAAAGAATTAATTGGTAAAGTTGTTAGTGATAAGATGTCTAAGACTATAGTAGTAGAAATTGTTCAAAGAAAGATGCATCCAATTTATCACAAGTATTTAAAGATTAGTAAAAAAGTTAAAGCACATGATGAAAAAGAAGTTTCAAAGGTTGGCGATAAAGTAAAAATTATTGAAGTTCGACCTATTAGTAAAGACAAAAGATGGTCTCTTGTTGAGGTTTTAGAAAAATTAAAATAGTTTTGATTTTTCTAAAGGAGGTTGATTATGATTCAGATGCAGACTTATTTAACAATTGCGGATAATACTGGTGGCAAGGTGGCTCAATGCATTAAGGTGCTTGGTGGTAGTAAAAGGCGTTATGCCAAAATTGGGGATATAATAACTATTGTAGTAAAACAAGCAATTCCTAATTCTTCTGTTAAAAAAGGAGATGTTTATAAAGCCGTAATTGTTAGAACTTCTAAAGAAGTAAGACGCAAGAACGGGACTTATGTTAGGTTTGATGATAATGCTTGTGTGATACTTGATGCTAATTTAAGTCCTAGGGGCAAAAGGGTATTTGGACCTGTTGCAAGAGAGCTTAGGGATGCTAATTTTATGAAGGTAGTATCATTAGCCTCAGAGGTTATATAGCAAAAGGGGGTTTTGTGAAGACAAAGTTGAAGATAGGAGATAGCGTAAAAATTCTTTCTGGAAAAGATAAGGGAAGAATAGGTAAGATTGCTAGTATAAATAGAAAAAAGAATAAAGTTATTGTTGAGTCTTGCAATATGGTTAAAAAAGTCATTAAAGCTAGGACGCCCCAAGAAAAAGGCAGAATAATAGATAAAGAGGCCGCTATAGATATTTCAAATGTGATGATATTTGTTAAGGGAACTTCTTCAAGATTAGGCATTAGATTTGAAAATAATGAAAAAATAAGGTATCTTAAAAAAAATGGACAGAGGATATAGAGTTTATGAATTATGTTCCTGAATTGAAGAGGTATTATAAAGACAGCGTTATAAAAGAGCTTGTTAAGGAATTTGAATATAAATCTATAATGCAAGTTCCCAAGCTTGAGAAAATAGTAGTTTCTGTAGGCGTTGGAGAGGCCGTTAGAAATAAGAAGTTATTAGATTCTGCTGTTTTAGAGCTTGCTCAGATTACTGGTCAGAAAGCGGTAAAGACAAAAGCAAAAAAGGCAATAGCTGGGTTTAAAATTAGACAAGGACAAGAAATAGGCGCTAAAGTTACACTTAGGGGTAATGCGATGTATGAATTTTTATATAAGCTTATTCATTTAGCATTGCCAAGAGTTAAGGATTTTAGGGGAATCAATGGGGATGCTTTTGATGGTAATGGAAATTATTCTTTTGGGATAGCGGAGCAAATAATATTTTCTGAGATAGACTATGATAAAATAGAGAGAATATCTGGTTTGAATATTACAATTGTGACAACAGCTTCAAATGATAAAGAAAGCAAAGCTTTGCTTTTGAAATTTGGAATGCCGTTTAGTAATTAGGGGATTTATAAGGTATATGGCAAAAAAATCAATGATTATTAGGGCTTTAAGAAAGCCTAAGTATAAAACAAGGCAAAATAATAGATGTAGGTTGTGTGGTCGTCCAAGAGGATATTTGAGAGATTTTTGTATGTGTCGAATATGTTTTAGAAAGTATGCGTCTGAAGGATTAATTCCTGGCGTTTCAAAATCAAGTTGGTAAGGGAATTTTATGGCGATTACTTATTCAGTAGGAGACATGCTAACTAAATTAAGAAATGCAAGTAGAGTTAGGCATGGATCTGTAGATTTAAAGATGTCTAATATGAATAAATCAATATTAAACATTCTTAAAGAAGAGGGTTATATTAAGGATTTTAATTTTTTAGAAAAGGAAGGAATTGCTTTTATTAGGGTTTTGCTAAAGTATGACAGCAAAAGAAATCCTGTTATAAATAAAATAGATGCCATTTCCACTCCTGGTAGAAAAATTTATTCTTCATATAAAAATATGCCAAGGATAAAGAATGGATATGGAATATTAATTATATCTTCTTCTCAGGGTGTTATTACTGGCAAGGAAGCTAAAGATAAAAAAATAGGTGGTGAGTTGATTTGCTCAGTTTGGTAGTTTAATAGGGGGATGTATGTCACGTATTGGAAGACTTCCAATAAAGATTCCAGATACTGTTAAGGTTGATGTTAAAGACAACTTAGTAATAGTTGAAGGTATTAGGGGAAGATTGGTTCAAGATATAAAAGACAGTATTAATGTTAAAGTTGAGAATGGTAGTGTTATTGTTGACCGAGTTGTTAGTGATAAAAAAGCAAAAGCTTACCACGGTCTTTATAGAAGTTTAATTTTTAACATGGTAAAAGGAGTGACTGAAGGATTTTCTAAGTCTCTTACTATAAATGGTATAGGATATAGGGTAGAGCAACAAGGCAATAGCCTTTTTTTAAGCCTTGGTTATTCAACTCAGTTTGAATATGTTGTTCCAGATGGTATTAGTGTAAAGCTTGACGGAAATACTAAAATTTCTGTTGAAGGGATAGACAAGTTTAAGGTTGGTCAGGTTGCTGCTGAGATTAGAAGTTTAAAAAAACCAGAGCCATATAAAGGAAAGGGCATTAAATATGATAATGAACTTATTAGAAGAAAAGTTGGAAAATCTGGTGTAAAAAAATAAATTTTGGGTTGGTAGTTATGAAAAAAATAAAAGAAGCAGAACAGAGAAAGCTTAGACGTAAAAAAAGAATAAAGGACAAAATAGGGCGTGGAATAGCTAGTAGGCCGCGAATTACCATATTTAAATCTAATAGGTATTTTTATGCACAAGTTATAGATGATACTAAGGGGCATACTGTTGCAAGTATTTCTACTATTGAAAAAAGTCTTAATTTAGGCAAAAATATTGATGATGTAAAAAAACTTGGAGAAGTTCTTGCTAAAAGGCTTAAGGAGAAAAATATAAATAATCTTATTTTTGACAGAAATGGTTATAAGTATCATGGGCTTATTGCAAGTTTTGCAACTTCTTTGAGAGAGTTTGGTATTAATATTTAAGGGAGTGTATTTATGGTAGATGTTCAGGCTCAGAGAAAGCAGATAGAAAAATTAATATCACTCAATAGAGTTACTAAGGTTGTTAAAGGCGGGAGAAGATTCTCTTTTGCTGCTTTTATGGTTGTTGGAGATGGAGAAGGACATGTTGGTTGGGGCTTTGGTAAAGCTAATGATGCTAGTGATGCAATAAAAAAAAGTTTAACAAGTGCTAGAAAAAATTTAAGATTTGTTCCTATTAGAAAAGGAACATTGCCACATGAGGTTCTTGGTTGCTTTAAAAAAGCTAAAGTTTTAATCAAGCCGGCTACTCATGGTACTGGTGTTATTGCGGGGGGTCCTGTTCGTGCTGTAATGGAGGCTTTAGGAGTGCATGATATTTTGAGCAAATCTCTTGGCTCTAATAATTCTATGAATGTAGTAAAGGCGACTTTTAAGGCATTTGATTTAGTTTTGAATGCTGAAAAAGTGGCAGAAATGCGAGGAAAAACTTTGAAAACTTTATGGGGTTAATGTATGATTAAAAGGAAATTAAGATTACAACTAAAGAAAGCTAGGTTTAATGCTTCAAGGTCTAGGTCTAAGAATAAATGTTTTATTAGAAGAATGGAAAATAATAGAAAAATTATTTCTAAAAATAATATTAATGTGCAAGTTTTTCTTGTAAGAAGTCTTATTGGGAAATTAAATAAAAAAGTCAAAGTTTTAAAAGCATTAGGTTTGAATAAAATAGGCGATAAAAAGGTGCATTTTTTAAATGAATCTATTAAGGGCATGCTTAACGAAACTATTAATATGATTTTAATAAGCGAGGTAATGTAATGTTTAACCTGTTAAAGCCTAAGGGAGCTAGCAAGCGACGTAAAATTGTTGGCAGAGGTCCGGGTTCAGGACTTGGTAAAACTTCTGGGAGAGGTCAAAAGGGTCAAAAAGCAAGAAATACTTCGCCAAGACTTGGATTTGAAGGTGGACAGACTCCTCTTTATAGAAGGTTGCCAAGAAAAGGTTTTTCTAATAATGATTATAAATTGGAATATGCAATTGTTAGTCTTGGAGATATAGATAAAAAATTTAAGGATGGACAAGTTGTCAATTATGATACTTTGCTTGAAAATAAACTTATAAAAAAGAAAAATAAAGAAATTAAGATTTTGTCTAATGGTAGGCTTACAAAAAAAGTTTCTTTTGAGGTTTCTAAAATTTCTAAATCGGCTGAAAGCCTTGTAATAAAAATTGGCTGTACTATTAAATTGGTTTAAAGTGGAATAAAAATGAAAGAATTGTTTTTAAGTTTATTTACCGTTAAGGATTTGAGAAATAAGTTCTTATTTACTTTGTTTGTTCTTTTTCTTTTTAGAGTTGGTTCATATTTGCCGATACCGGGAATAGATTCTGTAGCTCTTAAAAGTTATTTCAAGTCGCAATCAGATTTTTCAATTGCTAATTATTTTGATTTTTTTTCAGGGGGAGCTTTTAGTAATTTTTCTATCTTTATGCTTAGTATAGGGCCCTACATTTCAGCATCTATTATTGTTCAACTTCTTATTTATTCTTTCCCTTCTTTGAAAAAAATGCAAGAAGGGGATGGTGGGAGACAAAAGACTAAAAAATATACAAAATATTTAACAATAGTTGCAGCTGTAGTTCAAGGATACGCAACAAGTCTTTATGCTAAAGGTATTCCGGGTGCTGTTACCATTCCCTTTTATAGATATATATTTATTGCTATTTTAACAGTTACTACGGGAACATTTATCCTTTTGTGGTTTGGAGAGCAAATTAATCAAAGAGGTGTAGGCAATGGAACATCTTTGATAATTTTTTCTGGCATAGTGGTTAGACTTCAAGCAGCTTTGTTTAATTTATTCCAAAGTATGCAGGATCCCTCTCAAAATGTTAATCCTGTTTTTGTTATACTTATTATAAGCATATTTGTTTTGGTTGTTATATTAATTATATATGAATACAAGGCTCAAATGCGAATTGCTATTCATTATGCTAGGGCAAATTCTAATAGCACAGTTAGTTCGTATTTACCAATCAAGTTGAATCCATCGGGCGTTTTGCCTGTTATTTTTGCCTCTGTTTTAATTACCTTGCCTTTACAAATTTTAAGTGGTTTCGCAGAAACTTCTTCTATAGCTAGGCAAATTTTATCTTATTTAAGGCCCAATGGTTTTTATTATACTTTTTTGAATGTAATTTTGATAATTGGATTTACATATTTTTATTCTAAGATTCAGCTAAGTCCTAAAGATATAAGCAATAATATTCGTAAGAATGGGGGTGTTATTCCAGGAATAAAGTCTGATGAGATGGAAAAGTATTTAGATGAAATTATGAATAAAACTTTATTTTCAGGATCTATTTTTTTGTCAATTATTGCAATTATTCCATTTTTAGTGCAAAATATTTTTAGATTTCCACACGATGTTTCTAGGATAATGGGGGGGTCTTCTTTGCTTATTATGGTAGGAGTTGCTCTTGACACATTAATTCATATTGATGCTTATTTGAAAACTCAGGGATTTTCTCATGGAAATAGAAAGAATTATGCATTTTTGCAAAAAATTTAGGAGTGTTTGATTATGAAAGTTAGAGTAAGTGTGAAGCCAATTTGTGAAAAATGTAAGGTTATAAAAAGAAAAGGTGTATTAAGAATTATTTGTGATAATTTAAAGCATAAACAAAGACAAAAGTAAAAATTAGGAGAAATGAAATGGCTAGAATATCGGGAATAGATTTACCAAATAATAAACAATTAAAGATAGCGCTTACTTCTATTTATGGTATAGGTAGAACAAGAGCTTTGGAAGTTTGCAATAAATCAAGTATTTCTCCAAGCAAAATTGCTAAAGATTTAGACAATGATGAGGTTAATCGACTTAGGAAGGTAATTGAGAGTGATTATGTTGTAGAAGGGAAACTTAGAAGTGAAGTTGCAATGTCTATTAAAAGACTTATAGATATAGCGTGTTATAGGGGTGTTAGGCATAGAAAAGGACTGCCTTTGAGAGGCCAGAGAACTAAAACGAATGCAAGAACTAGAAAAGGAAAAAGAAAGACTGTAGCTAATAAGAAAATAGCTAGCAAATAAAATAGTTTTTAAGATTTGGAGGGTAAGTTGAGCGCAAAATTATCAACTAATAGTAAAAAAAAAATTAAGAGAAATATCGGAGAAGGAAACGTTTATATACAAGCTACTTTTAATAATACCATAGTTACTGTATCTGATATAAAGGGGAATGCTTTAGCGTGGGCAAGTGCTGGTGGAATGGGTTTTAAAGGGGCTAAAAAGTCAACCCCATATGCTGCTCAAATAACAGCAGAGTCTGCTTTAAATAAAGTTAGAGATTTTGGAATTAATTATGTTCATGTGTATATAAAAGGGCCAGGCATTGGCAGAGAATCTGCAATAAGAGCTATTGGTTCGATTGGTATGACTGTAAAATCGATTTCAGATATTACTCCAATTCCTCATAATGGATGCAGACCGAAAAAAACCAGACGAGTTTAGCTAGAAGGAGTTATGATGTCTGTGGAAAAATTTTTGAAAGATTTCACTATACCTGAAAAAATTGAATTTTTGAAAAGCCAGGGTGATGGATCTTATGGTAAATTTACGATATATCCTTTTGAAAGAGGCTTTGGGATTACTATAGGTAATACTTTAAGGCGAGTGTTACTTTCTTCTATTGAAGGATATGCTATTACTGCTATGAGAGTTCAGTCTAATAATAAAGACTCTTCGTCAAAGGTTGTTTCAAGTGAATTTGATTTGATTCCTGGAGTTTCTGAGGATACTCTTGAGGTTATTGCTAATATTAAAAATATCCATTTGAAACTTGGAGAAGGAGAGCAAAGCAAGACAATAAGCTTTAGTGTTAGTGGCAAAGATACCAATGTTTTGAAAGCTTCTCATTTTGAAAGAGATGGAGTTGAGGTTTTTAATAAAGATTTAGTTATAGCCACTTTATCACATGATGTGAATTTAGATCTTGAATTTCAAATTAATTATGGTAGAGGCTATGTGTCTTCTGAGCAAAATGCTAAGTATTTAGAAGAAATTAATGTTATTGCTTTAGATTCTATATTTTCTCCTATAGAGAAAGTTTCGTATTCTGTAGAAGATACTAGGGTTGGGCAAAGGTCAGATTATGACAAACTTGTAATGGAAATTTGGACTACTGGTGTGATTTCTGCCAAAGATGCCATCAAAAAGGCTGCATCAATAGTAAGAGAGTTTTTATTTCCCCTTGTTGATTTTGAAGACAATGTTAATACATCTTTTGAAAAATCAAAATCAGAAAGTTCTGATTTACTTGATATGAGTATTGAGAAATTAAATTTGTCAGTCAGATCTTTAAATTGTTTAGCCAAAGAAAATGTTAGAACTTTGGGGGAACTTATTAGCAAAAGTGCAGAAGAGCTTTCTAAAGCTAGAAATTTTGGGAAAAAAAGTTTAGAAGAAATAATTGAAAAACTTGGTTCTTATCGATTATATTTGGGAATGTCTAAAGAAGATGCTCTATCTGTATTGAGTAAAAATGTTAAAATATCTGAATAAAAGGAGAGTTTAGACTGTTTCATGAAAACAAAATTAGGTTTTAATAGATTAAGTAGGAAGGCCAGTCATAGAAGAGCACTTTTAAAAAATATGGTAATTTCTTTTTTTAAGTATGAAAAAATTTCTTCTACTAAGGCAAAATTGTTTGAAGTTAAAAGATTTGCTGAAAGATTAATTACAAGGGCAAAAGTTGATACTGTGCATAATAGGCGAGAATTATCAAAATTTATACATGATAAGTATATTTTAAATAAGCTGTTTACCAAAATTTCTCCTGTTTTTAGACAAAGAAGTGGTGGGTATACTCGGATGATTAAATTAGGAAAAAGATATGGAGATGCGGCTGAAATGGCTATCCTAGAATTAGTTGAAAAGCCTTTAAAAGTTGAATAATTAATAAATTTGAGCGCACTGTTTTAAAGATTAAATTTTAAATTGCTTTTAAACAGCATAGGAGTTAAATGATATGATATATATTATTTTTTCTTCTATTTTTGCTGGCTTTATATTAGGATTTTTAGTAAGAGTTTTTTTAGGTAGATTGTCTTTATTGGATTTAGAAAAAAATCTGAAAAAAGTAAGAGTAGAATCACAATTAGAGATAGAAAATGAAAGAAGGCAAATTATTGCTAATGCAAAATCTCAAATGCTTAAAGAAAAAAACCAGCAAGATAGGGATATAAGAGATCGGAAAAATGAAATTGTTAATCTAGAAAAAAGATTATTACAAAGAGAAGAAACCTTAGATAAGAGAATATCTGCTCTTGATAAACAGCAGTCCAGAGTTGATTTTAAAATTAAAGAATTTGAACAAAAAGAAAAAGTAATAAGAGAAAAAGAGGCCGATCTTGTTAAAAGATTGGAAAATATTTCTGGTCTTACAAGAGAAGACGCAAGAAAAATTGTAATTGAAAAAGTTGAACATGAGTCTAAAAGAGATGCTCAAGTTATTATTAATAAAAGTGAACAGGAAGCTCAGCTATTAGCAGATAAGGTTGCAAAAGATATTTTAGTGTCTACCATGCAGCGTATTGTTACAGAGGTAAGTTCTGAGTTTACAGTGGCTTCTGTTGAACTACCTAATGATGAGATGAAGGGTAGAATTATAGGTAAAGAAGGGCGTAATATTAGGGCTCTTGAGACTTTAATAGGAGCAGATATCATTATTGATGATACGCCTGAAGCTGTTGTTATATCTTGCTTTGATCCAATAAGAAAAGAGCTTGCTAAGAGGACTTTAGAAAGACTTGTTACAGATGGCAGAATTCATCCTGCTAGGATTGAAGAAGTTGTGTATAATGTTACCAACGAAATAAATAGCATTATCCAAGAAGAAGGTGAGAAGGTAGTTTTTGACCTTAATATACATGGGCTTGATAAGAGACTTATTAGAGGTTTGGGAAGGCTTTACTTTAGAAGTAGTTATGGTCAAAATGTTTTAAGTCATTCTAAAGAAACGGCTATAATAGGAGAAATTTTAGCTAAAGAGATGAAGTTAGATCCTGTTGTAGTAAAAAGAGCATGTCTTTTGCATGATATTGGTAAAGGGATGGAAAGTATTTCTGATAATAGCGAGGGACACGCTATTACTGGTGCTGAACTTGCTCAAAGTTGCGGAGAGAGCGAGATTGTTGTTAATGCAATTGCTGCACATCATAATGAGGTTAAACCAGAGAGTCTTGAAGCCATTGTAGTTCAAATAGCAGATGCTATCTCTGCATCTCGTCCTGGAGCAAGACGGGAAAGTTTAAATAACTATATAAATAGACTTAAAAGACTTGAAGACATTGCTTATAGTTTTGAGGGTGTTCAAAAATGTTATGCTATTCAAGCTGGTCGTGAAGTTAGAATTATTGTTGACAATGCTGTGATTAATGATGAAAAATCAATTTTACTTGCAAGAGATATTGCTAAGAAGATAGAAGCTGAAATGAGATATCCTGGGAAAATTAAAGTTACAATTATTCGCGAAACCAGAGTTATTGAATATGCAAGATAGCACTATTAAAACTTTGATAATTGGGGATATAATAGGCGAGAGTGGATTAAAAAAAGTTTTTTTTAATCTTAAAAACATTAAGAACAAATATAGAATAGATTTGGTAATTGCTAATGGAGAAAATTCTTCAAAAGGCTTTGGAATAACCCCAGAAATAGCAAATAATCTTTTTAGATCGGGTGTTAATGTCATTACTACTGGCAATCATGTGTATTCTAATTGCAAAATAAATGATTACCTAAATAAGCAAACATATATCTTAAGACCAAATAATTTTTCAAATTTGTTAGATGGGCATGGCTATTGTTTTTTAACTATTAAGGATGAAAAGGTTGCTGTTGTTAATGTTCAAGGGGTTTTAAATATGAATTTTATTGTTAAGAATCCTTTTGATAATACAAAAAAATTGGTTAATATGCTTAGTAATAAGACCAGAACCATTTTTGTAGATTTTCATGCTGAGAGCAATTATGAAAAGGAAAGTTTTGGATATTTTTTAAATGGTTTTGTAACAGGTGTGGTTGGCACTCATACTCATGTTATGACTCAAGATGAAAGAATATTGTCAAAAGGGACAGCCTATATTAGTGATATTGGGATGACAGGTGGATTAAATTCTGTAATAGGATTTAATCCCGATATTTCTCTTAAAGGCTTGCTTGAATATGCCTCTTTAAGAGCCGAAGTTGTAGAAGATGACATAATTTTACAAGGAGTTATTATTACTTCTAATTTAAAGACAGGCCGTGCTTTAAAAATTGAAAGGATTCAGAAATAATTTATTAAATATACTTTGCAAAAGGTATCCAGAAAAAACACGAGAAGAATTAATGATCTTAATTCTAAAAGGGAATATATATGTAAATTCTCATAAAGAAAAAAATCCTAAAATGTTAATAAACAAAACAAGTAAAATAGATTTAGTTGAGGATGATTGTCAAACATTTGTATCAAGGGGAGGATACAAGCTTTTAGAGGCTCTTAAAGATTTTGAGATTGAAGTTAAAAATAAAATTTGTGTTGATGTTGGCTCTTCAACTGGCGGTTTTACCGATTGTTTGTTGCAGTGTGGGGCTAATTTTGTTTATTCAATTGATGTAGGCATTAATCAACTTTCTTATAAATTAAGAATTGATCCAAGAGTTAAAGTTTTAGAGAGAACTAATATTTTTGATGTTACAGAATTTAAGATTGTTCCCAATTTTGCCGTTGTAGATGTTTCTTTTAGATCATCAATAAGTATATGTGTAAATTTAATAGATAAACTTTTTGATAATTTTATTATAGTTTTGATTAAGCCCCAGTTTGAGTTTAAAGGTTTAAATTTAGATATTAAAAATTTTAATGGTGTTGTGAATGGCAAGTATTTAAAAATAATTTTGCAAAGTGTAATTGAAAAATTCTATAAAAATAAATTACAAGTTAAAAATATATTAAAGTTAAAAACCAAAGGCAAGAAAGGTAATCAAGAATTCATGTTTTTAGTTGTTAAGTCAAGTGTTTTAAATATTGCAAGTTCTATGCAATTGCTTAGCAATATTGAATTTTAATATTTGTCTAAAGTCTTTTTATTTAATATTCCTGAGAAATTCAAATTTAATTCTTCAAGTATTATTGGATTATTTTCTATTGTTAAAATTATTCCATTAATTCCTTTAATTTCAAGACATGTTAAAGTTATTTGGGCGATTTGATTAATTATTCCTTCAATTCCGAAACTATTTTCATAAAATTCTTTAGATAAGTTTATTTTGGCAATTCCTTCGCTTAGGCTTAAATTTAAAAGCTTAGTTTTTATAGGGATTAAGCTTAAAAAATTATTTTTTAGCTCGTATTCATTTGGCCCTTTGATTAAAGATTTTAGTGTTTCTTCAAGAATATTTTTATCGTAATATATAGCTCTTTTTACAGTTTGTCTTAAAAAATAACCTTCTGGGGTTACTTTTATAAAATAAAGTTTAATAAATTTTTTGTTTTTAAGGTTGTTATTTCTTTGGTTTTGCTTGAGTTCTTCTTCAAGTTTTTTTATTTCTGGTGGTTGGATTAAAAACCTTTCATTTTTAAGTATTTTTATATTTGTATTTTTATTGGTAGTTTTTTTGGCTTCAATTAATTTATTGTCTTGTGTCTGGCTTGATTCGAATAAACCGCTATCATAATTTTTTTCTTTAAAAATATGCATAATAAGTGAATTTTTGATTATTAATAGCACACTAATTATTGTTAAAACAATAGCAATTAAAATTAAAAATATATCTGATTTGGTTGAGCTTGATTTTTTTTTTCTTTTCAATATAAACACTCACGTGTAATTGGCATAAATATTAATATTTGCTATTATAATGGAAATATCGGAATAAATAAAGAGGTGTATTTGCTTTGCTTAGTTATAAAAAGGTTCTTATTGTTGGTAGACCAAATGTTGGTAAATCTGCTTTATTTAATCGAATTTTAGATACAAAAAGAAGTATTACTGAGAGTACTTACGGTGTTACTAGGGATTTGGTTGAAGAGGTTTGTAAGATTGATTCTTTTAATTTTAAATTAATTGATACTGGTGGGTTTACGATCTTAAAAGATGAGATTAGTAAAATTGTTGTGCAAAAAGTTTTAAGTTCTTTAGAAAAAGTTGATTTAATTTTATTGGTTTTAGATATTAATGAAATTTTACTTGAAGATTATCAAATTATTGAAATACTGAGAAAATATAGTAGTAAGGTGGTTTTGGTTTTAAACAAAGTAGATACTAAAGATAAGGAATGTTTAGCCTATGAATTTCATAATCTAGGGTTCAAGCGATATTTTCTAGTTAGCGCAGCTCATGGCAGAGGCATTACTCAGCTTAGAGATTTTTTAAAAGTAGAAGTTGGTGAAGCTAATATTGAGGGTGGAGTTGATATTAAGGTTGGGATTATAGGTAAGCCCAATTCAGGCAAATCTACCCTTATTAATTATTTATCTGGAAATGAAATTGCAATTGTTTCGGATCAACCTGGTACTACTAGAGATTTTATTAAAACTAAGTTTACTAGAAATGGGAAAGTTTTTGAGGTTATTGATACAGCTGGAATAAGGCGAAGGGCAAGAGTAAATGAAATTGTTGAATATTATTCTGTTAGTAGGGCATTAAAAGTAATTGACATGGTAGATATTGTTTTTTTGTTGATTGATGTTAAAGAAGAATTAACTTCTCAGGATAAAAAAATTGCTCATTATGCTACTAAAAAAGGGAAAGGAATTATTATTGTGTTTAGTAAATGGGATCTTGTGGAGCAATCCAAAGGTTATTTTGAAGCCTTAAAGAGTCGCGTGAAGTTTTTTTTCCCTATTTTAAATTTTGCCCCAATATTTAGAATTTCTGTTCATAAAAAAATAGGTCTAGATTCTCTTTTTAAAGAATCTTTTAAGTTAAAAGCGCAGCTTGAGCTTAAAACCAGCACTCCAGATCTAAATAAAATGTTAAATTTATGGATAAAAGATTATCATTTAAATATTTCTCATAAAATCAAATATATTACACAAGTTAGCACTAACCCCGTTAAATTTATTCTTTTTGCAAATAAAATAAAGAATTTTCCAAATTCTTATTATAATTATTTAGTAAATAATTTGCGTAAAATTGGATATAAAAATATTCCAATTTTAGTAGAATTAAAGGAAAAAATAAGAGATTTAAAGTGAGATATATATTTTTATTTTTAATATTTAAGAGTCTAAATCTTTTTTCGCTTGAGAGTTTTTTTTATGATTTTGATGTAAGAACCAAGTATTCAAAATATTTTAATTCAAGCTATGTGCAAAAAAAAATAAGTCCAGTAAAACATTTTATTACACAAGATTATTACATTGAAGTTTCAAGTGAAGTTTCTTCTGAGTATGTTTATTATTCTTTTTTTAATAAAAAAAAGAATGTGAGTTATATTTTTCCAGGGTCTTATGTGATTAAAGTGGGTAAAGATGGCATTGAACAGATAAAAATATTTTTTATAAACAGAGGGGATACGTTTATTAGAATAAAGTCTGCAAAATTTTCTTCTAATGCTGATTTTTATTTAGTAAATACTTTGATTTATAAAGACGTTAAATTGCCTTTTAAGATTGAAGACATTGCAGTAATTTCTCTTGCTAATATAATAAATTATATTAGTAGAGTTATTGATTTTAGATATTTTATTCCTGAATATTTTGATATTTATAAAGATATTTCTAATATGGCAATTAGTTTAAGGAAGTCTCTTGCGTCTTTTCCTATTGCTGAGATTGTTGATGGTGCAATGGATGAGTATGGCAAAATGGTGCATATAGAAACTGGGTTATTGCAAAAAGATCCAGTGGGGTTTAATTGCTCGGGATTTGTTAAATGGGTGGCGGATTCGATTTATAAATCAATGACAGGACGACTTTTAAAAATTGATGACCTTAAGCTTAGACATATTGGTGTTAGAGGCAGTGGTTTTACTAGGAGTCAAGAATTTAATAAGGATCCTTTTTTTGGTCTTGATTGGATTCGTAATATTGCTTATAGGATAAATAATATTAATGTAGATTTAAATTTATCTAAAATCAAGGAAAATGATGTCAATAATATTAAGTTTTTTGATTATGTGAACAATCGTGGTTATAAAATTGAAAATTTAGAGTTTTTATTATATAGTCTAGCTTTAGATGAGCCTGGGTATATTTATTTAGGATCTATTAGCACGGGTGTTAACAATTTATCAAGTATGGTGCTTCATAAACATGTTGTTTTATTTCTTCCATTTCTTGATGAAAATAGGATTTTTAGGGTTTCTGTTAGCGAGGTTAATGCTGAAACTTCAATCAAATCTCTCCAGAAAAGATATCCAAAATCTTATATTCATTTAGTTAGAGTCAAGGTTCCTGAAAATTTATCAATAGTACCTATGCCTATAAAGGCAAATAATCAATCATCATGATTAAAGCTGTAGTATTTGATTTAGATGGCACCTTGTATCCTGAGGCGGCTAGAAATAAACTAATGTTTTTTGAATTTTTAACTAATGTTAAGTTTTTTTTAGCTTTTAAACAGATTAGGAAAAAAATACGAATTTTACAAAGTAATCAATTTTCACCTTCAAATAGGGATGAACTTTTTTCTCTTCAGGTTAAAATGCTTTCTGAGCATTTAAATCTTGATGAGAATCGATGTGCTTTTTTATTAAATAAAATATATTACAGTCAGATTTTTAGCGATAAGTTTAAAAAACTTAAGCCATATCTTGGAGTTCAAGATTTAATCTATTGGCTTAAATTTAAGGGAATAAAATTGGGTGTAATGTCAGACTTTCCTATTTTAGGTCGTGTCAAAAATTTATTGGGCATTCAAGACAGTTTTTGGGATATTCTTTGTTCCTCAGAAGATACTGGATATTTAAAGCCACATAAAGCACCTTTTTTAAAAGTTATTGAAGATTTAAATTTAAGTGGTAATAATATTTTGTATGTAGGGAATTCTTATGAATATGACATTTTGGGCGCTAGAAATGTTTCAATGAAAGCAGCTTTTTTTTCAAAAAAAAATATAAATTACAAAGGGATGATTGATTTTATTTTTCATGATTATAAAGACTTAAGAGAATATATACGTTTGAATATATAGAATATGGGTAAAATATTTTATGATAGATTTTGCGACTATTTTAGTTAACCTTTTTTTGGTTTCAATAGTTTTATTTGTTTATAGGCAATATGATAAGCGTTCTAGAGCATTAGATAAAATTAAAAAGTTCGTTGATCTTACAAAGGTTAATCTTGAAGATTTTATTGAAGATAAGACAAAAGAAATTAATGATCTTGCTGTTGATATGGAAGCTTATCAAAGATCTAGTATAGAAATAATAAAAAAAATTGATGAAGTTCAGCAAAAGATTAAAAATAAAAGCAATGATTTTGCAGAGGTTGAAAAAAAGATAGCTTATCATGATTCTATGCTTAAGGATCTTGATGAAATGACTTTTAAAGTTCAAGAGAATATACAAAGATTGCAAGTTGATGGGAAAATAGTAGATAAGCTTTCAAAAACTTTAAAAGGATTTAATACTCAGATTGATTCAGTTGAATCAAATTTGAATTCAGTGTTAGAAAAATTTGACAAAACTAATAAAGAAAATCTCGAATCTATTAAAATTGCTAGTTGGGAAAAGTTTGACACTAATATTAAGGACCTTGTTTTTAAAATGGATAATTTAAATAAAGAGATTAGTCTTTATGAAAAAGATTTAGCAAATATTGAAGAGAGAAAAAATGATATTTTAGTTAAGGGTAATGAGAAATTAGATTTAGAATTCAACGATTTTCTTGAAAAGGTCGAATTTAATATTGACAAATATAGTAAAGAGATTGAAAGTTCTTTTAATTTTTATGAAAACAAATATAAGTTAATAGAAGATTCTATAGAGCTTATTATGGAGAGTGTAAAGAATAAAATTAATGAAAAAGAAGATTTTATTTTAAATAGACTGAATGAAGAATTACAAAATAAATTTAAAGATATTTTTGAATATGTTGATGATCGTTCTAAGGAAATTAAAGATAAGCTTGAGGATAAATTGGTTTTGGTGGACAATGAAATTTCTTCTATGAGTTCTTCTTTTAAAGACAATGTTTATTCAAGAATTAATTCACTTGAGGAGTCAATGCGAATAGAGATGGGAAAGTATGAGGAGCAAGTTGATGATGTTTTTGATAAATTTAGATCTCAGGTTGAGTTGAATCTTAAAAATATTTATGAGGATTATGAAGATAAAATAAGTCAAGTTGATAATAACATTAGAGAAAGGGTAGAGCTTACTTTGTTAGATTTGAATTCTAAAATGGAAAGTGTTCAGGTAGGTGCTATTGATTTAATAAAGAGGCTTGAAGATGATTCTAATGGAATATATCTTGAATTTAAAGATAAGTTTGAAGCAGATATTGAAGTATTTAGTGAAAGTTTTAAGGGTGATATTAATCAACTTAAAATGCAGTTAGAATCTC
The DNA here is from genome assembly GCF_032595855.2 of Borreliella carolinensis. Lineage (NCBI taxonomy): Bacteria > Pseudomonadati > Spirochaetota > Spirochaetia > Spirochaetales > Borreliaceae > Borreliella > Borreliella carolinensis. Next base: position 516,911 of record NZ_CP132453.1, read on the forward strand.
AACTCTTAGATGTTGATTCAAATATTCAGGGTAAGCTTATTAAACTTAATGATAATTTGATTTCTAATTTTGAAGAAATTAATGGTAAGTTTAATAATAATTATTCAAATTTAAGTGATAGTATAAATGCCAAGTACAAGTCTCTTTTTGAATCTTTGGATTCTAGTAGTTCTAAATTTGAAAATCAAATGGAATCCCAATATAAGAGTTTTACAGATAAATTAACAGCAGAAATGGATGAATTTTCTTTAATTTATGGTGAAAAATTTGATACACTCTCTCAAGATGCAACCAATAATTATCAAGAATTTCAAGATTTAAACAAAAAATTAGAAGATGAAGTTGGATCTTTTTATAATATTTTTGAAAAAACCCAGGAAACTTTAAAAGAAGATTTTAATGCTAGTTTAATTAACATTAAAGATGAAATTGGTAAAAATATAGTAGAGTTTAAGGATAGTTATTACAATGAAGTAAATGTTTTTGTTACTCAACTAGAAGAAAGTAAGCTTCAATATTTAAAGTGGCAAGATGAAATGGATTCTAATTTAAAAAATATTGAATCTCAAATAAATAAAACAAACGAAGAATTTTTAAGCTTAATTCAGATTCAAAAAGACAAAGGAATAGAGCTTAGTGAGAGCGTTTTTAATGATCTTTCGGATCATATTCAAAAAAAAGCTATTGATATGCATGGCAGTTGGAAAGATGAGCTTATTGCTTTAAATAAATCTTTGCTTGATATTAAGATTTCTAGTGAAGAGCTACTTTCATCTGCTACTTTAAAAATAGAAAATTTAGAAAAAGATGTTAACGATAGAATGGAATATGTTTTATTAAAAACAGGCGATATTGAGAGTTTGGTAATAGAAAAATACAAAGAATTAAAAGATATGTCATATTCACAAAGTGATGAGGCTATATTGGGAATTAAAGAATTTATTGATAGGCAAACAGAAATAATTAAAGATAAAAGTGTATTTATGCTTGAAGATTTGAGCAAAAAATTTGATGATAAGAATAATTTTGTTATAAGCAAGATTGAAGAATGTGATTATAAATTAAAAGATTTCAAAATTGAATCAGAAGATATTTTAAATAATTTTAAATCTGATCTTAATGAATTTGTTGAGTCAAAACTACAAATTGTCTCTAATATAAAATCGGACAATCAAAAGCAAATTGATGATTTTTTAGATAGAATTTCTAAGGATATTTTAAACAAGAAGGATTCAATTAACAATGAAGTAGATAGCAAGCTTAGTGATTGGCAAAGTAAATTAAACGAAATAACTGTTAAAATTGAAAATTTGTTGTCTTCAGGTAAAGTTGATCTGGATTTAATAGACTCTGAGGTGACTACAAAAATTAAAGAGCTTAAATTTTCTATAGAAAGTCTTGAGAGTTATTATCTTGAGAAAATAGATGAGTTTAGAAATCAAGGAGCTATATATTCTGATGAGCTTTTGCAAGACATAATGAACCATTTTAATAAAGAGACTAGAGAACTTGAAGAGAATTTATCAAAGAAATTTGCCTCAGTTTTAAATAATTCAGAAGAATTTGTTAAAGAGGTTGACAGTTTGTTGCAGGATAAAAGAACCGATATTGCTTCTTTTCAGGCCAATATAGATATTACTCTTGATTCTCTTAGTGTGAAGTTTAATGATATAAACAAAGAAATTAATGGAAAATATAATGAGGTGATATCTAATTATAGGGGGTATTCAGAAAATATTTCTAGTAAACTTGAAAATGAAATAATGCATGAGATTGAAAATCTAAATAGAAGATTGACAGATAGAATAGATAGTCTTGGCAAAGGCATGGATGAAAATCTTCAAAAACTTAAGGAATCTTTTGATGTATCAAAATATCAAGTTGAAAAATTTGAATTGAAAGTTAAAGATTTAACGGATGATGGAGAGGCAAAAATTAACGATCTTGTTAAAGAGATTGAACAGTATTATAAATCTAGATTAGAAGAAGCAATTGATTATAGAAGAACGATTGATAGTGATATTATGCAAGCAAAAGAGAGATTTGGAGAGATAACAAATGAGCTTAAAAATAATATTGAGAGTAAAGCCGAGTTTTTAAACGATCTTTATAAGGAAAGGTTTAAACTTATTGAGAGTAATTTTGAAGAGAGATATTCTACATTTTTAATTGAAAGCGAGGGGGCTATTTCAAAAATTAGAGATGAAATCTATAAAACACTTACAAGCAATGATGAAAATTTGCAAATTAAGATTTCTGAAATGGATCATAATTTTGAGATAATAGAGCAAAGATCAAAAGATATTTTAGATTTTGAAAAAGAATTGCAAGATAAAATTAAAGATTGTTACGGTGTTATAAATTCTCAATTTGGAGATATTAAGGCAAGCTTTGAAGAGAATATAAAGAATCATTTTGAGGTTTGTATGAAAAAGGTAAACACTTTAATTGATGATGACATTGTAAAGTATGAAAATGAAATTCACAAGAGAATTGATTCTTTAAAATCGATTGAAAATACTTTTGATAGCATAGAGAAGAATTTGAATGATAAAGTGAGTGGATGTATTGATAAAATAGCCAATGATTTTAATCTTAAGTATATTGAACTTGAAGAAAGGTGTAATGAAGGGCAATTAAATTTAGAGGATAAAATTGACAACAAAATTAAAGCCATTGATAATTTAGCTTTAAGTCAATATGATGGACTTGAGAAAAAGTATGCTGATATGTACGATGAGTTTTCAGAGAAATTAAATTCTTATATTGCAACTTTAAGTGAAGACTTTAAGAGTTCAAATAAAGAGATGATCTATGAACTAGAATCTCAACTGAAAAATCTTAAAAACCTTGAATCTGATTTAAATAATGTTGAAAAGGATGTTATTAGATTAAAAGAAGAGTCTTATCACAATGTTTCATCGCACCTTAAACTATTAGAAGAAGACTTTTTTAAAGATTTGAAAATTAGAGGCGAAGAGCTTAAATATTCTTTGGAAAACTTTATTGCCTCATATAATGATAAAATTCAAAATTTGGAATATGATTTGTCTAAAAATTTGGAAAACAAAACAGAACTTATTCAAAATTTCCACTTAGATATTGAACAAAAAATGAAAGATGATAAAGAAAATTTTTATTTGGATTTTACCAAAGAATTTTCTTCTAAGAAAAAAGATATGCAGAGTGAGATAGCTTTAATGGAAACCAATATTACCGGGAAAGTAGATGAATTTGTTGATTTTGTAAACAATAAGCAAAGTATTATTGATTCTTGGTTTTTAAATATTAAAGATGATGTAAAAAATTGGCAAGAAAAATCTTATAGCACAATAGAGAAGAGAATAAATCTTGCTGAACTTGGAATTAAATCATTTGAGAATGATATTTTTAATGTAAAGATTGGTTTAGAATCTTTTAAAGATGGTTTTGAAACTAAGGCCGAAGAGATTTTTAGCAGTTTGCAAAACGAGGCTAAAAAAATTGAACAATCAGTTCAAATTGATTTTAAAAATATTGGTGAGTCATTAAATCTTAAAGTTTTAGATCTTGAAAAATTTGTTGATTTTAAAGTAGAAAAGATAGACGAAAAGGTTAATAAGAAAACCGAAGATATCTTAATTCAAGCAGAAGTGAAATTTTTAACTCAGCAAAAGGATCTTGAAGATAAAATTTTTGAGCTTAATCAGAAATTAGAGCATGAATTTACAACTTTGTCTTCTAATCTTGATAAATCAAGGCGTGAAATGGTTGATGTAATTTCTAGTGATAAAGAAAGCTTTGAAGGACAAATTGAATTAATTAATAAAAATATTTCAGAATTTTCTGAAAAAATTAGTTTATATAGAAGTAATATTGAGACATCAATTGAGAATGAATATAATTCCTTTTCTAAATCTATAAAATCAGAATTCGGTTTACTTGAGGATGAACTTAAAAAAAGTTTAAAACATTCAACATTAGAGATTGAAACCATAAAAAATGGCTTACAGGAACAAATTGATAAATTTGAGGTTGAATTTAAGAAAAATCATAAAGAATTGTTGAAAGGAGTTGATACCAATATTTTAGAACTTGAATCTAAAATATTAAATTATGATATTCAATTTAACAAATTTGTTAGTGAGATTAAAGACAATTTAGTTGAATATAAATCTGATTTAAGAGCAGAATTTGAAGATAGTTATGATAAAATAAATTTTCAAATTGAAAATCAAATTGAGAATTTTAAAAAATTGGATGCCGAGCTTGAAAAAAATAACTTGATATTTTTGGAGGCTTATTCTCTTAAGGACAAGTTGGAAAAATTATGGGAAACTTTAAAAAATGAGATAAATCTTGCTCAGGAGTATAAAAATAATTTTGAAAACGTTAATAAAGAATTTTATAATATTCAAAAAGAAACATTGGGTATTATTGAAACTTTTAATGAGTTAAAGTTAGAACAAGAATCAATTAAATCTATTAAGAATGATTTTAATAAATTTTTTGAATTTTACTCTTCATTTGATAGTAGATATAAGAGTTTAATTGAATCTTATGATGAAGTGCAAATTTATAAAGCTAAAATAAAAGAGATTGCGGAGGAGCAGAGAACTATTCTTGATAATTATGAAAGAATTAGCAATAAAGAGAGTATATTAAAGAGTACTATAGAATCTGTTGATAAAAATTTTGATTTGATAAATGAAGTGGAAAAAAGATTTAATACTTTAAGCAAAGAAAGTGCTAAGTTTCAAGACAATCTCAAGGATATGGAAAATATTGTTTCAAATCTCTTATTAAACAAAGGGTTGTCTGAAGAAGTGTTGATTAATGCTCAAAATTTAAAGGAAATGTTGTTAGATATTGAAAATAGGTTAAAAAATACTTTGACTATGAGAGAGAAGGTGGTGAAATCTGAGACAAGGTTGGAGAATTTAAATACTGCAGCAGAAGAGAGAATAAAAACCCTTGGTATTCTTGTCAAAACCGATTCTAAATATCAAGATAATGTTGGTCTTAATAATGAAACTGTTAGAAATTCTGTAATAAAATTAATGAGGCAGGGATGGAGTGCTGAAGAAATTTCTAGAGCTACCAAATTGTCTATTGGGGAAGTTGAGCTTATTTTAGAGCTTGGTATAAGCAATAAAGGTGATTAAAGGTTATATTTATGAAGGCGGATTTAAATTTAATAAAAACATTGCATCCTCTTGAGATGAAAGTAATTGCAAACAATAAAGAAGGGGATGATATTTCTGCTTCAATTATTATTGAAAAGTTGGGGTTTAATGAAGGTCAGGCAAATAAAACAATTGAATGGTTAAATTCTAAAGGAATTATTGAAGAGATTTATAGAAAATTAAATGTATTTTATAAAGCAACAGAAAAGGGTCTTTGCGCTTTAAGAGATGGATTTGTTGAGGAAAAAATAATAAATCTAGTATCTCAAAAGGAAGTTTTGGCTTCAAATTTAGCCTTAGAGCTTGATATTGATATTAAAGAAGTGAGAAAAGCTTTTGGTAATTTATTAAAAGAGGGTATTCTTTCTCTTAATTTAAACAAACAGATTGTTATAAATTGTTTAGACGGAATAGAGGCCAATTATCAAAAAATACGTGTTTTATTGGAAAGAGCAAAAAGTAGCGATCTTCTTAGAGAAAGTTTGACAACCGAAGATCTTTTATTAATATCAAATTTTGCTAAGAAAAAAGGAGCAGATTCTGTATTTTTTAAAATAATAGAAAAACTCGATTTAAAATTTAGATTATCTAGTTTTGGATTGGAAGTTAAAAATTTTTTAATGAAAAGTAAATTAATTGGGGATGAAATTACAAAGCTTACTCCTGAAATTTTAAAAAATAAAACATATGAGAATAAAAAATTTAGAGCTTACAATATTCATGTTCCATCAGCTAAAACTTTTATTGGGCGTGCTAATTCTTATTTAGATTATATTTCTAAAATTAAAGACAAATTAGTAGGGCTTGGTTTTCAAGAGTTTGATGGGCCTTTAGTAGAAACAGAATTTTTTAACAACGATGCTCTTTTTATGCCCCAATTTCATCCTTCTCGTGATATTAAGGATGTTTATTACATTTCAGATCCTAGTATGCAAGAATCTTTACCCGAACCTTATTTTTCTAATGTAAAATTAGCCCACGAAACAGGATATGCAACAGGTTCAAGGGGTTGGAGGTATAGTTTTAGCGAAGATCTTTCTAAGAGATTGGTTTTAAGAACCCATGGTACTGTTCTTTCTGCAAAACAATTAATTAATGCCAAAAGTCCAAGTAGATATTTTGGAGTTATTAGATGTTTTAGGTATGATCAGGTAGATGCAACTCACGGAGTAGATTTTTATCAAACTGAGGGGATTGTTATTGAAGATGGTGTTAACATTAAAACTTTGCTGGGCCTTCTTGAAATTTTTGCCAAAGAGCTTGCGGGTGCTACAGAAGTTAAATATGTTCCCGCATATTTTCCCTTTACTGAACCTTCTATTGAAATACATGTAAAACATCCTGTTCTTGGTTGGTTTGAACTTGGAGGAAGTGGAATTTTTAGGCCAGAAGTTACAAGACCTTTGGGCATTGATATACCTGTTATTGCTTGGGGGATTGGAATAGATAGAATGGCTTTAATGCACTTAGGTCTAAATGATTTGAGAGATCTATTTACTTATGATATTGGTGATGTTATTTTAAGACGAGGAAAGATAGATGCCAAAGGTAGAAATTTATAAAAATCTTTTTTTAGATAAAATAGGAAAAAATTTTACAAATTTAGAGATTTCAGAATTACTTGAACCGTTTAAAGCGGAATTTGATGGGTTTGATGAAAGTTCGGGGAAAATCAAAATAGAATTTAATGATACAAATAGGCCAGATTTGTGGTCTTATTTAGGGCTTGCTCGTCAGATAAGAACGTATTTTTTTGAAGAAATGCCCTATTATGATTTTTTTTCAAAAAGGGAAGACTTTAAAAAGTTTTATGGTGAAATTTTGGTGGATGGCGAAATATCTCAAATCAGGCCTTTTATTTTTGGATTTTTAGCAAAAGGCTTGATTGTTGATGATAGAATGCTTGAGACATTAATTCAATTTCAAGAAAAACTTTGTCAAAATTATGGACAAAAGAGAAGAAGAATTGCAATGGGGATGTATAATTCTAATTTTATTAAATTCCCAATAAGTTATGTTGCTTCATCTCCTAATCATAAATTTGTTCCTTTAGGAATGGATTGTGAGCTATCTCTTTTAGAAATAAATGAAAAGCATCCCAAAGGATTGGAATATTCACATATTATTAAAAATTTTGATAAATATCCGTTATTATTAGATGATGATAATAATGTAGTCTCTTATCCTCCAATAATTAATTCTAACAATATTGGATCTTTAAAGGTTGGTGATACTGATTTATTTGTTGAGGTTACGGGAATTGATTTTGAAGCAACTTTGTTAGCGTTATCCATAGCAGCCTGTGATTTTTATGATATGGGTTTTGAAATTTTGCCAGTAAAAACTGTGTTTAGAGAGCCTTTTGTTTTAGATTTTAAAGAATTAGTATGTCCTTATTATTTTCAAGAAGAAGTGGAGTTTGATGTTAAAAACATTAATAGACTGCTTGGAAGTAATTTAACATTAGAGCGTATTTGCCTTAATTTAAAAAAAATGGGAGTAAATTCTTATTCTAGAGATTTGAAAAACTATATTATTCCACCTTTTTATAGAAATGACTTTCTTCATGAGGTTGATGTAATTGAAGATGTAATGATAGGGGAAGGTCTTTTAAGTTTTAATCCAGAGCTTCCTAAGGCTTTTGCAGTGGGAAGGCTTAGTCCTTTGGAAGAGTTTTCAAGAAATGTTAGAAATTTAATGGTGGGTATGGGATTTCAAGAGATGATTTATAATTATATGGGCTCTAAGAAAGATTTTATTGACAGAATGAATATTAATGATCAAAATTTTTTAAAAGTATCTAATCCAATCACAGAAAATTATGAATATGTTAGAGCATCAATAATTCCCAATTTATTAAAATCAGAAAGCGTTAGTTCTAATTTTCCTTATCCACATAAAATTTTTGAAATTGGCAAGGTAGCTTTAAAGAATTTGGATACTATTGAAGGAACAAGTACTTTTACGAATTTAGCTTTTTTAATGTCTGGCAAGGAAATTTCTTTTAATGAAATTAATTCAATTGTTGCAACGCTTTTTTATTATTTAAATATTGAGATTAATTTAATAGAATCAAAAACCGCTTTTTATATTAATGGTAGGGGAGCAGATATTTTGATTGGAGGCTTTAATATAGGTAATTTTGGCGAAATTTCACCTTATGTTTTAAATAATTTTGGCATTTTTATTCCATGTTCTGTTTTTGAGGTTAATATTAGTAAACTTATGAGTTGATCTTAAGTGTTGAATATTAGTTTTAGCAACGTTAAGATTAATATTCAAATTTTTAAGAGAGGCTTGAATTTTAGATATGTTAGAATTTGAAACTATTGATGTAAATCTGCCCAAAAAGGAGAATTTATCTCAAAAAGAGGTAGAAACTATTGAAGATGTAATAATTGTAGGATCTGGCCCGGCTGGACTAACGGCTGGGATTTATTCTGTTATGAGCAATTATAAGACTGCTATTTTAGAAGGTCCTGAACCTGGGGGACAGCTTACCACAACCACAGAAGTTTATAATTATCCTGGCTTTAAAAATGGAATAAGTGGTAGAGATTTGATGTTAAATATGAGAGAGCAAGCAGTAAATCTTGGAGCTAAAGCTTTTCTTGAAACTGTTTTTTCTATAAAAAGGGAGAATAATATTTTCTATCTTTATACAGAAAATTATATTTATAAAAGTAAGGCTGTTATTATTGCCGTGGGATCAAAACCCAAAAAACTTGAAACTCTTAAAAATTCGGATGTATTTTGGAATAAGGGTATTTCGGTTTGTGCTATTTGTGATGGACATCTTTTTAAAGGGAAAAGGGTTGCAGTAATTGGTGGAGGTAACACCGCCCTTTCAGAATCAATTTATTTAAGCAAATTGGTGGACAAGGTGTATCTTATTGTAAGAAAAGACAATCTTAGAGCTATTGCTATGTTAAGAGATAGTGTTGCGAAGTTGCCTAATATTGAGATTTTGTATAATTCAGAGGCCATAGAAGTAGATGGTAAATCTTCTGTTTCTTCAGTTAAGATTTTTGATAAAAAAAGTAATGTTTTTTATGAATTGGAAGTTAGTGCTGTATTTATGGCTGTTGGTTATAAGCCAAATACAGAATTTTTAAAGGGATTTTTGAATTTGGATGAAGAAGGATTTATTGTTACTAAAGATGTTGTTAAAACAAGTGTTGATGGTGTTTTTTCTTGTGGAGACGTTAGTAATAAAGTTTATGCTCAAGCCATTACCGCTGCTGCTGAAGGGTTTATTGCATCTGTTGAGTTGGGAAATTTTTTAAAATAGTTTTTATTAAGATGTTTTTGAGGTTTTTTAAGTGAAGTTTTTATTTAGTTTAATGCTTTAGAGCAGATTTAATTGCCTTTTAATTTCAAAGATTAAAATTCCTGTAGATACAGAAACATTAAGTGAGTCTATTTTTCCGCTAGTTGGGATTCTTATTAAAAAATCTGAATTTTCTTTTATTAGTTTGTGTACACCCTTTCCTTCATTTCCTAAAATAAGTGCAATTTTTTTGTCGTTTATTTTGATTTTGTTTATATCTTGTCCTTTAATATCACCGGTGTATATCCAAAAGCCAGAGTTTTTTAAAAGATTTATTGTGTTGTTTATGTTTGTCACTGTTATTTTTTTTACATATTGACTTGCACCAGAGCTGGTGCGCAAAACTGTCGAATTGTCTTTTGCGCTACGTTTTTGAGTAGTAATTACAAGATCTATACTAAACTGTTCTGCTGTTCTAAGGATTGCTCCAAAGTTTTGGGGATCTTCTACCTCATCTAGAAGTAAAATGAAAGCATTTTCTTTTTTTTTAAATGTTTCTAGTAAGTTTTCGAAATTTTTGGTTTGTGTTTTTGCATTTTTATTTTTTTCAGGTTTTAATTTTAATGCAAATCCCCTGTGGTATTTGTTTTTAAGAATTTTTTCAAGTTCATTTATACTTATTCTTATTATTTTTATATTTTGTCTTTTAGCCAGCTTTTCAATTTCCATAGTTTTTGAACTTTTTTTTGATATATAAAGTTCAAATCCTTTATTATTTTTTATGCTTTCAATTATTGAATTGGCATGAGTTATATACATATTATACTTTGAGTAAATTTATTTCATCACCATCTTTTAATTCTTTACTTAAGTTTTCAAAAAGTTTAATAGCATTAGAATTTAAATTTTTAGGTGTTTTTATTTTAGTGATTAATATTAAATTTCCAAATTTTTCTGTTTGAAGAATTGGCATTCCTGCGTTTTTAATTAAAATTTGTTCTTCATTGTCTATTCCTTTTGGAATTTGTATTTTAATCTCTTTTGAAGCGATTGTTTTTATTTTTACTTCTTTTCCAAGGGCTGCTTGAGTAAAGCTTATTGGAAGCATTGCATAAAGATCTTTACCATTTCTTTTAAATATTTTATGAGATCTTATCAATATTTTTACATAAAGATCGCCGTATTCTTGATTGTCCGGATTAACATTTCCCTTGCCTTTCATTTTTATTTGTTGGTTATTATCAATGCCTGGGGGAATGTTTAATTGAATAGTTTCTTGTTTTGCAAGGCCCCCTTTTCCCTTACAAGATTTACAAGGGTTTGATATTATTTTGCCCTCTCCGTAACATTTAGAACATGTTGTTGTAACTCTGAAAAATCCTCCGCCTTGTACCACTCTTCCGCTGCCGTTACACATGTTGCATATTGAAGGACTTGTGCCTTTTTCGGATTTTTTCCCTAAACAAGAATCGCAAAGCATTTGTCTTGTTATGTTTATATTATTTTTGTACCCAAAGTATGCATTTTCAAGAGATATTTCTATATTATATCCTAAGTCTTCACCTTTTGCATGTTTTCTATTTCTTTCTTGCCCTTTGTTTCCAGTGAAAAATGAATCAAAAATATCGCCAAAATCTTCAAAGATGTCTGAAAATCCACTAAATCCTCCTGAAAATCCTTCAAATCCTCCTCCTTCAAAAGCAGAATGTCCAAATCTGTCGTATTTAGCTTTTTTATTGTCATCTATTAAAACTTCGTAAGCTTGAGTGGCTTCTTTAAAGATAGAGGCAGCCTCTTCATTCCCTTGATTTCTGTCTGGGTGATATTTAATTGCTATTTTTCTATATGCTTTTTTTATCTCATCTTTTGAGGCTCCTTTTGAGAGCCCCAAAATTTCATAATAATCTTTTTTCACTATTTTTTATCCTCGTCAACAACTTCGTAATCAGCCTCTTTACCCTCTTCGCTTGTATTACTTTGGTGGTCATTTTCTTGTTGGCTGCTTGCATTTTGCTGGGAAGAATCTTTATACATCATCTCAGCTATTTTGTAAGAAGCTTTTTGAAGTTCTTCTGTTCTAGATTTTATAAGTGAAATGTCTTCTTTTTCAAGACTTTCTTTTAATTCTTTTATTTTACTTTCAATAGCTTCTTTGTCTTCGCTTGAAATTTTTTCAGAATATTCTTTTAATGATTTTTCTGTTTGATAAATTAAAGAATTAGCTTTATTTTTTGCTTCAATATTTTCTTTTAATTTTTTATCTTCTTCCGCATGAGCTTCTGCATCTTTTACCATTCGATCTATTTCTGATTCAGATAGCCCTGATGATGATTCAATTCTAATTTTTTGTTCTTTTCCTGTTCCCATATCTTTTGCAGACACATGCACTATTCCATTAGCATCAATGTCAAAGCTAACTTCAATTTGAGGCACCCCTCTTGGCGCTGCTGGTATTCCATCAAGTATAAAATTACCAAGTATTCTGTTTTGTGCTGCCATTTCACGCTCACCTTGAAGGACTTTAATATCAACAGAGGTTTGATTGTCTGCAGCTGTTGAGAATACTTGACTTTTTTTTGTAGGAATTGTGGTGTTTCTTTCAATAAGTTTAGTCATAACACCACCTAGTGTTTCTATTCCTAGTGAGAGTGGAGTAACGTCAAGGAGTACCATGTCTTTAGTTTCTCCTGTTAAAATACCACCCTGAATAGCAGCCCCAATTGCTACAGCTTCATCTGGATTTACTCCTTTGTTAGGGTCTTGTCCAAATATATCTTTTACAATTTTTTGAATAGCAGGAATTCTTGTTGATCCCCCTACAAGTATTACTTCATTGATATCAGAAGCTTTAAGCCCCGCATCTTTAATAGCTTTAAGGCATGGTTCTTTTGTTTTTTGAACTAAATGGTCTACCATTTGTTCGAATTTTGCTCTTGTTAGAGTATGTTGCAAGTGTTTTGGACCATTTGCATCTGCTGTAATAAATGGAAGATTTATTGAAGCTTCTTGAGCGCCTGAGAGTTCTATTTTGGCCTTTTCGGCTGCCTCTTTGAGTCTTTGAAGAGCCATTTTGTCGTTTGACAAATCAATAGCGCTTTCTTTTTTGAATTCTGAAATTAAATGTTTTATTATCTCATCGTCGAAATTGTCACCACCAAGATGTGTGTCTCCGTTGGTTGACTTTACTTCAAAAACACCATCTCCGAGTTCCAATATTGAAATGTCAAATGTTCCTCCACCAAGATCGTAAACAGCAACGATTTCTTCGTGTTTTTTTTCAATTCCATAAGCAAGAGCAGCAGCAGTTGGCTCGTTAACAATTCTTTTTACTTCAAGACCCGCTATTTTACCAGCATCTTTTGTAGCTTGTCTTTGAGCATCATTAAAGTAAGCAGGAACTGTAATAACAGCCTCTGTAACTTTTTCACCTAAGTAAGCCTCTGCTGTTTCTTTCATTTTTGTAAGAGTTGCTGCTGAGATCTCAGGTGGAGACATTTGCTTTTTTATATTGGAAATGTTTACTCGCGCATCGCCATTTAGTCCTTTTTCTATTTTATAAGGAACCATTTTTATTTCGCTTGTAACCTCTTCAAATCTTCTTCCCATAAATCTTTTAATAGAATAAATTGTGTTTTCAGGGTTTGTAACCATTTGATTTTTTGCAACTTGCCCCACAAGTCTTTCGCCTTTATTTGTGTAAGCAACAATAGATGGAGTAGTTCTTCCCCCTTCTGAATTTTGTATTACAACTGGTTTTCCATGCTCCATTATAGCTACGCATGAGTTTGTTGTTCCTAGGTCAATACCTATTATTTTGCCCATATTATAAACCTCCTTTTTTCTAATTAATTTTTACTTTGAGCAACTTTAACTTTTGCTGTTCTTAATATTCTGTCGTTGTAGCAATATCCTTTTTGGTATACTTCTACTATTTCTGGATTTTTAAGGCCTTCTTTCTCTTCAATGCTTATTGCTTCATGACGACTTGGATCAAAATTTTCGCCATTTTCTCCAAATTTTTTTAAATTATATTTTTTATCAAAGATTGACAGTATTTCATTTTCAATCATACTGATTCCTGTTAATAAGTTATCAAAATCTTTGGATTTTTTTGAAGAGTTAATAGCTCGTTCTAAGTTATCAAGAAAATTAACCACATCTTTCATTATGGTTTCATTTGCAAATTTAACAAAATTGTCTTTTTCTTTTTCTAATCTTTTTCTGAAGTTTTCAAATTCTGCTTGTTTTCTTAAATACAAATCTTTAAGATTGGAGATTTCATTTTCAAGCTCAGTAATTTTTTTATCAGAATTTACTAAATTTAAGTTTTCTTTTTTTTGAGATTTTGTATTTTTGTTATCTTGTTTGTTGGGTTTTTCAGATTCGCTTTTATTTTCTTTTTTTTCCATTTTTCCTCCTTTGATAAAGCATTTTATCTTTAAAAAAAATATTTTACAAATTTTTTTATTTCTTAAAATTTAATAAAATTGATTCATTTTGATCATTTGCAAGATGTATATTTTTCTTAAGCTTTCAGTAATAGTGTTGTATTGATACATATTGTTATTTGATTAAATGATCGTGTGTATTTTTTTGTCAAAATAAAAAATTTTATTTATAAAAATATTTTTGGTAACATTTTTTTGATTTTTGTTTGTTTTTAGTACTTATATAGGCATCCTTAATATTAAGGCATTGTTAAAATGTGGGTGAGTATTGGTTTTTAGAGGTTATTAATTTTTTTATTGTAATTTAATTTATTATTGCTTATCATTTACCTATGAAAATAAGTATTGCTCAAACAAAATACAGAGCTTTAGATTTTAATAAATGTATTACTGATTTTAAAGCTAATTATGATGAAGCCTTGCTAAAAGGATCAGACGTTTTAGTTTTTCCTTCTATGTTTTTAGGCAAGACTAATTATGGTGATTTGTTTGTGCATTCTAAATATTCTCAAAATATATATAAGTTTATTGAATTTATGAAAGAACAGGTTAATGATAACACTTTAATTGTTTTTGGTCATAGTGTTTATAAGGGTGGCAAATTTGTAGATATTGTTTCTGTCATTAGCAATCATAAAGTTATTCTAACTGTGTCGCAAGGTAATTCGCCTGAGTTTTTTAGTTATAAGGACAATTTATTTGCTGTATTAAATTTTGAGGATGATTTGTTGTTTGAAGAATTAATTCCCAAATTTGGAGAGGATTTAAAAAAGGCTCAGTATTTAATAATACCGTCCAAATCTTATTTCACTAAGGAAAAGAATAATTTTAGGTTAAAATTCTTTGAAAGAGTTGCTATTGAGAATAATCTGGATGTTGTTTATTCAAATTTTTATGGGGTTGAAGATTCTGCAGTTTATGATGGGCGTAGCTTTTTTATTAATAGTTTTGGCAAGATAAAACAAGCCAAAGGATTTGAATTTGATTTTATATCTAATGATACATTTCAAAATTTAAAATTTGATACATGTAATGAGCTATTTGAAAAAATTATTTTGGCAATATCTCTTGTTTTAAGAGAATATGTTTCTTTTTCGGGATTTTTTAAAGTTCATTTGGGAGTATCTGGAGGGATTGATTCTGCTCTTGTTGCTTGTCTTGCATGTTTTGCTTTGGGCGCTGAGAATGTTGTTGGAATTTCTATGCCTAGTAAATTTTCATCAGCAAATTCTATTTCTGATGCTAAAGAGCTTTCTAGAAAATTAGGTTTTAAATTGATTGAAATGCCAATAAAAGATTTATTTGAGGTAAGCAGTAAATTTTTTGAAGGGTATTTTAATGTTAAAGGTGTTACGGGAGAAAATTTACAAGCTCGCTTAAGGGGGCTTTTATTAATGTCTTATAGTAATTCTCAAAATTCTTTGCTTTTAAATACCGGTAACAAAAGCGAGATTGCAGTTGGTTATTGTACTCTTTATGGGGATACTTGCGGAGGACTTGCTTTGATTGGAGATCTTTTTAAGACGGAGGTTTATGATCTTGTAAAGTACATCAATGCAAAGCTTGATCAATGTATTATTCCTGTTAATATTATTTTAAAGGAACCTTCGGCTGAGTTAAGGTTTGATCAAAAAGATAGTGATTCTCTTCCAAAATATGAAGTTCTTGATGTTATTTTAAATAGATATTTGATTGACAATGAATCTGTGGATTCAATTTATCTTAATTTTGAAAAAGATATAGTTGATAAAGTCTTAAATCTTTATTTTAAAAATGAATACAAAAGAAGGCAGGGAGCCCCTATAGTTAAAATTTCTAAAAAAACTTTTGGTTTTGAGCTTTCAATGCCTATTTTAAATAATATGATTTGAAATTGTGATTGGGGCTTGATTTTTTCAATTTTTGTTTTTTTAAATTTTATTAATAATATTTTTTACTGGGAAAAATTGGAAAATGGCTTTTTAAGTTTAAATTGAATTTTTGTACCTTTAAATCTATTTAATAGGCATAGCTTGCCATAGTACAGATCTGTTTTTTTATTGCTTGCTTAGTGTACTAATATTATTAATTTTTATGTTATTATAGCCCAAATAACCCAAATTCTTTTTAAGTATTAAAGGCAATAAAGTGACCATTGGATACCTTAGATTCAATGTATAGCTAGAACCTGGCAATTATAAAAGATGATACTTGAAAGATTTTTTATTTATTATGACAACAAATCAGCAATAGACATTTTAAGAAAAGACGCAAATAAAAAAATTAATAAGCAAGATATAGAAAGAATTTGAAAATTATTATTTATGTTTTGCGGTTTTGTTATTATTAGATTCAATGTCGAGTGTTTTGATTAGCTTGTTTAAGGTCCAGCTTGAAAATTTTATGTAAAGCATTTTAATTGGATTTTTTGTATTTTTTTTTAGCACTTTTAACGATTCTATATTCATTAAAGCTATTATTTCTTTTAGTGTTTTTGGCAAATTATTGAAAATTTTGGAACCGACTTTATGTCCTTCTAGAATAAAATTTTGAAGAGTTATTTGATCTTTTTTTTGTAGGCGTCTCATATATAGCTTCAAAATACGCTCTTGAGATTTCATAATTTCTGAATTAATTTGTTCTTGTTTTTTAGTAATTTTTTTATTGTTTTCAATAATAGGTTTTTTAGGTAAAGATTTGTAAGGGTTTGTTCCTGGAATATAATTTTTAGGAATTTTCATATATTTTACTCCTATTTAACTAGCTAACCTATAATTTTATTATTTTTTTTGTTTTTATGCAATCAATATTGATATTTTGATTTTTTATGATTAGAATCATCATATGAAGGAGTTTTTAAGGGCAGGAGCTTTTAATTTATTGCTTGGTGCTTTAATATTGTTTGTTGTTATTTTTTTACAATTTAGGAATTTAAACTTAAATATATCTTTTTTAAAAGATATAAAATTAGAAGTAAATAATAAGGTTGAAAATAGTGAATATATTTTAAATGATATTGTTGTTAATGTTAGGGGACTTAGGATATTTTTGTCTAAGCTTAATCCACTTGTTGTTTTAGAAACAGGTTTGAATCTTTTGCCCATCTCTTATAAGGTGCAAGACACGGGTATTTATGTTTATTTTGAGAATAATATTTTTCTCGGATTTTTGCTTGACTCAGAAAATAATTTTAGCATTGAATCAAATCTCTCTAAGAGCTTTCTGTTAAGTTATGAAGTTGAAGATCATTATGAAGTTTTATTAGACAAATCTAATATTTCAATAAGACAAGGGGATAATTTTGAATATAAAATCTTTTTAGGAGAAAATGTAAAAATAAGAGAAAAAGATATTTTGATTTCTCCTCAAGCAGCATTTAGAATTGGCAATGCTGTTTATATTGATTCATCAAATAAAAATATTCCAAATTCCACTGTGGAGAGCAATCGAAGCAATAAAATTAATGTATTAGATTATTCTATTATGCAGTCAAAAATTAAAGAGGTGGATAATAAAATTTTTAATGATGCTTTAAACAATTTTAGACAAAGTGCTTATGATTCTTGGAACAATCCTGTTAATTTTAATGTTTCAAAGGGAGGATGGCTTAAATACGGTGATTATAGCTTTGATGAAAATTTAATGGTTTGTTTTTTGGCAGAATCTTTAATCAGAGGGGATCACGAATCAATATTTGTAAAATTAGATTCTTTATTAGCTAAAAATGAAAATAAGTTAACCTATTTAAGTTTAAATTATTTTGCTAATTCGGATCAATTTGATAAATTTTTTTCTTATTTATCAAGAAATAAAACTTTTATTGACTCTCTTGAAGAAGGCAGGCTTATGGTTTATTTAAAGGAGGATCCTCGTCTTTTGGAAAAAATTTTTTTATCAGAAAACGGTTCCAAATTAAATCGTGCTTTAAATCTTCTCAAAGATCCTAAAAAAATATTAAGTTCTAATTTTAATTTTAGCCAAGCCTACAACATTCTCTCTAATTATCTTACTTTTCTTAAGATTAGAAGTGACGATTCGTTTTATTTAAGTTTTAAAAAGGAACTTTATAAATTTGTATTTACTTTATTTGGTGTTACAGATGAAGGAAAGGTATATATATTAAATAATATTAATTCGGCTGATGTTGTTGAGTATGCATTAAAGATTTCCGGGGTTCTTAAAAGAATAGCATCTTATTTAAAAGATAATTTAATATTAAAGCTTTCATTTAATGCGATTTATTATTCTTTAATAAGTGATTATGCCAAAGCAATTCCTTATGAAAGCTGTTATTCAGATATTATTAATAATCAATATATGCCCCAATTTATCTTTATTTTTGATCATGGATTTATCAGGTGGATATATGTTGCTTCTAGGATTTTAAATAGTGAAATTACTGATGCCAAGGTTGCAATTGATTTTGATCAAGAACTTAATTATTCGAGTTATATATTTTTTGGAAATATTTTAAATCCGACTTTGGTTAGATTTAGAGAAATTGATTGGTTTACAGATTATAAGTTTTACGTATATTCTGATGGCTGGAAGTATTATCCTTTGAGCAAAGTTTTGGTTATTAAAGCAACACCTAAGAAAAAGAAGACTTTTAGTCTTTTATTAAGATTTGACAAAATTGTAAAAAGAATAAATATTTATGAATAAGTCTTTATTATCAGAATTGATAATTGATATTGGAAATACTAGCATTGCTTTTGCCTTATTTAAAGATAATCAAGTTAATTTATTTATTAAAATGAAAACAAATCTTATGTTAAGGTATGATGAGGCTTATAGCTTTTTTGAAGAAAATTTTGATTTTAATGTAAATCAAGTTTTTATAAGCAGTGTTGTACCTATTCTTAACGGAATATTTGAAAACGTCATTTTTTCTTTTTTTAAGATAAAGCCCTTGTTTATTAATTTTGATTTAAATTATGATTTGACATTTAATCCTTACAAAAGCGATAAATTTTTGCTAGGTTCAGATGTTTTTGCCAATCTTGTTGCAGCCATTGAAAATTATTCATTTGAAAATGTTTTGGTAGCAGATCTTGGAACAGCTTGTACCATTTTTGCTGTTAGTAGGCAAGATGGAATACTTGGTGGTCTTATAAATTCTGGCCCTTTGGTAAATTTAAATTCTTTAATAGACAATGCCTATCTTCTCAAGAAATTTCCCATTAGCACCCCAAATAATCTTTTAGAGAGAGCTACATCTGGGAGTGTAAACAGCGGTTTGTTTTATCAATATAAGTATTTAATAGAAGGTGTTTATCATGATATTAAAAAGATGTATAAAAAAGAATTTAAGTTAATAATTACTGGGGGTAATGCTAACTTAATTTTGCAATTAATTGAGATAGAGTTTATTTTTAATATTTATTTAACCGTAGAAGGTGTTAGAATTTTAGGAAATTCTATTGACTTTAAGTTTGTTAATTGAATTATTTGTTTTTAAAGTTTTAAATTTTTTTGTTAAATAAATTTGGGAAGTTTTTTGTTTGGTGATTAAAATTATCTAGAATTGATGTAATCTCTTCATATACTTTATCATTAATTTCTGCTTTAAATGAATTTAAGTTTGATTCTACATGATTTTCCTTGCTGAAACCCACTATAAATCCACTTAATTTTGTTTTTTTAAGCCATGAATATGTTAATTCTAAAATTGTTAAGTTATTTATCTTTGCTATCTCTTCAAGTTTATTTATGGTTTTTAAAGTAAAGGGCCAAATTTCTTTTTTGAAAAGTATAAGTTTTTCTGTTCTAATATCATTAAATTTGTTTTTGTCTTTTATATTAGCTTTAGATAAAAGTCCTTGAGCAATTGTTGAATATGATATGGTTGCAATATTGTTGTTTTCACAGTAAGGAATTACATCTTTTTCTTTATTTCTAAATAAGGGGTTGTATCCTATTTGGTTTACGTCAATTTTGCAAACTTTTTTTATGCTTTCCATGTGTGATATTTCAAAATTACTTACACCCACATATTTTATTTTTTCTTTTGCTCTCATTTCTTCAAGAAATGATGCGATTGGTCTTAGGTCAAAATCGGTTTTAGGCCAGTGTATATAGTAAATATCTATATAATCAGTTTTTAAATTTTCAAGACTTTCATTAAAGTTCTTTATATATTCTGAAATTTCCATTGGATAGCATTTACTTGCAATTAAAATATTTTCTCTTATTGTTGGATCTTTTTCTATTATTTCACCAATTATTTTTTCTGAAATTCCATTTCCATAAGCTCTTGCGGTATCAATATTTCTGAGTCCGTGTTTATATGCTTTTTTTAATATATTTTTAGCGGTTTCTTTTTCGACTTGTTTAAAATATCCTCCTCCAAATTGCCAAGATCCCAAAATTAGCTTACTATAAGTATTTATCTTTTCCTTAAGATTATTCATAGATTCTCCTTTTTATTTTATGATAAATTGATATTTTTATTTTAATGACTTAAGTATGTCTTATTTTAAATGTTTTATAAATAAAATTTTATAGTTTGTTAATATTTTTTAGTAATTTGTCTTTATTAAAATCTCTATTTATTCCAAATCTGGTTAAAGAGAAGTCGTATTTTACAGGATCTTCTTTATTTTCTTTTGAAAAATAACTTGTAATTTTTATTGCTTTTTTAAGATTTACGTTTTTTATTTCTTTGATTTTAAATAGTTTTGAGGCAATATTTGTCATATGGGTGTCCATTGGCACTATAAGATCATTAGGATTGAATTTATTCCAAATGCCCAAATCAACGTCATCTTTACGTATCATCCATCTTAAGAATAAAAAAAGTCTTTTACAAGAACTTCCCTTTGAAGGCTTTGGAAGCAGCATCCCGAATTCTCTTCCATTTATTTTTTCCATATGCTTTATTAATTCATCTATGCTGAGTAGAAAATTTTGGGTTTTATAATAAATACTGTAAAGAAGATTTTCAACTGTGTGGTGCTGCTCTTTTATTATCTTAAGGGTGCACAACAGCCTTACAATGTCTTCTCCTTTGAAAAATCTATAAACAAATCCTTTAAATATTTCTTTTAAGTCTTTTTCATTTGCCAACCTAAGGGCATTAGAAGGTGATTTGCCAAGTGGTTTGAGTATTGTCTCGATTGCTTCTAAAATTTTTTCTACTCTTCCAAGTGACAATGAGGAGCTAATTAGGCCTACAAGTTCAATGTCTTCTTTTTCTTTATACCTATATAAAAATTCTAAAGGATCAGGATGTATAAATTTTTTTTTATTATATTTTGAATATATTTTTTCTAGAAAATCATATAATGAGCTTTTAGCTTTTATTTGCATTATTATATTCTAAAAGTTCTAATAATATTTTTTTAAGTTTTTTATCGTAAAATTGGTCTTTTGCCCATTTGCCAGTCAAATCATATATTGTTGGAGCAGATCCTCTTTTAACAAGGTAAAATCTAGGATCAACCATATTTGATTTGATATTTTGTTTTGATGCATAAGCTTTTAAATGTTGAATATGAGCTTTAATTCCTTCTGTAATATTGGAAAAGGAGTTTCCTTTTGTAAGGTTATTAGTAGCGCCTATTCCTGAAAAATTGTGTTGCTCTTTTGAAACTATTCCATTAAATTTTAGGGCTCCTGTTTCTAGTAGCATTTGAGCATATGCAATATCATAATTAACCCCTTCAATCAAAGATTCGTCTATATAGGTTTTAGCAATAGTATTTACATAGTTTTTGTCAAGGTCTGGATTCATTTCTAGAGTATATTTTACAAGATCTTCCAGTTGAGTTTTTCCTCTACTTATTAAAAAGGGAATATATTTTTCTGTTTGTATTTCAGTACTTATTTCGATTACTTCTTCATTACTATGAGCTTTATTTGCTAAAAAGATGCTGAGCATTGCAAATAGCAAGAATTTTTTTATCATTATTATTTTTCCTCTTCAATAAATTTATTAATTTCATTGACAATAGAATTAAATCTTGATAACATTGATTTTTTGTTTTTTAAAAAATTAAAACTTTTTAAATAGTTTCTGCTAAAAATAAGATCAGAAATTTCTGCAATATTGCTTATGTCTGTTAGCTTTATAGAGTTTGTATTAGCAATTTTTGTGTGGAGGTTCTTTTCATTTTCTTTTTCTTTTAAAATTAGTTGTAAGTTTTTTAAATTTCTTATTGTTTGCGGTTTTCCTCCTATATTGATATATTTTGTTACGTTTGTGTTTTTTGCAAGGATAAAATTGGCAATATTTGCTTGATTTCCTAGTGTAATTAACGTTAGTTTATTAAGGTTGATTTTTGAATTTAAAAATTTTAAATTTTGACTTGATTTTACTAGTTCAATAATGTTTTGAATATCATTTTCAGTAGATGCAATATCAGCTTTTTCATTAAGGACATTGGCAGGTTCAATTAAATAACTAATGCTTTTATTGACTACATAGCTAAATATACTTTTATGGCTATTTTTAATAAAATCGTAGCTTTTCATGTGTTTATATTTTGGTGAATATAAATAAACAATTTTTCCTTTCTTGACAAGTCCACTAACTAGGGATTTGAACATTGAATCGTGAGAATAATAAGGAAGTATAAGCAAAACAGAATCGTATAGTTTTTGGTTATTACTAATAAATGCTTTTTTATATATGTTGTTCTGTTTTGGTAAATAATTCATTTCATTTATGAAAAAAGGATTAAATTCGTACAAAAGAAATGGATTTTGCTTTTTAAGACCCAATGTTGAGCTTACAGGGTACCAAATCGATAAGTTTAAATTATTTTTGTGATCTTTAATTCTTGCAAATCCGATTTGATAGCTATTGTTTTCATCTTTGGGATAATTTATAAAAAGTGCTAAGTATGAAAAAATAGTTGCAATAATAACAGTTAAAATAGCAGGCATTACAAGTATTGTTTTTAGCAAAATTGAAAGAAAGATTCCTTTTGATTGTTTTATAGACCTGTTGTCTCTATTTCTTCTTCTGCTATTTACTATTGTTTTTATGTTTTTAAAGAAGGTGATTAGCATAAAGATTAAGAATATACTGCCAATATATAACATTAACGGTCTGATTTCTGTAAAGTATAAAGTTATTACAAAAAATGTGCCTGGGAATATTATGAAATAGTCTTCATAAGTAAATTCTTTTTTAAAATTGAATAAATTTACTATTAAAAATATGCTAAAACTGGTTAAGAAAATGAGTTCATAAATTTGCGTATCCATAAAAATAATTTTTCCTTAAATAATTATAAGCATAAAAGCAATTTTTCCAAAATAGTTTACAGAATTGATTATTACATAGTGTTAATCTAATTTTAAATTTAAGAAGGGGTATTTAATTAATAGAATTTATTTTTGTTTAATATAAAATGTTGTGTTAAAATAGATTATGTTTTACAGGCGAAAGGTAGTAACATATGGTTGGAACCTTTTTGGGAACTGGTGCTTCAAGTGGCGTTCCTATGTTAAATTGTAACTGTAGAGTCTGTACTTCGAGTTTTAGCAAAAATAAAAGATTGAGAAGTTCTTTTTTTCTTGAGGCTTCTGGCATCAAATTGTTGATTGATACAGGTCCTGATATTAGACAACAACTTTTAAGAGAGAATATAGATAAGCTTGATTTAGTGCTTTACACCCACGAACATTATGATCATGTTATGGGTTTTGATGATATTAAGTTTTATACACGAACTGCCCCTTTAAACATTTATGCCAGAGATACTGCCATGATCCACATAATGAATGCTTTCCCACACAATTTTACATCCAAGCCTTCTTTAAGCGGGAAAGCCGACATTATTCCTAATGTAGTTAAGGATTTTAAGCCTATTGTTTTTAAAGGTCTAAAGATAGTACCAATTCCTTTGATTCATGGAGAAATAATTAGTTTAGGTTATAGGATAGACAATTTGGCGTATCTTACTGATGTTAAATTTATTCCTGAAGTGTCTTATGATTATTTAAAAAATTTAGATCTACTTATAATAGATGCTATGAGGATTAAGCCTCATCCGGCTCATTTAAATTTTTCAGAGGCCATTCGTGAGATTAAAAAAATCAATCCCAAAATTTCTTATTTTACGCATATTTCACACGATATAATGCATGAAGAATTTGATTATTTAGAAAAAGACAATATTTATTTAGCTTATGATGGATTAAAGATTTTTATTTGATTTAAATTTAAAGAGGATTTATGAAATTAATTTCATGGAATGTAAATGGAATTAGAGCTGTTTTAAAGAAAGGTTTTCTTGAGTTTGTCAAGGAATATACTCCAGATATTTTGTGTGTTCAAGAAACTAAAGCCTTAAGAGAACAGCTGCCAAAGGATTTAATTCTTGAAAATTATTATTCTTATTTTTCAAAGTCAAAAATTAAAGGTTATAGTGGTGTTTGTATTTACTCTAAAGTTAAGCCTATTGCTGTAAATTTACTTGGAAAAGAAATTTTTGATAATGAAGGTAGGGGGCTTGTAGCATACTATGATGATTTTGTGTTAATCAATGGTTATTTCCCCAATTCTCAAGCTTTAAGAAGAAGACTTGTTTATAAACTTGATTTTTTATCTTATGTTGAAAATCTTATAGATTCTCTTGTGGATGGTGGAAAAAATGTAGTAATTTGTGGTGATTTTAATATTGCTCACACTCAGATTGACCTTGTAAGTCCTGATTCTAATAGAGACTCTCCCGGATATTATATTGAAGAAACTACTTGGCTAGATAGCTTTTTAAACAAAGGATATGTGGATACATTTAGGATATTTAATAAGGAGCCCGGTTATTATACTTGGTGGAGCTATAGAACAAGAGCTAGGGAGAGAAATATGGGTTGGAGAATTGATTATTTTGTTGTTAATGAATTTTTTAAGAGAAATGTTAAAAAATCTCTAATTTTAGACGAAGTAATGGGAAGCGATCATTGTCCTGTTTTTTTAGAGTTGTCTGATGTAGTTAGCTAAAGGGAGGAAACTAGATTGAAAAAAAACATTGCAATTTTTTATTTAATATTTAGTGTTAATTTTAGTTTTGGCATTGATTTAAATGATTTTGATTTTTATCGCAGCCTTGAAAAGGAAGAATTAATATTTTTAATTAATTTATTAAAGAGAGAGCAACTTGTTTTAGCAAATAGTTGTGCTTTAGAGTATATTGACTTAGCTTATAAGGCGCTAAAAGAAAAAAACATAAATTTGTTATTAAAAAATGACAAAAAATTAGCAGTAGATAGCAACAAGCATTTAAGACAATCTAAGAAATATAATAATGCAAGGCTTATCTTTAAGGCCGCAAAAGATTTAAATACTTTGGTTCATATTAGTAGGGATGGGCTTTTAAAAACTTTAGATGGTAGAAGCGTAAGTGTTAATAAGGATAATAAATTTATTATTTTAGATTCTTTTTTGAATAACGATTTTTATGATGATGTTCCAAGCGAATATACCACTATTGAAATTTATAATAAAAGCATTTTAATGCCTAATTTAAATAAATTTCTTCTAGATAAGCGCTTAAATCCTTTTATTTATCTTGAAGATTTTAATAAAAACGTTTACTTAAATGATATTCCAAAATTAAGCAAAGAAGAGTTGTTGTTTTTATTTTATGAACTATTTCCAGTTTCTAAGCTAAAGAGCTTAAAAGATTGGAATGATTTTGGATTTTCATCTATTTTAAAAGTATTGAATAAAATTTATTCTGAAAAAATAAATTCGATAAGGGGAAGTGCAAATGAATTATCAAAAAATTAAAAGTTATTGTAAATTTACAAGTGCTTTTCTATTTTTTTTGTTTTCTTGTGTTTCTAATGACATAAAGTTAGATCAAAGCTTAGTAAAAGGAAAGCTTGTTAATGGGTTAAGGTATTATATTTATAAAAATCAAACCCCAAAGAGTGCCGTTAATATAGGGATTGTTTTTAATGTGGGTTCTCTTAATGAAGAAGATAATGAGCGAGGAATAGCACACTATCTTGAGCATATGGCTTTTAATGGTACAAAAGATTATCCAGGGAATTCAATAGTTGATGTTCTTAAAAAATTTGGAATGCAATTTGGTGCTGACATTAATGCTGCTACTAGTTTTGATTTCACTTATTATAGACTTGATTTGTCAGATGGTAATAATAAAGATGAAATTGATGAATCTATAAATATTTTGAGAAACTGGGCTTTTCAAATCAGTTTCATGGAAGAAGAAATAGATTTGGAACGAAATATTATTATTGAGGAAAAAAAGCTTGGCGAGACTTATCCTAGTAGAATTTATGAAAAAATGTATAAGTTTTTGACAAGCGGGAGTCTTTATGAATTTAGAAATCCTATTGGACTTGAAGAGCAAATTTTGTCTTTTAAGTCAGAGGATTTTAAAAAATTTTATGGAAAATGGTATAGGCCAGAACTTGCAAGTGTTATTGTGGTGGGAGATATTGATCCTATAGAAATTGAAGAGAAAATAAAGAAGCAATTTATTTCTTGGGAAAATCCAACCGATAAAATTAAAAAAGTAAAAATAAATTTAGATGTAGAGCTTAAAGATAAGTTTTTACTTTTAGAAGATTTGGAAGTAGGAGAGCCCAATTTAATGTTCTTTAAAAAGGAAATTATTAACTTTATAAAGACCAAAGATGACGTTTTAAATGATATTAAAAGGTCTTTATTGTCTGCTCTTTTCGAAAATAGATTTTCTGAATTAAAGGCTGCTGGGGTAAAGCATTATAAAAATGTTTCAAATAAAGAGTTTTTTTCATTTAAGTCAGATAACAATACTATTATTGCAAGATCGATTTCTTTAAACTTTAATCCAGATCATTTGAACGAAGGAATACAAGACTTTTTTTATGAGCTTGAAAGGATAAAAAAATTTGGATTTACCCAAGGTGAGTTTGAAAAAGTTAGATCTCAATTTTTAAAATCTTTAGAATTAAGGAAAAAGAATATAAATAAAACAAATTCATGGTCTATTTTTCAAGATTTGATAGAAATTGCTATTAATGGTTCTAGTAAATTTGATATGAATGAATATTGCGATCTTTCTGTTCAATATCTGGAAAAAATTGATTTAAAGACAATAAATAATCTTGTAGAAAGAGAGTTTGATGTAAAAAATTGTGCAATTTTTTATTCTTACCGTGGAGGAGTACATCCCGTTTTGACTTTTGAAGATATTGACAATCTTCAAAAGATAGCTTTAAAAGGAGAATTAAAGTCTTATGAGAATTCTTCAATTG
This sequence comes from Borreliella carolinensis, assembly GCF_032595855.2. NCBI lineage: Bacteria > Pseudomonadati > Spirochaetota > Spirochaetia > Spirochaetales > Borreliaceae > Borreliella > Borreliella carolinensis. Next base: position 543,994 of record NZ_CP132453.1, read on the forward strand.
AAGGTAAATTTTTTGAGAAGTCTTTAGATGATAAAGATATTATTAGAGAAAATGAGTTTGAAAATGAAGTTTCATCATTTGTTCTTGAAAATGGGGTTGAAGTTTATTTTAAATATAATGATCAAAAAAAGGGTGTAATTGATTTTAGTGCAAGTTCTTGGGGAGGTTTGCTCAATGAGGATTTAAAACTTATTCCCGTTTTAGCTTTTGTGCCTAAAATAGTATCTGGTTCGGGATACGGCGATTATTCTGCATTACAGATTGAAAAATATTTATCAGATAAAGCTGTTTCTTTAAATGTTGGTGTTCGAGCCCAAGAATCATATATTGCTGGAAGTTCAGATAAAAAAGATCTTGAAACTCTTTTTCAGCTTATATATTTTACTTTCAAGGAACCCAAAATAGATGATGTTTTTTTGCAAAATGCTATTAATAACATAAAAGCATTAATAAAGAGCAATGAAAATAGCTCTAATTATCATTTTAAAAAAGCTATTGGTAAATTTTTAAACAATAATGATCCTAGATTTGAAGATATAAAAGATAGTGATTTACAGTATCTTACAAAAGAAAATATTTTATCTTTTTATAAGAAAAGGTTTACCTATGCAAATAATTTTAAGTTTGTATTTGCTGGAGACTCAGATATTCAGACAATAAAGGCTTATTCAAGGAAATATTTAGGTAATCTTAACTTTAAAGAAATAAACGAGTATAAAGATTTAGAGTACTCTTACAGTAAAAATTTCAATAAAATAGTTGTAAGGAAAGGAAAAAATACAACTGGATTTGCTTATGTGGTTTATCCTTTTAAATTTAATTATTTGGCAGAAACCTCGTTAAATTTAAATGCTTTAGCAGATCTTTTAACAGATGGCCTTATAAAAAATATTAGAGAAAAAATGTCTAGTGTTTATGCAATTCAAGCCTCTTTTGATTCCAATTTAAGGAAAAATATGGATTCCGATGGTATTTTATCTATTTTTTTTACTACCGAGCCTAAGGAGCTTGACAATGTTTTAAATTCTATTAATCGCTATATGATCGAAAGGCAAAAAATAGATTTTAATGATAAAGATTTTTCTTATGTTAAGAGGAATTATATTAAAAATACAAAAATAAATTCAGAGAAAAATGATTATTGGATTTCAAATATATTGTCGTCATTATCCTGGTATGGAGTATTTAAAAATAATTTTGGTGTTAAGTTTATAGAGGCAAACTTAAACAAAGATTTAATAAATGAATTTTTTAAGAAAATTAATCTTGATGAAAGAGCAGAGATATTATTAATACCTGAATAGTTTGTGTTTGATTAAAAAACATTCTTGTTTTCTGGGGTTTATTAGAAAGCGAGAATGTTTTTTTAATCCATTATTTATTAGTAAGACATCCTCTAGGGGAATCGAACCCCTCTTGCCAGGATGAAAACCTGGAGTCCTAACCGATAGACGAAGAGGACAAAAGTGAGCTCAGTAGGACTCGAACCTACGACAAACGCCTTAAAAGGGCGCTGCTCTACCACCTGAGCTATGAGCCCAAAAGTCATTTTATGACCATTGAAAGTAATAATATATTTATTTTCCAATAATGTCAAGTTAAATTGGCATAAAATTAATAATTTATACCAAAAATGTATTTAACAATTTGAGCTGCACAGGACTTGAACCTGTAACCAGCGGATTAAGAGTCCGATGCTCTACCACTTGAGCTAGCAGCCCAGTTTATTAATTTGCTAACAATAAGAATAAGTTTTTATAAATTGAATGTCAAGGTTTGTTGTTGCTTTTTTTTAATTCTTCTAGTAAATTTTTTGCTTCTAGGTTATTAGGAGAGATTGTAAGAAGTTTAATTAGCGCTTCTTCTGCTAATATTTTATTTTTTGCATTTATTCTTGATCTTGCTAATTTAATCAATATATTTTGGTTATTGGGAAAAAATCGCAATGCATGTTCGTATGCAAAATCGGCTTCATTGTATCTTTTTAGCTCATAGAAAGAATCTGCAATCAAATTATAAACTTTTATTATTCTTGCTCCCTTAGAATCAAGGCTAATGTATTCTTGAAAATATTTTAATGCATTTTCATAATTTTTTTGAAAAAAATAAGCTTCTCCTAGTGCTTGAATAATTCTTATGTCATATTTTTTAATACCAAGCCCAATAATTGCCTCTTTTTCAGCTCTTTTGTATTCTCCTATGGCTATTAAGCTCCATATTAATATTGTTCTAGCATCTAAGTTGTTAGGATTTAATCGAATTTCTTCTAACGTGTTTAAAATAGCATCTTTAAATTTTCCTTCTTTATATAGAAGAAGAGAGTCTTCTTTTTCTTTAGACTGCGATTGTCCAAATAATAAGCTTGAATTGGATAACAGAATTAAAGTTATTTGCAATAGAAAAAAAAATTTCATTCTTCTAAATCCTCCATTTCACAATTCCCTTTAAATATTGCTCCAGAATCAATAAAAAGTTCTTTGGTTTTAATGTTTCCTATTAACTTGCCGGTTTTGTAAATTTTAATTGTTTTTAAAGCCTCAATATTTCCTTTTATTTTGCCATGATTTAGTAAATGTTGGCATTTTATGTCAGCTTCAACATCAGCTTTTTCTCTTAGATAGATTGAGTTTGATGAATTTATTAAGCCTTTGAGTTTTCCTTCTATTATTATTGGCTTATTGCTTTCAATATATCCCTCAAACTCAAAATTTTTTTTAATTACATTTTTAGTACTACTTTCTTCGAATTCTAAGCTATCTATGCTCATTGAACCCTCTAAAAATGAATGCTTTTACCTTAAAGCATTCATTTTTGATTGAATTTTTTATGATTTTAGTCGTTTCTTCTTTGTCCCAAAAATCTTAAAAGATATAAGAATAAATTTATAAAATCCAAATAAAGTTTAAGTGAGGCCACAACTGCCAATCTGTTTTTTATTTCGGTGTCGTCTTGCAGCATGTTATCCATTTTAGAAATATTTTGAACATCATAAGCTGTTAGACCCGTAAATATGATTACACCCAAAATAGATATAAGGAAATTAAGTCCTGAGCTTCTAAAAAACATATTAACAAGAGATGCAATAATGATTCCCCATAAGCCCATTATTAGATAGCTTCCCATTTTTGTTAAATCTGTTGTTGTAGTGTATCCGTAAACAGACATTCCAAGAAATGTTCCAGCAGTAATTCCGAATGTGAATACTATTGATCCTTGTGTATAAATCATAAATATAGAAGATAATGTTACTCCTGTTAGTGCTGAGTAGAGCAAGAAAAGAGCTGTTGCAGTATTGCTTGATATTTTATTAAGAGCACCACTTATTGTATATACAAGTCCAAATTGTATAAGTATTATAGCCATAAATGACATTGGATTTAATAATATTATTGCTTTGATTGTTTGATTTTCTGAGGTTGCATATGCAAACATTGCTGAGATTAAAAGTCCAATTGCCATAAGCCCGAAAACTTTGGCTAAAAACTTGTTTTTTATTAGTATTTCTTGTTTTTCTTGTGTTAAATCGATCATAATAAAGCCTCCTTATTATTTTATTAAGATTTGTTTTGATCGTTAAATTTTTTGCGAAGTTCATCAAATATGGTGCTAGGAACTTTTCCATACTTTAAGAATTCCATTGAGAATTCTGCTTTTCCTTGGGTAGAGGATCTAAGGACTGTTGAAAATCCAAACATTTCGCTTAAAGGCACTTCGGCCTCAACTTTTGAAAAATTTCCATCTTCTAGCGAACCTGTTATTATTCCTCTTCTTTGGTTTAAAAGTCCAAACATATTGCCTTGGAATTCGGTGGGTCCTTCAAGGGTAACTTTCATTATTGGTTCAAGGATTGTGGGCTTTGCTTTTTCATAAGCCTCTCTAAAAGCACCAATTGCTGCTAATTGGAATGCAATATCAGATGAATCAACAATGTGATATTGGCCATCATTGATTGTAATTTTTATGTCAACTATTGGAAAGCCAATGAGTGTTCCCTTTTCCATTGCTTTTTGGAATCCTTTGTCACATGATGGGATATATTCTGTTGGAATTACTCCCCCTTTTATTAGATTAACAAATTCGTATGTTTCTCCTTCTTTGTTAAGAGGTTCCATAAACCCCGCAACTCGTCCAAATTGTCCAGCTCCTCCAGATTGCTTTTTGTGAGTATAGTTAAATTCAGCTTTTCTTGTAATCGTTTCTCTATAGGCTACTTGTGGCATTCCGGTTTCAACTTCTGCCTTGAACTCTCTTTTCATTCTTTCAATGTAAACTTCTAGATGTAGTTCTCCCATGCCTTGAATTATTGTTTCGTTTGATTCAATGTCAACATAAGTTTTAAATGTTGGATCTTCTTTTGTGAATCTTCCAAGGGCTTTAGCCATATTATCAGCAGATTTTTTGTCCTTCGGTTTTACAGAAAGAGAAATTACTGGATCTGGAATAAACATTGATGTCATTGAATAGTTGATAGATGGATCACAAAACGTATCGCCTGATGCACATTCTATTCCAAATAAAGCAACAATGTCACCACTTCCTCCAAATTCAATGTCTTCTGTATTATTAGCGTGCATTCTGATAAGTCTTCCGACTTTGAATTTTTTAGAAGTTCTTGAGTTGATAAGTTCTTGTCCTTTTTTTAAAATTCCTTGATAGATTCTTACATAGGTTAACTGTCCGTATTGTCCGTCTTCAAGTTTAAATGCAAGAGCAACAGTTGGGAGGTCGTTATCAATTTTAAGATCGATTTCTTTTTCATTATTATTAAGGTCAAGAGCGGTGTTTTTTATATCATGAGGGGATGGCAAAAATCTGGTTACAGCATCCAAGAGCAATTGTACTCCTTTGTTTTTATAGGCAGATCCCATAAATACAGGGCACAATTTTAAAGCCAATGTTCCTGTTCTAGTTGCATTGTATATTATTTCGGTAGGAACATCTTTTCCTTCCATGTGCAATTCCATAAGTTCATCATTAAAGTCGGCAAGAGTGTCAAGCATTATTTCTCGTTTACTTTTTGCTTCTTCTAAGAGATCTAAGGGTATTTCTTTTTCTATTATTTCTGTTCCATCTTTTCCTTCAAAATAGTAGGCTTTCATTAATATAAGGTCTATAACTCCAATATGTTTGTCTTCTAATCCAATTGGGATTTGCATTAAAACGGAGTTTAAGTCAAGTTTTGACTTAAGTTGATCTTTTACATTGTAGGGATTTGCTCCGGTTTTATCACACTTGTTTACAAATGCAAGGCGCGGCACGCTATATCTTTTAAGTTGTCGATCAACAGTTATTGATTGTGATTGAACTCCTGCAACAGAATCAAGAACTAATATTGCTCCGTCAAGCACTCTAAGAGATCTTTCAACTTCAATTGTAAAATCTACGTGTCCGGGTGTATCAATAATATTTATTGGAAAATCTTTCCATTCAACGTGAGTTGCAGCTGATGCTATTGTGATTCCTCTTTCTCTTTCAAGTTCCATTGAGTCCATTGTTGCACCAACTCCATCTTTGCCCTTTACTTCGTGAATTGCATGAATTTTATTACAATAAAAAAGAATGCGTTCTGTAAGAGTAGTTTTCCCTGAGTCGATGTGTGCGCTGATACCTATGTTTCGTAATTTATTGTAGTCCATTAGACTTTGTTCCTCCTGATGATATGTGAATAGAAGATTAACTATCTTAGTAATTTTACAAAATTTTTTTTTAAAAATCTATCTTATATCGTTTTATATTATTAGATTCTTTGGAAGTTTAAACTATTTTGCATGATATTTGGCAGTTTGCTTGATTAAATTTGTATTAATGTATATCCTTATATTAGGGAATATATCATTTAGTAGATTTTGATTTTATTGATTAAAACTTTTTATTTTTTATTTAGTGAATTAACTCTTACTTTATTATTATACTCCTAAGATAATTATTTGGAGGAATTTGAGTTGGAAACTTTAACAATATCTAATGAATTGAGTAAAATATCACAGGTAGGTTATGATTCTTCTGTGTCTGAGCTTTCTGTGTTTTTTAAGGATGGAAGAGCTTATAAGTATTTTAAGATTGAACCAAGACATTTTAGTGCAATATCTAAACTTGTTGAGGACAGAAGATCAGTTGGTAAATATTTAACAGAAAATGTATTTAACAAATATGACCAAGAAAAGCTTTAATTTGTTTTTTAGATAGTATTAAAAGCCCTTTTGCTTTTAAAGCAAGAGGGCTTATTTATGTTTATGACTAGCTGTTAGAGTGATAAATTTTGTTTTATAATCATCAAGACGGCTTATTTAATTTTAAGATTCAACAGCATTTAAGTTTTATATTTTGATGATTATTAGATTTAATGTTTTTGCTGCTTTGAATAATTTAAATGGTATAAATAGTATTAAGGATTCAAGTAAGTTTTTTATGTATAAATTATTGTTTATTAGTGCTTTTGTTTTGTCTTGTAGCTCTATTTTTAAGGAATATCAAAACATATCAGATGAATATTATAAGCTTGCTAAATTAAATGAAGAGCTTGGTAATGATGAGACTTCCGTTTTGCTTTATGAAAAATCTATTAAATTTAATATTAATTCTGGTGATGATTCAAGTTACAATTTTATTTTAGCTTGCATTAATTTGAAAAAATATGCAGAGGCTGAGCTGAAACTTAATTCTATTATAAAAGAAGATCCAGAGAATATTTTGTTAATTAATCTTAAGGGATATTTGCTATTTAAGAAAAATGATTTGGACAATGCTTTGATTAATTATTTGAAAACTTTAGAATTTGCACCCGCAAATAAAGAGGCCCTATTTAATATTTTTTACATTTATCATTTAAAGAGCGACAAAAAAAATGCAAAAAAATATATCTCGAAATATAAAGAGCTAAATCATCCTATACCAAGTGGTGTGGAAGAAATAGTGTCTTCTGTTCTTAAGAGTTAATTTTTTAGTTTTTATGTTTACTTTTTACTTTGTGGTAATCTTTATGGTAATTATTATATAATAAGGTATGTAATATAAACCCTGTTTTATTTTTCATAAATTTTTGTAGGAGAGTTTGTATATGATTAGGCTTAAAGTTTTAATTTTGTGTTTTTTTGGGATTATTGTGGTAAATGGTTTTACAGAAACTAATTTTGAATTCAATTTTGGTGGTGGGGTTGCTTTTCCCGTTAGTCCCTTTTCAAGCTTTTACAATGAGGCTTTAGAGATTAATGCAAAACTTAAGCAAAATTTGCCTTCAAATTTATCCCCAATTGAAAAAGAAGAGATAGTTCAAAATTTTTCCGATTTAGCTAATATTGCTAAAGCTGGAATAAAATATGGAACTTACGCGCAATTTGGTGCTAAATTTGATGATTTTGTTTCTATTGGATTTGAACTTTTGTTTGACATGAATCTTCTTAAAGCAATAAAGCGTTCAGATGGAACTGCAAATGAAAATTTCTCGTTTATTATGGCGATAACACCGAGATTTTATACAAAATTAGATTTTTTTGTTTTAGCTTTAGCGTTTTTCACAGGTCCTAAGATTAATATAGCAACTTCTTCTGCAGATTCTGTTTTGGCAGAACTGGGAACAATGGGTTGGGATATTGGTGCTAGACTTTCATTCTCTTTTTTAATTCTTGAAGGTTACTATGTTTGGAATATTAAAAATCCTAAATTTTCTGATTTCAAGTTTGGAATAGGTTTTGAATTTGGAATTGTGTAGTTTATTTAATTTTGTTTTTAGGATTATGTATAATATTTGGGTTTCTTATTAATAAGATTTTTCGATTTTTTTATTATTAAGGCTAAAATATTTAAATAACCTTGCTTTAAAAAATTTTAGTTGTTTTTGTGTGTGTAAGTTTTATTAATTGTCAAATTAAGATTGTTGAGATTTTAAAAAAAAGAACGAGGAGCTTGGTGAATTTACTTAAAAAAAAATCAATAGGAATTATTGCTTGTCCTGGGGGTAGGGTTTTTGCTAGTAAAATAATAGAAGAGCTTGACAGAATATTTATAAATATTGAAAATGAGATTGTAGATAGTATATGCCAAGATTCTAAAGCCTTAAAGGAAGAAATTTTTAAGATTGAAAAAGTTTTATCTCCTTTTTTAGAGGGGCTAAGTTTATCTACTCTTAAAAGCAAAGAGCCTTTAGAAATTCCTGTAAAATTTGTTAAATTTGCTAATGGTGAATTTAAAACTGAAATTTTAAAGACAATCAGAAATAAGGATATTTTTATTATTCAAGATGTTGCTAATGCTTATGAAGTTGAGATAAGCAGTAATGAAAAAATAATTATGACAGTTAATGATCATATAATGAATTTAATGACAACAATAGATGCTTGTATGCAGGCTAAAGCCAATTCTGTTAGTGTTATTATTCCGTCTTATCCCTATTCAAGGCAAGATAAAAAGCATTCAAGAGAATGTTTAACAGCAAGTCTTATTGGAAGATTTTTAGAAGAGTTGGGCATTAGACATATTTTAACCTTGGATATTCACTCAAAGGCCATTGAAAATGTATTTAGGAAAGTTTATTTTGAAAATTTAAATGTTTCTTATGAAATCTTTAATTCTCTTAAGGATTTAATAGACATTAGAGATTCTAATTTAGTCATTGTTTCCCCCGATACAGGTGCTGTAAGTAGAAATAAATTTTTTGCATCAAGTCTTAAGAGTCCTCTTGCTTTACTTTATAAGGAGAGAGATTATTCAAGAGTTTCAAATGATGTTGTTGATTCAAATATTTCTGTAACTAAGCTTTTAGGAGATGTTGAAGGTAAGAATGTTTTTATGAGCGATGATATGTTAGCTACTGGGGGTACTCTCATTAAGGCAATGAAATTGCTTAAAAGCATGGGTGCTAAAAAGATTATATGTGGGATTAGTTTGCCGTTTTTCAATGGAGATGCTATTAAATATTTTGATAAAGCTTATGAGGAAGGATATTTTTATAAAATAATTGGAACGAATGCCGTTTGCCATAATGATGAATTAATAAATAAACCTTGGTATCATGAGGCTAATGTTGCGCCTCTTTTTGCAGAGGCAATATTTGCAATTTATAATAAAGTTGGTTTGCAAAAAATTCTTGATAGAAAGGATGATATTCAGAAATTGATTACCAAGGGTTAATTTATGAATGCTCTTAGTATTGATATTGGTACTAGTGTTTTAAAGGCAGCGTTAGTTAGTTCTGAAAGTGGAGTTTTAAGTTATATTGATATTAGTTATTCAGATTATTTTGAGGTTGATTTCGAAAATTTTGACTTTAATATATGGCTTTTTTCTTTTAAGAAAGCCATATCCAATTTTCAGCCTAATAAAATAGATTGCATTTCTGTTAGTGGTATTTCACCATGTTTGATTGCTTTGAATTCAAATTTAATTCCTTTAGAAGTTTTGCATTGGAATTCTCTTAAAATTAAGCCTTATTTTAAGGGAAAATCTGTATTTTTGCCCTACGTACTTAGTACGGTTGAAAGAGGAACATATCCTAAAATAAGCTATTTTGTTTCTTGTTTTGAGTATTTTATTTATTTGCTTACAGGAAAGCTTTTTACAAGTTTTCCAAGCATAGAGTATATTCCTTTTATTTGGGATGATATAGAGATAAAAAAATATGGGCTTGATAAGAACAAATTTCCTCCATTCATAAAAATGGGAGAAAATGTTGGTGTTGTAACCTACAAAGCAGGAATTGAATTTGGGCTAAATAGAGGAATTAGTGTAATTAATGCTGGAGCAGATTATTTGAATGTTTTGGTGGGAAGCGGTGCTTTTAAGGAAGGAATTGTGTCAAATAGAATGGGTACAAGCGAGGGGTTTAATTTTGTTTCAAGCACATATTTACCAGAATTTTCTTTAGAATATCCTTATTTTTTAGAAGGGTTTTTTATTATTGGGAGAATTGTTCCTTTTGGATATTTGATTCAATTGTTAAAAGACAGTTTTTATAAGAAAAGCTTAACTTTTGAGTCTCTCTTAAAAAAGATTGTTAAAAGTGCCACTTTAAATAATGTATACTTTTATCCAAGCAAAATTAAACTTTTTAATGATTTGTTTATTTTAGATCCTTGTCTTTGCAAAGATTTAGGTAAAGGAATTTTTGGTAGTATTAAAAATCCGCTGGAGATTGGTTTATCAATGCTTGAATTTGTATGTTTTGCTTTTTATAATAGATTGGTAGAGCTAAAAGACCGTAAAAAAGAAATTTTGAGTATTTTTGTTAGTGGATCTAATTCTGATAATTTGCTTTTAAATCAAATAAAAGCAAATATTCTTGGCAAAGATTTAAAGATTTTTGATTTTAAGCATTCAGAGATTATTGGGGGAGCAATTCAAGCATTCTATTCTTTAAGAGAATTTAGCAGCTTAAATGATTCTTTTTTAAAGCTTACAAAGATTAAGCATGTTGTTTCGCCTATTATTGAGGTTCATGAAGAATATTTAGAAAAATATCAAAAATATATTAATAATTATAGTCTATTTGTTAACGGGTAATATATAAGTTTCTTTAAATTCGCCTATTCCCGCTATTTTTTTAAAGTCTGCTTTTGCTTCTGATTTTGTTTTATAAGGACCAGATCTTACTCTGTAAATATCTTTATTATCTACTGTTGCAGAATATATTTTAGCAACTATATTATATTTGAGTAATTTTTGAATATAGTTGTCTGCATTGATTGGATCTGAGAGTGATACAAATTGTATGTAATATTCTGTATTAGGATCATATATGTTATCAATATTTAAAGTTTTTTGGGCTATGGATTGAGATTTTTCAATAGGTTTTGATTTCTGAGGAGTATTAGGTGTTTTTTGAGTTGTTGTGGGTTGAAGTTTTTCAATAATTTTTGATTTCTGAGGAGTATTAGGTATTTTTTGAGTTGTTGTGGGTTGAGATTTTTCAATAATTTTTGATTTTTGAGAAGCATTAGGCATTTTTTGAGTTGTTGTGGGTTGAGGTTTTTCAATAGTTTTTGACTTCTGAAAAGTGTTAGGTATTTGGTTTTTGTTTGTAGGTTTTTTTTCTTTATTTAGATCTTGTGTTAAATCTATGATTATTTCATTTTGAGTTTCAGATACCTTTAAAGATTTTTCATTTTGGTCAACGTTTTCTAAGATGTTTTGATCTTTATCTTCTTCTAAAACAATATTTTTTTCTGCAATGTCTGAGGCCAAATTTTTGTTTGGAAAGAAAATAATTGTCCCAAGAAATATTATGATACAAACTGTTGCAATCGAGGTTAATGCTACAAAAAATCCTTTATTATTATCATTGTTTTCATTCAAATCTTTCATAGTTAATTATCTCCTGCATTTTTTTTTCAATTTCTTTTTCTAGATATGCATAATTCTTGTTATTAATTATATTGATTATTTTTAAGTTTATAATATTTTTTTTAAAAAAAATATCTTTTTGGATTTTGAGTATTTTATTGATTATATTTGAGTCAATGTTTGGCATAGAATATGATAATCTGTTTTTTATTATAGAATTCTTTGTCTTAAGCACAATTATATAGTTGCAAAGTTTTTCTAAATTTATTTTAAAAAGTAAAGCAGCATTAATTATTATTTTTTTAGATTGATTTTGGATTAGGATTTTTTTTATTTTACTGAGTATGATTGGGTGGGATATGCTTTCAAGTTTTTTTAATTCTTTATTGTCATTAAATACAAGATTTCTTAGTAAGAGTTTGTCTATTTCATTTTTAGTATTTAATATTTTTTGACCAAATATTTCAACTATTTTTTCTTTTTTCTCATGTAATACTGAATGCCCAAGCTTGTCTGCATTTATTTCGTAAAATCCATATTTATTGCTAATTATTTTTGAAGCAGTGTCTTTGCCAGATGCAATTTTTCCTGTCACTCCAATTATTAATGGATTTCTCCCCACGATTTACCCGTTTCAATATTTGCTTTTAAAGGCAGATTTAATGTGTAAGCAGTTTCCATCATAATTTTTAAGATTTTCCTTACCTCATTTTCTTCTTCAATAGGAGATTCGATGAGCATTTCATCGTGTACTTGTAGCAATATTTTTGATTTCATTTTGTTACTTTTAAATTCATTAAATACTTTGACCATTGCAATTTTCATGATGTCGGCGGCACTTCCTTGAATTGTGCTATTTATTGCTATTCTTTCAGCGGCAGATCTTTCTAGATAATTATTGCTATTAATTTCTTTTATATATCTTCTTCTTTTTAAGATGGTTTCGCTATATCCAGCATTTTTTACGAAATTTATTTGATTTATTATAAATTCTTTGATTTTTGGATAAGAGTCAAAGTAAGAGTTTATAAATCCTTTTGCCTCTTCTTTTGTAATTCCTAGTTCTTTTGCAAGTCTAAAATCTGACATTCTATAAATTATTCCAAAATTAATAGATTTTGCTATTCTTCTCAAGTTAGGAGTAATTTCTTTTTCCTCTATTTTGAAAAGCTTAGAAGCAGTTTCTGTATGAATGTCTTTATTGCTTTCAAATGCTTTAATAAGGGCTTCATCTTGTGATAAATGAGCAAGTATAGCAAGCTCAATTTGAGAATAATCAGCTGAAATAAAAATATTTCCATTTTCTGGTTTAAATGCTTTTCTTATTTTTCGCCCTTTTTCGTCTTTTATTGGTATGTTTTGCAAGTTGGGGTTTATGCTTGTGATTCTACCAGTTGCTGTTTTTGTTTGTATGAAGCTTGTGTGTAGTCTGTTTGTTTTATAGTTTATTAGTTCTATCAAATTATCTGTGTAAGTGCTTTTCAATTTTGCAAGTTGTCTGTATTTTATTAGATTTTCAATTGATTCATGCTGTCCTCTAAGAGATTCAAGCACTTTTATATCAGTTGAGTCTTTTTTCATTTTTTCTGGTAATTTTAGATTTAATTTTTCAAATAAAATTTCATGCATTTGTTTTGGAGAATTTAGATTAAAATCAATTCCTATGCTTTTTATTATTTCTTTTTCGATTAGTTCTAATTCTTTTCCAAGTTCTTTTCCATAGTCTTTTAAATATTCTTTATCAAGGTAAATGCCATTTTCTTCCATTTCTATAATTACCTTGTTAAAAGGCATTTCTATTTCGTGCATTAAATTGTCAAGTTTGTCTTCTTTTAATTTTTTGGTAAATATGTTAAATAATCTAAATGTAATGTCAGCATCTTCAGATGAATAGCTTGTTGCCATTTCTAAAGATATATTTGCGAAGTTATCATTTTTTTGAATCACATCTTCATATTTAATATTTTTATGCATTAAATATTTTTCTGCAAGAAAATCAAGTGATACTTTTGAGTTTGTGTCGATAAGGTATGCGGCAATCATTGTATCAAAATAAGGTGGTATGGGGCTAAATCCATTATTTTTAAGTATTTTATAGTCAAATTTATAATTTTGACCAATTATTTTTGGATTTGACTTAAAGAGATTGTCAAATTTTTGTATTATATAATTTTTTTCTATGTAAGTTTTTCCTTTGGCTTCGATTGGAATATAGTAACCTTCAAATTCTTTAAATGAAATGGAAATTCCAATTAATTTTGCTGTGTAAGTGTCAAGCGAGGATGTTTCTGTGTCTATTGATATGTATTTAGCCTTTTTAAGGTTTTCTATTAAATCGTCAAGCTCTATTTTGGTTGTTATTGCGCGGTATTTAACATTTTCTGTGTCAATTGTATTTATGTCATCTAAGCTGTTAGTAATAGGGTCTTGTTTAAATAGGCTTTTTTGGTTTGCATTTTCTTTTTCTTGTTTTAGGATATCTTTTTTATAAGTTTTTATTAGAGCAATTGCTGAATGCTTTTCAAACAAAGGTATTAACTTTTCACTAAAATTTTTTAATGCGAAATTTTCAATTTCTGGAATTTTTAAATTTTCTTCAAGGCTTACAAGTTCGTAGCTTAAAAAGGCATTTTCTTTTTCTTTGATTAAAAGTTCTCGGTGATTTTTATTTATTAGTTCTAAATTTGAATATATTCCCTCTAAGGTTTTAAATTCTCTTAATAAATTTGCTGCTCCTTTTGGGCCAATACCTTTTATTCCGGGGATATTATCAGATCTGTCTCCAACAATAGCCAAATAATCTTTTATTTGGAAGCTATTTACTCCAAATTTTTTTATTACGTAATCATTATCCATTTCAATAAAGCTGTTGTTTTCAATTTTAAGTATTTTTATGTAATCTGACATTGTTTGCAGTAAGTCTTTATCAGGAGAAATAATGTAAGTTAAATAGTTATTCTTTGCAGCCTTTTTAGCAAAACTAGCTAAAAGATCGTCAGCTTCGTAGCCTTCAATTTCAAAGATTGGTATTTTTGCCTTTAAAAGGCCTTCTTTTATCCATCCGATTTGAGGTATTAAATCATCTGGAGGTGCATCTCTTGTTGCTTTGTAGCTTGGATATTTTTGTTTTCTAAAGGTTGGCACCTCTGAGTCAAAGGTAATAATCAAATGCTCAGGGGTTTTTTCTTTTATTATGAAAAATAATGTTTTAAAAAAGCCAATAAATGCGTTTACATTTTCTCCTTGTGTGTTTAAAAGTGGATAATTTTTCATTACGTGATAATTTCTAAATATTATGTTTAGTGCGTCAATTAGGTAAAGTTCTTTCATATTTTAATATCTAACATTATAGGGAAATTGTTTGCTGCAAGGTTTTGATGTTTTTTAATTTTTGGAATTTTTCTTTTTGCATTTGCAATTTGTTGTAAAATTTCACAACAAATTTGATATTTAATGTATATTTCTTCTTTTAGTAGATTAATTTCTTTTATCAAGTATTCGAAATTATCCAATTTTTGGTTTTTAGATTTCAACCATGCATTTATTGTTTTATAATAATTTTTGATTGATTCTAAGATCAAATCTTTTTTAGGATTGGTTATATTTAATATTCTTATTTCTTCTTTTTGCAATTCATCACTTTCTATTGTTAGTATTAATTTCAATTCTTTTAATTCTAATAACAAATTGCTAAAATATTTCTTTAAAATTTCATTAGCCGACAATATTGATTCCTAATTTGTTGTGAGTAACATTATTTTCTTTTTTTCTTAACTCTTTCCAGGTAAAGTTTAATATTTGCAATTGTTTTATAACATTGTCAATTTTATGTATTTCTTTTTTTAAAAGAACATTTTCTAGCTCTTTATTTAGAAATAAATATATTGAGAGTAGGTTTGTAGAGATGTTTCCAC
Organism: Borreliella carolinensis; assembly: GCF_032595855.2. Taxonomy (NCBI): domain Bacteria; kingdom Pseudomonadati; phylum Spirochaetota; class Spirochaetia; order Spirochaetales; family Borreliaceae; genus Borreliella; species Borreliella carolinensis. Next base: position 559,182 of record NZ_CP132453.1, read on the forward strand.
CTTGTTCAAAATTTAAAGTTGACATTAATTCAGTAATGATTTCTTGTGCATGAAAGATTTTTTCATTGGCTTTAACTGCATTTTTCCAATTTCCATCTTTTATAAGCTCTTTTGCAACGTTTAAATCCTGTATTGCTTTCTCATAAAGCATTATCAATATTGAGAGGGGATTTGATGTGTTTATTTGTGTTTGTTTATATATTTTTTCTTTTGCTATCAAAATTTCCTCTAATCCAAAAGTTTAATTTGTTCTATTATTTGATCTTTTTTAAAGGGTTTTGTAATATATCCTCTAGCCCCAAGAGATAAAGCTTTTTGTATTAATTCTTGCTTTCCAATAGCTGTAACCATTAATATATTAACCTTTTTAAGCAATTTTTTATTAATTTCATACATTCTCTCAAGAGCTGTGATTCCATCCATTCCCATCATTGTTATATCGAGTGTTATTAAATCAATATTGCTTTGTTTTTCAAATTCTTTAACAGCCTGAATGCCATCTTCGGCTTCTAAAAATTCTTTAAATCCCAATTGACTTAAGATTTTTATTAGGTTTTTTCTCATAAAAAGCGAATCATCAGCTATTAAAGCTTTTTTGCTTTCTTCCAAACTAGCACTCCTTTTATCCATTTTAACATATTAAAATATCTTTAACGACAATTAAAATATAATTCACATTTTTATAATATTGTCTTTTTGATTGATATTTTTCTTTAAAGATCATTTTAATTTGAACATAAGTAAAATAAGTATGTATTTTGAGGGATATTTTATGGTTTGTATAGTAAGGTCCGTTTTTGCTTGTTAGAATTGTTTGATAAAATAATAAAAGATATGTTAAATTTTACCCTATGAGCAACAAAGTACAGCAAGAAATTGCAAACCTTAAGAAGTTGATTAGAAAGTGGAATAAAGAGTATTATGTTGACTCTTTGCCCAGTGTTGAAGATTTTGTGTATGATAAGCATATTTTAAGGCTTAAAGAGCTAGAAAGTAAGTACCCCGAATATAAGACCTTAGATTCTCCTACTCTTAAATTTGGCAGTGATCTTTTAAATGACTTTAAAGAGGTTGAACATTCTGCTCCTATATTAAGTCTTGATAAGGTTTATGATCTTAATTTGCTAAAATCATGGATAGATAAGATTGATTTTAGCAATTCTTTTAATATTTCTGTTGAACCAAAGATTGATGGATGTTCTATTGTTCTTTATTATAAAGATGGGATTCTTGAAAAAGCTCTTACTAGGGGTAATGGAAAATTTGGTAATGACGTTACTAAAAACATTAGAACCATTAGGTATATCCCTTTATTTCTTGATGAAAAGGTTGATTTAGTATTAAGGGGTGAGGTTTATATTACTAAAGAAAATTTTTTAGAAATAAATAAATTTTTAGAAAAGCCTTATACTAATTCTAGAAATTTGGCTTCGGGAATACTTAGAAGGGTTGATAGTAGAGAAGTTGCTAATTTCCCTTTAAATATTTTCATTTATGATTTTTTAAATGCTGGATTGGAGTTTAAAACCAATGATTTAGCTACTGAAAGACTTAAGAAATTGGGGTTTAAAGTAAATCCTCTGATTAGGTTTTTTGATCAAAAAAGTTCAATTGGCGAAGTTTTAGATTATATAGCAGATATAGCAAAAAAAAGAGATTCTTTTGAATATGAAATAGATGGCGTTGTTCTTAAGGTTAGTGATTTTGCTTTAAGAGAAAGATTGGGGTATACTGCGCATCATCCTAAATGGGCAATGGCTTACAAATTTGAAGCGCTTTCCGGTGTTAGTAGGGTAAATAGCATTGTTGTTCAGGTTGGACGTAGTGGTAAAATTACTCCTGTTGCAAATATTGATAAAGTTTTTGTTTCTGGGGCTTTTATTACTAGCGCAACATTACATAATCAAGATTATATAACATCTATTGATTTGAATGTTGGTGATGTTGTTAAAGTTTCAAGAAGAGGAGATGTAATTCCTGCTGTTGAAATGGTGATAACTAAATTTTCAACAGGATTTTTCAAAGTTCCTAACAATTGTCCATCTTGTAAAAACGTTGTAGTAAAAGAGGGGGCACATTTTTTTTGTACAAATAATAATTGTCCCTCAGTAGCAGTCGAGAGAATAAAATATTTTTGTAGTAAAAATTGTATGGATATTGAGGGGTTTTCCGACAAGATAATTTCTTTTCTTTTTGAGAAAAAATTTATTTCTTCAGAAATTGATCTTTATACATTTGATTTTTATAAACTTCTTAAATTTAAAGGGTTTAAAGATAGAAAGATAAATAATTTGATAAATTCAATTGAATCTAGCAAAAAAAAGCCATTTAGCAAATTACTTCTTAGCATGGGAATTAAAGATTTAGGAGAAAACACAATAAGGTTGTTATTTCTTAATAATTTAAATTCGTTTTCAAAACTTTTTAAGCTTTGCCAAGATAAAGATTTTGCTTTTTCAACATTGTTGAAAATTAAAGGCATAGGGGAAAAAATTGCTTTAAATATTATTGGAGCTTTTAATGATTCGATAATGCTTAATAAGTTTAAATTTTTTGAAAACTTGAAATTTAAAATGGAAGAGTTTATTACGATTGATGATGAAAATAAGTCGTTAGTTGGTAAAAAGTTTTGCATTACTGGAACTTTTAATGGTTATTCCAGGTCTATTGTTATTGACAAGTTAAAAAATAAAGGAGCAATTTTTAACACTTGCGTGACTAGTAGTTTAGATTTTCTTATTGTGGGAGAAAAAGCCGGATCGAAGCTTAAAAAAGCTTTGAGTTTAAATATAAAAATTATGTCTTTTAAAGACATAAAAAGTTATTTAGATTAATTGGATAAAGTGTTTGTTTTTATTTAATTATTTTTATTTGCTTAAATTCAGGTTTTAGATTTTTATACATAATTCCTAGTTCGTGAATATTTTTGACTTCTATTAAGTTTCTAAAAAATTCTTCTTTATTTTTTAGAGCAGGGTTAATGAAATATTTTTCAAATTTATATTTTGAGATTATTTCATGATTTTTTAAAGCCTCATTTAAATTAGTAGTTGGATTTATTTCAATATAGTATGTGTTTTCTTTTTTAAATGCAAATTGATCTCCTTTTTCTTTAAATTTATAGTTATTAAGATATATGTCGGGGTAGATTTGAAAATCTGCTGTTTTGATCATAGTTGTTTTTGGGGTGCTTTTAGTATTTTCTTCTAGATCTTGGCTTTCATTTTTTTCTTTGGGCTTTAAATATTCCTTTTCTAATTTCTTATTTTCTTCTAAGTCATCATTTTTGTTTGTAATACTTGGAATGAAAGTTTCTTCGTGTAAAGGTTTTTGAAAAATTTCTTTTTTTTTAAAATTGTTTAATTCTTTTTGAAGTTTTAAAATAGTCTCTTCATTCTCTTTTATTTTATCTTCTAATTCTTTGAATTTGTGTTTATCAGTTCTTATTTTTTTTTGATTTTCTTTGTTTATTGCTTCATTTGCACTGATTTTTCTTTTTAGATCATTTATTATTCTTCCTATTGAAGATAAGTTTTCTTCAATTTCTTCTAAGTTTTTATCTGAGCTATCTTTTTTTTTAAAATTTCTTAATTCTCTTTGTAAATCCAAAATAGTATTTTCATTATCGTTGATTCTGTCTTCAAGTTCTTCGATTTTTTTTTCATTAATAGCGTAATATTTTTCGTTCTCATTAAGATTTTCTTTTAGATTGTTTATTATTCCTTCATTAGAAGGGTAATTGTCTTCATTTACTTCTTCTATTTCATCATTATATTCATAATTTTCTTCAAAATCATCATCAGCTTCTTCTTCAATGTTTTCAATATTTATTTTTTCGTAATTTTCATTTTTTTTGGGTCTGGTGTTTTTGCTAAGGAGCTTTTTTATTTCTTCTATTTCGTTTTTTAATTTATTGGTTAAAATTTCATATTTTTTTGCTTTTTTTTCGATTGATTCTATTTTTTTATTTTCATTTTCCGACGCTTTTTGATTTTTGTTTTTTAAAAGCTTTTCTATATTTTTAATCTTATTTTCATAATTTTCAATTACAGATTTTAGATCATTTTCGTCCATTCTTTTTTTGGGCAGATTTTTATCTCTTATGTTTTCTGGCAATTTCAGATCTTTACCCTTTTTGGGGTCTTTATAAGAAACTATGTTTTTGTTTAAATGTTTTGAGGTATTTATTTGATCGCTTTTGTTTTCAGCACTTTTAAATTCTTCACTTAAGTCTTCTAGAGGAATTTCAATGCTAGAGTAGCTTATTGTATTATTAGCTCCAAATAATGATATACATAGAAGTATTAAAAAATATTTAAAGCTTTGATTTTTTGTTTTATTCATAAGGTCCTTGTTTTTATTTAGAAAACATCTATAATTTATAATGTTAGCATAATTTGTTTATATATCAAAAGTGATAAATAAACGTCGAGGCTATTTTTATTGACAAATAGTGCTGATTTCAAATTAGTTTTAATTGAATTTTTTATTAAGTTGCTTTTAAGCTTGTTGTATATGTTGGTAAGATCAGCTGTTTCTGAAATTTTATTTTTTAATCCTTTTTTATTTATGCAATGTTAAGTTTTTACTAATTTAATTAATTTTTTTGTTTAGTGGGGTTTGCGAGTTTGACAAATGTGGATGCGCATGAATTTTGGGCTTTGCCAGTTTGCTGCAATGTTAAAGATTCTTTTATTGAAGATTTTAGTTTTGTAGATGAACATGTAAGTTCAATTTTTAGCATCAGTTATAAAGATAATATAACTTTAAAGTTTAGAGATTTTGTTGATTCTAATGAATTTAATTTAAAACTTTTTGATAATAAAATAAGCTTTAAAGGTCAAATCCCTTTGGTTTTATATTCAGACAATTTGGATTATTTGCTAAAAGCGGAAAAAAGTGTTCTTTTTAATCTAAGAGTTGGTGATGTGAGCAATAGTTATTCTTCTGGATTTACAAAGAAAGAATCTCAAACTTGCAATGTTTTGAATGCTTGTTATGAATTTAGTGATTACAATAGTTTTTCAGACGACTTTATTTTAGTTAAAATATTTTTTGATTCTGAAAATTTAATTATTGATGCTAATGTAGACAATCTTTCTTTTTTAAAATTTTTTATTAGTGAAAATTTTGGCGTAAGTAAAGACAAAATAAAAATCAATTCTCTTAATAATTACTGGTCTAGCTCTATTTTTCCTATTTCTTTTAATGCAATTTTACAAGGCATTGTAATTTCAAAAAAGATTAATAAAAGGGTTAATGTTGTTTACTACAAAAGACATTTTGGAATTTTAGACAATTTAAATTTAACTTTTTCAGTTTCTAATTGTTTATTGGCAGATAATAAGCTTTCAAAGATTGTTTTAGAAATCATAATAAATAGACCTTTAAATTTTTTATATAAATTTTATTTTAAGTTTATTAATAATGTTTTCAAAAATTTGTTTTTTGATGGGTTTTTAGAAATTTTTTTTGTTGATAATAAAAGTGATTTCATTTTTTTTTATGACAATCTTTTGGCATTTGAGACTTCTGTTTATAATTTTATTTATTCCAATTTTTATAATCTTGCTTTGTCGATTTCTTGTGAACCAATAGGTTATTTGCTTACTCAGATTAAAGGCGATTATAGTAGTTTTTTAAAAATTTTTAAAAAACTAGATATAAAAAATTCTTTAATAAAGAAATCTTCTGTTTTAAGTGTTAATAAGGATTATAATATTTTTGATACTAGTCGAAGGGGAATTGGTTTTGCTTATTTGAATTCAAACACTTATTTTTTAAATGAAGAGCAATATGTTGTTGCTTTCTTGTATAAGGATGAATTAAATGTATTTTTGCCCTACAGCATTATTGACAACAATTTAAGCAACTATTTGAAAAATAGTTTGGCTAAAACATTGGGTTTGACCTATAGCAGTATAAACTTTTTGATAGACGAGAGCGTATTAGATTCTGCTAATTTTTATAATCTTCTTTTTAAAGATCCTTATTTGATTGAAAAAGCAATTTTAAGCATTAAGGATAATTTTTCTTCTTTAATAGATGCAGATTTTTCAAATGAATATCCTGTTATTGTTAAAGAAAAAATAGCTATTAGCGATGTTAATGATTGTGTGCTTGGGTGTTCTGTTGAACTTAAATTTGAATTTTATTCTCTTAGTGCTGTTTTTAGTAATGCAAGTTTTTTTGTAGAGCAGGGCAAATTTTCCAAGCTTAAGTTAAATAACAAAAGGATTCGTACAATATTTGGGTTAGCGGTTGATTATGTATTTTGTCGTGCTAATGTAAGTTGTGATATTAAAGATTGTTTAAGCTTAGAGTTTATTGAAGATGGGGAGTTTGTTTTTTCTTTTAGAAGTGTTTTTATTGTTTCTGTTTCTGCAATTCGAACTGCTTTGATTCAAGTATTTGATTTTAATGCAAGCAGAACCCCTCTTGATTTTGAAGAAATTTTAAATAGTTGGAGCATAAAAATTGACATTAATTAATTTCAATTTAAATGGAGAGAGTATTTCAAAAAAGATCAGTCTTTCTTTGGGGACTAGAAATCTTTTGGATTCTATTTTTTTTGCCAAGAGTGATAGTTTGGAATACATTGTTAATAACAGATTTTTTTTAGTTTTATTGGATTTCAAACTTGTTTATTCAGATTTAATTCCTGCTTTTATTTTAAATGGTCGGAGTATAGTTACCCTTGAAGGACTTAAGAAAAAAAGTTTTTATAAGCATATGCAAAAGATTTTGTTAGAAGACGATTTTAATTTTTGTAGCAATTGTTTTGAATCTAATGTTTTACTGTTTTATTATTTTTTGGAAAACGAGATTGTAAGCAAATCAGATATTTTAGGCTATAGAAATTCGTTAAAATGTAATTGTATGGATGTTAATACTTTTTTATCTCTTTATTTGAAAGCTGAAGAATTGTATAGAAAAAATGGCTAATGTTAAGGTTTATTACCCTGAAAGTTTTAATATACTATCTAATTTATTTAACAAAAATTTAAATAATTATATCATTTATAATGAGCTAGATTTTAAAAAAAATCCCAGTTTGTTTAACAGAGAAACTCTGGTTGATAATTTTTTTATTGTTGGTAATTTTGAAAAATTTAACAAGGTGTCTTTAAGGGGTAATTTTCTTGAGATGGGGCCGTGTGTTACTTATAATGAGATACTTCAGATTGGTAAGAAAAATATTCCAAGTTTGTTTTATGAATTTATTTCAAAATTTAATGATAAAATATATTTAAATAGCATTAACCTTGCAAATGGGTTTTATTATAAAAACACCGTTTTTGATATTTATCCTTTACTGTTAAGCCTTGATGCTCAAATTGAGTTTAAAAATATTTTAACCAAAAAAACTTATGTTTTTAGTGCTTATAATTTAAATAGAGCTGAGTATATTGCAAATCGAAGCACTATTCTTGTTACTAAATTTAAATTTCCAATGATGAATTTATGGAACAGAAGTTTTTATCATAAAATATTTTTCAATACCCTGTCTTTTGATATTTTAGAAGAAGCGGATATTATTTTTATATGCATTCTTTTAAACATAAAAAGAGACATTATAAGTGATTTTTTGTTAAAAATATTTTATGATGACAAGGTGATAGTCATAAAAGATTTTCAGGTTTTGCTTTTAAACAAATCTTTGCCGCTTTCATTTTCTGAGATAGAAAATTCTCTTAAAATGTTGGATAAAAATATAAGAGATTTTAAAAATTTTAATATAGGAGAAAGAAATTTAAAGTTAATAAAGAATTTTTATTTAGACATATTAATGAGTTTCAATTTTTAATTATTTGAATAAGTTTAATTACTATCTTTAGTATGCTATATTTCTTATATAAAGGGAATATATAATTTATTTTTATGTATTATAATGTAAAAAGTTAATCAAAAAATAATATACATAATGAGGGGTTTCTGTACTTATGGTAAAAAAAGAAGCAATTATTAAGGCTGTAAACGGTTTACATGTTAGGCCTGCATCGACTTTTGTAAAAAAAGCTAAAGAATATTCTAGTGAGATAACAATAGAATCTGATGGAAAATCCGTTAGCGGAAAAAGTTTGTTCAGACTTCAAACTTTAGAATTATCAGCAGGTAAAAGGCTTTTGATATGTGCTGAGGGTGAGGATGAGGAGATCGCTGCTTCAGAGCTTGCAGAGCTTATCGAATCTTTTAAGGAATGAATTTTAAAAGGATTTAAGTTATGACTTTATCGGGCAAAAGAATATCCAAGGGGATAGGCATTGGAGAAGTTCTTTGTATTAGGAAAAATTTTGATAAAATTATAAGCAAAGAAAAAATAGACTTTTCTCAAGTTGATAGCGAGATATCAAAATTCAATAAAGCGAAGTCAAAAGCAATTGAAGCTCTTAAGGATCTTGAGAAAAAAGCTATGCTTCAATTTGGAGATGATAAAAAAGGTATTTTTGAAGGTCAAGTGTTGATCGTTGAAGACGATGAGCTTTCCGAACTTGTTATTGAGCTTATTACAAAGGAAAATTATAGCGCCGCATATTCTATTTATTTAGCGTTTGAAAATTTAGTTAAAAGCGTAGAAGACTATAAAGATCCTTATTTAAAAGAAAGAGCGTCTGATTATAAAGACATTAGAAATAGATTAATTTCTATAATTTTGGGCCAAGTAACCGATTTTTCTGAGATTAATAAAGATATTATTCTTGTTACCGAGGAATTAACCCCATCTGATACTATGCAATTTGACTTAAATTATGTTAAAGGGTTTTTAACTGCGGTTGGAGGAGAAACTTCTCATGCTGCTATTTTGGCAAGAACAATGGGGCTTCCAGCGCTTGTTATGACTTTGTTAGATATTGATGAGTTAAAGGATGGTGATAAAATAGTAATTGATGCAATGTCTTCTATTGTTATTAAAAATCCGTCTGCTGTTGAGCTTGATCTTTATGAGAGCAAGATTTTGCGTCAAGTAGAGATGGAAAAAGAGCTTTTTTCTTTAAAAGATAAAGATGCTGAGACAAAAGATGGCGTAAAGGTGTTTTTAAAGGCAAATATTGGAACACCTATTGATATTACTTATGTTAATAAATATGGTGTTGAAGGAATAGGTCTTTTTAGAACAGAATTTTTATATATGAAATCTTTACAACCTCCAACAGAGGATGAGCAGTTTGAAACTTATAAAAGAGTTATAGAAACAATGGAAAAAAAAGGGGTTGTTACGATTCGTACCCTTGATGTTGGTGGGGATAAAGAAATTCCCTATCTTAATTTTAAGAAAGAGGAAAATCCCTTTTTAGGATTTAGGGCGCTTAGGATGTACAAGGAATATGAGGAATTGATCCAGGCGCAGTTTAATGCTATTTTTAGGGCCAGCCATTATGGGAAGATAAGGGTAATGGTGCCTATGCTTACCAGATATGAAGAGATTGAAACAATAGAATATTTTGTGAATAATGCAAAAATTAACTTAAAGTCCAGAGGCTTGCCTTTTGATGAAAATTTGGAAGTGGGTTGCATGATAGAAGTTCCTTCTGCAGCTTTAATTTCTTTTAAACTTGCCAATAAATTGAAATTTTTTAGTATAGGGACTAACGATTTAACCCAATATGTTTTAGCTGTTGATCGTGGTAATCAAAAAATATCAAATTTATATGACAAGTATAATCCTGCTGTGTTGAAATTAATCAAAAAGGTTCTTGATGATGGTGTTAGTTCTGGAATTGATGTGTCTGTTTGTGGTGAGCTTGGAGGAGATGATGCTGGAGCACTGCTTCTTGTAGGCCTTGGATTTAGATCTTTGAGCATGATTCCTGGTGCTACACTTAGAATTAAATATTTGCTTAAAAAGTACACAATAATGGAATTAGAAGAATTGGCAAATAAGGTTTTAAATAGTGATTCCGAGCGAGAAACTTTAAGTTATTTTGATAAATTTATAGGAGATTAGTTATGGGGTTTTTAGATTTTTTTAAAAAAACCGCTACATTGGATTTGATTGCTCCGATTAGTGGAAAAGTTATGTCAATTGATAAGGTTCCCGATGAAGCTTTTGCTGAAAAAATAGTTGGTGATGGAATTGCAATTCTTCCAACAAGTAATGAGTTGTTAGCGCCTTGTGATGGGAAAATAGGTAAAATTTTTAAAACCAATCATGCCTTTAGTCTTGAAACTAAAGAGGGCGTTGAAATTTTTGTCCATTTTGGAATTAATACTCTTAATTTAAATGGCAAGGGTTTTACAAGAGTTGCTGAAGAAGGCACCAATGTTAAACAGGGTGAAGTTATTATTAGACTTGATCTTGAATATTTAAAAGAACATTCAGAATCCGTTATTACTCCAGTTGTTATTGCAAATTCTGATGAAGTTTCAAGCATAGAATATTCTTTTGGAAGGCTTGAAAATGGTTCTGAATATATTTTGTTATCTTCAACCGCTTTGACAGAAGAAATTAGGCATAAAATATCTCAGGCAAAGCCTGTTACAGCAGGCAAAGATTTGGTATTGCGAGTTAAAAAGTAAAAAGAGAGAGTTTTAGGCTCTCTCTTTTTACTTTAATTATAAGAAGTCTTTTTCTATAAATTCGTTTATTATATTTATAAATTTTCCTGGATTTTTGCTAGGCATTCCTGAAGTTAGCATTGCTTCCTCAAAAAGGAGAATGCTTATTTTTTCTAATTTATCAGGCTCTAGATTTTTTAAATTTTGGACTATTTTATTATTGGGGTTTAATTCAAGTATTGGTTTAATTTCTTTTACTTCTTGTCCCATTGACAGCATGATTTTTTGCATTTGGTAAGTTGGATCGTTGCTATCAATTATTATTGCTGAAGGTTCTTTTATTAATGTTGCTGATAGGTTGACCTCTTTTATATGGTCCTTAAGGATTTCTTTTACTTTTGTAAGGGTATCTTTGAATTCTTCTTCAATTTTTTTGAAATTTTCATCTTTTAATTCATTACTGGTTTCGTTTTTATTTATTGCTTTTAGCTTTAATCCTTCGTATTCTGGAATTAGATTTAAGATAGCTTCATCAAGTTCATCGTCCATGATTAGGATTTCAAATCCTTTTTCCTTATAGGCAGCTACTATTGGGTTTTCTTTTAATATATTTTCTTTGCCGCCTGTTATGTAGTAAATGCTTTTTTGGCTTTCATTCATTCTTTCCTTATACTCTTTAAAAGACACAAACCCATCTACACTTGAAGATTTAAATCTTATTAATGAGATAAGCTTTTCTCTGTTTTCAAAGTCAGAATAAACACCTTCTTTAATGCATCTTCCAAATTCTTTAGAAAACTCAGAATATTTTTCAGGATTTTTTTTGCTGAGCTTTTCAAGCTCGCTTAGTATTTTTTTTACAGAAGATGATTTTATTTTAGACAAAATTTTATTTTGCTGTAAAATTTCTCTACTTACATTGAGCGGTAAATCTTGGCAATCTATAATTCCTTTTATAAATCTTAGATAGTTTGGAAGCAAGCTGCCTTCAGAATCTGTAATAAAGATTCTGTTTATAAATAGCTTTACCCCAGGTTTAGTGTTTGGGTAATATAAATCATAAGGAGCTTTACTTGGGACGTAAAATAAACTAGTATACTCCAAATTTCCTTCGGCTTTTGTATGAATATGTATCAATGGATTTTCATAATCAAAGGTTGTATTTTTATAAAATTCATTATATTCTTCTGCTTCAATTTCGCTTTTATTTTTTGTCCAAAGAGCGGTAGTTTCATTTAATTTTTCTTCTTTTTCTTCTACTCCCTCTTGTTTTCCGTCCTTCATTATAGGTTCGCTGTATTTAATATAAATCGGATAATTTATGTGATTTGAATATTTTTTGATAATTTCTTGAATTTTCCATTTATTGGCATACTCAAGACCTTCTTTATTAAGATAAAGCTTTATTTCTGTGCCTGACTCTTCCTTTTTTGTTTTTTCTATTTCATATCCTGTTTTACCGTCGCTAGACCAAATATAAGCTTCGCTTTCTAGTGCTTTTTTTGATGTAACTTCTACTTTTTCTGATACTATAAATGCGCTGTAAAATCCAACCCCAAACTGGCCAATTAGGTTTGCAGATTTTTTTTCATCTTGTTTTAAATTATTAATAAATTCTTTAGTTCCTGATTTTGCAATTACGCCAAGATGATTAGTTAAATCTTGTTCATCCATTCCGATTCCATTATCTTTAATTAGGATGCTTTTATCATCAAATGATATTTCTATTTTTGGTTCTAGGGCAATGTTTTTGAATTTTTCGTTTGTCAAGCTTAAAAACTTGAGCTTATCAATTGCGTCAGACGCATTTGATATCAATTCTCTTAAGAATATTTCTTTATGTGAGTAAAGAGAGTGGATGATTAAATAAAGCAAATCATTTACTTCTGTATCAAATTGTTTTTTCATGTAGCTTTTCCTTTTTAATTTAATCTTTACTTTTTTTATGATATAACATAATCTAAAAATAATAAATAAAGCAATTTGTTTAAAATAGAAAATTAGAATCAAGGAGAATGCAATGGATGTAGGAATTTATGGACTTGGTGTTATGGGCGGCAATTTAGCTCTAAATATTGCTGATAACGGTTTTAATGTTTCTGTTTACAATAGAGATAGTGAAAAAACTGAAATTTTTGTTAAACAAAATTCTCATAAAAAGATAAATGGTTTTAAAGATATTGAATCTTTTATTAAAAGCTTGAAAACTCCAAAAAAAATCATTTTAATGGTGACAAGTTCGGCTGTAGAAAAGGTTATTGAGCAAATTTTGCCCTTTATGAATAAATCAGACATAATTATTGATGGTGGGAATTCTCATTATAAGAGCACAATGAGATTAGAAAAAGAATTGTTTGCTAAAGACATTTATTTTGTGGGACTTGGAATTTCTGGAGGGGAGAAAGGAGCAAGATTTGGCCCTGCACTAATGTATGGAGGAAGTAAATCGGCTTATGAAATTCTTGAGCCCATGTTAAATAAAATTGCAGCTAAAACCAAAAGCAATGATATTTGTTCGACTTATATTGGAGAGAACGGCTCTGGGCACTATGTTAAAATGATACATAATGGCGTGGAATACGCTGATATGCAGCTTATCAGCGAGGTTTATTTTTTCATGAAAAAAGCTTTCAATTTAGATAATTTGAAAATTTCTGAAGTTTTTGAAAAATGGAATGAAGGCGATCTTTCAGGGTATTTACTAGAAATAACTTCTAAGATTCTTAGATATAAAGAAAATAATGAATATTTAGTTGATAAGATTTTAGATATTGCAAATCAAAAAGGCACCGGTGTTTGGACATCTATTGATGCCCTTGAATCCGGTATGCCTGTAAATTTAATTGTTGAATCTGTTTTTTCAAGATTTATGTCGAGTTTAAAACACGAAAGGATTATTGCTAGCGATTTGCTTAAGATGGATACTGCTTCTTTTGAATTTGAGCTTAGTGATTGGATTTTAGATCTTTATTATGCTCTTTTAGTTTCAAAAATAGTAGCCTATGCTCAGGGTTTTATGATGCTTAAAACTGCGTCTTTGAATTATGGTTGGGATTTGAATTTAGGTAAAATTTCTTTGGTTTGGAGAGAGGGCTGTATTATTCGTAGCAGTTTTTTAGATAAAATTAAATTAGCTTATGATAAAAATCCGCATCTTATTAATTTGCTTTTTGATGATTATTTTTTAGATTTGCTAAAAAATAATCACAAGTCCTTAAGAAGGATAATTTCAAAGGCTAGTGAAATTGGGATTCCTTTGCCGGCATTTTATGCCAGTCTTTCGTTTTTAGATTCTTATTCCACTAATTACCTCCCTTCTAACCTAATTCAAGCACAAAGAGATTTTTTTGGTGCTCATTCTTTTGAAAGATTAGACTCAAAACGAGGTGAATTTTTTCATAGCGATTGGCAATAAATTAAATGAATTAGAACATTAGTATCAGAAGATATAATATTTAGCAAAGATTCCCCCGGCAAAGTTTGATTTTATTCCCGAGTAGGTTTTGTGTTGTGCAAGAGATCTTGTATTTGAGATAAATTCTATTGAAGGTGCTATTTTCATACCTATTTCTAAATTTTCTGTAATGTCGTAAAAAATAACCAACGGAATTCTCATTCCAAATCCCAATTCTACGTTTATTAATTTAGATGTTTGAGACGATATGCTTATGTTTCCCCCTATTCCAATTCCTAAATTTAAATTTTTTATCAAAGATATTGTAAAAATTAAATCAAGTGCTGCTATTGCTAATAAATTAAAATCATAAAATTTTGATTCAAGTTTGGGGCCCGATAGATTTATTCCATTGCTACCACCATAGCCTATTTCAAAATCAATGAAAGGAAATGACATTATTAAGTTAATAATTGGATTTCCAATGCTTGCTCCAAAGCCAATTCCTCTATTTAAATATGAATCTTTTGCAAAACTGTTTGTAGATATATTTGCAATCATGATAAATAATATAAAGATTTTTTTCACCGTTGTCTCCCAAATTTTGTCTTATTATTATATTTTATTTTTAAATTTTAAAACAATAAAAACAAGACCCTTTATCTTAAATCTTATGTTTAAGTTTTTGGGAGCGAGCGGTTTGATTTTTTAACAATTTTTCTTTTTAAAAAAGAATTTTATTATTAAGTAAACCAGAATCTTAGTCCTAATCCTGCGAATACTTCCCATCTAAATCCAATGCCATTACTCCAAATGTTCATTCCAAGTCCTGGTGCTATTCGTAGAAATATGTCGAATTTTTTTCTAGATACTGCAACATTTAAAGCCAAGGGCAATCTTGCTCCAATGCTCATTGGTCCTGAGCCCGACTTGCTGCCTCCAAATCTTGAAAACCATATTGTTCCATATCCTCCTGCGCCAACTGAAAAATCCAAAATATTAGCGGTCCCTGAGAATGTATATATGTAGAAAATATAGTCCAGTGCTATAAACAATGTTTTCCAGTCTGAAAATAAATTATTTACTCCGCTGTAAAGACCAATGTCAAGATCAAAGCTTCCTATATTAATCTGTAAAGCAATTGGTAATGGAAGTATAATTCCTGCTCCAAATTTACCCCTTGCAGAGTTTTTTGAATTAGCAAATCCTGATATTGGTGCCAATAAAAGTAAAATAATAATTGACATAATAATTATTTTTGTTTTCATTGTGTTATTGTCTCCTAAGTACAACATTCTAGTTTTTAAAAAAATTTTAGTTCAATAATTTTTTTTATCTAAAAAGTGAAAGCTATATTTTAAGAGAGCCTTTTATTCCAATAGAAAAGTTACCTTTTATTGGAAATATTAAATTCCCAGTAGGCATTTGGCCAATGAAAATTGATGGTGTTGTTTTTATTATAATTTCAATAATGTCATAATAAGCCTCATATATTATTCCCAAGGGTAAGCCTACTCCGATTTTATAGGTAATCCCAGAAGAAACATTTGTTAAATTTGGGTTTGCAATTTTGCCTATTTCAAAAAATAGGCCAGATCCCAAGAAAAAGATAAAATTTGAATTTTTAATTCTTGAATTTAAAAATATATAGTCACAATATGTTTTAAATAGCAATGTTATTGGTGATTTTGGAAAAAATTCTGAGACGCTCAATATTGTTACTCCTACCCCAATATCAAAGTTATTGATACTGAATTCTATTGCAGTAGGGTAAGGCAAAATAAAGCCCAATTTTATTTTAGTTTTTGTTTTTAAGCTTTCTATTTTTGTAATAGTTGCACTGTTTTGACCAGTTATGTTGTTTTTAGATTTTTCGTTTGTGAAAATATTCCCAACATTGAAAAATAGCGTAATAATTATTAATAATTTGATTAATTTGTTTTTACTTTGCATTGTTAACTTTTTTTATGTGAAATTTAATTTAAAGCACAACTTTCTACCTTAAATTATAAGATAGAATTCTTTTAAAACTATATTTTTTATTGTTTTTGGAAAATTAAATTTTATTAACTTCTAATTTGTATTTATGAATATATGAAGTAATATTAATCTTGATATTAGCATTCTATTTGCGATTTAAATTACATTTAAAGGGGCGTTTATGGGCACAGATTCAGATGTGCAAGATTCTTTAAGTCAATATCTTTTATTTAGTTTGGACGAACTTTATGCTATTGAGATTAAATATGTTGTTGAGGTTTTAGAATATACCAAGATATCAAAAATTCCAAGAACTCCCAACTACATGGCAGGAATAATAAATAATAGGGGTAAAATCGTTCCAATAATTGATATTCGGAAACAATTTGGAATGAGTGATCGAACTGTTGATGAGGATGATAAAAAGAGAAATAAGGGAGTTAACATTTCAAATATTATTATATTGAATTTAGTTTACGAGGGAGATGAATTTAATCTTGGAATTTTAGTAGATTATGTAAATGAAGTTCTTGAATTAGATCCATTTAGTATTGATGATGCTCCTAAGATTGGATCAGGGTTTAATTCAAAATTTATTTCAGGAATTGGCAAGAGTAATGATAAGTTTATTATTATTTTAAATGTAGAAAATTTATTTGACGTTAGAGAGCTTTCTAAATTTAGAAATACAACAATATATGATCCTGAATATCAGCAATAGGAGTTTTTAGTCATGATTTATAGGCCGGAAGGAGAGCTTGTAATAAATAGTATTTTTAAGGTAAAAGAAGATTTGTTGCATATTTTTAAAAAAATGAAAGAGGGAGATACTCTTACTATTGATCTTTCAAATGTTGAAAAAATAGATATTACTTTTATACAAATTTTGTATGCATCTAATAAATATGCCAAGAATAGAAATTTGTTTGTAAAAATTGAATATCCGTCAGATGAGGTTTTAAGTTCATTAATATATGGCGGGTTTTTAGTGGATATTGAAGATGTTGATAGCTTTGATTTGGGACTTAATTTAGTTGGATTTTAGATTTAAGGAAAGCTTATGGATAGTAGTGATGTGATTGATAAATTTAAGAATTCCTTTAAGGAAGAATCAATAGAAAATATTTCAGATATTGAGCAGGCACTTCTTAATCTTGAGGTGAGCTCAGATCAAGATATTATTAATTCTATTTTTAGAAATTTACATACCATAAAGGGAAGTTCTGGTATGTTTGGCTTTAATTTTACAGCATCTCTTGTCCACGAAATAGAAACGGTTCTTGATGTTGTAAAAAATGGTAAGACCACTTTTAATCAAGCTGCCATTGATGCTACCTTAATGTCTGTTGATTTTATTAGAGAGCTTATTGAAGGCGATGAAGCAATTTCTGAGATCGACTTTGATAAGCGTAAACAGTTTTTGGTAAATGAAATTAAAAAGGTTCTTGGGGTTTTTAATGATGCCAAGGGTGCTTTTCAAGAAGCTTTGGAAAATGATTTTTCAAAGTCTAATAACAACTCGGGTTTAGAAGAGTTAGAAGAATCTGTTAAAGTAAATTCAGAGAATAAATTTGATGATGAGGCTTTGCAATCTGAATTTAAGAGTTACAAAATTCTTTTTTCTCCGGCTAAGGGTATTTTGTTTCATGGGCACAAGCCTATAAATTTATTGAGCAAGTTGATTAATTTGGGTAGTGGCTATGTTAGAGCCAAGGTAGATAACATTCCTGATTTAGAGCTTATTTCTCCTGATAATGTTTATGTTGATTGGGAGATAAGACTAAACACAGAAGAGAGTAGAGAGAGCATAGAAGATATTTTTACATTTTTAGATTCTCAATCAAAAATTGATATTCAAGAATTGGATAAATGTTTAGAGGCAGATGAGGATGATGATGAAGAGCCTAAAAATTTTAATTTATTGCGTCTAGACAGAAGCAGCAAAGATTCTGCTAATTCTTCATTTGAAAAATCGGAATTTGTTGAAAAGTCCTTTTTAAATGGAGATAAAAATAGATCTAATGTTCAATATGACACTGCTAGAAGCAAAGTTAATATTGCTAGCATTAAGGTAGATTCTAAAAAGCTTGATCATTTGGTAAATCTTGTTGGAGAACTTGTTACAATACAGTCAAAACTTTCAAAAGAAGCTGAAAATAGGAATAGCAATATTTTAAATTCAATATCAGCAGAATTTTCTTTACTTATTAATGAGCTTAGAGATTATACGACAGGGCTTAGAACAGTTCCTATTGAAATTTTGTTTGTGAAATTTCAAAGAATAGTAAAAGATCTATCTACTAGTCTTGGCAAGTCAATTATTTATCATGCTTATGGAGGCGACACTGTTCTTGACAAAAGCATTATTGAAAAGCTAAATGAGCCTTTGGTTCATTTAGTTCGCAACTCAATAGATCATGGAATTGAATCGTCTAAAGAAAGAGAAAGTTTGGGTAAAGATCCCAAAGGTGTTATTAAGCTTTCAGCTTGTCAATCTGGAGATTCTGTTATTGTTATTATTGAGGATGATGGAAGAGGGCTTGATAAGAATAAAATACTTAAAAAAGCTATAGAGCGTAATATAATTTCTGACACAGTTGCCAAAACGTTATCAGATATTGATGTTTATAATTTGATTTTTGAACCTGGATTTTCAACTGCAAGTTCTGTTACTGATATTTCAGGCCGTGGAGTTGGCATGGATGTTGTTAAAAAACAGGTTGAATCCTTAAGGGGGCATGTTGTACTTGAAAGTGAATTTGGAAAGTATACTAGAACTAAGTTAATTTTCCCATTGACTTTGGCTATTATTGAAGGTTGGCTTGTCAGAGTAAAAGATGAGCACTTTATTGTTCCTCTTTCTAATGTTGAGTCTTGTTTAGAATCTAGTAAGTTAATTTCTCAAATAGATGGGATTGAAACTAAAAGCAATGTAATGAATTATAGGGGCAGCATGATTAGTTATATTAGGCTTAGAGAGTTTTTTCAGGTTTCTAGTGAAAAGAGTTTAAATGAGCAAGTTGTTGTTGTAAATACAAATAGCGGGAAAATGGGCATTGTGGTTGATGAGGTTTTGGGGCAACATCAAACTGTTATAAAAACTTTGGGTAAAATTTATTCTCGAGTAGAAGGGGTTTCTGGGGCCACTATACTTGGTGATGGAAGTTTGGCCTTGGTTGTTGATATTGATGCAATAACTAAACTTATAAAATAAAGAAAATCGAAAATACAGATTTTTGGTTTTAAAGGTTAAAAATATTAAAATATAACAATGAAGATATTAGTAATTGATATTCAAGGTCTTATAAAGCAGGTTTTTGTTAGAGCTTTTTCTAAAGATAATGATGTTGAGATATTAAATGCTGGTTTTAATTCTTTAAATCTTATTAATGTATTTTTACAAAAATTCCCAGATTTAGTTATTATTGATGAGAATACAGCAAGATCTAATTTTGGAAATTCTTTAAACAATGTTCTTAATAAGATATCTCTTCCGGTTGTATTTATTGCGCAAAATGAAATGTTTCCAAATTTTGGACATCTTGAGCAAAGCAAGGAAAAGGTTAGATTAATAATAAATAAGCTTAATTTTAAGCTTACAGTTGATTTATTTCGCAGTAAATATTTAGCTTTAATAAAGCTGGAGTTGAAAAATCTAGGCAAAAATAAATTAATATCTTCTTTTGAAGTTAAAAGGATTCATGCACCCGATTTTTCTAGTAATTCTAAAGTAGAATTGAGAGAAAATAGTTTAGATGATTCAAGTATAAGGAAAAGCTATAAAGTTTCTGATGTTATTAATTTTGCTCCCAAAAATGATCCGGATGTTATTATTAAGTATCAAGGTCTTATCAATAAGCACAAAACTGGCAAAATTATTGTTGTGGGTTCTTCAACAGGCGGCACAGAGGCTTTAAGAATTTTTTTAAGGTCTTTTAAAAAAGATTCTCCTCCAATTATTATTGTTCAGCATATGCCTGGAGGATTTACAAAATCTTTTGCAAAAAACTTAAACAATGAGTTTAATGTTGATATTAAAGAGGCTGAAGATGGAGACATTCTTCGTCCGGGTCTTGTAATAATTGCTAATGGGAGTTATCATTTGATTGTAAAATATAGTAGCGGAAATTATTTTGTAAACTTATTAGATGGACCTCTTGTTAGTAGACACAAACCTTCTGTGAATGTACTTTTTAGGTCTGCTGCAATGTATGCAGGCTCTAATGCTATTGGAGTTATCCTTACAGGCATGGGAGATGATGGTGCTGTTTGTATGCTTGAAATGAAAAAAAATGGCGCTTATACTATTGCCCAAGATCAAGAAACCTCTGTTGTTTTTGGTATGCCAATGGAAGCTATAAAAATAGGAGCCGTAGACAAAATCCTTCCTTTAAGCGAAATAGCTGATCATGTTTTGAGGAGATCTTAGTAATGGATAATGACAATAATGGTTTTTTTGATGTCAATGATTGTTTGGCAACCTTATTTCATAAACTTGAAGCTTTTGATGAGAGTACAAGGCATATTTATTCAAATTTAAGCAAATCAATTCCTAAATTAATAGAAAAAATTTCCAAAGATTCTAAGGATTTATCTTTTAGTATTGATTTGATTTCCAATCTTGATCTTGATAATGATGCTTCTTTGAATAATTTTATAGCTAAAATTATAGGAGCATTAGATGATTTTGTTGCTTATTTTAATTCTTCAACAACTTCTCTTGAATCTCAATTTAGCATAATACGGAGTAAGGTTAAAGATATAGAAATACTTGAAGATGTTATTGAAAGAATGAAGAAAAGCTCTCTTGATATGGAAATAATGTCTATTAATACGTTAACAGTTGCTATGAGAGCGGGTAAGGCTGGGGGAGCTTTTTCTTATATTACAAGTGAAATTAAGGTTTTAACCCAATCTATGATCAAACAGGCAGATCAACTTACAAGCAAGGGGCGCGAAGTTAAAATTGGTTTAGATAGGGCTAAAAATCAAGTATATGAAAGCAATACGGCTGAAAATAAAATTCTTGAAGAATTTAGAGATAATTTAATGAAAAAAATAGATGCTTTTTCAGATGGAATAGGAAGCGTTATTGCTCTTTATGATGATATTTTAAAAGTTTTATCACAATTTAAGTTTAAACTTGTAAATTCTATTTCTTATCTTCAGTTCCAAGACAGGTTAACTCAATCTTTGCAGCATTTAAATATTATGTATTCTAATATTGATGTTTTTAAATTTAGAGATATAAGCGAGATCCAAAAATTAAAAATTTTATCAGTTTTTACTGATACATCAAAAGCTATAGTAAGGGATGTTCTTGAAAAGCTTGAAAAAAATTATACTGTTTTTGAGAAATTTATTGACTCTTCTCTTAGTTCTATTCAAACCATTAACGATTTAAGGTCTGATAATTCTTTATACATAGATATTCCTAAAATAATAGAACAATTTTCGAGCATTTTGTCTGATCTGCTTAGAAGAATTGATGATGTTGAGAAGAATAATTCTAATTTTTTAAATTTATATTATGAACAGGTTAAACTTATAAAGTCATTAGAATTAATGTTTTCAAATATTTCAGCTATTTCTGCTAGGTTTCAAAATATTAATATAGCCTCAAAGATAGAAGTTGTCAAAAGATCAGAGCTTAAAGCTATGGAAGGTAATATTTCAGAAATGTCTAAGATTATCAAAGAAATTGACTCTAATATCACCAAGGGAATAGAATTTTTAGATCAAATAATCTTTTTTCTTGAAAAAGTTGTTAAGGATTATGACAATAGATTTTATCTTGAAAAAAATTATTTTAATAAGTTTAAAAAATTATTTATGGAAATTAAAAATGATATTCTTGATATTAAGAATATAGCTATTGATAATATTTTGTCTTATGAAGTTTTTTCAATTGAATTTATGGAAATATTTGAAGAAATGAAGTTAGAAGTCTACAATGTTAGAAATTTAAAAAATTCTCTTTTGGATATAGACAACTTTTTAAGCAATATGGAAAGCAAAATAAATTTCAATCTTAATCTAGAATTATCTAAGGTTGGAATTCAATCTATTGAGATTGAAGATAAAGAATTTGTTAATAGAATTGCTAATCGATTTACTTTATTTGTTCATAAAAAACACTTATTATCTTTGATAGAGGAAGCCAAGGATGTTCATTCCTTTGATGAGGGTAGTGTAATTTTATTTTAATTTTTATATACTTTTGGGAGGGTTTTAGGAGAAAATTAGATGAAAAAAAGAATTTTGGTTATTGACGACAATAGAGCAATAAGGCAAAGCGTTGCTTATATTTTAGAACAAAACGGTTTTGGTGTCTCAGAAGCAAAGGATGGTTTAGAAGGGGTTTTAAAGTTTAAAGAAGCAGTTGGGCAAGGAGATAAAGATTTTGACCTTGTTATTACAGATATCAACATGCCTAATTTAGACGGCATTGGCGTTATTAAGCAGATAAGGGAATTTGGCAGCTTTGTCCCTATACTTGTTCTTACCACTGAATCTGAGCAATCTAAGGTTGATGAGGGCCGTAAAGCGGGTGCTACTGGTTGGCTTGTTAAACCCTTTAATCCTGAAGCTTTAATGAAAACAATTTCAAAGATATTTTAAGTTTATATTTTCAATTAATTTGTAGACTTTGAAGTTTTATTACAATTAATATTTTAGAATAAAGATAACATATTAAAAGGGGATGTTTTATCTTTATTGTAATAATAAAATTTAATTTTATTAATCATAAGGTTTATATGTAAATTTTTATTAGTAATGCTTGGTAATTTTGAAGTTTCTAAAAGAGTAATTAAAATACCGGTAGTCGGAGTCGAACCGACACGAAGTTGCCCTCACCAGATTTTGAGTCTGGCGCGTCTACCAATTCCGCCATACCGGCATTAACTTTTATTTTACTATAACAGTGCCAAAAAAATCATTATTTTTGTTAAAAACTTTTTCTAAGTTTTCAATATTATTCCCGTTTACTATGTAAAGGGTAAGTCCAAGTTTTGAAGAGAGCTTTGTTGCTATTGGGTCAAAAGGTAAATTTAAGCCTGGATTCCATTTTTGGCCAACAATATTTTGCAATTGTTCCCAAGTTAATTTGTTAAAAGCGGTTGCGTTTTTAAATTTTTTTGGATCCTTATCATAAACTTGATTTACGTTTGTTATATTTATAATATCTTTTTTATTAAATTTTTCTGCAAATTTTACGGCAATGTAATCTGTTGAAAATCCCGATTTCCATCCGGAAGCAATTAGTATTTTCCCTTTAAAAGAAAAATTTTTTAAGGGATTGGTGACAATTTTGTCTTTACAAAGCGGATTCATTACTTTACACAGAAATTCTGCGTTTAACTTTGTTGACATTATTCCAATCTCATCAAGCTCATGAACTTTAAAATCAGGGTTGATTTTTTTATAGGCGTCTTGGTATTCTCTTGCAACTCTTCCTCCACCAACTATTAAAATGATTTTTCTTTTTTGATTTTCTAGTAGCCATTTAAAAACAAAGTTTTTAAAGTTTTTGATGAATTCTATGTTGATTTGATTTGAATTTATTACTCCTCCTCCAAGACTTATTATTTCAAGCATCCAAGCTCCTTATTTGGGTTAATGGTTTTTAAATTTTTTACTTTTAATAATATAGCAATTTCTGCTAAACTTTTCATTAAAAATAAGTTTGAAAAAATATAAACTTGTTAATTATATATTACAATTTAATTGTTATGCAAAAAATTAAAAGAATTTGTTGTTAAGTGTTTTAGCTTTGATTTTGCTTAGCAGTTTTTATTTTGGAGGATATTGTGCATAAGTATAAAGTTTCTGTTATTATTTGTTTTTTTAATTCGGCTGAAACTCTTGATGCAATGATAAAGGATGCTGTTAATCAAACATTAAAAGATAAAGAAATTATATTAATTAATGATGGTTCTTATGATGGTAGTTTAGAAATAGCAGAAAAATATGCTAATAAGTACAGCTTTATTAAAATTTTTAGTCAAAAAAATATGGGACTTTCTGCTTCTAGAGACAGGGGACTTTCTGAGGCTCAAGGGGAATATGTTATTTATTGGGATGGTGATGATTCTGTAGAGAGCACCATGCTTGAGGTTCTATATAATAGAGCAAAAGCAGATAATTCTGATATTGTTTGTTCGCAATTTTACATTTATTTTCTTGCAATAAATGTAAAAAGAAAATCTCTGCTTCCTTTCCCCAATTATCCATTAACAGGCAAAGAAGCTTTTAAAAATTTGCTTTTTACTGTTTATGCGACTTTTGGAAGGAAAAATTTTGTTGTTGGAACGTTATGGGATAAATTGATTAGACGGGAATTGATTTTAAAGAATAATATACGTCAGCAAAATGTTGTATTTGAAGACATAGTTTTTGTTATGCAAATTTTTTTAAAAGCCTCTAAAGTTTCTTTTGTAAATAATTACTTTTATACTAATTTCCAAAGAATGGGAAGCATGAGCTCTTCTATTAGTGTTTTACATAAATCTAAATTATCTCTTAATACAATGGAAACTTTATTAAAAAAAGAAGGTATTTTTAACGAATGTCAAAATTTGTATAAAAGATTTTTATTGCAATTTTATTATTTTATTTCTTTTAAGCAAATTTATATTATTAGTTGGAGTATTTCAGATAAGCTTGTTTATAGGGCTTATAAAGAAAAGCTTATTTCTGTTCTTGATGAGATTAAAGGATTGTCTGAATTTCAAGATTGTTATGAATATGCAAAAAATTTTGGATTTAATGAAATTCAAATTTTGCCTAGAATTATGCTAAAAATTTGGAATTTTAGCTCAAGACTTTATGTAAATTTTTCTATATTTATTTATAAGTTTTTCATAAAAAATTAAATTTATATTTTTAATTTAATTAGTTTTTAACTTTTAACATATTAAGGATATTAAGGAGTGTTTATGGCTATTGAGGCTGTTAATGTAAAATTTTCTTATAGGAGAAAAGAAGTTTACTCAGATTTAAATTTAAACATTGAGACGCCTCAGGTCTATTTGCTTCTTGGCAAAAATGGAGTTGGAAAAACAACCTTGCTTAAACTTATAAGTGGACTTTTGGAGCCCCTAAAAGGGAAAGTTTTATTTAACTCTTTAGCAGCTTTTCCAAGAGATCCTTTGAATTTAGTGAATTTATTTTTTATTCCTGAAGAATTTTCACTTCCTAGATTGTCTTTAGCTGAATACAGCAAAGCTTTATCTATATTTTATCCAAATTTCAATAAGGCAGATTTTAAAAAATATTTATTGGATTTTGATCTTGATATTTCTCTTGATTTATCTTCAGCGTCTTTTGGGCAGAAGAAAAAAAGTATTATTGCGTTCTCTTTGGCTACAAATGTTTCTTGTTTGTTGTTCGACGAGCCAACAAATAGTCTTGATATTGTTTCAAAAAATGTTTTTAGAAATATGCTTTCTAATTTAAAGGATAGGATCATTTTTATTACAGGTCACAATGTAAGGGATTTGACAGGAGTTGTGGACTATTTAATTATTGTTGGGGAAAAGTCAATTCTTTTCTCTAATTCAGTATCTTATATTAATAAAAATTATAAGATTAAAATCATCAGCGAATTGAATGGAAATGAATTATATTATGAAAAAAATAAGGATGGGTTTAAGGCGCTTTATTTTGAAAGTAGTAATGGAGATGAAGCTGTTGATATTGAGTTTTTCTTTTTATATGTTACTGAAAATAAAAAGGAGGGGTAATAAAAGATGTTTAGCTTAAAAAGATTTTTGAATTTATTTTATTTTGATTTTGTTTACAATAGAAAATTTTATACTTTATTAATAATTCAAATTTTAGCAATGATATTTATATCTTATTTGCTTGTTAGATTTTATTTTAATTTTTCAGCAACTGATTTTTTAAAATTTTTTGCTCCTAAAATTTTTATTTTAACCCTGATTATATCGATTTTTACCATGTGTGATTATTACAAAGTAATTCACGATCCGTTTAGAAATATTCTTTATTTATCTTTGCCCGTTTCAACTTTTGAGCATTATTTTTTCAATTTAATTAAATATTTATTTACTCTACCTTTGATTTTAATAATTATTTATTATTTAGGGGTTAATATTTTTCTATTTCTAGATAGCGCATTCTTTTTAAGAGGTGAAGGTACTTCATTCTTAGAATTAAGATATCTTTCTGATTTTATATTTTTTCGCTATTTTAATTTTTTATCTATTTTCCCAATCTTTATGTTTTTTAGAATAGCTTTTAAAACTCATCCTTTTGTTAAGGTTTTGATATTCTTTTTAGGGGTCATTGTATTATTGTTTTTTTTCACATCTTTTCTTTATTGGGGTTTTAAATATGTGCCATGTTCTTCAGATTTAATTTTTTCTTTTGATAGATTTTTAGGTGACCTATTTTTTAAAATAGTTTATAGTTTGGGATTTTTTTTATATTTAGCTTCATATTTCAAGATGGTAGAGTTTGGCAGTATTAGAAAAAAAAGCAATTTGTTTGCGATTCTTGGATTTTTAATTTTTTTGGCAATGTTTAATTATTACTATTTAATCAAAGGGTCATTATATTGTTTTGTTAATTATAATTAAAATAGTTTGAAAGATTTAAAACAATGGCTTAGAAATAGCTTTGTAGCTAAGCATTAATAATTTTTAGTTTAGTTTAATATTTTTGTTTGTTTTAATGCAATTAAGTATGTTTTATTATAACTTGTGAGTTTTTCTTAAGAGTGAACTTAATTGGATTGAAATTTAAAGGTTTAATTTTGGGGTATACATGAAAAAAAACTTAAAGATTTTAGTAATAACAGGGGGAGTGATCTCTGGAATTGGCAAAGGAGTTACATCGGCAAGTATTGCAAGGTTGTTTAGATATGATTTTAGAGTTACTCCAATTAAATGTGATGGATATTTAAATACTGATCCTGGGACTATTAATCCTGTTGAGCACGGAGAAGTTTTTGTGCTTGATGATGGAGGAGAGGTTGACATGGACTTTGGTCATTACGAGAGATTTTTAAATCTTAATGCTAAGTCTAGTTGGAACATTACAATGGGCAAAATATACAAAAAGATACTTGAAAATGAGCGAAAGGGCAAATATTTGGGAAGAACAGTTCAGCTTATTCCTCATGTTACTGATGAGATCAAGTCTACAATTTTTCAGATTGCAAGTTCTGAGAATAGCGATATGTTAATAATTGAAATTGGTGGAACCGTAGGAGATATGGAAAATATTTTATTTATTGAAACAGTAAGGCAAATAAGACAAGAGATTGGAAGTGGCAATATTTCTTTTATTCACTTAACCTATGTGCCAAGCCCGGCCGGAATTAATGAACAAAAATCTAAGCCTACTCAACAGAGTGTTAAAACCCTAAATAAAGCAGGTATTTTCCCCGATTTAATTATTGCTAGAAGCTCTCAAGTACTAACAGATCAAATCAGAAAAAAAGTGGCAATGTTTTGTAATGTTGAGAGCACTTCTATTATTGACAATGTTGATGTTTCTACTATTTATGAAATTCCTATATCTTTTTACAGACAAGGTGTACATAAGATTTTAAGCTCTAAGTTAAATATTAAGGTTGATCCAAAAATAGAAGAGCTTTCAAAGCTTGTGGGAGTTATAAAATCTAATTTTTTTGCGCCTAAAAAAATTATTAATATCGCTGTTTGTGGTAAATATGCTGAACTTGATGATTCTTATGCATCAATTAGAGAATCCTTGGTTCATGTTGCAGCTAATTTAGATTTGCTTATTAAAAGCACCATAATTGATTCTAATGATTTAAATGAAAACCGTCTAAAGGAGTTTGACGGCATTATTGTTCCTGGTGGTTTTGGAGGCAAAGGATATGAGGGGAAAATTATGGCTATTAAATATGCTCGTGAGAATAATATTCCCTTTCTTGGAATTTGTCTTGGCTTGCAGCTTGCTGTAATAGAATTTGCTCGTAATGTTTGTGGAATACTTGATGCTGATACGGAAGAAAATTTAGCAAAAGACAAACCTTTAAAAAGTCCTGTTATTCATTTACTTCCTGAGCAAAAGGGAATTAAAGATAAGGGCGCCACAATGAGGCTTGGGGGATATCCTGTAATTCTTAAAAAGAATACAATAGCTTTTAAGCTTTATGGCCAAGACCGGATAATTGAAAGATTTAGACATAGATATGAAGTTAATAATGATTATATAGATTTATTTGAAAAAAATGGACTTATAGTATCTGGATTTTCAAGTGATTTTAAAATGGCAAAATTAATAGAAATTCCTGAAAATAAATTTTTTGTGGCTTGCCAGTTTCATCCAGAACTTATTACAAGAATAGAAAATCCAGCCAAGCTTTTTATGGGGTTAATTAAAGCTTGTATTTGAGTGCCTATTTGGCTATCTAATGAGTGGTCAGGTTTTCAAAATTAATGTTTGTAATGTTCTCAAATTGCAAAATTTTGTAGCTTAAAAATAATTTAGAGAATGTGGTTAGCAATATTATTATTAAAAGGTCAAAAAAAGCATTAGCTATTGTTAAATTAAGCGGTCTTTTTTCATAGATTATATCGTTTATTACTTTGGGCAAGCTAAATGCAAGCCAAGTTATGCTAGATATTAGTATTGCAGATAATATATTGTAATTTAAGTCTGTTAAGTTTCCAAGAGAGTTGTTAGTAAGAGTTATTAAATTGTTGAATAAATTGATAAGAGCATTTACTAAAAAACTTTGCAATAAATGATTTAAAGTTAAAATAAAGATAACAATTATTTTATATTGTTTTTTTTGAGTATTTAATGTGTTGGTGCTGTAAATTATTTTTTTTAATAATATTTTTCGGTATATTATTTCTAATAATATTTTAAATAAAGTCATACTGATTATTAATATTAGATTGATATTTGAGAACATAAATTTGATTAACATAATTTCCTCTTTTATTTTAGGTAGTGATTTAATTATAATTAGTATAATAATAAAATTTTTTTATTTCTTTAATAAGATTCAGATTTTATTATATTTATATAATAGCTTTAATTTTTGGCAATTTTTATTAGGAGGATTGAATGAAGGAAGAAGACATTAGAAAAACAATTTTAATGAAAAGACTAGTTAAATATTTTTTTGATGAGCTTAAGTATAGAATGAAGATTCCTTGTCTGAGAATAAGCAATAAAGAGATGAGCACCAAGTATATACTTCTTAATCTTTTCAGAAAAATTGCAAATCTTCCTTTTAATAAGCAATATGAGATAGAAGAGCAGTTTGCTCTTGAAGTTGGTGAGAGAGTTGTGCTTACAGATGCTGTTTTGATTAAAAGAATTGATCATGAAAAATGTGTTATTGTTGGGATTGTTGAAGCAAAAACGGATCAAGTTGATCTTGATTATGAATTTAATAGATTTTTTCTTCAGGACAAAAAAACCAACGTTCTTTTTTGGCAGCCCAAAAAAGTTATTCTCAAACAAGATGATAAATTATTTAAAGCAGAATCAGACGATATTTTTAATTTTGACAATGATTTTAACTTGCCAAAAGTTAAAGCCAAATTAGAAGAGTTTATAGATATTTTTTTATGTTTTTTTTCTTACAGAGATGTTCTTTTTGAGTATAATGAGGTTAGTGGACGTTATTCTTGGGTAAAGAGAAAGTAAATTTAATTTAAAATTAGCTTTAAATTTTATTAAATGAGGAGAATGATTTGTATCTTTAGATGGTTTTATGGTTTAAGATGAAATCTTAAATTTATTTCAAAGTGGTTAATTTTTACCATTTAAATGTAAAAATATTTTTTTGTTTATTGATGTATTTGATTTGATATTGGAGTTTTAATAATATGTCAAATTAAGTACGTGTGGCTCTATTCAAAAAAAAGTTTTTATGGTAGAATCCCTTTATGAAAAAATTTTCGTTTTTAAAAAAAAAGAAACAAATTGTTGATTTAAATCTTTTAAATGATGTTAATAATGACAAAAAAGATTTAAGTACTTATGAATATAAAGTTCCTGTTAAGGAAATGCTAAAGGGATTTTATCATACCAAAGCTTCCATTTCTACTCTAAAAGTAGGATTTGAGTCATTACAAAGAATTTTGTTTTCTGGAATAGAAGATTTTGATCAGATATTTTCCGCTCTTGTTGGGATGACAAATAATGCTCGTGATCAAATAAGCGTTATTTTTAGTGATCTTGGTAAAAATAATAAGGAAAAATTAAATCAAATATCTTCTGTTATTGTTGGAATTCAGGGCAGTTTGGAAACAATAAGTAATTTCTTGGGTGCTACCAATATGATTTCTCTTAATGCAAAGCTTGAGGCTGCAAGAGCTAAAGAATATGGTAAAGGATTTTCTGTTGTTGCAGATGAGATTAAGCGGCTTTCTGATCAGGCAAAAGGTGTTATGAATATGATTTCTGTAAAGGAAATTGAAGAGGTTTCTAAAGATTTAATTTCTCATAACCTTAAAGATTTGCAGATTGATATTGATAAGTTCTTTGCTGAGATTCTTGAACAGCTTAATTATCTTGAGAACATATTCAAGCGTTTTTCAAGAAGTCAAGAGGAATTTTCTTCTTTGATTGAAAATCTTGAGAGTATAGATGCTAATATGGCTTATTATACAAGAAACTGTGATTCTTTGATTAGCTCTGATACTTTTATGCTGTCTAATGATGAATTTATAAAGGAGCTAGAATTTATTCTCTCAGAACAATTTTCTTGGATTAATAATTTGAGATTACTTGTTGAGGGACAAAGGTCAATATTCATTCAAACAGATGCTTCCAAACATGGGTTTGGATTGTTTTATAAAGGATTGTCTCCTAAGAATGATTCTATCAGGCAGTTGTGGGAAGAAGTATACATTCCCTATTTAAACATTAATAAGTTTGCAGCTGAAATTTTGATTATATTTAGGGTGAAAAATCGCAATGACAGCGGTTTAAGGCAAGCCAAAGATTTTTTGTCTCAAGCTGAAAGTTTATCTGAAGAAATTGTTAGAAAACTTGAGCACATTAAAAAGATGGTAATTGAATTGGATAATCAAGGTATTAGTATTTTTTCTTGATTATTTATTTCTTGATTATTTTGATAAGATTTGTTGCAATAATTTAAATTAGAGATTTAAAAATTATTATGGCTTTTTAAATTTTTATTTATTTGACTAAGGTTTGTTAAAAATCAAGTTTTATTTTGATAAAATAATTTTAGGTATGAGTTTTAGGGCTAGATTTATTCATCTTCATGTTCATTCAGATTATTCTCTTTTGGACGGAGCTGCAAAAATATCAGATATTATTTCAAAAGCAAAAAAATGCAATATGTCTCATATTGCATTAACTGATCATGGTAATCTTTTTGGAGCTATTAAATTTTATAAAGAAGCTAAAAAAGCAGGAATTAAGCCAATAATTGGAATTGAAGCTTATATGGCAAAAACTTCTAAGTTTTTAAAAAAACAGGATGATCTTGGAAAAATGTCTTACCATTTAATTTTGCTTGCCAAAAATGAGCTGGGTTATAAAAACTTATTAAAGCTAACAAGTATTTCTTATCTTGAGGGGTTTTATTATCGTCCAAGGATAGATAAAGAAGATCTTGAAAAATATTCAGAAGGCTTGATTTGTACTTCAGCTTGCATTGGGGGGCTTATTCCAAGACTTATTTTGGCCAATAGATTTGAAGATGCTAAGAATGAAATTCTTTGGTTTAAAAAGGTTTTTGGTAATGATTTTTATCTTGAGCTTCAAAGGCATGGCATTAAAGATCAAGACATTGTAAATGAAAGGTTGGTTGAGTATTCTAGGGAGCTTGGAGTTCCTTTAACAGTAGCCAATGATTCTCATTATGTGAACAGAGAAGATGCAGCTGCTCAAGACATCATTGTTTGTATTGGTACTGGTGCTAAGAAAAGTGATGAGAATAGATTAAAAATGGAAACCAATGAATTTTATATTAAATCTCAAGAGGAAATGTGTGAACTTTTTAATGATTTGCCTGAAGCTTTAGAAAATACTGTAAGGATTGCAGAAAAGTGTGATGATTTTAAAATAACTTTTCCAGGCCCTATTTTGCCTGATTATCAAATTCCTGTTGAATTTAATACCCTTGGTGAATATTTGGAACATCTCACTCTTGAAGGGTTGAAATTTAGATACAAAACTTTGACAAACAAAATAAAAGATAGAGCTTTTTATGAATTGAGCGTAATAATTGGAATGGGTTTTGAAGGTTATTTTTTGATTGTTTGGGATTTTATTAAATTTGCTCATGATCACGATATTCCTGTTGGAGCTGGGCGCGGTTCTGGTGCTGGTTCAATTGTAGCTTATGCTCTTAGAATTACTGATATTGATCCTTTAAAGTATAATTTACTTTTTGAGAGATTTTTAAATCCCGAGCGTATTTCTATGCCCGATTTTGATATTGATTTTTGCTTTGAAGGAAGAGATGAGATTATAAAATATGTTACCAATAAATATGGAGAAGATAAGGTAGCTCAAATAATTACTTTTGGAACTTTAAAGCCTAAGGCCGTAGTTAAGGATGTGGCTAGAGTTTTAGATATTCCATTTGCTGAATCAAATGAACTTACTAAGCTTATTCCTGATGGGCCTAAAGTTTCTTTAAAAGAGGTTTTAGATGACAATTCTTTGAAAGAATATTTTACTAGCAAATCTGTTTATAAAGAGTTAATGGATGCTGCGTTGATTCTTGAGGGAATGAATAGACATGCTTCAACTCATGCTGCAGGAATTGTAATTTCTAAAACCCCTTTAACTGACTATGTGCCCCTTTATAAGGATTATAAGCAAGGTTCTGTTTCTACTCAATACACAATGGATTTGCTTGAAGAATGTGGACTTGTTAAGATGGATTTTCTTGGTTTGAAAACATTGACGTTAATAAAAAATGCAGAAAATCTTATTAGAAGTGTAAATCCAGATTTTAAAATAAAAAATATTCCAGATAATGATGTTAAGACTTTTAAGATGCTAGGAGAAGGAAGAAGTGCATCTGTTTTTCAGTTTGAATCTGAAGGAATGCAGCAAATTCTAAAAGATGCAAAGCCCGATAGCATTGAAGATTTAATAGCCCTAAATGCTCTTTATAGGCCAGGTCCTATGCAATTTATTCCTCAATTTATTGCTGCTAAAAAAGGTGTTAAGAGAATTAAATATCCTCATCCAGATTTAAAGGAAGTTTTAAGGCCAACTTATGGGGTTATTGTTTATCAAGAACAAGTAATGGAAGTTGCAAAAATAATTGGGGGCTTTTCTCTTGGCAAAGCTGATATTTTAAGACGTGCTATGGGTAAAAAGAAAGAAGATGAGATGAATGAAATGAAAGTCGACTTTTTAAGAGGGGCTATTGAGAAAGGATATGACAAAGAAATTGCTAGTGAAATTTTTGAACTTTTAAAGCCTTTTTCGGGATATGGATTTAACAAGTCGCATGCAGCGGCGTATTCTTTAATAGCATATCAAACTGCTTATCTTAAGGCTAATTACCCTGAATATTTTATGGCTGCCAATTTGACTAATGAAATTAATAATAATGATAAACTTTCTTATTACATTGAAGAGTCAAAAGCTATAGGTATAAACGTGCTCAAACCCGATATAAATCGATCATTTAGGGAATTTCGTGTAACTGATTCTGGAATTTCTTATGGGCTTAATGGGATTAAAAATCTTGGAGGAATTGTTGTTGATTTAATAATTGATGAGAGAGAAAAAAACGGCAGATATAGTTCTTTTGAAGATTTTGTAAGACGTGTGGATGATAAAGTAATTAATAAGAAATTTTTAGAATCTGCAATAAAATCTGGGCTTTTTGATAGTTTGGATCAAAATAGAAAAACCTTGTTTGAAAATCTTGATCGTTTGATTGAAGTTGTTTCAGAAGATAAAAATAATAAAAAACTAGGTCAAAATAGCTTATTTGGTGCCCTTGAAAGTCAAGATCCAATTCGGCAAAGTTTTAATTATCAAACTTTTGAAGAATATTCTTATTCTGAGCTTTTAGGATTTGAAAAAGAGCTTTTAGGATTTTATGTGTCGGGGCATCCTTTGGATCCTTATAAAAAGGCAATTGATAGTTTTTCCAATTTAAATGTTTTAAAAGATCTTGCTGTCAAAAAAGATAGCATTGTCCAATTTTCTGGCATTTTAAATTCAGTAAAAGTTATTCAAACTAAAAGAAATAATGCCAAAATGGCTTTTGGGGTTATAGAAGATTTTAAAGGAGCAATAGATATTGTAATTTTTACCGAAAGCTATGAAAAGTATAAAAATTTTTTGCTTGAAGGTAATGTTATTGGAGTTATGGGCAGGCTTACGTTTAACAGAGATAAATTTTCAATTGTAGTTGAAAAAGTTGTAAATATTGAAAGACTTTCCGAAGATAAAATAAATAATATTCATATTAAATTTTTAAATAATAAATTAAATGACCTACAGTTACTTAATTCTTTAAAGGAAAGTATAAGTAATTTTGAAGACAATTCTGGATTTTCAAATGTTTATTTTTATTTAAGGGAAAATGGCAAAGATTTAAAATTAAAAATGAATTCGATTTTGAATTTTGTGCCAGATGAGGATAAGCTTGATAAGTTAAGAAAGTGTGTGATAGTTGAAGATGTTTGGGTTGATTAGGAGGTGCTGTATTGATTGTTTTAATAGAAATTTTAATGGTATTTTTGCAGATTTATAGGATTTTAATTTTAATTAGGATCCTTCTTAGCTGGCTTGTGTCTTCAGGGATTAATACCAATGTATTTTTCAGATTTATACATATTGTCACAGAACCATTTTTATCTTTTTTCAGAAAAATCCCTTTTTTTACATTTGGTATGTTTGATTTTTCTCCAATTGCAGCTTTAATAACTTTAACTATTTTTGAAAGAATGTTAGCTTATGGGAATTATAAGCTTTCTACATTTATTATTTTATTCATTGTTGAAGTTTGGGGGATATTTAGAAGCATTTTTATTGCTATAGTTTTCTTTTTATTGTTGAGATTGGCATTGTTGCTTTTGAATTTGTTCCAAGGCTCAGACTTTTTAAAAACAGTCGATTCATTTTTACTTCCTTTATCCACTAGGATAAGTGGTGTAATTACTGATAAGCATATGTCTTACGCTTTACGTTTGATTGTTGGGAGTGCTTTAATGGTAGCATTTATAATTATTATTGAACAAGTTGTATTTGCTATTAGAGTTTTAGGAACATATTTGCCTTTTTAGGAGATTAAAATGTTTTTACATGAGTTTGAATATGAGCTTAAAGATATAAGTGGTCTTGGTGAGAAAGGGGTTGAAAGGTTAAATAATCTGCAAATTTTTAATGTTAAAGATCTTATTGAGTTTTTTCCTGTAAAATATGAAGATCGTCAAAATATGCAAACTTTTCCGGATTTTTCTAAGATGAAAAGTTGTGATATGATGACGGTGTTTACTGTTGTGGGGCATAAAAAATTTGGGGATAGTTCTAAAAAAAATTTAAAGTTAACGGCTAGGAGTGTAAATGATGAGCCTTTTGAAATTCTGCTTTTTAATAGGGCTTTTTTAGAAAATGTCTTTAAAATAGATAAAAAATTCTATATTTATTCTAAATTTACTTATAACGATTATAGTGGTTTATGGAGTTGTTCTAATTTTGACAGTGAAGTTTACAGTGACAAGCCTGAAAGGTTTAAGAAAATTCTTCCAGTTTACTCTTTGACAGAGGGATTAACATCAAAGAAAATTTCATTATATGTAAGGGAAGCTCTTGAATATTTTTTAAAGTTTGGCCAAACAGATATTCCTAAATTTTTAATAGAAAAATATTCTTTATTGTCGTTAAGCGATGCTTTAAAAGAGATTCACTTTCCAAGTTCATTAGAAATGCTTGAAAGGGCAAAAAAAACTTTAATTTACAGAGAAATTTTCTTGCTTCAGTTTTTTTCAAGGTATAGATCTTCTAAGGTTCTTTTTCGAGAAAAAAGGAATTTATCAAAAGATTTGCTTGAAAGGGTTGTTTCAAGTTTGCCCTTTGAACTTACAGAAGATCAAAAAATTTCTGTTGATGAGATATTCTTTGACCTTAACTCTTCTAAGCCAATGAATAGATTGCTTCAAGGTGATGTTGGGAGCGGTAAAACCCTTGTTGCCCTGCTTTCGGGGCTTCCTTTAATTGAAGCGGGATATCAGGTAGCGTTTATGGCGCCCACCGATCTTTTGGCTCGTCAACATTATGATAATTTATCCAACATATTGTCGTCTTTTAACATTTCAGTAACTCTTTTGACTGGTAGTTTAAAAAAGAAAGATAAGGAACAAGCATTAGAAAATATTAGAAATGGAACTTCCGGCTTAATAGTTGGAACACATGCTATTTTTTATGAAAGTACAGAATTTAAAAGATTAGCATATGTTATTATTGACGAGCAGCATAAGTTTGGAGTTGTTCAAAGAGAAGAGCTTAAAAACAAAGGAGAAGGTGTAGATATGCTTTTAATGTCTGCAACGCCTATTCCTAGGAGTTTTGCGTTAACGCTTTTTGGTGATCTTGAAATTTCTTTTATTAAAACCTTGCCTGAAGGTCGTTTGCCTATTACTACTTATCTAGCAAAGCATGGCAATGAAGATAAAGTTTATGAGTTTTTAAGAAAAGAGCTCTTAAAAGGTCATCAGGTTTATTTTATTTATCCATTAATTTCATCTTCAGAGAAATTTGAATTAAAAGATGTTAATAATATGTGTTTAAAATTGAAGGAAGTATTTGGCGAATATGTTGTAGACATGCTTCATTCTAAGTTATCGTCCGATTTAAAAGAAGAAATTATGAAAAATTTTTATTTAAAAAAAGTAGATATTTTGGTGGCTACTAGTGTTATTGAGGTTGGAATTGATTGTCCAAATGCAACTTGTATGGTTGTAGAGCATGCTGAGCGTTTTGGACTTTCTACTTTGCACCAAATTAGAGGTCGTGTTGGTAGAAGTAATTTAAAATCTTTTTTCTTTTTACTTTATAAAGAGCCTTTGACAAGTGCTGGAAAATTTAGATTAAAAACTATAAAAGAAAATTTGGATGGATTTAAAATAGCAGAGGAAGATTTAAGATTAAGAGGGCCCGGCAATTTATTTGGACTTGAGCAAGCAGGATATTTAAAATTAAAAATAGCCAATTTTGTTGATGATAGAGATGTCATAGTATTGATCAGGGAAGAACTTGACTTATTTTTTTATGATAATTCTGTTTACGACAAGCTTGATATTGATTTGCTAGACAATCTTTTTTGTTCTTATTTGAATGTCGGAAGAAGTATTTAGCTTGTGTATTTTTCAATTAGCTCAATAAGAATTGTTTTGTTATGGTTCCAGAATTCAAGAAGCTTATGTTGTAAATTATTAAAATATTTTTTCTGAATAGAGCACGGTTTAGGTCCTATGTATAAATAGTGCCAAGGCTCTGCTTTATATCCAGTTTCTATTTCATATCCTTTTGGGTATGAAATAGAAAATCCATATTTTAGAGAATTTTCGTAAAGCCATTTTCCTTCTTTTGTGTTTAGTAAATTATCATCTATATTTATAAAATCTATTGCTGTTCCCATATGATGTTGAGAATGGCCTGGAATTGCTGATTGAGCTTCTGCAACTTTTCTTCCATAAGTTTTTACATTGTAATCAAATAAAAATTTTTGGTATTCTTGTGTTCTGTAGGCAGATTTGATTTTAATTTCAATTCCAAATTTTTTTGCATCTTTTATTAGCTGAATTAAATCTTTAATTAATATTCTTCTTACTTTAATATTTTTTGCTCCAAGATTCTCAAGATCTTTAAAATCATTAACATATACCAGATCAGGTATTTTATAATCTACAGGAATTGATATTTTTTTATTTATTAGAGTTAAGAGGTTATTTTTTTCTGCATCTACTAAAGGTTTTATTTCTTTTAAGAACTGAATAGGATTTTTTTCAATAAAATTTTTGCACTCTTTATTCATTGTCTTAGTAATATTTAGCAGTATTTTTAAATCTTTTTTTGAAATGTTGTTGGCCAACAAAGATAGGTTAATGAATAGAAATAATAAAACATAAATAGATTTCATGTTATTTAATTATAATATATTTTAGTATAATTAATAGTTAATTCTAAATATATATATCTATATATTATAGATTAGATTAAATTTAGTTAAAAGCAATAAATAAAGGAGATTTTATACAAGAGATATGATCAGAAAGTTTAAAAATTATGATCAGATAATAAAAGAGCTCTTTATTATAGCTATTCCCACAGCTTTTGAATCACTTTTATTTCAAATGGTAACTTTTTTTGATAATTTCATGATCTCCTATTTGGGCTCTTTTCACGTTACAGGAGTTTCTTTAGCAAATAGAGTAACTTTTCTTTTTTTTATTATTGTGTTTGGACTTGGTACAGCTTTAAGCGCTTACGTGTCCCAAGCAATTGCAAAAAAGAAGTTTCTTCAAATAAGACAATCTTTTGCTTATATATTATCAATTGGAACTACAATAGGAATAATTTTTTTTATATTTTCATTTCTTTTCCCCAAAAACATTATCAAACTATTTACAGCTAATCAGGATTCTTTAAATTTTGGATCAGAGTATTTAAAAATTATTTCATTGTCTTATGTTTTAATGTCATATTCTTTTTTATCGGCTATGGGGTTTAAAAGTGCTAAAGAAGTAAAAATACCTTTATATGTTACTTCTATTGTTGTTTTAATAAATATTATTTTTAATTATATTTTTATTTTTGGTTTTAGCATGGGAATAAAAGGTGCTGCATATGCTACTGTGCTTGCTAGAAGTGTTGAGTTTGTTTTTTATTTTTTGTATAGTCTGATAAACAGTAATTCATATTATAGGATTAAGTTTAGCGATTTTTTTACTTCAAAGGTAGTTACTAGAGCTAATTTAAAACTGATTATACCCGTTTTGTCTCACGAGATTTTTTGGGTTTTGAGTATAACTATTTTACATGCATTTTATGCCCGTGTTGGGAGCATTGAATACGCTTCATTTGCTATTGCATCAAATCTTTTTGACATTTGCTTTGTGTTGCTTCATGGCATGGGGCTAGCAACAGGGGTTGTTATTGGGCATTTAATGATTTATGATAAGAAACATGTCAGGTCGGTTGGATTTTTTTTATCTTTTTTGGGATTTCTTTTAGGTGTTTTTGTAGTTATTTTACTTATTGGAATATCGAGCTTTGCACCTTATATTTTTAGTAATTTAGATTCTCCCGAACTTGTTAGCGTGTTTATCTACGTTTTTGCAAGTATTGTGGTTTTTAAAGCTTTTACAGCACAAGTTCTTGTTGGGGTTTTTAGGGCTAGTGGCATACCAAATGTTTGTTTTTTTATTGAATCGGGGGTAATTGTTTTTTATACGCTTCCAATTGCTTATTTATTAGTGTTTTATACAAATTTAAGTTTGCCAATAGTGGTTTTTATTGTAAATCTGGAAGAGATCATTAAGAATATGTTTATAATAATTGAATTTTTTCACGATGATTGGATACGCGAAATTGAATATGAAGAGCTTGTTTGAGTGTGTGTGGTGGACAGCGTGATATATTTAGTGTTAATAAAAATTTTAATGATTTTAGTGAATCCAAAATTCATTCCGAATGCTGATTTAAAAGCGATTTTTTTGTTTTATTGTAGGTTCCGGTATTTGTCTTTGAAAAAATCTTGATTTTTTATTTGGAGAAGTTTATGTATTCATTAAGTGCATCAAAAAAGAATAAAATTTATAAAGATCTTTTAAAAATTGCAATTCCAACTGCTATTGAGTTTTTTTTATTTAATTTTATTTCCCTTACAGATAATGCTATGGTTGCATATCTTGGTGATTATCCTGTCGCAGGAGTTTCTCTTGCAAATAAATTTTTTGAGCTGTTTGTTACTATTGGGTTTGCTATGGTAGGGGCTTACAATATAATAGCCACAAGGCAATACAATCAGGGAGATTTTAAGAGTTTTAGGAATACATTTTTTATTAGTATATTTACTATTATTTTATTTTCTTTTCCGTTTGTATTTATTTCCAGAGTGAAGCCCCTTTTTTTACTTAGATTGATTTCTGATGATGCGCAGGCAGTTTATTATGGAGCTATATATTTAAACATAGCTATTTTTTCTTTCGTATTTGCAATTATAAAAGGGCTTGTTGCCAATGCTCTTAAGGTTGTTGAAATTGTTAAATTTCAAGTTTACATTTCTGTTTTTTCAGTTTTTTTGAATTTTATATTAAATTACATTTTTATTTTTGTTTTTAATATGGGTGTCGTTGGTGCTGCTATTGCAACAACAGTTGTTCGTGCCTTTGAGCTTATTGTTTATCTTGTTTATACAGTGTTTAACAAGAAATCAATTTTAAACCTTAAGCTTAATGATTTAAATATTAACATTAAGCTGTTTGTTCAGTTAATTAAATTTTTTATTCCAATCCTTTTAAATGATTTTATTTGGTTTTTTGGATATCTTGTTTTGACGTCAATTTTTATAGGAATTGATATTCATAGATATGCTGCTTACAGCATATCTTTTTCTGTTTATTTTATTATCTTTAATATAATTAATTCCTTTTGTATTTCTTTAAATATTATGATGGGCTATGAAATGCATAATAGTAAAAAAGAAGTCATGAAAGTTGCAATGTATTTAGGTAAAATCGGCTTAAAACTTGCTTTTTTAACATCTTTTGCATTATTTGTGTTTTCATTTTTTGCTCCTTATATTTTTTATACATTAAAATATTCGCAACTTATAGGAACTATTTTAAGGTATTCTTCTGTTTCTGCCTTTTTTATGGCTCTTGCTTTTCAGTATCTTTTTGGATTTTTTCGTGCGGGAGCATCTCCAAGTTTTGGTGCTATTATGGAAGGTTCTGTAACTTTTGTTTATACCATTCCTATTGCTTTTGTTTTAGCAAATTATACAAATTTGCCTTTTGAAATTATTGTTTTTATTCCAGCTCTTGAGGATGCAATCAAACTTGCTATTTCACTTCCTTATTTTTATAGTGAAAGGTGGATTAAATCTATTAAAACAGGCTGGTAGG
Source organism: Borreliella carolinensis (assembly GCF_032595855.2). Lineage (NCBI taxonomy): Bacteria > Pseudomonadati > Spirochaetota > Spirochaetia > Spirochaetales > Borreliaceae > Borreliella > Borreliella carolinensis. The sequence continues at coordinate 600,150 of NZ_CP132453.1, forward strand.
TTTGATATAATCTTATTGTGCGCTTAGACGAAATTAAAAATTTAAAATTTTTAGTCATGGGGTTGGGTATTAATGGGGGAGGAGTAGCTCTTTCTAGATTTTTATTAAAGCATGGGGCAAAGTTAGTAATTACTGATCTTAAAAGTGAGGCAGAATTAGCTTTAAGTATTGATTCTTTAAGAGATTTAGATAATCAAATTAGGTATGTTTTAGGTAAGCACGATATAAACGATTTTAAAAATGCTGATATTGTTGTGAAAAATCCCAGTGTGAAACCCAATAACAAATATTTAAAGTTTGCAAAACGAGTTGAAACAGATATTAGCTTGTTTTTAATATTTAACAAGAACCCTATAATAGCAGTAACAGGTACTAAAGGTAAATCGACGCTTGTGTCTCTTTTGTATCAGGTTTTGAAAAAAAAATATCCAAGGGCAAAACTTGGAGGAAATATTGGCGTGTCTCCTTTGAGTTTTTTTGATCAACTTGATGGAAGATCCCCTGTGATTTTAGAGCTTTCTTCTTGGCAATTGCAATCTTTAGACAATTTTAATCCTATTCTTAGCATTATTACAAATGTTTATAACGATCACCAAAACTATTATTTAAATTTTGATGACTATATTATCGATAAGTCAAAAATTTTTGTAAATCAAACTTCAGGAATTGTGATTATTCAAGATAAGGCTTATTACAAATATTTTTCAAAATTTAAATCAAAAGCCAAAGTTATTTTATTTTCCGAATCCAATCCTTGTGATTTTGATCAAGATATTTTTTATTGCAGTAAAGGCAAAGTATATTTTAATGACAACTTGATTGGAAGTTTTTCTGAGTCTCAAGTTGTTTTTATGATTCCCAAGTTTATTGCTTTTTTTGCCTCGCATTATTTAAATATAGACCTTAATCATGCGTCTCAAATTTTAAATAATTTTAAAGGCATTGAGCATAGATTAGAGTTTGTTAGATTAGTTCAAGATGTAATGTTTTATAACGATACAGCTTCAACTATTCCTGAGTCTACGGTTTTATCTGTTAAAAGTTTAAAAACACATGATAACCACATTAATTTAATTGTTGGGGGAACCGATAAAGAGCTTGATTTTTCAAATTTTAGCAAGATAATAAATATTGTGAAAACTTGGATCTTAATAAAAGGTAGTGCAACTGTAAAAATTATTAAGATTTTAGAAAAAAGTAGCATACAATATTTTGTATTTGATTCTTTAAAAGATGCAGTAAATTATTCTTTCAAAATTTCAATTCCAGGTGACATTGTATTATTTTCCCCCGCTAGTGCTTCTTTTGAGCTTTTTAATAATGAGTTTGATAGGGGCTTGCAATTCAAAAATTTGGTTAATATGCTTGATTAAATTTTTTTCCTTATTACTTTGTAATAAAAGTATCTGAGCTTTTCAAGATTTGCATAAATCTTATAAATAAAATTTTTGTAAGTAAAATCATAACAGCCAATTCTGTGAATAATATTTCCTCCAAATCCCGTTTTAAATCCATAAAGACCATATAAGGGGTGTTTTTTATTTGCAATTGGGGGGATTCCTAATAAATCATATTCTTTTATTTCTAATTTTTTTAAGATTTGTATTGCTTTAAATTGCACTGCGTAATTGGGCATTAAATTTCTATATTCGTTGCTTGAAGCCCCGTAAAGATAGACTGCTTTTTCTTTGTAAATTCCAACTATTATGCCAGAAATAATTATATTGTTGTAAAATGCAATTATCAATTTTATTTGTGCATTTTTGTCTTGTTTGAATATTTTAATGAGGTTTTGTATATATTCTTCTGAATGAATAGTAAATTTATCTCTTTTACTAGTTTCTTTGTAAAGTTTGTAAAATTCATTTAAATGTTTAAATTCATCGTCCATTATTATATTTAGATTTTTTTTTGTACTGAGCTTTATGTTGTATCTTGTTTTTTTTTTCATGTTAATCAAAATATTCTCAAGGGAATTATTTAGGTTTAATATTGTTGTATTTGAAGGCTGTATGTCATCAAATGATTTTTTTAGGCATTTGATTTTAATTTTTAGTGGAAAGTATTTTTCATTTAGTGTTCTTTGATAGTAATACATTAAATCGAATCTTAAAAAGATTGTATTTTTATGTAGGTAGGGTTTTATTTTAATGCTAAATTCTTTAATGCTTTTACTGATTTTATCAATATTAATGTTTTCAAGAGTTTTGTTTGAGAATTCTGGATGTGGAATATATGCTAAATAAAAATTTTTAAACAGTCTTCTTTGCATTACAACAATTTTGCCAAGAACATCGCTCTCAAATGCTAAGGTTTTCCAATTGTTGTTTTTTGTTGTTTTTATTAATGCCCACAGCTCGCTTTGAAGATAATTTTCTTCCATTTCTTTTGTTTTTATTTTTTTAATAGTCATTAATAGCTCTTAGCAAACTGTTCCGTTTGGAATATCTTTAGACAAAATTTTGTGCTTAGAATTTTCTAATATTAAATTTATTCCGTTTATTTTAAGCTCTCCGTTTTCTGTTACTATATTGGTTTTTAAAAATTTATTTATGTCAATTTTCGGTGGGTAGGCAAGATCTTTATTTTGATCGTTTTCAAGTATTATTCTCTCTCCAGCAATAGGATTTTGAATTGAATTTTCTACAATTAGAACTTTAAAATTTTTATTTTTGTCCTCAGCAGCTATTAGCATTCCTTCTGATTTTATTCCCCTAAACTTTGCAGGCTTTAAATTATCTACTATTATTATATGTTTTCCCAAAAGCTCTTCTTCTGTATAATGCCCCTCAAGGCTGCTTACTATTTGTTTGTCCTTGTTAGTTCCGTCATCTAGTTTTAATATGAATAAGTTTTTAGCTTCGGGATTTCTTTCTATTTTATTTATTTTTACAACTCTTAATAGCACTTTTTCTCTAAATAAGTTTTCTGGCTGTTCTTTTTCTATAAGCAAATTTTCTGCTTGTTCTTTTTCTTTCATGTTTTTCTCTCCTGAATATTTTAGCTTTAAATTGTCAATTTTTTTTTGCTCTAGTTTATTGAATAATATTTCTGTGAATTCAATTTTTTTAATTCCTGATTTGGTTCCAAGAATTTTGGTTGAAAATTGATAACTGTTGCCAAAGAATTGTTGTATCTTTTTGCTTGTTTCGGGAATGAATGGCATCATTAAAATAGATAAGTCTCTGATTAGATATATTAAGTTTGAGATTAGTTCTTTTGTTTCTTGTGGAGAGCTGTCTTTTTTTTTCCATGGTTCGTTATCTTGAAATATTTTGTTTCCAAGGGATGAAATTTTAAGTATTTCTTTGAGTGCGGATTTTAGTTCTGTCTTTTTAAAAAGACTTAGTATTTTACTATATTTTGGTGTTATTTGCCTCCAAAATTTATTTTGAATTTCTATTGGCTCTATTACATCTCCAAAGAATTTTCTTTGAAATGTTAATACTCTGTTTACAAGGTTTGAAAAATTATCAATAAGCTCTGTATTTACTCTTTCCATGAGATCTTGCCACATAAATTGAAAATCAGATTTTTCAGGTCTGTTATAATAAATATAAAATCTCCAAACATCAGAAGGGATTCCTGTGGTAATAGCATCGTTTCCGAAAATTCCTGTTCCTTCTGATTTTGAAAATTTAAGATTTTCGTAATTTAAGTATTCGCTTGATGCGAGTTGATTTAATGTTGTCCAATTTTCTTCACTTCCAATTTCTATGCAAGGGAATATAATTGTATGAAACAATATATTGTCTTTCCCAATAAATTGTACAAGATTTACTTGATCATTGTTTTTCCACCAAGATTTCCAATTTTTGACAATGTTTTTGGTGATTGAAATGTATCCTATTGGAGCATCAAACCACACATAAAACACTTTATTTTCATAACCCTTTTTAGGCACAGGAATTCCCCATTTCAGGTCTCTTGTAATTGCTCTTTCTTTAAGGCCATCTCTTAAAAAAGCTTTTGTCATTTTAAGGGCATTGGTATTCCAATTCTTGCTAATATCTGGATTTTTTATCCATTTTTCAAGTTTTGTTTTTATTTTAGGAAGGTCTAAATAAAGATGATTGGTTTTTTTCAAAATAGGTGTATTTTTGCAAATTATGCATTTTGGATTTATTAGATCTATTGGATTTAAAAGCTTAGAACAGTTGTCGCACTGATCTCCTTTAGCCGTGCTTTGGCATTCTGGGCATTCTCCTATTACATATCTATCAGCTAAGAACATTGAATCTTTATTGCAAAAAAACTGTTCAGTTTCTCGCTCTTTAATATAACCGTTTTTTTCTAATTGTAGGAAAAAATTTTGTACAATGTCTTGATGGTGCTTGTTAGTCGTACGACCGAAGATATCAAATTCAATATTGAACCATTTATAAATTGATTTATGTATTTCATAATATTTATTGCAAAGTTCTAAAGGGGTAGTTTTTTCAATTAAGGCTTTGGTTTCTGTGGCCGTTCCATATTCATCTGTTCCGCAGATATAAAGAGTTTCAATCCCTGACATTTTCGAATATCTTGCAAAAGCATCAGCTGATAGTACTTGAACTAAATTTCCAAGATGAGGTATGTTATTAACATAGGGCAGAGCAGCTGTAATTAAATTCATTTTTTTCATTCAGTTTCCCCCTTTTTTAAACTATTAATATTGTAATACGGATAGGATATTTTTTTTCAATTTCTTTTATAAAATTCTCTCAAAAGTAATCCAGTTTTAACTTTTTTTTTGTAAAATTATGATATAAGTATTTTTTTGTTATAAGGAGCTGGTGTTTATGAATAATTTTTTAATAAAATTTTTTATTTTTTTATTAGTTTTTTCAAACGGTTATGTTGCTTTTTCTAAAAATGTTAATGTTTTAATAATAACCGCTATGGATTCTGAATTTGAGCAGATAAGTAAGCTTATGTCTAATAAGGAAGAAATAGTTCTTAAGGAGTATAATCTTAATAAAAAGATTTTAAAGGGAAAGTTGTCTAATCGCAATGTTATGGCTGTTATTTGTGGGGTTGGCAAGGTTAATGCGGGTGTATGGACTGGCTATATTTTGTCAAAATACAATATAAGTCATGTAATTAATTCTGGAGTTGCTGGTGGTGTTGTTAGTTCTAAATACAAAGATATTAAAGTTGGGGATGTGGTAGTGTCTTCAGAGGTTGCATATCATGATGTTGATTTGATTAAATTTGGACATAAGGTGGGACAGCTTATGGGATTGCCTCAAAAATTTATTGCCAATAAGAATTTAGTCAAGAAAGCTACAGATGCTGTTAAATCAAAGGTTGGAGACTCTAATGCATATTCAGGATTAATAGTTTCAGGAGATCAGTTTATTGATCCAAATTATATTAACAAAATTATAGGAAACTTTAAAGATGTAATAGCTGTTGAGATGGAAGGAGCAGCAATAGGGCATGTTGCTCATATGTTTAATGTACCTTTTATAGTTATTAGGTCAATATCTGACATTGTAAATAGAGAAGGGAATGAAGTTGAATATAGTAAATTTGTTAAATTAGCAGCTTTTAATTCAGCTAAAGTTGTACAAGAAATTTTAAGAATTCTTTAAGAAATATTAAATTTTATAATTGACAAATACATAAAAAAAGACATTTTTATTTGAAAATGTCTTTTTTTATGTATTTGTCAATTTATATTGTATTCTTTTTGATAAGGTGTTTTGTTTAAAAGATTATGTTTTTAAGAAGGCAAGAATATTCGCAAAAGAGAATAAGCTTAAGGCTAATATAGTTTTCCCTGAAAGTAGTGATTCTAGAATTTTAAAGGCAGCTGTTGTTGTTTTGCAAAAAAATCTTGCAGATTCTATTATTTTGATAGGCAAAAAAGATCCTGTTATTAATTCTTTAAAAGAATTTTCTGATTGTAATGATATTTTAGAAAGAATAGAAGTTGTTGATCCAAATTCTTTTTCAGATATTGAAATGTATTTGGATGAATATTGGAGTTTGCTAAAGTCAAAAGGAGCTACTAAGCAAAGTTTAAAGGCTCAAGTTTTAGATGAAATTACTTTTGCAATGCTTATGGTAAGGCTTGGTTATGCCAAATCTTGTGTTTGTGGAGCGATTTCAACATCCGCTAAGGTTTTGTCTAATGCTTTAAGAATAATCCCCAAGTTGGAAGGTGTTAAGATTATATCATCTTTTATGATTATGGATACTTTAAGTATTGCTCGTAATGTTGATTTTTGTTTTGGACATAATGGAATCTTATTTTTTGCAGATTGTTCTGTAGTAGTTAATCCCGATTCTTTAGAGCTTGCAGAAATTGCATTGCAAAGTGCTAAATCTTTTAAAGATATTTTAAATGCAAAACCCAAGGTTGCTCTTTTAAGCTTTTCAACAAAAGGGTCTTCTAGTGCTAAAGAAACTGAAAAAGTAAAAAATGCTTTAAATATTGTTAAGAATAAAGAGAGTGATTTGCTTATTGATGGAGAGCTTCAACTTGATTCAGCCATAATAAAAGATGTTGCAGAGAAAAAATGTAGAGAATCTTTAGTAGCGGGTTCTGCTAATGTTTTAATATTCCCCAATTTAGATGCAGGCAATATTGGTTATAAATTAGTAGAGAGATTTGCTTTTGCTAAAGCTTATGGCCCCTTTTTACAAGGCTTTTCCAAGCCCATTAGCGATCTTTCAAGGGGCTGCTCTGTTGATGAGATTGTATTTGCAAGCGCTTTAATGATAAGCAGTTAAAGTGTTGGAAATTTGTATAAATTCTTCAACAGAAATGTTTTCAGGCCTTTTGTCTAAATATTCTTTTAAAAAATTTTCTCTCAAAGTAGCTTTATTTTCTACGAAATTAATGATAGTGTTTTTTAATTTCTTTCTTCTGCTTGAAAATACAGTTCTAATCAATTTGTTGAATTCTTTGAAGTCTTTTATGTTGTTTTTTTTAGGAATTAATTTTAGTGTTGTAGACTTAACTTTAGGGGCAGGATAAAAATTGTTTTCTCCTATATCTAATATTTTAATTGCTTTGAAGTGTGATTGTACTAAGACTGTAAATGAAGAATAGTTTTTGCTATTTATTTTTGCAGTTATTCTGTCGGCTAATTCTTTTTGCACTGTGAATACCATTTCTTTTAAAAAGTTTTCTTCAATTAATTTAGATATTACTTTTGATGCAATATTGTATGGCAAATTTGAAAATATTTTATCAATGTTTTGATTTTCGTTTTTGTATTTTTTTAAAAAATCCCCTTTTATCAATTTAAAGTTTTTTAATTTTCCAAATTTTTCATTTAATATTTCTGAATATTTTAAGTCAATTTCAAATACGGTTAAAAGATTAGTTTTTTTTAATAAAATTTCAGTCATTGCGCCAAGTCCTGGACCAATTTCCCAGATTTTTTCATTTTCTTTTATATCTAAGCTTTCTATTATTTTTTGCCTTATGCTTTCGTTTATTAGATAGTTTTGTCCCCACAATTTTCTTGGAGCGATTTTTCTTTCTTTTAATGTTTGTTTTATGCTAGCTATACTGTTATAGTTGATGTTCATAGATAAAAGAGATAGTACCATATTATTCTTAATAATGGCAGTTATTTTTAAATTATTTTAATTTTTTTAGTTTCGTTATTATAAATAATGTAAGTTATAAGAAGAATACTTAAGATTAAAAATATAGGTATTTGGTGATGCTTGACTACAAAGAATTTGCTAAAAAATGTTGCTGTAATTTTTATTGTTTGAAATATGTAGGCATTGATAAGGTCAAGGGGAAAAAACAAATTTAAGCTTGAAAAGTAAGTTATTAAGCTTAATATTGTTATTGTTAAGAAAATTAATATTAATGGAATAATTATTAAATTTGACAATATTGAGATTGGTGCTAGATCAAAATTATTAACATAAATTACTGGCGAGGTGAATATTTGAATAAAAAATGTTGTAAGCATTGATGATGCTAGTCTGTTAAGATCGTATTTATTTTTTAGATGAACCGATGCTGATATCCCTATTGTTGCAAGATAGGAGATTTTAAATCCTATTGAATTTAATGTTTCGGGGAATAAAAAAGCATTTATTATAAAACTAATGGATGTGCAGCTTATTAAATTAATTTTGCCGTAAATCAGTTTGTATATTATAAGAGATTCTGTCATTAGAAATGCTCTTAGCGTTGAAGGTGCAAATCCAGTTAATATTAGATAATTTAATAAAATTATGCTTAATATTAAGTATTTTAATTTTTCATTTGTGATTATTAAAAGCAAATAGTAACTTATTAAACTTATTAGATAAAAGTGCAGTCCAGATACTACTAAAATGTGGGCAATTCCTGCATTTTGAAATAATGTTTTTTCATATTTTGTTATTTCTGATTTTATATTCAAAACTATTGCTTTTGAAAAATGGGAATAACTAGGATTTAATGAAGTAAAAAAATTGTTTAATGTGTTTGTGTATTTTTCTCGAAGCTTGGCAAAAAAAGTCCTTTTAATAAGTTTTATTTTTTGATTTTCAATTTTAATGATATCCCCTATTTTGTAAATATTTTCAATATTTTTGAAGCTAAATTTGTATATATTTGATTCATTGTCAATTGCTTCTATAATGGTTTTTGAATGTTTTTTAAAATTTTTAATATTTGTTATTTGGTAAATATTTTTTTTGAATGTTTTAAAATTTAATCTGGCTTGAAAGCCCAATAGAAATATTGTGCAAAAAATAAAACTAAGTGCTAAGTGTTTGTTATTTTTTAATATGAAAAAAAATGCTAGTATTGTGTTAAAACAAATTAAATTGAGTTTTAAATAGTATTGAATTGATAAATTAAGTGAAATAAGGACAAATATTAAAATCATTTATAATATTCTTATTTTTATTTAGATATAATTATATTTTGAATTTTAATTTGTTTTTATTAATCAATCAATAATCATTCGTTGACAATTAATAATTATTTAATTAAAATACTTTATGCAATTGTTAAAAAATAGATATTCATTCAAGCGAGCTTTGCTTGATCTTTTTTTGGCCTACATTATTGTTTATTTGGCATCTCCTTTTGAAAATGTTAATTCAGAATTTTGGAATGTTGATAAAAATCATTTTTATTTTTGGATTTCAAGATCTTTTTTAATTATTTTTATAATTTATTTTTTTAAACTTACCAGTTCTTATAATGATTTTAGAGTAGAGTTTTTTATTCCTAAATTTAAATTTATTTTTATTTGGGAGTCTGTTTTAATTTTTATTAAAACAATATTGACCGCAATGATAGTCATTTTTTTAATAGCTTTTTTACTTGAATATCTATTACCAGAATCAGTACTTGTCTATTATTTTCAAAACAATGCTGGATTTAATTGGAAGATTAGCAGTAAAAAAGCATTTTTTTTAATGACTTTTACCTCTTTTTTTACAGGAGCTTTTGAAGAGCTTTTTTACAGGGCTTTTGTTATTACCAAGTTTACACAAATGGGATTTTCTGTTGTAGTTGCCGCTATTCTTAGTAGTATGTTTTTTGCTTATGGGCATTTATATTATGGAATTTTGGGATTTTTGGTTACCTTTATATTAGGGATATTTTTTGCTTTTATCTATTTAAGGTATAAAAATGTATATTATGTGATTTTTATACATAGTTTTTATAATATTATTGTTAGCAGCCTGTTGCTTTTTTTAAATTAATTTTAAATTGCTATGAGGGGGATTTATGAGTGATACTGTGCCTAAGCGTTTTAAAGAGGCGGTGGCTCTTTATAGTGAGCTTGATATTTTTATATATAAGGAAGGGGAATCGAAAACCTTTAAGAAGCAAATATACGCTGATTTTTGGAATGAGACAAAAAGAGTGGCTTCTGGGCTTTTGCATTGTGGCATTAAAAGGGGAGAAAAGGTTGTAATTATTTCTGATTCTAGAAAAGAATGGATAATAATCGACGTTGCTACTTTGGGGTTAGGCTGCATTGATGTTCCTAGGGGAAATGATTCTTCTGAGGATGAATTAACTTATATTATTAACCATTCTGAATCTACTTTTATTTTTGTCGAAAACAATAAGCAACTTCACAAAGTTTTATCCAAAAAGCAAGATCTTAGATTGGTGAGATGTATTGTTGTTATTGATGATGATAAATCTTATGAAGAAAAAATGGGCAATATTACTGTATTTTCTTATAAAAAATTATTAGAACTTGGATCTGAGTATTTAAGAGCTAATCCAAAAGCATTTGATATGGAGATTGAAAAAGGTTCTTCAAAAGACATTGCAACTATAATATATACTTCTGGTACAACAGGTATGCCAAAAGGAGTAATGTTGAGACATGAATCTTTTATTTTTCAATTAGATAGACTTTATGATTATCTTCCAACGCTTAAACCTGGCAAGATAATGATTTCAATTCTTCCCCTTTGGCATTCTTTTGAGCGAGCTTGTGAATATATAGTTGCTTTAAGGGGCATAGCAATTGCATATTCAAAGCCCATAGGTCCTGTTTTATTAAAAGATTTTTTACTTTTGAATCCCCAAATGATTATTTCTGTGCCTAGAATTTGGGAAGGTATAAGAATAGGTATTATTAAAAAGGTATCGGAATCTTTTATTAAAAAGCTTGTGTTTGGGAGCTTTTTAAAAATTGGAATTGTTTATGCAAAGCTTAAGGAGAGATTTTTGGGGCTTTATCCTATTTATAAAAAAACCAATTTGTTTATTTCATTTTTTTCAAAATTATTTTTATTTGTTGGGATTGTTTTAATTTTCCCTATTAAATTATTAGGCGATATTTTAGTATTTAAAAAAATAAAAAATGCCCTTGGACAAAATTTTGAATTTGGAGTTTCTGGTGGTGGAGCGTTGGTTGATTATGTTGATTATTTCTTTAAGGCTGTAGGAATTAAAGTTCTTGAAGGTTATGGCCTTACTGAAACGGGCCCTATTTTGAGCGTTAGGCGTCTTAAGGGCCCCGTAGCAAAAACTGTAGGGCCTATTTTGCCAGATGTTGAATACAAAGTAGTTGGATTTGATGGCAATGTTTTGCCTTATGGAGAAAAAGGTGAACTTTGGGTAAGGTCGCCACAGATAATGAATGGTTACTTTAAGGATAAGGCTAAGACAAATGAAGTTTTAACAGAAGATGGTTGGTTTAACACTGGGGACTTGGTTAGATTGACAATTAATAATGAAATTTCAATTGTTGGTAGAAGCAAAGATACAATTGTTCTAAGAGGTGGGGAAAATATTGAGCCTGAGCCTCTTGAGAGAGTTTTGGGCAAATCTTTGTTTATTGAAAATATTATGATTGTTGGCCAGGATCAAAAATTTTTGGGGGCCGTTATTGTGCCTAATTTTGATAATCTTGAAAAGTGGGCAAATTCCAGTGGAGTGTCTTTTTCTTCCAGAAGTGATTTATTAGCCAATGAGGACGTTAATAAGCTTTATTCTAAGCATATCTCAGACACTATTAATACCAAGGTAGGTTTTAAAAATTTTGAAAAAATAGCAGGCTTTGTTTTACTTCAAGATCCTTTTTCAATTGGAGAAGAGCTTACCAATACTCTTAAGTTAAAAAGATATTATATATCCCAAAAGTATGAAGATAAAATAAAATTAATTTTTAGCAAAAGCGACTTAGATTTAAACGGATATTAGGCAAGAAAATATTACAATATTTTCTTGCCTACATTTTTAACATATAAGGGATATTGAGTAGGTACATGCAATTTTTTATTGTTTGTAATATGGCTTTTAAAAATTCGATTCTTGCGGCTGTTAAATCAGTATTTTTTATGTCTATTACTTTAACTTCTTGATAGTACGTACTAAAATGCTTTGCAAGCGAGTATGAATAGCTAGTAAGTATTGAAGGGTTCGAATCTTTTGCTGCCTTGATTATATTTTCTTCTAATTCTGATATAATTTTAATAATTTCCCACTCTTTTTCATGTTTTAAAAGTTCAAAATCAATTTTTTCTATTAAAGGAATAGAAAGTGCATTGTATTTTTCAAGAATGCTATTAATTCTTGCTCCAACATATTGAATATATGGCCCAGAATTTCCTGTAAAAGATAGGCTTTCTTTTTTATTAAATACAATGTCTTTATGTATAGCTGATTTTAGCAGATAATAGTGAATTGCTCCTAGTGCAATATTTAAAGCATTTTTTCTAGCACTCTCTTTATTCTCAATTTTTTGTGTAATTTCAGGCATTATTGATTCCATTAGCTCTAAGATTAAATTATCTGCGTCAATTACATTGCCTTCTCTTGATTTCATTTTGCCATCAATAAGATTAACCATTCCGTGTGACAAATGAATAAGCTTTTTGTTTTTAGAAATCCCTAATTTTTCTGATACAAAAAATAAGCTTTTGAAGTGCTGAATTTGTTCACTTCCAACTACATAAATCATTTCTTCAAAATTAAATTCTTTTGTTCTAACTGTTATATTTCCTAAATCTTGGGTAAGATAAATAGATGTTCCGTTTGGCCTTATGAGTACTTTTTGTTTTACGTTGGTGTCTTCTTTTTCGCTTGAGTCTGAGGGTAAATCAATGCATATTGCGCCATCTTCTCGTTTGTAACAAAATCCTTTTTCAAGCCCTTCTAACACTACATTTTTTCCAATTTCAAAAATTTCACTTTCAAGGTAAATTTTATCAAATGAGGTGTTTGTAATTTTGTAAGTTTCTTTTATTCCTTCAATTGCCCAGTTATTTAGTTTTTTCCAAAGTTCAATTGTGCTTGTATCTTTTTGTTCCCATTTTAAAAGCAGATCTTGAATTTCTTTTTCAGCATTTTCATTTTCTTGTGAGTATTCGTTGTATTTAACATAAAAATCACCAATTAAATGATCTCCTTTTTTAGAAGCTTTTTCAGGGGTAATGTCATTTCCAAATTTTTTGTATGCAAGCATTGATTTGCAGATATGAACTCCCCGGTCATTTATTAGGTTTATTTTTGTAATTTTTGCACCTACAGCCTTTAATATTCTTGACAGACTTTCTCCTATTACGTCATTCCTAAGATGTCCTACATGCAGTGGTTTGTTTGTATTTGGCGATGAAAACTCCAATATTATTTTTTTATTGTCTAGATATTTACTTGCCCCATAGTTATCTTTTTGGGCATTTACCATTTGTATTGTATTTTTTATATATTCTTTTCTGGGAATTTTGATGTTTAGGTAAGGTCCCATAGCTTTAATTTCATATTTATCCTTAAGGATTTTTATTATTTCTTTAGAGATGGTTTCAATAGGAAGTTTCAAGGTTTTGCTAAGCTCAAATATTAATATAGAAATATCTCCCAGATCACTTTTTGGAGGTTTTTGAATATTTATATTGATATTATCTAGCTTTATGTTATTTGATAATGCTAGATCGGCAACTATAATGCTAATTTCGTCTTTAATCTTTTTTTTAACATTTTTATTCATTTTTTTCCTCTTTAACGCTTTTATTATTTTTTTTTTCTTTAACACTTGTTAGTATATTAATTAATAGTAAAATTAAAGACGCTACAATAAAAATGTTTGAGCTATGAGCTGACATTTTTGTATTTGTAAGCTCCTTTATTATAGTTATTTCGTTATTAAAAAGCTTTAAATTCCCTGTGTTTAATATTTCTCTAATTAGTGAGATTGCTGAGCTTAGGGCAATGAAAATTAAAATTGGGATTTTAGAATATTTGATTATCATTGATGAATTTCTTAAGATTTTAAAAGGTTCGTTTTTATGAAATGATATTATTATGGCTATTAAAATGGGTATTGAAAATTTAAATTCTTTGTATAGTGTTGGCGTTAAATAGAACATGAATAAGTAAGTTAGACTGGTAAAAATTCCTATTATTAATAGATATATCCCTAATATGTGGTTTTTATATTTTTTCAGTTCTATTTGATTGATTATTAGGGCAGGAAGTATAATGCATATTGAAATCCAAACAGATGCAATACTAGCATCTAAAAAGTTTTTTGTATAAGCAAAAATAGGAAATAACATTAAATGACTTTTAAGATATTTTTCAGTATTATAAAATGTCTTTTTTTGCATATTATTCCCTTTTAATTTAGTTTATTTGGTTTTAAATTGATCCGTGCTCTCACTAATTCCAGAAATGTGACTTGAATTTGTAGTTCCTAAAACCTTAATGCGCTCAATTGCTTCTACTAGTTTGTTAATCTCTTCTTTTAAACCTTTCATTGAGTTTGAGACCGTAATATTAATCTCTCCCAACAGTTTAATGGTGCTAATGATTTCTTTGTTGCCTCTAAACATGTCATTTGAACCGATTTTTACTTCATATGTTATTTCCCGCATTGTGTTTAAAGCCTTTAAAATTTCTTGGCTACCTATTGATTGTTCTTGCATTGTATGATTTATTTCTTCTATTACTTGAACAACTAAGTTGATTGAATCAAATATTTGGTTGAAAGCTTTATTTGTTAATTCAGAGGTATTTACGGTTTTGGTTATTGAATCCATTATTTCATTAATTGATGAGGCAACAGATTCTGATTGTGATGTTACTTGTTCTGCTAGGTCTTTTATTTCTTCTGCGACAATGGCAAATCCTTTTCCAGCTTCACCAGCATGAGATGCTTCAATTGCAGCGTTCATCGAGAGCAGGTTGGTTTGGCTTGCTATAGATGAAATTAAAGAGTTTGCTTCTTGTAATCTTGTTGAGTTTTTGAAAATCTCTTTGATTTGAGTAATAACTTCTTCTTGTTTTTTTCGCCCATCATCAGAGAATCTTTTTAGTTCTTCTGTGCTTTTTGCAGCTTTTTGAGTTATTTCTGTTATTGATTGGATTCCCCCTATCATTTCTTCGATAGCTGATGAGGATTGTTCAACGCTTGCGGCTTGAGTTTCAATTGAATTATCAAGAGATGAAATATTTTTTGAAAGACTTTCAATTATATTTGTTGTATTAGAGATGAATTCTACCTGTTTTTCTACTTCTTCTTGTGTTTTTTCTATGTATTGATTTGAATTTTTAATTGTATTATGGGTTTTGTTTATTTCGCTAAATAAATGGTCTCCGTTTTCTTTAAGCAATTTTACTCGTTCTTGTAGTGAATTAATTACGTGTTTTAGATTTTCAATAAAATGCCCAAAAAGATTGATTGTTGAACTTATTGAATCTTTGCCTTTTGATTCGATTTTAAATGTTAAGTCGCCGGTTTTAACCTTTGGAATGACAACATTGAGTTTATCTATTTTTGATATTATTAAAGTTTTTATGGTTGATATCATTATTAATATAAAAATTATTACCAAAATAAATATAATAGAAAGTGAAACTAATCTCATATTTTTAAATTCTTTTGAAAATATGTTATTATAATCTATTTTTATTCCTAAGTACCAATGGGATGTTGTGATTCTTGCTAATGAAATTATTTCATTTGAATTGCTTGTATTGTAATTTGTTTTTCCTTGGGATAATGCACTTAATATTTGAGTTAATGTTTTTGCGTTAAAGCCAAATATGTGTTTTATGTTTTTTAAAACTTCGTCTTTTCCGCCAAATGTATCTCCACTGCTGTTTATTAAGTACACGTTAAAGTATTTTGATGAGTTTTGGCTGCTTGCATTTTGCTCTAGCAAGGAGTTTTCCAAAAGCAGCAAAAGATATTCTTTTAGTTCGGCAATTTTTTCTGAAATGTCAGCATATAAAATAATATATCCAATATTAGATTTTTTTGAATCTGTTATTTTATATGCTATTGGAATATAAAAATTGTTATTTATTTTTACTAAGCTGTTGTGCAGAATTGAAATTTGCAATGTAGTTATAGCTTTGCCCAGAAGCAATTCTTTTAAGCTTATATATTGGCCGCTTCTTTTTTTTTCGCTTGATGCGATTATGTATCCATCTTTGTTTGCGTACTCTATTATTTTAATAAAAGGCGGGAGTGTAATTAAAATTTTGTCAGATACTAAGTGCTCTTCGTTTTTGTTATTCAGAATTGCAGATCTATAATCATATCTGGCTGTTAGTATGTTTAAAGCCTTTATTACTTCTTTAGATTCATCAGAAAAACTTTTGATCATTGCTTGGTTAATAAATTTTGTGAAATCTTGAAGTTCTTTTGTTATGATTTTTTTATAGCCTTGATCTAGTAGCAAAAAGGTTGTTGCAATAATGATTATTGTATATGCCAGGATTATAAAATTGAATTTATAAAAAAGGCTAGAGTTAATTTTCTTTCTTTTCACTAAGTCCCCTCAAAATTTTGTTTTTTCATAAAATTTTTAAAACATTAAATTTTTAGTATTCTATATGTTTTATTATATAATTATATATGCATGTAGCTAAATAATAAAATAATTATTTGCAAATATTTGAAGGATTTAATCTTTAAGATTCAGAAAGAAAGGTTTAATTTGCCAATTGTTATTAGTAATTATTTGTATGTGATTTATGAAGGTGAAAAGTTTGTTTTAAGATTTTAATCATACTAATGTTATGTTTGGAGAGCTTTTATGACAGGTGAGAATTTAATAGATGTTAATCTGAAAAATACTAAACGATTTCTTTGTCTAGTTTTATTTGGATTTCTTTTTTTAAATTTTTTATTCATAGGCTATGCTTATATGAATTATAAAAATGAGTATTTGGATCGCTTTAAATTTGATTCTAAGTTGTTTTTAAACAGTGTTTCTGCTGTTATTAAAGCTAAATATTCGGAATCTTCTAGGTTTCTTGAAGAGCTTGTAAAAGATAGCTATAGGTTTGGGATATTGGTTAATTCTTCAAAAAGCTTTCTTTTGTCTTCAAGTTTAAAATTGGGTGACAGCTTAGATGAAAATAGTGATTTGTTTTTAAAGTCAAGAGAATTTAGCTCTATAGATAAAATTTTTAAAACTATTCCTTTAGCAGAAGATTCACTTGAAGGCGTATTTTATATTCCTATAGGGAAAAATGTTTTAATATCAAATTCAAATTTTTCATCTTTAGGTTTAAAAGATGTTAGGTTGGATCCAATTTATTCTGTTCCTGTAGAAAAAAATTCTAAATATTATTCAAGATATATGATAATAGATGGAAAAATTTATTCTATAATAAGTTTTCCAGTTAGAGATTCTGTTGCAACATTGGGTGTAATAGGGATTTTAGTATGCTTTGATGAGTCGTTAGATATTATTGAAAATCAGTTGTATTCTTCTCTTAAATTTAGCAGTAAGAATTATAATTTTTTTATGCTTGACAGAAATCATATGCCCATTTTTTTAAACTTTAATAATCTTCACGCCAAATCTTTTTCTCCATCTTATAATGAGAATTTTTTAAAAAAAGTTATAGCTTATGCTAAAAAAGATTCTTTTAGCTCTAAGTACACTTTTAATTATGAAAGAGATTTGTATTCTTTAAACTTTGTAAAAACTGAGGATTTTTTGACTCAAGGGTTAATTTTAAATATCAATTCCATTCCTATTATGTTTAAATCAAATTGGATTATATTTTTTGTATTTTTATTATTATCTTTTGCAATTATCTTTTATTTGTGCAAAACTTTTGTTTTTTCATTAATTAATGATTTTAACAGAATTGTTGATTATCAAAAATCAAAAAGCGATCCTTTTAGTCTTGAACCCCCTTTAGAGGTTAAGTATTCTTCGTCTATTATTTCTTATATTAGTTCAAAGCTAGATAATCTGTCCTCTAAGAGTAATGAATCTTTTGAGAAGATAAAATTTTATTCTGAAGATTTAAATGAATATTTGGAACAAATAGAGACTGCTATATCAAATACTGAGAGTATAGACTCTAGCATTTTAGCTTACGAACAACTAAAGGATACTTTTTCTAGATTTGAAAAGTCAATTGTTGATATTTTAAAAGGCTTTGAATCTATTGCTGATCCGATTAATGATCACAATAAGTATATATCAGAAATCTCTTCAAATTTTGAAGAGAATGTTAGTTTTTTCTATAGTATAGATAAAAATTTGGAAATTTTTAATAAGGTTGCTGCTATAAATTCTACTGATATTGAAAATATTAAAAGTAAGGTTTTTGATTTAAATATTGTTTTTGAAAATGTGAATAAAAATTTTGCAGATCTTTTGTCTCAAACAAATAGTTTGCAAAGTGTAAATAAACTTTTAGTTTCAATCTCAGCTCAGACCAATATGCTTGCTATGAATGCAGCAATTGAAGCAGCAAAAGCAGGTGATGCAGGGAAAAGTTTTGCAGTTGTTGCTGAGGAGATTAGAAAGCTTGCTATTAATTCTGGAAAATATTCTAAAACCATTAAAGATGAACTTAAAATGGTCGATAGCATTATTGCAGCAATCAATTCAGAGATTGATACAATTTATAAAAATTTCATAGACATTCAAGATAATGTGGATAACAATTTTTCAAGACACGAGAAAGTAGATCTTACTCTTGCTAAGCATTTTAAAGAAATTGGTGAGTTTAAAGAAAGGTATTTATCTCACGATACTAAGATCAGAGATGCCAAGAATATGTATAAAGAAATATTTAATAACCATTATTTTGTTAGTAGCAAGTTTAACAATTTTAACCAAGATTTAAAAGAGTTTAAAGTTTCTAAGATTAATTTGGATGCTGTAAATTCTCTTCAAGAATATTCATCTTTGGTGAAATCTTCTAAGGATAAGATATTAAAGACAAAGGAATTGATTAAAAAGATTAATGACGAGATTAAAGATATTCTTTTTTAGTTTTTTTGATTAATTAAATCCTATGTAAAGGACTTCTTCTTCAAGCAAAAGCCCAGTTTTCAAGTAGACTTCAGTTTTTACTTTTTCAATTAAGCTTTTTATGTCTTTGGAAGTGGCGTTATTAATATTGATAATAAAGTTTCCATGATATTTAGATACTGTAGCGCCCCCAATGCTTAATCCTTTGAGCTTGCACTCTTCAATTATTTGTCCACTAGGCTTGAGAAATGCTTTATTGTTTTTAAAAGTGCTTCCGCTACTTGGAAATAAATAGTGGCCTTTATTTATTCTTGCTTGTTTATTTTTAGTCATTTTTTCTTCAATAATTTTCTTATTGTCTTTTTTTAAATTCAATTCAATTTTTAATATGAGAAAGTTTTTATTTTGAAAAGGCGATTTTTTATACTTAAAGTCTTCTTTTTTAAATTCTTTGCAGATAGTTTTTCCTTTATCATTTATAAATGTAATTTTTTTTAGTATCTCAGAGATCTCATTTCCAAAGCATCTTGCATTCATCCATACAGCGCCTCCCAGTGTCCCGGGTAGTCCATAGATAAATTCTAGGCCACTTAAGCTGTTATCAAGTGCAATTTTACATAAATTTTCAAAATTTGCACCACATTCGCCGATAATTTTATTTTCGTGAATTTCTATTTTGTTTAGATACCCAGTGTATATTATTGGAAAATCAAGCTCTTTGTCATCATTGACTAAAATATTTGATCCCCCCCCAAGAATAAATAGTTTAATTTTTTCTTCTATTGCTGCTTTAAAAATATTTTCAGCTTCTTTAATGTTTTTAGGGATGAGAAACAATTTCGAAATGTTTCCAATTTTATATGTTGTATAGTTAGCTAGATTTTTTGTTTGAGGCTTAATATTGATTTTTTTAAAAAAATTATTTAGGCTTTTAGGCATACGTACTTAATAATAAATTAGATTTTTTATTTTTTCAATTTTGAGAAATGTATGATTTTGAAGTTATATAATACTAGAACAAAGGATTTTTCAGAATTAACAAATTTTGAAAATGTTAAATTGTATGCTTGCGGGCCTACTGTTTATAATTATGCGCACATCGGAAATTTTAGAACTTATATTTTTGGAGATTTATTAATTAAAACTTTAAGATTTTTAGGGTATAAAGTTAATTATGCTATGAATATTACAGATATTGGGCATTTAACAGGTGATCTTGATGATGGAGAAGATAAAGTTGCCAAGACAGCAAGAGAAAAGGGCCTTACAGCTTATGAGATTAGTGAATTTTTTACAAAAGCTTTTTTTAACGATTGTAGAAAATTAAACATTGTATATCCCGACAAAGTTCTTGTTGCAAGTAAACATATTCCCATCATGATAGAGGTTGTTAAAATTCTTGAAGAAAAAAAAATTACTTATTTTTCTAATGGCAATGTGTATTTTGATACTTCTTGTTTTAAAAGCTATGGCGAGATGGCCGGCATTGATCTTATTGATAAAGATATGACTTTGCCCAGAGTTGATATTGATAAATTTAAAAGGAATAAAACCGATTTTGTTTTGTGGTTTACTAATTCTAAGTTTAAAGATCAGGAGATGAGATGGGATTCTCCTTGGGGATTTGGTTATCCAAGTTGGCATTTGGAGTGTGCTGCTATGAATTTGGAGTATTTCAAAGATACGCTTGATATTCATTTGGGAGGAGTTGATCATATTGGAGTTCACCACATAAATGAAATAGCAATAGCAGAGTGTTTTTTGAATAAGAAATGGTGTGATATCTTTGTTCATGGAGAATTTTTGATTATGGATTATAATAAGATGTCAAAGTCGCATGGAAATTTTATTACAGTTGAAGACTTGGAAGATCAAAATTTTTCTCCTCTTGATTTTAGATATTTGTGTTTGACATCACACTACAGGAACCAATTAAAATTTTCATTGGATAATCTTAAATCAAGCAAGATTGCTAGAGAAAATTTGATAAACAGGCTAAGTTATTTTTATGAATCCTTAGATCTAGATGATTTAAATATACTTAATAAGGATTTAAAAAATTTTGGTTTTAGTGTAGAAAAAGAATATTATGATTCTTTTGTAGAAAAAGTTTCTTTTGATTTGAATATTTCTCAAGGATTGGCTTTACTTTGGGAAATAATTAAATCTGAAAATCTAGGATTTGTTTCAAAACTCAGATTGGCTTTTATTTTTGATGAGATTATATCACTTAATCTGAGAGAAGAAATTTTAAAAAATTTAGAAAATTACGATGTAGTTATTGATGAGAATATGAAAACTTTGATTGAAGAGAGAAGAATAGCTAAATGTGAAAAAAATTTTAAGCGTGCCGATGAAATTAGGGGCTTTTTTGCCAAAAAAGGTTTTGTTTTGGTTGATACTAAGGAAGGAACTAAGGTTAAAAGAGGCTAATATTTGGCTATTTTTTTAAAAAACAAATATTTTTATTTAAGCTTAATTTTTATTATTTTTTTGGTTTTATTTGTTTTTTCTGGATTTTTATTTTATTCAAAGCCAATTATTTATGATATATCTCCAATTCCCACTTCACACAAAGATATTATTGTTATTAAAGGAAATAATTTGGGCTACAGCACAGGAGAGATTAATATCAACAATAATTATTTGGTTAAAAGTAGCATTATTAGTTGGAATAACACCGAAATAGTTTTTAAAATTACAGATGAAGTAAATTCTGGGCTTATTTTTGTAAAAGGCGAAAGGGGTACTAGCAACGAACTTTTTCTTGTTATTAGTAGGCAAGTTCCTGTTAAGCTTAATAGGGGGAATATACCTTTTATTTTTTCAGAGGATAAAATAACTTTAAATGCAAATTCTTCAACTTTATTACAAGGCATGAATTTGTTTTCACATTCTAGTAGTATTAAAATTTTTCTCGAAACTAAGGACAAGCTTTATACAATATTACCCCAAAATATTTTAGATGTTTCTGAGAATAGATTAGAATTTATTTCTCCTAAAACTTTAAATTCTGGTGGGAAGCTTTATGTTTTATTGGACAATGTTCAAAGCAATAAAATTTCGTTTTCTGTTAAAGATGATTTTTTAAAGTGGACTTTGAGTGATTCGAAAGAGTTTGCAATAATTGAAGAGATTTATTTTAATCAAGATGTTAGTAGTAATTTTGATTCAAATCCCGAAGATATTAATTTTAATATCTTCTATTTAAGACCAATTGAGAATGAGCGTCAAAAAATTGCAGACCACAGCAATGAACATCTTGATTTTAATATTGGTAATTTATTTTTTGAAAACCTAAAGACAAATAAATTTATTTTTAAGACTAGGGTAAAGACTTCTAAACTTAATTTGGAATTTTTAGATGCAAAATATTTAGAAAGCATTAAGGTTAATAGAGATATTGATAATCAAGAGTACAAAAAACATGTTCAAGACAAAAAAAAAGATTATTTATCTTACAACTCTGTTGATTTAATGCCTTTAGATTCTCTAATTTTATCTAAGACGGCTGGTAGTAATTCAGTTTATAAGTTGGCTAAGGCAATTATGGATGTTTTGACTTCAAATTTTAAGATTATTGAGAATAATTTAAGTTTAAAGGATTCTATTAAAGAGGGAAAAATTTCATCTAGCAATTTAATAGTTCTTACGAATTTGTTATTTTTAAAGTACGAGATTCCGCTGAGAAATATAGTTGGGCTTTACTATGATTCTAATTCTCTTAAATTAAATGAGCATTTTTGGTTTGAATTTTTTTTAGCTGGGGTTGGTTTTATATATTTTGATATAATAAATGCAGTATTATTTAAGGATAGCTCTAAGTATTTTTTAAATATGTCTGAAAACTATATTCAATACGGATGCAAAGAGGACTATGATAAAAATGAATTTTTTGATGGATATTTAGATTCTGGGTTTTTAAAATATAAAAGCTTGACAAACGGATCGTATTCTTTAATGCATAGGTTTGTTTTGGAGGATAATTTTAAATGAGGGATGATCAAATATTTGATTTAATTGAGAAAGAAAAATTAAGAGAAAAAGAACATATTGAGCTTATTGCTTCTGAAAATTTTACGTCTTTGGAAATAAGGCAGGCTGCTGGGAGTATTTTAACCAATAAGTATGCTGAAGGATATCCTTTGAATCGATATTATGGTGGTTGTTCTTTTATTGATGAGATTGAAACTTTGGCAATTTCAAGAGCAAAAGAGCTTTTTGGTGCAAAGTATGCCAATGTTCAACCACATAGCGGATCTCAGGCCAATATGGCTGCCATAATGGCCCTTATTAGCCCAGGTGACAGAATTCTTGGCATGCAATTGTCTCATGGGGGACATTTAACTCATGGCAGCAGGGTAAATTTTTCTGGTATATTTTTTAATACTTATTTTTATGGTGTTTCTAGAGATTCTGAGCTAATTGATTATGATGAAGTTCTTAAGATAGCTAGAGATTGCAGACCAAATTTAATAATAGCCGGTGCTTCTTCTTATTCAAGAGAAATTGATTTTAAAAAATTTAGAGAAATAGCAGATGATGTTTCTGCTTATCTTTTGTGTGATATTGCGCATATTGCAGGCCTTATTGTTGCCGGTTTTCATAATTCCTCAATTGATGTGGCGCATCTTACTACAAGCACTACGCATAAAACTTTAAGAGGGCCAAGAGGTGGAATAATACTTTCTGGAAAGGATTTTGACAAATCAGTAAACTTTAATGGAAAAGAGAGGCCTTTGTTTAATGCTGTAAATTCTACAGTTTTTCCTGGAACTCAAGGGGGCCCTTTAGTTCATATTATTGCGGGTAAAGCTATTGCATTTAAAGAGGCTCTTCAGGAAAATTTTAAAGAATACATTGCTAACGTAATAAAAAATACTAAAGTTATGGCTGAATATTTCAAATCGGAAGGATTTCGGATTGTTAGTGGAGGTACAGACAATCATTTGTTTTTGGTTGATCTGAGTAGTTCGGGTCTCACGGGTGCTGATGCTGAGAAATTGCTTGAGAGTGTAAATATTACTTTAAATAAAAATGCTATTCCTTTTGATAAAAAAAGTCCTTCTTTGGCTTCTGGTATTAGAATTGGGGGTGCTGCTATTACTTCTAGGGGTTTAAATGAAAGCGATTCTTTAAACGTTGCTAAATTTGTTGTTAGAGCTTTAAAGGCAAAGTCTGATATTGAATTAAAACAAATAAAAAAGGAAATTGTAAAATTTATTAGAGATTTTGACATGCCTTGATTGCGTTGGAGGTTGTGATCAATAAATGCCAAGCCTAATTAGAATGTTTTTTTTAGTGTTGTTGTTTATTTTTATTTTTAATCCTGTTTTAATAGCAATGCTTTTTATATTATTTCCGTTTGTGTTGATACTATTTAGTTTTTTGGGTGTTTTTAGAATCTACTTTACAAGAGATTACTCATATTCTAGATCTAGAGAGTTTGAATTTTATAAACTTTCTTTTTTATTAATGGCCAAATTGCTATCTATTTTGGGAACTATAACTGGAGAGCAATTAAATTATGTCAATTTTATTATTAATTCTTTGAATTTGTCTGAACGTGGTAAATCAGAGTTGTATACTATCTTTCATTCTGCTATTACTAAGAATAATAATGCTGATAAAATTTTGTATACCCTTAAGCTTGGCTATTTTCAGCACAAAGATCTTTTTATATGGCTTTTTGCCTCTCTTAAAGAAATTAACAGACTTTCTAGGTATAAAAATTTAGAAGCTGAAAAGTTTATCTCTTATGTTGGTGTTTTTTTAGAACTTGAATCTGATGGTTATGAAGCTTATAAAGATATTAATATTAGAATTGTAAATCCTTACAGTATTTTGGGTTTAGCATATAGTGCTAGTGATGATGAGATTAAAAAGGCGTATAAAGGCCTTGTTATAAAATATCATCCCGATAAGTTTGCAAATGATCCTGTAAGGCAAAAAGATGCAAATGATAAATTTATTAAAATTCAAGATGCTTATGAAAAAATTTGCAAGGAAAGAAATATAAGGTAACAATTTATTATTAATTTTTAAAAGATAAAAAAGAAGGGCCAAAGCCCTTCTTTTGCTGTTAGCTTCCGCTGTAGGCTATTTTGAATTGTAAGAAAGCACTGCCAATAGCGGCGTTATTTGTGTTTTTATTAGCAAGTTCTATAATGTTATTTGAATCCCATCCAAGAGAAATTGTTGTAAATCTTATTAGTTTTTCAAGGCTAAGCCCTGTTTTTAAATAAATTTTTGTAGCATCGCTTGAAAGTTTATTAGAAGGCCCTAAAATGTATGCCCCGATATAGGGTACCACATATGCTTCTGTTGAAATGGATGTTATTGGAATTGCATAATCAAGATATAAAGCCAAACCGAGCTTCATTGCATCTTCAAATGTCAGATTAGGGGTTGTAGCTTGTGTTGTTGAACTTTGTCCGGCTTGATTGTTTGAATTAGCGCTTGGGCTTGCTGTAGGATAGTTTTCTACAGATTTTTGTCTTAAAATATCGTAAAGACCGATAGATGTTATCCACCCTAGTCCATTTATAATGCCCTTTTTGTTGTCTTCATAGCTTGAAATTTCAACATTTAAGCTTTGAAATGAATTTTCGGATATGGTTTTTAATTTTTTTTCTGCATCTTTAGATCTGTAAAGGTTTTGTCCATAACTTATTCCCAGTGCAACCCCAGATTTTTTGTCTTGTTCTCCAAATAGTCTTGTACTGTAAGAATCAGATCCTTTAACTGCCCAGGATTCTTTTTCTCCAGTGTCTTTGTTCCAGGCAAGTCCTATGCTTGCTCCTGTTGAGAATGCAATTCCCAATTCTGTATTTTTACTGAAATTAAGAGCATTACCATTTGGATCAAATATATTTTCAGCTTTTTTATTAGGATCTGAGGATGCGTCTTTTTTGAAATTTGCTGCTTTTGAGATGTGTCCAAATACAGAAAAATCGCTTGCAAAAGGATCTATTCCAAAATCAGTTCCCATTTGTAAAATAAGATAGGTATTTTTATCATTGATTTTTGTTAATCCAAGCTTATATTGAGCTCCAAAAGATGCTAAAATTGCAGAATTTGATAAAGTTGGGCTCAATAAATCGTTACCAATTACGGATTTGTCTTTTAAAGAGTATGTTATTGATGAATTATTGAATGTTTGATTTCCATAGGCTCCTGACAAGCCAAAATTTAATTCAAGGGGTGTTTCTGCAATTACAGATTTAGTATCTTCGTTTTGATCAAGTATATTTTTTATTGGCTTCCATTTTGCTTGAATTCCATAAAGGATTCCTTGATATGTTTTGTTGTATGGGGTGTCTTTGTCATTTTCTTGATTTCTGTTGCCTGTGCCTGTTCCCCCTATTGCAAATGTAAGATCGAGTTTTGGGAGTTTGTATCCCAGCTGAATTGTTCCTATGTTTTTAGAGGTGCCTCTTGCAAGAATTGTTCCTCTTACTATTCTATCATTGCTTGGAAATCCATAGTAAGTGCTTTTAAATCCAGTCATAGGTGCGAAACTAAATAAAGACTCTTTATTAAAGTCAAAATCTGTCATGGTGCTTATTTTAATAAAAAAATCGTACATATTGATTTGGGCTGTTATGTCTCCCACGTCAATTTTAAATTGATCACCTTTTTTGCCTTCGGCTTTTAATGCAAGATCTTCCACCTTAATGTAAGCTGAGAATGGATCGTCTTTGCCTAATTCGGGATTAGTTTCAAACGGTTTAAGCTTAATGGTAATTTTACTTTTGTTTTCAAATCCAGGAACAAGTTCGTCCATATCTAATCTGAATTCACTTGTGTTTTCAAATCCGAATGTCGGCATCCATGGGTTTATTTTAAATATATCTTTTTCCTTTAATTCGTCTGCTGCAAATATTGCTGCAGATGTGGTTAAAAATATAATTAATTTATATAAAATATGGTTTTTCATAATTATACCTTCCTGTTGTAACTATAAACTTTTATTAGTTCTAGTTATTAATTAAACGTATTAATAAATATATTATAGACATGCTATTATGTACAATATATTAACATATATATAACATGTATATAATATTAAAATATCAGATAAAAATTCAAGGCCATATTATTATTTTGTGATTTTTACATTATTCAAATTTATAAATAAGATTAATTTTAGTATAAATTAATCTTATTTATTTTAAATGATTAATTTATACTAAATAAACTAGCAATCCTGTTGCTAAAATGTAGCATAAAGCATAAATTATTGTTTTTGATAAAAGCTTGCCTTCTTGTCCAATTAATCCAGCAGTTGTTGTTGCTATTGTGATGTTTTGGGGAGAAATCATTTTTCCTCCAGTTGCTCCTGTTGTATTTGCTGCTGCAAGCCAGTAAGGATTTGCCCCAATATTTTCTGCCATTTGTGTTTGCAAAGGTCCAAAAAGAACATTTGAAACTGTGTCACTTCCTGTTAAAAATGTCCCAATAGCTCCAATTAGCGGGCTAAATAATGGTCCAAATGTACCTGTTATTATTGAGATTCCATTAGCAAGATCTCTTATCATTCCGCTATGTGTCATTAACCTTGATATTGCAACAATGCAAATGATTATAAATGAAGATAATGCCATTTTTTTCAAGGTTAGCATAAATATTTTTAGCTGTTTTGATATTGGAACTCCTCGTATTGAATAGGATATTATTGTTGCAAGTACTATCAAGAATCCCGGAGAGATAATCCATTTAAAGTGTAGGGGATTTGCTTCTGGATAAATGCTAATAGTGCTTTGAAAAGTTTTTAGGTATTCGTGAATTTGATTAAAAAGAGGAGATACAAGCACTATAAATGTTACTATTAAAATGTAGGGTGAGCATGCAATAATTCCTTTTGATAAAGATATTGTGCTTTTGCTTTGGTGCTCAGCAGTTTTTTTATTTTCAAAAAACTTTGCATAAACTATTGTTATTGTCATGGAAAGAATACTTCCAAGGATTGCAGGAAGTTCTGGACCCAAAGTTTTTGATATAAATATTTGAGATATTGCCATTGACATTCCTGAGAGTAGGGTAAGAAGGAATATCCCTTTTAATCCTTTAATGCCTCCCCCTGTAAGAATTACCAGCACAAAAGGTATTGTTAGGGTTGGAAGTATTAGTTGGAATGCAATCTCAGATGAAACAATGTTAACATCTAGGTTAGTTGCTTGAGCTAAAGATGTTATAGGGATCCCCACAGATCCATAAGCTGTTGATGCGGTATTCATTATTAAGCAGATTAAGCAAGCAAAAAATGGTTCAAATCCCATTGCTATTAATATTGACACAGGGATTGCAACAGCAGTTCCATATCCAGCAACTCCTTCTAAAAAGTTTCCAAATCCCCATGCTACTAGCAAGACTATAATTCTTCTATCAGAAGATACGTTTGATAAAATATTTTTAATAGTTTCTATGTCTTTTTGATCTTCTGACATTTTGTATGTAAATATGGCAGCAATAATCACGGTTGCTATTGGCCATATCCCCATTAAGGCACCTTCAAGCATTGCAAGACTTGTGTTTACTATTCCCAAGTTTTTATAAAATATAACTATAGCAACAGTGGCTATTAATGATATGGGTATTACATAGTAAGCTGGCTTTTTTATTATGCCAAGTCCAATAATTATTAGGATTATTGGGACCAAAGCTGTTATAAAATCATAAGAATTCATAAAAATGGCTCCTTTTTAATTGTATTGTAATTAACAATTAATAAATAATATATAATTTTAATATTACAACATGAATAGTATCTGTGTTATTGGGAAATTTTTATTAACTTTATTTTTAATTTTTTCTCCGCTTTATTATGATCTTTTTGCGGTTAATTTGGCTGAGATTAATAAATTATCAAAGTATGCAAAATCAATAGTTTTAATGGATTTTGATACTAAGCGAATACTTTATTCTAAGAAGCCCAATTTGGTTTTTCCTCCAGCATCACTTACAAAGATTGTTACAATTTATACAGCTTTAATTGAAGCTGAAAAGCGAAATATAAAATTAAAAAGCATAGTTCCTATTAGCGATTCTGCTTCATATTATAATGCGCCTCCCAATTCTTCTTTAATGTTTTTAGAAAAAGGTCAAATTGTTGATTTTGAAGAGATTTTAAAGGGACTTTCAATTTCTTCAGGCAATGATGCTTCTATTGCGATTGCTGAGTTTGTAGTAGGCAATTTAAATAGCTTTGTTAATTTAATGAATATTAATGTTTTAAATTTAGGACTTTTAAATATGCATTTTGTTGAACCTTCTGGATATAGCAGTGAGAATAAAATTACAGCATTAGATATGGCTTTTTTTGTAAAATCTTATGTAGAAAAATTTAAATTTATGCTTAATATTCATTCTTTAAAGTATTTTGTTTATCCAAAGAGTAAAAATTTAGGAGCTGCTTTATCATCAAAATTTTTAAACTTAAAACAAAGAAATGCCAATTTATTAATACATGATTATCCTTATTCAGATGGTATTAAAACGGGATATATTAAGGAATCAGGCTTAAATCTTATTGCTACTGCTAAAAAGGGCGAAATAAGATTGATAGCAGTTGTGTTGGGGGTTGAAAAAGGAATTAATGGATTTGGGGAGAAGATGAGAGCTTCTATTGCAAAAAATTTATTTGAATATGGATTTAATCAATATTCAAAATTTCCTTTAATAGTAAAATTAAAAGAAAAAGTCTATAATGGTACAGTAGATACAGTTGCTCTTTTTTCTAAAGAGCCTTTTTATTATATTTTAACTAAAGATGAATTTGATAAAATTAATATAAGTTATACTGTTGATAAGTTGGTTGCTCCACTTAGTGGAGATATGCCTGTTGGGAGGGCTATGATTTTTTTAGAAAATGAAAAATTAGGAGATGTTGCTTTGTTTAGCGATAAAGTGAATAAATTAGGGTTTTGGCAAGGTCTTTATAAAAGTTTTATAAATTTTTTTTCAAGAGAGTATTAATTTTATGTTAAACCATTTTAATTTTAAATTAAAACGCGATGTTACGATAATAGTTCCTGGTGAAGCTTTTGTTTCAAATAAAAGAGTTATTTCTACAATTCTTGGTTCTTGTGTTGCTGTTGTGCTTTGTGATGAATCAAATAATTTAATTGGAATGAATCATTATGTTCTAGTTAAGTCAGATCTTGAAATATCTCCTGACCAAAGGGGAAGATATGGGGTTTATGCTATTCCTATGTTAATAAATGCAATGTTAGAAAATGGGGCTAGCAAAAGCAATCTTAAGGCCAAGCTTTTTGGGGGAACTAATTTTATGGCAAAAGGATCGGTTAAGGTAGGGCTTGAAAATTCAGAGTTTGCCGTTAATACATTAAATAAGTATCGTATTCCAATTTTAGCTAAAGATTTTGATCAATCTAAGTCGCGAAAGATTTTTGCTTTTCCTGAAAATTTTAAAGTTATTGTTGAATATCCAGACGGAACAAAGGTTTTTTAATTTTGTCTAATGATGATTTTTTTAAAAATTCTCTCAATCAATTTCAATATGAAGCAGTTACTACTATTGAAGGTGCTCTTTTAATTATTGCTGGTGCTGGTAGTGGAAAAACAAGGGTTGTTACTCACAGAATAGCGTATTTACTTTTAAAAGGTATTGCTCAGAAGGAAATTTTAGCCTTGACTTTTACCAACAAGGCTGCTAATGAAATGAAAGACAGAATTAAAAAAATTTTAAAAAGTCCTCTTAGCAATCTGATGGTTTCAACTTTTCACTCTTTTGGGCTTTTCTTTTTAAAAGAAAATTATAAATTACTAGGATATAGAAAAAACTTCAGCATTTACGATGAAAATGATAGAATCTCTCTTCTTAAAGAGATTTTGCTTGATGAAGGTCTTTTTAATAAAAAAGTTTCTTTAAATTCACTCAGTAATGTTATTTCGCTTTTTAAAAACGGTATTCTTACCCTTAATGATTTAAAAGAAGAAGATATAAACATTTTTAAACTTTATGAAGAGCGATTAAGGCTTTATAATTCTTTTGATTTTGACGATTTGATTTTAAAACCAAAAGAATTATTAAGTAATAATTCTGATATTAGAAATAAATATTCTAAAAGATATAAATATGTTTTGATTGACGAGTTTCAAGATACTTCTTTTATTCAATATAATTTTATTCGTCTTTTAATAAATCATAGTAATTTGTGTTGTGTTGGGGATGATGATCAATCGATATATTCTTGGCGTGGGGCTAATTATAACAATATGTTGCAATTTGAAAAAGATTACAGTGTTAAAGAAATAAAGCTTGAACAAAACTATCGTTCTGCAAAAAATATTTTAGATGTTGCCAATTCTGTGATTTTAAATAATAAAAATAGAAAAGAAAAGACTTTGTGGTCTTCAAAGATGTGTAACAAAGTTATAGATTTTTTCATATTTGAGGATGAAATTCAAGAATCTGAGTTTGTTGCAAGTCAAATCATACAGCTTTCAAGGTTGGAAGGTTTTAAGTCTAAAAAGATAGGAGTTCTTATGAGAACCAATGCTCTTTTTAAAAACGTTGAGATGATTTTTAGAAGACAAGGCATAAAATATAAAGTTTCGGGGGGAACATCTTTTTTCCAGAGAAAAGAAATAAAAGATATTATTTCTTATTTAAATGTAATAATAAATCCTAAAAGTGATTATGATTTGCTTAGAATCATTAATGTTCCAAGAAGAGGGATTGGCAAGGAATATTTGAAAAAAATTAGAGATATAGCAGACAAGAAAGGTTGTTGCATTTATGAGGCTCTTTGTGACATTACTTTTTCTTTTACAAACATTTCTGGTTATGACAAAGCCTTAAATAAGCAGGTCATTGAAAGCATAGAAGATTTTGTATCTTTTATTGAAGAGTATCAATATAAATTTAGTATAACAAAAAACACTTATTCTAGTATAATCAAAGAAATGATAGAAAGCATTGAATATTGGGGATTTTTAGTTAATGAGAATCCCAATTCAATCAAAGTAGCTGAATATAAATATCAAAATATAGAAGGGTTTTTAAGCATAATTAAAAATTGGGAATCCAAACAACTTGGTGAATTGGGAGATTTAAGCAGTTTTTTAAATTACATAGTTCTTCAATCTAACGAAGCAAATGAGGAGTCTGAAAATATTAATATTAATTTAATGACAGTGCATTCTGCTAAAGGGTTAGAATTTGATTATGTATTTTTTATTGCCGTTGAAGACAATATTATTCCTCATCATAGAATCATTGAAGATAGTGAGTTTGACTTGGAAGAAGAGAGACGAGTTTTTTATGTTGCATTAACTCGTGCAAAAGATTCTCTTGTTATTACCATGGCTAATAAGCGTAAAAAAGATAGGCAAATTTTTGATCAGGTGCCTTCAAGATTTATTTCGGAAATTCCTAAAGAATTTTTAAATTTTAATTATTGTGCAGATTTTGTTGAAAAAGCTTAACTATCATTATTAAATTCATTGAATGAATTTAAAGATTAATTTAGTATATTATTATGATTAATTATAAATTAAATCTAAGTATATTTATGTGTTTAATATAATCAAAGGAAAGTTATTATGAGTATTGTAATTGATTTTTTTAAAGAGATATCAAAAATTCCAAGATGTTCAAAAAATGTTAAAGGAATTATTAATTTTATTAAGCAGAGGGCCAAAAAATTTGGTTATCCTTTTAAGGAAGACAGTGTTGGGAATATTGTGGTGCAGATAAAGTCAAATAATAAAATTGATATGTCCCCTGTTATTTTACAATCTCATGTTGATATGGTTTGTGAAAAAAATGAATCCAGTTTGCATGATTTTGAAACAGACCCAATTGAAATTGTTGAAGAGGATGGATATCTTAAGGGAGTAGGGACTACTCTTGGAGCTGACAATGGGATTGGAGTCGCTATGATGCTGGGGATTATGAGTGAAGCCAATAGTTTTCCTCATCCCGATTTGGAACTTCTATTTACGGTTGATGAAGAAATAGGGTTAATAGGCGCTCTTGGCCTTGATCCTAATTTATGTAGTGGTAAAAGCCTTATTAATCTTGATGGAGAGGAAGAAGGTTATTTTTTAGTTGGTTGTGCGGGATCAAGACTTGTTGAGATTGTTTTTTCTCCTAAATATAGCCTTGTAACGAAAAAAACAAAGGTAGAGATTTTGTTTAAAGGGCTTAAAGGTGGCCATTCTGGAGCAGATATTCATTTAGATTTGGCAAATTCTTTAAAATTAATGTTTTTTGCTCTTTTTGAAATTAAAGCAAATATTAATTTTGAAATCGAAGGTATTTTTGGTGGAAACAGTAGTAATGCAATTCCAAATGAAGCCAGGGCTTTAATCTTTATAGATGATATTGATTATGATTTATTAAATAAAGAGCTTAAACTTTTCGTACTTAAAGTTAAAAGTGTATATTCTCTTGAAGATGAATTTGATATTATTGTTAATAAAAGAGAATTTTCATCAGTTAAAGTTCTTGATGAAGATAGCAAAAATAAGCTTTTGAATATGGGAATGGGATTTTTACATGGAGTTCAAAAAGTAGAAAATTATGAAAATAAGCTTATAAAGACCTCTTTAAATTTTTCAAGTCTTTTAAAAATGCAAGACGATTATATTTTCACTTTTTTAATAAGATCTTTATTAGATTCAGACAAAGATTATGTTTGCAATCATTTACAATCAATAAGCGATTTATCAGGATCTAATTTGCGTGTAATTTATGACGATCCTTCTTGGAAGCCTGATAAGAATAGCAATCTTTTAAAGCATCTTCAAGACGTGTACAAAGAGATGTATCTTGAATCCGCTAATGTTTCCTTAATACATGCAGGGCTTGAAACAGGCATAATATCTTCTAGATTGGGGGGCATAGAATCTGTTACTCTTGGACCTTGGATTGAATGGCCTCATACTACTAGAGAAAGAGTAAATATTTCTTCAACCATTAGAGTTTATGATTTTTTGAAAAAAAGCTTAGAAAGATTTCAAAAATTTTAGTTTTAGAAAATTTAGTGTTTTATTATAAATTTTTTAATAAAAGACCTATGGTTTTTTATTATTTTTATCTTTTGTTGACTTAAAGATTAAATATTTATAAAATATTATAATAATCATAGTCACTAGTTATTGGTGGTTGTAGCTCAGTTGGTAGAGCGTCGGGTTGTGGTTCCGAATGTCGCGGGTTCAAGCCCCGTCAATCACCCTTTAATCAATTTTATTTTCAACTGCATTCATAGCTCAACTGGATAGAGCGGCGGACTTCGAATCCGAAGGTTGCAGGTTCGACTCCTGCTGAGTGCGAAATTATTATTTACTTAGTAGATTGAGCATACTTGCAAAAGCTTTTAAGTTTTTGTATACTAGTTTGAGTATGAAGTATGCAGGAGTGGTGGAATTGGCAGACACGCTAGACTTAGGATCTAGTGCCTTTGGCGTGTGGGTTCGACTCCCACCTTCTGTAAAATTGCGAAAGTAACTCAGGGGTAGAGTGTCACCTTGCCAAGGTGGAAGTCGCGGGTTCAAATCCCGTCTTTCGCTTTTTAATAATTATCAATAAGGTTTAATTGAGGCATTAACAGTGATTTTGAGTAAAGATATTAAGCTTCTTCCAGGTTCAAAAGTTGAGGTTGTCATTAAAGTTTCAAAAAGTGTTGTTCAGGAAAAATATAATTCATTATTGCAAGATTATTCTTCCCGACTTAAGATTCAAGGTTTTAGAATTGGAAAAGTTCCCATTAATATTATTGAAAATAAATATTCTGAGGGATTAAGAGCTACTGTTTTAGAAGAAGTGATTAACAATTCTCTTAAAGAATTTTTCAAAGAAGAAACAAAAATCCCTTTAAGCTATGCTACTCCTACTATAAAGGAAAAAAATTTAAGATTAAATCTTGATAAAGATCTTGAATTTACTTTTGTATATGAGACTTATCCTGAATTTAAAATTCCAAGTTTTGATGAGATTGATGTTAAAGTGGAAGTTCCAGAAGTTTTTATTGAAGATTCTGATATTGATAATGAGATTAAGAATCTTCAAATAGAAAATGCAATTATCATTGAAGATGAGCAAGGCGTTGTCAAGAAAGATAGTATTGTTAAAGTGGATTTTGTTGAGCTTGATGACCTTTCAAATGAAATAGTATCAACAAAAAGACAAGACTTTGTTTTTACGGTTGGAAAATCTGAAACCTATTATGATTTTGACAAAGATGTAATTGGTATGAGAATAAATGAAGAGAGAGTTATAGAAAAGTCTTATATTGCAGATTACAAATTTGAAGAACTTGCAGGTTCTTCAAGAAAATTGAAGATTAAGATTAAGAGCATTAAAAAAAGAGATCTCCCTTTAATCGATGATGAATT
Organism: Borreliella carolinensis; assembly: GCF_032595855.2. Classification (NCBI taxonomy): domain Bacteria; kingdom Pseudomonadati; phylum Spirochaetota; class Spirochaetia; order Spirochaetales; family Borreliaceae; genus Borreliella; species Borreliella carolinensis. The sequence goes on from NZ_CP132453.1 coordinate 635,172, forward strand.
TGCACAGGATATTAGTGATAGATATAATACACTAGATGATCTTAAAAATTTTATAAGATCTAGTCTTTTAAACATTGTTGAAGAAAAAAAAGAAACTTTAAAGCTAAATAAATTTTTTTCTGCTGTTTCTGAAAAATTAGAAATAGATATTCCGCATTCAATGATTGAGGCCGAAATTGAAATTGCTTTTAGGGATTCCAAAAGGCAAAATAAAAATAATATGAGCCTTGAAGACTTTAAAAGTATGTTCTATTCTTCAGGATATGTTGGTAGTGATAATTTAAAAGATGAGATTCTTAAAAATTTGAAATCTAAGTTGATAATTCAGAAAATGGTGGATTTAGATCCAATTAAAGTTACTGAGAGCGATGTTGAGGATGAAATGGTTAGACAGTCTGAGAATTCAGACGTAAGTTATGAGGAGATTAAAAAATTTTATGAAGATCAAAATCTGATTTCTTATTTAAAGGATGATATCAAAAGGAAAAGAGCTAAGAAAAAAATTTTGGAAAATCTTAAAGAGTTAAGGGGCAGAAAAATTTCTTTTAAAGATTTTGTTAATTATAAAATTTGTGAGTAAGAAAAATGGAGTTTATGCATAATTTAATACCTACTGTAATAGAGAGTACGGGAAATTATGAGAGGGTATTTGATATATATTCAAGATTGCTTAGAGAGCGCATAATATTTTTGAGTGGTGAGATTAATGATCCTAAGGCAGATACTGTTATTGCTCAACTTTTGTTTTTAGAATCAGAAGATTCAAACAAAGACATTTATCTTTATTTGAATTCTCCAGGAGGAAGTATTACTGCAGGTCTTGCGATTTATGATACTATGCAATATATAAAGCCTGATGTAAGGACAATTTGTATTGGGCAGGCTGCTTCAATGGGAGCTTTTTTGCTTGCTGGTGGTGCTAAGGGCAAAAGAGAATCTTTAGCTTATTCTAGAATAATGATTCACCAGCCTTGGGGCGGAATAAGTGGTCAGACTAGTGATATTAATATACAGGCTAATGAAATTTTAAGACTTAAAAAATTAATAATAGATATTATGTCTAATCAGATAGGTGTTGATAAGGAAAAACTGGCCCTTGATATGGAAAGAGATTATTTTATGACTTCAAACGATGCTCTTAAATATGGTCTTATAGATAGTATCTTAGCAAGGGAGTAATTTTATTTTCGGTAGAAGTTTTTATGGCAAGAGTAAAAGGTCAAAAAGTAAAAGAGTGTTCTTTTTGTGGACTTAGTGTCGCTGAGCTTGGCGGCAATGTTGTTATATCTAATGGAGTAGCGATTTGTCCGGAATGTTCTAAAATATGTCACAATCTTTTTAAAGAAAAGTTGTGTAAGCCGTTAAATTCGAAGTCCAACAGTTTGCCAACTCCTAAACAGCTTAAAGATCATTTAGACATGCATGTTGTTGGGCAAGAAGATGCAAAAAAAGTCTTATCTGTGGCTGTTTATAATCATTATAAGAGAATATTGAAAAATAATAAATATGATGATGGTATTGAGATTGAAAAATCTAACATACTTTTGGTTGGTCCTACGGGCAGCGGTAAAACTTTGCTTGCAAAAACGCTGGCTGCAGAGATGAATGTACCATTTGCAATAGCAGATGCTACAACTTTAACGGAAGCCGGATATGTTGGTGAAGATGTAGAAAATATTTTGCTTAAATTGATACATGCTGCTCATGGGGATGTTAGCTTAGCTGAGAAAGGGATTATTTATATAGATGAGATAGATAAAATTGCTAAAAAAAATGAAAATGTCTCAATAACAAGAGATGTTTCTGGAGAAGGGGTTCAACAGGCTTTGTTAAAGATAATTGAAGGCACCATTGCCAATGTTCCCCCAAGGGGTGGCAGAAAGCATCCTTATGAAGATACTATTGAAATTAATACTCAAAATATACTCTTTATATGTGGTGGTGCTTTTGTTGGGCTTGAAAATATTGTTAAGAACCGAATAAATAAAAGTTCTATTGGGTTTTCAGCAATTGAAAAAAAGAATATAAGAGAAGATACTTCATTAAAGTATTTGGAAATGGAAGATTTGATTAAATTTGGCTTAATACCAGAGTTTGTTGGCAGACTTCCTGTGCATTCGTATCTTGAAAAGTTAAATAAAGAAGATTTGTTGAGAATATTGGTTGATCCCCAAAATTCTATTGTTAAGCAGTATTATCATATGTTTAAAATGGACAATGTTGAATTGGTATTTGAAAAAGATGCTTTGGAATCGATTGTAGATGAAGCCATTTTGAAAAATACTGGAGCAAGAGGTCTTAGATCTATTTTAGAGGGTCTTCTTAAAGATGTAATGTTTGAGGTTCCTTCGATTAGTAAGGCTAAGAAGGTTGTTGTTACAAAAGAATCTGTTTTAAATGCAGATATTAATCCATTAATTTTGGTGGGAAATGCAATTAAAAAACCTTGGGCAAAAGAGTTATATGAAATCAATCTTAAATATGATAAAAAATAAAAAAGAAGATCTTCCGATTGTTATTTTGAAAGAAAATGTTCTTTTCCCCAATATGACATTGTGGGTAACTTTTGATAATGAATATGTAATTAATTCCATAGCTCAATCCATGTTAGAGGAAAGATTGATTTTATTTGCTTATCCAAATGAGTCTAATTATGATGAATCTGATAAGGGAGGAGTTAAAAACTTATGTTCTGTGGGCACTTATTCTAAACTTATCCAAGTTATAAAGGTCAGTAAAGACGTAGTAAAAGTTTTGGTTGAGTGTCAAAGTAGGGTTATTATAGGCAGTGTTTCAAAAAAAAATGATTATTTGAGGGCTAAAGTTACTTTTGTACCTGATTCTGGTGAATTAAATAGAGAACTTTTTACCTACTCTAAATTTTTAAAAGAAACTTATGAAGCTTACAGAAATTCCTTATCTTTAAAATCTTATGATACTGACAATGAGCCAATTAATTATTTTGAGAATCCAAGCAAACTTGTCGATATTATAGCCTCTAATTCAAGCTTAGAAAATAGCATAAAATTAGAGCTTTTGCAAGAGCTAAATGTTAAAACCAGAATAGAAAAGTTAATTGTTAATTTAAACATTGAAATTGACCTTTTAGATCTTAAAAAAGATATTAATTCTAAAGTTAGAGCCAAGTTGGATAAGGGACAAAGGGATTATTTTCTTTCTGAACAAGTTAAAGAGATACAAAAAAGATTAGGTAAAGATGAAAACGATTATATTGACAGATTAAATTCTAAAGACATTCCAGAAGATGTTAAATCTAAGATTGAAAAAGAAATTTCTAGATTGTCTAAAATGCAGATGAATTCTCCCGATGCTAATATTATTAGAAGTTATATAGAATTAATATTAGATCTTCCGTGGAATGAAAATACTGTTATGAAAAATCATTTAAGCGAGATTGAGTTTATTTTAAGAAATTCTCATTATGGTATGGATGAAGCAAAAGAAAAGATAATAAATTTTTTAGCTGTTTATCAAATTAATTCTAAGGTTAAAGCTCCTATTTTATGTCTTGTAGGGCCTCCTGGTATTGGCAAAACGTCTCTTGTGGAATCTGTTGCAAGATCACTGTCTAGGGAATTTGTTAAGATATCTCTTGGTGGCTTAAGAGATGAGGCAGAAATTAGGGGACACAGAAGAACTTATGTTGGCTCTCTTCCTGGTGTTTTTATTAGTGCAATGAAAAGGGCGGGAAAATCAAATCCCGTTATTCTTCTTGATGAAATAGATAAAATTAATAGTAGTTATAAGGGAAATCCCGAATCTGCCCTTTTGGAAGTTTTAGATCCCGAGCAAAACTATAAGTTTATAGATCATTATTTAGAAATTCCTTATGATCTTTCTAATGTTTTATTTGTTACAACGGCCAATTCCCTTAATGGCATGTCAAAGCCGCTTTTGGATAGAATGGAAATAATTAAAGTTGAGGGGTATTCTTATATTGAAAAATTAGAGATTGCTAAGATTTTTCTGATTCCAAGCATAATTAAAGAGAGTTTTTTAGACAAAGTTTATATAAGAATAGAAGATGATGTTATTTTTAATTTAATTAGAAACTACACTATGGAATCTGGTGTAAGGGGATTAAAGAGAGTTTTAACTAATTTGATTAGAAAACTTGTAAGGGAGTTGCTTTATAAGTATTCTAAAGATCAAATCATCAAAGGCAATTTTTATTCACCAAGTTCTTTGATACATGGAAATAATTCGCTTTTTACTCATGATCCTGATATTCCAGGTATTTATAAGATAATCAATATTAATAATTATTATAATTATGTTGATACCGAGTATAATTTGGATTTAATTAAGATTGATTCTTCAGGCTTTGTTTATGGGCTTGCTTGGACAAATTATGGTGGTACGGTTCTTCCTGTTGAGGCAACTAAGTTTGAGAAAAAAGGAGACATTATTTTAACAGGCAGTCTTGGTGCTATCATGAAAGAGAGTGCACAGCTTGCATATTCTATAGTTAAAACCTATTCTTCTAAGCTTAATTTTGATGTAAAGGAAAGTCCTGAAATTCATTTGCACTTTCCAGAAGGAGCAACGCCAAAAGATGGGCCTTCTGCAGGTATTACCATTGCAACAGCAATTGCTTCAATACTCTCTGATAAGAAAGTTCCTTTGGATCTTGCAATGACCGGCGAGGTGACTTTAAAGGGCTTTGTTCTTCCTGTGGGAGGTATTAAAGAAAAGGTTTTAGCAGCCTATAGAAATGGTATAAGTAAGGTTATTTTGCCCAAAGACAATAAAAAAGATTATTCTAAGCTCCCAGAAGAAGTTAAGGACAATATAGATGTTAAGTTTGTTTCCAGTTTGGAAGAAGTTTTTGATTATTTAAATATTATTTAAAAATTTACATATTTAAATTTATATTTTAGGAGTAGATATATGAAAGATGGAGTTAGAAAGCCTTCAGGCAACAGAGTGTCTTTTAATGCTCAGCCTAATGTTAAGGGTTTGAGAAAGAATAGTAGTTTTTCTTGTTTTGCTAAGAGTAATTTGGGAAAGAATTTTTCAAAGGGTAAAAAAAGGGGTAAATAAAAAAAGTGGCTGATTAAAGCCACTTTTTTTGTTCCTTTAATAATGCAGAAATAAAAGATATGTTATGCTCTTTTAGAATAATATTCTACAACCATTTGTTCATTAGCAAGTGTAGGTATCTCGTCTCTTGACGGAGCATGCTTTACTTTTATATTTAAATCATCAGCATTTACTTCTATCCAAGTTGGTAAATTTCTAAGAGACGAAGTTTTTTCTATATTTGATCTTATTAATTTTTTTAGGCTGTCTTTTTCTTTTATTTGAATTTGATCATTTGCTCTTAGTATTATTGAAGGGATTGTAACTCTTCTTCCATTTAATATAATAATACCATGAGAAACTATTTGTCTTGCGTGTGCTCTTGAGATGGCAAATCCGGCCCTATATACAACATTGTCAATTCTTCTCTCAAGTATTGAGAGTAAGTTGTCTCCAGTAACACCGTGATGTTTTTTTGCTTCTTTAAAAGTGTTGGTTAGCTGCCTTTCGCTTACGCCATAAGTAAACTTTATCTTTTGCTTTTCTATCAATTGTTTTCCATATTCTGTGATCTTAGCTTTTCTGGCTTTTCCATGCATTCCGGGAGGATGCGGCTTTTTTTTAAGGAGTTTGTCATATTTTGGCTGCTCAAAAATGTTGATACCAAATCTCCTTACCAGCTTGCCTTTAGCTATTTGTTTTCTATTCATCAATTCCTCACATATTAAAAATAAAGTATAGCAGGGATAGGACTCGAACCTATGACCTTCGGGTTATGAGCCCGACGAGCTACCAACTGCTCTACCCTGCGTCTTACAGTTTAAAATGTTAACATAACTTTATTATGAGTGTCAATTATTTGTTTATTATTAATTTAATTAAACTAAAATAATTAGATTAAGAAATATATATCATTTATTTCTTTATATTCTTGTTTTATGATTTTTTTAATATTTTGTGTTTTATTTATAAAATTTTTAAAGTCATTTTCTGAATTCAAATTTATTTTGATATAAAGTATAAGTTTGTTGCCGTGATTATGAAAATTGAGTGTTTTAAAGTTTATATGTGAATTTTTTAACGTGTCTTTTACGCTTCTTTTAAGATCTATATTTTGTTTTGAGAGCAAATTGTTTGCGTTATTTATTATTACGTTAAGTCCTTCTTTTATTATGATAAAGCCAATAAATATAGACATAATTTTGTCAAAGCCACTCCACATGTAAGTTGCAAGTAGCAAGCTTAGTGTAATCCCGCCATGTGAGAATATACAGTTTTTATCAGCTGAAGCTAGTGCTAAGAGAAGTTGATTGTTGTATCTTTTTCCTATTTGGAATTTTGTTAAATATTCTATTATTTTCACTATAAAAAAAATGAAGGGAGTTAGTGGTATCCATAAGCTCTTTTTAAGAGATTTATTTGAAAATATTTCTAGTACGTTTTTTTTATCTTCTTCGCTGTGGTTGTGGCCATGGCCATGGCCATGGATATGGTCATGGTCGTGTGAGTGACTGTGGTCGTGTTCATATATATCGTCATTTTTATTTTTGTTTTGGTGTATGTGTAGATTAAATCCAGATTCTCCCCCAAGAGTGATAAATTTATTTAATCCGGTTGTATTTAAAAATAGTGTAAATCCTGCCGCAAGTATTATTATTCCCATGATAAAAGCTATTAAGCTTTCCATTAGTTTGTGTCCATGAGGATAATGGATGGTTTCAGGCTTGCTTGTAATTTTTAGACTAAAGTAAGTTATTGTAGATAAGACAAAGTCGGCCATGACGTGGAAAGCATCGGCAATAAGTGCAAATGAATTAAACAGTATTCCAACAGTAAGCTTGGAAGATATTGATGCTACTTCGGTAAATATAGAGATTATTCCTATTCCCATCACAAATTTATCTTCTTCTATTTCAGATGCTAATTCTTTTTTATATTGAGAATCTTTATGTTCAAATCCCAAGCTTAAAAGCTCTTCTTGTATTTCAGCAATTTGGCATGAAATTGTTTTAAATTTATTTTTTTTGCCGTAGTAAATTAAATTACTAATCATTATTCTTTCTATGTTTTCTGATTTAAAATCATCATCAATATAAAAATGAGTTATTTTAATTTGATCATCTTTTGCTTTTGCTTTAAGATTTGCAATTAATTTTGAATTATTTTCAATATAAACAATGCAGATATCTTCTTTTTTTAAAGGATCCAGTTTTAAATAAGCAAATTTATGAATGTTTTTTAAGTTTATTACCTTGACCATAATTGTAACATTCTCCTAGTTATTGCATAATTTTACTAATGTAACATTAACGCTACATTCTATCATTTATTAAATTTAAGCTCAATCTTGGTTTGTTGGGGCAAAAGCGAGGGATTATTTTATGCGGCAAGCAGATTTTTTCACAAAGAAATGTAAAAAAATTATTTTAAATAATAATGATTTGCAAAGTTTAATTGATAATATTAAAAATATTTTTTACGAGGTTTTAAAAGAGTTTGACAGAAAGTCATTAGAAGATGTATTCAATTATTATTATGAAACTTATGATCTTAATAATAGTTTATATAGCTTTATAGAAAAATTTGTTCCAATTATTAATTTTTTATTATTTGAAGATTTGGAATATAATTTTAATTCTGATGAGAAAAAACTTATTTTAAATGTATTTGATTTATCTGCCAATACTCTTGCAAGCAACAAATTAAATAAGCTTGCAAGCGCTTTGGTTTCTCTAAAGATATTAAATTGATTTAAGCTTTTGCAAGCTGCTATTACGTAACTCTTCTTAGTTCCTTTTTGTCAAAAGGAGCTTTAAGCAAATCTTTTAATGTATAAATTTTTATTGGCATTTTGTTTTCATTAAATGATTTAGATTCTGTTATTATTATTTTTGTATCTTGATCAAAAAACTCTGACATTACTTGCAGGCATATAGCGCACGGAATAGATTCAGGACTTGTGTTGAGCAATAAAAAATCTATTGTTTGTACACCAATTTTTGCAATCATATTTAAAATCGCGCTTCTTTCTGCGCAACAAGTTGCTCCAAAGCTTGCATTCTCAACATTTGTTCCAATAAAAAATTCGTTTGCTTTAGTCTTGATGCAGGCACCTACTTTGAATTTTGAATATGGAGAATAGGAATTGTTTCTTGCTTTTTCTGCCATATAAAATGCTTTATCTATATCTTCTTGTTTTAGTTTTTCCACAATTTTCCACCTGTTGTATTTTTTAGTGATTGTGGTTTATTTTATTGAAATATTGTAATATAGTCAATGTAAAATAAGTTAAGAACTTGTTTTATGGAAGGTTTGCGAACTTTATTATGAGAGATGTTATTAATTTTATTAAAAAGTATAATAATTTTATTATTATTGGGCACAAAGATCCTGATTTTGATTGCATAGGTTCGTCTTTAGCTTTATCTTCTTTTCTCTCAAGAATTGGTAAAAATTCTGTTTTGTTAAATGAAGGCCCTTTTAATAGAAAAGAAATAATTCCTTTTAAGGATAAGTTTTTATCTGAATGGCCTAATATTGAGCTTTCAGAGTATTCGGTTATTATTTTAGATTGTTCAATTTTAGATAGGATAGGTGATGAATTTGTATTTTATGTAAAGGATATGCCCATTTTAGTAATCGATCATCATATGTCTGGTGAAAGATTGGAATGTATAAACTATATTGATCCCTTTGCCCCTTCTACCACTTTTTTAATTGAAAAATTGATCAGAGAGTTTGGATATGATCTTACAAAAGAAGAGGCTTGGTATATTTTAGTAGGATTTTGCACTGATACTGGGTTTTTTAAATTTATCTCAAGAAGTGATCCAGAGCCTTTTGAAATGGTTGCAAGACTGGTTTCAAAAGGAATAAGTCTTAAAGAAGTTTATAGCTACATAGAAGTTACCAAAAGCCTAAAATCAATAGAAACTCTTAAGTTAATGCTTAATAGTCTTGAATCTTATTGGAATGGTAAGGTTTTGTTTACATTTTTATCTTCTTCTAGTTCTGGCAAAGATGGCGGTGTTAGTGGGGTTAATGAGCTTTTTTATATGATTTTAAGTAATGTTGAGAATAATGAAATTTTAGGCATTTTAAAGGAAATGGATGATGGTTCTATTATAGTTGGGCTAAGATCTAAAGATTCTTTTAATGTTGGTAAATTGGCAGAAGATTTTGGAGGCGGGGGGCATAAAAATGCTAGTGGGTTTAGAATCAAACAAGGTTCTCTAGAGATCGTAAAAAATAGAATGCTAGCATACATTAAGGATAATATTTATTTATAATATTTCTTAAAGGAATGGTTCCTTTTGGATCAAAATCTTTAGTGAGTGTTAAAAATCCAGATCTAAATGCCAAGGGTGTTGTTCCATAAATGATTACTATGTTTTTTATCCAATTTAATTTTTTAATATATTGAGGTGTAAGAGATACAATTACACTTATTTTATCTTTATATTCTTTCAAATTTTCTAAATATTTTAAGCTTCCGGGTGTTGATAAACTAAAGATAACTTGCTCAAATTTTTTAATTAATTTTTTAATTTCGTCGAGTTTTTCGGGATTAATCCTGTTTAGGGGATAATAGTTGTAATAATAAGCATGTGTATTTTGAAATATTTTTTTGCCTTCTGCAATCATTTTATAGTAAGGAGATATTATGAGAGTTTTTTTAGTTTTAGATATTTCTTTTTCTATTCTTACCTTTGTAATACCCCTTAATGTGCTTTGTTCAAAAAATTTTTCACCTTCTTTTGAATATATTTTCTCATTTTTATTGAAATTAGGATAAATATCAGATTTATTTTTATTTTCTTTTAAGTATGCCAATTTTATTCTTAATATTCTTTTATTAGATTCAACAATATTATTTTTGATTTCCGAATCTTTTTTCATTAAGTTTAGCAGCATGTTGTAAGCATTTTTTTGTATATTTTCATTTAAAGATATTAAAAAAATATCACTTTTGGTTCTAACTATTCTTTCAATTGTATTGTAAATACTCTCATTATTGTATTTTGCTGCGTTCATTAATAGATCATCAGTAATTATTATATTATTGTATTTTAATTTCTTTCTTAGTATATCTTTAATTATTTTTGTTGAGGATGATGCAGGAATATTTTCTCCATTTGTAATCTTTGGATATGCTATATGTCCTGTCATTATTACTGGGATATTTTCTTGGATTAATATTTTATATGGCAAAAGTTCATTTAAGTTTATTTCTAATAAATTAGAATTTATTATTGGAATATCTATATGTGAGTCAAGAGTGGTGTTGCCGTGTCCTGGGAAATGTTTTGCAGTAGAAATTATTCCTCCTTGCTTTTGTCCTTTGTAGAAGGCCAGGGAAAGAAGTGATACTATTTTAGGATTATCTGAATATGTTCTTGGGCCTATTGTGAAATTATTTTCATCACTATATATATCTACTATGGGCGCAAAGTTTAAATTTATTCCAATTCGACTTAGCTCTTGTGCTATGTAATACCCTGTATTATAAGAATCTTTTGGAGAAAGAGACGCTGTAATTCCAAGATTACCAATTGTTTCTGATGTATTTGATTTTATGTGCTGTGTCCATCCACCTTCTTGATCTGTTGCTACAAATAAAGGAATTTTAAATTTATTATTTTGAGATGCTTTTTGAGCTTTATTAATACTTTTTGTTAAGTTTTCTAAATTTTTTGCGTTCCATCCAAAAATTTTAATTCCACCAAGGTTTTTTTTACTTATAAAATCAAGAACAAAATTTGTTATTGATTGATTTGGATAACTTATCATGAACATTTGTCCCAGCAGCTCATGATCTTGCATTTTGCTTACTATTTCATTTATTAGTTTTTCTCTTTCCATCGTATCCCAAAAATCAATGGAGAAGCAGTTGTTAGTTATAAAAAGGATAATAAGATAAAAATTTCTTTTCATTTAACCATAAAATAATAAATGCTAATATATTGACTGTATTTATTAGCAAATCATTTTGTATTATACTTTATAATAATGCTTTTTAATAATAGCATTGACAAAGCATTATTGAATTTATACACTTAATAAAGGTTTAGGCTGATGTAGCTCAGTTGGTTAGAGCACTCGGCTCATATCCGAGTTGTCGTGGGTTCAAGTCCCTCCATCAGCATTAGGGGTTGTAAATGGTAGTGGGGATTATTCTTGCAAATGGCTTTGAAGATATTGAGGCCATAGTCCCGATTGATATTTTAAGACGGGGAAATGTTAATATTCAAGTTATCAGTGCAAATGATGACAATGTTGTGATAAGTTCAAAAGGGGTTTCTTTTTTAACAGATGATGTGATATCAAACTGCAAGGAAAATTTTTTTGATTTAATAATCCTTCCAGGAGGCATGCCTGGAGCTACTAATCTTTTTAATTCAAAAAAATTAGACTTAATTTTAAAAGATATGAATGCTAGAGGTAAATATATCGCGGCTATTTGTGCTTCTCCAGTAGTAGTGCTTGCTGCTAAAGGTCTTCTGGGGCTTAATAAGTTTACGTGTTATCCGGGTTTAGAAAAAAATGTGCTTGATGGTAAGTTTGTAGATAAAAATATTGTTATAAGCAATAATTTTATTACTTCTAAAGGCGTTGGAACTTCATTTGAATTTGCTTTTACTCTTCTTGAAATTGTAAAAGGTAGGCAAGTAATGGAAAGTGTTAAAAAAGCAACTTTACTTTGCTAGAATTGAATATAAAACTATTTAAGATTATTATTAATAAATAAACCAGATTTTAGGTTTTAAAATTAAAAATCATAAATTTTTTGGAATTAAATTATAAATGTTCTCAAGAATGGTTAATTCCTCGTTTGTTTTTATTACCAGTATTTTTACTTTACTATTAGTGGTTGATATTTCTTTAGATTCTAAATTCTTGTTTTGGGCCATTTCATTTTTTTCAAAGTCCAGCTCTATTCCAATTTTTTCAAACCCTTTTAGTGCAAGATCTCTTATTTTATAATCAACAATTCCAATTCCACCTGTAAAAACTATTGCATCAACATTAAAATCAAGAGCAGCAATGTAAGATCCGATATATTTTTTTATTCTATATGTCATTATATCTATTGCAAGTTTTGATTGATATTCTCCTTCTTCAATTTTGTTCCAAATATCTCTCATGTCGTTTGATTTTTCAGAAATTCCTAGTATGCCGCTTTCTTTATTTAGTATTTCTTCAATTTGTTTGGTGGTTTTATTTAAAATAGTGCTCATCAAATTAATAATTGATGGGTCTATATCACCGCTTCTTGTTCCCATTGCAAGCCCTTCAAGCGGAGTAATTCCCATGCTTGTGTCATAAGATTTTCCATTTTTAACAGCATTAATGCTTGCTCCATTCCCAAGATGTAATATTATTAAATTTAGATTATCTATTTTTTTATTTAAAATTTCTGAAGATCTTTTTGTTATGAACGAATAAGAAAGGCCATGAAAGCCATATTTTCTAATATTGTATTTTTTATACCAAGAATATGGAATTGCATAAAGAAAAGCATGTTCTTTTATAGTTTGATGCCATGAAGTATCAAAGCATAAAACTTGTTTTGCGTGTGGTAAAATTTTAAGCACTGCTTCTATTGCGATGATTGCATTGGGGTTGTGAAGTGGAGCAAGTTCAGAAATTTGTTTTAATGTATTTAAAATACTGTTTGTAAGAATTACTGAATTTTTAAGGCTTAAACCTCCATGTACAACTCTGTGTCCTATTATTTCGATTTCATTAATAGTTTTAAGGATGTTTAAATTGCTGCTTAATAGCAATTCAAACATTTTCTCTATTGCTTTTTGGTGATTTTCAATTCCTTTTTCAAATCTTTCTGTTATTGATCCATCAGTATTTATAATTTTTATGATTGATTTTTGTGATTTTATTTTTTCAACAATTCCAGATATTATTTTTTTTGAATTTTCATATTGATAAATAGCAAATTTCAATGAAGAACTTCCTGTGTTTATTATTAATATTTTCATTTTTTTTCCTTTTGTATTTGACAAGCTACGTGTTTGTTTTTAGTAAGTTAATATTTTTATATATGTAATTTATTTTCTCAGATTTTTCAATATTTTTAAAGCTTAAAAATATTGATTTTTGATATGAGGGATTTAACATTAATAAATTAGGATGTTTTTGAAGTATTTCTATTATTTTTCCCATAGGGATACTTTCTATATTTTTATATTCTATTTCCAAAGTTTTGTTTGTTTCTTTTAATTTTATTATGTTTAAATCTTTTGCTAAAATCTTAAGTTCAGCCAACATTAATAGACTATTTATTTCTTTGGGTATTGGCCCAAATTTGTCTTGCAGCTCCGATCTTATTTTTTTATTTTCTTCTTCAGTTTGAATTTCAAAGATTTTTTTGTAGATTAGGATTTTATCCTGTTCGTTTTTTGCATAATTATCGGGAATAAAGCCACTATAGTTAATTTCAATGTCAATCTTTTTTTCTAATGAGATTTTTCCCATTTTCTTTTCAATTGCTTTATTTAGCATTGTTAGATAGTAATCTAATCCAATTGACTCAATCTCTCCGTGTTGTTCTTTGCCAAGTAAATTTCCAACACCCCTTATTTCCATATCTTTCATTGCTATTTTAAAACCTGCTCCTAGATCTGAAAATTCGGTTATTGCTCTTAGCCTTTCAATAGAGCGTTCGTTTAGTTTTTCGCTATCTTGGTATAAAAAATAAGCATAAGCTTTTTTAGATCCCCTTCCAACTCTTCCTTTTAGTTGATATAGCTGCGCAAGTCCAAACTTGTTTGCATTATTTATTATTATTGTATTTGCATTTGGAATGTCTATTCCATTTTCAATTATTGTTGTTGCCAATAAAATTTGATATGCTTTTTTAATAAAATTGTGCATTATGTTTTCAATCTCGTCTCCTGTAAGTTTTCCATGAATTATTGCAATTCTTGCATAAGGAGTTAATTTTTCAATAAGCGTTTTTAAATAATGCAGTTCTTCAATATTGTGATTTACTAAAAAAACTTGACCATCTCGAGATAGTTCGCTTTCAATTGCATGTTTTATTAAAAGTTCGCTAAACGATTCTAAATAAGTTTCTATTTTTACTCTGTTTTTAGGTGGAATTTTTAAAACGGAAATATCTCTGAGCTTAATTAGTGACATGTGAAGAGATCTAGGAATTGGTGTTGCAGAAAGAGCAAGGCAATCAACAGAAATTTTTATTTCTTTAAGCTTTTCTTTTTCTTTTACGCCAAATCTTTGTTCTTCATCAATTATTATTAATCCTAAATTTTTGCAAGTGAATTTTTTTGAAAGAATTTTGTGTGTTCCTATGATTATATCAATTTTCCCACTTTTCATTTCTTTTAAAATCCGGGTTTCTGTGTTATTTTTGACAAATCTGCTTAATACTTCTATTTTGATTGGAAAATTTTTAAATCTTTTTTTGAATGTATTAAAATGCTGTTCTGCTAAGATAGTTGTTGGTGAGAGTACAATTACCTGTTTGTTTCCCATTACGGCTTTAAAAGCAGCTCTCATAGCAACTTCAGTTTTTCCAAATCCAACATCTCCACAAAGAAGGCGATCCATCACCTTAAAGCTCATCATATCTTCTTTTATTTCTTTTATTGCTCTTATTTGATCTTGAGTTTCATCGTATGGAAATTCAGATTCAAATAACAATTGTAATTCGTTATCTTCTGGATATTTAATGCCCCTAATGCTTTCTCTTTTTGAATAAAGTTCTATTAATTTGTCTGCAATCTCTTCGATTCTTTTTTTTGCGTTTGCTTTGTTTTTTATCCATGTTTTAGAACTGATTTTGTCTAATTTAATATTTTTAGGATCACTTCCAATGTATTTTTGGATTAAATTTGTTTGTTCAATTGGAATGAAAAGTTTTTCTCCTTCAGCGTATTCAATTTCAATATAATCCTTTTCAAGAGAGCTTGTTTTTATTCTCTTTATTTGCCTAAATATACCAATTCCATGGTTTATGTGAACTACATGACTATTCTTCTCAATCTCAACAAAAGAGTCAATAGCTTTCGTTTTTGAAGATTCAAAGGTTTTGTTTATTTTTTGCCCTGTATTGAAAATGTTTGATTCAAGAATAATGGCAATTTTTTCTGTTTCTATTATTAAAGAGCTAGATATTTTTAACACCTCAATTGATACTTTTGGCAATTCTTTGAAAATATATTTAAGTTTTTCTTTTTGTGATTCAGATTCTGCTGCAATAATGATTTTAAATCCATTTTTTAGCCAATTTTCAAATTCTTCTTTTGTAAGTGCTATATTTGAAAAAAAGTTTCTCTCACTTTCGATTTTAAATTCTATAATTTCTTTTGATTTAGGACTTTTAATCTTTGAAAATAAAACATTACTTTTTAGATTAAAGGTTTTAGAATTTAAGAGAATTCTTTTTGGATTAATTATATTTTTACCAGCTTCTTTTGCTTCTTTGTAAAGCTTTTCATATTCTTGGTGTATTTTTTCAATTTCTTTTTCGAAATCGTTAATTTCAAAGTTTACAATAGGTGTATGTTTTTCAATCTCATCAATTAAGTAAGTATTTGCTACTAGTGGATAAAACATTTCTTCTGTTTTTGTTTCTTTTTTAAAATCTAACTCTTCAAAAATCTTTTTATATTCAGCAGATTTAATTTTCATTTTCAGGGTGTTAACAGTTTCTTCGTCCCAAATAATTTCTTTTTTTGGAAGAATTTGGAATTCTAAAATTTCATTATCGTGTTTTAATTGGGTTAAGGGATTAAATTTCCTTATTTCTTCTATTTTGTCAAAGTTTAGTATAATTCTTATTGGATTTTGCTCTCCAAAGGGATATAGATCTATAATTTCTCCTTTTATTGTAAATTCTCCCGGAATTGTTACTCTGAATGTTTTTTCATATCCCAATGTTATAAGAGTTTTTTCAATGTTTACTGTATTAATATTGGTATTTTTTTCAATTTTATATATATTTTTTAGCAATGTATTTTTATCAGGTATTTTGCTAAGCAATGATTTTAATACCGCAATATATATTCCAGGATTTTTTTTATAAAAATTGATTAAAAATTTGACTCTTTCGTTAAAGATAGTATTTTTTGAACCAATACCCTTGTATACAAGGGGGCTAAAATAGTTTAGTTCAAAGATTTGATTTGTAATTACTTGTAAATCGTTTTTGATTTTATCTAATGTGTGCTCGTCTTTAACTATTAATATTATTTTTTCAATTTTACTATATTCTTTGATTTTTTTTATTAAAAAAGCCTTGAAAAATCCTTCGTATCCTGTTAATGAAAAAAATGTATTTTGTTCTAAAAATTCTTTCATTTTTTTTAAATTGGAGTTATTTTTTAATATTGTTGTTAATTCTTCATCTATATTCATTTTTTACCTTTTTGTTTAATTAATTTAGTATAATAATATACTATAGGTATTATTACTTTCTTTATATATAATGTGGTTAGGTTTTGAGGGGAGCTTATGAATATTAGAAAATTGCTTTTTTATATCTTTTTTATGAATATTTCTTTTGTTTTGTTTGCTGGAGATTACAAGGGCCTTGATTTTAAAATCAAATTTTTCAATCAATCTATTTATCGTGTCAATAGTAATGTTTTTATTGAAGTTTCTCTTAGCAATGCATCTGAGAGCGTTTTAACTTTAGAAATAGGCGATATTAATTCTTTTGGCTTTGATTTTGATGTTACTGATACCACCAATATTAAAGTTAAAAGACCTATTGAATATGTTAAAAAGAGATCTAAAAATGTTGCAATTCCTGTTAGAAATATGAGCCTGAGACCTAATGAAAAATTTTCTGTAGTTATTAACTTAAATCAATTTGTTAAGTTTAGTAAAGATGGAGTTTATTTTGTTAAGGGTATTTTTTTCCCAGACATTTCAGATCCATCTAAGAAAAAAGAATCCAATATTATTACGCTTTTTTTAAATGATGGTTTTGATGAAGATCGGGGGAATATAGATCTTGTTAATTTATCTGAAAATAATGATATTCAAGATATCTTGAAAAAGAAAAAATTGTCACCCGATGAGATTGTTAAATATTTGCTAAAGGCGTTGCAGCTTGGGAAAAAAGAAAAGTTCTTTTTATATCTTGATATTGAAGGTTTGTTATTAAATGACAAAGGCAAGGCATACCTTTATAAGCAAAAGTTATCACCTATCCCTAATAAAAATGTAGTTGAAGAGTATAAAGAATATTTGTGGAATTCTAATAATTCAGATATTTCAAAAGCACCAAATAAATTTTCTATTATTGAGACGACTTATTCTGATACTTCGGGCAAGGTGATTGCTGATTTATATTTTGACGATGGGCAATTTTATATTTCCAAAAGATATACTTTCTTCTTCAAAAAATATGATTATTATTGGATAATTTATGACTACATTGTTCAAAATACTGGTATTAAGGAAAAGTAAAGCTTTTTGTGTTTTGCAAATTATAGAGCTTATTATATTATTTTATTTTTTGATAATAAGCCCTGTAAATCTTAATGCAGATTTTGAGTATAAGGTTGTCAAAGGAGACACTCTTTTTTCAATTGCAATTAAGTATAAAGCCAAAGTAAGCGATCTTAAAAGGATTAATAAACTTAGTGTTGACAATATTAAAGCAGGTCAAATATTAATTATTCCAAGCGATTCTAATTTAGATCGAAATATTACCCATAAAGTCAATCATTCTTTTAGTTCGCTAGAATCTGTTAATAAAGGGGTAATTTTTTACACCGTAAAAGAGGGCGACACTGTTGAGGGCGTCTCAAAGCTTGTTGGACTAAGTCAAGAAGAGATAGTAGCTTGGAATGATTTGCGCTCTAAAGATCTTAAGGCCGGAATGAAACTTGTATTAACCGAGCCTGATTTTTTAAAGCCTTATGTGGTTAAGAAAGGTGACTCACTTTCAAAACTTTCTCAAGATTTTGATATTAGTTCTAAGGATATTTTAAAATTTAATTTTCTTAATGATGATAAATTAAGGATTGGTCAACAGCTTTTTTTAAAGAAAGCCACCAATAATGTTAATTTTCATTATGTTAAAAGAGGGGAAACTCTTGGTAGAATAGCTTATATTTATGGTATTACTGCTAAGGATCTTGTAGCTCTTAATGGTAATCGAGCTGTTAATCTTAAAGCGGGTTCATTGTTAAATGTTTTAAAGATTGTAAATAACGATTTGGAAAAACCTGTTAAGGGAGATTTAAAAATTGAAAAAAAAATAGATAATAAGTTTATCTATCATTCAGTTGCTGTAGGGGAGACTTTGTATAGCATAGCCAGACATTACGGGGTGTTAATTGAAGATCTTAAAAATTGGAATAATTTAAGCAGCAATAATATTATGCATGATCAAAAATTGAAAATTTTTGATAAAAAACTTTCAAATAATTCTTCTATAATTAAAAGTAAAAACGATTTATTTGTTAAAAACAAGGTTGATTTTAGCGCTAATTCTTCTAATAAAGTACAAACAATAGCCAATCTTCCCTCAAGTAAAAACAAAAAGCTAAATTTAAATACTTTTGGAATTGCTGCCAATCAAGATCTTTTTGATATTAGCTCTTTGGTTATTTTAGACTCCAAAATACCAATATTTGAGGTTGTTGGTGATTTCTATTATTGGTATAAGCCAAAAAAGATAAGTCAGCCAAGTGAGTTTTATTCAGAAGATTGGCATTCTCCTTTGAATTCTTATAAAAAGGCAACGCAACTTTTCAAAAGTTTTGAAAAGTTGGTAAATTCTAGGTTTAATAAAGGATCAAGACTTAAAGATAAGTTAATAATTCTTGATCCGGGTCACGGCGGTCTTGATCCTGGAGCTATTGTTAAATCTAGAGATGGTCTTGGAAATGAAGTTTTTGTTGTTGAAGATGAATATGTGTATGATATTGCCTTAAGGCTTTATGTATATCTTAAAGAAGAGGGAGCTAATGTTGAATTTACTATTTTAGCCCCTGACCATTTAATTAGGAATAGTGTTTTTGCTAACAATACTTTTGTTAATGTTAAAAACGAAGTTTACAATGATTATGATTTAAATAAAAATGATACTGTTGATTCCTGGATAAGTGGCACTCCAGCAGGCCTTAAAAAAAGATTGGTCGTTGTTAAAAACATTGTTAATAAATATAAACATATTAAAGATAAGGATATGGCTTTTTTTAGTTTGCATGCGGATAATAGTGTTGGAGCACCTAAGAGTATGGGGTTTTATTATCAAAAAGATGACGAGAAAAAATATGATATTCATTCAAAGTCTGCAGCAGAAAAAATTACAGAAGGAATGAAAAGAAGTTTTTATATTAAGGGTCAAAATCTTCATGTTTTAAGAAACAATATAGTAATGACTAAGCTTTTAGTAGAAGTTAGAAATTTAGCATTTCCAGAGGAAGCTTGGTCTATTAGATCTTCTAAGCTTAGAGATCAAGATTCCAAAATTCTTGCTAATGGGATTTTAAAAATATTGGAAAATAATTGACAAAAATTTTTAAATTTAAGATAATATTTTTAGTGTTCAATTTCCCCTATAGCTCAGTGGTAGAGCGGGTGGCTGTTAACCACTAGGTCGGAGGTTCAAGTCCTTCTGGGGGAGTTAATTAACGCCAATTGTTTTTTTAGATCTGTTTTTGTTATTTTGAAGTAATTAAGTCTTTCTAAGAGTTTTTTACTATTTCCATGTCCTAAACAAAGGTGTTTTTGTATTTTTTGTCTATTTTCTTTTGAGTTTTCTCCTATTATACCAAGTTCTAGCAAATCACTTAATGTTAATAAATCTTTTTGACTATCTTTAGATAAAGTTCCAACCCCTTTAAGTATTTTTATTATTTCTGCTTTATTTACGGATTCAACTTCAGTGTCTTTACTATTAAGATACGCATGTTTGATTTTATTATTTTCTCCCAGATGTTTGACTATTTTTTGTCTAATAATATTTCCAGATTTATCGCTGTCTGTTAAGATTATTATTCCTTTGTATTTTAATGCTTTTTTTAATAATTCAATAGTTTCAATTTTTAAAGCAAATCCTTCTGTTTCTATTACTGTGCAGTCAAAAGCTTCTTTGATTCTTTTAAGATCATCTTTTCCCTCAACTACAATTATTTCTTTTATTTTTTCCAATTTTAAATTCCTTTTTCAAAGAAAACCCTTAGCAATTTAATTGCCTCTATGTGGTCAGCTATTGATACTGTTTCACGCAGAGAATGCATTGCCCACATTGGTGTTCCAATGTCAATAGTTTCTATTCCTGTTCTTGCATTTGAGATTGGACCAATTGTTGTGCCTGAAGGAACATTTGCTTTCATTATTATTTCTTGAATCTTAATATTATTTTTAATAGCCAAATTTTTTAATTTTGCAAATCCTGTTGAAGTTGTTGCATATCTGAAATTGGCGCTATTTTTTACAACCACACCCCTTCCCAGAGTTGCTTGGTAGTTTGGATCATGTTTGGATGTATATCCCGGATGAATGCCGTGAACGCTATCAATTGAGATATTAAATGATTTGTTTGTTTTTATTAAATGCTCTTCTCTGGTTAAATTAAGAGCAAGATCGATTCTTTCTAAAACTTCTGATAAAAAATTTGAATCAGCGCCTCTTGAGGTTAAAGATCCTATCTCTTCGTTGTCGAAAAATGCAGCTATTTTATTTTTATCATTGCTTGTATGAACATAAGAATTCATGATCGCATGGCATCCCGATTTGTTATCAAGATTTTTAGAAGCTAAAAATTCCCCTTCAGTTCCTATTATTTTAGAAGGTTGTGATTCTGTAAATATTAGATCACAAGATAGAAAATTTTTATGTTCTATTCCAAGTTGTTCTAAGATAGCATTTTTTAGTGGTTTTTTTGTGCTGCTTATTACTGTTAAATTGTCATGAGTATTATATTTAAATCCTTCGTTAATTTGTCGGTTTAAATGTATTGCAAGGTTTGGAATAATTCCTATGTTTTCAATATTTATTAATTTTGAATCAATATTCTCATTTTTTTTGAAATATACAATTCCTGCTAGGTTTAAGTCTCTGTCAATCCAAGTAGAAATTATTGGACTACCATAAACTTCAATACGGTTGTAAAACACCCCACTTGTTTTTTCTGTTGCGTCTATTTTTAATTTTAATCCCGGACTGTCTGTGTGTGCTGTTGCTATTAGAAACGGCTCATATTTTTTTTCAACATCAATATTAAAGGCAATAAGGCTAGTTCCTTCTTTTTTTATGTAATATGATCCTGTTTCGATTTTCCATTTTTCTTCAAGTTTTAATTGTTGTGCATTAAAATAATTTATTAATTTCTCTTCAATATAGTTTACTAGGTGATAAGGGGTAGGGCTATTGTCTAGCAGGCTTTGAAAAAATTTTGGTTCTAGTGTTTCATCGTGCACCATAGGCGGTCTCCTTTAATTTTATTGCTTTATAGCTATATATTTTATTATAATAGTTTTTAACTGTTAGTTAGGAGTTTGTTATGAGAAAATGTTTTATTAGTCTGAGTTTATCGATTATTTTTTTTGCTTGTAGCTCTAATGTTGAAATTGAGTTAAATGATGATATTAGTGGCATTGTTTCAATATTTGTTAATGTTAATAGAGAATTTGAGAAAATTAGAAAAGAACTCTTAACAACTTTAGTTGGAGAAGAAATTGCAAATATGCCTCTTTTCCCTGTAGATGAAATAAAAAAATACTTTAAAAATGGAGGGGAAAAGCTTGGACTTAAGCTTTTGAGCATTAAAACCCAAGGAGATTCTATTAATTTGGTTGTTAAGTTTGATAATTTAATTAAAATTTTAGGCGATTATATGAAAAAAACTGATATATCTGTGTTTAAGATAGAAAAAAAAGATGGTAAAAATATTATTGAACTTGATATTAATTTGGAAAACGCTACTAAGAATATTAATGAAAATAAAGAATATATTAGCGATGCACTTGCTGCTCTTTTGCCATCGGATGAGATTCCAATGTCTGCTAAAGAATATAAAGATGTTTTGGTTTATTTTTTATCGGATTTTACTTCTAAAGCAAGTGAACTTATTGACAATTCAAAACTTAATCTTACAGTGAAGACTTCTAGAAATGTTCAAGAACAATTTGGATTTAAACAAATTAACTCAAACACACTAAGGTTTGAGATAGACATGGTTAAAGGATTAAGTCTTGAAACACCAATAAAACTTAGATTAGTTTATTGACTAGGTTCAAGAATATAAACTTAATCGTTTATATTCTTATATTCTTTTTTTAAAATTCCCATTAAAACAGCTGTTATAATAGATCCTACTAAAATAGATATTATCCATATTAATGGGTTTACTACTATTGGTAGAATAAATATTCCGCCGTGTGGCGCTATAACTTCTACTTTGAAAAGTGCAGAAACAAATCCTCCCACAGATGAGCCTAGTATGCATGCGGGTATTACCCTTAAAGGATCTGATGCTGCAAATGGAATTACTCCTTCTGTAATAAAGCATGCTCCTAGAAAATAACAAACTTTTCCGGATTCTCTTTCTTCTTTTGAAAATCTGTTTTTAAATAAACTTGTGGCAAGAGCAATTCCTATAGGAGGTATCATTCCTCCTGCCATTATGCTTGCATGAGGAATATAATTTTTTGCAGTTATCATTGCAATTCCAAATGCATATGCAGCTTTGTTTACAGGTCCTCCCATATCTATTGCCATCATTCCTCCTAGCAAAGCTCCAAGTATTGCCATATTAGTTCCGCTAAGTTGATTTAGCATATCTGTTATTGATTTATTAATAGTAGATATTGGACTAAGCATTGCATATATCAAAATTCCTGAAATTATGACTGATAAAAAAGGATAAGTTAATACCGGATTTATTCCCCTTAAATTGCTAGGAATTATTTTGTCAGATATTTTTTTTACAGTTAGTGTAACGTAGCCTGAAATAAATCCTGCTAAGATACCCCCCAGAAATCCCGCATTTCCATTGCTCATCATTAATCCTGTAATCATTCCGGGCGCAAGTCCTGGTCTTTCTGCTATGCTAAATGAAATATAGCCAGCAAGTATTGGAATCATTAAAGCAAATGCGCTTCCACCGCCGATTTGCATCAGAATATCTGCTATTTTATTGTAGCTTGGATCGTTTATGTCAAATGCTTTGATTCCAAACATGAATGATATTGCTATTATTATTCCTCCTGAAACTACAAATGGAAGCATAAATGAGACCCCATTCATTAGGTGTTTATAAATCCCAGTTCTTTTGTTTTGCTTTTGGAGAGTTTCAGCGGATGTGTTTGTGTTACCTTTGTAGATTTGAGCTTCGTTTTTAAGAATTGTTTGGATAAGCTCTTTTGCTTTATGTATGCCGTCTTTTACTCCCACTTCGATTAAAGGTTTTCCCTTAAATCTTTCTTTGTCGATAGTTTTGCCAGATGCAATAATGATTCCCTTTGCTTTTTTTATTTCTTCTTCTGTTATTGGATTTTCGGTTCCACTAGATCCATTTGTTTCTACTTTTATGTTTATATTTAATTCCAAAGCCGCTTTTTTAAGGCTTTCTGCTGCCATATAGGTATGAGCTATCCCCACAGGGCATGCTGTTACGGCAAGAATGAAATCTTTTTTTGTATTTAAATTATTAGATTCATTTATATTGCCATTGTTCATAATTATTTCTAAAAATCTATCTTCATTATTTGTGCTCATAAGTTCATATCTTAGCAAGTTGTTGCTAAAAGTATTACTTAGGTATGATATAGCTTTTATATGTGTATTGCTTGAAGTTTTTTCAGGTAGAGCCATCATGAAAAACAGTTTTGAAAGCTTTTGATCAGAAGAATTGAAATCAAAACCATCCCCAGTAATTCTTAAAATAGCAATTCCGTGTTTTTTAATGAAATCACCTTTTGCATGAGGCATCGCTATATGTTCTTCAATGCCTGTTCCGTTAATTTCTTCTCTTTTTTTAATTTCTTTTATAAATGCTTCCATGTCATTTAAGTATCCATTTTCATTAAACATGCTAGCCATTTTTCTAATTACATCTTCTTTGCTAGTTGCATTATAATTTAAAACAATTAAGTTTTTTGAAAATAAATTTTGCATAATAATCACCTTTATATATTATATAGTGTATATACATTTATTAAATTTTACTATTTATTTAATTGATTTTATCAATCAAAGGAGATTGTCTTGATATATACTTTAACGCTCAATCCTTCTGTGGATTATAAAATAGTTTTAAAAGAATTTCAGGAAGAAAGTCTTAATTATGCTTTAAATAACAATTTTTTTGCTGGCGGTAAGGGAATAAATGTAAGCATTGTTCTTAAAAACTTGGGAAAACCCTGCATGGCTTTAGGATTTTTGGGGGGTTTTACGGGTGATTATATAAGATTTTCTCTTGATTCTAAGGGCATAAAAAACGATTTTATTAAAATAAAATATGATACAAGATTAAATATTAAAATGATAGCAAATGGCAGAGAAACAGAAATTAATGCCAATTCTCCAGATATTTCTGAGAATGAATTTGAACTTTTGAAAGATAGACTTAAAAGCTTGACAAGTAATAGTGTATTAGTGATGTCAGGAAGTGTTCCCACAGCTCTTGGTGAGAATGCATACAATGAAATAGCTAATGGCATTTTTAATAATGTTAAGCTTATCATTGATACTAGTGGCAAGCCTTTGCGAAAAATTCTTAAATTAAATCCCTTTTTAATAAAACCCAATATTTATGAACTTGAGGATCTTTTTAATGTTAAATTTAATTCTACAAAAGAATTGATTAAAATCGGGAGAAATCTTGTAGAAAGCGGGATTCAAAACATTATAATTTCCATGGGAAGTGACGGGGCTATTTTTATTGGTGGTAAAAATGTTGCTTTTAGGGCCTTTGTTCCAAAGATTAATTCTGTTAGCACTATTGGAGCAGGAGACTCTGTGATTGCAGGATTTGTGTATGCTTTTGATAATGGAAGTACTTTAAAAGATGCATTTAAATTTGGTGTTGCAGCTGGTACAGCTACTGCATTAAAAGGCAATCTTTGCGAATTTCAAGATGTCAAAAAGATGCTTTGTGAGATCAGAGTTGAGGATATTTGCACTTCTTAATTTTTTAAATAGAGTTGAAGAATTGATTTTGAAACTTTACTGTAGCTTTTAAAAAGCTACAGTATTTAGTTTACTTAAATTTTTAATTTTGATTTATATAATTTCTTTTTTGCTAGGGCTAATCCTGTAGTAACTACTGCTAGCAATGCAAGTATAGCCATGCTTGTAAAAAAGCCTGTTGTATTTGATTGAGAGATTTTTGCAGCGATTTCTGTAGTTTGCTCATCGCAAATACAATTAACATATCCGCATATTGGGCAGATCTCTTCTACTCCAAATTGGCTTAAGTTCCTATTTGGAATTACATTTTCTTTTGTTGTTGTGTTGGTTTGTGCGAAAACAGATGTTGAAATCAATAATAAAGTAGTCAAAAATAGACACTTTTGTAGATTCATTTTACATTCTCCTTATAGATTTTCTTTTTTAATTACTTAAATTATAACTTTTAAATTAAAGATTTGTAATTTTTTTTATTAAAAATTTGTTAGAGTATCAATATATATTCCCTAAGAAAAGCCGTTGACACTATAAAATATAAAGTTATCATCGGGAGCGACGGGTCTCGAACCCGCGACCTCCTGCGTGACAGGCAGGCGTTCTAACCATCTGAACTACGCCCCCAAAGCCATTCTTTTAAAAGATTATAGTAGTTTTTAATTTATTTGTCAATTTCTTTAAATGAGTTTACATGTTCTAGTATTTTTGAATCTCTTTTGCTAGATTTTTTGCTTAGCTTAATAATAGTCTCTTTGTTAGAAATTATTTCTAAGCTGTCCTTGGCTCTTGTTATTGCAGTATACATAAGCTCTTTTGTTAAAAAAGGGTTATTTTCTAATATTACTTTTATATGTTTGTATTCTGATCCTTGGCTTTTATGTATTGTTGTGGCAAAACTGAATTCATAATTTGTTAGTAAATCTAAATTTATTTTTTTATATTTTTCATCTTTTCTTTGGAATAAAGCATAAAATTTAGAATTTTCATTAAAAATAACACCCCGTTCTCCATTAAATAATTTGTTTTTATAGTCAGTTTTAGTTATCATTATTATTTGGCCAATAAAGCTTCCATAGGTCTTTTTTAGGTAATTTTTTATTATTTCATTTAGTGTCTTAGTTCCAAATTTGCCAAAATTTTTTGAACTTAAAATTATATTTTCAAGTAAAGTTTCAAGTATTAGTTCAATTTTTGATTCTTTTAGCAATTTAAGATTAAAAGTGGGCATTTTTTTATATAAATTGTTTGTATATTCTATTAGATCTTTTTTTAAATTTATTTTTTCTATTTCTTTCAGTTGAATATTTTTATTGTCATTAATGTATTTGCAAATCAAAGTACTATCTTCTTTGTATATTGCTTTTGAGAGCAAATTTATTTCTTTGTTGCTTCTGAAATTTTCTTTAAGTTCTTCTACATTATCGTTATTTATTTGTTTTATTCCTAAAAGACTTGAATATACATTTCCTTCGTTTACTGATGGGAGTTGATTTTTATCTCCCACCATTATTAACTTAGTGGTTATTGGAGTTGCTTTTAGTAGTTTTAAAAAAGTATATGCGTCTACCATTGAAGCTTCATCAATTATTATTACGTCAAAATTTAATTGATTTTCTTCATCATATAAATTTTTTTTATTTATAAATTTGATTCTCAATAGTTTTTGGATTGTACTGCATTCTATTTCTAAATTTTTGAATGAATAGTCTATACTTGTTTGCAGCCTTAGGCTAGCTTTTCCTGTGGGGGCTGCAATTGCTACTAATCCTTTTTTTTTGTTGTTTAATGTTTTGTTAATTGCTTTTAAGATATAGTTAATAGTTGTAGTTTTGCCTGTTCCTGGGCCTCCGCTTAATAGAAAGAAGTTGCTTTTTAATGCCTTTCTCACTGATGTAATTTGCTCTTTATTTAAATTATTGGTATTTAAAGTTGATATTATATTTTGTATTTTATTGTCATTTAATTCATTTTTATGGTTTTCTAATCTTTTTATAATTTGTTTTATTAACTCTTCTTCTTCTCTGTAGTTTTTTTGAGTATAAATGTAGATATTGTTTTCCAAAATTAGGGGAGTTGTAATTTTAAGCTTGTTATTAAATTCCATTAGTATGTTGTGTTTTTTTAAAAGCAAAACCATATTCTTAATGGTTTCTGAATTTCCAAATATTTCTAACTCTTTTAGCATTTTTATTAATTTGTTGTAACTTTTATTGGTTTTTTCTAGGTTGTCTTTTGTAAATATTATTGTATTTTGAATATCTTTTGCTAATAGATTTATATCAGCTCTTAGGTGACCTTTATCAAAATAGTTAAATAAAAATATTAAAAATATTGCAATATTTTCATTGTTTGTGAACTTTGCAAGTGTTTGTGCTTTATAACAATTTTTTTTATTGATATTTAAAAGTTCAATTATTTCATAAAGCTTAAGCTCAGGAGTTAGGAATTTTTTGTTTTTATCTTTTAAAAATTCTCTTAATACTAAAAAATCTCTCATAAGTGTCTTTTAATGCTTAATTCTAAGATGATTTTATCTAAATCCACGTCGTTAAATTTTGGAAGATTAAAATAAATTCCATTTTCAAATTTTGAATTTAAGCATTCAATATTGTCTTTAAATGCTCTTGTAAAAAGATATATTATTCCACCAAATTTTTGATTATATTCTCTTTTGTTTTTAAATAATATTTTTTTTATTCCAAGAGCATATATTTTATATTGCAAATCATAATATTCCTTTTTTATTGTATTTTCTAAATTTGTTATATTGTAATCATCCTTATCTTTTCCAAGATAATTTGTTTTGTAATCTAGGATATATATTTTATTATTAGCTT
Organism: Borreliella carolinensis; assembly: GCF_032595855.2. Taxonomy (NCBI): domain Bacteria; kingdom Pseudomonadati; phylum Spirochaetota; class Spirochaetia; order Spirochaetales; family Borreliaceae; genus Borreliella; species Borreliella carolinensis. The sequence continues at coordinate 663,185 of NZ_CP132453.1, forward strand.
TAAATATGAGATCTACTATTCCTTTTAAATATCCATCACTTAGTTTTATGTGAAGATCTTCAAAGTGTTTGTCAAAAAGATGTTTTTGGTTTTGAAATTCAGGATTTATTTTTATTAAAAATTCCATTTCTTTTTGCAATTCTTCAATATCACACAGTCGAGTATTAATTGCTCTTATATTATAGGTCAGTATGTTATAAATCATTTTAGTTAATGAATTTTGTATTTCTATTGTATTGAGATTTGAGTTAATTTTTTGTATTTGTTTTTCAATAATTTCAATGTTATTTTTTTTAAAATTATCAAATGTATCTTTTGCTGTGCTAAAGACTATTTCTTCCATAGCAGCATGTAAAATGTTTCCGCTGTCTTTTCCTTTGGGTAAAGTCTCTTCTAACCCAGGCTCAGGCTCGTAATCAAGATCCGTTTCTTTTTCGTAGTTAATATTTTTAAAATCATAGTTTTCATAAAATGCCTTATGATGGGCTTGTGCTGTTAAGCTTGAAAAACTAGATGTATATTCTTTTTTAAACATGGTTTTAATTATTGGTTTTGGCGGAATTAATTTTGTATTTACATTTGTAATGTCTTTTCTTTTATTAAATCTCTTTTGGTCAATAAATTCATATATGTTAAAATCTTGTTTAATATCATCGATAGTAAAGATTTTTGCTATTTCTAATAATTTGCTAGTTATGCTATTTGTTTTTGTAATAAAAAGAGCAAATTTAGCTCTTGTTGCTCCCACATAAAATATATTTTTTTCTTCGCTTAGTATTTTTAGTCTTGCATATTTTTTATTTTCTTCCAATTTAAAAAAATCATATTCAATGTTTCCGTTTTTATAAAATTTGTAAAATTGATTTTTTTTTGAAAGAAAATTGCTATTTTCTATTGGAGTTGTATTGATTAAAAATACAATATTCATGCTAAGCCCTTTTGATTTGTGAATTGTCATGAGTTCTATAGATTCATTATCATTGTTTATACTGTTGGGTTTTTCTTCTATTTCTTCAGGTTCTTCGTTTATTATTAAGCTTTCTAAAGTAGAGATTAGAGATTGTATGTTTTGTTCTTTATGATATATTTTAGAGATTGTCTCAAGTGTTGTTTCATAGGTTTTTAAATTTTCAAGCTTACCTTCTTTAATAAGAAGACCTTTGTAATTTATTTTATTTTTTGCCCATTCAATAATTTTTTGATCTTTGGTGATATTTGCAATTTTTATCCACAAGTTTTTTTCGAATGCGATTTTGTTAATTGCATTTATTAATGTTATTTCATTTTTTTCAAGCAAAGCTGTTATATTTTCAATAAATTCTTCTATAAGGTGAATTTTGTCTTGTTTGATTAAAATTCTTTGCAAATTCCACGGCACATTTAGTATTTTACTGCTTAGAATATAGTTTAGGGTTGTAAAACTTTGTTTTCGGTCTAAGCATTTAATAATATAGAAAATTTCGCTAAATTCTTTGGTTTTTAAAAAGTTTTCTTGAGTCTTGTTTGTTTGGATTTGCTCTTTTTTTAATGCTTTATCTATTAAATTGATTTCATTTTTTCCTCTGCAAAGTACTTTAATGTCTTGCATTTCAATATTTCTAATTTTATCATCCTGAGCAATTTTTCCATATGCGAGCAAATATTTTATTGTTAATGCTGTTTTTTGGTAAATGTCTTCTTCGAGTTCTGTATTTGTGGTTATTATATTGATTCCTTCTATTTCTTGTCCGTTGATGAAAATTTTATTATTGTTGTTTTTTTGATTTGGAATTGAATTAGTAAATTCAATTTTTTCAATCTCATCAGCTATTGCATTGTTGTATATATTATTAAAAATTTTATTTAAAGGCTCTATGAGTTTTTTGCTTGATCTGTGATTTATTTTTAGTACAATTCTAGTGTCTGCGTTGATTTTATTTTTTATTTCTTTATTATAAAATGAAATGTCTGCTTTTCTAAAGGAATATATTATCTGTTTTGGATCGGCTATGAATATTAATTTTATTCCTGCTTTTTTTAATATTTTAAATATCTCAATTTGTATTAAGCTTAAATCTTGTGCCTCATCAATTAAAATGATTTTGTATCGATTTTTGATTGCATTTAGAAGCTTTTTGTCTGCTGATTTTAAGTGATTTTTTAAATTTGAAATTATGTAATTTTGATCTATTGTGTTTGTTGATTTAATAGTTTTTTCTAGTTCTTCTTCTATATACTTTAGTATTTTGTATTCAACTTTTAAAATAACATATTGCTTTAAATTGTTTCTATTTTTATTTCTATTGTCTTCTGATTTATATTTTTCGTGTTTAATATTAATTCCTAAGCAGATTAAATCATTTTTAATCTTAAGTTCTTTAGGTGATAATTTAGAATTTTTTTTAGTTTCTTTTTCTAGTAAAGTTGAAAAAAATTTATTTTTCATTAATATTTCTGCTATTTTGAATATGTCGTTTTCTTTAGAGTATTCTATTTCAAGTTTGCCAGTTTGAATATGTTTATTATAAAAGCTTAATATTTCATCTTTTGTCATTTTATCCAAATCTTCTATTATTTTGTTGTAATCTTTGATCAGCTCTTCCTTTTTAAGAAGAATGCTTTCAAATGCCGTTTGGGTTTTAAGCCAATCCCCAAGCTCTTGAGTTGTATCTCTTTCGTAAGCTTTTTTTATTTTTAAAACAATCTCTTCTGTTTTTTTAGCATCAGATTTAAATACTTTAAGTTCGTAGTCTTTAATATCAAGAGTTTGAATCAAGCTATCTGATTTTCTTAAAAAGTCGTAAACTATTTCATCTATTTCTTTTGAAAATTTTTCTTTAGGTTTATACTTGGAGTAATTTTCTGTTTCAATTTGAAAATTATTTAAGGCATGTAATGCAAATTTATTGATTGTTGATATAAAGAGTTTTTTTGATTGCTCATAAGCTTCTTTTAAAATTTCATTTGTTTTTGAGTTAAGATAAGTATTTTCTATTACTTTTAGTATTCTTGTGTGCATTTCTTCTGTGGCTTTTTTTGTAAAAGTTAATACCAAGATTTCATTTATGGAGTATAGTTTGGTTTTTATTAAATTTATAACCACATTTTCAAGTATGTGGGTTTTGCCAGTGCCTGCCGATGCTTCTATTAATATTGTTGTGTTATTTTTAATTTTTTCTAGGATTTTGTCCATGGATTTTAATTTTTTGTCCTTACAAATTTAATGTAAAATTTTTCTATCAATGTTAGTAAATTTTCGTCTAACTTGAAATCATGAGTGTCTTTAAATCTGTTATAGTAATCGCAGAGTGTTATTTCGCTAGTTTTTAAGAATCTCTCGTGTGCTTTGCTTGTGAAATAAACTTTGGAAGGATTTTTTATCTGCATTTTTATGAAATTCTTAAAACAATTTGAAAAATTATTTTGATTTATTTTTGTTAAAATTTTAATTATCAAGCTTTGGTAAATTGGAGTTGGATAGCTTGATATGTATGCAAATTGCATAAGCATATTTTCAATGTCTTCAATTAATATTTCTTTGTGATGATAACAAATAGTTGTTTTTGCTGTTAAGCTTTCAAGATCAATTTTTACTTCCGTTAATGAATTGAAATTTTGTATTTCTTTTTTTATTAGTAATCCTGTTATATATAAATCTATTTCATTTTTTATTTTATCCGGGATACTACAACAGTCTTTTTTTACAAAATTTAAATAAAAATAATCGTTTTCGACTTTATATACATTCTCAATATCTTTTTTTAATTCAAATTCTATATTTTTTTTTTGAAAATTTAGTTTTATTTTTTTAGAAAATTTAATTTTGCTTTTTGTCATTGTTGAAAGCTTTTTTAAGCTTTCAGTAGCATTATATTTTAATTTATTTATTCTTTTTAAGATTTCATTTACAGTCGTTTTTTGATCTATGTTGAAAGGAATGATTCCTTGTTGTATTTCATATCTAATGTGGTTTTTAATAATTTCTATTGCTATTTTTATATCATCTTTTTTCCCCATTATGTATTCATGAAGTAGTGTTGAATTTTTTATAAGTCTGTAAATAATTTCAATAACATTGAAAATTTGTTCTTCTTGTTTTTCTTTGATTTCATTTTCTAATCTTATGTCTTGTATTTTAACGTTTAAAGTTTTTTCGTAAAAATGTTTGTAAGGGTTAGAAAGGGCGTTTTTTAATTCGTATAAATTTAGCTTAATTGGGCTTTCTAGTTTGATTTTATTTTGCTTGAACTTAATCGATTTAGAATTTTGTAGTATTTTTGCAATATTAAAGGCTTCTGGATCATAGTTTATTAAATAATTTTCTTTTGCATCTTTAAAATATGCTAGGTCGTGACTTTCATTTGGATGTTTTTCTATTTGAAAATTTTTTTCATACTTTTGTATGTGTTCAAGTATTTTGTTGATTGTTTTTGATGTATTAATTTCTGGGCTTAAGGTGTCTTGAAATGAGCAGTAAAGGTGAAATTTTTCTGATGTTGCGAAAATCAAATTAAAAAGAGCTGTTATTGTCTCTTTTTCGGTGTTTTCATGTTCATAGTATTCATTTAATAAATTCATATTATCATAATTTATATTGGAGTTGAATTTTTGAAATCCCAAAAAATGAATTTCTTTTTTTTGAAGATATTCTATTTCTTTGTAATTGGCAATCAATATTCCATTTTTTTTATACATTGCTCCGTATTTTTCTTTTTCAATATTTTCTTCAAGCATAATCTTAAAAAGGTAAAATTCAATTTTTATTTCATTAATTTCTTGTAAATAGTTTTTGTAAAGATTGTCATTTAAATCTCTGGGAAAATTTTTAAAGGATTTTATCTTATTTTGCAAATATTCATCGGTTGTATTAAATTCTTCAAGATCAATATATTTTTGAATAAAAATTTCTATGATTTCTGCCCATTCATATACTTTATATGCCTTATTTTTAAAATAGTTTATATCTTCGTACAAACTTTTTACTATTGTTATAAGTTTCATTATTGATTCTTGATCTTGAAATCTTGTGCTTTCTTTTTGAGTTTTTTCTTCGTATTTTTCGTCAAATATTTCAGACATTAAAAATCGATTAAATCCATCTTCCCAAGAGTTTAAAAAGTTTTGATCATAGTTTAAATTTTCTTTGTGGATGTTGTTTGCGCCAAAACTAATGTTCATTGCTTCGCTAAATTCTATTAAATAGTTTAATTCAGATGTTGATATATTAAATTTTTTCATTACTTTGTTGTTGCTTAGCAAATCAAATACTTCTTTTCTGCTGAAATTGCTAATTGTTCCGTTTTTTGATATGAAAAGATCCATTAGCCTTTTTAAGGCTATTATGCTTTCTCCTCTTGACAAATTGTTATAACATAGAACGCTGTATTCGATTTCATATTTATTGAGGCACTCTTCTATATATGGCAAATATTCATTAAATTTTTCTTGCAAACAAGTTATTGCTATGTCGCTTAATTTCAGGTTATTTTGTTGCATTGAGTGTATTATTTGATTTGTCAAAATTTCTACTTCGCGTTTTTGATTTTTAGCTTCTATTATTTTAAAGCTATCGTCTAATTTTGAAATTGGAGTTTTTGCTATGATATTATTTTTAATGCTTGTTAAAAAATTTTTACCTTTAAATAATTCAATGTCTACTTTTTCTAAAGCTTGATATTTTATTGGGTTGATTTTTGTTTTTGTTAACAACAATTCTTCAACAAGGGTAGATTCATAGTTGAGCAAATCTTCAAAAATTAACACGTGCACTTCAAGATCAAAAATTTTTTCTAAAGAGTTGAGAATTTTTTTCTCAATTTCTCTGTTATTGCCAATAAATATTATTTTTTTAATTTCAATTTTTATATTTTTTGTTGGGTTTTCCTGAATTATTTTTTTATGTAAGTTTAAAATATTTTTTTGCTTTTCAAAGAGTTTTTTAAACAATTCTTTTTGCATATTCTCGTAGGGCTTTAAATTTTCTTCTTGGAATAAAAATCCATTGTCTTCCCAGGTTTCAATTAATTTTGAAAATTTTGAGTAATAATGGTGGAATAAATCTATTATTTTTGATGCAAAAAAGTATCTATTCTTTATTGATTTGAAATCTTTTATGTATTTTAATTTTTCAGTTTTCAATATGTTATATAAAATGAATTTTTCTGTTTCCAAGTAAAATGAGAAAGTGTTCTCTTCTATGTATTTTTTTATATTAGGATTTTTTAAAGAAATTTCATATATGCTTTTTATAGCATTTTTTTTAATATTTAAATTATAAGAAATCCCATTTAGTTTTGCGATAGTTTTTTTAATTTCTTCTCTTAAGAGATCATTTTTTACTATGATGAGTGTTTCTTTTTTAAAAATATTGTCGTTTTGAGTTAGTTCTTTGATTTTATTATAAATTTTATTTACTTCGTTAGTTTTGTATATATGCATATATATGTTAATTGTTTTTGATATCTTTTATGAGCTTGTTTTTCAACTTTCTTAAGTTTTTACTGATACTTACTTTATATATGTGAGGATTAATTATTCTTCTGTACGTATGTTCAAGTTTGCTTAAGTCAAGCTTGGTTTTATTTCTAATATTGTTTAAGCTAGGCTCATAGCCTTTACAAAGTTTTCCATTTTCTAAGACAGTATGAACTAGGAATTCAAAATCGTCATATTGTTTGATGATTTTAAAAATGTTGTCTTGTATTGGATGAAAAACGGTAAATTCTTTTCTTAAATCTAGATGGTCTTTGATTTTATCTTTTTCTTCTTTTAGAAAGATAAAATCAAGGATCATCTGGCCATTTAAATAGATTCTTGCAACTTCTTTTTGCTCAGGCAATGTGGATTTTTCTGCGTTATTTGATATTTTTATTTTTGGTATAAATTTCCCATTTTTTTCTATAGAGATCATTTTGTATACTCCTGAAAGGTTTGGATCTCCTTTTGCTGTAACTAAATTTGTTCCAACGCCCCAAATATCAATTGGGGCATTTATTGAATTTAAGTACATGATAATATTTTCGTCAAGCTCATTAGATGCAATAATTTTTACATGATTTAATCCATTTTGGTTTAATTCTTTTCTTGCGGCTTTACTTAAATATTCAAGATCTCCACTGTCAATTCTTATTGAAAAATTATTTTCCTCTTCTTGTTTTAATTCTTTAAATATTTTGATGGCATTTTTTAATCCGCTGTTAAGCGTGTCATAAGTATCGATTAGTAAACTTACTTTGTTTGGATATGTTTTTGCATATTCTCTGAATGCTTGTTCTTCGGTTTCAAAGCTCATTACCCAACTATGAGCCATTGTTCCTGTGACTGGTATATTGTATTTATATCCAGCAAGCATATTACTTGTGAAGTCTGCTCCCCCTATGTAGGCGGCCTTGCTGGCAGAAAGTGCTCCATTTATTCCTTGTGCCCTTCTTAGCCCAAGTTCTGCTAAAATTTTTGCACCAGATTCTTTTATTCTAGCGGTTTTTGTTGCTATCAAACTTTCAAAGTTTATTATATTTAAAACTAGTCCTTCTATTAATAATAATTCTATTAAGCGCCCTTCAATCACAACTACTGGGGTATAGGGGAAAACCAGGCGACCTTCTTCTATTGAGTTTATTTTTACGTTTAGTTTGAATTCTTTTAGAAAGTTTAAAAATCGTTTATCTAACATATTAAAGCTTTTTAAATATTCAAGCTCATTTTCTCCAAAACGAATATTTTTTAATTCATTAATTAATGTGTGCATTCCAGCTAAAACAATGTATCCATTTTTAAACGGTGTTTTTCTGAAAAATACTTCAAATTTTGCTTTAGGATTAATGCCTTTTGTAAAATAAGCATTCATCATTGAAATTTCATAAAAATCTGTAAATAGTGATAGATTTTTCATTCTCCTTATTATATACTAGTTTTGTTTATAAAAAAATGATATTTAATTTGAGCTTAGCTTTTATTGTTGATATTTGTATATATGGTTTTTCAAAATATAATAAATTGATCAGATTGGACTAAATTCTATGAAAGAAAAAAGTGTTTCTAATTTTGATATTGTAATTTTTGGAGTTACCGGGAATTTGTCTAGAAAAAAGCTTATTCCTTCGCTGTTTAATTTATTTAAAAATAAATGTATTAGCAATTTTAGGGTTATTGGTTTTTCTCGTAAAGTTTTTACAGATAAAGAATTTAGATTGTATATTAAAGATTCTTTATGGCAGGAAGAGACCGATTCGCTGATTGAGGTTTTTTTAAATTTTTTTGTTTATGTATTTGGTGATTTTAATGAAAGGGAGCCCTATAAAAATTTATTTAAATTTTTAGATAAAAATCGAGAAACAATATATTATCTTTCGACGTCTCCTACATTTTATGGACCTATAATTAATCATTTGAAAAGGTGTTTTTTAAACGAAGGATTGACTTTATCAAAAATAGTTCTTGAGAAACCTTTTGGTTCTAGTCTTGAAACAGCAAAAAAATTAAATAGCTTGCTTTATTCTGCTTTTAAAGAAGATCAAATCTACAGAATAGATCACTATTTAGGCAAAGAGACGGTTCAAAATATTTTTACATTTAGATTCGGCAATTCTATTTTTGAAAATATTTGGAATAATCGTTATGTGGATTTTGTTCAGATTACGGTAGCAGAAGAATTAGGGCTTGATGGAAGAGTAGAGTATTACGATTCTGTTGGAGCTTTGAAAGATATGGTTCAAAATCATATTTTACAATTGTTAAGCCTTGTTGCAATGGAGTCTCCTATTAAATTTGATTCTCAGTTTATTCATGATGAAAAAGTAAAAGTTTTAAAAAGCTTGAGGAAAATTAGCAAAGAGGATATTAAGAATTGCATTGTTAAGGGTCAATATATAGGTTCAAAAGTTCAAGGGGTTTTTAAAAAAGGCTATAAAGATGAAACAGAATTTTTGGGAAATTCAAATACTGAAACTTATTTAGCTATGAAAGTGTTTATTAATAATTGGCGTTGGTCCGGTGTTCCTTTTTATCTTAGAACTGGTAAAGGTCTTGCTAGGAAATTTTCAGAAATATATATTCAATTTAAAAAACCAAGCTTTACCCTTTTTAACAATAGTTCTGTTGATTTTTCCAATGCTTTAATATTTAGAATTCAGCCAAGGGATGGAATTGAGATTAAATTCAATACCAAGAAACCCGGATATAATTATGAAATTCAAACTGCTAATATGGAATTTTCATATCATGGAACATTCAAAAGATTGTTTGATGAGGCTTATGAGCGTTTATTGTTAGACGCTTTTTTAGGGGATGGCACTTTGTATGCAACAAGTGATGAGATTGAAAGCTCTTGGGAATTTGTTTCAGATATTTCAAATAAATGGGCAGATATTGAAATTTGTAATTATTTTTATGGCTCTGAAGGGCCAAAAGAGATAGACTCTATTTTAGAAAAAGATCATTTTTGGCGTAAAATTTAATTTTCTAGTTTTTTAAAAGATATTTTATAAATGAGATAAATGAGATAAATGAGATAAAATTTTTTATATAATTTATTCCTATTCCTTTTTAGCACTTGCTTTATTTATAATGAGTTTTCTTAAGTTTTTATTTCTTGCAACTTAGCAGTAAAGTTTTTGATAAATTTTATTTTTCTTTTTAAATATTTTAAGAAAATTGGGGATTTTTATTCTTGATTTGATTACAAATTTATGCATCGATTAATAATTTGCGGTATCATTTAAAAATATAGGTAATCTTTTTTATAAAAACGGTGCTTATATTTAAAGGATGTATATGGAAAATATTGAAGTAAGAGGGCAGCCAAATTTTTTTGGGCTTATTCCTTTTTTTGTTTTTATTATTATCTATTTAGGTACGGGGATTTATTTAGGGGTTGTTGGTGTAGAAATGGCCTTTTACCAGCTGCCGGCTAGTGTTGCAATGTTTTTAGCTTCCATTGTTTGTTTTTTGGTGTTTAAAGGAAAATTCTCGGATAAAATTCACATATTTATTAAAGGGGCTGCTCAGTACGATATTATACTAATGTGTCTTATTTTTATGCTTTCGGGAGCTTTCTCTTCTCTTTGCAAAGAAATGGGCTGCGTTGAAACTGTAGCAAATTTGGGAATTAAATATATTAATCCCAATTGGATTGTTTCTGGTATATTTTTTGTAACCTGCTTTCTCTCTTTTTCTGCTGGCACTTCTGTTGGATCTATTGTTGCAATTGCCCCTATTGCTTTTAATATTGCTATTAAAAGTGGCATTAATCCGAATTTAATAGCAGCATCTGTAATGTGTGGGGCTATGTTTGGAGATAATCTTTCTTTAATATCAGATACAACAATTGTTTCTAGTCGGACTCAAGGTAGCAGTATCTTAGATGTTTTTATTAGTAGCAGTTTTTATGCTTTTCCATCCGCTATACTAACTTTTTTTTCTTTTTTCTTTCTTTCTGAGAATTTGCCCAATACTACAAATTTTTTACATGAAAGTTCAATAGATTTGGTGAAAACTGTGCCTTATTTAATGATTATATTTTTTTCTTTGGCCGGAATGAATGTTTTTATAGTTCTTTTTTTAGGTATTTTTTCTATATGTCTTATTAGCATTTTGTATGGTAATTTATATTTTCTAGATGTAATGAAAAACATTAATAAAGGATTTTTAAATATGGCAGATTTAATTTTTCTCTCAATTTTAACAGGGGGAGTTTCTTTTGCTGTGATTCATAATGGAGGCTTTAAATGGCTACTTATTAAATTAAAATCTTTGATTAGAGGAAAAAGTTCAGCGGAATTTTCTATTGGGGCTTTTGTTTCAATAGTGGATGTTTTTCTTGCTAATAACACAATTGCCATACTTATTTGCGGCAAAGTGGCAAAAAAGATAGCTTTTGAAAATAACATCAGTGTTCAAAGAAGTGCTTCTATTTTAGATATGTTCTCTTGTATTTTCCAAGGCATTATTCCTTATGGTGCTCAAATGATTATTTTAGTAAACTTTTCAAATGGACTTGTATCGCCAATTAGTGTTTTGCCATTTTTGGTTTATTTTGGATTTTTATTGTTTTTTGTTATTTTATCTATTTTGGGGCTTGATATAAAAAAAGTTTTTTTATTTTTAAAAAAAAAAATAAAAATTTTAAGATTTGAATTGTTCAAATTTTTTTGATTTTATTTAGAATAAATTGTTCTTAATTATGTGATTTAGGAGGTTAAAATTGGAAAGAGATTTGAAATTGAAAAGTGAAACTAATGTGGTTCCAAATTTTTGGGGACTTATGCCTTTTTTTCTTTTTATAGGGATTTATATCGGCACAGGACTTGTACTTTATTTTAATGATGTAGAAAAAGCATTTTATCAAATGCCCCCTGTAGTTGCTATGTTTATTGCTATTGTTTTGACATTTATTATTTTTAGGGGATCTTTTTTAGCAAAAATGAATAAATTCATTGAAGGGTGTGCTCAACAAGATGTTATTTTTATATCTTTAATATTTATGTTATCCGGTGCTTTTTCCGCTGTTTGTAAAGAAATAGGAAGCGTTGATGCTGTAGTAAATATTGGCCTTAAATATGTCCCATTGAATTTACTAGTGTGCGGCATTTTTTTAATTACCCTTTTTTTATCTTTTTCTACTGGAAGTTTTATGGGGACTATTGTTGCTGTTGCTCCTATTGCCTTGGAACTTGCAGATAAGGTGGATATTCCTCTTCCATTGATTGCTGGTACTATTCTTAGCGCTGGTGCATTTGGAGATAATATGTCTTTAATATCAGATACCCCGATTATTTCAAGTCATACTCAAAAAGTTAATATTGTTGATGTTTTTAAAAATGGAGCTTTTTATACGTTTCCAGCAGCAATTTTAGCAAGTATTACTTTTGCATTTTTAGGTTCTTATTATTGCAAGGTCGATAGTTTTATTATTGAACCTGGTGAGATAAATTTTTTTAAAATTATTCCATATATTTTTGTTATGGTTGTTGCAATTTCAGGCTTTGATGTATTTTTAGCCTTGTTTTTAGGTATTGTTGTTGCTGGTATTATTGGAATTTATTACGCAGATGTTACTTTTTTGTTGCTGGCTAAAAAAATTAATGAAGGATTTTTAGGCCTAGGAGAAATGTTTATTCTTGTTATTTCTACAGGTGGAATTTCTTATATGACAATTAAGTATGGGGGGTTTGATTGGTTGCTCTTAAAATTGCAAAAAATGTCAAAGTCTAAGAGAACTTCTGAATTTGTCATTGTTGTTTTGGTTGGTATTTTGACCATGTTTCTTGCAAATAATGGGCTTGCTATTTTAATGAGTGGTTCTGTTGTAAGATCAATAACTAAGGAGAATAATTTAAACTCAAATCGTATTGCGGCTTTACTTTGTATGTCTTCGTGCTTTTTTTTAAGTATTTTACCTCATAGTATGCATGTTATAGCTCTTATAGATTTTACAAAAGGCAAGCTTTCTCCTTTTGACATTTTTCCATTTTTAATTTATCAAGGATTTTTGGTATTATTGATTGCTTTGTCTATAATTGGACTTGATATAAAATTAGTATTTAAACCTTTTTTAAAAAATAGTCACGAAACTTAAAAGCTTTAAATTTTAAAGCTTTTAAGTTTTTTTGAATTTAAATATTCAAGAAGATAGATTTAAATATATTTTAAGGATTTCTTCTTTTATTTTTTTAGGTATTTTTTTAAAAATTTCAAATTTGGAAAAATCTTTTGGTATAAATTTTTCTTCTAAATATAATTTCATTTCGGGGTTATTTTTTGCTTCTTCTTCTATTCTTTTTATTACGTTTTTGTTTGGAGAATTATATCTAGTTTCTTTGAAATTTTTGTAAGATGGCTCATTCTCGTATAAAAAGTTTATAAACTTGTAAGCAAAGTTTTTATTTGGAGCATCAATAGGAATTACAAATGCATCTATCCATAAATTGGTGTTTTCCGGGGCATAAAAATCTAAATTTTTGTCTTTTAGCATAGCGCTTTGTGCTTCGCCGCTCCATGTGAGTTGAATAGATGCTTCTCCATTTAGCATTAATGATTTTGCAGGTACATCTGAGAAATATCCGATTAATAGTGGATTTTGGATTTTTAAAAGTTCTCCAGCTTCTTTAATTTTATCTGTATCATATTCATTTATTGAGTATCCAAGTTTTTTTAAAGCAACCCCAATATTGTCTTTAGGGGAATCTAGCATTGTAATTTCTTTTTTATATTTTTTATTAAATAATATGTCAAAACCTTGCATGTCATTTAAATCTATTTTAGTTTTATTGTAAAGTATGCCCATTAATCCCCAGTAGGCTGGCACTGAATAAAGATTGCCAGGATCATGTTCTAAGTTTGTAAGATTTTGAGTAATATTTTTTGTTACATTTGGCAATTTTGAATAATCTAATTTTTCAATTTTGCCTTCATCGATTAATTCTTGGATTAAATATTCTGATGGGACTATTATGTCGTAGTAATTATTTGTGTTGTTAAATTTAGCCATCATTTCTTCATTGTTGTGAAAGATTTCATAATTAATTTTTATATTGTTTTCCTTTTCAAATTGATCTAATAAAGTCTCGTCAATATATTCTGCCCAATTAAATACGTTTAAAGTTATTGTTTCTTTGTTAGTACAAGCAAAAGTTGTAAGAATTGCTATTAATATAAAAATTTTTTTCATAAGTACTCCTTTTTCATTTTAAAGCTCAGCATCTGTTGTTAATTTTTTAATTCCTATAAATTTATTAATAATAAACAAAAGGCTCAATATTGTAAAAAACAATATTGCAGAAATAGCATTTATTACTGGTTTGATGCCTCTTTTTGTTAGCGAGTTTATTAGGATAGATAAATTATTAAATCCTTGTCCAGTAGTGAAAAATGATATCAAAAAATCATCTATTGATAATGTGAAGGCAATAAGAGCTCCGGTTGCTATGCTCCCGACTATTTCTGGATAAATTATATTGAAGAATATCTGAATTTCTGAGGCCCCAAGATCTTTGGCAGCATCAATAATATTGTTGGGAAGAGAATATAATTTGGGCAAAATTATTATTACTACGTATGGTGTTGAAAAAATTATATGTGATATTAGCATTGTGGAAAATCCCAATTGCATTTTTATTGCAGAATAAAATGTCATTAAGCTTATTCCTGTTACGATGTCGGGATTAATTATTGTTATTTTATTTGCCGATAATAATATTGTTTTCAATTTTTTGTTTTCTGATTTATAAATTGCATAAGCACCAATAATTCCAATAACAACAGAGGTCAAAGATGAGATTGTAGCTATTAAGATGGTGTTAAATATTGCGGATTTGATTTGACTTGAGGCAAAAATTTCTTTATACCATTTTAGACTAAATCCTTGCCATATAAATCCACTGTCACCAGAGTTAAAAGAATAAATTATTAAGATTATTATTGGAAGGTAAATAAAGCTGAGTATTAGAAATAAGAAAATGTTTTTAAAGGCCCTAAACATATTTTACTCCCCATTATTTTTTCGCATTAATTTTATTATTATTAAATTAAAAATTAATATTACTAACATTAAAATAAATGAAATTGCAGATCCAGTATTCCAGTCTTCTATAAAGAGAAACTGTTTGCTTATTAGATTTCCTATTAAAATTTGTTTAGAGCCTCCTAGCAAATCTGAAATGATAAATACTGTAATTGAAGGAATAAATACCATAATTATTCCTGTTGCCAGATAAGAGAGCGTTAGAGGTATTTTTATATAAAGTAATATTTGCCACATTCTTGCTCCAAGATCTTGAGCTGCTTCAATGCATTCTGGTTTAATTTTTAAAAGTCCTGTGTATATTGGTAAGATCATGAAAGGCAAAAAATTGTATACCATACCTATTGTAACAGCCTGTTCATTATAAAGAAGATCTAAAGCCCCAAATCCTATCTTTTCAAATAAGTTGTTGATGAATCCGTTTTTTCCAAGTATTCTCATCCAGGCATAAGTTCTAAGCAATGTATTTATCCACATGGGAAGTATTATCATGATTATTAATTTGTTTTGAGCGCTTTTTTTTGATAATGAAATTAGCCAGGCGGCAGGATAGCCTATTAAAATGCAAAAAATTGTTGCTATTGTTGCGAGTTTTAGACTTCTTGAAAAGATACTAAGATAACTTGGATTTAAAAGCCCAATAAAATTATGGATTGTAAATTCGTGTTTTTCATTTAAAAATCCAAGCAGTATTATTATTAGTAAGGGGAAAATACTAAATGTTAATAGGAATATAGAATATATGATTAATATCAATTTTTTCACAACCATTATTCCTTGTGCATAACATGAATGTCATCAGGTTCTAAGAATATGTCAACCTCTTCTCCAACTTTTGTAAGTCTTGTGCTTTGAACTATCCAATTTGTTTTTTGAATTTCTAGAGTCATTTCGTAATGAACCCCTTGAAAAATTGCTGATGTTATGGTTCCACTTAAATGACCTTTTCCTTTTGGAAGTAGTTTTACATCTTCTGGGCGTATTACAAGGTCAACTGCTTCTTCAGCTTCAAACCCTTTGTCAAGGCATTCAAATTCATGACCTAGCAAACTTACAACCAGTTCTTTTTTGTATGTTCCATCAAAAATATTACTTTCTCCGATAAAATCGGCTACAAATTTTGTTTTAGGCTCATTGTAAATTTCCTCGGGCGTTCCTACTTGTAAAATTACTCCTTCATTCATTACGACAATTCTATCGCTCATTGTTAATGCTTCTTCTTGATCATGAGTAACGTATATGAATGTGATTCCAAGTTGGCGCTGTATTTTTTTTAATTCTTTTTGCATTTCTTGTCGCATTTTTAAATCAAGCGCAGAAAGTGGTTCATCTAGCAATAAAAGCTTAGGTTCCATTACTATTGCTCTTGCTATTGCAACTCTTTGTTTTTGCCCTCCTGATAGTTCGTTAATATTTCTGTATGCATATTTTGGCATTCCTATCAATGAAAGAGATGTTTTTACTTTTTCTTTGATTATATCTTTTGGTGTTTTTTTCATTCTAAGTCCAAATGAAATATTGTCAAAAACATTCATATGGGGGAAAAGTGCATAATTTTGAAATACGGTATTAATTTCTCTTTTGTTTGGATTGGTTTTAGATATTTCTTTAGAAAAGAAATAAATCTCGCCATTTTGTTGATTTAAAAAACCACCCAATATTTTTATTAATGTTGTTTTTCCACATCCGGATGGGCCTAGTAATGTGATAAACTCATTTTTTTTAATTTTTAAATTTATGTTATCTAAAGTTTTGTTTCCATTGTTATCATAATAATGACTTAGATTTTCAATCTCTAGGATATAATTATCCAACTAATTTCAACCTCCTTATGGCGGTATTAATACAAATCAAGATTATACTTAATATTATTATTTATGTAAATGCTTTTTTAAAAGGTATTATAATTCTTGTCAAGAATTATTTTGCCAAATTTGCCTTCTCTGAATTCTTTGATTAATATTTTTGATGCTTTCTCAAGGTTAAGCTCATTTTTTTTACCGATTAATTTTCTTGCTTTTGCAAAATTTTGTAGAATATCAAGTGAATTTTTATGATATATTTCGTATTTTTTTAGTAAAATGTTTTTATTATTTTGGTCCATTATTTCAAGTAAATACAATGCAAGATCTATATTATCTACTATTTCATTTTTGATCATATCCAATATTGCAAGTTTTTTTGCAATCGATTGGTCTACTAGATTATGCCATAAAACCCCTGGCATATCAAAAAGATTGATTTCTTCATTTATTTTTACTATTTGTATATTTTTGGTATATCCAGGTTTATTAGCAACTTTTGCGCTCTTTTTGCCGGATAATAGATTTATTATTGAAGATTTTCCAACATTTGGAACTCCAATAATCAAAACCTTTATTTTTTCTTTATAATTTTTTATCTTTTTAACAATGGCTAATTTTTTAATAATATCTATTATTTGCTTGCGCATTCCTTTTTTGTAAATATTGCTTATTATTACAGTATTGCCAAGATTTTCAAAATATTTTTTCCATTTTATAATTTCTGATATTTGAGCAATATCAGATTTGTGTAAAAGAATTATTTTAGCTTGATTTTTAATAATTTTTTCAGTTAATGGATTTTTACTGCTAAATGGAGCTCTAGCATCAAGTATTTCTAGCACAATATTAGCTTTTTGCAAATTATTCTTTATTAGATCTAAGGCCCTTTTCATGTGTCCAGGAAACCAGTTGATTTTATTTGTCATGCCTAAATTATAACCTAATGTTTATTGGATAATAAATTATTTTTGTTTTTATGTTGCGAATTTATGTTAATTTTCTTTAAAAGAATTGTTTTTTTTAAAGAAAAAATATAATCTGTATTTGAGTTTTTATATTTTTTTAAAAAAATAAATTTTATAGGAGGTATGATTATTATTGCAAAAATCAAAAGAGGGTTAATAGTATCTTGCCAAGCTCTTGAGAACGAGCCTTTACACAGCAGTTTTATTATGTCTAAGATGGCTTTGGCAGCTAAAATAGGTGGAGCTATTGGAATAAGAGCCAACGGAGTTAATGATATTAGCCAGATTAAATTAGAAGTTGATTTGCCAATCATAGGTATTATTAAAAAAAAGTATAATAATTGCGATGTATTTATTACTCCTACCATGAAAGAGATTGATGAACTTTGTAATGAGAGGGTAGATATAATTGCCCTTGATGCTACTTTTAGGAATAGGCCTGATGGCGTACTACTTGATGATTTTTTTGAAAATATTAAAAAAAAATATCCAAAGCAGCTTTTGATGGCAGATATTTCTTCTTTAGATGAAGCTATTAATGCCGATAAATTGGGATTTGATTTTATTGGAACAACTTTGTATGGCTATACAAAAAGTACTAATGGCTTGAACATTGCAGACAATGATTTTGATTTTTTAAAAACTTTACTTAATTCTAATTTAAAAGCTACTTTAATAGTGGAGGGGAAAATAGATACCCCCCTGAAAGCTCAAAAATGCTTTGAAATGGGGGTTGATTTAGTAGTTGTGGGGGCTGCTATTACAAGGCCCGCTGAGATTACTAAAAAATTTGTAGAAAAAATAAATCAGATTAAAAAATAATTTTTAAACTTAGGGGTTAATTTATTTTTTATTTTAGGAGGGTTTTATGTTAAGGGGCTTTGAACAAGCTCAAAAATTTGGGCGTTCTTTTATGCTTCCTATTGCTATTTTGCCAGCAGCGGGGCTGCTTTTAGGAATTGGAGGCTCTCTTTCTAATCCAGAAACCGTTAGGACGTATTCTTTTTTGAATATATTTTTCTTACAATCAATTTTCAAAGTAATGAGCGCTTCAGGTTCTATTATTTTTTCAAATTTAGCACCAATATTTTCTATTGGAATTGCTGTTGGACTTGCTAAATCAGATAAAGGTACATCCGGAATTGCGGCATTTATTGGCTATCTTGTGATGAATGCTACTATTGGAGTTTTAATTGATGTATCAGGCAAAGCGGAGTCTTTTTCTAGTGGTGCTGTGGGTTTTGTTCTTGGGATTAAAACTTTAGAAACGGGAGTTTTTGGGGGGATTGTAGTTGGTATTTTGACTTATTATCTTCATTCTAGGTTTAACAAGGTGGATTTGCCCAAGGTCCTTGGATTTTTTTCTGGATCTAGATTTGTGCCGATTGTTGTTTCTTTTTCTAGTATTTTTCTTGCTGTTATTATGTTTCTTTTTTGGCCATTTGTACAAAGTGGAATTAATAAAGTAGGAGGCTTGGTAGATTCAACCGGTTATATTGGAACACTTATTTATGGAATTTTTTTAAGAATGCTTGGACCTTTTGGTCTTCATCATATATTTTATTTGCCATTTTGGACAACAGGCCTTGGGGGATCTGTTATTATTGATGGAAAGTTGATCGAAGGGACTCAGAATATCTTTTTTGCAGAACTTGCTGCTCAAGGTACAAATAGATTTTTTATTGGAACTAGTCGTTTTATGAGTGGGCGACATATTACCATGATGTTTGGTTTGCCTGGAGCTGCACTTGCTCTATATCATACCGCAAATCGTGGAGAGAGAGCAAAAGTTTTTGGTCTTTTGATGTCTTCGGCTCTAACATCATTTTTAACGGGTATAACAGAACCTCTTGAATTTTCTTTTCTTTTTGTAGCCCCTATTCTTTATGTTATTCATGCTACATTTGATGGATTTGCTTTTATGCTAGCGCATATTCTTCAAATTACAATAGGTCAGACGTTTTCTGGAGGGTTTATTGATTTTATTCTTTTTGGTGTTTTGCAGGGAAATTCAAGAACTAATTGGCTTTTGGTGCCAGTTGTAGGCATTGTTTGGTTTTTCCTTTACTACTTTACTTTTTTATTCTTAATAAAAAAATTTGATTTTAAAACTCCTGGTAGAACGCAAGATGCAAGTTCTGAAGAGCCTTCAAGCACTAAGAGTGGTGAATTTGAGGAAAATTATGCTACTAAGGTTATTCTCGGGCTTGGTGGTGCTTCAAATATTGTTGAGCTTGATTGTTGTGCAACTAGGCTAAGAATTACAGTAAGAGATGTTCTTAAAGTTTCTGAAAAAATTTTAAAAAAAACGGGTTCTAAAGGAGTAATTATTAAAGGCAATGGGGTTCAGGTAGTTTACGGACCAGGTGTTAGTGTGCTTAAGAATGAAATAGAAGAATTACTAGAAGATTGATTTTTGAATAAGTATAGCCTTAAGGCTATTACTTATTAATCTTGTTTATGAAATCAACTGCATACTTTGTGAAGTATGATGTATTTTGGGCGCTTTTGTAGCTTTGGTTTCCAATAGGTACGTGTGCGTGTGAATTTTCAAGAAGTATAATAGGAATATCCTTTTTTTCACCCCCATAATTTTTTATAAATTCGTTTATTTTTATTGGGTCTACTGTATGATCATTGGGTGTGTGGGCTACTATTAAAGGTATTTTGATTTCATCGAAATTATATGAATTTAATAATGTGACAAGGCCCATCATTGCAATAACTGCGTCCACATGTTGTACTTTTGAAGAGTGGCTATTTATAGTCATATGTTCTTTTCGTTTATACTCTTTTGTTTCAAATTTATTGTAACCACCTGTTATAAGATATGCAATTTGTCTTCCCCAGGGATAGTAAACGATATTTGTTCTTTTGTCATAAGGGAATATGTTAGGAGAAATTAATACCACCGAGTTTATTTCATTTGGATAGTTTGCTAAGGCCCAAATGCTGGCAGCGCCCCCATTAGAGGTCCCAATTAATATTAATTTATCACCTATTAATTTGCCAATGTTAATAGCCTCATCAATGTCTTTCAGCCAATCTTGGGTAGTTATTCCCCGAAATGCATTTTTATTGTTAATTCCGTGCCCTTTAAGTCTTGTAAAAAAAATATTTGCATTAAGAGCTTTTGCAATATTATTTGGAACCGGATAAATTTCATTTTTAGATGCTCCAAATCCATGAATATAGACCACAGAATATGAAGTTTTTTGTGCTTTTCCTTTATGCCAGATTATTTCTTTTTTTGTATTGTTTTCTAAATTAAATTGCAATTCTTCTTTTAATAAGTAGCTGTCAATTTCTTCTATGTTTTTAGGAATTGTTTTTTTAAAAAATTCATTTTTAAATTTTATTCTAGGGCTAACTAGTATTAAGAGCAATAAGAATATAAGTATAAAAATGATATTTTTTATATTCATAAAGTGATTCCCTTGTTCTCTGGTGGGATATTGTTGTTGTTGTGGATATCTTTTTTGTAACAATTATTGCAATGCCCTGAGTAAATTATTTCAATAGATTTTGTTTCCCAGTTTTCTCCAAGCTTGTCTTTCAAAATATCTTTAATATCGTCAAGTTGAATAGGGTGGACTTGATTGCATTTGTTGCATTTAAAGTGAGCTATTGTGGAAGCCAAGCTTAGATAAAATTTTGTTTCTTTTTGATCAGTAGTTTTTATGTCTTTTAGTATATTTCTTTCTTTTAGAATATTTAATGTGTTATATACTGTTGCTTTTGATAGGCTTGGAATTTCTTTTATAAGTTTATTATAAACTTCTTTTGCTGTAAAGTATTCTTTTGGGTTTGATGCTATGTAGAGAATGATTCTGTTTCTCGAATGAGATGCTTTCATTCCTAATTCTGATGTTAAATTTTTCAATAATACAGGATCGTTTGTAATACCGACTTTTTCCAATGCGGAATGGACGTCTATTATGTTATCGTTCATATTATTATACCTTTTTGTTTAAATTAAAGATTAAATACTTTTTAAATACTTTTTATGTTTTTCTTAAGATAATTTTATACCCAGTTATTAATATTTTACTACTTATTATTTATTTATTTTCATATTTTTTTATATTAGTATAAAAAATTAAATTTTTTATTTTTGAATTCAGTTTTATTTTGTTATCAAAATTATTATTTAATGGCAGTATCATTAAATTTAGCGTTTGAGAGTAATTTATTATATCTTGGATCTTGACTGTGTTGTAAGAACCCCCTATATTTAAAATTAACCATTTTCTAGAATTTATTTTTTCAATTTTATAATTAATTGTATGAATAATATGTTTTTCAACATTTAAAAAGCTTATAAAAAAATTGCTGTTTTTATCATTTCCTTTAGATATCAAAAATTCTGTACCATTAATGTAGCCTTTAGAATTGTTTTTAGTTATTATTATTTTTTCATAAGTATCAAGATCGCTGTATTTTGCTGTTATTTTTAAATTAGTGCCTTTTGCAATTTCAAATACAGGGATTTCAAGAGCTGAATATTCAAGAAGATAATCAGGATTGCATTTTTTTAATGTTTTTTTATCTAGATCTATTTTAGAGGGCCATTTTATTTTGATCGATATAAAGAAGCTAGGAATAGTCTCATCTATAAAAAAATCAATTGTTGATTTTTTAGCAGAGTTAAAAGCCAAATATTGTTTTATTCCTAAAATTTTTTCATTTGAGAAAGAAAATGAGCTTTGAATGGATGCTTCTTTTATTAATTCTTTTTTTGATGAAACCTTAAAATAGGTTCTAGATGTATTTAGAAATTCAACTTTTTTATCTTTAAATTTTATTTTATTTAATTTTCCATTTTCGAATTTGATATTGTATTGATCGTGAGATAGTGTGAAATTTCCTTCCATATTGTATTCCAAATTCTTAGGCACAATTGATTCTGAATTTTTTACAATTTCATCTTGGTGCTTATGTATTAAAAATTCTCTTAAGCTTTTTTCGTTAATTTGATAATCTTTAAGTCTTTTGTTTTGAAAATTTATTATTGGTTCTTGCTCTTTAAGAGAGTTAAATTTTGGAATCTCTAGTAGTTCAGTAGTAAGCTTTGATCCTTCTAGATTTTGTATCTTAATGCTGTGCAAGCTGTTTTCTAGGGCTTTTAAATAAAGCAAAAAATTTTTTAATTCTTGATTATCATAAGTTTCTTTGATTTCATAAAAATAAATAAGAGTTTCTACGTTGCTTTTTGGAGAATCTATTTTTTGCACTTCATATAAATATTGGCAGTTATTTTTATAAAAAATTAAGTAATTTTTATTATTTTTGCTCTTTCTTATTCCTTCTGTATAATTGAAATTAAGCTTTCTGTAAAGCTCAGTTACCTTTTTTCTAAACTTTTCTATGTTGTATATATAAAACATAATAGGTTTATTTTGAAATATGTCTTTATATCCACTTTTGAATGGATTTTTTAGTGCCCAATATAAATCTAAATGTATCTCATCGTGCAGCATGTATTCATGGGGGCTTCCACTGTAAGTTCCAGGCATATATATATCTGTATTGGTTTTGAATCTTTCAAAAAGCCAGTTATTTAATTCTTCGTGTTCTCTTAAAATTTCAAAAAAGTATGTTGGGAATGTCCAATGTATTTTGTAAGCTAGCTTTTTGTGTTCAATCAAATATTTTATATTTGATATTATTGATAACAGGTTATCTTCTGAAAATTTAGTTATTGAAATAATAATAATATAGGTTTTCAATTTTTTTAGCTTTCTAAACATAAATTCTTTGTCTTTATAATATAAAGATTAGTTAATATTTACATTATATAATAAAAATTTGTGCTGGTTTTGTATATTTTATATTTTTTAATGCATGGAAGTAATACTCTATAGCGAATGTATTAAGTTTATGTTAATCTTATATTGTTATATATAAATTATTTTTATTTATAGAAAGGGGTAAAATTTTTATGGCTAAAGACATATATTTTAATGAGGATGCTAGAAAAAGCTTACTTAGTGGCGTTGAAAAATTATCCAATGCTGTAAAAGTAACTCTTGGTCCAAAAGGGAGAAATGTTCTTATTGATAAAAAGTTCGGTTCTCCAACGGTTACAAAGGATGGGGTTAGCGTTGCTCGTGAGATTGAGCTTGAAAATCCGTTTGAAAACATGGGGGCACAGCTTTTAAAAGAAGTTGCTATTAAAACAAATGATGTTGCTGGTGATGGAACAACAACAGCTACTGTTCTTGCTTATGCTATTGCAAGAGAAGGCCTTAAAAATGTGTCTTCAGGAATTAATCCTATTGGAATAAAAAAAGGAATAGATCACGCTGTAAATTTGGCTGCTGAGAAAATTCGTCAGTCTGCAAAAAAGATTACAACAAAAGAAGAGATAGCACAAGTAGCTTCAATTTCTGCTAATAATGACAGTTATATAGGTGAAAAAATTGCTGAGGCAATGGATAAAGTTGGAAAAGACGGGGTTATAACAGTTGAAGAGTCAAAAACTTTTGATACTACGATTTCTTATGTTGAGGGCATGCAATTTGACAGAGGATATCTTTCTCCTTATTTTTCTACCAATAAAGAGAATATGAGTGTTAATTTTGATGATGCTTTCATATTGATATATGAGAAAAAGATTAGCTCTATTAAAGAGCTTTTACCAGTTCTTGAGAAAGTTTTAGGGACAAATAAACCTTTGTTAATTATTGCTGAGGACATCGAAGGGGATGCTCTTGCTGCTCTTGTTTTAAACAGCGTTAGAGGAGCTTTAAAGGTATGTG
The DNA here is from genome assembly GCF_032595855.2 of Borreliella carolinensis. NCBI lineage: Bacteria > Pseudomonadati > Spirochaetota > Spirochaetia > Spirochaetales > Borreliaceae > Borreliella > Borreliella carolinensis. Next base: position 687,213 of record NZ_CP132453.1, read on the forward strand.
CAATTAAATCTCCTGGTTTTGGTGATAGACGAAAAGCAATGCTTGAGGATATTGCAGTGCTTACCGGCGGTGTTTTAATCAGCGAGGAGCTAGGTCTTACTCTTGAGACAGTTGAGATTGAGCAACTTGGACAGGCTAAAACTATTAAGGTTGATAAAGACAATACTACTATTATTAATACCGGTAATAAAGAACAAATAAAGGAGCGTTCAGAGCTTATTAAAAAGCAAATTGAAGATTCAACATCTGAGTATGATAAAGAAAAACTTCAAGAGCGTCTTGCAAAGCTTGTTGGTGGAGTTGCTGTTATTAATGTTGGAGCTGTTACTGAGGTAGAGCTTAAGGAGAAAAAGCATAGAGTTGAAGATGCTCTTTCTGCAACTCGTGCTGCTGTTGAAGAGGGTGTTGTGCCTGGTGGTGGAGCAACTCTTATTGAAGTTGCTATGTATTTAGATACAATAGATACAAGCAAATTAAGCTATGAGGAAAAGCAAGGTTTTGAGATTGTAAAAAGAAGTCTTGAAGAACCAATGAGACAGATTATTTCAAATGCTGGTTTTGAGGGATCTATTTATATTCATCAAATCAAAACCGAGAAAAAAGGGCTTGGGTTTGATGCTTCTAGCTTTAAGTGGGTAAATATGATTGAGAGTGGAATAATTGATCCTGCTAAGGTTACAAGAAGTGCGCTTCAAAATGCTGCTTCGATTGCTGGGCTTTTATTAACAACAGAATGTGCAATCACCGATATTAAAGAAGAGAAAAATACTTCTGGTGGTAGTGGTTATCCTATGGATCCAGGAATGGGAATGATGTAAAAAAGCTTCACCGGCAAACTTGTGTTTTTGCCGGTGAATATTTTATTATTCAAAGGAATTATTTTGAGTGAGGATGAATTTGTTTTTTGTATAGGCTTTGATGGTTCAAAAGCAATAGTAGATAGGCAACTTTTAAGAGAAAATAAAGGTAAAAGCGTTAAAGAACTTTTTGAGCTTGGTCTTTACAGAAGTGCCTTTAGCAAGGCTCTTTATAGAAACGACGACGATCTTATTAATTATTTAATTGAAGAGTATAATAAAATAAGTAACTCTAATTATACCAAAAAAGATGATTTTAAGCTTTTATTTGGAGTAGTTTATCCCGATGACATTAATAAGATAAAAGTGACATATATATAGTGTAGGAGGTTTTGTGTTTTTATTGCAAGAATTTAGCGGCAATAGTAGCTTTTTGCGAAGTTTGTTAGTTTTTGTGCCTGTTATTGCTATATTTTGGTTTTTAGTGATATCTCCCCAGCGTAAGGAGGAGAAGAATAAGAAAGAAATGATAAAAAATCTGAAAAAAGGCGATAAGGTATTAACAGTAGGTGGAATTTTTGGAGTTGTGAAAAAATTAGGCGATACGGATGTTATTTTAGAGTTAAGTCCAAATAACGAAGCAGTATTTATAAAAAACTCTATTGAGAAAGTTTTGTCTGAAAAAAATGAAGTTAAAAAAGGTGTTGTTTAAAGGTAAAATTAGAACTGTTAGCTAATAATGGTATTTTTTAAAAATTTTAAGGATTTGTATAATGAAAAAAGGATCTAAGCTTATATTGATATTGTTGGTGACGTTTTTTGCATGTCTTTTAATATTTCCGACTTTAAAGTGGTATTTTTTAATGAGCATTGAGGATAAAAAAATAAGCTCATATTCGCAAGAGGCTTTAAGAGATTATTCTAAGAAAAAAGCTTTTGATGATCTTGTTAAGCTTAAGGAGCTATATAACAAAGATCCCAACAGCAGCATTCCAACTAGTCTTTCTTATTTAATTCCAATAGCAAAAAATAATTATAAGTCTTCAATGAAAATTCCGCCTAATATTTTTACTGCTAAAACCTTACGAGAAGGATTTTTGACCGATTCTGATATGGGAGAAGTAAGCTTAGAGATTTATAGATATTATGAGAACATAAAGAAGAGCAAAAGTAGAATAATACATCTTGGACTTGATTTGTCTGGGGGGATGAGTGTTACTATTTCCCTTGATTATTCAAGTGTTGAGAAAAAATTAGGTCGTTCTTTGACTTTTACTGAGCGAGAGGATGCTATTTATCGAATAATGCAAATTCTTAAGGATAGGGTAGATAGATTTGGACTTACAGAGCCTAAAATTGTAAGAGAGGCTGGGGGAAATAAAATTTTCTTAGATATTCCTGGAGAAAAAGATGAGAGTAGAGTAGGCACTCTTTTGAGCGGAAAAGGCAATTTGACTTTTTATGTGGTTGATGACGAGTCTACATCTCTTTTGCATAGAAAAATATTAGAATCGGGCTCTCTTTTTTCTATTCCCGAAATTCAGGCAAGCATGAACCTTTCAGATAGTAAACAAATTTTTCCTTGGTATGTTAAAGATTCTTATGGTGTGGATGATGAATCATCAGTTCGTTATTATGTAGTTGATACTAGTCCTGAAAATTCATTTGATGGTGCTCACATTAAAGATGCTGGGGTTTCTAATGATCCCAGAACAGGTCGAGATACTGTTGCTTTTAGTCTTGATGTTGATGGAAGTGAAAAATTTTTTAAATTTACTCAAAAAAATGTTGGAAAGTCTTTGGCTGTTGTTATGGAAGGCAAAATTAAGTCTGTAGCAGGAATTAGCTATGCTATTACTGGGGGCAATGTTTCAATTCAAGGTGATTCTTTTGATAAAAAAGAGGCCTTAGATCTTGCTTTAGTGTTTAAAACCGCAGCTTTTCCAGTTGATATTAAAATAGATGATTTGAGAATAATAGGGCCTACTCTTGGTGCTAGAACTATTGATCTTGGTATTAAAGCTTCTGCGCTTGCTCTTTGTTTAGTTTTTTTGTTTATGTGTGTTTATTATGGTTTGAGTGGCGTTGTAGCTGGATTTTCACTCGTTATTTATAATGTATTTTTAATTTTAGCAATATTGTCGGCCTTTAATTTTACTTTAACTTTAACAAGTATTGCGGGTCTTATTTTGACAATGGGTATGGCCGTTGATATAAATATAGTTATTTATGAGAGAATTAAAGAAGAAATTAGAGAGGGCAGAAAATTTGAAAATGCTTTTGAAGATGGCTTTAAAAAAGCCTTTTTATCAATTATGGACGCAAATATAACGACATTTATTGCGGTGCTTTTTTTAACTCTTCTTGGGACAGGGGTTATTCAAGGTTTTGCGTGGTCTCTTTCTGTTGGAATTGTGGCATCCCTTTTTAGTAGTTTGATTTTTTCAAGATTTATTTTGGAATTTATCATATCTACTAGAAAAAGCAAATTTATAAGTATATCTTGGAGTTCAAAATATGCAAAGAGTAATTAATTTTTCAAAATATGGGGGCAATGTTTTAATTGTCAGTGTTGTTTTGATTTTGGTTGGGCTTATTTATACTTTTTTTTATCATGGTGGATACAATTGGGGAATAGATTTTTCTTCTAGAGTTAATATTAATCTTTCAATAGAAAAATCAAATATTAAAGAAAATGAAATTAAAGAAATATTCTCTCCGATTTATAAGGCTTTAGATGTTAATAGCATTTTTTCACCAAATGAGAATAAAAGCGAATTCTCTATTATGGTAAAGTCAGATATTATTGATTATGCTTTTAAAACAGAAGTTCAAAAAACAATACTAAATGAACTTAAAAAAAAATTTGATGCTAATATTGAAATTTTGGATTCTTATTTTATTGATTCAAGTTTTTCTTCTACTTTGAGAATTAGGTCAATATTTTTGGTATTAGGAACATTTATTCTGATTTTGATTTATATAACTTTAAGATTTAAACTAAGTTATGCCATTGCTTCCATACTTTCAATATTTCATGATATATTTTTTATAGTTGCTTTTTTGGGGGCATTTAGAATAGAGATTAATAGCTATATTATTGTGGCAATATTAACTATTATTGGATATTCTTTAAACGACACAATAATTATTTTTGATAGAATTAGAGACAATGTTAAGCGATTAACCAACAACACATTTTTAAATGTATTAAATATAAGCATTAGTCAAACTTTGTCAAGAACTATTTTGACGTCAGTTACAACATTTGTTGCAGTGTTTTCTATTTATGTGTTTACTGAAGGATCTATAAAAGATTTTTCTTTAGTATTTATGGTAGGGGTAATTGTTGGAACTTATTCTTCTGTATTCATAGCGTCTCCAATACTTTTAAATCTATATAAAAAGATAAAGTAGAACTTAAATAAGATGATATTGCGACATGAAGTTTTTTGATTTTGGGTCATTAGGATTTTATAGATTTTTTGATTTTCAAAAGTATCTTAATTTTAGTATTTTTAGGTATAGTTTAATAAATTATTATTCTTATCGAGAACAGTCAAGCCTTATTAACGATGCTAATTTGCTAAAAGATAAACTTGTATTTTTGGATAAAATTTATAGGGATTTTAATCCCAATATCAATAAATCTTGGGATGCCAATAAGGCTATTTTTTTGGATACTTTACTTATTATTAAAAATTTGATAAGAAAATATCATCCTAATTCCCAATTTTTAGACATTCATGAAGATGAATTGTTAGAAGATGTTTCCTGTTTTAATAAATTTTTAGACAAACTTAAATATTTAAATTTTAGAGTAGATCTTAAACAAAAAATTGAAAATTTTGAAAAAAAGAGCAAAGCACCATTTTCTTGCATAAGAATTGCCACATTTTTTATTCAAGAAGAATTTTTAGGTCGACTTAGTAATTCATTGGATTTTTTCTCCAATGAGGCTAATAGCAATAATTTAGATGTAATTAATAAAGAAATTAATGATTACTATGAAAAAGTAGAGCAAATTAAAAAAAGTAGCAATATTAAAGAAACTCATAAAAAATTCATTATAGATCACACAAAAGAGAGAATTGATAAAATTATGAAAGATCATAGTCTTGACATTTCTAAGCTGCTTATAAAAATTGCTTTGCTTGAAATTACAATTCAATGTTTTGATAGCTATTATTTGAATTTAATAGAAATTTTACAAATTCTTTTATCTATTAATAATATAATTGAGATTGGTTTAAATGAATTACCAGATGCCATTTTTAATGAGTGGAATGAGCTTATTTATTTGCGAAGAAAAGAGTTCCAAAAATTTGTTTTAATCTCTGATTATGTTTTCCAAAAAAGGATTGTATCTACCATAAATTCTGGAAATTGGAAATTTGCCTTTTTTACTCTTGCTCCCAGACAAGGGGATGTTTTTCAGTTTTCAGTGGATATTGCTAAGAATTTTGATAATATTGAGGATGGAATCAAAGAATATGAATCTAAAATAAATAAATTTAATGAATATAGGTCGGGTTGGGAGGCAAATTTAAAAAATTTTGGTCATTTATTTTCAGAAACACTTTAGCTGTATATCTCTTTTAATCTTTCGTAAATAGCTTTTACCTCATTATTTATTATTTTTGGAATTTTTACTATCAAAGTCACTTTAAGATCCCTTTTTGAGCTGCTTCCAATTATGGGCATTCCTAATCCTTTTAAGTTCAGAATTTCTCCATTTTTTGCATCCGAAGGGATTTTAAGTTTTATTTTTTTACCTTCAATTGTTTCGAATAACTTTTCACAACCCAAGGCTATTTCCCATGGGTAAACCTCTATTGCTGTTTCTAAGGTTTTTCCATTTAGTTTAAAATTTTTATAACTTGATATATTAAATTTGACTATTAAGCTTCCTTTTGCTCCAGAAATGGGATTAATAGGGCCTTTGTTATTTATTTTTATTTTAGTTGTTTCTAATGTTCCTTTTGGTATTATTATTTCTATTTTTTTGTTGTTTATAAGTATTATTTTTTTACTTCCCATATAAGCATCATAAAGTGAAATATTTACAGTTATTTCTCTATCCGTTGTTTTTCTTGAAGATCCTCCAAAGATTTTGGAAAAAAAATCTAAATCTTCAAAATTGCCAAATCTTGTGTTGCTGAATTCTCTTTCAAAATGGTCGTTGTTGCCATTAAAATTGGTGCTACCCAAAGAGTCGTAATTTCTTTTTTTATCAGGAGAAGATAAAATTTCATAAGCCTCGTTTATTTCTTTAAACTTTTCTTCAGCTATTTTGTTTCCCTTGTTTTTGTCCGGGTGATATTTTATTGCCAATTTTTTGTAAGCCTTTTTGATTTCTTCATTACTAGCATTTTTTTCTATTCCAAGTATATTGTAGTAGTCTTTGGTCATTAAAAATCTCCTTCAAATCTCCCTTATTTATTATGTTTTTTAAATATATTTTAATATTTGTACTTTATATATGTTATAATTAAACCCAAATTTTTAAAAGACCAATTATGAGAGCAGATCTTTTACCTCTTGTCGAGTTAAGTCTTTATATTAATGTGTCATTTTGTTGTAAAGATTTTAGCATTTTTAATAGAATTTTAGAGGAATTAAAATGTCATTTAACCTTGTTAGGTTATCCAATTATAAAAACACTTTACATTAAGCATGTAGATTTTTGTTTATGTAATCAAGATAATTTAAAATGTATTTTTACTTCCTTGTCTAAATATATTAATTTAGCCTTATTAGAAGAGTTTACTTTAGAAATTATTCCAGGTTATGTTGATTTTGAAAAATTCAAACTTTTGGATGAATTTTGTATTAGTAGAATTAATCTTAGTGTTCAAAGTTTTTCTTTAGAGCTTAGAAAGATTTTGGGGATGCCCAAGATTTCTTATGAAAAATTGAATATTTTGATTAACAATATTAGAAAGTTTCCTTTTGATTTAAATATTGATATGACTATTAATATTCCTTTGCAAAAAAAATCTCATCTCAAGCGAGATTTGAAAGAATTGCTTTCATATATGCCCGAGCATATTTGTTTTAACGATTTTATATGTGAAGAGGAAGACTTTGTCTTGAAAGATTTTGATAACGGGATTGATTCTGAAAAGCTGTGGTTTTATGCCCTAAATTGCTTAGAATCTAATGGTTATATTAATTATGAAATTACTAATTTTGCATTAAAGGGGCATGAGAGCAAGCACAATAAGCTAAATTGGAAATTAAAACCGTATTTAGGATTAGGGGAGCATGCTGTAAGCCTGCTTTTTTGTAATGATAAGAATAATAATGTAAAAGCTTTGATTAGAAAAACAGGTGGTTTTGTTAAAGCAAATAATCGCTTAGTAACGTTTGAATTGTTAGATGATTTACAGTTTTTTATTTATCATTTTATTCAGGGGCTTGGAAGTATTCAGGGAGTCAGCTTGAGGGATCTTAGACTTAGATTTGAATATGATGAAGAACAATTTTTTAAGTTTATTAATTACTGCGCAACTTTAAGTAGAAAATTTATTTTTGATAATAATATTATGCTATTAAAAGGGTGTGAAAGGTTTAAGTTAGATTTTTATTTAGTAAAGATTATAAACTATTTTAATGATAACTTTTTTAAAGTTAAGTTTAGGCTTCCTTGATTTGTTTGTCTTGGTAATAAACTATTTTTGTGTTTTTATGGTTGAATATTCCAATCTCAAGTATGCCTGGAAATAGTTTGAAGTATTTTTCTGTTCCTTCGGGATTTTCCACATTCATTTTTACATCTAAGATATAATTATTGTTATCAGTTATAGTGGGTCCTTTTTTTTCTTTACAAATTCTTAAGATTGGCTCTAAATTCATTTCTTCAAGTCTAGTCATAATAAATCCAACAGCATTTTGGGCAACTTCTATTGGAATAGGCATTTTGGTTCCTAATTTTTTTACAATTTTTGTTTCATCTGCTATTATTAGCAATGTTTCTGAATTGTAAGCTATTACTTTCTCCATTAGATGTGCGCCACCCATTCCTTTTATTAAGCTTTTTTTTTCTAATAAAATCTCATCAGCACCATCAATTGCAATGTCTAGATTTTTGTTAAGTTTTGAAAAATTTGATTCATAAGGAATTTGTTCTTTTGAGAGTAAATATTTTGTATCATTGCTTGTTGTATAGAATTTTAAATTTTTTAAGCTACCCGATTTTATCTTTTCGCTTAAATATTTTATTGCATGATAAATAGTTGTGCCTGTTCCAATTCCAAGATTCATATTGCTTTTGATGTAGTGATCAACCGCATATTTTGCTACTAAAATTTTTTGATTTTCCATAAATTCTTTTCCCTGCTTGATAAGCTTAAAGCTTAATGTATTTTAAAGTATATCATTATTTAATTAAGGTTGAAATCTTGACTAGATTTTGTGCTAATTTATAATTATTAGTATTAGTAAATAAAATAATATACTAGGAGATTTTATGTATAAATTAGTTTTAGTAAGACACGGAGAGAGTGAGTGGAATAAAGAAAATCTTTTTACTGGCTGGACAGATGTTAAACTTTCTGATAAAGGTATCGATGAGGCTATAGAGGCAGGTTTACTTCTCAAGCAAGAAGGTTATTCTTTTGATATTGCTTTTAGTTCTTCGTTGTCAAGGGCTAATGACACTTTAAATATTATTTTGCGAGAGCTAGGTCAATCTTATATTAGTGTAAAAAAAACCTGGAGATTAAATGAAAGGCACTATGGTGCTTTGCAAGGTTTAAATAAGTCAGAAACAGCTGCAAAATATGGGGAAGATAAAGTTTTAATTTGGAGACGCAGTTATGACGTTCCCCCAATGTCTTTAGATGAATCTGATGATCGTCACCCCATAAAAGATCCAAGATATAAACATATTCCTAAAAGGGAACTTCCTTCAACAGAGTGTCTTAAAGATACTGTTGCAAGAGTTATTCCTTATTGGACTGATGAGATTGCAAAAGAAGTTCTTGAAGGTAAAAAAGTCATTGTTGCTGCTCACGGTAATTCTTTAAGAGCACTTGTTAAATATCTTGATAATTTAAGTGAAGAAGATGTTTTAAAGCTTAACATTCCCACAGGCATTCCCTTGGTTTATGAATTAGATAAAGATTTAAACCCCATTAAACATTACTATTTAGGTGATGAAAGCAAAATTAAAAAGGCAATGAAATCTGTTGCTAGTCAAGGAAAGTTGAAATAACGGATTATTTACATTAAAGTCTTAATAAGTCATATAGCTATGACTTATTTTTTTATTAATTTCAAGGCTTAAATATATTTACTTATAATCTTTTCAAAGCGATCAATACCAATTATTTTGATAAATCCAGCTAATTTGGGCCCTTTTTCTTTGTCGATTAAAATTTTATAAATTTGTTTAAAAAACAAAGCGGGTTCTATATTATTTTCTCTTGAAATTTTATATATTTCGTTTTGAATGTCTTGTTCTCTAGCAACTTCAAAATTTTTCTTTAAAAAATCCAAAAGTTCATTAATTGCTTTTTTGCTATTTTCTTCTAGTATTTCTATATTATCAAATTTAGATCTTAATGAAAATTTGAAATCTTCGGGTGCAAAATCTCTTATCCAATTAATTGCACAGTTTATTTTATTTATTAGTTTGTTTTTTTGGTCTTCTTGAACGTTTTTCAAGTAATTTAAAATTTTATTTATATTATTTTCAAATATTTGACAGATTACACTTAAATGTCTAAATCCGATTTGATAAGGGATTCTTTTGCTTGGCATGTATGGTTGAGATAGTTCGTAAATTCTTTTAAATGCTCTTTTTTTTTCTTCTTTTATATCTTCTACTCCGTAGTAGATTCTCTCAAACTTGTCGTAATCTTCGTATATTTTAATTACGTCAAGATCAAATGAGATCGAAAATTCAGTATTTGGTTTTGTCGCTGCAAATAAAAATCTAGTGACCTCGGGTGTGTAGACCTCAAGAACATCTTTGAGCGATATAACATCTCCTGATGAGGAGGATATTTTTCCCCCACGTCCTTTTATTGAAATAAAGTCATATTGAAATGTTACAGGAGGGCTGCCTTGAAAAATTTTTACAATATTTTTAGATGTATCAAAACTGCCGCCACTGCTGTGATGGTCTTTTCCTGCAGGTTCAAAGTCAACTTTTTCATATTTCCATCTCATAGGCCAATCTATTCTCCAAGGAAGTTTAATGGCCCATGTGGTTCTTATATCTAGAGATTCTTGATTCCCACATTCACATGAGTACTCAACAGAGTAATGGTTGTCATAATTATTTACAGTTGTTGTGTCCTTATTGCATTTTGTGCAAAATATACTGATTGGATACCAATTTGCTTCAAGCTTTGAAGTTCTGTATTCGTTTAATGCTTCAGAGAGTTCTTTTTTATGATCAAGTGCAAATTTTATTTGGCTTGCATAAGCGTTGTTGGTATATTGTTTACTTTGGTCAATGAATTCGGGATTGATCCCCACTATAGGCAGATATTTTTCAAATTCAATTTCATTAGCTCTTGCATAACTTGTTTTGTGACTTCTTGTGTCAGGGACTCTTGTTATTGCTTGTCTTAAATAAGTTGCAAGAAGTTCCTGTTCTGGCATATTTTTAGGAACTTTCCGAAATACGTCGTAATTATCCCAAGAATAAATAAATCTTACTTTTGATCCAGAGTCCCTCAGAGCTCTTGCCACAAGGTCTACTGAGATAACTTCTCTAAAATTGCCAATGTGCACAGTTCCAGACGGAGTAATTCCTGATGCTACTGTATACAAAGTTTTTGGACCTTTTTCTTTTTTTATTTTTTCTGCGTAAAAATCCGCCCAGTGCGCTGTTTTCACATTTTATTCCTAATTTAAATTTATGTAAATTTTAACATTTTGTTTTTCAAGTTTCAAGAATTTAGAAAATTGTAGTTGAATTTTAGTTTATAAGTCTTTTTATTAACTTGTCTTCTTTGTTCCAATTTTTTTTAAGTTTTACCTGGAGAAATAGGTTGCATTTTGTTTCAAAAATTTTTGCAATTGTTTTTCTTGCTCTTTCTCCTATTGATTTTATTTCTTTTCCGTTTTTCCCTACAATTATTCCTTTTTGACTTTCATTTGCTACAAAAATATTTGCCCTGATAAAAAGACTTCCTTTTTTATTTTCTAAGGTATCAATATCTACATACAAAGAATAGGGAAGTTCTTCTTTTAGGTTTTCAATAGCTTTTTCCCTTATTATTTCGCTAATTCTAAAATTTATTTCTTGATCGGTGTAGTATTCTTGTGGATAATAAAGCGGGCCTTCTGAAAAATTTTCATAAATTTTATTTTTTAGTTCTTCTGTGTTAATTTTTTTTTCAGCAGATATTTTAATTATATTGCTATCTTCTATTTCTTTTTCTTTTAGAAATTGTGTTATTTCGTTTATTTTTGTATTTTTAAGGTCAATTTTATTAAGTATTACTAAAAATTTAATTTTAGAGTTTTTTATTATTTCCAACATTTTGTTCTCTTCCTCTCCAGGTTTATCTTGAATATCTATTATGTATAAAATAAGTTCAACTTCTCCTATTGAAGAGTGTATGTTTTTCATCATTGCAATATTAAACTTTTTTTTACTCAGATGAAATCCCGGTGTGTCTATAAAAATAATTTGTCCTCTGTCGTCCGTAAAGATTCCTTTTATTTTATTTCTAGTTGTTTGCGGAATAGGGGATATTATTGATATTTTATGTCCGCATATTGAATTTAAAAGGGTAGATTTTCCAGTTGATGGTCTACCAAGTATTGCTGCAAATCCCGATTTCATGTTTTAGCATTCCTTAAATATGTAATATTTATACAATTTTTATTATAATTAATTATATAGTATTTTAAATACTTATTTTTAAGTAAAATTTGAGGAATTTTCGTTTGGCAAAGGTAAATTTTGAAGTTTTTTGCGAGCAATGTGGTGAAAAAGTTGGACTTAATCGGTCTGTTTGCCCTAACTGTGCTGCTAAGCTTGGTGATATCGAATGTCCAAATTGTAGGCACGTAGGTCCAGTTTCTACTTTTGGAGAAGGTTGTCCTAATTGTCACTACAGTCCTTTTCAAGAGCTTAAAGAAAAACCCTTTAAAAGAAAAGAAAGAGCAAGAATGGTAAACAATAGAGCAGCTTCTAAAGTCTTAGTAAGACTTTTCCATTTTGGGATTAATGCTGATATTTTGCTTTATTTATTTTCAAGTTTTTTATTTGTTATACTTTTTCTTTATATTGTTTATGGCTAAAGGCTTTGTATGGGTATTACAGTTTTTTATTTATTTTCTATTTTCACATCTTTTGTTATGGGTTCTAGCATGGAGTCTGTTAAAGAGAATATTCTTAAAAGTACTATTTTTTATTATGATATTGAAGAAGTTGAATTTCCTTACGCTAAGAAGCAGACTTTACAATTTATTGCTAAAACCCATTTAAAATATGCTGTTTTTAATTTTGACAAAAATAAAATGTTTTCATACACTTTTGTTTTTGATAAAAAATTAATATCTCAGTATTCAATTTTTATTGAGGTAAAGAAAAAGTTTGGCGAGGCTACACTGGTAACGCCTTTGAATTATTTATGGGATCTTGGTGATTGTATTATTGTTTTAAATAAAAATATTTTAAGAATGACTTTAAAATCTTATATTTCAAATTATAATAAATAATTTTTAATAAGGCTTATAATTGAAAAAAATTTTAAAACGATTTTTATTTTTAGTTTTATTGATGTCTTTTTTATCTTTTACTGATCATTTTTATGATAAAGAAGTTGTGATAAATGGGGTTAAGTTTTTTGTAAAAATAGCATCTAATGAGTTTGATAGGGCAAAAGGCTATATGGGTACTCAAAAAGTTGAATATGGTAATGGAATGCTTTTTGTTTTTAAAAAAGAGCAAAATTTATCTTTTTGGATGGAAAATACATCTTTGCCGCTTGAAATAGCTTATATTGATTCAAATGGAATTATTAAAGAGATTTATGATTTAGAGCCGTACTCTAGGGCAAATGTTAATTCTCTTTATAAGGTAAAGTATGCTCTTGAGCTTCCAAGAGGCTCATTTTCTAAATTTAAAATAAAAATAGGCTACAAGGTGCATTTTTGCTTTGATATTAATTCTTTATTAGTAGAATAATTTTGAAATTATTGGGCTTTAATTTCTTGAAGTTCTTCTTCGATTTGATCTTCTTTAAGTTCATTTTTATCAGATTCTTTTATTGAATTTGTTTCTTCTTGTTTTAAGGTAGACTGTTTATTTGATTCATTTGCATTGTTATTTACTTCATTATTGTCAATGTTTTCGTTGTTTGTTGTTATTATTTTTTTAAAAATATTTATTGTTGACGCAATCTCGTCAATTGCATCAAGCAAAAATGTATCGCTTGCAAATTCTTCTGCTTTTACAATATATGCTAAAGAGTTGATTCCTTTTTCTGCATTATGAATGATCTCCCATGATCCAAATACTCTGTTATTATAGCTATCGCTCATAAGGGAGTCGGATATTTCTTTTATTTTTTGTGTGTTTATATCAAATACTTTGACAATTCCAAATATTTCTCTTATCTTTGAATTTTTATATGAGTTTAGTCTTGACCGGATGATTACCTCTTCTCTTTCATTATTGTTTATATCTTTAAATGCTATAAAATCATTTTCTGAGTCTATTTTATATTCAATTTTGTTTTTATCTAAAAATTTTTTAATTCTCTTGTCGTAATGTATATTCTTGTGATTGCAAGAAATGAGTGCAAAAATGATAATAATCATGCTGTAGAATAATGTATTAATATTCATTATTCTTGCAATTAACATTGTATTATTTGACATATGATTATTATAATTTAATTGTAAGGATTTTAAAAGTAATTTATGCGTCTTCCAAGTAGTGGCTATTCATATACTGTTATTCAATCTAAAAATAATTATTCACAAAAATCTTCTTTTGGAATTTCTTTTGTAATATTAAGCAGAGGAACAAAAATTTTTAGAGAAGATTTGTTTGAATTTTTATCAAATTTTGATTTTATAAGAGAAATAATTTCAATTGAAAAACAGAGCAATAGAAGTTCTTTGCAGTTCATCTCAGAAAGTTACGGTAAGTTAAAATTTATTTTACTTTCTGATGATTTAAATTCAGGAGAAAAGGTTAATTTAGCAATGAAAGAATCCAGCTGTGATTTTGTTTTTGTTTTGCAAAGTGATATGTACTTGTTAAATCCTTTTTGGATTCCAAATATATTCGATGAAATAGTTAAAAAAAATGTTCTTCTTGTTGGGGGGGAGTTTTTTGATAAAGAAGAGGAAATGATTCCTTCAATTTTTCTTCCAAGCATAGATAAAAAGCAAAAGTTTAAGGTAATTTTAGTAAATTCTGAGAAAGACTATGAAAAAACTTTGATTACCATGGATTATTGCGGACTTTATTCTAAAGAGAAATTTTTACAACTTGGAGGTTTTGACGGAAGGATTCAAAATGAATATTTTCAAAGAATAGATTTTGGACTAAGAGCTGTTTATTTTGGCGAACATGTTTATATTTATAGGAAGCTGAGAATCCAGTATACTGCATTAAATTCGCCAGAAAATTTGACCAAAAGCAAAAGTTTTTTAATTTTTTTACTTAAGAATTATGTCCCAATTTTTGTTGGAAATGGTGTTGTTTTTTCTTTTTTAAGGTTTTGTAAAATTTGTTTAAAATACAAAATTAATCCCTTTCTTTTCCAAAAAGAGTTTAAAGAGATAAAAGGTGAGATTGCTAAAAATAGCTTAAGATTCAAAGGAGACTTAAAGAGTGCCATTGAGCTTTGGGAAAATGATATTATTGATTGATTTGATTTTGTTTTCATATTTAAACTTGTATTCTAAGACCTCCGATTATTTAAATGTTCTTGATTTTTTTGATACTAATGCTTTCAGGTTCGATTTTAACATTGAAAATGATGTTTTTACAATTGAAAATGACAAAGGATATTTAAAGTTTAGGGTAGGCTTTGAATATGCGCTTACATCTTCTGGTTATTATATGTTTGTAGATCCAATTATTGACATTCGTGGAGAAATTTTAATAAGTCGAAAGGTGTTAAAGCAAATTGAAAATTATTTCAGTTCTCTTAAAGGTTATAATAAACCCAGAATTACTTCGATAATCATTGATCCTGGACATGGTGGACATGATACTGGTGCGATTGTAACTTTAAAGATAAATGGTTATGATGTTGTGCTTAAGGAAAAAGATTTTGCATTAACCTATTCTATATATTTGTCTAAAATTTTAAGTAATTATTTTGTAAATAAAAATATTTTATTAACTCGTGTAAATGACGTTTATTTAACTTTGAAAGAACGGTCGGAATTTGCAAATGCAATAAAGCCAAATTTTCCAAATAATGTTATATTTTTATCCATGCATGCTAATGATGCTCCAAATAGTGAGGCCAGGGGAGTTGAGTTTTGGTATCTTCCTAAGAATTCAAAAAGAGAAGTTATTAAAGATTTTAAAGGATATGATATTAAGGGTAATAGATACTTAAGCGAGCTTAATGATATACTAGATATTAAATATAAATATGAATCAAAAAGATTGGCTGAAATTTTGTATAAAGTTTTTAAAAATGAGTTAAGCGAAACTAATGTTAGGCCAATCAGAGAAGAGCAATGGTTTGTAATAAAAAACAGCAGTATGCCTGCTGTGTTGATTGAAATGGGGTTTTTGTCCAACATTTTAGATGCTAAATTAATTTTGGATTATAATTACATGAGCAAATTTAATATTCTAATACTTAAAGCTTTAATGGAATTTATAAATTTTTATGAAAAATAATATTTCGGATGTATTTTTTAAGTATAATGCAGTAATTTATGAATTTTTAAATTCGAAAAAAGAGTATATGGTTAAAGTGCTTTTTGGGGTTTTAGCAGCAAGCTTTTTGTTTTCTATTTGTATGGTTTTTTTAAATTATGATAATCTTTTTTCAAAAAAGGTTTTTTATTTTCATTCTAGCAAGGGATTTGTTGCTAATTTAAGATATTTAAAAGATAAAAAAAAATTAAAAGATAATTTAGATCTTTTAGTAAAAGATTTCCTTTTAGGAAGCAATGAGGGGTTTTCTTTTGGATTTTTATTAAGTGATGCAAGATTTTTATATTCTTTTTTAGAAAATGGAGTTTATTATATAAATCTTTCAAGAGAATTTTATGATTCTTTTAATAGTGGTGATTATAATGAGCCTTATGAATCTTTTGATGTTAAGGTTAATCTGTTTGCTATGTCTTTAATAAAAACAATGCGCTTTAACTATCCTGGCAAAATAAAAAAGCTTGTTATTCTTATTGAAGGGTGTATCTTAAAGGAGCAAAGTTGATAAATTTAATTTTACTAATAAAATAATTAAAAAACGAAAATTTTATAAAAGATTTATATATATAAGGAGTTGGTTTAAATGAAAAGGAAAGTTAAAAGTATTTTATTTTTTTTATTATCCACCGTTCTTTTTGCTCAAGAGACTGATGGATTAACAGATGGTTCTAAAAGATCAGAACCCGGAGAATTGGTTTTAGATTTTGCTGAGCTTGCAAGAGATCCAAGTTCAACTAGACTTGATCTTACAAATTATGTTGATTATGTATATTCGGGCGCTTCTGGTATTGTTAAGCCGGAAGATATGGTTGTAGATCTTGGGATAAATAATTGGAGCGTTTTGCTTACTCCTTCTGCAAGGTTGCAGGCCTACGTTAAAAATTCAGTTGTTGCGCCTGCTGTTGTTAAGAGTGAGTCAAAAAGGTATGCAGGCGATACTATTTTAGGAGTAAGAGTTTTATTTCCAAGCTATTCTCAATCATCTGCTATGATTATGCCACCATTTAAAATTCCTTTTTATTCAGGAGAAAGTGGAAATCAGTTTTTAGGTAAAGGTCTTATCGATAACATTAAAACCATGAAAGAGATTAAGGTATCAGTTTATAGCTTAGGATATGAGATAGATCTTGAAGTTTTATTTGAAGATATGAATGGTATGGAATATGCTTATTCTATGGGTACTTTAAAGTTTAAAGGGTGGGCTGATTTAATTTGGTCAAATCCCAACTATATTCCTAATATATCATCTAGAATAATTAAAGACGATGTTCCAAATTATCCTCTTGCTTCAAGTAAAATGAGATTTAAGGCTTTTAGAGTTTCAAAATCGCATAGTTCAAAAGAGCAAAATTTTATCTTTTATGTTAAAGATTTAAGAGTTCTTTACGATAAGTTGAGTGTTTCAATAGATTCTGATATTGATAGTGAGTCTGTATTTAAAGTTTATGAAACTAGTGGAACTGAATCTCTTCGTAAATTAAAGGCACACGAAACTTTTAAAAGAGTTTTAAAGCTTAGAGAAAAAATTTCTATGCCTGAAGGCTCTTTCCAAAACTTTATAGAAAAGGTTGAGAGCGAGAAGCCTGAAGAATCATCTCCAAAAAATTAGGTTTAAATTAATATGTTAATATGTAAAGCTGCCTAAAAGGTTAGCTTTACATATATAAAATAATAGGAAATAGTATGGAAATATTAGATTTGGAAAATGAAGAGCTTTTAGGGGTTTTTTTTGAAGAGGCTCAAAATCTTGTAGATATCCTTGAAGAGAATATTATGTCGCTAGAGGATGATCCTAATAATTCTGATACTATTGATGAAATATTCAGAGCAGCTCATACTTTAAAAGGAAGCTCTGCTTCTCTTGACATGATGGAGCTATCTGATTTTACCCATATTGTTGAAGATGTTTTTGATGCCATTAGAGACGGTAGGGCAAATATAAACAATGATCTTGTTGATCTGCTTTTAAGCTCATTAGATGTTATTAAGGAAATGCTTTCGCTTCGTCTTGACGGCAAGGTTTATTTGAATGATATAAGTGATCTTAAAAGCAAATTAAAGCAATTTTTAGTAGTTAATGAGCAGACTCGTATTAAGAGAGCTGACGAAAATCCAGCTAAAAACAATTTTTGTCTTTCAAAGTCAGATCTTGAAGAAATAAGAGAAGGTCTAGGAGTTGGGCAAAAGGTTTTAAGGATCAGCGTTGTTTTTAATGCGAATAAAGATTCTAATGCGGAAAATGGTGGACTAAAAATATTTAATATTTTGAAAAATTTAGGATCTGTGCTTCATACAATTCCTAAATATGAGCAAATCATAGAGAATGAATTTTTAACAAGAGTAGATTATTATCTGATATATTCAGATATAAAGGATGTGAAAAAAAGTTTAGATTCTTCAAATTTAATTGAAAGCTATTTGGTTGATGAATTTAACGTAAAAGAAGAATTAAAAAAGCTTGCAGATAAAGAGATTAAAGATATTGATTCAGATTCCAATCTTGTTTTAAATGATGGTTTTGATTTTACAGAGGATGAGATTTCTGATTTATTGCTTGAGGTTGAAAATCAAAAGTTATTTAGAGTTAGATTAGATTTTGTAAAAGACAATCCTATGTCTACTATTAGTGGGCTTCAAATGCTTCAAGCATTAAAAAGTCTTGGAAAAGTTTTCAAGTCTCTTCCAGATTCTAGCGAATTATTGGCAGATAAGTTTTTTGATTTTGTAATATATTACTTAATATCAAATACCGGTGCAGACAGCATTGCTAAAAAAATTAATTTACCAGATGTTGTTAGTCATTTTGAAATCGAAAATGTTAATTTAGAATCTTTAGGGAATGTGAGCCTAAAAAACAAAGATGAAGCACCTCTTAAGGAAAATAAAAGTATTAAGAAAAATAGTCCAATTAGTGTTAATTTAATTAGAATAGATAGTAAAAAAATAGATTACATATTAAATCTTGTTAGTGAGGCTGTAATAAGTAAGTCATCGTATAATCAAATAAATTCAGAAATGATTACATTATTTTATAATTTTAATTATTTTTATGATTATCAAGAAAGTTTTCAGAGAAACTTTTTAATTGATTTAAAGATAGTTTTCAAAGATGCTGGCTTAACATTAGAAGATGAGGTTGAATCACATATTAATTCTTTGATGAATCTTAAAATGGAAAAGACCCTTAATGATATATCTGAATTGAGAAATTCTTTTTTCAGGCTTCTTCAGAATTTTAAAATGACTTCTGGGCGACTGTCAAGAATAATTACGGATTTGCATGAGAGTGTTTTAAAAACCAGAATGTTGCCAATATCCAATATCTTTTCAAGGTTTACAAGAGTTGTCAGAGATCTTTCAAAGAAATTAAATAAGATTGTAAATCTTAAAATGGAAGGAGAAGAAACTGAGCTTGATAAGTCTGTTATAGATGACCTTGTAGATCCTTTGATGCATTGTGTTAGAAATTCAATGGATCATGGCCTTGAAACAGCTGAAGAGAGAGTTAAAAGGGGAAAGAGCAAAGAAGGTACTATAATTTTGCGCGCCAAGAATGAGGGCAATGTAATATCAATTGAGATTGAAGATGATGGGATTGGTATAGATCCAAAGGTTATTAGGCGAAAATTAATTGAAAAGGGAACAATCAAGGAGGGTGCAATTTACTCTGATTTTGAACTTATTAACTTAATTTTTGCTCCTGGTTTTTCAACAGCAGCCCAAGTAACAGATCTTTCAGGTAGAGGAGTTGGTCTTGATGTTGTGAAAAAAAGTATTGAAAAGCTTAATGGAACTATTTTGGTAGAATCAGAAATTGGCCTTGGAACAATTTTTAAAATTAAACTACCATTGACGTTAGTGATTATACAAGGCCTTTTAGTAAAGTCGGGGACTGAGACTTATGTTATTCCTTTGAATAATGTTCTTGAAACTCATAGAATAACCGAGCATGATATAAAATTGCTTGAAAATTATCATGAAGTTTATAATTTAAGAGATGAAGTCGTTTCTGTGCTTAGACTTGATAAACTTTTTAACATAACAAGAGATGATTCATTAATAGAAAAATTTTTAATAGTTGTTAATACTAGTAACATGAAAACAGCAATTGTTGTAGACTCTATTCTTGGTGAGGAAGATTTTGTAGTAAAGCCTATTAAAGATAAATTTTCATCAAGCGCGGGTATAGTTGGGGCTACTACGCTTGGCAATGGTAAGGTTGTATTGATAATTGATGTTTTTAAGCTTTTTGATTTACAAAAAGATACTAAGGAGTGAATTTCTTGTGCAGATAAAAGAAATTTATTTTGGACCCAAAATCTCAGATGATAAAAATTGCAATTCTAAATTAACCAATTTTGATTTTAAAGTTGTTTCTTTTGAACTTGGATCGGATCATTATTTAGTAGACATTATGCAGGTTAAAGAAATTAGAAAATCTAGTAATTTTACCTATGTTCCAAATGCCAAAAAGTATGTAGCCGGGCTTGATAATTTAAGGGGCGAAATAATTCCTATTATAGATCTTAGAATAATGTTTAATTTAGAATTTAATAAAAAAGATATTGAAGATATTATGGTTTTAAAAAACGAAGATCTTCTTATAGGGGTAATTGTTGATAAAATTAATAATGTTTTTTCAATAGATTCTAGTCTTATTCAAGATCCACATCCAGTTTTATCTCAGGATTCTTTAATAAACTATATAAAAGGTGTTGTAGATTATAACGAAAAGCTTTATATACTTCTTAATGTTTTTAAAATTTTTAATTATGGCGAGGAAGAAAAGTTATTAAAATCTGATCAAAATCTTGTTGAAAAAAGCGACCTTGTAAGCGATTGTGACAATTTAGATATACTAGAGAATGATAAGAATGATGTTTCTAGTAATGTTTCTTCAAAAAATGATAATAACAATGAAAATTCAACTCTAAACAATCTTGCAACTTTTAATTTGGAAAGTATTAAAAAAAATCTTTTTAAATACTCTTTTAATGCTTCTTTGGTAAGTGATGTGTTTTTGGAAAAAGTTGGAGTAAAATTTAATATGGTTGATGCTGATTACTTGCCTTACGATAGTTTTTTAAATGAATTTTATTCAAAATCATCAGGGAATTTATGGAGAGCTGATTGTTTGGAAGAATTTAAAAATGAGATTGTTGAGAGTCACTTAAATTTTATGGATAACTTAAATTCTATTTTCAATGTATTGGAAATTGGTTGTGGCAGTGGAAAAGAGACTATGGCTTTAGCTAATGCCTTGTTTGAATATTATGTAAAACCGTTTAAGCTGACAGCTATTGATAATGATTTATCAAAAGTTGTTGAAACTTCTAGGTTAATGTTTTCAGAGTCAGAAATTGGTATTAGTGAAATTTATCGTAGAAACTCTTTTGAACAAAGCCCTGGAGTTTATAAATTTAAGTCAGAAATTCTAAGTAATGTTTTGTTTGAATATTCCGATGCTCTTTTTTCAGATTTGCCTGATAATTTGGGAATGGTTTTTTTAAAAGATGTTTTATGTTTCTTGGATAGTGAAAATCAGATTTTGATTTTAAATATCATTGCTTCCAAAGCTATTAAAGGGGCTCTTTTGGTTTTGGGAGATAACGAAGAGCTTAAAAATAATGATGTTTTTATAAAAGAGAAATCCACAAAGTATTTTAACTTGTACAGGAAAGTCTAAAGGAGAAATTAATGAGAATAGATTATATAGAGCCATTTTTGGATGCTGCTTCTTCGGTTTTAAGAGATATGTTGCTTGTTGAAAATATAGAAATGGGTAAACCCGGGCTTAAGTCAATAAATCAAAAGATAAAAGGTGTTTCTGTGATAGTGGGGCTTGCTGGGTCTGTTGAGGGTAGTATAATTATTGATATGGATATAGACACAGCTCTTTTTGTTGCTTCTAAGTTAAATTTTGAAGAGTATGATGATTTTGATGATGAGGAAACAAAAGAGATGGTTGCTGCAACTCTAACTGAGGTTGGCAACATTATTGCTGGAAATTTTGTTACTACTTTGCATGCCAAAGGTTTTGTATTTGATATAACTCCCCCAGCTTTTATTTATGGAGAAAATATGAAAATAAGTAATAAAGGTTCTGAGGCCTTAATTGTTCCTTTTTCTTTGCCTGATGGTAAAATTATAGAAGTTAATATTGCAATAAGAGAGAGGGTTTGATATGAAAAAAATTCTTTTTATTAGAAAAGAGAGGTTAATATGATCCAAAAGACTACAATTGCTGCAGATTCTTCATCTAAACCTAGAGGAATTAATTATGATACAGGTATCCCTTTTAATGTTTTAATTGTTGATGACTCTGTGTTTACCGTAAAGCAACTTACTCAAATTTTTACATCAGAGGGTTTTAATATTATTGATACGGCAGCCGATGGAGAGGAGGCTGTGATAAAGTACAAGAATCATTACCCCAATATTGATATTGTCACGCTTGATATTACCATGCCCAAAATGGATGGAATAACTTGTCTTTCTAATATTATGGAATTTGATAAAAATGCTAGAGTGATAATGATATCTGCTTTAGGCAAAGAACAATTAGTTAAGGATTGCTTAATAAAAGGAGCAAAAACATTTATTGTTAAACCCTTAGATAGGGCAAAGGTTCTTCAAAGAGTTATGTCTGTATTTGTTAAATAAATTATTTATAAAAAAAAGTTCAATCTTTAATTTTATTATTTTCATTCCTTTGGGAAAAAAATCATTTCATTACTTATTTTATCTAAATTCTTTAAAAAATAAGTAATGTTAAGGTTGAATATTTTTAGAGGTTCTGTATTATTTTCTATGTAAAGCTCTAATTTGTAAAATCCTTTTTTTGTGTATAATAATGAATAACTTTTAAAAATTCCATTTATATTTTTAATTTTAAATATTTTATATTTTAAAAATTTTTTATCAATAAGTTCGCTTTGAATTAGATATTTATTTGTTTCTTTGTAGGTTGAATTTAATAAGCCGTAGTTAGTTTTATTGAGCATTATGCTTTGTACAAAATGTTCTGTTAGTTTATAAATGTTTTTTTCTATTTCACTTGTTGGAAGATTGGTATAGTATTCTTTTCCTAAAATTAAATTGTAAGATGAATATTTTTTTATTTCTTCGTTGGCTCTTTTTTCAATTGAGATATCCAAAAGCCTAGCATTAATTGAAAAATTCAACAATGTAAGTAGTGCTGTGATTATTTGGATTTTCATTTTATTTCCTGGTTTTTATTAATTATTTTTTTTACTTTTTCAATTTCTAAAGGTATTTTGCTTTTTCGCTTTGAGTTTAGTTTTTCTTTTAGTAAAAGATTGTTAAATGATTTTGCAAGTTTATATACTTTTTCTTCGCTTAAAGTAAAAGGAATTTGAATTTTTCGATATTCTAATGGGTCTTGTAAAATTTTTGTCATTAAAATAATAGGATTTAAAAAGCTTGCTTTAAAAAATTTATAAAAATTCATTAAAAAAATAGTAAATGATGCAAACAATGTAAATAGAAAAATTCCAAGAATAGAATCGCTTTTTCTTTGCAAATATTTATCTATATAAAATTTTGTTTTTTCTATTTCTATTACCCTGTATTCACTAGGACTGTAGTAAACAAATATTTCGTCTGATTTTGAGTATATTATGTCATCTTTTTCCTTGATTATTAAGATGAAGGGATATTTTTCTTTAATGTAAGCTTTTTCATTTATTATTGATATATTTTTAATAATATTAAATTCTTGTTTTTCTGGTATTGAATTTACAATTTTTGAGCTTGATATTATTATAAAAAATGTAAATGGTATTAATAAGCTCATTGAAAACGTCCTAGCAAATGCTATTAGTATTAGGTTCTTTTCTTTTGAATTGTAATATATTTCTATTATTAGGTCGTTAAACCTAAGAAGTCTTAAAAATCTTAATTTGAAAAGTGATAGCATTATTGGGTTTAATATTGTTTCATGAGCGGCAATTATGTTTTTAAGTTGATATGAACTGTAAAATGCTAAAGGGATAAGGCAGTGAATTATATCAAAGAATAGATTGTTTCTGACGTAGATTTCTAATCTTTGGGAAAGATAGGCTTTGGTTATTTTGTATAAAAAAATAAAAATAAAAATTGTGTCAAATAGAAAACCAAGAAATATTAGTGCAAATCGTATTTTGTATGGTAAAAAAAGAATTATTGAGAGTTCTTCGATTAAAAGTTCAAATATTGAAAAAATTATTATTGCTTTTAAGAAAATTGAAAATTTTTTTACCATTTATTCCCCTTAGCTATTTCTAATAATTCTTTAATTATTCTTGAATCATATTCTCTAGAGCCTGACTGTTTTATTGAAAACCAACTCTCATCATATCCAATAAAACCTTTGACTGGGTTGTTTTTGTATTTTGGAGTTCTTGCTCTGGCTGAAAAAATAGCAATTAATGTTGAAATTGGAGACATTGTTTGTAAAGTTTCATATTTAAAAAAGCTTTCAATTATAAGCTTAGCCGTTTTTTCGTCTAGAAAATCGGTATCGTTGCTTATTGCTTTTGAAGTGGATTCAATGTTTTTAGTAGTAAGCTCTATTCCTTTCTCAAAGCAATATTTGATTACCAATACTTTTAAGAGAAGTAATATCTTTATATAATTTTTTATGATGTCTGATGAATAAAGTGCTTTATTTTCCTTTTGTATTAAATATATTGTATAAGAGTTTTTTCCTTCAAATAGTTTGTTTATATAAAAAGTAATGTATCCATTGCTTATAGTATTAAAATTATAAAAGAATTCTTTTCTTAAAGATGAATTGACTTTGACAAAGTTAAATATTAAATTTAAGTCGTTTTTTGTCAATTCTTTGCTAAAAAGAGGTTTTACAATGTTAAAATCAATAGCTTCAATGCCAGATAAAACAAATGGTGTAATCATTATATCTGTTTTATCTTTGACGTATTGAATCAGGTCTTTTAGTTCTGATTCAAAATCATTTTTGATGAATGTGGCAATAGTTTTTTTATTTTCTTTTAAATAGCTAAGCATTTCAATTTCTTTTTCTATAGCAGATAAACTTTTTATGCTTTCATGATTGAATAGATAATGATATAGATAGGGGAAATATGGCTTTACATTCATTTTATTAGGTCCAATAGTTCAAGTGGATTATGTATTATGTGTTTTGCTCCACTTTCTTTTAATTCTTGAACACTTCTAAATCCCCAAGAAACCCCTATTGGCACAAATCCAGCGTTTAGTGCAGTTAGCATGTCTACATCGCTGTCTCCAATATATGCAATTTCTTCTTTTCGGACATTTAATTCTAATATCATATCAAGGGCATTCTCAGGATCTGGCTTTGGTGGAAATTTTTTTGAATAACCCCTGATTTCAAAAAAAAATATATTTCCAAAAACATTTTTTACCAAATTTATTAATTCTTCGTGATTTTTATTGCTTAAAATTCCAATTGGAATATTAAGTTTATTCATAGTTTCTAGAAGGGTTTTTATATTTTCGTATGGTTGCGTTTGGGATGAAAGATTTTTATTGTATTCTTTTACAAATTCTTTGTAAAGTTTGTCTTGTAGATTGGTATTATTATATTCAAGAGATAATAGCTTTAGAGTGTCTATTACAAACATGTTAAATCCTCTACCAACAAGAGCATTAAATTTGCTTAATTCTATTTGATTGTATCCTAAGTTTGAAAGAGCAGAATTCATTGAGAATGCAATATCCATAATGCTATTTACCAGGGTTCCATCCATATCAAAAATGCAGGTTTTGATTTTCATAGTACTCTCTTTTATAATGGTTTATTTATTATATTATTTTAGCATTAATTTACTCTCTTTATTAAGGTTTTTATATTTTAAGCATTTTTTATTTACTAGCAGTTAATTTTTATAAATAATTAACTTTTATAAATAATTTATTTTGTTTTTTAAAATTTAAAATGCTATTGAAAATATAAACTTTAAGTTTTATTATATTTCATTAGAATAGAATATTGTAAGTCAGTTGTTTGATATTTATTAGGGTTAAAGCTTAATGAAAGAAGATGTACTAGTATTAGAAAATATTACAAAGAGTTATGGTGATTTTGTTGCCAATGATAATGTTTCTATTAAATTTAAGGTCGGAGAAGTTCACGCTATTCTTGGAGAAAATGGTGCTGGAAAGACCACTTTAATGAAAACCATTTATGGGATTCATCAAGTAAATAGTGGTCGAATTATTTTAAAAGGTCAAGAAATAAGCTTTAAAGATTCAAGCGAGGCTATTCGAAATGGGATTGGAATGGTTTTCCAACATTTTATGTTAATTCCGCAATTTACTGCTGTTCAGAACATTATTCTAGGATATGAAAATTCAAAATTTGGTTTTCTTGATTACAAGCAAGCCAAAAAAAAGATAAGTTATCTTTCGGAAAAGTATGGTTTAAAGATAGATTTAGAAAAAAAGGTTGAAGACTTGAGTGTTGGAATGGAGCAAAAAATAGAGATATTGAAAGTTCTTTATCGAAATGCAGATATTATTATTTTTGATGAACCTACAGCAGTGCTTGCTCCAAGTGAAGTTGATGATTTTATGAATATTTTAAAAGTACTCACTCAAGAGGGTCATACTGTAATACTTATTACTCATAAAATAAAAGAAATTAGGTCTATTGCAAAGAAATGTACAATTATGCGTCTTGGGAAGGTTGTTAAAACTGTTAATATTGCTGAGATTGATGACAGAGATCTTACAAAATTAATGATAGGGAAAGAAGTTGCACTTCGCGCATCTAAAATTAAATTTGAAAATCATTTTAATGTTCTTGAAATAAAAAATTTAAGTGTTAAAGATGAGAGAGGAGTTTTAAAAGTTAAAGACGTTAATCTTGATCTGAGAAATGGAGAAATTCTTGGAATATCAGGTATTGAGGGAAGTGGGCAGGAAGATTTAGTTGATGCAATTTTGGGTTTGAAAAGCATATTTAAAGGCGATATTTTGAAAAAAAATTCTTCGGGGAGTTTGGAATCTTTAAAAGGTTTAACAATTAAACAAAGAATAGATAAAAAAATTGGAAGTATTCCTTCAGACAGGCAAAAACACGGTCTTATTTTAGAATTCAATGTTATGCAAAATATTGGGCTTAAGAGTTTTGATTGTCCTAATTATTTGAAATTAAAAAAAATTCATTCAAAAAGTAATTTTGATTTAAAATTCAATTTTTTCAATTTTATTAAAAGACAATTTGATAAAGTTAAAAGACAATTTGTGGGGTTTGATCTTAATATTTTAAAAAAATTGAGCAATCAACTTGTAAGTTATTTTGATATTAGGCCAAGAGATATTTTAAGCAAGGTAAAGTATTTATCTGGAGGCAATCAGCAAAAAGTTATTGTTGCTCGTGAGATTAGTTTAGAGCCAGATATTCTTTTAGCTATTCAGCCTACAAGAGGCCTTGATGTTGGGGCTGTTGAGAATATTTACAAAAGAATAATAGAGCAAAGAGATGCCGGCAGATCTGTTTTATTAGTTTCTCTTGAGCTTGATGAGCTTGTTAATGTTTGTGACAGGATAGCTGTAATGCATAGTGGAAGGATAGTGGGTATTTTAGAGGACAATTTTGATGTTGATGTTATTGGTAAAATGATGATAGGTTTAAGCTAAATGAAAATTAGTAAAAACGTATTTAGTAAATTTATGTTGAAATTTTTAAATTCTTCAGCATTTGTTAGTGTATTTGCGCTATTTGTGGGATTTTTAATTGTTGGGCTAGTGGTGATGGGGCTTGGTCATTCTCCTTTTAGAATGTATTTTATAATATTAGATATTATATTTTCTTCTCCCAAGCATTTAGGTTATGTTTTAAGTTATGCAGCCCCTTTGATTTTTACAGGTCTTTCTATTGGCATTTCTTTAAAAGCGGGTCTTTTTAATATTGGAGTTGAAGGTCAGTTTATACTAGGATCTATTGTTGCTTTAATAGCATCAATTTTACTTGATTTGCCCCCAATTTTACATGTAGTTGTTATTTTTATTATTACTTTTATAGCGTCAGGTAGTTTAGGGATTTTAATTGGATATTTAAAAGCTAAATTTAATATTAGCGAAGTGATTTCAGGAATAATGTTTAATTGGATATTATTCCATTTGAACAATATAATTTTAGATTTTAGTTTTATCAAAAGAGATAATAGTGATTTTTCAAAACCCATTAAAGAAAGTGCGTATATTGATTTTTTAGGTTCTTGGAAGCTCTCTCCAGAAGGGCTTGCTTATAGGTCTTCTCATCCTTTTGTTAATGAACTTTTAAAAGCGCCTCTTCATTTTGGAATAATTTTAGGCATATTTTTTGCTATTTTAATATGGTTTTTGCTTAATAAAACTATTATTGGATTTAAAATAAATGCCACAGGAAGTAATATTGAAGCCTCAAGATGTATGGGTATTAATGTAAAAGCTGTGCTCATTTTTTCAATGTTTCTCTCAGCAGCTGTTGCAGGTCTTGCTGGGGCTATTCAAATTATGGGTGTTAATAAAGCCATATTTAAGCTTTCTTATATGGAGGGAATTGGTTTTAATGGGATAGCTGCTTCTCTTATGGGAAACAATTCTCCAATTGGCATAATATTTTCCAGCATTCTTTTTTCTATATTGCTTTATGGAAGCAGTAGGGTTCAAAGTTTAATGGGGCTTCCATCTTCAATTGTATCTTTGATGATGGGAATAATTGTTCTTGTAATTTCTGCTAGCTATTTTTTAAATAAAATTGTTTTAAAAGGTGTTAAGCGTGTCAAATATAATAATATTCTTGATTAGTGAAACTTTAATAAATTCTCAAACTTTAATTTTAGCTGGTCTTGGGGGTCTTATAAGTGAAAAAAGTGGAATTATTAATATTGGACTTGAAGGAATAATGACAATAGGAGCATTTTCGGGAGCTACAGTTGCATATTTTACAAATGATCCATTGTTTTCAATTTTTGTTGGTGGGCTAGCAGGGCTTTTGCTTGCTGTTTTGCATGCTGTTTTTACAATTTTTTTAAAATCAGATCAAATTATAACCGGAATGGCACTTAATTTTTTAGGACCCGCTATTGCTGTTTTTATAAGTACTTTGATTTTTTCTTCTATTTCAACTCCGCCTATAGAAATAAAGTTGCCTATACTTTTTGATGGAATTTTAAGCAAAACATTTTTTATCTTCCAGATTTTTGGTAAAAGATACTCCGTATACATAGCAATCCTAAGTGTGGTTTTATTTCATATTGTTTTCAAATACACTAAAATTGGGCTTAGAATTAATGCTAGTGGTGAAAATCCAGAGGTATTAGAGTCTGTTGGAGTTAGTGTGAATAAAATTAGATTTTTTTGTGTTCTTTTGAGTGGGTTTTTAGCGGGGGTTTCAGGCGCTGTTCTTACAACAGTGGTTGCATCAAGTTATGTGCAAGGGGTTACGGGCGGACAAGGTTTTATTGCTATTGTAATGTTAATTTTTGGAAAATGGACACCTTTGGGAGTTTTAATTGGTAGCTTTTTATTTTCATTTGTGAAAACTTTGACAATTGTTTTGGCTCAATCTCCTTTTTTGTCTTTAATAATGCCTCCCAAAGTATTGGTTATTACTCCATATTTAATTATTATTTTAAGTCTTATCTTTTTTTCAAAAAGAAATTATGCACCTAAGTTCTTAGGAATCCCCTATAAAAAACATTAGCAATTAATAATAGCTTATAATTTGGTTTTCATATTGTGAAAATTCTTTTAATTTTTTAAGAGTTTTTGATTTTTTGCTGTAAAATTTTTTTTGATACCCTTTGGTCTTGAGTTTATTTGATTAAATAAGTAGATGATTTGTGAGGTAGTTTATTATGTTGTTGAAGCTTAAATACAGGTTTGTTGGATTTTTATTATTGTTTTTAATTTTTATACTGTTACTTTTTTCCATGATTTTTAATTTTGTTTTATGCGGTTATTTAGAAGATTATTATAAGCAGCTTACAAGGGCGCAAGTAAGAAGGGCAGCTTTTTCTACGCAATCTTTTTTAGATACCTTGTATGTCATAATCAATGGTGCAGCTTCAAATTTGGCACTTGAAACCATATCAGAATTTGCAATTTCTGAGAATAAAGGAAAAGATTTCTCTGAGTCTGAATTGATAGATTTAAGAAAAAATTCAAAATTTGTTATTGATTCTGTAAAGGTGAACAAAAAATATCGACAATACTTATACAATTTTATGTCCAATCTTAAAAATGATACCTGTTTTGAAGAGTTCGCTTTTTTTGATTTTGAAGGGAGAATAATTGTTAGCACAAGGCATGAGAATAATATGGATTTTGGTCATTCTGAGGCCAATACTAATTATTTTAAAAGAGCTGTTGAGGATTATAGGCAAAACCAATTAAAATTTATAGGCTGGTATTCGAATCTTTCTGAAGGAATATCCGCAGAAGTTGCTATTAGGTCTAGACAAAGCGAAAAAAAGGCTTTTGCAATAATTGTACCTGTATACTCTCCAGAAGACAAACTTGTTTGTGGGTATTTGGCTGGATATCTGCTTAATGATATTTTAGCAGATAGTTTTGATAGATTTAGATTCGGTTTTTATAAGAGAGGCAATTTTATTTATGTGGATCCCAATAATATAGCAGTCAATCCTTTTGAAGAATACAATGAAACTAGTAGAGTTAGTTCTAAATTTTTAAATACTCTTAAAGATGTTTTTTCTAAACCACCTCTTTTGTCAAATATTCCTACCGAAGTTTCGGTTTACACCATTGATAAAATATTTTTATCCGAAATGGGAGAAGAGTGCTACTATGCACTGCTGCCCATAAGCAGTAAGTTAGGAGAGAAGAGCGGAGTACTTATTGCTCGGCTTCCTTATAAAGATATTTACGGAGTAATATCTAGTCTAAAATTTCAGTATCTTTTATATTCTGTTTTAGGTATTGTTGTGTTAAGCCTTGTTCTTTTAATGAGAATAGATAAGATTATTAGTTTTCGTTTAAATTCAATTAGAGTTTTAGTTCAAGATATGGTTAAGGGTAATTTAGATAAAGATTATGCCCTTGATGATGATAGTTTTTTTGACGAGCTTGGAATGTTGAGTCTTCAGGTTGTGAAAATGAAAAAAGCTATTTCTGTAGCGATTGCAAGTGTTTTAAGAAATATTAGTTATGTAAATAAGGCAAGTTTAGAAGTTGCCAGTTCGAGCCAAAATTTAAGTTCTAGTGCGTTACAGCAGGCATCTGCTCTTGAAGAAATGTCAGCTAATGTTGAGCAAATAGCCTCAGGCGTAAATATGAGCGCTAATAATTCCTATGAAACAGAACAAATAGCTTTAAAGACAAATGAAAATTCTCAAATAGGTGGTAGGGCTGTAGAAGAATCTGTTATTGCTATGCAAGATATTGTAGAGAAAGTTAGTGTTATTGAAGAAATAGCCAGAAAGACTAATTTGCTTGCTTTGAATGCGGCTATTGAAGCTGCAAGAGCCGGTGATGAAGGAAAGGGATTTGCTGTTGTGGCTAGTGAGATTAGAAAGTTAGCTGATTTGAGTAAAATTTCGGCTCTTGAGATTGGAGAGTTGGTTGAAGATAACTCTAAGGTAGCAACCGAAGCAGGAGTGATTTTTAAAGAAATGTTACCTGAAATTGAAGAAACGGCTAATCTTGTTAAGAAGATTTCAGAAGGTAGCTCTAAGCAGAGTGATCAGATTGCTCAATTTAAAATGGCCTTAGATCAGGTTGGAGAAGTTGTTCAGTCTTCAGCTTCAAGCAGCGAGCAACTTTCTAGCATGTCCGATAAAATGTTAGAAAAGTCTAAAGAGCTTAGAAAATCTGTATTATTTTTCAAAATTAAAGATTCTACGATTGAGAATCTAGAAGATGATGAATATGATTTTAGATTAATGGATTGTCTTGATAATTCTTTTAAAGATGAAAATCAAAATTTGAAAAGTAATGAGGTTTCAACTTTAAATGGCAATAGAAATAATAATTCTTTAGATATTGAGAGCGAGTCCTCTGTAAGAACTATTAATAAGCGAGTTGATCCTAAAAAAGCTATCGATATTGCTGATAAGGATTTAAATTTTGATGATGATTTTTCAGAGTTTTAGAATTTATTTTTTGTGAAAGAGGTGGTTAGTATGAAGCTGAAAGCTAGGATGTTGCTACTTGTTCTTATTCTTATAGCATTCTTTATATCAATTCTGTTTTTTATTTTTGGAATGTTGATTAATAGTAAATTGGTAGATCAGCAGTTTGATCTTATGATGAATCTTATTGGAAACATTAAAAATTCTTTCAACCTTTATATTTCTTCAATGGAAGAGAAAGTTAGGGTTAGTTCCATGTATTTCAACTCTGCTGAAAAATTTAATGAAGCTAGTAAAATTAAATCCAAAAGGTTGAGTTTTATTTCAGATCAATCTGAAATGCTTATTCAAACCGGTAGTAATATGATGGTAATAAACAAAGAAGGTAAAATAATTTTTACTTCGGCTGTTAAGGATAATAGTGATTTTGGCAAATCTATTGGAGATAGAGAATATTTTACAAAACTTAAAGAGTCTCAAAGTATTGTTTACAATTCTTTTGTTATGTTAACAGATCCTGGGTCTATTGAGGAGTCTTTGGTTAAAGATATTTCTAAGATAAAAAATAAAAAAGGTCAGATTCCTTACATATTAATAGGCATACCATTAAGAGATTTTGAAACAGGCGATATTTTTGGTTATTTTATGTTTTTCTATTCAATGGATTATATATATAGGTCTTTTAGAGGAATTAATTTTGGAATACTCTCTAGTGGCCGTGCGCTAGCTTATGATACTAAGGGTAGATTATTGGTTCATCATACAGTACTGCCCGGTGATGTTTTGACTGATATTAGTGCTTCTTATTCTAATATTATTAAGAAAACATCTGAAGATTTATTGCAAAAAAATAAAGAAATTTCAACTATTTATTATTATGATCCTAATAGCAGTAAGAAATATGTGGGAATTAGTCAAAAGGTGTTATTAAAATTGTCTAATAATAGATTTATTCTTTTAATGAGAATTTCGGAAGATGATTTTTATTACATGTCACGAGCCACATCTATAATCTTGAGTATTAGTTTCGCATTTACATTGTTTATTCTTGCTATTGCAACTCTTTATCTTGTGAAAAAGTTAAGTTCTTCTTTGAATAAGATACTGGAATATTCTGAACGACTTGCTTCTGGAAATTTTACTGCTGATGTTAATTTTGGCAAATGGGATAGCATAGAGCTTTATAGCTTGTACGAAGGTCTTGAGCAATTGAGAACCAATTTTTCTTCAGTTGCAAAAGGAGTCATTGAAAATCTAGATTACCTTTATGAAAATGCGATTCAAATAGCAAATGCAAGCCAGAATTTAAGCTCTGGTGCTGTTGAGCAGGCTTCTACTTTAGAGCAAATGACAGCAAATATTGAGCAAATATCACAAGGTGTTTCTGAGAATACTGAAAATGCATCTACTACTGAAAAAATTGCTGTTAATACTAATGAAAGGACTAAAGAGGGGCATAAATCTGTTGTTAAAGCTATTGAGGCAATGACTGTAATTACTGAAAAAATTGGAATTATTGATGAAATAACAAGACAAACTAATTTGCTTGCTTTAAATGCCTCGATTGAAGCTGCACGAGTGGGAGAGAAGGGTAAGGGTTTTGAAGTGGTGGCTGCTGAGGTTAGAAAGCTTGCGGATCAAAGCAAAGAATCAGCAAGAGAGATTATTGATATTGCAAACAGAAGCTTAACTGTTGCAAGTCGTGCTGGGGAAAATTTTGAACAAATAGTTCCTGGTATGGAACAAACGGCCAGACTTGTGAAAAATATTTCTAATGAAAGTTCTAAGCAGAGTGTTCAAATAGAGCAATTTAAAAATGCAATAGAGCAAGTTAGTCAACTAGTTCAGACTACAGCTTCAAGCAGTGAAGAGCTTTCTGCAATGTCTGAAAAAATGTTAGAGAGTGTAAAAGATTTAAAAGAATCTGTTGATTACTTTAAGATCGAAAAGTAAGTAGAAGCTTTAAAACTTCTACTTACCTACTTTTTGTCTGATTATTATTCTATAATTTTAAAAATTTTAGCACCCCCTAGGCATTTAGTATTTTTATAAAAAATTGCAAATTGCCCCGGAGAGAGTCCATTATCTTTTTTATTTAAAGAAATTTCCATTAAGTTATTTGTAATAAGTTTTAATTTGCATGAATATTTCTTCTCTCCATGTCTTATCTTAATTTTAAAATTTTCAAAATTTGAAGGTGTGTTGTTTATCCAATGTATTTCATGAACTAAAAATTTGCGTTTTGCTTGTTTTAAATAATTTTCGTTATGGGATATATATATAATATTTTTTTTTAGGTCTTTTTCTATAACGAACCATGGTCCGTTGCTAAGCTTTAGTCCTCTTCTTTGTCCAACTGTAAAAAACCAATATCCGTTGTGAATTCCTATTATTTTTCCCGTTTCTTTTTCAATTATATTTCCCTTTCTCTCGCCAAGATGATATTTGATAAATTCGTTATATTTAATTTTTCCTAAAAAGCAAATGCCCTGACTATCTTTTCTGTCTTTGTTGGGTAAATTTATGTTTTTAGCTATTTGTCTTACTTCGCTTTTAAGTAATGTGCCTAAGGGGAAGTATAGTTTTGACATTTGGGTTTGAGAGAGATGAGATAAAAAGTAGCTTTGGTCTTTAATTTTATCTTTTGCCTGTTTTAAAAAAAATTTGCCTTCTTTTATTTGTATTTTGGCGTAATGTCCTGTTACAACCAAATCATATTGGCTATTTATTTTTTCAAAAAATGCTCCAAACTTAATTCTTTGATTACAAAAAATATCTGGACTTGGGGTATTGCCATTTTTAAGTTCTTCAATAGTATAGCTTACTACTTTGTTATAGTATTCTTCTTGAAAGTTTATTATTTCATACGGTACATTAAATTTGTTGCATATAGCTTCAACATAATTTAAGTCTTCTTGCCAAGGGCAGTTTCCAATATAAGACAGTTCATCTTCAAGCCAAATTTTTAAATAGTAGCATTTTATATTTGAATATCCTTTATTTATAATTTTATAAAGGGCAACAGAGCTGTCAACCCCCCCAGATAAAAGTACGGCTATTTTCATAAACTTCCATTTTTAGGTTTTATTATATAAGATTTTGCTAATTTTTGTAAATTATAATATAATATTTAAGTTAATAATGCATTGAGGAATATATGAAAATAGGTATTAGTGATATTAGAATTTTTTTACCTTTAAATTATTTAGATTTTTCTATTCTTTTGAAAAATCCTTTATATTCTTCTAATGAAGTTTTTTTTAAAAAAATCAATAGAGCAATAGACTCAACCTTGCAAAAAGGTTTTAGGTTTACTAGTCCTAATGAGGATAGTGTAACTATGGCAAGTTCGGCTGTTAAGCTTATTTTTGACAACAATAATCTTGATTTAAGCAAAATTAGAATGCTTTTGGGTGGAACTGAGACCGGTGTTGATCATTCAAAGGCCATTTCTTCTTATGTTTTTGGAGTTTTAAGGCAATCTGGTATTTATCTAGGAAATAATTTTCTAACTTTCCAGATTCAACATGCGTGTGCTGGGGCTGCTATGTCTTTGCACACTGTGGCAAGTGTTTTAAGTTATTCTAATGATTCCGAATATGGCATAGTTTTTTCTTCAGATATTGCGCATTATAGCAATCTTACTACGGCTGAGATTACCCAAGGAGCTGGTGCAACTGCAATTTTGATTGAAAAAAATCCAAAGATACTTTCGATCAATTTATCTGAATTTGGAGTTTATACCGATGATGTTGACGATTTTTTTAGGCCTTTTGGAAGTGTTGAAGCTAAGGTGCGAGGTCAGTATTCAGTTGAATGTTACAATAATGCAAATGAGAATGCTTTAAGAGATTTTGCTTTCAAGAAGCAACTTAGCATGAAAGATTTATTTTCTAATTATAGGTTTGTTTTGCATGTTCCTTTTGCTAAAATGCCAATAGATTCAATGCATTATATTTTGAAAAAATATTATAGTGATGACGAATCTGTTAGAAATGCTTATTTAGAGTCAATAGATTTTTACGATGGTGTTGAAGCTGCTATGGAAGTAGGGAATTTGTATACGGGTTCAATTTTTCTATCTTTAGCATTTTATTTAAAAAGAGTATTTTCTAAGAAAGACATTACAGGGGAAAAGATATTGTTTTGTTCTTATGGATCTGGCAATATTATGATTATTTATGAACTTACCATTGAAGAGGGCGCTTTTGATGTTGTTAAATTATGGGATCTTGATGAGCTTATAAAAACTAGAAATAATGCAAATTTTGAAGAATATAAAGATTTTTTTCAAAATAAAATAGTTCCTGGTGAATCCAGAGGATTTTATTTGAAAGAATTAAGGAATGATGGATACCGAGTTTATGGGTATCGAGCCTAATATATTGGAAAATAAAAAAAGGCATATTGAGATTTGTTTAAATAAAAACGATGTTAAAAGTAGCTGCAATTTCTTAAAGTTTATTAAGCTAAAACATAATGCTCTTAGTGATTTTAATTTTTCCGAGATAAACACAAAAGAAGAGATGTTTGGATACAATATTAGCATGCCTGTTTTTATTTCTTCCATGACAGGAGGCAGTAAAGAGGGTAATAACTTTAATAAATCTTTAGTTAGAATTGCAAATTATTTAAAAATTCCTATGGGCTTAGGTTCTTTTAAGCTTTTGTTTAAGTATCCTGAGTACATAAGAGACTTTACTCTTAAAAGGTATGCTCATAATATTCCTTTATTTGCCAATATTGGTGCTGTTCAGATTGTTGAATTTGGTATTTCTAAAATAGCTGAAATGATCAAAAGATTGGAAGTTGATGCAATTATTGTTCATCTTAATGCAGGACAAGAATTGATGAATGTTAATGGAGATAGAAATTTTAAAGGAATAAGAGAGTCAATAGCCAAATTATCTGACTTTTTAAGTATTCCATTGATTGTAAAAGAGACAGGTTTTGGGATTTCACCAAAAGATGTTAGGGAATTATTCAGTCTTGGCGTTTCTTATATTGATCTTGCGGGGAGTGGTGGAACCAATTGGATTTTAGTAGAAGGCATTAAGGGCGATAATCTAAACATTGCGTCTTGTTTTTCTGATTGGGGAATTCCTTCGATTTTTACTTTACTTAGTGTTGATGATTCTCTAAGGGCCAATATTTTTGCATCTGGTGGATATGAAACAGGTATGGATATTGCTAAAGGCATTGCCCTTGGAGCTAGACTTATAGGCGTTGCAGCAGCTGTTCTTAGGGCTTTTTATAATTCAGGAGAAGATGCTGTATTTAATCTTTTTTCTGATTATGAGCATGTTTTGAAAATGTCTATGTTTTTAAGTGGAAGCAAAACTTTATCAGAGCTTAGAAATAATAAGTATTTTTTGAGTAGTTATTTACTTGATGAGCTTGAGGTCTTTAAACAGTTTTATGGAACTTAGTGAAAATTTTAGACATAAAAGTGTTTTAGAAAAAAGGCAAGAGATAAAAAGTTTTTTGGGATTATCTTTTAAAGATTTTTTTTATAATAATGCCAATGAAGATTTTCTTTTTAATATGATAGAAAATTATATTGGATATTTATCTTTTCCTATTGGAATTGTAAAAAATTTGAAAATAAATGGCAAATACTATTCTTTGCCAATTGCAACAGAAGAGCCTTCTGTTGTTGCTGCCTTAAATTTTGCGGCAAAGATTCTTGAAAATGCTGATTTAAGTTATTCTTTGGGCGAAGTGCTGGGAATTTCTCAAATTTATATAAAATCGGAAAAAGATTTAAGTAAAATTTTTGCTGACCTTGGTGATAAAATCAAAACTTGGGTTGAACCCCTTTTAACCAATATGAATCAAAGGGGAGGTGGGTTTAGAAGGTTGTCAACCAGGTACATTAAAGAGCTTGGTATTCAAAAATTAAATCTTTATGTGGATACTTGCGATGCTATGGGCGCTAATTTGCTAAACTCAATTTCAGAGCGCGTAGCAGAGTTTATTTTTTTAGAATTAGGATATGAGTGTGTTTTAAAAGTTTTAAGCAATGATATTAGTGAATTTACAGCCAAAGCTCGCTTTGTTTTAGATTTTAAACATTTGCTACTAGGCAAAGAGGATTCTTGGAATTTGGCTAAAAAAATTGAACTTATTTCTAGTATAGGTTTTTACGAGGAAGAGCGAGCTGTTACTAATAATAAAGGTATTATGAATGGAATTACAGGGGTATGTCTTGCAACTTTTAATGATACAAGAGCTCTTGAGGCTTCTGTTCATAGATTTGCTTCAAAAAGCGGTAAATATCTTCCCCTTAGTAAATTTTATACGACTGACAATTCTTTGGTTGGAGAAATTGAAATTCCTTTGCAAGTTGGAACT
Organism: Borreliella carolinensis; assembly: GCF_032595855.2. Classification (NCBI taxonomy): domain Bacteria; kingdom Pseudomonadati; phylum Spirochaetota; class Spirochaetia; order Spirochaetales; family Borreliaceae; genus Borreliella; species Borreliella carolinensis. The sequence goes on from NZ_CP132453.1 coordinate 725,330, forward strand.
AAGGGCGGGGTTATATCTTTTAGTGAAGCTTCGATTTTAAGTTTTAGAATTATGAATGTAAATAGTAAGAGCGAATTTATTGGTATTCTCTCATGTGTTGGACTTGCTAGCAATTTTGCAGCATTAAGGGCTCTTGCATTTAATGGAATTCAAAAAGGTCACATGAGATTGCATGTTAATAAAATACTCTACCTTTTAAAAACAAAATATAATATTTCTGATTTGGAGAAAGACAAATTATTATTAGAAATGGAAAGAATGAATATTTATTCTTTTGATTTTGCTTTTGAAATTTTAAAAAAAATAAGGTTAGAGAATGAAAATAAAGTGTAAGGTTCATTCAAGCTTGGCTTTAATTAAATATTGGGGCAAGAAGGATGCTTTTTTAAACATTCCAGCCACTTCTAGTCTTGCTGTTAGTGTTGATAAGTTTTATTCAATAAGTGAGCTTGAACTTTCAGATCGAGATGAAATAATTTTAAATTCAAAGCCAGTTATATTAAAAAATAGAGAAAAGGTGTTTTTTGATTATGCAAGAAAAATTCTAAATGAACCGAATGTTAGATTTAAAATTAAAAGTAAAAACAATTTTCCAACAGCAGCAGGTCTTGCAAGTTCAAGTTCAGGTTTTGCCTCTATTGCTGCTTGTATTTTGAAATATTTTAATAAATATTCTTGTAATAGCGCATCTAATCTTGCAAGAGTAGGATCAGCTTCTGCTTCAAGAGCTATTTACGGGGGGTTTACTATTTTAAAAGAGGGTTCAAAAGAATCTTTTCAATTAAGAGATCAATCTTATTTTAATGATTTACGAATAATATTTGCCATAATTGATAGTAATGAAAAAGAATTGTCTTCAAGAGTTGCAATGAATATTTGCAAGCGTCATGAATTTTATTATGATGCTTGGATTGCTTCTAGTAAAAAGATTTTTAAAGATGCTTTATATTTTTTTTTAAAAAAAGATTTTATACGTTTTGGAGCAACCATTGTAAAAAGTTATCAGAATATGTTTGCCTTAATGTTTGCATCTTCTATTTTTTATTTTAAAAATAGTACAATAGATTTAATTAGGTATGCTGCTGATTTGAGAAATGAAGGTATTTTTGTATTTGAGACAATGGATGCGGGCCCCCAAGTAAAGTTTATTTGTTTGGAGGAAAATTTAAATATCATTTTAAAAGGACTTAAGCAAAATTTTACTGGCATTGATTTTATTGTTTCAAAGGTTGGGCGTGGCTTAGAATGGATTTGATTAGTTTTTCTGTACCCGGAAATTTGCTTTTAATGGGGGAGTATACTATTTTAGAGGAAAAGGGATTGGGGTTGGCAATTGCCATCAACAAGAGAGCATTTTTTTCTTTTAAAAAGAGCGATTCTTGGCGGTTTTTTAGCAAAAAGAGAAAGATAGACGATTTTTCTTTAATAGAAAATAGAAACGACTTTGTTTTTAAAATGTTTTCTTACTTAAGTCAAAAATGTTTTTTTAATCTAGACAGCTTTGCATATGATATATATATTGATACAAGTAATTTTTTCTTTAATGATGGAATTAAAAGGGGATTTGGTTCAAGTGCTGTTGTTGCTATTGGTATAGTTTGTGGGCTTTTTTTAATTTATAATGCGGCCAATGTTGTTGATAAGGTTGAAATTTTTAAATATTGTTTAGAAGCTTACAGGCATTCTCAAGGAGGAATAGGCAGCGGATATGATATTGCTACTAGTATTTTTGGGGGTGTTATTGAGTTTGAAGGTGGTTTTAATCCTAAATGTAGGCAGTTAGGCGCTTTAGAGTTTAATGATTTTTATTTGATGCGGGGTTTGCAAGCTGTTAAAACCACTACTTCTATTTACAAATACAATAAACATAGAGATTCTATTTTAGACTTTATATTGAAATGCAATTTGGAGATGAAAAAACTTGTTTTAAATGTTAGCAATTCTAATTCTGCATTAATTTCTAGCTTAAGAAGGGCTAAAGAATTGGGATTGGCAATAGGAGAGGCAATAGGAGTTTCGGCAGCTTTGCCTTCAGATTTTGATCACCTTTTGGGTCAATGTGATCTGATTAAAGCTTTGGGAGCCGGAAATGAGACTTTTTTAGTTTACAGGCCCAATATTAAAGCTTTTGATTTGTCAAAAATTATTCCAATTGTTTTAGAGCATGAAGGCATTAAGTTTGAAAGCGATGAATGTTAAGAATAAGAAAGCCTGCTAAAATATTGTTCTTAGGAGAACATAGTGCTGTTTATGGGTTTCCAGTTATTGGAGCTACAGTTCCAATTTATATGGAACTGGTTTATAATGTGTCTAAAAATTGGAGATATTTAGGAAAGCCCAGCGAGAGATTAAATAGCCTTATAAATTTTATTGTTTCAAATTATAGTAAAGTTAATCCGATTAAGTTTGCTATAATTTCTGAAATTCCTATTGGAGTTGGTCTTGGTTCTTCTGCCAGTCTTAGTTTATGCTTTGCAGAATATATTACAAGTCATTTTGAATATAAAGATTGTAATAAAATTTTGTTGGCAAATCAAATTGAAAACATTTTTCACGGCAAATCTTCTGGAATGGATATTAGGCTAATTGATCTTGGTGGAACTTTTTATTTAGAGAAAAAAGCAAATGTTTTGCATTCAAAAAGAATAAAAGATTCTGGTTTTTATTTTTTAATAGGAGCAATAAAAAGAGATTTAACAACTAAAGAGATAGTTCTCAATTTGAAAAAACATCTATTATCCAATCCGGGGGTATTTGTTTTTATTGAAAAACTTGGTCTTACCGTAAGCAACTCTTATGTTTCTTTCCAGAATAAAGATGTGTATTCTTTAGCTAATGAAATGAATGTTGCACAATATTGTTTAAAGCGATTGGGTTTGTCTAATGATACTCTCGATTGGCTGATAAGTAGGGGAATCAAATTGGGCGCTCTTTCTGGTAAGTTGAGTGGAGCTGGTAAAGGGGGAGCGTTTATTTTTCTTTTTGAAAGTCTAAGAAAAGCTAACACAGTGCAAAAAGAATTAAATAATATGCTTAAAAATTCTAAAATAAATCTAATTTTAGAGCTAAAAGTAATTGAGGTTTAGATTGTTTTTGGGCCCAGAGAGATTCGAACTCCCGACATCCTGCTTGTAAGGCAGGCGCTCTGACCAACTGAGCTATGAGCCCTTTTACTACTAATAAGTAGTATACAGTATAAGCTTTAGTGGTGTCAATTCTTATATTTTCTTTTTCCAAAAAGAACTACAAATATATCTATATTGTCAGCTGTTTTTAATCTATAGCCACCTATTTTGTCGGTATCTGTATTGATAAGAGCTTCTTTGTGGCTTGGACTATTAAGCCATGCATTAACTACTCTGTTAAGTTCAATTCCTGATGCCAGTATTTCTCTTGTTAAATTAAAGGAGTTGTCGTATTTATGTATTCTTTGCATTGGGGTTGTGCCAAAAAGGGTATGAGTTAGCGTTTTGTTTTCTCCTAGTTTAATAGCATATTCTTTTGCAACTTTTTCTAGGGTATCGTCTATTTCTAGATGGTTTAGATTTAGCTTTTTTCTCAATTCAGCAATTTCTGAATATAGAATTTTCATATCTTCTTTTGTATTTATTTGGTGCATTGTGTTTAAATTGCACGCTTGAGATAAAAACAATGTAAAAATTAAAAACAATTTTTTCATTAAATATCCTTTTAATTTATTATAGTGTTAAAATCATAATTATATCTCATTATGTATTATAATAATTATATAAAGGAGATAGTTATGGAAAAGTATTTAAGCTATATAAAAAAGGATGATTTAGAAGCAATACAATTAAAATTACAAGAGTTGTTAGCAAGTTTGCATATTTTTTATTCTAATTTAAGAGGTATTCATTGGAATATGAAAGATACCAATTTCTTTGTTATTCACGAAAAAACACAAAATCTTTATGAATATATTGAAAAAATTATTGATGTTATTGCAGAGCGCTCAAGAATGCTTGGATATGATTCTGAATTTAGATATTCTGAGTTTATGAAAAAATCCTTTATTAAGGAGCTTGATATTGAATCAACTTCAAATTTTTTGCCTTCAATGCAAAACATTGTTTGCAGTATTGATGAGATTTTGAAAAATATTTTTGGAATGAGAAAATTGCTTGATACTGCTGGTGATTATGGTACGGCTAATATTATGGATGATATCATGAGTGATCTTGAGAAGCATTTATGGATGCATAAGGCAATACTTGAAAATTGTAATTGTTTTTGTCATGATGAGCATGAAAGCAAGTATTGTGGGTGCGACACAAAATAACAATTTTATTAAAAGGGGCAACTTCTACTAATGAGTTTATCTGCATTAAGGCTGTAGTTGGTGTTGGAGATTTATGAGTATTAGAAATATTGGAATTATGGCCCATATTGATGCTGGTAAAACTACTACCACAGAAAGAATTATTTATTATACTGGCAAAAGCCATAAAATGGGGGATGTAGATTCAGGAAACACTATTACTGACTGGATGCCTCAAGAGCAAGAAAGAGGAATTACTATTAGTTCAGCTGCTATTACTTGCCATTGGAAGGATTGCCAAATAAACATTATTGATACTCCTGGACATGTTGATTTTACGGCAGAAGTTGAAAGATCTCTTAGAGTTCTTGATGGGGGTGTTGTTATTTTTAGTGCTGTTGATGGGATTCAAGCCCAAACAGAAACTGTATGGAAACAGGCAGAAAAATATGAAATCCCACGACTTGCTTATGTTAATAAGATGGATAGAATAGGTGCTGATTTTTTTAAAGTTGTGGGAGATATTGAAAATAAATTTCAAACCATTCCTTTAGTTTTGCAAATTCCAATTGGAAATGAAAGCAATTTTGAAGGAGTGGTTGATATTCTTTTAAATAAAGAGCTTCATTTTTCAATGGAAAATGGAATTCCAAAATTAACTTATAGTCAAATTAGAGAAGAATTTGTTGAAAAAGTGATTCTTTTTAAAAAAAAAATAATAGACATTCTTAGCCAATTTAGTGAAGAAATTACTCAATTGTTTCTTGAAGATAAAGAGATTGGCTTAGATATTATTAAAAGAGAGATTAGAAGAGGCACTATTTCTAGATTTATTATTCCTGTTTTAATGGGAACTAGTTTAAAAAATATTGGAATAGAGCCTTTGATTGATTCTATTGTAGATTACTTGCCAAGTCCTTTTGAAAAAAGTTTTAGTGCTTTTTCTTTAGATGCAAATAAAAAAATTTTAGTTGATCCTAATGAAAATAAAAAATTGTCAGCTCTTGTTTTTAAAGTTCAATATTCAAGTGTAATTGCTGCTCATCTTTATTTTGTTAGAGTTTATTCTGGTGAAATTAATTCTAATAAAAGAATTATCAATGCTTCAAATGGTAAGCGTGAAAAGTTTACAAAAATTTTTAGAGTTTTCTCAAACAAAAATGAACAAATAGATTTTGTAAAAACAGGCGATATTGGCGCTGTTTTAGGATTAAAGTTTTCTGTTACAGGAGATACTCTTGTTGAAGAAAACAATAATGTTTTGCTTGAATCTGTTATGTTTCCAGAGCCGGTTGTTTTAATGTCTGTTGAGCCTGAAAGATCATCAGATGAGGTTAGGTTAAAGGAAGTTTTTGAAATAATATCCAAAGAAGATCCTACCTTTAGTTATTCTGAGAGTAAAGAAACAGGGCAATTGATTATATCTGGAATGGGCGAATTACATCTTGAGATTATTTTGACAAGAATTAAAGATGAATTTAAGCTTAATGTTTATACAGGAAAACCTCAAGTAAGTTACAGAGAAAGTGCTGGTAAAATTGTAAAAGAAGTTTTTGAGTTTAACAATATTTTTGGTGGCAAAAATATTGATTTTAAAATTGGAATGATCATTAAGCCTTTGTCACGGGGCGAGGGAAATAAAATTGATTTTGAATGCAATATTGATTCCGCGATTAAGTCTGCAATATTGAGGGGAATTACAGCCACATTTGTAAGTGGAATTTTTGGATACCCTATTGTTGATATTAATGTTAGCATTTTTTCTATTATTTGTGGTGCTAATAAGATTAGTGAGAGTGCTTTTGAGTCAATTTCAGGATTTGCTTTTCATAGTATTTTCCAAAAATCAGATCCTATTAGACTTGAGCCAATTATGTTATTAGAAATTAGAACACCTATTGAGCATACAGGAGAAATTATTTCTACACTAAATGTTATAGGGGGCGTTGTTCATTCGGTTAGCAATATTGGAGAGTATGATTTGATAAAATCAGAGGCGGCGTTTGAGAAACTTTTTGGGTATGCTTCTATTTTAAGAAGCTCTACTAAAGGAAGAGGTAGTTTTACTATGGAATTTTCTTATTTTAAGGAAAAAATAAGTTAAAGTTATTAGTTTTTAAGGTAAAATGGCTTTTTTTGTGTTTATTATTTTTAAACCCAATTAATTTTTATTGATGAGTTTTTATGTAAAAATGATTTTATTCCTTTTTTTGTCAAGCTTTAAGTTTTTGATAGTTTATGAATGTGATTTTATGATGTAAAATATTTTTTAGCCCTATAAAGGCATTTTTGTCTTTTAAGAATAGATAAAATATTGTATTGGTTTTTTTAATATGATATTTTATAATATTTTTTTATTTTAAAAATAAAGGAGGTGTATTATGCAGGGTGAAAATATGGTCTCAATTAGAGGCGGAAATAGAAGAAAAATTCTTCTTAGCTTGAAAAATATGCAATATTCAAGAACAGACCTGGCTCGTAAGTTGACCTTAACAAATGCTGCAGTTACTATTTTGACTAATCAAATGATAAAAGAAAATCTTTTGATCGAAGTTGGTTCTAGGGTGTCTGATGTTAAAAAACATGGACGAAAAGAAATACTTCTTGATATTAATAAAGATTATGCGTACTCAATGGGAGTTATTATTTCTAGCAATTATTTTCAAATAGGTATTGCTAATCTTAAATGCGAGGTTTTAATAAGCGAGACTCATTCTTTTGAGCCCCCAGTTAGTGCTTATGATATTTTAGAAAAAATAAAAGATCATATGATAGAAATTATTTGGAAGCATAATTTCTCAAGAGATAAGTTTATTGGCTTAGGCTTTAGTATTACAGGATTAATAAAGGATAAAGAATTGGGCATTGTTAATGATAGTTATGGGGCATGGGTTGAAAAAGATGTTCCTGTTAAGAGAATACTTGAAGAATACTTTTCGCTTACAGTTTACCTTGAAAGTTATGTTAAAAATTTATCCCTTGCTGAATTTATGGGCAAAAATATAGATAATATTATGTTTTTTGACTACACAGATACCGCTGAACTTTCGATTTGGTCAGGTGGCAATGTTTATCCTGGTTTTAATAATAAATCAGGCATGGTTAGTCATATGATAATTGATTATGAAGGAGAAAAAAATTGTCCAACTTGTGGTAATAAGGGTTGTGTTAATATGCTAATATCTAATTTTGCTTTGCAGAGATTGATTTCAAAAGAGTTTATGAATGGGGAGATTCCTGAGCTTTATGAAAAGTATGAAGGCAGGTTGAAAAAGGTTACAATATATGACATTTTTTCTCTTTATGAAAAATATGATTTTATAAATAAAATTATGCAAGATACTGTTAAGTATTTGGCAATAATTATTATTAATATTCAAAGAATGCTTGATTTTAATTATTTAGTACTGTATGGTCAAAGTTTTAAATTAAAAGCCTTTTTTGATTTGTTAAAAGAAGAGATTAAAAAGCTTAATAAAGAAAATATAGTATTAAAGATTAGTTCATTAGACACCGAAGTTTCTGTTGTTGGGCCTGCTTCTAGTGTTATTTTTAATAAATTTTATTTGACAGGGGGAGATATTGATTAATATTGCCTTTTTTTGTATCTTATATTTGACAAGATTATTTTTGAGAATAAGGGTTATTTTTAATGCTTGAAAGTTTGGGGTCAAATTTTAGAAATTTTATAAACTATCTTTCTGGAAAATCTACAATAAATGATAAAAACATTGCAGAGGCTATTGAGATTATTAAAAATTCTTTAGTTGATGCCGATGTTAACTTAAGAGTTATAAGGCGTTTTTTAAATTCTATAATTGAAGAATCCAAGGGAGTAAAAGTTTTAAGGGGTATTGATCCAAAATCTCAGTTTATTAAAATTGTCAATGATAATCTTGTTAAATTTTTGGGAGGCAAGAGTTATGAGCTTAGTTTACATCCTGTCAATAAACAATCTTATATTCTTATGTTGGGACTTCAAGGATCTGGCAAGACCACAACATGTGCCAAGCTTTCTTTAAAGCTTAAAAAGGAAAATAGAAAAGTGCTTCTTGTAGCTGCTGATACATTTAGAGCAGCAGCCGTAGATCAGTTAAAAATATTGGGTGGCCAAATAGGTGTTCCAGTATTTTCAATTGAGGGGGAAAAAGATCCTATTAAAATTGTTAAAGCATCTATGAAGTTCGCCGAGTCTAATTTTTTTGATTCTGTAATAGTTGATACTAGAGGACGACTTGAGGTTGAATCTTTGTTAGTTGAAGAGATAAAAAAAATCAAGGGGATTTTGCAACCCGCAGAAACCATTTTAGTGGTAGACTCTATGATGGGTCAAGTTGCTGTAAATGTTGCTAAGGAATTTAATGAAAATGTTGGACTTACTGGTGCAATATTTTCTAAGTTTGATTCAGATACTAGAGGGGGCGCTGTATTATCGTTTAAAAGTATTTGTGCAGTTCCTATTAAATTTATTGGTGTTGGAGAGAAAATCGAGGATCTTGATTCCTTTTACCCAGAAAGAATTGCTTCTAGAATTCTTGGCATGGGAGATGTTGTTAGTCTTGTAGAGAAGGTTCAAAGTGTTGTTGATAAAGAAGAGGCTATTAAGCTTGAGGAAAAAATCAATAAAGCCAGTTTTAATTTTGAAGACTATTTGAGTCAATTTAGGCGAATTAAACAAGTAGGAGGGTTTTCTAATTTTGTAAGTTTTTTACCGGGCGTTTCAAAATCAATGCTGAATAGCAATAATTTAAATGAAGAGAGTTTTAATAAAGAAGAAGCTATTATTCTTTCTATGACAAAAAAAGAAAGAATAAATCCAGTGATTTTGAATAATCCTTCAAGAAAAAAAAGAATAGCCTTAGGAAGTGGAACAACTGTTTTTGATGTTAATAAGCTCATAAAAAAGTTTAGTCAAACAAATTTGATTATGAAAAAAATGAAAAATAAAGATTTTCAAAGTAAGATTGCATCCCTTTTGGGAAAATAAGGAGGAATAAATTTGAGCGTTAGGATAAGATTGAAGAGAATGGGAGCTAAAAAAAGGCCTTATTATAGAATTGTAGTTATGAATTCTACATCTCCTAGAGATGGTAGAGCAATTGAAGAGCTTGGTTATTATCATCCTGTTGAAAAGCAAAACCAAATAAAAATTAAAGAAGATAGAATGAAAGATTGGATAAGCAAGGGAGCAATTTTAAGTGATACGGTGAAAATGCTTTTAAATAAAAACAGCTTGAATGCGAAAAATCAGGAGGTTTAGATGAAAGAGTATGGGAATGAGATTGAGCTCATAGAGTTTATAGTAAAGTCTCTTGTAGATAAAGAAGATGAAGTGAAACTAAATGTAATTGAGGGAGAAAAATCAACTATTTTGGAATTAAGGGTTTCTCAAAGCGATGTAGGTAAGATAATAGGAAGACGAGGACGTATTGCACGAGCTATTAGAACTTTACTTGGAGCGTGTGCTGCTAAAACTAATAGGCGAGTGCAACTCGAAATTTTAGATTAATTTATGTTTATTAAAGGCGTTATATTATCGTCTTATGGAGTTAATGGGTATGCTAAGGTTAAAAGCATATCCAATAATTTTTGTGATTTTATTAATCTGAAAAACAATAAAGTGCTTTTAAAAAAAAACAATGCTTCTGATATTGAAGTTAAAGTTGTGGATGTTAATGTAAGAGGCAATTCATTATTTTTAAAGTTTGAAGGAATTAACACTCCAGAGGCAGTTAAGCCGGTGATTGGTTTTGAATTGTGGGTTGATGATTCTCTTGCGTCGAGCTTAAAAGAAGACGAATATTATTTAGGAAAACTGATTGGCTATTCTATTGTTAATAGCAATAAAAAACTAGGAGAGGTTGTAGCTTTCTTTGAATATTTAAATAATGTATTTCTTGAGGTTAAAGTGGGTATTAAATTTTTCTTTATTCCCTTTTTAAGCATTTATATTGGAGATATAAATGCTCAAGAAAAAACAATTGAGCTTAAGGTTTTAGATCTTTTAAAATGAAATTTACAGTTTTATCTCTTTTCCCAGCAATAATTAAACCATTTTTTGAAAATTCAATAATGAAAAAGGCTATTGACAGGGGAATAGTAAGTTTTGAGCTTGTTGATGTTAGGGATTTTTCAAAAGATAAGCATAAAAGATGTGATGATTTGCCTTACGGAGGCGGAGCTGGGATGGTATTGAAGGCTGAACCTATTTCTTTTGCTCTTGAGCATGTAGAAGCTGTCAAGAAAACAACAATATTCTTAAGTCCTTCTGGAATAAAGTATACCCAAGAGTTGGCGTATTCCTTGTCAAAAAAAGAAGAAATTGTTATAATTTGTGGAAGATATGAAGGAATTGATCAGCGTATTGTAGATTTGTATGTTGATCTTGAGATTTCTATTGGAGATTATGTTTTATCTTCAGGAGAGATTGCAGCTCTTGTTTTAATAGATAGTGTATATAGACTTTTAGATGGAGTAATAAATCCTAATTCTTTATTAGAAGAATCATTTGGTGTAAAAAATGGATTGCTTGAATATCCTCATTATACCAGGCCCTATGATTTTAAGGGGGTAAAGGTTCCAGAAGTTCTTGTTTCAGGACATCATGAAAATATAAAGAAGTGGAGACTTGTTAAAGCTAGAGAAAAAACTAAGAAAAATAGATATGATTTATACCTTAAATATTTAGAGATAATAGGAGAAGATAATGGATTTGATAAGAAAAATTGAAGCTCAGAATAAGAAAAATGAGGCTTTTGTTTTTAATGTGGGAGATACTGTGAGGGTTTTTTATAAAATTATTGAGGGTAGTAATGAAAGGTTACAGAGTTTTGAAGGGATTGTTATTGCTTTTCAAAACAAGGGAATTAGCAAAACATTTTTGATTAGAAAAATTTCCTCAGGAATAGGTGTTGAAAAAATTTTTCCAGTATATTCTCCTATTATAGAAAAGGTTGAAGTTTTAAGAAAAGGAAAGGTTAGAAGGGCAAAGCTTTATTATATGAGGAATAGAATTGGTAAAGCTGCTATGAAGATAAAGGAGCGTCTTAATATTAAAAAAGTTAAGCATTAAGTTTTTGATTATTTTAAATTTTTTAGCAAATTAAGTCATAAGATGAATCAAATTAGATTGATATTAAGAATTATTTTTGATTGATTTTTTGTTTTGTAAATTTTTATTCAAGATTTAGTAAGATTTTTACTGCTTTAAGAAATAACTTGGGTAAGTTTGGTTGTGTATTAATTCTAATTAAGAACATTGATTAACCATTCTTATTAAATTTCAATATGGATTTAATTGTGCTTTTGTCTTTAAAAAGCTAAAGATTTAAAATTTCGATCTTTTGAAAAACTTTTAAGCTATGTGAGTGATTTTGTTCTTAAATATTTGTTTTTGGTTTTATGCAGAGTCAATATTTATTCTGTAGTTAAGGGGGTTGATTTTGAAATATACTCAAAGTAAGTTTAAGAGTAGTAATTTTCAGAAACACAATAAACGTTTTTATAGTTTTAAGAATAAAAGATTAAATTCTGAGAGTAAAAGTCAAAATGTTGCCCCGCTAAATAGTTTTAATAATAAATCGACTGTTTTGAATACAGATAAACAAAATGTTTTTAAAGGTAAGTTTAGAAGAAAAAGTATAAAATTTAGAACAAGGATAAATCTTGATATTGCTTGTGCTATTTGTGAAAAAAAAATAAATGATATTGTTTGTAGTATGTCTTTAAAGGTTGAAAATGAAGATAAACCCGTTCATTTTGATTGTGTTATCAATAAATTAACAGTTGAGAATAATCTTTCAAGTAATGAAAAATTGGTTTATAGGGGTGCTGGTAAATTTTTTGTTGTGGATACATCTTCTAGAGGGGAATATTTATATTTCAAAATTATTAAAGAAATTGAATTTGAAAATTTAGAAGAGCAGCCAATATGGCGTAAAAAAATTCTTAAAGATATTAATAGAGGGTTTAGGCTTTCTTGATATGAAGGTGGCGGTTTTTCCAGGATCTTTTGATCCAATTACTTGGGGCCATATTGATTTAATTAAAAGATCTTTGGCTATTTTTGATAAAGTTGTTGTTTTAGTAGCTAAAAATAAATCAAAAAAATATTTGCTAAGTGATGTTGAGAGGTTTAATCTTACAAAAGAAGTTGTCTCATCTTTAAATTTTTCAAATGTACTTGTAGATAGGTATAGCGGGTTTATTGTTGATTATGCATTAATTAATTCTATTAAATTTATTGTTAGGGGAATTAGGGCTTTTAATGATTTTGATATAGAGTTTGAAAGATATCTTGTTAATAATAAGTTAAATTTTAAAATTGATACTATATTTTTACCAAGTAGTGCAGAGCATTTATATGTAAGGTCAGATTTTGTAAAGGAATTAATGAACAAAAAGGATGTTGATCTTTCTAATTTTGTTCCAGAATTGGTGTTTAATGTATTAAAATCTAAGTTTATTGACAAATGACTTGGTTAATATATATATTATTAAGATAATTTAATGTAGTTTAAAAGTAGTTAGGAGAAAGTAATGGCTGTTCCAAAATTTAAGCCTTCAAAATCTAGAAGTAGAACAAGGCGTAGCATAAATATGAGAAAGAAAATTCCGCAATTTCAAGAATGTTCTAATTGTGGGAATCTTGGAGTGAGACATAGGATTTGTTTAAAATGTGGATATTATAGGAATAACCAATATCTAGAAATAGGTTTGTAGCTTGTAGCAAGGAAGGTGTATTCATGGATAATGATGAAATTTTTAGCAAGGTTAGGTCTATTATATCTGAGCAACTTGATAAAAAAGAAGATGAAATTAATATAGACTCTAGATTTGTTGAGGATCTTAATGCAGATAGTTTAGATATTTATGAGCTTTTGTATTTGCTTGAAGAGGCCTTTGATGATAAGATTCCAGAGAACGAAGCCAATGAATTTGAGACGGTAGGCGATGTTGTTAATTTTATTAAAAAGAGAAAAGGTTGATGAAAAAAAATTCTTCCGATTTTTGTTTGAGTAGTGAAAGAAAAGCTCAATTAAATGAATTTTTGGAAAATTTGAGCATTAATTTTAATGATTTTGATTTGTTAAATACAGCATTGAGCCATTCGTCTTATTCTAATGAGTTGGATCAAAAATCTAGCAATAATGAGAGATTAGAGTTTTTGGGAGATTCTGTGCTTAATTTAATTATTACAGATCATCTTTATAAAACTTATCCAAATAAAAGTGAAGGAGAGCTCAGTAAGGCTAGATCTTATATTGTTAGTGAAGATTCTTTGTCTAATATTGCTAGAGAGATTAATCTTGGTTCTTACATTTTACTTGGCAGAGGAGAGGAGAGTAATGATGGCCGAAACAAGAAAGGTATTCTTGCAGATGCTATTGAAGCCTTTGTGGGCGCTATTTATCTTGATAGTGGATTTTCAAGAGCAACAGAATTTGTGGTGGGGCTTTTTGATATGTATATAAGATTGATGTTTAATAGGGGTGATTTTAAAGATTATAAGAGTTTGTTGCAAGAATATGTTCAAAAGAAATACAAAATCTCACCAAGTTATAAGCTAGACAAGGAAATAGGCCCAGACCACGATAAAGTTTTTTGTGTTGAACTTTATGTTGGGGAAAATTTTATATCAAACGGGAAGGGCAAATCTAAAAAAGAAGCCGAAATGAGAGCGGCCGAAGTAGCTTTAAAAGCTATGGAAAATATTAACCTTTAAAGTTTTAATTTTTTTCATAAGATAATTTTTAGTATTAAGCTTGGGATTTTCAATTACGCAGCTTAGTAGTATGTTTAAAATTTTACCTATATTTTTATTGTCTATTTGTTTTAGATTTTGTATATCTTTTCCATTTATTTTTAAATCTTTTAAAGAGAGAGGATTTTTCAGCAATTTTTTTCTTTTTATGTTTTTTGTTATGAATAAATATTTTTTCTTTTTTCCTTTGAGCGCTTTGTATATATCAATTATTTCTTTATAATGTTCTCTTGTGCTCTTGCTAAGTAAATATCTAATATCGCTTAATTTTTTGACATTAAAAATATTGTTATTATCGATTATGCTTCTATAAAATAAAATTAGCTTAATTTCTTTATTTGAGAATTTAAGTAAAGTTAATTTATCTTTTAGTTCTTTTATAGGTTTTTTAATTGTCAATATTGTGATTGCCTTTAAATAAAATTTGTCTTTATCAAGTAGGGCAATTTTTTTGATTAATTTTGTTTTTATTTCTAGATTGAAAAAATTCTTAAAAAAATTGACTTTTTTAAGATAATAAATTCCTTTTTGTATGTTTGTGCCTTCTAGCAATTTGTGAAATTCATTTTTTATTCTTTCTTTTGAAATCATTAAAATATTTTCTTTTTTATATTTCATTGAAATTAAAGTATTTTTTTCAATGTTAAAATTAAGGGTGGATGAAAATCTTGCTGCTCTAAGTATTCTAAGAGCGTCTTCTTCAAATCTTTTATTTGGATTTCCTATGCATCTTATTATTCTCTTATTAAGGTCTTTCCCTCCGCTATAGCAATCTATTATGTTGAAGCTGAAAATATCCATTGCAATTGCGTTAATTGTAAAATCTCTTCTTTCAAGATCTTTAATTAAATTTTTAGTGTATTCTACTTGTTTAGGGGCTCTGTTGTTTTCATATTCTTTTTCTATTCTGTATGTTGTTATTTCAAAGACTTTTTTATTAAAAATAATACCAATTGTTCCATGTTTTATTCCTGTTTTAATGTTGTTTGGAAATAATGTTATTATTTCTTCAGGAGTTGCATTTGTTGCAAAATCAAAATCGTAAGGTTGCTTATTAAGCAGCAAGTCTCTTAAAGCGCCTCCAACCAGATAAAATTCATAGTTGTTTTTTTTAAATATTTTGCCAATTTTAATTATATTTTGAGTATCTTTGCCTAGATTCATATAAAATTATATTATAGTGTAAATATTTTTTTTCTAAAATTGATTTACAATTTTAATTTATTTGAAGTATGTTATAAGTAATGCTTTATTTTAAATGGTTTTATTGGGGTTTTATGAGTGATAATAACAATAGTGTATACAATTCTATAGGTCAACTTTCAAAAGAGACTAAAAATAGGTTGATGAATGATATAAAAAAAAGCTTAGGTTTGAATTCTTCCGATTTTGTTTTACCCAATAGTAGCAATGAGCCTTATGTTGATTCTCAGCTTGAAAAATTTCTTTCGGGGCGTTTAATGGAAGAATCATTTCTTATTAGAATGTGGTTAACTATTTTAAATTTTTTTCAGAAAGATAAAAGTAAAGAAGATATTTATAAAGCTTATGTTATAAAAAACCTGGAAAATCAAGTTAATGAAATGTGTAAAAATCCAGTAATAGATTTTAAGAGAGAATGCTTGCATATTGGTTTTGTAGAAATGTTTTTTAGTGTTTACCGATATTCAATGGAATTGAAAGAATTTTTTAAGAAATTAGAAAAAGGTGGCATTATTGTTGAGCAAACCATTTTAGAAATTATTCAAGGCAAAATTCTTAATTCTAAAAAAAATTTGGAAGATTTTTTAGATGAAGGCGAATATGAGCTTTTTTTGAAAAAAGAAAAAACTCAAAACGATTTAGAAGCATCTCTTAAAATCAAGATAAATGAGTATATTAATTCTATTTCATCTAATACTTACAAAATTGTCTCTGATATGTTTGAGTTTTATTATGTTTTTAATAGTTTAGCGTTTTTCCCTTATAAATCTTTTTTTTCATTTTTCAATGTAGATCTGTTAGATAATGCTGAAAATATTAGCATTGTTGACCTTGAGGTTGGATTTGGAACTAGCTTTTCAAGTGTTAGTAAGTATTTGAATTCTTTTTTTGACATTTTGTATACATTAAAAGATATTGAGATAGATGAGGATATCATTAAAAGCATTATATCGAATTATTTTTCAATATCTGATGATATTAGTAATTCAGAGATAATTTCAAGAGAAGATCATATATCTCGAGTAGAATACGTATTGAAAAATGTGTTATCGATTGTATCTAAAATTGTTGGCTTGTCAAGAACTTTGCCCTATTTAGATGTTTTTAAAGTATATTGCAAAAACCCTGCTGCATCTCCTAAAAAATATGTACCCTTTTTTGATGTAAAAAATTTTTATGAGAACATTTTATTTTTAAATGTTATGGGTCAGGCTATTAAAAAGCATGAAAGTTCTTTAAAAATTCTTGTGATCAAAGAAATAAAAAATCTTGTCAGAGATCCTGGGGTAGTTTTAAATTTAAAGGGTGAGATTTTTAATGAATTAAATGGCAGGTATAGTTTTAAAAAGTTATATTTTCTTAATGATTTTTTTAAAAACATATATGATATTAGAATGATGGAAGTTTTAAGAACTATAAATAATGTCGTATTAATTAATAATCATGATTTGAGAAATACATATGTTGACATTGAAAATAATATTACTGTTTTGAAAAAAGAAATTTATAATATTTACTTTGAAATTGATTATAAAAATGAAGAGTTTGAAAGGTATAAAAGAGAGAGTAAAATTGATGACCCTTATAGGGAAAGGATTTTGAAGTGGTGCTCAAATGAATCGGCTTCTATTGATAAGGTTTCAAATAGATTTGTAGATTATTTTATTGAGCTTAAAAAGAGATGTTTAGCTCTATTGGAAAATCAGAATGTTTTTATTCGAAAATCTTTAACGGTTTCTTACAAATCAATGGTAAATGAAAATAAAACAATTACATTAGCCGATGTTATTGGCAATCTTTTGGAAATCATAAATCAGGCACTTTTTATAATAAAAAATTTATAAATTTTATGAAGGTTTTTAAAGTAAAAAATCTAAGACGTTTTTCAAATTTTATTAGAATCTTGGTTATTGTATTGTTTTTAAATTCTTTATTGAGTTTATTTGTGTTTTTGGCTGGTTCTTACAATATTTTTGTTTACAATTTTCAGAAATTCTATCTTGATTTTACTATTATTTTAAGCTCTGTTTCTTTTGGTCTTGAATCTACTAGGTTGATATTTTTTTATTTATTGAGAAATAAAAAAATTAATTACTATTTAATTTTAATGTTTAGTTTTGTGATTTTTTTTTGTGCTCTTGTTTTTAAAATTTTTCTTTCTGGCAACAAATAGATCAAAAAGGATATTGTATTAATTATTTATCATTATTCTATTGACTAATGAATTTTATTTTTATAAACTAACTATTAGTTTATATTTGCCGACTTAGCTCAGCTGGCCAGAGCAGCGGTCTTGTAAACCGCAGGTCGTCGGTTCGAATCCGACAGTCGGCTTTTAGGGGCGGTACCGAAGTGGTTAACCGGGGCAGACTGTAAATCTGTTGGCTTTGCCTACGTGGGTTCGAATCCCACCCTCCCCAATTTAGTGGGATTGTAAGTGATTGTCTTTTTATAATTTTGATTATGATCTTTTAAATGTGTAATGTCGTTTCATTTTGGTGCTTGTATTTTTGTCTATTTATAAAGTTGTTATTGGTTATAAAATATGATGTTAGCTACCAATTAAAATTTTTAATTGGTAGCTAAAGTGTAATTAGTAAAAACTTTTGCTTAGCTAGGAGATTCTTGTGCTTATTAAAATTGGGAAAGTATTTATTCTTTTCTTCTTTTTAGGATCTATTTTGTCAATTTTTATATATTTCTTAAATTTATCTTCTTTAGCAAATGGCTTAGTTTATGAATTTAATATTGAGAAAGGTTGGGGAGTCAAAAAAATAGCTAAGGAATTGAAAAATCAAAAGTTAATTAAATCTGAACTGCTTCTTGTTTTTATTTCGTATATTTTAGGCAGTGATAAACAATTTAAAGAAGGAAGATATTCAATCAACGGAGATCTTTCTACGTTTGAAATATATAAAGAGTTTTTAAAGGGATCTTCTAATGTAAATATTGATGTCACAATACCTGAAGGGTATACTAGCAGAAGAATCGCTTTAAAGCTTAAAGAATTTTCTGTCATTGATAATATTCAAGATTTTATTTTTTTAATCAATAATAAATCATTTATTTATGAACTTGGATTTGATTACGATTCTCTTGAAGGATTTTTATTTCCAGATACTTATAAATTTTATAAGGGCATAGAAATAAAGAATGTAGTTCGTATGTTTGTTGATAATTTTTTAAGTAAGCTTAAATCTATAGGCGTTGTTTTTAGTAATTATTCAAGTAAGGAGCTTTACAATAGGGTAATAATAGCATCTATTGTTGAACGCGAGTATAGGGTTAAAAGCGAAGCCCCAATAATGTCTTCAGTTTTTTATAATAGAATAAAATCTGGTATGGCATTACAATCCTGTGCCACTATTGAATATGTTATTACAGAGGAGCTAGGACGAAGCCATCCTAAGAGAATTTATTTTTCAGATTTAGAGATAGATTCTCCTTATAACACATATATTAATAAAGGATATCCTCCCGCTCCAATTTCAAATGCCGGTATTATTTCGCTGCAAGCAGCTTTTTTCCCCAAAAATACGCAATATTTATTTTTTGTGGTAAAAGACTCTAAGTTGGGCACCCATCAATTTTCATCAGATTATTCTTCACATCTTTTAGGGGCAAAAGATTATATTAAGAATTTTATTACTAAGGATTGAGAATTATGAAGTATTTACAAACGGCGGCCTCAATTAAAAGCAAATTTGATATTGTAACTATTGTGGAGCAGTATATTAAGCTTGTTAAATCGGGATCTGCCTATAAAGGACTTTGCCCTTTTCATGCTGAGAAAACTCCCTCTTTTTTTGTAAATCCTTTGCAAGGATATTTTTATTGTTTTGGATGCAAAAAGGGTGGGGATGTTATTGGATTTTTAATGGATATGGAAAAAATCAATTACAATGACGCTCTTAAGATTTTATGTGAAAAATTCGGTATTCATTATGATGATTTAAAAATAAGTAGAGAAAGTGAAAATAAAAATGAAAATAAAGACATAGTTTCAAAAATTTACTCTTTGAATTCTAGGCTAATTAATACAATTAAATTTTTTTTGAATAAAAACAAAAAAGCTTTAGATTATGTTTTAAAGAGTAGAGCAATATCTAAGGAAATCGTTGATTTATTTGAACTTGGATATTTGCCATTTAACATTAAAAATGGGTTAGAGCTTCATGATTTTTTGATTTCAAAAGGATACTCTTTTGAAATACTTAGAAAAAGTGGTTTGTTTTCAAAAACTAATCCAAAAGCCTCTATTCTATCTCAAAGATTAATTTTTCCAATTAAAGATTTTAAAGGAAATGTTGTTGGTTTTGGGGGTCGAGATTTAGATGGGAAAAGTTCTAAGTATATTAATTTAAGTGAAACTGAAGTTTTTAAAAAAAGGGAACTTCTTTATGGATTTTATGAGGGTTTTGAGGAGATTAAATCTACAAAATCAGTTATATTGGTAGAAGGATATATAGATGTTCTTGCTTTTTTTGCATCTGGGATTAAGAGAGCTGTGTCTACTCTTGGCACTGCTTTTTCAAAAGAACATCTAGCTTTGATTCAAAGATATGCTGATGAGATAATATTGTCTTTTGACGGGGATGATGCTGGGCTTTCTGCAACTTTAAAAGCTTATCAAATTTGTTTGCCATTTAATATCAATGTTAGTGTTGTTAGAATGGATTTTGGTCTTGATCCCGCAGATGTTTTTAAAAGTGAGGGTGCACACGCTTTGCAAAAAATTTTAAATAATAGATGTGATGCTTTTGAATATCTCTTAGATATTTATTCTAATAAATATGATTTAAATAAAACTGTAGATTTAAATGCCATGATTAATTTATTTTTAAATTTGATAAATTTATCAAAAGTAGATACTCAGAAAAAAATTTTTTTAGACAAGCTAAGCAATAAGCTTGGTATTGGTGTGACAACTTTATTAAAAGATTATTATAGAATAAAAGAAAGATTTGTAGTTGACAATAATAAAAGAAATTTGTATGCTCATAATGATGATTCTTATGAGAGGTATCTAATAGTAGCTTTGTTGAAAAATTTTAATTATTTTAGTACAGTAAGGCGCAATATTATTGATAGTGATTTAGTTAATATTGATGCCAGAAAAATTTTTATGTGCTTTGAAAATTTATTTGAAAATAATAAAGATTTTTCATTAATGGATTTAAAAAAAGATTTAAAGGATACCTATAAAGTTAGTGAATTTTTTTTTGAAGAAATTTTAAATTCTGAGTTTGAAGTAGATGATGAGATGCTCATTCATATTTTACTTGCAATCAAGAGAAGAAAATTAGATTCTCGTGTTTTGCTTTGCAAAAAAAGATATGATGGGGACTCTTTGGTAAATGCTAAGATTCAAATAAATGAGTTAATGTTTTTAAATATGCAGAGAAAAAATTTAAAAATCTACATAGATGATGTTCCAGGGAGTTAGGTTTTGTCGGATTTGGAAAAGAAGTATTCGAAACTGATAGAGGGTATTATTACTCATTTAGGGGATAGAAAATCTCTTAGTTTTAGTGAATTATCAAATTTACTTCCCGATGACATATTAGAACCAGAGATTCTTGATTTTATTTGCTCTGTTCTTGAAGATAGGGGCATAAGGTTAGTTAATAAAATTTCGGAATTAGATCTGGTTGTCAGCGAAGATGGAAATGATGAAGAGGAAGAAGTTGAAATTGAATCTGATAGAAATTTTATGATTTTAGATGATGGGTTTCAAAGTGATGAGGAAGATATTGGCATTGATGATAAGCTGGATGATTGTGATGAAGAAGATATTTCTGTCAAGGATGATTTAGGTTCAGGGTATATTAAAAACAATGCCTTGAAAGATAGCCACTCAGAAGATCCAATCAAACTTTATTTAAAGGAAATAGGAAAAGAGTTTTTATTAACGGGAAATCAAGAAGTTGAACTTGCAAAACAAATGGATTCTGGGGAGAGTATCATTGAGAATATTCTTAAGAATGAAGGACTTGTTATAGAAAATTATTATAATCTTGTGAATACTATTTATTCAAGAATGGAAAGGGAAGAGTTTTTTAAAAGAGAAAAAGATAAGGATAAAGAGAATAGTCCGGATTATTATAATAAAAAAAAAAGAATTGCCTCTTTTTACAAAATTCCTTTAAAACCAATTCAAGATCGTTTAATAAGTTATGTAGATAATAAGCATAGGGTGTATGATCTTGGGGGGGATATTTTTGAAAAGAATTTAAAAAAAGAAAGATTAGCTCTAAAGGAGCTTTTAAGAGACATTCCTTTGTATCAAGAGGAACTAAGGATTTTTTCAGATGATTATATTGACTCTGCTAATAAAATAAAGGATTTGCAAAGACAGCAAAAAATAATTCTAAGCAGATTGAAAATTGAAAAAATAAGAGATTTGAGAGTTCTTGGAAGAGATTTGACTATTGCTGAAAAAAAAATAGAGATAGAAAAATCTCTCAAACTTAAAGAAGATGCTATTAAAGAGCAGATCACAGAGGCTCAGCTTGCTCAAAAAGAACTTGAAAGAATTGAGATGTATTATGAATATCCAACGGATAAAATAATAAGCATGTCAGAAGAAATTGCTAAAGGCAAGCAAATGATGCAGCACGCTAAAGATCAATTAATTAAGGCTAATTTAAGGCTTGTTGTAAGTATTGCTAAAAAATATGCAAACAGAGGTCTTCATTTTTTTGACCTTGTTCAAGAAGGCAATATTGGATTGATTAAGGCTGTTGAAAAGTTTGAATATAAGAGAGGTTTTAAATTTTCAACTTATGCTACTTGGTGGATTAGACAAGCTATAACAAGATCTATTTCTGATCAAGCTCGCACAATTAGGGTTCCTGTGCATATGATTGAACAAATAAATAGGCTTAATAGAGAAACTAGATATTTAATTCAAGTTTTAGGCAAAGATCCCACAGATGAAGAGCTTTCAGACAGACTTGGATGGGAGCTTAAAAAGGTAAAAACGGTAAAGAGTGTTTCAAGAGAGCCCGTTTCTCTTGAAACACCAATTGGAGAAGAGGAGGATTCTGTTCTTAGCGATTTTATTGAGGATAAGGCAATAAAAAATCCCGCAAATCACACATCTTTTGTAGTTTTGCAAGATCAAATAAGAGCAATTCTTGGAACTCTTCCTGAAAGAGAACAAGAAGTTGTAAAAATGAGATTTGGGCTTGAAGATGGCTATTCTTTAACTCTTGAAGAGGTTGGACTTCATTTTAATGTTACAAGAGAAAGAATTAGACAAATTGAATCTAAGGCATTAAGGCGGCTTAAAAACCCCAAAAAAACTCAAAAGTTAAAAGATTATCTTGAAGATTTAAATTGAACGGAGGATTGATGGAAAATAATATTGATACGTTAAAAAAACTTGAAGTTATATATAAGTCTAAGTTTGAGCTTGAAGAAAGACGAAAAAGTATTCCCAAGTATTTGGAGGCGAAAAAAAATCAGATTGAAGAATTATCGAAAGTTCTTGTTGATTTGCAACAAAAGTTTAAGGAATATCAAAAAGAAGATTCTGCTTTAAAGTTAGATATTCAAGATATTAATTCAAGAAAGAGCAAGGCTGAAGAAAAAATTGATAGCATTAAAACGCAAAGAGAATATGAAGCTCTTGAAAAAGAACTTCAAGTGATTATTGACGATGAAGTTACGATTAGAAAAAAGATGACACATGTTAATGGACTTAAAACTAAAATAGAAAAGGAAATATTAGATGTTAACGAGAAGCACAGCAAAGAAGAAGAATGTTTTAGGGCTGAAAGCAGTAGTTTTGAGCAAGAGCTTTTAGAAATTGAAAAGAAGCTTTTAGAAATAGAGAGTGAACAGCTAAATTGTACTTCTAAAATGAATGAAGATTTTTTATTTAAATTTCAAAGAATAATAAGAAATAAATCAAATGGAGTTGTTCCCTTGGTGAACAATGTTTGCAAAGGTTGTCATATGATACTTCCTGTTGAATTTGCAAACAAAGTAAGACGTGAGCCCAACGATATTAAATTTTGTCCGTATTGTAGTAGAATACTTTATTATCAGGATAAAATTCAAATAAGTGATGAAATAATTCCTGGTAGTTTAGCAGATCTTGTTGAATAAAATTTATTAATTTGATATTTTTTATTTAAGCTGGCAGTCAGCCATCGCTTAGCTTTTTAATTAAAGCTTAAGAGGAAAGTCCGAGCTCCAATAAGAACATAATGCTAGGTAATGCCTAGGGGTTTTAAACCTAAGAAAGTGTCGCAGAAAATTACCGCCTTAAAAAGGTAAGGGTGAAAAGGTGAGGTAAGAGCTCACCGCTTATTTAGCAATAAATACAGGCAAGATAAACCTCATTAGGAGCAAGATCAAGTATGTAAGCAACCTTTGTTCTTGAGGACATACTTACGGGTAGATCGCACGATTTTTTTAGCGATAAAAAAACAAGAGAGATGATGGCATAGTACAGAACTCGGCTTATGGGTGTCAGCTTAATTTCATTAACCTAAAAGAGAGTTTTAAATGGAAATAAGATATTTAAGATATATTTTTTACTCATTTATGATTTTCATGTTCATTTTTTTAATTTACTATATTTTATCATATTTTAAATCTTTTTCTAGTTCTTATTTAAAAGCAGGGCCAACAGAAGTTGATTTGCTTTTACTGTGGGATAAAAAAGAATATAAAGAAATAATAGATTATGTTGAGAATGATATTAAAAATCATAGATTTGATTTTAATTTAAATTTACTTTTGGGATTTTCATATTTTTATTATTCTTTAATAGTAAATGAAGGATATTTAAAGGGAGAATTTTTAGATAAATCCATAGAAAGATTGAGATTTTTAATTTCTATAAATGAGGGAGTCTCTATAAGTCCTTTGTATTATATATTAGGAAAGGCATATTCTCATAAAGGAGAGTTTTATAGTGAGCTTGCTGTAAAATTTTTAAAGAAGGCTTTAAGTGCTGATAATTTTGATTTCATGAACATTAAAGAAGATATTTTTGAATATTTGGGATATTCTTATCAGCTTTTAAGAGATTACAGGTCCAGTTTAAAGTTTTTTGAAAAAGCTTTTAATGAAAATAAATCAGATTTGGTGCTTTGGAGTTTGGCGTATGTTAATTATAAGCTGAATGATATAAATAAAAGCCTTGAGTATATAAAAAGAATAATAGAAGAAGAAAAAAGAAAATTGTCAAAGGGTGAGAAAACGGATGAAAATTTAATTCAAAAGGTATATTTGCTTTATGGAGACATTCTATTAGATAAAGGTGATTATGACAATGCTTTTGATTACTATAATAAAGTTCTAGAAATTAATAGTTCAAATTCTAGCGTTTATGTTAAAATAGGAGATATATATAGGAAGAAAGATAAAGATTATCCTAAGGCTAGAAAATACTGGAGAGAAGCTCTCAATCTTAATCCTTATTTAGAAGCAGCAAGAGAGAGACTTGGAATTACTTTGGAAGACTTTTAGGGAGGTTGATTTGAATTTGTTTAAGTCTTTTTTGATAGATATTGGCATTGATCTTGGAACATGTAATACATTGGTTTATATTAAAGATTATGGTGTGGTTATGAGTGAGCCTTCTGTTGTTGCAATAGATGTTACCAAAGGTAATAAGGTCGTTGCGGTTGGCAGAAATGCTAAAAAGATGCTTTGGAAAACTCCAGAAAATATCAAAGCTGTGCGCCCACTTAGAGATGGGGTTATTGCTGACATTGAGAATACAGAGAAGATGATCAAATATTTTATTAATCAAATTTTTTCTCGTAAAAAATTGTTTTTTAAGCCAAGAATGGTAATAGGCGTTCCTACTTGTATTACAGAGGTTGAAAGAAGAGCTGTAAAAGAGAGCGCAATGAATGCTGGTGCAAGAGAAGTTAAAGTAATAGAAGAATCCCTTGCAGCTGCTATTGGATCTGATATTCCTATTTTTGAACCTACAGGTCACATGGTGTGTGATATTGGAGGTGGAACTACAGAAATATCTGTCATTTCTCTTGGCGGCATGGTTGTAAGTAGAGCAATTAGAACCGGTGGTGATGAATTTGATGAGAGCATAATAAAGTATATGAGAAATTCTCATAATATTATAATTGGTCAGCAGACAGCAGAAAAATTGAAAATTAAGATAGGAAATGTATATCCTGATATTCAAAATTTAAGGGTAGAAAAAATAGATATTAAGGGTACAGATGCTGTAACTGGTCTTCCTAGAAAGCAGCTTGTTGATTCTATGGAAGTAAGGGAGTCTTTACAAGAACCTATAAATGTTGTTGTGGATGAAGTTAAGCGTACTCTTGGTGCAACGCCTCCAGAGCTTGCTACAGACATTGTTGAGCGTGGCATCATTTTGACAGGCGGAGGTGCCCTTCTTAAGGGTTTAAATAGGCTTCTTTCAAAAGAAACCGGAGTTCCTGTTTATGTTGCAGATAATCCGCTTCTCTCTGTAGCTGTTGGTGCCGGTTTATTTTATGATTATGCCAATAGAATAGATATTAGTAAGAATATTTACAGTTTTATCAATGAATAAGTTATGAATTTTCTTGTCAAATTCAAGAATTTTATCAAAGTACTTTTAGTATTGATAGTTTCTCTTGTTTTTATGATTTATGATTCAAGCAGTATTCAAAAGAGAAGAAATGATAATTTTTTGTTTTTTACTCTTAATTCTTATATTCAAAGCAGAATGCATGGGATTTTTAGTTTTATTTCCAATGTTTTTAAAACTGTAAATGAATACAAAAATTACAAGGACAAGATAGAATTTTATAAAAAAAGAATACAACAGCTTGAAATAGTAACTCAGAATATACAGTCACTAAGGCAAGAGAATGTTCGTCTTAAAGAGCAATTAAATTTTTATTCGTCAAGCTCTAGTGATTTTATTTCAGCAGAGATTATATATCTAAACTATTCAAACATATCGACTTTAATGGCTATTAATAAAGGATTCAATGATGGGATAGAAAAGGATATGATAGCAGTTGCATATCAAGATGGATTTAGTGGTCTTGTAGGTAAAGTTGTAAAGGTCTATTCTAATACTGCTAAAATTTTGCCTTTAACTAATTATGAAAATTTTGTGTCCGCAAGGATTCAAAGTAGTAGGTTTATAGGTCTTATAGAAGGCAATGGTTATGGTAAAAAACTTGAAATGAATTACGTTAATAGACTTGCTGAAAAAGATTTAAAGATAGGAGATTCTATTGTTACTGCTGGATTTAGTGAATATCCAGTTGGTATTTATATTGGAAAGATTACAAATTTTCATATTCTTGATTACAATTCTCTTTTAAAAATAGAAGTAGAGCCAGCTATAGTTTTAGATAAGCTTGAGTATGTTTTTCTTGTTAAGAATAACAAAGAGATTGGTGAATAATGGCAGCATTTTTTACATATTTTATTTCTAGCGCATTTTTAGGTAAAATTTTTCAACATTATTTTGCAACTTATTTTTATTTTTCAATAGATATTTTTTTAATTTTTCTAGTTTTTAATTCTTTAAATTTTATTTTTAATGTGGGATTATTATCTAGTATTTTATATGGGCTTCTTATGGATTATTTTACAGGGTTGCCACTTGGGTTTTTTGTTTTTGGGTATACAATAATATTTTATTTTAACAATAAAATAAAATTATTCATGCCTAAAAATATGCTTAGCATGACAATATTTTTTATTTTTTCGAAAGTTATATTATGGTTTTTAGCTATTGTGTTTTATGATTTTATAGATTTAAAATCTTTTAATTATTCAATTTTTAACCTTGACCTTGTTGTAAATATAATGTCTATTAACTTTTTATATCCAATTCAAAATTATTTTACTAGAAATTTTTATTCTTTTAAAGAGGATTATTAGTGGGCGTTATAACAAATTTTAGATACAAGTTCGGCATATTTTTTTTAATAGCAATTATGTTGCTTTATTTGGCAATTTTATTTCAAATGCAAATTGGCAAGCATTTATTTTACGACAGAGAAGCCAATGTTTTTTTATCGAGATTGGAAAAAATCAATGCTTCAAGGGGTGAGATTTTAGATTCTAATTCCAATATTTTGGCAAATAATTTAACTATGTTTATTTTGAAGATAAGTTTACAACAGTATTATAATATGCCTGTTGCTACTAGAATTGAGATGATAGATTTTTTATCAAGCACCCTAGATATTGATAAATCAATTATTTTATCTAAGCTTCAAGAACCTGGTGGGTATCTTAAAGATGTTGAAATAATCGAACTTACTCCAAAGATGTTATTTAAAATTTCTGAAAAAAAATTTTATTATCCAGCTCTTTTATGGACCTATTCTTTTAAGCGCAACTATTTAGTTGACGATTCATATTCACATTCAATCGGTTATGTTGGTCAAATAAATCAAAGAGAACTTAGAACGTTTTATAATGTTAGTGGGTATGATAATACTTCTACGATAGGAAAGTTAGGCATTGAGCAAGTTTATGATAATTACATTAGAGGGCAAGAGGGATTAATAAAATACAAAGTAGACTCTAAAGAGAGAAGAATAGACGATGGTTCTATTATAAGAAATATGGTGCCAGGTAATGATGTTGTGCTTAATATTAATAAAAATATTCAAGATCTTGCTAAGAATGCTTTAGGCAAAAGGTATGGTTCTATTGTAGTATTAAAACCATCAACAGGGTCTGTTCTTGCTCTTCATAATTATCCTTATTATTCTATGAGAGATGTTTACAATAAAGATAATAAGGAAGATTACTCTTTTTTAAATAAAGCAATTCAATCTGTTTATCCGCCTGCGTCTATTTTTAAATTAGTAGTTGCTGCTGCCATTCTTGAGGAGAGAGTTATAGATAAAGATCGTAAAATTTATTGTCCTGGACATTTTAAAGTTGGAAATAGAATTTTTCATTGTTGGAAACCTGGTGGGCATGGATATGTTAATTTAGAAGAGGCGATTGCACATTCTTCTAATGTGTATTTTTATACGCTTGGGCTTAAGTATCTTGGGGTTGATAGGATTAGAAAATATGCAAAAGAATTTGGGTTTGGAGAGAAAACAGGGATTGATTTGCCAAATGAAGTAGCCGGCCTTCTTCCTAGTCCTGAGTGGAAAGAAAAAACTTTTAATCAGCCTTGGGTAGGAGGAGATACTGTAAATTTTTCAATAGGCCAAGGATTTTTAAATGCTACTCCTATGCAGATTGTTAATATGGTTGCTATGATTGCAAATGAAGGTGTTGTATATAAACCTAGAATTGTAAATAAAATTTTAAAGGGTGGTACTAATAAAGTTATTCTTGAGAATAAACCAGAAATATTAAGAAAGACAAATCTTATTAGTAAAAGCACATTTAAACTTCTGAAAAAATACATGAGAAGTGTTGTAACTTATGGTACAGCAAGATATGCAGTTATTACAAAAGCTGTTAAGGTTGGAGGGAAAACAGGTACTGGTCAAACTGGTATAGATGGTTTTGAAAATAGTTCTTTTATTGGACTTGCCCCTTATAACGGTTCAGCTGATAATCAAATTATTGTTTTTAGTTTGGTTGAGGCAAAAAGTAATGTGGATTGGTGGCCTGCAAAATCTACAGATTTAATAATGCAAGGTATTTTTGCAAATCAAAGTTATGAAGATATTCTTAAGGGTTATAGGCCATGGTATATTAGGTAGGTTAATGGTTTTTAGAAAAAATTATGATTATTTGGCTTTAATAAGCTTACTTATAGTTTCTTTTGTTGGTATATTGTTGATTTATTCTAGCGATTATAATATTAGTGGATCTTTAACTAAGAATGAATATATAAAACAAACCTTTTGGATAATTATTGGATTTTTTTTAATCTTTATAGTGGGTAAATATGATTTAAAATTTGTATATAGCATAGTATATCCTTTGTATTTTTTATTAATACTGGCTTTAATTTTTACTGCATTTTTTGGAATGACTGTAAATGGAGCAAAATCTTGGATTGGTATATGGAAACTTGGAGGACAGCCTTCTGAATTTGGTAAAGTTATTATTATTTTGACCCTTTCAAAATTTTATACTGAAAAAAAGGGTTATAATGAACTTTTTACCTTTATTGCTGCATTTTTATTAATTTTTCCATCGGTGATTCTTATATTGTTGCAACCCGATTTTGGGACAGCAATAGTATATTTAACCATTTTTATATTTATTTCTTTTTTTGCAGGAATAGATTTGCATTATGTTTTGGCATTTGCGTTGATAGGGTTTTTTTCTTTTGTTTTTGCAATTTTGCCAGTTTGGTATGAATATAAGGTGAATATGGGCAATGTATTTTATCTTATTTTTTCAAATCCTTTTTATTTTAGAGTAATAATGGGAGTGCTGCTTTTAATACTTTTGATTTCTGTTTTAGGATTTTTTATTTCTAAATATGGTTTGAGTATTAAAATAATTTATTTTTATGTATTTTTTGCAAGTTCTATTTTATTGGTTTCAATAGTGCTTTCAAAGGTCCTTTCAAAGTTGATGAAGACTTATCAGATTAAACGATTTTTGGTATTCTTAGATCCGGCTATTGATGCTAAGGGTGCTGGTTGGAATTTGAATCAGGTTAAAATAGCAATTGGTTCTGGAGGTCTTTTTGGAAAAGGATTTTTAAAGGGGCCTTATACCCACGCCAATTATGTGCCATCTCAAAGCACAGATTTTATTTTTTCTATTCTTGCTGAAGAGTTTGGGTTTTTGGGTGTTAGCACTATTTTAATATTATTTTTTTTTCTTTTTTTAAAATTTTTGATAATAATGAATAAAAGTCAAGATAGGTATATGGCTTTAGTAATATCTGGAATTTTTGGACTTTTATTTTTTCATACTTCTTTTAATGTTGGAATGTCTTTAGGGGTTCTTCCTATTACTGGGATTCCATTCCCTTTTCTCTCTTATGGAGGTTCTTCTACTATTACATTTTTTTTAGCGATGTCTTTTTATTTTAATATTGAATCAATAGTTGCTATGGATTGAGAATTTATTTTAAGTTTTTTGTTTTCTTGTCTCTATTTTTTTAGAAAATTTTTTTGTATATTTTAATTTAGTAATTATAAATATTTAAGGTGCGTATTTTTACGTAAGAGTGATGAATGTGAATTTTAATTTTTTAATAAAAATCGAAAGTTCAAGGGTATTGTTGTGAGCAAAGATTTAGACAAAGAAGATATTCTTTACAAAAAAAGACACTCAATAGCTCATGTTATGGCAGAAGCTGTTCGCGATTTATTTCCAAATACTAAGATTGCAATAGGGCCTCCTATTAAGGATGGTTTTTATTATGATTTTGAATTTGAAAAGCAAATTACAGAAGATTCTCTTTTAGATATAGAAAATAGAATGAGAGAAATTTTAAAGACCGGGAGTTCTTTTGAAAAAGAGATAATAAGTGTAGAACAGGCTTTTGAAATTTTTAAAGATGAACCCTATAAGATTGATTTGATTAAAAATTTTGATTTACAAAATGAAGTTTCTATTTACAAGAGTCACAATTTTATTGATCTTTGTAGGGGTCCTCATGTTGAGAACATGAATAAAATTGATCCAAAGGCATTTAAACTTACTAGTATTGCTGGAGCTTATTGGCGAGGCAATGAAAAAAATCCAATGCTTACCAGAATTTATGGAACCTTGTGGAATAATGAAAAAGAGCTAAGATCTTATCTTAATTTGAGAGAGGAAATAAAAAAAAGAGATCATAGAAAACTTGGAAAAGAGCTTGATTTATTTTCTATTCATGAAGAGATTGGTCCAGGGCTTGTTTTTTTTCATCCCAATGGTGCTAAAATAAGAGCTTTAATAGAAGATTTTTGGAGAGAAGAGCACTCTAAAAATGGTTATGATATTCTTTTTACTCCTCATGTTGGTAAATCTTGGCTTTGGCAAACTTCTGGTCATTTAGACTTTTATAAGGATAGCATGTTTGAAAAAATAGAAATGGATAAAAGTGATTATTATCTTAAGCCCATGAATTGTCCTTTTCATATTGCAATTTACAATACAGGTAAGCATTCTTATAGAGATTTACCATTTAGATGGGCCGAACTTGGCACTGTGTATCGTTATGAAAAGATAGGTGCTTTGCATGGCATGATGAGAGCCAGAGGTTTTACTCAAGACGATGCTCATATTATATGCACCCATTCTCAAGTTTTAGATGAGATTAAAGAGGTTCTTAGGTTTGCTATTTATATGTGGAGTAAATTTGGCTTTAGCAACCTAAAGGCGTATCTTTCTACAAAGCCTGAAAAATCTGTTGGAAATGATGCTGATTGGGAAATGTCTTTAAAAGTTCTTGAAGAGACTTTAAGCGATTTTAAAGTTCCTTATGAAATTGATAAGGGGGGAGGTGCTTTTTATGGGCCCAAAATTGATCTTAAGATAGTCGATTCGCTTGAGAGAGAGTGGCAGATGAGTACAATTCAATTTGATTTTAATCTCCCCGAGAGGTTTAATATGACTTATACTGCCGAGGATGGTAAAGAAAAAAGACCATTCATGATTCATCGAGCTTTACTGGGGTCTATTGAAAGATTTTTTGGAATTCTTGTAGAGCATTATGGTGGGGCGTTTCCTTTATGGCTATCTCCTGTTCAAGTAGTAATCATTCCTGTTAACAATATTGTAGAAGATTATGCTATTAGGGTTTTTAATAAATTTAAAAATGAGGGGATTAGAATAAAATTTGATAATAGCTCCTCAAGAATGAATGCTAAAATTAGAGAATATCAGGCTAAAAAAATACCTTATATGTTTATAATTGGTGAGAGAGAGGTAGCAGAAGAGAGAATATCTATTAGAACAAGAACAAATGATCAAATAAATGGAATTAAACTTGATGAAGCTCTTAACTTTATCTTATTTAAAATAAGAGATAAGGAGATTTGATAAATTGAATAATTTAATCAAGGTCATTACCCCTAATAAAATAACATTAGCGAGGATTATACTTTCCTTTATCATATTAATTTTATTTTTTTTGGAAAATATATTTTTTTCGTATTTGTTTTTTGGAATTATTTGGTTTTTAATTATTTTTAATGAATTTACTGATTTTATTGATGGGTATATTGCAAGAAAATATGATCTTGTTAGCAATGTAGGTAAAATTTTAGATCCTTATGCGGATGTTTTGCAGCATTTAACATATTTTGTTTTTTTCTTTTACAAAGGTATTACCCCTTATTATTTTTTTGTAATATTTATTTATCGTGAAATTTCTATTGGGTTTGTTAGAAATTTGATTATTCAGTTTAATGTAGTTCAACAAGCAAAATTTTTGGGAAAATTAAAGTCACTTCTTTATGCTGTTTGCACTTTTGCAAGCCTTTTATTTTATACTTTAAATCAACTCAACTTTACAGAACCCGTTCAAAATTTTATTAGCTACATTCTAGCTTTTGAATTTAAATTTTTATTTGTTGTTCAAATGACATATGTTTGTGCTGCTTTTTTTGCAATTTTATCATTTTTAGAATATGTATTAATATTTTTGAATGTAAAAAAATATGAAAATAAATAAGACATTAATTTTGCTATTTTTATTTACAAAACTTTCTTTTATTCAGGCTCAAGTAAATCAAATATTAACAGAAATTAGTCCCTTAAGTGTTTTAAGTAAAAATGGAAAAGGAAGTGTTTATTTAAAAGTCAGCAAATCTTCTGATTATATTTTAACCCTAGATAAGAGTTCAAATTCTGATTTTGTTTTTAAAATTTATGATATTTCTAATAAAAAATATATAACTGATAAAATAAAAAGAAGAGATTTTAAAATAAGATTAGATAAAAATTCTCTTTATGCAATAATATATGTTGGCACTAAAAATGAAAGTATAAAGTTTTCGCTTACAGATTTAGATTTTTCAATTTTAAGTGGCAATTTCCTGAAAGCTAAAACATCTAAGATTGAAAAAGAAGATTTATTTTTTACTTTAAAAGATTTACCCGTTTTAAATTTAACCGCTAAGCTTAAAAAGTATGTATTAAGGATTTATAAAAGCAATATTTATATTGCCTATCAGCTAGAAAATAGCGATGACATTAAAGTTGCTGAATTTATTGAGGATGTTGGTTGGTTTAATCTTGATTCATCTGTTAATGGGAATATTACCAATATAGTTAATTTTGATTTTTCAATTAATTCGAAAGGGAATTTATATATTGCTTTTGTTACGAAATCAGGGCCTGATTTTGCCAGTGAGCTTATAGTTAAAAAATTTAATAGTAGAAAATGGATTGATATTAGTCCTGGCCACATAGAAAATTTTGGATCTTTATTAAATATTAGCATTGATTTAAAAGATAGGCTGTATTTAGCATATTTAAGAGAAATTGGAGGGGGATATAAAATAAATTTAATTTCAAATATGGGCTACGGAAGTATTTGGACTGATGTAATACATGCTTATTTAAGCAAAGGTGATTCTAATGTTAATTCATCAAACATTGGGCTAATATCTGAACCTTTTTTGGGCATTTTTTATAATTATAGGTCAAATAATGAGATTAAATCTGAGTTTGTTATAAACAACGAGAATACTTGGGTAAATGCGAATATTCCTTCTGTTTATATGGCTAATTTTATTAAAGGCTTTTTTGACTCTAATTTTAATCAAATAATTATGAGTTTTGTTTCTGAAAATAGACCTATTGTAAACATTTGTCCTTTGAAAAGTAGTAAATGGATTAATATAAGTCCTAATGTTGAAATGGAAGGTTCAAGTACTGACATTGGGCTTTATAAAAATAATTTGTTTTTAGCTTTTGAAAACAATAATAATGTAAGATTAATTTATTTTAAGAATAAAAATTGGTACTTTTTAAATAAGTTGGAGAATTTTAAAAGTGATGCTAATAGTCCCCAGATTGGAATTTATGGCAATCAAGGGATTGTGGTCTCTACTTTAAGTTCTAATTCCAATGAATTATTTTTTACTTTGGTTTGCCAATGAGAGTAATTCGGAGTAAGGTCTAATTTCAAGGTTTTCTTTTAATCCAAATTGATCGATTATGTTATCAATTTCTTTTTTTGCCAAATCTATATCATTTTGATTGTTAATTATTTTTTCTATTTCTAAAAAAAATCCGAGATTTTTTATTTCGTTTATCTCTACATTTAAATTATTAGTTTGATAAATTAGACTTTTTTTTATCTTTTTGTATAGCTTTTTAAATTTAAGCTCTTTTATAAGGGTTAAAAAATTGTTCATACTATCTATTTTGAATTCTATTTCTTTATTAATTTCTATAGCATTGTTGTTATCTAATATTTTTTTTTTAAATGTAACAATTTTTTCTAAAGTATTTAATTTTCTTATTCTTATAATTTTTTTTTGGTTTGAGTAATAGATGTCAGTTTTTATTTCTTCTTTAATAAATTTAAATTTTTTATTTGCTAACTTAATAATTCTTTTTAACTCTTTTGGAGGAATAAATGCTTTTGATTCTATTTCAAACATATATTAAAAATAATGTAATTATGATAATATTTCAATGTTAAAATATTATGCTATGATGGATTTTTAATAATTTAAACAATTTTTTGTATTATATGTTGAAATTTGAATTTAGCGACAAGTTTTTACTTTTTAGTTATTTTGTTTTAATTATGTTTATAGGCTCTCTTTTATTGATGTTGCCTATTTCCTGGCAAGGGGATGGCAAATTAGCATACATTGATGCTCTTTTTACTGCTGTTTCTGCTGTAAGCATTACAGGTCTTATAACGGTTGAAATGGAAGGTTTTTCTACTTTTGGATTTATTTTGATAATGTTGCTAATCCAGCTTGGGGGACTTGGATTTATAAGTATTACTACTTTTTATTTGCTTATACCTAAAAAGAAAATGAATTTAACAGATGCAAGAATAATAAAACAGTATTCCCTTTCAAATATAGAATATAATCCTATTAGAATTTTAAAAAGCATATTATTTATAACTTTTTCAATTGAAATGATTGGTTTAATATTAATACTTATTTTTTTTAAACTTAGGGGAGTTAATATTTCATTCTTAGAGGCTTTGTTTACGACAATTTCTGCGTTTTGCAATGCAGGTTTTTCCATGCACTCTGAGAGTATTTATGCATGGCGAGATGTTCCTGAAGCTATAGTTGTGGTTTCTATTTTAATAATTTGTGGTGGTCTTGGGTTTATGGTCTATAGAGATGTAAAGAATACTATTAAGAACAAAAAAAAGCTATCGCTTCACGCCAAAATAGTTTTTTCTTTAAGTTTTTTTTTAATTGTAATTGGCGCAATTTTATTTTTTTTTACAGAGATGCATAAATTAAAAGCTGGTTATTCAATGAGTACTCTAATATTTAATTCAATTTTTTATTCGATTAGCACCAGAACAGCTGGTTTTAATTATCTTGATAATTCTTTAATAAGTGGAAGAACTCAAATAATTTCTCTACCATTCATGTTTATTGGTGGTGCGCCCGGATCAACTGCAGGAGGAATTAAGATTACAACATTTTTTTTAATTGTATTAGCTGTTGTTAAAAATCAAAATGGCAATGGATATATTATTGGGTCTTACAAGGTTTCAATAGATAGCATAAGATTTGCACTTTTATTTTTTGCAAGAGCTATTTTTATTTTGAGTTTTTCCTTTTTTATGTTGCTTTTTTTTGAGGGAGGATCTGGCAAATGGAAAGTTATTGATTTGGGTTATGAAGTATTTTCTGCTTTTGGAACGGTTGGTCTTTCAGTTGGAGTAACTCAGGATTTGTCATTTTTGGGGAAAGTCATTATAATTTTTACTATGTTTGCAGGACGAATAGGGCTTTTTTCAATGGCTGTTTTTGTTTCAAGAAAGTCGCGTTTTGAAGAATTTACAAGGCCAAGGCAAGATATTTTGGTTGGTTGAAGCATATGAAAACATTTGTTATTATTGGACTTAGTAATTTAGGAATTCATTTGCTTGAAGATTTAAGCAGGCTTGATTGTCAAATTATTATTATAGATACATCTAAAGAGCTTATTGAAGAATATGATGTGATATCTACAGAAAGCTTTGTTGTTGAGCAATTTACTAAAAATGCTTTGAAAAAAATAATTCCAGTAGATACAGACGCTGTTGTTATTGACTTTGATGATGATCTTGGCAAAAGTGCCCTTGTTACTCACTATTGCAATCTTTTAGGTTTGAAAGAAATATGTGTTAAAACGGAAAATAGGGATGATGCTGAAATATTAAAAACTCTTGGTGCAACAAAAATTATATTTCCAAGTAAAGATGCTGCAAGAAGATTAACTCCATTATTAGTATCTCCGAATCTTTCAACTTATAATATTATTGGGTATGATATTATTGTTGCTGAAACTGTTATCCCCAAAGAATATGTTGGCAAAACTCTTTTTGAAGCTGATCTGAGAAGAGAATGTGGGATTACAGTTATTGCTGTTAGAAATTTAAGTAATTCTAGGTATGAATTTGTTGATGGCGATTATTTTTTTTTAAAAGATGATAAAATTGTAATTTGCGGAAAACCAGATAGTATTGAAAATTTTACAAACAATAAAGATTTAATTAAAGATTTAATCTCGGGCTCTAAAGAGGATGAAAATTTAAATAAAGATGCTGAGAAAAAATCGAGATTTTTAGGGATTTTTAATTTTATGAAAATTTTTAAAAAAGATCATAAGGATAATTAGGGTTTAAGAATGACTAAAATTATTCCTGTAGCAAGTGGCAAAGGTGGTGTTGGAAAAACATCTTTTGTTGCAAATGTTGGTTATAAGCTTTCTAGTTTGGGTAAAACCGTAATACTTGTTGACCTTGATCTTGGTGGCTCTAATCTACATACGTGTTTGGGAGTCAAAAATAAGGGTGTGGGCATTGGTTCTTTTATTAATAAAAAGAATAAAAGTTTTTCAGATTTAGTATGCAAAACATCTTATGATAAACTTTACCTTATTCCAGGCGATGCCCTTTATACAGGAACAGCCAATCTTCCTTTTTCTATTAAGAAAAAGATTATAGAATCCATTCAAAAAGATCTTATTGCCGATTTTATTTTTTTAGATTTGGGATCTGGAACTTCTTATAATACAATAGATTTTTATTTGGCATCTTATAGCGGTGTAATTGTTACAATCCCGGAAACCCCTTCTATACTTAATGCTTATTCTTTTTTAAAAAATGCTCTTTATCGTCTTTTATATTTGGGATTTCCGCAAAAAAGTCCTGAAAGAGATTATATTGGTAATTTTTTTAAAGATAAGATTGAAGGGACAAACCTTGGATTTAAAGATTTGGTTGTTGGGATTGAGCTTATTTCTTTGAGTTCTTCTTTGAAAGTTAAGAGGATGATGAACAATTTTTATCCTAGAGTGGTGTTAAATAGAATAGAAACTAGCGAAGAGATTGCTATGTGTGAAAATTTGATTAATGTTGTTAAGAACAATATTAATATACCAATAGAGTTTATAGGTTTTGTGCCTTTTGCAAAAAGTTTTAGAGAGGCTATTAATAATAGAGTGCCATTTATTGATTTTGAGAAAAGTTCAAAATTGAATAAATATTTTGAATTCATAGCTGGCAATTTAATTAAATCTCCCATTGAAGGGTCTCCTTATATTTATGATGATATATACGATATGATTAAAGATCAAAGTCGATTTATTAGAAAATAATTAAGTTATAATTCTATAAAGGAGTATTTGGTGTATAGGATTAAAAATGAAAATTTGGATTTTAAAATAGATAGTTTAGGAGAGTGCAAGCAAAACAATCCTTTGATTGATTTTTATGCTAGTGAGGGTTCTTCACATTTTGTTAATGAAAAAAATAAAATCAAGTTTAGTGTATATAGGAATGAGGATGAGGGAGATAAGTATGAAGATGTTCTTTTAGAAAAAGCCGGACCTAGAGAAAAAATTTATTTCGTGCCTAGGCATGTTAAAGCCGCTATTACTACTTGTGGTGGGCTTTGTCCCGGTTTTAATGATGTTATTCGTTCTATTGTGCGGACTTTATGGAAAATTTATGGAGTTCGAAATATTTATGGAGTAAAATTTGGATATCAAGGGCTTCTTCCTGAATCAAATTCACCTTTTATTAATCTTAATCCAGATGTTGTTGATGATATTAATAAATTTGGGGGCACTATTCTTGGTTCTTCAAGGGGTGGTATTAAACCTGTGGAAATAGTTGATACTTTAGAGAGAATGAACATTAATATGATTTTTAACATTGGTGGGGATGGTACTCAAAAGGGATCTCTTCTTATTGCCGAGGAGATAGAAAAAAGAAATTTAAAAATAGCAGTTGTGGGCATTCCTAAAACAGTAGACAATGATTTTATGTTTGTTCAAAAATCTTTTGGATTTGAAACTGCTGTAGAACAAGCCGTTGCAGCTGTTGCTGGTGCTCATTTTGAAGCTAATAGTGCTTATAATGGCATTGGGCTTGTTAAGGTTATGGGACGAGATTCTGGTTTTATTGCTGCTCATACTGCGCTTTCTTCTAATGATGTTAATTTTTGTTTAATTCCGGAGCTTGATTTTGATATAGAAGGGCCTAATGGATTTCTTGTTCATCTTGAAAGACGACTTTTAGAAAAGGAAAGCTTAGAAGAGATTCCTCATGCAGTAATATTGATAGCAGAAGGAGCAGGTCAGAAATATTTTGACCATTTCCCCAAAAAAAAAGACGATTCTGGGAATTTTCTTTATGAAGATATTGGGCTTTATATTAAAGATAAAATTACAGAATATTTTAAATCAAAAAACATACAATTTACTCTTAAATACATTGATCCTAGCTATATTATTAGAAGTTCGCCTGCTAATGCTAGTGATTCGCTTTATTGTGCTAGGCTTGGGTCGAATGCTGTGCATGCTGCAATGACTGGTAAAACAAAAATGTTGATTAGTTTGTGGAGTACGAAATTTGTGCACATACCGATTAAGATGGCAGTAATTGACAGAAATAAGGTTAATCCAAATGGTTCTTTTTGGAGAGATGTTCTTTCAAGCACAGGGCAACCAATTAGCATGAAGAATTAAATTAATTTAATTGATTAAATTCTTTCTATTTGGCAGCATTTCCAGCAATGTTTAATATATCCCAAGTTCTTGAGAAGGGTGGAGAATATGAAAAATCCATCATTCCTAACTCATTTGTTGTAAGTTTTGAATAGATTGCAATTGCTAAGGCATGGATTCTTATTACGGCTCCATCTTTTCCTATTGCTTGTGCTCCAAGTATTATTTTGGTATTTTCTTCGTAAATTAATTTAATATAAAGATATTCTTGGCCGGGATAATAATTTGTATGATTTTTATCCTTTACAAAAATCGTTTTATATTTTATTTGAAGCTTTTTTGCATCTTTTTCTGTAAGTCCTGTTCTTGCGGCTTCTAAAGATAGTATTTTAATTGAAGCTGAGCCCAATGTGCCTTTAAATGCTATGCGATTGCCAGCTAAATTTTCACCAATTATTCTTCCAAGTTTGTTGGCTGTTGTTGCCAGAGGTATGTATTCATTTTTTTTACTTACTATATTATAAATGGTTGCACAATCTCCTGCAGAAAAAATATTTTTTATGCTAGTTTCGCCATACTCATTTACAATTATTGCTCCATTTTCAGTAGTTTTAAGCTGATTTTCTAAAAATTCAGTAACAGGTTTTATTCCGGTAGCAAGTATAACAGCATCAGCTTGATAAGTATTTTTGTTTGTTACTACTCCTTCTACCTTTTTTTCTCCTATTAAACTTTTTACAAACTCATTTGTGTGAAGATCAACCCCCTTTTTTATTAGCTCTTCTTCCATTATTGTAACTATTTCTTCGTCAAAGGAATCTATGAGTATGTGTTTGTCTAGTTGAATTAATCTTACATTTTTTCTTTTATTTTTTGCTGCTTCTACCATTTCAATTCCAATGTATCCAGCACCAATTATTACTATATTTTTAATCTCTTCTTTATCCATTAAATTTTTTATTTTTTGACCGTCTTCTAGATTTCTCAGTGTATGAAAATTTTTAAGATTGATATTATTGATTGGTGGGATAATAGGTTTTGCACCGGTTGCTATCATAAGTTGGTCGTAAGTATTGTTAAAAATGCTTCCTGTTTTTTGATTTTTTACTGCAATTATATTGTTTTTTGCATCTACTTTGATAACTTCATGGTTGGTTTTAACAGAGATTCCAGTTTTTTCGAATTCTTCCTTTGTTCTTGAGATCATTGTATTTGGATTGTCAAAAAATCCTCCTACAAAGTAGGGCAGGCCACAGGTTCCAAAAGATACAATATTTGTTTTTTCGTAGATAGTAATGTCTAGCTTTTTGTTTAATCGGTTTGCTTTAGCCGCGGCACTAGTTCCTGCTGATGTGCCTCCAATAATTATTATTTTCATTATTGTTTTCCTATTTATTTGTTTACAAGCCCTTTTTGGTTGTATATATTATGGTTGAATTGTTTAAGTTGTTTGGCAGATATGACGCCCGCAAGCATTGAGCCGCCCACATTAACAGCTGTTCTTCCCATGTCAATTAAAGGTTCAACAGATATTACAAGTCCTACCAACCCCACTGGGAAGTTCATTGCTGAGAGTACCATTAATGAAGCTGTTGTTGCGCCTCCGCCAGCACCAGCAGATCCAAATGAAGTTATTATTATTAATCCAAGAAGTGTGAGTATAAATGAAATATCTGTAGGGTTTATTCCTTGAGTTGGTGCTATCATTATTGCAAGCATAGCAGGGTGAATTGCTGCACAACCATTTTGCCCAATTGATGTTCCAAAGGAGCTTGATAAATTTGCTATTCCTTCGCTTACTCCCAGGGTTTTAGTTTGAATTTCTACATTAATAGGTATAGTTGCGGCACTAGACCTAGATATGAATGCAAATGTTAGTGCTGGAGATATTTTTTTTATAAAAGTAATTGGGTTTAGTTTGTTTATTGCAATTAATGTCATATGCATAAGAAATGTGAGACCTATGGCAATGTAAGAGGCAATTACAAATTCCCCAAGCTTGATTATGCTTTTGATTTCGCTTGTTGCTGTAATTTTTGTCATTAAAGCTAATATGGCATAGGGTGTTAGTTTTAAAATTAGAGTTACTATTCCTAATATTATGTCTTGAAGAGTTAATATTATTTTTTTAAAAAATTCTATTGATTCTGGTTTTTTAATAGATGTTTTAAGGGCGGCTATTCCTATGATGGCTGAGAATATCACAACTCCGATTGTTGAGTTTTTTCTAAGTCCTGCTAAATCTTCAAATATATTTTGTGGAATAAGCTCTGTGATTTTTTTTGTGATTGGTGTTTGATTTAATATTTCAAGGCCTTTTTGCAATTTTTCGCTTTGTAAAATTTCTCTGGTTCCCACTTGTAGTCCTTCAGCTGTTAACCCAAATATTAAAGCAGTGAAAATGCCAATTATGGCAGCAATACCCGCTGTAAACACCAGTGTTAATATTACAAGCAAGCTCATTCTTCCAACATCTTTACTGTTGGTTAATTTTATTATTGCAGATATTATTGATGTAATTATTAAGGGGATTATAACCATTTTAAGAAGCCTTACGTACCCATCACCCACAATATTTATCCAATTGATAGTTTCGTTTGTTATAGATGAATTTGTACCGTAAAAATATTGGATAGTCATTCCAAATGTTATTCCTATTGCTAATGATATAAACACTCTTTTTGTAAAAGAGACATTTTTCTTTTTGCAAAGATAAACAATGCTTATTAGAATAAGCATTGTTATAATATTAATTAATGTATATAATATACTTACCTTGTCCATTCTTACCTCTTGTATAAGCTTAGTGCATTCTTTTTAAACTTAAGGATATATATTTAAAATTAATTAATTAATCTTGTTTTAAAATTTTTTTAGAATAAGATTCTATTATTTCATCTTCAAAAGTATCGTTTTTCAAAATTTGATTTGCAATAATTTTTCCCAGCTGAACTCCTTCTTGGTCGAATGAGTTTATATTTAATAAAAATCCCTCAAACATTACTTTATTCTCGTAATGGGAGAGTATTGCTCCTATTGCATAAGGCGTTAATTCTTTTGAATATATTAGTGCAGAAGGTCTCTCGCCTTTAAAATTTTTATTTTTGTTATCATTTTCTTTGCCCTTTGAAAATGCTATTATTTGGGCTATTAAATTTGCTTTTAATTTTTCATTGCTTGAGCTATTATCAGATATTATATCTTCTTTAAGTTGTGTCTCATTAAAACCTATGAAATCCATTGGAACTATATCTGTTCCTTGATGAAGCATTTGAAAGAATGAGTGTTGAACGTCTGTCCCAATGCCTCCCCAAATTATTCTTACGGTTTTGTAGTTTATTGTTTCGTTAAATCTGTTTACACTTTTCCCATTACTTTCCATTTCAAGTTGTTGTAAGTGAAGATAAAAATTTTCCATTGCTTTAGAATAAGCAATAATGCAGTTGCTGCCGTAGTTTAGAACATTTCTTTCATATATACTAATTAGTGCTGCCAAGAGAGTTGCGTTGTCTTTTACGTTTTTGTTTAATGATTTTTTGTCGGCCCTATTGGCTCCTTTTAGAATTTCTTTTACAATTTTTTCTGTGAAGCAAAGAGTAAGTAGCGTAAGTCCAACTGCTGAT
This sequence comes from Borreliella carolinensis, assembly GCF_032595855.2. Classification (NCBI taxonomy): domain Bacteria; kingdom Pseudomonadati; phylum Spirochaetota; class Spirochaetia; order Spirochaetales; family Borreliaceae; genus Borreliella; species Borreliella carolinensis. The sequence goes on from NZ_CP132453.1 coordinate 768,216, forward strand.
GTTGGAGAAAATCTTCCACCTATTGAATCATGCATGAAGAAATATTCAAGATATTCTTTTTCTTCTAGTGCTAACATACTATCTTTTAATGTTATAATGACCATTTGTTTTTTATATTCTTTTATGCCATTTGATTTTAATTTGTTTATTAAGAATTGCATATTAGCTTTGGTTTCTAATGTATTTCCACTTTTTGAGACAATAATAAAAAGTGTTTCATCAACATTAATGCTGCTTAATACTTCTTCTGATTCATCTGGATCAATGTTTGAAATAAAATATCCATTCATTAATGCTAGATTGTGTTTTTTTGCATAATTTTTTAATGCGCTATAAAGAGCTTTTGGCCCCAGGCTGGATCCACCAATTCCTATTTGAACTACATTTTTAAATTTTTTACCATTTGCACTTTTAATATTCCCAGAATGGATTTGATTTGCAAAATTATATATTTTTTCAAGTTCTGATTGAAAAAACTCCCCCATGTTTTCTTTATTATCTTCTATTACGTCTTTGCCAATTTGCCCTCTTGTAAGGTGATGAAGAACTTTTCTATTTTCACTAATATTGATCTTTTCCCCATCAAGCACTTCTTTGTATTTTTCTATTAAATTTGCTTCATCGCTTAAATTTTGAAAAATTTTAAGGTGGTTATCATTAATTTGCTTTGAAGCATAGTTGTAATGTACACTATCTCCTTCTATTGTAATGTCGTATTCTTTTATTCTTTTTCCAGTTAATGCCGTTTTGAGCACTTCTGGAGCAATCCCTTCAAGGATTTTAAAATTTTCAAGTTCATTAAGATTTTTGTAATTTAACATAAACACACCCCTTTGTTATGGTTTAAATTTTTCTGTTTTTTCTTTTACACATATTTTTAATTTTTAGGATAATAAATTTAAAGAATCTTATTATTATATTGCTTTCAGAATAAATTTTTAAGTAAGCTTCTCCCTCGTTTGCCTCACTTCTTGTAAATGATTTTCTAACATTATTCTCATCAAGTTCAATTTCAAGTAAAGTTTTTTTGTTTTCAATTGAGATTACCTTTACTTCAACTTCTTTATAACCTATTTCTTTTAAAGCTTGATATCTTCTAAGCCCCGCTATCAAGTTTTTATTTTTATCTATTATTATTGGATAAATTAATCCGTGTTTTATAATGCTGTTTTTAAGAGTTTCAATGTCTCCTAAATTTTTTCTAATTCTTTTTTTTATTTTTATTTGATCGATATCTATTAACATATTGTTTTAATCCAATTGGATATCTTCTCCGTTGACGTCTTTATTGTTAATTTTTTCATTTTCATTGTTGTTTGAATTTAATTCTTTTGTGCTTTGTGCTTCTGTGTGTGTTTCATTAACAATGCTTTCATCTTTAAATTCTTTGGTGTTTTCTCTAAGCATTTCCCGGTTATTATTATTATTATTTAGATCTTGGTGTGAGTTTTCATTTTCTATTTCATTTAAAGGTTCTTTAATGTTCATTTCTGTTGCATTTTCATTTTTATTTTTATTTTCTTCATTATTATTAATGCTTTCAAGATTATTATCATTATTGTTAAGGTTTTCAAGATTATTAATATCATCATCACCACCATCATTATCATTATTGTTGTTTTTAATGCTTTCAAGATTATTATCAAGATATTCAAATTCAGGGGTGTCAAAATTTATTTCATCGTTATTATTAATTTCATCAATTCCATATATGTTAAATTCTATTGTATTTTTAAATTCTAGTTTATTTTCGTAATATTTTGATTTTTCGACTGGCTGAGTGCCGGAAATAAATAGTTCATTTATTATTTTCTCATCAGCAATTTCTTCTGGTAGTAGACCCGTTTCTGCTTGTACGGGGATACTAATTATTCCTGAAGGCTTTACAAAAACTTTCTTGGGTAAGTTTTTATGATATTCTGCCATAAATTCTCCCCAACTAGGTCCTGCTAATCCTGTTCCTGTTCCAGATATTCCTAGTGAATATCCTTTTTTATCAAATCCAACCCAAAATGCTGTTGTTATATAAGGAGAGTATCCTATTGCCCATCCGTCTGCCCAATTTTGTGTTGTTCCCGATTTTCCAGCAATGTCAGATTTAAAATTTTTGAGATTTGTATATCTTTGATTTGCCAAGGTTCCATATTGAATTGTTGATTTCAGCATATCTGTGATGATATAAGCAGTTTGAGGAGACACTATTTGAGTTTGATGTTCTTTGCTTTTTATTTTAGCCAATATGCTTGCTTCTTCATTTGTTATTATTCTTCCAGCTCTGTCTTCAATGTATCTTATTCCATAAGGTTCGATTTCGTTACCACTGTTTCCTAAAATTGCAAAGGCTCTTGCCATTTGGATTGGAGAAACTGATATTACACCCAGTGCTAGTGGATAAACTTTTGGAAACGTTTTTTCTATTTCTTTTGGATCTGTTATTCCTAATAGTTTTGAGGAGTAGCTAATTGCAGAGTCAAAACCTAATTTGTCTAATATTCTTAATGCCGGAATATTTAAGGACAAAGCTAATGCTTGGCGTGTTAAAACGTTCCCCCTCCATTTGCCACCATAATTTCCCGGAGCATAAACTTCTCCGTTTTTATTTAGAAATGCTACTGGAGAGTCTGAAAACATTGTAGCAGCTGTTATTTTTTTTAGATCAATTGCGGCCGCAAAATATAATGCTTTGAATGCACTTCCAGGTTGAACTTTTGCTTGTGTGGCTCGATTAAATTCATTGTCTTTAGTATGTCCGCTTCCCCCAACCATGGCCCTTATTGCTCCGCTTGTTGTATCTATTGCTATCATTGCTCCTTCAGGCTGTGCAATGAGTTTTGGTGTTAATTTATTTTTGATAATATACTCTTTTGTTGCCTTATCTATTTTATCAATTCCAAGTATAGCTCCAAAACTTGCAATTAGATCGATATTGTCTTCGTAAAATTTTCTTTTTCTTAGTTTTTTGTATTGCCTTCCATTTATTCTTAAATTTTTAATTCCCAATAAATCTGATATTGCATCTACTACAGGGACAATTTCTGAATTAATAATTATTGTTTCAGATGATCTGTTTAAATTGTGCATTGTTCTTGCTTTATTAATCATATCGTTTGTAACTTTATCTGCATATTTTTGTGCCTCAAGGTCAAGAGTTGAATATATTGAGTATCCATCTTTATATATGTTTGCACCATCTGGTAAATATTTTAGTATTTTTTGCCTTATATATTCAGAGAAATAAGGCGCTTGGTCTTTTTTGTTTGAAATTGCAGATGTGTCAGCCATCCTGGTCCAATCGTAGTTTTGCCAGTATTCATTAAATTCTTTTTCAGCAATTTCAGCTTTGACTATTCCATTTGATACAACTTGGTTTAAAACTGCGCGTTGTATTTTTTTTGAAAATTCTGGATTGTAAAGAGGTGAATAAAGTTTTGCATTTGGAAGCTGGATTATCATCATCACAGATTCTGCTGTATTTATTTTATTTACACTTTTGCCAAAAAAGAATTTTGATGCTGCAACTATTCCATAGTTCCCATTTCCAAAATAAACTTTATTAAGGTACTTTTCTAGTATTTCGTATTTTGAGAGTTTTTTTTCAAGTTGGATTGCCCACCAGATTTCATGTAGTTTCCTTAAAATAGATCTTCTTGCTTGATTTGTGTAGAGAAGTTTTGCAAGTTGTTGGGTTAATGTACTGCCGCCTGAAAAATATCTGCCAAGAACAATATTAAATGCGGCTCTAAATATTCCCATCAAGGAAAAACCTCGATGAGAAAAGAAACCAATATCTTCTCGTATTAAAAGTGTATTAATTAGATTGTCAGGCATTTTCCTTAAGGGCATTAATTCTCTATTCTCATCAGATATAAATTGAGTTATTTGTTTTCCATTAATATCTAAAAGCCTTGAAGGAACTGCTGGATTTATATATCCAAAATTTTTATCTTTTTGTATGTTTATGGTCTTAGATATTGCTAATGAGAGCGTGATAATAGAAAAGCTAACTGCGAAATATGTTAAATAAATAAGCAGCTTATGTGTATTTATTTTTTTCAAATTGGGGCTATTTAATCTCATACTTTTTACTAAAGTATACTATAAGTACGTAAGAATTAATAATGTTATAGGTTGATTGTTATAGTGTAAAATTATTGTTATAATTTTACACTATGTAAAAAGCATTTTTAAGTTTTGTTAATTAAATAGATGCTGTGAGGGGGTGGGTGATGGTATGTTTTTGATTTTAAGAGTAAATTTATTGATTAAGTGTGCTTACAGCTTAATTGTTTTGAACTTTTTTATTGGTGTAAAATTGTTTAAAACAGTTTTAAGCTTTATTTAGTATTTTTATATTCAAAAAAGGAGAAAGGAGAGGTTTATGCTTTTATCTAGAAAAATAAGAGATTATGGGGCTAAGTATAGGGGTAAAGAGATTAAAATGAGCACAGAGATAAATAGTTTTTTAAATCTTCGCAATACTATTGAAATGAGAATAGGCTCTTATACTGTTTTTGGAGTAATCTATTCTATTTCTATGGATTCTCTTAAGCTTATTTTTCAAGAAGATACTGTATTGCCTGCTTTGGCTAAAAATAAAAATTTAGGCTCTATTCAACTTAAGAAAAATTCAGATTCTAAGAGTAGTGCGGCTTTTTTTCCCTTTTTGTCTGTAAAACTATTGAGTGCTTCTGCTTATTCTTCTCTGAATAAGGAATACAATTTATTAACATTAGAATTTTTATCTCCTGTGCCAGAAGAAATTGCTATTAAAGTTGGAAAGCTTCTTGATTTAAAACTTGGGCAAAATCAGAGAATTCATGAAAGGATTATTATCGATAAAGATTCTATTAGGAAACTAAAAATTGATTCTGATAAAGCTTATATCAAGTTTAATGGGTCAAAACATAAATGCTTAATAAAAGATTTATCTTATGGGGGTGCTTTAGTAATTTCTTCTTTTGATTATGGAGATGTCGAGGAAGATGCAATTGATTTGGTTTTTAGTTTTGAATTTATGGATGAAGAAATTTTTATTGAAGGTAAGTCAAAAAGCTTAAGCGTTATTCAGACGCCCAGTGGAAAGGTTTTTGCGCTTGGTATTGCTTTTGATGAAGACAAAATACCACTTGAATATACTATGCTAATCCATGATTATTTCAATTAATTAAAAGATTGAAAGATTTAAATTTTTTTTATGTGATTGTGCGAAAATTTATTTATAATACTTAGTTTAAGTCTTGTTTGTTTTGTTGAGCTTGTATTTATTGCTTTTTGAATTTTTAAAATAACAATTTGTAATCATTTTGTTGTTAATGAATCTATTTGAACTGGCTTTTTTGATTCTATTGTTTATAGAGTATCCAAGTTCTTCGTCTTTTAAGAATTCACTAAGTATTTGTTTATAGTTGTTTTCAGAATTTACCAACTCTTTGTAAAGATTTTGTGCGTATTCTTCAAGAGTATTAAATACTGTAATATTTTTTTTATCCCACAAAAAATTAAATAAATAGGATTTTAGAGTATCTTTTGTGATAAGTATTTTTGTATCTTTGTTTAAATATCTTCTTATGTTATCTTGACTTTTAAATAAATAGACTGGAATTTTTGGCTTGTAATGTTCTATTATGTTTCCGGGTGATTTTTTTAGTTCTATTTTTGTTTCTGCGTAATTTACCGTATATTTTCCTTGAAGTTCATTTTCTATCATTTTTTTTGTTATTGCACCTGGTCTTAATATCAGTACGTTATCTTTTAGGTCAAATCCAATTACAGTTGATTCGATTCCAATATTAGATTCTTTGTTCTCTTCTGTTTTTATTATTCCCCTTACAAGTCCATTTAATTCTTTCAAGGCCATTTCGAAATTTGTTGAGCTTGGTCTTTTTGATATATTTGCAGACGGTGCCACTATTGGAACTTTAGATGCTTTTATTAAGCGTAAAGCTGTTTTATTTGCAGGAATTCTTATTGCCACTGTGTCCAGGTTTCCACTTACAAATCTGGAGATTTTTATTGATTTTTTAAGAACATAAGTTAAAGGGCCTGGACTAAATTTTTTAATTAGCATGAGAGCACTTTTGGGAATATATTCTGATAATTCTTTTATTTTTTTTACCGTATCAACGTGTACTATTAAAGGATTGTTAATAGGCCGTTTTTTTACTAAAAAAATCATTTTTACAGCATCTTCATTGTAAGCATTTGCGCCAATTCCGTAAACTGTTTCTGTTGGGAATACAACAAGTTCTCCCATTTCGATAAGTTTTGCTGCTTTTTGTATTTGTCTGCTGCTGATTATTTCTGTTAATATCATTTTTTCATTTTTAGACTTTTTTCTTTTTATAATTAAATCAAAAAAAATGTAAATAAGCAATTTGCAAGCGTAATTGTTTGTTGAAATATGTTTTTATATTATAATAAACATTATGAGAAATTTAATTGATGCCATCTTAAGAGATAATAAAAACTTTGTTTTTCTCTTTGTATTTTTTTTTATTGCTTCTCATTTAAATTCTGCCACAGTAGGCCTTGCTTCATGGTATGGCGAAGCTTTTCACGGTAAAATTACTGCTAATGGCGAAAAATTTGATATGATGGCGCTTACTGCGGCCCACAAAGAATTGCCTTTTAATACTACCGTAAGGGTTACAAATCTTTTAAATAATAGGTCGGTTGTTGTAAGAATTAATGATAGAGGTCCTTTTAGGAAAGATAGAATAATCGATTTGTCAAAACATGCCGCTGAGAAGCTTGATTTTTTGGGAATAGGAGTTGCTCCTGTAAAAATTGAAGTAATTAGTGCAAATGAAAAAAAACCTTCTGTATCAAAATCTAGTGACTTTAAAAAAATATTTAATACTCCCAAGATTGAAGAAGAAAAAAAAATCAAACAATTAGAAGAAAATATTTCTGTTGAAAATAAAAATAAATCTTCAGATTTATTACCAGATCGCTCAGTTTCTGTTGACAAAGAAGCAGATTTTTATATACAAGTTGGATCTTATAGAAGAAAAGATTATGCTGATAGGGCTTATCGAATATTAAAAAAAGCGGGTCTTTTTGTTGTAGTAAATTCCCATGGTCCGTTTTATACTGTTTTTATCCCTACTAATGCTGATGATGTTCAAAAAAATGTAGAGCTTATTAAATCTGCTGGATATAAAGATACTTTAATAAGAAAAACCAAGGTTCCAGGTGAGAGCCTTGTTATGGATTGATTTTTTTGATTTTTTTTATTAAAATTATTTATTGACTTTTTAAAAATTTATGATTATGTCCTTTGTTGCCGTTTCTTTTTGGGTGTTTTTTTATTTTAAAAATTGCAATATTCTTTTTAGAAATTCAAATTTATTAAGCGACTGTTTTACTTTGCTTGAAATTGTATTTTATTATTATATAGTTTATTATGAAGTTTTTGTTTGATATTCCTCTTCCACTTATGATTTTGGCCCCAATGGAGGACGTTACCGATACTGTTTTTAGAAATTTAATTCATTTAATAGGATCTAAAGAAGGAGAACCCCACATTTATTTTACTGAATTTATTTCTACAAAAGGAATTTTAAATGGATCAAAACAATCTATTCAACATGTTTTTTTAAAACCCAATGAACTTAGTAGACCTTTAATTGCTCAAATTTGGGGTAATGTTCCTGAGCAATTTTATAGAGCAATAGAAATATTAAGAGGTATGGGGTTTTGGGGAATTGATATTAATATGGGTTGTCCTAAGAGTAAAATAATTAAAAAAGGAGTTTGTTCAGCTTTAATTAATAATAAATCTTTAGCCAAAGAGATAATTCTTGCAAGCAAAGAAGCTTGTGCTAGATTTAATTTGCCTCTTAGTGTTAAAACCAGGCATGGATTTTTATATCCAGAAGTTGATAATTGGTTAGGATTTTTGTTAGGCCTTAAAATTGATATGTTAACGGTTTATCCAAGGCTTGCTGTTAATCAGAGCAAAGGTCCTGTTAATTTTGATATTTTTTATGAACTTGTTAAATTGCGAAATAATCTTAGTCCTTCTACTCTTATTATTGGCAATGGGGATGTTTTGAGCCTCAAGGATGCTAGATATTATGTTGACAAATATTCAATTGATGGGATTATGTTTGGTCGTGGAATTTTTGAGAATTTAAATTTATTTAAGTCCTCTTCTAAACACTTTTTAGATAGTAATTTAAATTTTAGGTTAAATATATTAAAATTCCATATAAAGGATTTCCATGCTACTTGGGGACTTGAAAAAGATTTTAATAAACTTAAAAAATATTTTAAAATATATTTTACTGAGCAGGAAAGACAGAGTAAATATTTCTCAAATCTTATAAATTCAAAAACTTATGAAGAGCTTTTTGAAAATTTAAAAGTTATTGAGGAGATGGCAGGAGATTTTTAAAACGATGAATTGTATACCCCTTAAAAAATATGATCCTAAGGTATTTGAAGATGAAATTTACACCAAATGGTTTAAAAATAATGTTTTTTTACCAGATGATTCTTTATTTGAAAAATTTAGCATGGTTGCGCCTCCTCCTAATGTCACTGGCGTGCTACATATGGGGCATGCTCTTAATTTTGTTTTGCAAGATGTTCTTGTAAGGTATAAAAGAATGAAAAGACACAATACTTTGTGGCTTTTTGGCACAGATCACGCAGGAATAGCAACACAGGCTGTTTTTGAAAGACATCTTAAAAAGATTGGTAAAAGCAAGGATGATTTTGAAAGAGAAGAGCTTGTTAGAGAAATTTTTAAATTAAAAGATAGGCATAGAGGCATAATTGTTAATCAGATAAACAAACTTGGGGCGTCTTATGATCACTCAAGAGAAAGGTTTACTCTTGATGAGAGCCTTTGTAAGGCTGTTAACAAAGTTTTTAAGGATCTATATTCTAAAGGCTTGATTTATAGGGGTGAGTATCTTGTTAATCTTGATCCTGGATCTGGGAGTGTTGTTAGCGATGAAGAGATTGAATACAAAGAAGTTGATGGTAAACTTTATTTTATTAAGTATTTTATTGACGACTCTTCTTTTATTGAGATTGCAACAACTAGGCCTGAGACAATGTTTGGGGATACTGCTATTGCTGTTAATCCTGATGATGAGAGATATAGGTCTTTAGTTGGCAAAGAAGTTACAATTCCTTTGACAACTAAAAAGATAAAAATTATTGCAGATTTTTATGTTGACAGTGCTTTTGGTACTGGAGCTTTAAAAGTTACCCCTGCGCATGATCCTAATGATTTTGAAATTTCAAAAAGGCACAATATTGCTAAGGTTAATATTTTAACTCAAGATGGAAAACTTAATAAAAATGTTCCTTTGCAATATCAAGGATTAAGCGTTAAGGATGCAAGATTTAAAATTGAGACAGAATTAATGGAAAAAGGTTTTTTGCAAGATGTCAAAAAGCATAGACAACAGGTTGGTCATTGTTATAGGTCAGGCGAGGTTGTTGAGCCTTATTTGTCTACTCAGTGGTTTGTAAGAATGAAGCCTTTAGCAGAAAAAGCTTTAAGGGTTTTAGATAGTGGCGATTTAAGATTTTACCCTAAAAAGTGGGAAAATACATATAAATATTGGTTGTCAAATATTAGAGATTGGTGCATATCAAGACAGCTTGTTTGGGGGCATAGAATCCCAGTTTGGTACAATGTTGATACATCTGAAGTTATTGTTAGTGATACTGATCCTTCTTTGGATGAAAAGAATATGGGAAAGAGGTTTGTTCAAGATCCAGATGTTCTTGATACTTGGTTTTCTTCTTGGTTGTGGCCTTTTTCTTCGCTTGGATGGCCCAATGCTACTGTTGATTTTAAAAATTATTATCCAACAAATACCCTAATAACAGCTTACGATATAATATTTTTTTGGGTTGCAAGAATGGTGATGGCAGGATTAGAATTTACAGGGCAAGTTCCTTTCAGAGATGTTTATATCACACCTCTTTTACGTGACAAACAAGGCAAAAAAATGTCAAAGTCCTTGGGCAATGGAATAGATCCCCTTGATATTATTCATGAGTATGGAAGTGATTCTTTACGGTTTACTTTATCCTTTTTATCTGTTCAGGGTCAAGATTTAAATATTGACGCTAAAGATTTTATGTTTGGAGCTAAGTTTGCAAACAAAGTTTTTAATGCTTCTAAATTTATTCTTTTAAATTTAAAAAATAGAGAAATATTAAATGACTTGAAATTTAACGATATTGATAAATGGCTGCTTACAAGCTTAAATTCGACCATTCTTGGTGTAGAATCTTCTTTTGCAAATTATAAATACAATGAAGCTTCAAAATTTGTTTATGAGTTTTTTTGGAATGATTTTTGTGATTGGTATATTGAAATTAGCAAAATTGATTTAAATAGCGAAAATATTGATATTCAAAATATGGCTATATCTAAGTTGCTATTCTTTCTTAAGAAATTATTGTTAATTTTACATCCGTTTATTCCTTTTGTTACAGAAAAAATTTATTCTGAATTTTCAGAAAAGGGAGATATTTTAGCCTTAAATGAATATCCAAGTTTTGATATTGCTAATAATTTTCAAGAAGAATTTGAAAGTTTTAAAGTATTGAAAACTTTCATTATAGCTATTAGAACACTTAAGAGCGAATTTAATATCCCTGCTAGCATTGAAATTGATGTTGCTTTGAAGTTTGATGCTGATTTTAAATATGAGGAATATTTTAAGGCTAATCAAAACATTGTAAAAAGAATGATTAATTTTAAAAGTATATTTTACAATGAAAATTGTGATGGCATGCTTGGCGTAGCTGCTGTTGGTTTTGAAATTTATGCAGATGTTAAGTCATTGATAGATAAAGCTAAAGAGTTAATAAGGCTTGAAAAGCAGCTTGAAAAATATAAAATGCTCAATATTTCTGTTTCAAAGAAACTTGAAAATAAAAATTTTTTAATGAATGCTCCTAAGGAAATTATTGAATCTGAAAAATTAAAATTTATAGAATTTTCTTCTTTAATTAATAAAATAAATAGTTATATTATTAATTTAAAAAAATTGTAAAAAAAATTAAAAATTATTATGCAATGGAATTGTTTATGATTAACTTTTCAACAAAATGCTATTATAAATAGCATTTTGAATCTTTAATTATTATTTAATATTTGAGAAGATAGAAAGTTTGAATCTTGTAGTTTCATGAAGCTGTTTATTATTGTTGATACATCTTCTTCTTTAATGTAAATTGATGGAAAAGTTTTTCTTTGGTCAAAGATAAAATCGAAATCAAGAATTAAATAAATTTGATTATTTTTTCGAGTTACACTTAGCTTTAATTCAAAATCATCATCGTCTTTGTATCGTTTATAGGGATTTTCTTTGATCATTTTTGTTTCTAATAATATGATTTCATTTTCTTTAATGTTTTTTGGTTTGCTATCAAATAAGCTTAGACTTTTGATTATATTGCTAGTATTTAAGAGATTGAAAAAGCTGAAATTCCTTCTATATCCGCTTTCTTTTAGTATAAGTTTAACTTCTGAATCGTGATCTTTAATGTGTGGTCCGCTATGTTCAATTTCAATAATGCCTTCAAGGCTTGCATTATTTAGAACCTCGGAATATTTTTCTTTTTTTATTAGTATATCTTGTATAAAGAATAAATCTTTAATTGTTTCTTTTGCAAAAATATAATTATTAGATATTAAAAAGATTAAGGCTATAACAAACATTTTTCTTGTCATCAAAATTCTCCTTGTGTCATTTGATAGTATATCATATTTGTTTGAATTGTTTTTTTAAGGTTTTTATTGAAAGTGAATTTTCAATTTTTTTGAGCTTTTATCATATGTCTTTTATTTCCAAATCCTTTTTCTATGTAAATGTATTTGAAATTAGCAAGTTTTAAGCCATCTTTTACAATTCTTGCAGAAGAAAATGTTGAAAGTTTACATTCTGGACTGCTTTTTTCAGAAATTAAATTGAAAATTTGATTATTCCACATTTCAGGATTCTTTTTCGGATTAAATCCATCTAAAAACCAGTATTCTACATTTTTTGGAATTTCTTTGATTTTCATTTTAACGTCTCCAATTAAAATTTTTAAATTAACTTTTTCTGTTATTTTTAGTTTTAAATTTTTTTTTGGAATTTTAGGATAATTTTTTAACATTAACTTAAAATAATCGGTTTCTTTAACGAAGAACTTTGAAATTTGCATTATTGTTTTTTTTTCGAGTGGAAATTTTTCTATAGAATAATAATTAATTTTTGAGGTAATGTTGTTTTCTTTTATGAATTTTAAAAGACATATAAAGTTTAATCCTGTTCCAAATCCTAACTCTGCTATTAAAAGATTTTCTTTTGTTTTTAATTCTAAATCTAGATTGCAGCCTTTAATAAATGTATAAAAACTCTCTTCAATTCCATACTTTGGATTGTAATAGATGTCATCGAATTTGCTTGAATATATTGTTTTTTCTTTAAAAATTGGTTTTTTCATTTAATTTTATTTTTTCAAGCTTACAAAATTTTGTAAGCTTGAAATTTTTAATTTGATTGATCAGAATAATAAGTTTTTATGTATAAATTTGTAATTTTTATTAAATATTGAAAGTTTTAAAAAAATTTTTGATTTGTAAATATTTGTAAATTTTAGTAATTCTTCTTTTAAAAATACAAAACTTTCTATCACTTCCATTTTATCTTTAAGTTATTGTAACTTTTCTTATTCATACTAAAACTATAGCCTTATTTTTCAATAATTTTTATAAAATAATTTTATAAAAATTAAAGCTAAGTAGCTAAACTTAGCTTTTTACTCTTCTATTATTGCAACTATTTCTTTTGCTTTTAGTATTAAATGTTCTTTATTCTCGATTTTTACAGCAGCTCCTGCATACTTTTCATAAAGTACAGTATCACCAACTTTTACAGTGATCTCTTCTTTGCTGGAACCAACAGCTACAACTGTTCCAATGTTTGTTTTTTCTTTTGCATTTTCTGGTATGTAAAGTCCTGAGATTGTTTTACTCTCAGCTTCTTTGATTTTTATTAAAACTCTATCAGCTAACGGCTTAATATTTTTCATTTCAAACATCTCCTTATGTTAATAATATTAAATATACGAAAAAATTGAGAGTTGAGTCAATATATTTATATGGTGCTTGAAAATTAAATTAATTTTCAAGATAATTTTGTTATTAGAATATCAATTTTAGGCAGGGTGATGGTTTGATAACTGTAAGTAATTTAGAAGTTGCATTTGGGGAGAGAGTTTTATTCAAAGATGTGAATATTAAATTTTCTTCTGGAAATTGTTATGGAATAATTGGTGCTAATGGGGCAGGAAAAAGCACCTTTTTAAAAGTGTTGGGGGGAACGATTGAAGCTAGTAAGGGTGAAATATCTATCCCTAAAAATCAAAGAGTAGCAGCTCTTGAACAAGATCAATTTGCCTATGATGCATATAAGGTTATCGATACTGTTATTATGGGGCACAAAAGACTTTATTCTGTTCAAAAAGAAAAAGATGAAATTTACAGTAAACTTGATTTTACTGATGAGGATGGGATTAGAGCCGGAGAGCTTGAAGCAGAATTTTCAGAACTTGGAGGATACGAGGCCGAATCTGATGCAGCGGTTCTTCTTAAGGGGCTTGGAATAGATGAGGCAATTCATAATAATTTAATGAGTGATGTTGAAGGGGCTTTGAAAGTTAGAGTTCTTTTAGCTCAAGCACTTTTTGGCGATCCTGATATATTGCTTCTTGATGAGCCTACCAATAACCTTGATTTACAATCTGTTAAATGGCTAGAAGAGTTTTTAATTAATTTTGAAAATACGGTTATTGTTGTATCTCACGATAGACATTTTTTAAATCAAGTTTGTACTCATATTGTTGACATTGATTATGGAAAGATTCAAGTATATCTTGGAAATTATGACTTTTGGTATGAAACAAGCCAGATTTTAAACAAGCAACTAAAAGATGCTAAAAAGCGATCTGAAGATAAAATTGCTGAACTTAAGACATTTATTCAAAGATTTTCTAGTAATGCATCTAAGTCTAGGCAAGCGACATCAAGGAAAAAGTTAATTGAAAAAATAAGGGTTGAAGATTTAAAACCATCTTCAAGGAAGTTCCCTTATGTTAATTTTAAAAGCGAAAGAGAACTTGGCAAGAATGTTCTTACAATTAAAAATTTAATAAAAGAATTTGAAGGTAATTTAATTTTAAATAAATTTAGTACTATTATTGAACCTCAGCAAAAGATTGTGTTTTTGGGAAATCCCATGTTTGCAACTTTTTTGTTTGATATTATTACAAATGAAGATAGAAATTATAAAGGTCATTATGAATGGGGATCTACTGTTAATTTTTCATATTTTAATAAAGATAATGGAAAATACTTTGATTTAGATTTAAATTTGGTTGATTGGTTGCGCCAGTATTCAAAAGAACAAGATGAAACTTATATTAGAGGATTTTTAGGTAGAATGCTTTTCAGTCAAGATGAGGCTTTAAAGAAGGTAAATGTTCTCTCAGGAGGAGAAAAAGTAAGATGCATGCTTGCTAAGGCTATGCTTAGTGGAGCTAATGTTTTAATACTGGACCAGCCCACAAATCACTTAGATCTTGAAGCAATTACGTCTTTAAATGCCGGCCTTAAAGAGTTTAAAGGGGTTGTTCTTTTTACATCACATGATCATCAATTTATAGATACTGTTGCTAATAGAATTATCGAGTTTACTCCAAGCGGAATAATTGATCGATATATGACTTTTTCTGAGTATGTTGATGATGCTAAGATTAGGGATCTGAGAAACAATCTTTATGGTAATAATGCTGGTTTTAGGCTTTAGTAACAGGTTTTTAGAAACTCAAAAGGTTTTTTATTTTGAGAGGTCTACTTTTCATATTTGTGTTTTCAGCTTCTTTTTCAAGGCTATATTCTGGCATTAATTTATATTTTCAAAAAGCATTAACTGGTAAAGTTGCAGGCAATCCAATTATTGATGAAAAACGTGATACTATTACGGTTTTAACAAAAGATAGATGGCTAACTACTTATACAATGTCACTTGAGAAAAAATATTCTTATAGACTAAATAGAATGCCATATTCTTTTCTTTTGAAAGATTTTGATAATGGGTATTATGTTATTACAGTTAGAAATGAAGTTCAAAAGATCAGAAGAGGAAAGCTTGTTTGGAAGCATAAGCTTGATTTTTCACCTTTGATCTCTCCTGCTATAGGAAATAATAGCATTTTAGTTCCCCTTGTTAATGAAAAGGTTGTTTCTATTGATTTAAATAGTGGGAAAAAAATGTTTGAGGTTGATATAGGCGGCAGGCCCGCTACTTCTCCTGTAGTTTTTGATAATGGAGATTTTTGTATTGCAAGTGAAAATGATGGAATATTTTTGTTTGATTCTTTGGGTAATAAGAAATGGTTTTCCAGGCTGGTTGCTTTCCCTTTTTTGTTAATGATAAATACAAAAAAAGAGATAGTTGTTGGGCATAAGTCGGGCCATATTGTTGCTTATGGGAGAGATTTTGGGGAAATTGTTGACTCTATTAAGTTAGACTTTCCTATTAATTTTTTGTTTGAAAAGTTTAATGGTGAATATGTTGCAATTTCAAGTGTTGGGATGTTTTTTGATTTGAATAGAAACTTCAAGCTTAAATTCAAAAAAGAAATGAAATTTGAGATTGAGAAAGCTGTTCTTTATAATAATAGAAATCTTTTAATTTCAACCAAATCAAATGGAATTTTGTCTTTTGAAGAAGATTTTAATATATCTTTTTCAGATGCTAAACTTAAGGGCTTGTCAGGGCTTAGTGCTAATTCAGGTATTATTGTCTTAGGGGGAGATGATTGGGTTCTTAGTACTTATTATTACGAATACGAGAAAGAGCTTGATGTTAGTGTTTGGAACCATTTTGAAGGTAATAAATATAATCAAGGCAGAATAGATTTAAAAGAAAAACGTTTTGTAGATTATGATAAAAATTATTTACTTCTTGAGGAGATCCTTAATTCTAATTATAGTGATGTTGCTTATAATAAATTTTTAGAGATTTTGGATTTTCTTGCAGCTAAACATGGAAATTTTCCCACAAAATATTTAAATTTATATGAAAAAGCTTTTAATGTGTGGCTTTTGTCAGAAAAGAAATTTGATAGAATTGCTTCAAGAGGCAAACTTTATAGATATTTTGTATATGTTAATGATGAGGCTTCAATTAAGAGTTTTATTAATTTGGCAATGAGAGAGAGAGATATTAATAATATAATTACCATAGTACAAACTATTACTAAATTTGAAAGTTATTATGGGCAAGATTGTATTATATACAATTACATCCAAAATATAGTGTTAAATTATCAAGGCAATTTAGAAATAGCTTATTCTGTGATTTTAAATTTGAGAAATATAATTTTAAATTCAACAGCCGAACTTCTTAGCCTTTGTAAGCATAAGTATATAAAGTTATTAATGTTTATGAAGCGTCAAAATTTTTCTGAAAATATTAACAAGTACATTAATGAAATTATTTCAAGCATTCAAGATATTTCAAGCACGCCGCAAGATTGAATTAGCTGTTTTGCATATAAATCTGATTGTGTTAAAATTAGGTTTAAATTGGTGAGTTTAGTTGATAAGGTAGATTATAATTAAATATAGGAGAATTTCTTTTATGAAAAAAATGTTACTAATCTTTAGTTTTTTCCTTATTTTTTTGAATGGATTTCCTCTTAATGCAAGGAAAGTTGATAAGGAAAAATTAAAGGATTTTGTTAATATGGATCTTGAGTTTGTAAATTATAAAGGTCCTTATGATTCTACAAATACGTATGAACAAATAGTTGGTATTGGGGAGTTTTTAGCAAGACCGCTAACCAATTCCAATAGCAACTCAAGTTATTATGGTAAATATTTTATTAATAGATTTATTGATGATCAAGATAAAAAAGCAAGTGTTGATGTTTTTTCTATAAGCAGCAAATCAGAGCTTGACAGTATATTGAATTTAAGAAGAATTCTTACAGGGTATATAATAAAGTCTTTCGATTATGACAGGTCTAGTGCAGAATTAATTGCTAAGGTTATTACAATATATAATGCTGTTTATAGAGGAGATTTGGATTATTATAAAGGGTTTTATATTGAGCCTGCTTTGAAGTCTTTAACTAAAGAAAACGCAGGTCTTTCTAGGGTTTACAGTCAGTGGGCTGGAAAGACGCAAATATTTATTCCTCTTAAAAAAGATATTTTGTCTGGAAATATTGAATCTGACATTGATATTGACAGTTTGGTTACAGATAAGGTGATAGCAGCCCTTTTAAGTGAAAATGAAGCAGGCGTTAACTTTGCAAGAGATATTACAGATATTCAAGGTGAAACTCATAAGGCAGATCAAGATAAGATTGATACTGAATTAGACAATATCCATGAAAGCGATTCCAATATAACAGAAACTATTGAAAATTTAAGGGATCAGCTTGAAAAAGCTACAGATGAAGAGCATAAAAAAGAGATTGAAAGTCAGGTGGATGCTAAAAAGAAAGAAAAGGAAGAGCTAGATAAAAAGGCAATTAATCTTGATAAAGCTCAGCAAAAATTAGATTCTGCTGAAGATAATTTAGATGTTCAAAGAGATACTGTTAGAGAGAAAATTCAAGAGGATATTAACGAGATTAATAAGGAAAAGAATTTGCCAAAACCTGGTGATGTAAGTTCTCCTAAAGTTGATAAGCAATTGCAAATAAAAGAGAGTCTAGAAGATTTGCAGGAGCAGCTTAAAGAAGCTGGTGATGAAAATCGAAAAAAAGAAATTGAAAAGCAAATTGAAATCAAAAAAAGGGACGAAGAACTTTTAAAAAGTAAAGATGGCAAAGTAAGTAAAGATTATGAAGCATTGGATCTTGATCGAGAATTACCCAAAGCTTCTAGTAAAGAAAAAAGTAAGGTCAAGGAGGAAGAAATAACCAAAGGTAAATCACGGGCAAGATTAGGCGAGTTGAATAATGATAAAAACCTTATGTTGCCAGAAGATAAAAAATTATCTGAAGATAAAAAATTGGATAGCAAATTAGATAGTAAAAAAGAATTTAAACCTGTTTCTGAGGTTAAAAAATTAGATAAGATTTCCAAGTCTAATAACAATGAGGTTGACAAATTATCACCGTTAGATAAGCCTTCTTATGATGACATTGATTCAAAAGAGGGGGTAGATAATAAAGATATTAATTTGCAAAAGACTGAGCCTCAAGTTAAAGACCAAACTACTTCTACTTCTTTGAATGAAGATTTGGATAAAGATTTGACTGCTATGTCTATAGATTCCAGCAGACCTGTATTTCTAGAGGTTATTGATCCTATTACAAATTTAGGAACCTTGCAGCTTATTGATTTAAATACCGGTATTAGGCTTAAAGAAAGCACTCAGCAAGGCATTCAGAGGTATGGAATTTATGAACGTGAAAAAGATTTGGTCGTTATTAAAATGGATTCAGGAAAAGCCAAGCTTCAGATACTTAATAAGCTTGAAAATTTGAAAGTGGTATCAGAGTCTAATTTTGAGATCAATAAAAATTCATCTCTTTATGTTGACTCTAAAATGATTTTAGTAGCTGTTAAGGATAAGGATGATAGCAATGCTTGGAAATTGGCCAAATTTTCTCCTAAAAATTTAGATGAGTTTATTCTTTCAGAGAATAAAATTTTGCCTTTTACTAGCTTTTCTGTAAGAAAAAATTTTATTTATTTGCAAGATGAGCTTAAAAATCTAGTTATTTTAGATTTAAATACTTTAAAGAAAGTTAAATAACTTTACATGTTGATTTAAATTTTGTAATTTATTAAAAAACTAAAAGAAGCTAAAAACTTTCGTTTTTAGCTTCTTTAACATTTTTTCGGGATGGTGGGATTCGAACTCACGATCCCCTGCTCCCAAAGCAGGTGCCTTAGCCACTAGGCCACATCCCGAATAAAGCGCACCAATTAGGACTCGAACCTAAAACCTACAGATTAGAAGTCTGTTGCTCTATCCAATTGAGCTATTGGTGCTTTAAAACCTAATGATGAGTATATCATTTTGAAAAATCCTTGTCAATAAAGTCTAGATACCTTTACTTTGTATATTTTTTATTTTTGTTTTGTTTATAATGTTTTATAATTTTTTTATGATTAATCTTGATTTGATTGTTGATGAAACTTTGCTTAGATATCCTGATGTTAAACCTTTTTTAAATTATAAAAACAATTATGAACTTTTAATAATGGTTATTTTAAGTGCAAGAACAACAGATAATTTGGTAAATAAAATTTCTCCATATCTTTTTGAAAGATATGAGAATTTTGAAAGTTTATCAAGAGCAAATGTGAGAGATGTTGAAAAATTAATTTATAAGGCTGGTTTTTATTCAAGGAAAGCTAAAAATATTATAAATTGCTCTATTGATATTTTAGAAAAATTTAATGGTGTTATTCCAAATAATATTTTTGATCTTGTTAAGCTGCCTGGAGTAGGTCGAAAAACAGCAAATGTTATTCTTGGATCTGTTTACAATAAACCTGCAATTATTGTAGATACCCATTTTAGTAGAGTTGTTACCAGACATGCTCTTTCTTTGGAAAATTCTCCTATTAAGATTGAGTTGGATCTAAAGAGAAGAATAAATCCTTGTAAGCAGTATAGATTTTCTATGGCTATCAATAAGCATGCTAGAGAAATTTGTACTTCTAGGAGTGTAAGTTGTAATAATTGTTTTTTAGAAAAATTTGCCCCAAGAGTTTGTTAATTTTTTATTTAAGATGATATTAAATGTTTCATTTTTTTTCTCAGCTGAAAATTTATCATTGCTAGTATTATGTTAATGCCTATTAATATAAGTAAGGGATTGATCCATATCCATAGATATTCATTGCCCATTTGCATATAGTTTAGTAGTTCTCCAAGACTCGGATATAGATTTTTATCTTGTTTTTGCAAAAAGCTTACTACTTCAAAAGTAGTAAGACTTCTACTCATTTGCAGTGGGATTATAGATGATATTGATGAGAATACTTCTGGAAAAATATGATGCAATATTATTCTAATTTTGCTTGCCCCCATAGCTTCACTGGCTTTGACATAATCCAAATTTTTTATTATTAATGTATTGTTTCTTGCAATGAAAGCAAATCTAATCCATCCATGAATCAAGGCCAATAGTGTTGCTGTTTGAAGCATATTGTAAGTTTTTTGTTTTAAAAAGAAATAAAAAACCAGAGACACAATGTAAAAAAAGGGTAATGTTTGCAATGTTTCGATTGGTTTTGAAATTAGCATGCAAATTTCAAAACTAAACATGCCAATTATTGTTCCAATAAAGATTCCAATTATTGCAGAAATTGTTGCGTAGCTTAGTGAAAGTAAAATAGAGTTTCTGGTTGCAAGTATTAGTCTTGCCATAATATCTCTTCCCGTTTTGTCGATTCCCAGTGGGTTGTCTTTTGTGGGTGGCATAGGCATGTTTTTAATGGGTTTTAAATAAACTTTATTTGGATCTTTTTTATAGATTGCAATTTTTGAATTTTCATTAACCAGTGATGGAGTAATAATTAGCAATACAATAAATACTGTAAAGAGTGCGATATAAATTTTTTTTATTATTGTATCTCTTTTCATTAGCTTAGAGTGTCCTTATATGGGTTGATTTTGTAAATTAGAATATCTGTTATTATATTTGGAATGAGCATAATGAAAACACCAATAAAAATTAAATCTTTAGAAATAGCGTAATCATTAAATTTCAAAGCATTTAAATATAAGGCCCCAACTCCATCAATTTCAAACATTGATTCAATCATTGATGCCCCAAAAAAAGCGGTTGTAAGAATAGGTCTCATGTTAGTGAGCAGTGGTGTTATTGATGGAATTAACGCGTGTTTTAAGATTATTTGTAGTTTATTTATTCCCCTTGATTTTGCGGCTTTTATGTAAAATTCTGATAAAGTTTTGTCAAGAGATTGTTTAAAAATTACAGAATTAAATATAAAGAATGAAAAAAACCATGCAAATCCACCTATTATTAAATTTTTTGGATTTAAATTAAGGTAATATATTAAAGACAATATTAAAAATACTGTTAAGTTCCTTGGCATGGAGTGGAGTAATAACATTAAATATTCTAGAATATTATTTATTAGGGTGTTTTTTATGTAAATTTTCCAAATTATAATAAGGACTATTGCTGCAATGTAAGAGAGCAGAGCGCCTGGAATTGAAACTTTTAAAGTATTGAATATTTTTTGAAAAATTATTTTAGTAGTTGGCTTTCCTTTGCTCAGCAAAGAGTATCGATGATTACCCCACAGTATTCCTTGATTTTTTGTTTTGTATATTATATATGAATTGCCGGCTATATGCCTTAAAAAGCAATCTTTTGCTAATTTTGATTTAGGATTAAGGTTATGTATCAGGTAGTATCTTTCTATACTTTTATATATTCCAATATATTGTAAGTAATTTTTTAGGATATTTGTTTTAACAAAAGGATTATACTGATGTTCATTTGAAAAAAAATTTACTAAGGATATGCAAAAAAATGATGTAAAAATTAAATTAATTAATAAATATATTGTATTTTTTAAAATAAATATTTTCAATAAAGACTAATCCTTAGGGTTGTTGTAGGCAAATTTATTGCTTTTTGCATTTTTTTTGGTTTGGATAATGCAGCTTGATAAAAAATAATAAATTAAACCTATTGCTATTGATATAAGATAAAAATTTTGATTCTTGGAAAGGGGGTTTTGTAAGGTTAATATTTGTCCTTGGTTATATTGATCTTTATTGTTGTTAGTTTTTATTACTGTTGAGTTTTTTGGGTAGTAGCCCAATTTTTTAGCTTCTTTTAGAATTTCTGATTTAGATACCTGCAGGTTAATATATCTTGCTTTTAATTCTTTTTGAATTTCTTTTAGTTTTTCGATGTGAGTTTTTATTAATATTAAGTTGCTATCCAATTTTTGATAATTAACAAATCCTCTCTCTCCAAATATGGGAGCTATTATAAAATAGCTCAGTATTCCCGAGTAAAAAGACATTGCAATTTTTTTATAAATGGTCATATAGCTTGTAATTATATTCTTAATATACTATATTTACAAGTAGTTAAAGTTAGTTTAGATTGTAGTTCTATTAGTAGTTTTGGAGAGCAAATTTGGCATGAAGGAAAGTATTTTTTTTATCAAGGAAGGTCCCAAGGAAGTTGATTTTGATATTGAAAGGGTATTTTTAAGAGGTGAGTCTGTTGATATTATTCCTACAACCTCAGATAATCTTAAAACTTTTTTAGACGAAAAGCTGTTAAAACTCGATAACATATTAAAAGAAAGACATGGCGAGTTGATTAATTGCTTAAAGGACGTTGAGCTTCGTGTTGAAAGAGTTGAAAAAGAAATGCTTGATAATAGTCTTAAGCCTGTTCAAAGAGATTTTATTTCTTATGATTCGAAGGCTTTTGAAAAAAAGTCATCTGAGACAGATGACTCATTTTCCAAAAAAGAAGATAATTTGCCTAATATTTCTATTGGTCAAGAAGAATTAGATGCACTTCTTGAAGGTATCAATTATGCCCCAAAAGAAAATGAAGAAGTTCAGCAAGATGTTAAATTTAATAGAGATAAAGATTTAAGCTTGACTGGCAATTTTTATGTGGCTGATAATTTGTCTAATAATAATAATATTTTAAAAAAAGAAGATATTGATGCTGGTCGTGATAATGTGTCCACAGAAAATATTGAGTTAAATAGTAATAACGATAACAGTGAAAAATTGGAGAGCTTTGTAGATAATAAGCAACGTTTAGATTTGATTGGTGAGAATGGAAACATTGAGCATGAGAATGATACCAATTGTGCAATTCTTGAGAGCTCTGGTGAACGTTTTGAGCTAAAAGAATTTGATGACTTTGAAAATATTTTAAAAGAGGGCTTAGACTCTAAGGTTGCCGAGAGTTCTTTTCCTAATGATGGGGAGAAAAATTTGTATGATAATTTGAGTGATGAGATAGATCAAAACCAGAGCAATGATTTTGCTAATTATGATAAGCCCAGCTCTGAAGGCATAACCAAGGATTCTTCTAATTTTAATTTTAATGATGTTGAAAAGGTTGTGAGTAAATTTAATGCGCAAGAATCTTTAAATAATGTTGCTCTAAGTAGCGATGAAAAAGCCATATTAATAAATTTTATTGATAGAGTAGAAAGTGAGCTTGAATTAAATCCTAATAGAAATATTTTTAAAATTAAACAAGAGTATGAAGTTTTAAAAAAAGTTAAATTTTTACTTACCAAAGGTTAAAAATCCATTCGTTTAAATTCTATTTTTTACAAAAATTCTTAATTTTTAAATTAATTTTTGATATATCGGGGTGTTTTTGTTCTAACTTATTAAGTTTAATTTAAAAGATATTATCAGCAAAGCCAAACAACATTTTATCAAAAGATAAAATGTTGTTTTTGTCATGGTTACATTTTGATTATATTTATTTTTATACTTTTTATATATAGCAAGATCAATCTGCATTGTCGTGATGTTCATGATGATCTTCTTGATTATTATTGCTAGAAGTATTGTCTTTTTCTAATAATTTTTTTTCTAAGTCAAATACATCAAAAAAAGTCCATTTACTAGTAGTGTAGTAATATTCATCTTTATCTTTTTTGATTAATATGTCTTTGCCATTTTCTTCTTTTTTATTAAAATAAACCTCAATATTATTGACACTTTTATTGCTCCATTTGGCTTGAATCTTGTATTGAAGATTATAGTCATTTATTTTAGATTTATCAATTTCGAGTCCATCAGCTTTAAATTCAGCAATAATATTTAAAGGTCTTTCCTTTACCATTTTTTGGTTATTTAAAAAATAAAGACCATCTTTAGTGGTAATTTCATAGTTATTATTTATATTATTTTCATTTTCTTTGTTTAATTTTCTTATTATTTCAAATGATAAAGTTTCTAATTTTGTGTTTTTTTCTTGGAATAATGTAGTATCTGAAAATGTATTGTAAGAATTTCCTTTATATGATAAGAAAATGTTTTTTGTTAAGTAAACATTTTCATCACTGCCTTTAATGTATGCTAGTCTTGAATCGCCTTCTCCTGATTTTCCAACAAAAATTTCTGTTAACAGTTTGTTATTATTGTCAAATAATTTAAAACTTGGGTTTTCCTCAATGCCCAGTTCTTTGTGTTTTTTTTGATCTCTGCTTACAAGTTTGTTTTTTTGAAGCTCGTCTAATGCTTTGATTAGAGAGTTAACTTTTTTATTGTCAACAGGAATATTTTGTTTATTGTATATTAACCTCCAATCTTTGCCAAGTTTTGTTAATGTTCCTTCAAGCTCTGTTTCAATTTTAGAAATTGAATTAAAGTCAAAATCAAAAAATTTTTCTTCCAGGATCCTTGCTACTTTATTTTCATTTGAAAAAATTATTCCCAATAAGAATGTAGATGTTAACACCACTATTGTCAATATTTTTATTTTTTCTTTATTGATTGAGAATATTTTTGGTTTTGTCATAAATACTCCTTTGTTCTTATTAATTTGCTTTTCTTTTTCTAGTAAATCTAACAAGTCCAAATATTAATATTATTGTTGGAAGAATAATTAAGTTAACAATTATTAATGAAAACTTTGCATTGACCATTTCGTTTGAAGAGCTTGCAAATTTTAATTTAGCTCGCACTTCTCTAGACTTAATATTAAAAAATTCTTCCTTTTGCATTAGATAATCTGAAATTCTTCCAGACAGTTCAAAGTTTGACGGAGAACCATTGTACATATAGTCACTAAATATCATGCTTGATCCTGTTAGGATTATTTTAGAATTTTTGGAATATTGATCTTTATAAGGACTTTTAATTTTCCCTTCAATTGCATATCCTAGTATTTTAATTTTATTCTCTTCAAATTTATTTGGAATTTCAAATGCATTCAAAGATATGTTTGAAAGATTAGGTTCTTTAACTTGCCATGATTGTTTGGAGCTTGCAAATAGAGGTAAAAATTTTACTTCTGTTCCGTCCTTTTTTATAAGTTCTAATGAGCTGCTCCAAGGAATTGTAGCTGTATAAAAATTTTTAAGTAATGGCATATCTTTTTTTACAATATTGCTTTTGTCTATTAAAATCCATGGATAGTAAGTTTGGAAATTGCCACCCAAAAAGATTGTGGGTGCTCTTTTATCAAGAATAATATTTTCGTTGTATTTTATACCATAACTTTCAAATAGATCAAATAGGCTGGATTTAATAGGAGTTATGCCATAGGGATTTTGAGGATTGTAGTCAATTGCGCTTGTTGCAACAAATATTTTTCCATCATTGACAACAAAATCGTCAATTTTTTTTGCAATTTCTTTATCAATTTCTTTGGCGCCAATAATGAATAATCCATTTATATCTTTTCTAATGACTTCTAATTTTTCAGTTTTTAAATCTATTTCTTTTATTTCAATTCCAAATGCTTTTTTCATTATTTCTGAAAAGTTTTTGTGTGCTTCTTTTAAAGTGCTGTCTCCAAAAGCAAGCCCCAGAACTTTTTTTGTATTGTTTATTAGCTTGTCAAGTACATTTGCAAGGTCATATTCTAAATTACTAATTTCTGTTACAACCGGTATTACTTCTCTTTTGCCCTCGTAAATAATCTCAATTCCTGAGTATATTTTAAGTATTGAGAGCTGATTAATATCTCTTAAATCGATTTGCTGAGAAGGAATGCCAATATGCTCTAATGGCGTTGAAATTTTATCAGCGTCAAGTTCTTTATAAATTACCTTACCTTTTGAAGCATCAGAAAAACTTATTAAAAAGTTTTTTATTTGGCTTGGAAAAGCAAAATAGTTTTCAAGGCTTCCCGAATTGTAATATGTTATATATATTGTTTCATTTGCACTTGAGAACAAATTTTTTGTAACTTTAGATATTGTAAAAGCTTTGTGTTTTGTAAAGTCTATTTTAAAAATGAAAATAGATATATTACAAAAAATCAAAAAGATTATTGTAAGGTTCAGTGTTAGGTTTAAAACTTCATTTTCTTTATTTTTCATAAATTTATCTCCATTTTTTTAGCGTTATGCTGTGTGTGCTTAGTATTAGAAATGTGATTGTGAATGTAATAAAATAAATAAAGTCTGATAAGTTTAATATGCCCATATTAAAATAGCTAAAGTGATTAGTTATTGAAACAAAATTAAGCATTTCTCCTATTATATTTTCTTTTCCAAAGATCATAACCAATTTTCCAGAAAATAGTATTAATATCAGTGTAAATACGCTTAGAATGTAAGAGACTATTTGGCTTTTTGTAATAGAGGATATAAATGTTCCCATGCTTAGCACTGAGAGAGAATAAAGAATTATTCCTAGGTATTGAAGAAATATTATCCCAAGATCAAATTCGCCCATGAAAATTGTCATTATTGTAAGGGGTAGGGTAAGTGAGAATAATATTAAGGTAAATATTTTAAGAGTAATAAATTTACCTAAGACTATCTCTTGAGGGCTTAGCGGTAGAGCATAAAGAAGTTCAATGCTTCCTGTTTTGTGTTCTTCTGAGAATACTCCCATGCTAAGTGCTGGCAGCACCAACATTAAAATAATAGGCATTGAAGAGAAATAAGAGGTAAGAGATGCATTGTCTTTAATAAAAAATCCTGATAAAAAAATAAATGAAAAGTTTATGAATATTAAAAAAAATAGCATCACAACGTATGCAGTTGGAGTTCCAAATAATATTTTTAGTTCTTTTTTAGAAAGCGATAAAGATTTCTTTAAATCTATTTTCATTTTTCTCTCTCCTTGGTTAATTTGCTAAATATCTTTTCAAGGCTTTCATGTTTTGGGATCATTGCTTTTAAGATTATATTATTTTTTACTATGTAGCTAAAGAGATCTTCTTCTGTTTTTCCTTGAGATAGTTTTAATGAAATATTTAAGTCTTTTTCGTGTTCTTCAAGCTTTATTAATGTAAAAATATCGTTTTTGTTATTGAAAATTTTTTTTTCATTTTCAGATTTTTTTAAAACTATTAATTCTATTTCAATCTCTTTAAGTTTGTTTTTAATAATATTTTCTTTTGTGTCATCAGCAACAATTACTCCGTTGTTGACAATAATTATTCTTTTACAAATAGATTCTACTTCACTTAGTATGTGTGAAGAGAATAATATTGTACTTTCTTTTGCAAGTTCTCTTAAAAATTCTTTAAATTCAATTATTTGATTTGGATCAAGACCATTTGTTGGCTCATCAAGTATTACAAGTTTAGGATTGTTTATTAAAGCGCCAGCTATTCCCACTCTTTGTTTAAATCCTTTTGAGAGTTGAGAAATCAGCTTATCTTCAACTTCTTTTAATTTGAATATGCTTACTACTCTATCAATTTCTTTTTTTAATTTTTTAACACCTTTTATTTCTGATATAAACTTTAAATATTCCTTAACAGAAAGCTCTGGATAAAGAGCCAGTTTTTCAGGAACATATCCTATTTGTTGTAGTATTTCTTTTGAATGCTCTACAATGTCTTTACCAAAAATTTTTACATTACCTTTGCTTGGATAATGAAATGATGTTAAGATTTTGATTAATGTGGACTTTCCGGCTCCGTTTGGGCCAAGTATGCCAAGTACTTCGCCTTCTTCAACCCTAAAGCTAACATTAAATAGTGCTGTAAATGGTCCATACATTTTAGTAACTTTTTCTACATTTATCATATACCCTCCTATTTAATAATAAAGTTATTTTTGTTTGCTTCAAGTCTCATCCCATCTCTTGTTAAAAAAATTTCTCCGTCTGGATATTCCAATTTTGCCTCCTTTAGTAAGTTTTCAAGATCTTTTCTTAATGTATATCTTTCGCTAAAATGAATAAGGCCTGTTTGTAAAACTTTTGCTTGCTTGACAATATTTGCAGCTCCACCAGCTGTTAGGTGAAGTTTTTTATCTGCTTCCTTTTTTAGCTCATTTTTAAATGTGCTCTCAATTATTACAAGGTTAAAATTTTTGATTTGTTGTATTAGCTCTTTAAAATAACCAGTATCTGTAAGGTATGCAACCTTTAGTCCTTTTTTAGATTTTCCAAGTATTTCTGATGGCTTTATAATTTTTCCGTTTACTAATATTTCTTTTCCATCTTGCAGAGCTTTTCTAATAGGCCCTTTAGGAATATTTAACTCTTCTGCTTTTTCTGTGTTGAATTTTCCAGGTTTATCTTTTTCTATGAATAAATATCCAACACATTCTATTGAATGTTTTAGTTTGGTATATTCAATTTTTTTTGTTTTATCCTCATATATTATTTTGTCGGTTTTATCTATGATTATTTCTTTATAAATTATTTCATAGTTTTTATATATTTTAAGCATATTTATATTGGCTTTTGTATAGTTTTTTATTCCAACAGGCCCAGCAATTATTAATGGGTCTTTTCTTGTTTCTCCACTTTGTGACATCAGCATCACTATTCCTAGTAGTCCTGTGATGTGATCAGCATGTAAATGCGTAATACAAATCATTTTTATTTTTTGCCAAGATATTTTTTGCTTTCTTAAAGACATTTGAGTTCCTTCTCCACAATCAAATAAAAAATTATCTCCATTGTATTCGATTAGCACGGACGACAAATATCTGTTGTGGAGCGGCCTTGTTCCCCCAGTTCCTATAATATTAATATTGAATCCCAAAGATTATTCTCCTGGTTTGTTCTGAAAGTATTAATTAATTTTAATTGGTTTGTTAAATTTTGCCTCACTTTCTAGTTTCTCTTTGGATAAGAATTATTTTAGCTTAACTTAAACATTATATTATTTTTTTTTGAATTTAGAAATATTAAGAGATATAATCGCGTATTAGCATAGATTTGAAAATTTTGATTTTAAGAATGATCCAAAATATTATAGTATTTTTCATATCTTTTAATATTATAATGATTTGGAATTTTGTCAATTTTTTCAATATTATTAACTAATAAATTAGATAAGTATGGTGCCATTGACATGCCCCTTGTTCCAAACCCATTTAATATGAAGATATTTTTATACTTGGGGTGTTCTCCTAAGAAAGGCTCTCTGTCAAGGGTTGAAGGTCTTATGTGGGCTTTTTGACCAATAACTTTGCATTTTAAATTTGTTATTTTTTTAAATTTTCCCAATAATTCTAATTTTGCCCATTCATTTGTAAGCGTATTCCAAGTATTCCATTCGTAAGTGCCCCCAAGGTAAAATTTATTGCCCTTTAAGTGAATTAAAGATACGTGTCTATTGTAAACTTCTTTAAAATTTAATTTTTTGCATTCTAATATAATGATTTCTCCTTTTGCAGGCTCAAATGGGAGATAAGAAAAAAATCCTTTGAGTTTTTCTTTATATCCTTTTGCAAATATTAATTTTTCAAATTTGAAATCTTCTATTTTGAAAGAACTTTCTTCAAGTTTAATTTGATTTTCGTCTATATTTTTATTTATATATGAATTTTTTTTGATTAAATATTTTTTAATATTTTTTATATAGATTTTTGTATTAATCCTTGCGCCTTTTATTATCATTCCGCCGTTAGAGTCGTTTGAGAAATTGTAAATTTTTCCATCTTTTATTTTTAAAATAAAGTTTTTTATGTTTTTATCATTTTGAAGTTTATCAATCAGTTCATTTTTTTGATTTTCAGTAGTAAAGGGTCTAAAAATATTTTTTTCTATAAAAAAATTAGATTTAATGGTTTTTTCAATTTCTTGATAGTAGTTTTTTGCAAATTCAAAAATATGTGGTTCTCTCCAAGCAATGTTCATTTTCCTACCCATAATAGGATTAATAAGTCCGCCTGCTACTATTGTTGCTTTTGTATCTTCATTGTCAAAAAGAATTACTTTTTTATTTCTTTTAAGCAGTTCGTAAGTAACGGTGCTTCCTGCTATTCCTCCCCCAATAACTGCAAATTCATAATGCATTATAAACTCCTTTTTGAATTTTACTTATTTGTAAAATTTAGAGTATTTTTTGGCTTTGATGAAGTTTGATTAAAGATTTATTAGTCTTTTTCTTTTCAGAAAATAATTGCAATTGTTTAATTTTTGTGCTTTTTTATCATTTAAAAACCTTTTATTTTCAATTATAATATATCATTATGTTTTTGTATAAGGGATGTTTTATGACCGGGAAAGAAGATAATGATGCTTGTATTTTGCATGATAAATCATTGAAATTAGTTTTAAAGAGTAGATCAATAGTTATTGCTGGTGAGATTACTAAGGATGTTTCTAGGCTTTTCCAGGAAAAAATATTATTGTTAGAGACTTTAGATTTTAAAAAGCCCATATTTGTGTACATTGATTCAGAAGGAGGCGATATTGATGCTGGATTTGCTATTTTTAATATGATTCGTTTTGTTAAGCCTAAAGTTTTTACAGTTGGAGTAGGGCTTGTAGCTAGTGCTGCTGCTTTAATTTTTTTGGCTGCAAAATTAGAAAATAGATTTTCACTACCTTTTGCCAGGTATTTATTGCACCAGCCTTTGAGTGGATTTAAAGGAGTTGCTACAGATATTGAGATTTATACTAATGAGTTAAATAAAGTTAAAAAAGAACTTAATAATATTATTTCAAAAGAAACAGGTCAAAAAATTTCTAAAATAGAAAAGGATACTGATAGAGATTTTTGGTTAGACAGTGGCGCTGCAAAAAAGTATGGACTTGTATTTGAAGTTGTTGAGACAAAATGCCAACTTGAAGAGTTTATTTCTTCTTAATGTTTTATTTTTTTCCTGCAATTTTGTAGATATAGATTTTAGTGTTTTGGAGCTTAAGGTTGCAAATTTTAATTTAAATGATGACTCTTCTCAAGGTTTACTCGACTCTACTTATAATATTTTAAATCAAAGTTTTGATTTAATAATTATTAAGAATCTTGAGAATAAAAATGTGCTTGATTTAATTAATAATAGAGTTTTATTTGGAACTTTTAAGAATGCTTATTTTATTGATCAAGGCAGAGGGCTTTCTGTTAGCATTCTTTCTAAGCACCAAATAAATATTAAAGTTTTAAGTGTAATTCAAGATTCTTGTGATTTAAAATTAGGATTGCTTGTGGATTTTAAATTTAAGAGCAATCACTATGGTATTGTTATTTATAATTTAAGCAAGGATTTTATTAAAAATCCCACTAGTTTGCAAATTAATGAGCAAATTTTATATTTAAAAGCCCAAATAGATAAATTAATTTTTATTTTAGATGAGTCTGAATTTGTTATTTTTGATTTGTTGATCAAAAATGGATTTTTTAGCTTAATAAATGATTCAAACAATATTTCAATGTTAGCAAATAAAATTGATTTTAGAGTTTTTTCTAATTTTTTTGCTAGGGTTTCTTTATATTCATTTATGTTTGTAATTGAAGATTATTTGCACAGCAATTATGTTATTGAAAATTTTCCTCAAAAAATAGTTATTAATTGAGTTTTTATATTTATTTTATTATTTAGCTTGACATTGCAATATATTATTATTTATCATATTATTCTATGCCGAAGTGGTGGAATTGGTAGACACACAGGACTTAAAATCCTGAGGAGGAAGCTCCGTACCGGTTCAAGTCCGGTCTTCGGTATTTTTAAATTTTTTATTGGTATTTTTCAGCCAATTTTTTGTTTATAAAGATTCCCAGTATAAATAATGCTCCTAAAGATGTGGAAGATACAAAGCTGATTTTAAAGTTCAATTTAAATACAATTAATATCATTTGTAGAATTGATCCAAAAATTAAGCCCTTTGATAAATAAATAAAATTATTTAAGTTATTATCTATTATTTTCTTTATTATTAATATTGATGTAATTATTCCTATTGTTGCAGCTGTTGCAAATATTGTAATAAGTGTAATGTTAAATTCAGATATAATAAGTATTATTTCTTTATAAAAGCCAAGCAGCAAAAGCATTGCAGATCCCGAGATCCCTGGCAAGATCATTGATGCTCCGCTTATTGTTCCAGAAGATATCAATAATAAGTAATATTTTATTGAGTTTTTGTCTTTAGGTATTGTACTTTGTAATTGTATATTTGATTCTTTGATTATTAACAAGAGTACAATAATGCTCATGCCAATAAAAAACAATAAATTATTTAATATTTTTGTATTACTATTTATCTCTATAGATATTTCTGTTTTTAGTGTTATTATATTCCCAAATGCTAATCCTATGAAAAATGTTATTAGCAGCGCTTCTATTATTCCATTATCAAAAGCATAAGCTTTAAATATTTTTGCAGTTAATAATATTGAGGTTAGCATTCCTGTTGCCAAAATAGTTAAAAACATTAAATTTTTTTTAATTTCTGTGAGCTTTAAAATTTCTGAGATAGAGTTTATTATTTTGTAATAAATTTTTAATATTAAAGCTAGTGTTCCCCCAGAAACCCCCGGAATTATGTTTGCAATTCCAAGTAAGAATCCCTTGATATAAATATTAAGCATTTTTATTTTAGGTTTTTTAATATTTTTAATTTAAATGTCTTCTCTGTCGTCGCCTTCGCCATTTATTGTTCCATTTTCATGTCGCTTTTGTATTTTTCTTAGGTTAGTAAGAGCAACATCTTCAAGCGTAATGCCCAAATTATTGCTTAAGCTTGATAAGTACCATAATACGTCCCCAAGCTCTTTTTTAATTGATATTAAATACTCATCATCAATAATGTAATTTTTGTCTCTTCCTAATTTTTTTATTTTTTCAACAACTTCTCCAGTTTCACCAGCAAGACCAAGTGTTGTTAAAATTAATTCTTCTTTTTTATTTTTGTATTTAGCAGTTTTTTTTGCTTTTTCTTGGTATTCGTTTAGCTCCATGTTGAGAGAAAGTTTATTACAGTTTATTATTATTTGCAAGTCCAAACAGGATTTATTTTTTTTGTGTTTTTTATTATATTTGATTAATTAATCGTAAAAGAATTTGTAGTATGAATGAGTAAAACTTTTTTGATATTTAAAGTAGGTTTCATTTTTTTAAATATAATTTGTGTTTTTTCTTATCCAGAAATAAAAAATTTTTCAAGAAAAGATCCTGTTTTTTCTGATCTTAAAATTAAAGTTTTAAAATATAACAAAAAACAGCATATTCCCTTGTTTTTTTACTTGTATAAAGTTAAAAAAGGAGATACTTTTTTTAAAATTGCCAATAAAATAAATGGATGGCAGTCTGGCATTGCTACTGTTAATTTATTAGATTCCCCTGTTGTGAGTGTCGGACAAGAGATTCTTATTCCTAGCAAAAAGGGAATTTTTGTTTTTGATAGTAAGGATTACAGGTTTAATAATTTGCTTTTAGCAACAAGAGATCTTACTAAAGCTGAAAAGGTAAAAATTAAAAGAAATGACAGGGTTTATGAATTTTATTTTTTTGATTTTGTCAAGAATCCAGATTTTGGACTTTTTTCAGGCACAGAGTTGCTTTTTTTCTTAAATGCCAACTTTATTTTTCCTTTAAAAAAATTTATTGTTAGTTCTGATTTTGGATTTAGAAATGATCCTTTTACCGGCAATAAAAGTTTTCATACGGGAATAGATCTTGCAGCTCCGATGAATACGGAAGTGTATTCTTCTTCTTCTGGAGTAGTCATTGAAGCTGGATACAATGATCTTTATGGTAATTTTGTTGTAGTTGGTCATAAAAATAATATTAAATCTCTTTACGGGCATTTAAATTCATATTCTGTAAAGATAGGGGATTTTGTTAAATCGGGTGAATTTCTTGGAAGAGTAGGGCAAACAGGGCGTTCAACGGGTCCCCATTTACACTTTGAAATATTAAAAAAAAATATTCCCATTAATCCCTTGAAGTTTTTAAAGTAAAGCTAGTTGTAAGCCAGCTAAATATATTATATTATCAAATTGTATTGATTATTAATAAATAATGGTGTATAATTATTTGTTTGATAAAAATATTTTTACACTTTTACACCAAGATTTTAAAAGAAAGTGTTTCATTTTAATATAATTATTGGTATTAAAAAATTTTTTGGTTTCAAAACTATACATCTAATTTAAAGCAATGTTATTTTTTTGTATTTATTATAATTTAATAATATAATAATCGTTTAAAAGAAATCTTATTGATCAATGTGATATTCGATTATTTTATTGTGTAAAGTTTTTCTTCCTATTTTTAGTATTTCAGCGCATTTGCTCTTGTTGTTTTTAGAATGAAAAAGTGTTTGTTTTATTATTTCTTTTTCGGCCTCTTTTAGGCTAATTCCTATTGGTAGTGTTATTTTAAATATAAGATTTTCATTATTTTTGATTTTTACTGGTAAATCTTCTTTAGCGATTTGTTTACCTTTTGATAATATTAATGCGCTTTCAAGTACATTTTTTAATTCTCTAATATTTCCTGGCCAATCGTAATAATAGAGAGCTTTCATTGCATCATTAGAAAGAGTTTTTTCTTCTCTGTTGTTTTCTTTTGCAACGTCTTTTATTAGTATGTTTGTTAAATAAGATATATCATCTTTTCTCTCTCTTAAAGGTGGTATGTTTATATTAATAATATTTAATCTATAAAATAAATCTTCTCTAAATTTTCCCTTTTTAATTTCTTCTTCAATGTTTTTGTTTGTTGCAGCCAGAAGCCTGATATCAACTTTAATTGTAGTTTCCCCTCCCACACGTTCAAAGGTTTTGTTTTGCAGTACTCTTAAAAGTTTAACTTGAATTTCAGGTGAAATTTCTGCTATCTCATCAAGGAAAATTGTGCCTTTGTTTGCAAGCTCAAATCTGCCCTTTTTTTGAGAAATTGCTCCAGTGAATGCTCCTTTTTCATGACCAAAAAGCTCGCTTTCAAGAATGCTTTCAGAAAGTGCAGCGCAATTTACTTTTATAAATGGTTTGTCATTTCTATTTGAAAGATCGAAAATAGCATCCGCTATTATTTCTTTGCCAACACCGCTTTCGCCTGTTATAAGAACAGATGCATTTGATTTTGCTATTTTTAATACAAGTTCAAAAATTTTTTGCATTAATAGTGATTTTCCCATAATTTTTTCATAGTATTTTAGGTCTTTTCTTATTAGTATATTTTCTAAATTGGCATTTTCATTGTCGTTATTTTCTTTTTTATTTAGTGATCTTTTTATTATTAGTAAAAGTCTTTCAAGGTCTAAGGGTTTTGTTAAAAAATCGTAAGCACCTTCTCTCATGGCATCCACAGCAGAATCAACTGTTCCGTGGGCAGTTAGAATAATAAAAGGTATTCCCAGGTTTTTTTCTTTAACTATTTTGAGCAATTTTTCTCCAGATATCTGAGGCATTCTCAGGTCAGATATTATTACATCAAGATTTTCATTTTCAATTGTTTCAAGAGCTTCTTCTCCGTCACTAGCAGTGAAAACAAAATATCCTTCATCCTCAAGATAAGTAGCAATTCCTTCTCTAATATTCTTTTCATCATCAGCTACAAGTATTTTGCTCATTTTCAATACCCTTCAATTAAAATATTTTTTTTATTTAGTTTAGGAAGTGTAATTGTAAAAATAGTGCCTTTGCCTTCTTTGCTTTCCACAAAAATTTCACCCCCAAGCTCTTTTATTATTTTATAAGAAATAGTAAGACCTATTCCACTTCCTTTTTCTTTTGTGCTAAATTGAGGTTTAAATATTTCCTCTTTTACCTCATCTTTTATTCCATTGCCATTATCTTTTATGTTGATATGTATTTTATTGTCTTTTTCGAAAAGAAAAATTTCTATTTTTTTTATTTCTTTTTTTGTTTCAAGTAGTGCTTCTTCTGCATTTTTAACTATGTTTATAATAACTTGTTTTAATAGTTTCTCATCAATGAGAATATTGCTTGTTTTGTTTAAATTAAGCAATAGTTTTATGTTTTTGTTTTCTAATCCAGGATTTAACAATTCACACACACTGCCTATTACTTGTTTAATGTCTTTTTCTTGTAAGT
The DNA here is from genome assembly GCF_032595855.2 of Borreliella carolinensis. Classification (NCBI taxonomy): domain Bacteria; kingdom Pseudomonadati; phylum Spirochaetota; class Spirochaetia; order Spirochaetales; family Borreliaceae; genus Borreliella; species Borreliella carolinensis. The sequence goes on from NZ_CP132453.1 coordinate 804,180, forward strand.
TAATTTTTATTGGCCTTACGGTTAATAAAAATTCTGTTACTATTTTATCTACTCTGTTTATTTCTTCTTTTATTACTTTAAAATAATTTTCAGCTTTGCTATTTTTTATTTTTTCTTTTTCAATTTCCTTTTTTAGCAGTTGTAAATTTATATCGATTGCTCCAAGTGGATTTTTGATTTCATGGGCAATATTTCTTGCATGTCTTGTAAAAGAGGCTAAAGCCTCAACTCTTATAAACAGCTCTTCTTTCTTTTTTTTTTCTTTAATGTCTTCGATTAAAATAATATTGCCTTCAAGTTTTTTTTCTTTTACATAAGGCATAAATGAAATTTTAATATATATGCTGTTTGAGATTGGAACTTCTAATCCTATTATTTTATCTTCTGTTCTAACCAGCTCTTTTATTAAATTTATTAAGATTGGAATTTGAATATCATCAAGAATTTCTATTTTTGATTTAGACGTTAAAGCTAAAATTTGGTATAAAATCTTGTTTGAGTAGATTATATTGTTTTGTTTGTCAAGTACAATGATGCCTTCATTAATTGATGCAAATATTCCGTCATATATTTCTATTTTTTTGTAAATTTGTTCAATAAATTTAGTTTTTTCTTCATTAGATAATTTGTTTAGCTTTGTTAAAGCTTTTTTGAAAAAATTATTCATATCTCTTCATAATTTAGCATCAAGTTTTCTATTATTAATTTTTTATTTTGATTATAAGGGCGATATTTGTAAATATTTTTCAAATGCTGTGTATATTTGAGATATTGATTTATGTTTATTTTTTTTTCTAAAAAATCTTTTCTAATGTTAATTGCAAGTTCGTTTAAAAATATTTTAAAGCTTTGATCATCTTTTATAAATTCGCTTTCTTCAAGATTGAATATGGATTTTTTTTCTTTTATTATATTTATGATTTTTATCAATTCTTTTTTTATTTTTTTGCTTTCTTCTTTGTAAAATGAGGCAAAATACTCTTCAATTGTTATGTCTTTATTTATTAGAAAACTTTCCTTGAATTTTTGAATTTCTAAGTTTCTTTCTGATTTTGTGAAATTGTAAACTCTAAGTCTTGAAAGTATTGTTTTTGGTATTTTGTTTTTATTTCTTGCTGCTAAGATAAAGTAGATATTTGAAGGTGGCTCTTCTAGTATTTTTAAAAGTGAATTGTGTACATTGAATGATAAATTTTCGATTTCGTTTATGTATATTACCTTTGATTTTTCTTTTTCAGAAAAAATCCAAGTTTGAATTTTTTTTACATCATGAACAGTAATACTATGATTTATTTCTTTGTTTATATTTTCTATATTTTTTATAAGCTCATTTTTTATGTTTTCATTGTATTCTTTTTCATAATAAACAGAATTAATATAATTGATATTTTTCTCTATTTTTTTCAAATTTTTTTCACTACTGAAATTACATTTGGTAAAAATTACAGTTTTAATGTACTCTAAGTATTTATTTGCTATTTGATGTGAATTTGTAGAAAGATGCGCTTTTGCTTCTACTGTATCGAAATTTGAGAAAATGAGTAAATTGGGGTTTGTTAAGTTTTTCCCGTTTAATATTTTTTTTGCAATCTCAATAGCACTGATCTTTTTTGATGAAAATTTTTCTCCTAGTAAAAGAATTGCATTTGGCAATAGTTTTTGATCATATGTGTTTATTATGTCTTGAGCAATTTTTGGAAGCATTGTCATTTTTGGCTCCTTATTTTGTTTTTGAAATTTTAAAGAGATAGTTTATTCCAGGATTTAAATAATCAAGTAGCTTGCTTTCTTTTAGGAAATATTCGGGTTTAAATATTTGTTGCGAGTGTATTATGTAAACCACGATTGCAATTATTCCAAAAGCTTCAAGTAGGCCAAGTACTAGGCCCAGTATTCTATTAAAGAATAATAATTTAAGTTGACTTATTATTGACTCTATTAATGCCTGTAGGATTAAAAATCCTATGTGTATGAGCAGAAAAAATACAAGTAGTGCTTGAATGTAGGATAGTTCAACAATAGGCTCAATCAGCCTTCTAAACTCTTCGGTTTTTTTGTAAAGCAGTAGTATTAAAACAAAAACTTCAGCAAATCCACTAATTTCTTTAATAAATCCTCTTAAAAATCCTCTAAATCCTAAAGATGTAAAAATTATTATTATTAGTATGTCTACTATTCCGGTTATTTTTACAGGATCGTTTGTTATCATTTAGATTTTATCTCCTTAATATCTTTTATTAGTAATTTGGCTATTAAAGTTGAAGAATGCTTGTTGTTGAATTTTTTGATATTTTCTTTGAGAGAGTTGATTTTTTCTTTATCTTTTAAAATTTCTTTTATGATTTTTAAAATATTTGTATTTAAAATTTCATCTTCATCTATATAAATGCAAGCATTTTGATTTTCTAGTAGTTTTGCATTTTTGATTTGATCTCCTCTAGAACCTTTTTTAAATGGAATCAAAATTACACATGTGCCAGCATTTGCAAATTCTTTTATTGCTCCGGCTCCAGCTCTGCTTATTATTATATTGGAAAATTTAACTACGCTTGCCATTTCTTCTGCACTAAAAAATTGTCTTCTAAGGTAATTGTCTTCTCTTAAGTCATTTAAGTTTTTCCCTGATTGATGAATGAAATAGATTCCAAAATCCCTTTTAATACAGAGCGCAAGGTTGTTTAAAGCATTAGCCCCAAGAGATCCCCCAAGTATGCTAATAATTGGTTTGTCAGTGTTTTGTGTTAATTGTTTGATGATTTTGGGGTTTGGAGTTAAAAATTCTCTTCTTATGGGAGATCCTGTGTAGACAATGTTTTTGTGGCTTTTGAAGTATTTTTCGCTTTCTTTAAAGCTTATGTGTATTTTATTTGCGAATTTAGAATTAATTTTTGTTGCAAGTCCGGGGTCTAGATCCATTTCATGGGTTATTCTTTTTATTTTTAGCAAGCTAGATGCAATAATTGCAGGGGTTGAAACAAATCCCCCAGTTGCATAGATAATCTGAGGTTTATATTTTTGTAATATATAGAAGCTTTTTATTATTCCAAGTATTACTTTGAAAAAGTCAGTAAAGTTTTGAAAAGAAAAATAACGCCTAAGTTTTCCGCATGGAACCGAAATAAATTTAATATTATTTTGTTCTTTTATTAATTTTTCTTCTATAGATTTTTTTTTGCCTATCCAAAAAAATTCAATTTCATTGTCAAGTTCTTTTAATGTCTGTATTATGGATATTCCTGGAAATACGTGACCCCCAGTTCCCCCCCCTGTAAAAAATATTATTTTTTTATTTGACATATATTTTTTTACTCATAAAAATAATAAAGCACACGCTTTGTAATAGATTTTTTGTACATTTTATTCTAGCAATATATTTCACTTTAAAAAATATTTTCTTTGTACTAAAAATCGACTCATTCTTTAAAATTGAATTTAATGAAATTTAAATTCAAAATGTATTTTTTAAAAACTTTTCAATCCGAACCCCTTCTTTTTTTAAAGCATTTTCTTTAATTGAATCTTTTATTATTAAGTGAATAGCTTTTGTTGTTTTTTCTAGGGCTTGTTCTATTTCGAATTTTTCCAAGTATCCTATAAGCAAACTAGTAAACAAATCTCCTGTTCCGCTGAAATTTTGTTCTAATTTTTCTAAAAAAAATTCTGAGTATTCTTTGTTTTGGGGATTGTAACAAATGTTTCCCAAAAGATCTCCTTTTTTAACGCTTGTAACAACTACTATCCCTTTTGTATCAAGAGTTAATATTGCTTTTATGATATCATCTTTGTTTTTAAGTTGTGGGCTTTTGCTTAGCATTTCAAGTTCAGTGATATTAGGTGTTATTATGTTTGCATATTTTATTATTTTTCGAAATCCACCAATTATTTTATTATCAAATATAGGGTAAATTATTCCATCGTCAGCAAACACAGGATCAATTACAATTTTTTCAAATTTTATTAATTTAATTATTTTTTCTATTGTTAGTTGTTGTTTTTCGCTTCCTAGAAATCCCGTATAAAGTATGTCAAAGTGTTCCTTTTGCTCTTTCCACATATTGATAAATTTTTCCAAATGATCGGTTAAATCCACTATTTCAAATTTTTTATAAGCTGTGGAAGCAGAAAGGACGGCCGTTACAAAAGGACAAACTTGCAGATTAAACGAAGATATTATCGGTATGCATACTGTAAGAGATGTTCTTCCCATGCTTGAAATATCATGCATTGCTAAAATTCTTTTCATTATTTTTCCCCCTATACTGGTTTTTGTAATTTTCTATTCTTGAATTTGCATCAATTTCTATTGGACTTTCTCCATATTTTAAATACATATTAAATCCAAGTCCCGCAATCATTGCTCCATTATCTGTGCAAAGATCAATAGGAGGGTAGTAAGTTTGTATTTTAAGTTTATTTATTTTTTCTCTTAAATATAAATTGCTTGCAACTCCGCCCGCTATTACCAATTTGTCAATTTGAGTATCTTTTATCGCTCTTTTTAGCGGGGTTATTAGATTTTCAAATGCAGCTTTTTGGAAGCTTGCAGCTATATTATTTTTTGTTGTTGGATTATCTTTGATTTTGAATTTTTCGAGTTGGTGTATGCAAGCTGTTTTTAGTCCAGAGTATGAAAAATCATACCAGTTTTCTTTTTTTTTAAAGGTGGCAACTGGAAATTGAAATGTGTTTTCATCTCCATTTTTAGATATTTGTTCGATGTTTGGGCCTCCCGGAAACCCCATATCATAATGTTTTGCTACTTTGTCAAAAGCCTCTCCGCAAGAATCATCTAGAGTTCTTCCAAGTATTTCAACATCATCGAAATTTTTTTGTTTAGCAATCAATGTATGTCCACCACTTAATAATAATGATATAAATGGATAGTCTATTTTTGAGTGCATTAAAGGAGCATAAAGATGTCCTAAGATGTGATCAATGCAAATAATAGGTTTTTTTAATGAAATTGCCAGACCTTTGGCAAAGTTTAATCCAACTATTAAAGACCCAATAAGTCCAGGTCTAGATGTTACAGCTATTAAATCAATTTCAGATATTTTAGTATTTGCCCTTTTGAGTGCTTTTATACAAACAGACATAATAGCTTCAGTATGAAGCCTTGAAGCAATCTCGGGTACTATGCCATAATATTTTCTGTGTTCTGTCTGACTTAATTTTATATTGCTTAAAATATGAATTCCATTTTCTACTACAGCTACGCAACAGTCGTCACAAGAAGTTTCTATTCCAAGCACTTTCATCTGATTGTTTCCTCGTAAAGATTTAATAAGTTTTCAAATTCGAATTCCTGGTTTAAATCAGGCTCCTCTTTTTTAAGGACTTTTAGCGTATTTTTAGACCAAATGTGTCCGATTACTTTTACTATTCCGTTTTTTCTGGCAATATTTTTTGCTTTTTCAAGTTCCTTGATTACGGATTCTTCTGTATCTTTGCTATCAAGAAATACGTCTCTTTTTTCTACCTTAACCCCAATTTCTTTGCCTATTATTTCTGGTACGCTTCCTGCAATAGTTACGCTGTCGAAAAAATATCTGTCAATCTCTTTAAGCTTTTCTAAAATTATTCTCATCAAATCTTTGTTTGAAGTGATTAAACTTCCCATATGGTTGTTCATTATTTTTGCATCAGGATACTTTTTAAATGCTTTTTCGATTTTTTTGTGTATTTCTTCTTTTTTATCTTTTATGTTTATATGAAATTTTTCTATTGAATTTCTATGTTTTGATTGCATTGGAAAATGTATTATTACTGATTTGTTAGCATTTATAAGTTTTTTGTATAAACTCATTGATTTTGGTAAAAATGGAATAATAGCATAATTTATTTTAAGATTAAGTTTTATAAATTGTGCCAACATAAATTCATCATAACCCACATCGTCGATGATTAAGTAAAACTTAGGCTTGCTTTTTGCGTTTTCATCTGTTTTGTTGTTTTTTATTATTAAGTTGGTTTTTTGTATTTTTTCAAACCTATTTTTAAGTGGGACATTTGCAACTTTTGAATTGTTGTTAAAATAGAAAAAACTTGCAAATGTCTGAGTTGCTGCAATAATAATAGAGATTATAATAAAAACAACAATAATAAACTTGTTTTTTTTAATATAAAATATAAACATTCATGACCACTGACTTAAAAGTAGACCAAAACATGTCATGAATGTCAATGTTAATTTATCTCTTCTTTTAGTTTTTTAAGAACCCTTTTTTCAATCTGTCTTACAGTTTCTGATGATATTCCAAGTTCTGTTGAAATATCTTTTAAGGTGCTTTTTTTGGGGCTATTGTCTAGGTTGTATCTTTTTTTGATTATGTATCTTCCCTTTTCATTTAATTTTGTTTCAAGTATATAATTTAAATGTTTTAGAGTTGAATCTTGTTCAAGGGTAATTTCGGGGTTAAAAGAATTATCCTCGTATAGATTCAAGAGTGTTGAATTTTCTGAACCCTCTATTTCTTTGTCCAGAGAGTATTCTTTTTCAAGATAAGGAATAATTTTTATATACTGGGCAGGAGATAAATTGAATCTTTTCATTATTTCTTCTTTTTTGGGCGATTTTTCTTCTTCTGTTAAATATTTATTTATTTGTAGTATTAGATTTTCTTTTCTGTATGGGACTTTTACCAATCTAGTTTTAGTGTTTAATGCTCTTTGTAGTGATTGCTTGATCCAGAATGATGCATAAGTTGAAAATTTGGTATTTTTATTTGGGTCATATTTTTCAGCAGCTCTTATTAATCCCAAGTTGCCTTCTTGAATTAAGTCTTCAATTTTTAGTCCTTTGCCCGCATATCTTTTTATTATTTTTAAAACAAGTCGTAAATTTGCATTTATCATCTTATTTTTTGCTTTTGCATTGCCTCTTTGTATTTGTCCTGCAAGTTTAATCTCTTCTTCGTGAGTAATTAGTTTGTGTTCTCTTACTGATTTTAAATATATGTTTAAATCCTCGTTGCTAAATATATTCATAATATTATATTTTCTCCCCTTTCTTGAATATTGTGATTAAGTTTTACTACTTAGCTTTCATGCAAAAATTGTGCCAATTTAGTTTAAAACCATTTTTAAATTAAATTGGATATAATTTTGAGGTTGGGGAGGGGTGGATATTTTTCGAATTATTTACTTTTTTTGTAATTGATTGTAAATTAAATCGGCAAGTCCAAAGCTTTGAGCTTGTGCTATTTGTTTTGCTCTTTGTTCGCAAAGCATGTCTTCAAAAATTTCTTCTACTTGGCCTCCGTTTAACAAATTTTGATCTTTGTTAAGAGTTTTTTTCATGCTTTCAAGCATTTGTTTGATAAACATAGCTTCAAATTCTAAAGAAGCTTTTCGAAGTTCTTCGTTTTTTTGAAAGAATTTTTTTATTTCTATAGGATTTTTTAAATTATTTATTTTATTTATTTGATTTTTAAATTTTAGATTTTGTGAATTAATTATATTTTGTAAATTAATTTTAGTAATTTTAGTTTCCATCAACTTCCTCCAAAATAAGTTCCCCATTTAATTTATTGATTTTTTTTGCAGCTTGAATTATTTGAATTAATTCTTTATTGCTAAGATTGTCGGAATTTTTTAATATAAATTCATTTAATTTCATTGAGTTTACTTGAATTGCTGTTTTGTTATTTTTGCTTAAAATGTTTTGATCGTCTTTTTCAATAGAAAATATAAACGTTCCTATTTGTGCATTTTCACTTGCTAGAATAATGCCATTTTTTTTGTCTATTAATATTTTAGGGCTGGTTTCTATTATAATATTTTCAATCTCTTCTAATAGGCTTATATTTTTTGCTTCTATTTCTATTGTGTCATCTGATTTAATTTTATTGTTGATTTTTTTAGAGGTTAATATTTTATGAATTTTATTTATTAATGTATAATTTCCTTTTTTAAGAATTATATTATAACCATAGTTAATATTTTGATTCTCATTTATTATTACACTGTCTAGAGTATATCCAGATCCTTTTAATTTATTATTGGACTGTATAATTCCTGATGCAATTGCTATTATTTCTCCCTCTTTATTTTTAAGGTTTGTTTTTAAAAGTATTCCATTTGTTAAATCTTTTGAGTCTAATATTGATGCAACGCAAGCTTTATGTTTTGAGCCTTTGATTGCATTGCCTTTTACTTGGAGGCTGACATTTACTAGTGCAATATTTTTGCTTTCTATGTTATTAGGGTCTATTTCATTTATTGTATTGTTTTCTTCTAAAATTTTAATTATAAGGCCTTTTTGTTTTTCAGAGTCTCCTTTTCCAGCAAGACCGGCTACTATTCCAATACCTGTTAAAAAATTTGTATTTGTGGGATAAATATCCGCAATTTCTTTTAATTTGACGCTTTCAGACAGGCTATTCTTAAATGATTGCTCTGTTTTTAGTCCTGTTGAATCTGTGTTTGTTTGGGCTAGCAGACTTGTTGCAAATGCAGTTAACATCAACATTAGTTTGTTCATTCTTTACCCTATTTATTTTATTTCTTTAATATCTATTATTTTATATCAATTATTGTAATTAATGAAATTTTTTTATTCAAATTGCTAATTAATCCTTAATTTGTTAAATATTATCTGTTTATCTGTATTAAGACAGATAAAAATTAATAATTTTTATATTGAGAAAGATAAAATAAGGAATTATTCTTTTTGTACTTTATTTAATCTTATCTCTTCATTTTTGATTATGTTGCGTATAACTTTATATTTACTATTGTTTAATTCATTTAAACTTAAAACATCATTTATTCTTGTTGTGTTAATTTTGTATTTAAAGTATATATTGTGCTCATTAAGGATTTCATTTTTTTTTAGATTTTCTTTTGCAAATACAATTGGCTCGATTATATCAATATACATATTAATGTAATTGTGTCTTTTATAGCTTTCAAAGTTTTTTGCATAATAAACCAGAGTTTTTTGAATTGGAATATTTTTGTATGAATTGTTGTTTTTTATTTTAAATTTTATTTTTTTGAAAAATTTATCTTCTATGTTTATTTCAGATTCATCAAAGTTGAATTGAAGTATATAGATATTTTCATTTGATAAATTTTTTGTAATGTAATAAATCATTTCAAAAATTATTGATTTTTTTGTTAAATGTGGTGGGACATATATTTTTGATAAGCTTTGATTGTTGCATATTTTTGAGTACTTCTTTGAAAAGAAATATGCCTTACTAGGAGTAATGTTGAAGCACAAATCATGAGCGGCACTTATAATTGAGCTTGTTGTGAAAAATAAAATAAAAACAAATAATCTTTTTTTTATTTTATTGCCTTTTTAAGTTATTTGCAATTCCTAGCATATTGTCTGAAGTTTGAATGGCCTTTGAGTTTATTTCATAAGCCCTTTGAGCTACTATCATTGTTACCATTTCTTCGGCAATAGATACATTTGACATTTCAAGTATGCCTTGTCTTAGCCTTCCCATGCCCTCACTTCCCGGTATTCCTGCTATTTCTTGACCTGATCCGGCTGTTTCTTTAAACAAATTGCTTCCAATAGCGCTTAGTCCTGCAGGATTAACAAATCTTGATATTTCAATTTGTCCAAGCTCTATTGGGTCGTTGCTGTTATCAATTTTTACCGACACTATTCCTTGCTCAGATATTGTAATTGAGCTTTGGATATATTCTTCTGGAAAGAATATGTTGGGCAATACCTTGTATCCTTGGCTTGTTACAAGCTCCCCATTAGAATCGATTTTAAATGATCCATCTCTAGTATATGCATAAGTTCCATCGGGCAGAAGAATTTTGTAAAATCCATCTCCTTCAATAGCAACGTCAGTGAGTAAATTGGTGGCTTGCATTTTTCCTTGTTCAAATATTCTCTGAGTAGCAGCAATTTTTGTTCCGTGCCCAACTTGATTTCCGAGCGGTCTTAAAGTATTTTCAGTTGCGGGAGTTCCTGCTCTGTATTGGGTTTGATAAATCAAATCTTCAAATTCTGCTCTTATCTTTTTAAAACCCGTAGTATTCACATTTGAAAGGTTGTTGGCAATTGTGTCTACATTGTATTGTTGGGCAGTCATTCCGCTTGCTGCTGTCCATAATGCTCTCATCATAAAATATGCTCCTTAATATTTTCCAATTTCATTTATTAATTTCCCCAAGAGGCTGTCTTCAGTTTGTATTGTTTTTTGATTGGCTTCATAAGCTCTGTTGATTTCAATCATTAAAACCATTTCGTTAACAGCATTAACATTGGAAGCCTCAAGTGTTTCTGTTTCTATTTTGGGTCTTAATGATACATCAATCTCTTGTGCCTTGCCAGAGGTTTTTGTGTCGATCCATAAAGAATTTCCCTGTTTTTTGAGAAACCTGGGATTTTCAAAGTTTACAATTCTAATAGTATCAAGCAGCTCATAATTTTCCCAAGAATTTTCATACTCACTAACAAGTCTTTTGGGGTTTGATTCAAAGTTTGAATTGTGAAAGATTTGCCCCTGAGGTGTTATTTTAAAATTATTTTTTTTAAGATATATATATCCTTTTTCTCCTAGAACGGGGAATCCGCTTTTTGTAACAAGGATTCCTTCTTTCCCAATAGTAAAAGAACCGTTTCTTGTATATCTTTCTCCATCTGAAGTTTGTATTACGAAAAATCCTTGATCGGTGAGTGCTAAATCCAATGGATTGCCAGTAGTTTTTAATGGACCTTGTTCAAATACTGTGTATATTTCATTTTCTTCAACCCCTGTTCCTAGTTTACCTACAACCGGAGCCGTTTCAAGATGTCCTTTGGGAAATTTATAAAGGCCATCATCATTTAGTCTTCTTATTAACATTTCTGGAAATGCTTTTTGAATAGACAAATCTTTTTTGTATCCAATAAGATCTATGTTTGCCAAATTATTTGATACTGTGTCAAGTTTGCGCCTTTCTGCGATCATTCCGCTGGCAGCTGTATAAATTCCTCTTACCACGTTTAAATCCTTAAAGACAATTAACTTTATTAATATTAGCATTAATTGTCCCATATAACAATTAATTAACTTATTGCGTTTTTACTTAATTTTCTATTTTTTTGTTCAATTTTTTATCTTAATAATTAAAATTATAAAGATAAGTTGTATAATTTGTTTTGTGGCTAATTTTTAAATTAGCCACTTTAAATGAGTAATTTAAAAAAAGAGCTATAATGTAGGATTATTTAGTTTTAAGGAGGATTAATGAATAGATTTTTTTCAAAGTTTTTTCTTTTTTTTTGTTTTTCAATGATTTTGTTTGCAAATTCAGAAGATTTAAATGAAAAAAAAATTGTTAATAAGGATGAAAATCTTGATTTTGAAAATGCGGTTTTAGGATATTGGGTTGGTTATAATGATGTGAGCAACATAAAAAATTCTATTATTTATATTTATAAATATAATGGAGAAATTTATGGCCGAATTTTAACCGTAATAAAAGATGGCAAAGAGTATGATACTAAAAATCCCTCAGGAGACACTGTGGTTGGATTTGAAAATCTTGCAATAGAGGGTCTTGATTTTATGTGGGGCCTTAAGTATTCTTCTTCTTCTAAAAGGTGGGATGGGGGCAAAATAATAGATCCTAAAAATGGTAAAATTTATAATTCTGAGATGAGTGTTGATAGTAAGACCGGAAATCTTATTACCAAGGGAAAAGTTTGGATTTTTGGCAGAAGCAAAATTTGGACAAGAGCTAAAGATGATGAAATCCCAAAAGTAGTTTTACATAATCTTGTTCCGTCGCCTCCTGTAAAAAAATAAATTTGGCTTTTGGTTTTGCTATTTTGAAAAAATACATAAACATATAGATGGGATAAGTAGGTTATGAAAAATAAGACAGAGTATTATGATCAGTTTATTTCAAAAATACCCGATTTTCCTAAAAAGGGTGTTCTTTTTTATGATATTACTAGTGTTTTGCTAAAACCCGAAGTTTATAGTTCATTAATAAATGATGTATATTCTTTTTATAATTTAAAAAAGATCGATTGCATTGCTGTTGTTGAGTCTAGGGGGTATTTAATAGGTGCTCCTCTGTCTTTAAAAATGCAACTCCCTCTTGTTTTAATTCGAAAAGAGGGTAAATTACCCAGAGAAGTTTTTAGTGAAAAGTATGAGCTTGAATATGGTTTTGGGAGAATAGAGGTACACAAAGACGATGTTAGGACGTATTCCAATATTCTTTTAATAGATGATATATTAGCTACCGGCGGAACTTTAAAGTCGTCTGCAATTTTGCTAGAGAGAGCCGGAGGTAGGGTTAAAGATATTTTTTGTTTTATTGAGCTTTGTGGTATTAATGGTAGGCAAAGCCTTGAAAGCTATGAAGTCAATTCCCTTGTAAGGTATAATTAGGTTAATGCTTGACTTTTCTTTTTTATTAAATTTACAATATTTAGTTGAGGTAATGTATGTATGCACTGGTAGAAATAAATGGTAAGCAATATAAGGCTATTGAGGGTGAATTTTTAAAAATAGATAAAATTTCTCCCATTGAAAAAGATAAACTGGAATTTAATAGTGTTTTGCTTGTTAATAAAGACGGAGAGGTTAAAATAGGAAAGCCCTATGTTGTAAATTCTCTTATTAGATGTACCTATAAAGAAGATAAAAAAGATAAAAAAGTTGTTTCTTACAGATATAGAAGAAGAAAATCAAGTGAGAGAAAGGTTGGCCACAGACAAACTTATTCTTATATTTTGGTTGATGAAATAGTTTTTTAAGTTTATTGATTAATGTTTTAGTAAAAGTAAAAGACGATGTAATCATTTATCTTTTGGCCAATGGTCATGCTATAAGCAAAAATAATGTTAACGTTGTCTGTTCTTCTTTTTCTTTTATTTTGAGAACTTTTTTTAGTGTTCTTGATCTTGAAGGTGAGGCTTTTGTTGTGAAGAATTCAAAAAGAGGTTATTTAGAATTTAAGCCCTTTTTTAAGGATTTGAGCAAAGAAAGTCTTTTTTATTATAGCAGGTTTTTAATTAGGGGCATAAATGATTTGTCACATGAGTATCCTGATGATATTAAATTAGTTTTGGAGGAAAATTAATGGCAACAAGTAAAAGTGGTGGTAGTTCAAAAAATGGACGAGATTCTATATCCAAGCGACTTGGAGTTAAAAGAAGCGGTGGGCAGCTTGTTAAGGCTGGAGAAATAATTGTTAGACAAAGAGGTACAAAATTTCATAAAGGCAAAAATGTTGGTCTTGGAAGAGATTATACAATATTTGCCCTTTCGTCTGGTAAGGTAGAGTTTAAAACCTTGAAGGGACGAAAATATGTAAGTATTGTTTAGTTTTAATTGGAATGATTGGAGATTTTTAGTTTCTATTGAAAAATTGGAGAAAGTTTGTATAACTTTAAGGACTCTGTAAATATAACGGTAGTTTCGGGTAATGGGGGTTCTGGATGTGTTTCTTTTTTAAGAGAAAAGTTTAATGCAAAAGGCGGTCCAGATGGCGGAAACGGTGGAAGTGGTGGGAGTGTAGTTTTTAAGGTAAGAGAAAATCTTAGCACTTTATCTTTTTATAAAAATGATCATGTGCTTTGTGCCGAAAATGGTAAACCTGGAATGGGTTTTAAAAGAAGTGGTGCTAATGGTAAAGATTTAATTCTTTTTGTTCCCCCAAATACAGAAGTTTATAATGAAAATGATGGAACTCTTTTGTGTAGGCTTAAAAAATTAAATGACGAATTTGTTGTTTTAAAAGGTGGCAGGGGAGGTCTTGGCAATTGGAATTTTAAAACTTCAGTTAGAAGGGCACCAAGGTTCGCTCAACCTGGAGAATCAGGCAATAGTTTGAGTGTGCGCCTTGAGCTTTTTTTGGTGGCGGATATTGGGCTTGTTGGTCTACCTAATGCTGGCAAATCTTCTCTTCTTAATAGAATAACTTCGGCAAAATCTAAAGTTGCAAATTATCCCTTTACAACAAAGATTCCCCATCTTGGTGTGCTTAGGCGCTTTCATGATGATTTAATTATTGCAGATATTCCGGGAATAATTAAAGGCGCCAGCTTTGGAGTAGGCCTTGGAACTAAATTTTTAAAGCATATTGCTAAAACTAAAGTTTTAGCCTTGGTTATTGATGTTTCTGAAGCAGATTTTTTGGAATCATACAGCATTCTTTTAAATGAAATAAAATCTTATAACTATGAGCTTTTTAATAAAAAAAAAATTATTATTGCCAATAAACTTGATTTGGATGATTCTGAGAAAAATTTTGATTGCTTGATAAAAGCTTTAGGAAAAGAAAAGGTTATTGGCATCTCTATTTATGAGAATAGAGGAATTGATGAGCTTATTAAAGAATTTTTTATTTTGGCTAAAACTTTTTAATAAAGTTGATTTATATTGTGGGCTTTTTACTTTTAAGACTTAGCTTTTGGATATAAGATTTGATTTAGGGAAGAAATCATGAGAATTGCAATATTAGGGGGCACCTATAATCCGGTTCATATTGGACATATTTTTTTGGCTAAAGAAATAGAGTATTTATTAAATATTGATAGGGTAATATTTATTCCTACTTGCAATCCAGCTCATAAATTGATTAGAGAGGATGTTAGTGTTAATAATAGAATAGATATGCTCAAGCTTGCATTAGAAAATGAAGATAAAATGTTCATAGATGATTGTGACATAATAAATGGTGGCATAACTTATACTGTTGATACTATTTCTTGTGTTAAAAAAAAATACCAAAACGACAAAATTTTTTTAGTTATTGGTGATGATCTTTTTCAAAATTTTGATTCATGGAAAGACCCTCAAAGTATTGTAAGTTCTGTTAATCTTGTTGTTGCTCACAGAATTTACAAAGAGAAACTTAAAAGTTCTTTTAAGCATATTTATATAGATAATAAAATAATACCGATTTCCTCATCAGAGATTAGAAATAGAATTGCAAATGGATTTCCTGTCAGCTATTTATTGCCTTTTGGTGTGTTAAAATACATTAAAGATAATAATTTATATTTTAAAAAGGTAAATATTTGAGAAAGGATTTATTTTTTTTATTTTTAATTGTTCTGATAATAGCAAGTGTAGTAATTTTTTTTATTAGAAGCTCTAAAAAAGAGTTGGTTTACTTCGAGCTTAATACAAAGAACAATATTAGTTTTTTGTTTCTAATAGAAGATCTTAACAAGAGTCTTGTAAGCATGCAAGAAATTTTTATTAATATGAAAACGGGAAATATTGGGTTTTTAGATATTCCAATTCATACTGGATATGAAGATTTAAAAGGGAATATCTCTTGGTTTAAAGATCTTTATAAAAAAAATTCTTTTAATAAGTTTTTATCTAAGATTTATACACAACTATCTCATGAATCAGATTATTATATTCGTTTTCAAAAAGAAAATTTTGTTAAACTTATTGATTACTTAGGGGGAGTTCGGCTTCTTGTTAAAAATCCAGTAAAAGTTTATAACTTTGAGGATTCTATTTTAATACCCTCTGGCACTTCTAATTTTGATGGTGATAAGGCTTATGATTATTTAAGATATTTTAATGATGTTAATCAGTTTGAAGAGAGGGTTGAATTTTTTAAAGAGTTTTTTAAAAGACTTATTTTTCAAATTTCAAACTTTGGCATTGAAAATGACAATTTTTTTAAAATATATTCCATGTTAGATACTAACCTTTCAGAGGTTGTTTTTAAATATATTGTTAAAAATTATAAAATAAATAATGATAAAATTATTTATTTTAATATTAAAGGACAAGAAGAGATTTTCAAGGATAATGATAATAATTTGATAAAGGTGGTTTTTCCTTATTATGGAGGCGCTATTTTAAAAGAATCGGTGGATAAATTAAACAAAGAGCTTGTTAATGAGGGCACAGAAGAAATAGTAAAGATTGTTGTTTTAAATGGAACAAAAGTTGTTGGGCTTGCAAAAAAAACAGCAAATATTTTTAATTCTTTAAAATTTAAAGTTTTAAAATTTGGCAATGCAGATAAAAATTCTTATAAAAATACCTTGATTATAAATAATTCGGATAATTTAGAAATGGCTGTTAGGGTTGGAGAGGCAATTAAAACTTCAAATATTAAGCCAATTTCTGAGGTTCAGGCTAAAAGATTGTTAGAACTTGATAATCTTGATATTAATCCCGATGTAATAGTTATTTTAGGAGATGATTTTGATGGAAGATATGTTAAAAGCAAATGATATTAATGATTTATGTAAAATAATAAGTGATTTTAATGGAATTGATGTTATAGGTATTAATGTTAGCGATATTTGTAATTGGACTGATTTTTTTATAATAGCTACTTTTGTATCATTTAAGCAAATGGAAGCTTTATATATTGATAAGATAATTAAATTTTTTAAAGAAAAAAAAATTAATCTTAATGTTCAAGGAAAAGGGTTGGTTTATGACTGGACTATTGTTTCGGGTGCAAATTTGGTAATTCATTTAATGAGCGAAAAGTCCAGAGAATACTATGAGCTTGAAAAAATATGGTCCAAAGGAATTATTATTTATCCTTAATTACTGTTTAATTAAAATTAATTAAAAAAACTAAAAATATCATAAAAATATGTTTACAAAAAATAGAAAATATTTTAGATTTAAGTTATGTACTTTTTGCGGGAGGCTTATAAGTGGATATTACAGACATAAGGATTAAGAAAGTTGATAGTAAAAATTCTGGTTCTAAATTATTAGCATATGTTGCAGTTACTTTTGATAACTGTTTGGTTCTTCACAATATTAGAGTTATTAAAGGGCAAAAAGGAGTATTTATTGCTATGCCCAACAGAAGAACTAGAGTTGGTGAATATAAAGACATTGTACACCCTATTAGTCAGGATTTTAGAAAAGCTTTGCAAACTTCTATTTTTAAGGAATATATAAGAGAAAATCCAGCCGATCTTGAGCTTGAATTAGATTTTTAGATAATTGTTGACAAAGCTCGTTGTATCTTGTATGCTTGTCAATTGTAAGTATTAATAAGGTATTTGGGACGTCGACAAGTGGTAAGTCAACTGGTTTTGGTCCAGTCATTCGAGGGTTCGAATCCTTCCGTCCCAGTATTTTACATTAGGAGTTTTTTGGTGGAAAATAGCAGGATTTTAAGTTGCCAATATAGATCAAGCTTTGGGTCTTCTAATGCTCGCAGAATAAGAGCTAAGTGTGAAATACCGGCTGTTGTTTACGGGCAAGGCAATGATGTTTCACACTTGAGAATTAAGAGTAGTGAATTTAATAAGAAATTTGCAAAGTTTACGGATAATACTGTCTTAATATTAGATGATGGCAAGCTTGAAAGATGCGTTTTTGTTAAAGATGTTGCAGAAAACATTGCCAGCAAGCTTATTTATCATATTGATTTTTACGAAGTAGATAAGAATGTTGAGCTTGAAAAATACGTTCCTATTAAGCTTGTTGGAGCTTCTATTGGGGTTAAAGAAGGTGGAATTTTGACTGTTTTAAAAGAGCAGGTTAAGGTAAGGTCTTTGCCCTTGGATTTGCCAGAATTCATCGAGCTTGATTTAACTCCTGTTAATAAAGGGGATAACGTTCTTCTTAAAGATCTTGTGTTGCCTTCTAATGTTAGGCTTGCAGAAAATGACGAGAATTTGGAAGTTGTTATTATAAAGTGATTTTATGGGGTTATTGATACTTGGATTAGGAAACCCTGGATTAGAATTTTCTTTAACTAGGCATAATGTTGGTTTTTCTCTTTTGGATAAAATTATTTCTAAAAACGGCCTTTTTTTAAAGAGAAAAAAAAAATATGAATATTCAGAATTAAGAATGATTTCTAGAAGAGTAATTTTGGTTAAACCTTTAACTTATATGAATCTAAGTGGATCTTTATTCCCTTCGATATTTTCAGATTTTTATATGTGTATAAAAAATTTATTGGTTGTTCTTGATAATGTTGATCTTCCTTTGGGGAAATGCCGACTTAAAGAGCGGGGTGGTGTGTCTACTCATAATGGCCTTAAGTCAATTTCAAGTGTTCTTGGAAGCTCTAACTTCAGCAGACTTTATATTGGAGTTGGAAGCAATGTTATGCATGATATAAAGAGCTTTGTTCTTTCTAGATTCTGCAAGGATGAAATAGATAGGCTTGAAAAATTGTATGATTTTTTAAGTGATGAGCTGATTGATATTAGCGAGGCAAATTTTAAAAATAAAGTTCAAAAAATCAATTCTAGTAATTTTTAATGCATTTTTTAGACGATAATATACAAATTAAAATAGATACATTTTATAAAAAAAATTCTTTAAATAAAAATCGAGTTATTGTTGCTTTTTCTGGTGGGGCTGACTCTACAACTTTATTATTAAATTTGAAATATTACTTGAGCGATAATGTTATTGCATTTTATTTTGCTCATTTTATTAGATCTGATAATGAACAAAATCAAGAGATAGAGCATGTAAGGGAGTTTTGCGATCTTTACAATATTGCTTTGCAAATTAAAAAATGCGATATAGATATAAAAAGTGAATCGGCTAGGTTGCGAGTATCTATTGAAGAGCTTGCAAGGAAATACAGATACAATGCTTTAGAAAATGCTCTTAAAGAAAATGGTGCAAATTATATTGCACTTGCTCATAACGAGAACGATCAAATTGAAACAATAATTATGAGATTTTTTCAAGGATCTTTTTTGGATGGTCTTTCAGGCATTCCTTGTGTCAATAGAAACATTATAAGGCCCTTGCTTGAGGTTTCAAGGTTAGAAATTGAAAATTTTTTATCTTTGAATAATATTAAGGTTTTTGTTGATAGTACAAATGCTCAAAATTTATATCTAAGAAATAGGGTTAGAAATAATTTACTACCTGCTATAAAAAATGTTTTTAAAGGATATGAAAAATGTCTTAAAAGAATATCTGAATTTTCAAAGGAATTTGCAGATTATTTTGAAAAAGATGAATTTTTTCCTGTTGAGAAAGGCAAATATTATTATTCTTTTGATTTGAAAACTTTTTTGGATTTTCCTAAATATTTGGTGTTTAGATTGATTTTTAAAATTTTAAATTCAGAAGGAATTGTAGCCAAAGTTTCCTATAAGGCTCTTAATGAGGTGTTTAAAGTAGATATTGATAGAAAGAAAAATAATGTTTTGTTAAAAACCAATGATTTTTTTTTAGAAAAAAGGCATAATAAAATTAATTTAATTTTTAAAAGGGATGAAAAGTTTTACAAACCTTTTGATTTTATTTTGGAAGTTGGTAAATGGTATAGTTTATCTTTAGGTAAGATTTTGCTAAAATATTTAGAGTGTAATGCAGCTTCTGTATCAAGGTTAAAATGTTGTTCTTATGAGTTTAGGTATAAATTTTTTAAGGATAGATTTAAAGCAAAAAAATTTTTTTCTAAGTTTATAAGGTGTAATCCAGGTTATTTAATGTTGTTAGCATTGGATAACAGGTTAATTGGAATTATTGATTTAAATACTTTAAACTTAGTATGGAGTGAAAAAAGCATTCTTAAAAAAATTAGTATATCTTTGATTGGAGGACTTTTAAAGGAATGAATGGCAATAATAATATGAATAATAATGGAAAATCTAATAATAAAAAGAAGAATAAAAATTGGATTTTAGGACTTGTTGTTGTTTTTCTAATTTCAGCGATATTTATGTCATATTTTATAAGGGGAGGGGAAAGCTATAAAAATGTTCCTTATAGTACTTTTCAGAGTTATTTAGACAATGGCTTAGTTGAGTCTGTAGTGATAATTGATAAAAATTTGATTCAATTTATTGTCAAGGGCTCTAACTTTGCAAAGTCTTATTTTTCTACCAGTATTCCCTATCTTGATATAAATTTACTTTCAGAGCTAAAAAGTAAAAAAGTAGAGCTTAGCTCAGGGAAAAGTCAAGCTTCTCTGATCGGGGTTTTATTACAAACTTTGCCATGGATTTTATTTTTTATTTTCTTTTTCTTTATATTTCGTCAAACTCAAGGTGGCGGTGGAAAAGTTTTTACATTTGGGAAAAGTACCGCACAAAAGTATGAAGCTGGAAAGAATAAAATCACCTTTAAAGATGTGGCTGGTCAAGAAGAAGTTAAACAAGAGCTTCACGAAGTTGTTGAATTTCTTAAAAATCCAAAAAAATTTGAAAAAATAGGTGCAAAAATCCCCAAAGGAGTACTTTTAGTTGGTTCTCCGGGTACTGGCAAGACTTTGCTTGCCAAAGCCGTTGCTGGTGAGGCTGGGGTTAGTTTTTTCCACATGTCAGGCTCTGATTTTGTTGAGATGTTTGTTGGGGTTGGAGCAAGTCGTGTTAGAGATTTATTTGATAATGCTAGGAAAAATTCTCCATGTATTATTTTTATTGATGAGCTTGATGCTGTTGGTCGAAGTCGTGGTGCGGGACTTGGCGGTGGGCATGATGAGAGAGAGCAAACTCTTAATCAGCTGTTGGTTGAAATGGATGGATTTGGAACGCATACCAATGTAATTGTTATGGCTGCCACAAATCGTCCAGATGTTCTTGACTCTGCTTTGCTTAGGCCGGGACGATTTGACAGGCAAGTAACAGTTTCTTTGCCTGATGTTAAGGAAAGAGAGGCAATATTAAATATTCACTCTTCAAAAACAAAGCTTTCGAAAGATATTAATTTACAAGTAATAGCAAGGGCTACCCCTGGGGCCAGTGGTGCGGATCTTGCAAATTTAATTAATGAAGGGGCCTTAATAGCTGCAAGGAATAATCAAGATGAAATTTTAATGAAGGATATGGAAGAGGCCAGAGATAAAATATTGATGGGGGTTGCAAAAAAATCCATGACTATTACTGATAGGCAAAAGCTTGAGACGGCTTATCATGAGGCTGGTCATGCTTTGCTTCACTATTATCTTGAACATGCTGATCCACTTCATAAGGTTACCATTATTCCAAGGGGCAGAGCGCTTGGTGTTGCATTTTCTCTTCCAAGGGAAGATAAGCTTTCAATAAACAAGCACCAAATTCTTGATAAAATAAAGATATGTTATGGTGGTTATGCTAGTGAGCAAATAAATTTGGGCGTTACAACAGCGGGTGTTCAAAATGATTTAATGCAAGCTACTAGCTTGGCTAAAAAAATGGTTACTGAGTGGGGAATGGGTGAGGAAGTTGGCCCAATATTTTTAGTAGACGATGAAGCGCCCATTTTCCTTCCAAAAGAGTTTTCAAAGGCTAAGGCTTATTCTGAGAACACTGCCGATAAAGTTGACAGAGAGGTAAAAAGAATACTTGAAGGATGTTTGAAAGAGGCATCAGATATCCTTGTAGAACACAAGGATCAACTTGTTAAGCTTGCAAAAGAACTTGTTTTAAAAGAAACTTTGACAGACAAAGAAGTAAGAGAACTTTTGGGTTTTGAGCCTAATAAAGATGAATATTTATTTTCAGCAGAATCTACTATAAAAGAAGTAAAGGAGGAAGATACAAAAGGTTAGGCAAGTGTTTATGTTTTATTTAAAGGTGATGTTCATTCTTTTTATTTCTATAAACCCATATGCAATTTCAGCCAAAGAAGATGAAGATATTTCAAATATTCTTTTCAATGAGTCTAAAAATTTTTCCAATTTACAAAAAGGAAATGATTTGATTTATGGATCTCTTGATTTCAATTTACTATCTTCAGACTCTCTTTATGAGCTTTCATTAAAAAAAAATGTTTCTTTAGCGAATAAAATTTATTTATTAAAAGAAGCAATTAATGTTAATAACTTTAAAGTAGCAACTCTTAAAGAAGTATACACTTATTATTTTGCGTTGCTTTTAAGACAAAATGAAAATAAGAGTATGTATGAAGAAATTATTGCTTTGTATGGAAACTTAAATGAAGAATTACAAATAGATAAAGATTTGATTTGCATGAGACTTGAAGCTTCTGAAAGACTTGAAAGTTTTGGAGATGATTTTAAAAAAATTTTATTTAAAGCTTTTTCTTTATATGGCAATGATTTTTTATTTTTTAAATGGTTTTTAAAAGAAGATAGATTTTTTTTTAGTATTTTTAATACTATTAAATCAAAAGAAGATTTTTTCTTTACACCCGAAAACATTAATTATATATTTAGAAATTCAAATTTTAATTATGACAATTCTGTTTCTTTGTTTTCTTTTCTTAAGGACAAAATTAAAGAATATAATGGAATTCACTGCATTTATTTTTTAAAATACAAACTTTTAGATCCCGCTGAAGCTTATAGGGTTTTTAAAAAATTTCCTCCTGAGACAATAAATGAATATAAAATGTTTTATGATCTTTTAGAGGATCCCGACATGAAGAGTAAATTTTTAGAAGATTATAAAAGTTTATCAGGAATTTATTGTATTGATAATAAAAATAATGTTGCCATACTCAAAGATGGAGTTTTAGTGGGTATTTTTTCGGGAATAGTAGATTTTGACAACAAATTTAGTTTAAATAGCAAATATTTTAATAAAATTTATTTTAAAGACAAGTCTCCAGTTTATTATGAGAATAGTTTGCTTGGTTATAAAATAAATTATTCTGTTTACCCTTACGTTGATATGATTGAGGTTCAATATCCTGATAAAAGGGATGTTTATACCTTTGCTTTACATACTTTTAAGTGCAATCTTTTTAACAATTTGGGTTGCAATTTTAATAATCTTGGGATTAGGGAGTTGTTCTTGCTTGATATTAAAGATTTTTTTATGCCAAATGCTTTAAATGTATTTTTTGAAAAAACTTCTGCTTTAGATATTAGATCAAGCTTGATAAGTAAAAAAAAATATTTTGGATCTAATTTAGTAGAAATTAAAAATTATGTGGTTGGAAGTTTGGTTTCAATTTATAGAAAAGTTAATGGTTCTAAAAAATTTAATTATATTGAGATTTATGAGAAAAATAAACTAAAAATAAAGAAAGCTTTATTGGATGACGATAGTTTTGAAAGTTTTTATTCTTTTGAATAAAAACTTTCATAGAATTCTAAGTTATTAATTTTTCGAATTTTAATGTTAATGCTTTTTGTTGTTCTTTATTTGTATAATTGAATTTTAATTTACTTTGGGGGGATTTTTGGGCTTTTGTTTAGATTTTGCTAATAAAGAAGATACTAAATTAAATAACATCGTCTATATCAGTCATTTTGATTTTAAAATTAAAGTAAACTTAATTCTTGTAGTTGGACCTATGGGAAGTGGAAAAACAGAATATGCTGCAAAAATTTATAAAGATTCGCTTGTTGTAAGAAAAAAATCTCTCAAGGTATTGGGCAATATTATTAAAGGAAATAGAAGCAGGGTTAATGTATTTTTTATTAGAAATTTTCTCGATAAGAGAAGGTTTCAAGATTATCCAGAAAACGTAATACCATATAGAGGTGGCGGAAAAGATAAAATTGATGAAATTGGTTTTGCTAAAAACTCTTTTGATATTGAAAATTTAATAGCTTCTAATCCCAATTGTGGCACTTTTATTATTGATGAGGCATGTTTTTATGATGAACGTTTAATTTTTGTTTTAAATAAAATTTCATTAAATGAGAATATTTTATTTATATTGCCCACACTGCTTTATAATTTTAGAAAAGAATCTTTTAATGATACTGCTAAGCTTTTGGTAGAATATTCAGATAAGATTTATAAGCTTGGAGCTTATTGTGGGCACATTGATTGCATGGAAGAATCTTTTTTTTCGTATAGGTATTATTTTTACAATAATAAAGAAATTCCAGCTCCTTATTTTGATCCTTTGCTTATTGTTGGTGGCGATGAAGAGATTGAATCTGCTATTTATCCAAATTACTCTACAAGATGTTCAATGCATCATTATCTTGTAGGCAAAGAATATTTTTTTTCTTTTTTAAAGCCATTTGCCTTGCTGTATTCACAAGGGGATAAAAAATTTCTTGAAAATGAGGTTGTGGCGTTAAGCACTGATGTTGAAAATTCAAATTTTGTAAATTCTTTAGCTAGTGAAAAAGCATGTGTATTTAGATCTGAAATTTTAAGAAATATTTTAGAACTGCCCTTTTTAGCAGAAAGAGCGTTAATAACTCTTTTCTCAGAATATAGCATCTTGAGTAAAGATAATTTTAAAGATCTTGTTTTTAAGTTTTCTTTAAATAAGGATTATATAAATAAAATTTTTTATTCCAAAGACGGCAAAGAATTTTTTTAATAATAATTTGGCCTTTGTTCGAAAAATGCTTTAGTTTCGTCAATTCTTAGTAGTTCTTTTTTAATAATGTCATAGTAATTAAGCTTTTTAAGAGAAATTTTATGGTATTCGTCTTCCCAGCTTGTTATTCCATCGTTTTCCAGTTTAACAGACTGGTAATTTTCAAGTTTTTTGTGGTATTTTAGTGCTTCATTGTAGTAATTAATAGCCATTTTATATAATTTTTTTGATTTTTCTAGATTGAGAATAATTCCATTTTTTTCTGGAGTTTTGAAAAAATATAAATTTCTTGTGTCAAATAGATCTCCCAAATATAAATTTTGCTTAACTAAAAGCAAATTGACATGCATTTTGAAAAGAAGTTTATATTTTTCCCACTGTTTTTTAGTTTCTATTTTAGTTAATGAGTATTTTGGATTTCCAAATGGGTATTTTAAGGCTTTTTGAAGAAAAAATATATTTTTTTTGTAGTTTTCAGGTTTCTTTTTCATTTGAGAGTTAAAGATTATATACCATTGTTCTGCATAATAAAATTTGGACGATGCATTTACCTTTGCAACTGCTACTAAAAGAAGTAAAATTAAGTTTATTTGGAATGTGACTTTTTTAAAGATATAATTAATCATATGATTAATTATATTAGAATTTTATTAGATTAAAAATTTTTTTTGCGTTTTTATCTAAATTATCTTTTATTGAATTATCAATGTAAATCACATTAATTTTTTTTTCTAATTTTTTAAATATTTTCAAATATTTTAGAACAATTTGTTCAAAAGTTTTGTATTTTTCAAGCTCAAAAAGATCACTTTGTGTTCTATTTTTTTGTATTCTTTCATAAGCTATGTTTGGGTCTGCTTCAATAAAGAATACTTTTTCAGGCAATGGAAAATTTTTATTTAATTCATATCCTAATTTTCCTTGATAGGCAATTGATGAGAATAAATAGCGATCAGTTATTATTTTTACTGGTTTTGTGTTTAAAATTTCTATTATTCCGCCTTTTTTATATAAATGATCGTGTCGATCTGCAGCATAAAGATATGCAAATGTTGATTCTTTTAAAGGATTTTCAAAATTCATTAATTGTGCTCTTATCATTTTTCCAATTATTCCGCTTGATGGTTCTTTTGTAAAATAATACCTTGATTCATCGTTGCAAAGAGCTTTTAGTTTATTGGCGATACTTGTTTTTCCGCTTCCATCAATTCCTTCTATGCAATAAAAGTTTTTCAATATTTTAATCACAAATATTTTTTTCTTCCTTTCTTTTGTTGTCGATAATTAGGTTATCGATAATTATTATATAATAATAATTATCGATATATGAGTTTATGAATTTGTTGTTTTTGAGAAGTAAGACATTTTTATTGTTGATTTTACCATTTTTTATTTTTGTTTTAATAATTTTTTCCATTAATCTATTTGTTCAAGTTCAAATTCATTCTGCGAAGTTTTTTGCCATAAAATATCTTGAATCAAAATTTGGCTTTAGTATTAAATATGATAAAATTTCACCATATTTCTTGTCTTCAATCAAGATAGACGGTTTAGAGTTAAGCCTGGATGGAAAAGATAAAATATTAATAGATATTGTTAGGGTAGATTTAAATCTGTTTAAATTAATTTTAGGTGATGAAAATATTATTTTAAATGTTTATGTTAAAGGGAGTAATTTAAATTTTGATATAAACGACTTTAGTGTATCTGGTGATTTAAATCCTAGTAATGTTTATCCCGACAATGGCAATGTAATTTTAAATAAAATTTTAAACTATCTTTATAGATTAAATATTAATTTAGAAAATATCAATATTAATATTAAGCTTAATAATAGTAGTTGGTTGAATTTTAAAGTTAAAAATTTTTCCTTAAGTACCGTAGATGAAGATTTTTTATTTAGCTCTGTAGTTGATTTTAGTGCTGTTAAAAATTTAGAAATTAATTTGCCATCCGAAAAAGTTGATGATGGTATTTTAGATTCAACTTTCTATTTTGAGGGTAAATTCAAAAAAGGTTTTAAGGATGGTTATGTTAATTTTAGTTTTTTTGAGCTTAAAACAAATTATTTTTCTTTACTTGAGCAAGGGTTCCAGATAAATTATTCAAAAGGAAATTTAAAAATTTTTAATTTACGAAGGGAGAATTTTGATTTTAATTTAAGTTATGATAAGGCTAATGATTTTGTTAGATTAGATGCTTTATTTTTCAATATTAATCTTTTAGATTGGATTAAGCTAAACAAAGGCTTTGAAGTTTATAAAGATTATTTTGACATAAGTTTAAATGGTCAATTGGCATTTTCTTATGATTTTAAGGATAAAGATTTAAGATATGCAGGAATAATAGATTCGTCTTTAAATGTAGACACTATAGGCAAAGAAATTCAAGGCTTACAGCTTGAAATCAAGGGGGATGATAGAATTGTAAGTGTTAAGAATGCTTTTTTAAAGCTTAAAAGGGGAGTTATAAACTATAAAGGTTATTATTCTCTTAAAGATTTGCTTCCAATAGGGCGTCTTAACTTTAAGTCTGCAAAAATTTTAAACTTTAACGATCTAAATGGGTATTTGGATTTTAAGAAAGATAAAGATATTTTTTTGGTTAAGTCTGATAATTTTAGTCTTGGAAATCTTAGTTTTCAAAATTTAAGTTTAAAAACTTCTTTTTTAAAGGATAAAATTTTTGTTGACTATTTGATTTATTTGGAAAATAAAGAATCTCAAATTTCTTTAAAAGGAGATCTTAATGATGAAGAATTTTCTCTTAATTTGGGCATTAAAGAATTTCCTTTGCTTTTTTTAAAAGAAGTTATTCCCAGTTCTCACTTAATAAATCTTTTCCCCAAGACTTTATTTTCAGGTAAGTATTTAAATTTAATTTCTGATTTTAATTTAAATAAATTTGATTATCATAAAAATAAATTAAAAAAATTCAATTTAATGGTATTTTCAAAGTTAGACAATTTCAAATTTGTGCTTGATGCTAGTGGAGAAAAAAATTTTTACAAATCAAACAATTTCGATTTGCAGTATAATGATCACAATTTGCATTCCAGTCTGTTTGTTGAGCTACTTGAAAGTGGATTTAATATTAGTACTAATTTTTCTTATTTGAAAAAAGTTTATCCTTTGCATTTTAATTTTAATCTTAAAGATAAGTTTATTGTTGCCGAATCTCCTCTTGGTATCAAATTAGATTTTAATTATTTTGATTCTAAAATAGTTTATGTCCTTAATGTTAATAATTTTAGGGTTTACAATAAAACTTCTGATCTTTTGATAAATATAAATTTTAATGGAAACTATTTAGCCCTTAATGAAGATTTGAAATTTAAAATAGATAAGTTTAATATAATAAAAGCTTCTAAAATACCTGCCTATAATTTCAATTTTGGTTTTAAGGGTTTATATGAATATAATAGATTGTACATTTCTGATGTTAAACTTATAAACAAGCTTTCAAATTTGCAAGGATATGGACAATTTAATTTAAAAGATAATTTTAATGGAAGTTTGAATCTATTTTCTAGCTTAAATTCAGAGAGATATTTTTTAGGGATTAATTCCGATGAATATGGAAGTTATTTTTTGCTTAAATTTCAAGGCTTAGATTTTTACAATTTTAATTCTTTATCTCTTTTAGAGGGAAAGGTTAATGGTAATTTTTTGCTAAATTTTAAAAAGAATGATTTTAAAAATTATTCCTTAAGTGGATATCTTGAGACAGATAAATTGACTTTATTGGGCGTTCCAGTTCAGTTTTCTATGAATTTAGGATTATTGGATAACAAGCTTAACATATACGATATAAAAGCCAAGCGCAATAAAAAAGAGTTTCTTACTGGAAGTCTAAGATACGATCTAAGCAGTTCTATAGGCGTATCTAATATGGTTTTTAATAGCGACTTGTTTTCTTACAAGTTTAATGCAAATTTTAGAAACTTCCAAAGTGGAGATGAAGAGCAATTTGGAGTTTTGAAAACCAAAACTGAGGGCGAATTTTTCTTTAGAGATATTAAATATAAAAATGAATTTTTATCCAATCTTACGATTGAATTTAGTAATGATTTTGAAAAATTTAATATGATCTCAATTGATTATGATCTTATTAATGTTTTATACCATTATGGCAGCGGAGAATATAGCTTTATTTTAAAAGATTATTTGCCTCTTAGTTTTAATTCGTCAGGTAAAATAATTAAAAATAAAATTCTTGGAAGTGTAAGAGATATTAAATTTGATTCAAAAATAATCACCAAAGATTTTTTAGATTCACATTTTTTATTTAATGTTGACAATCATTTTATTCTTTATGATCTTATTTTAAATGGCGAATTTGATATTGATGGAGATTTGTATAATCCCAATATTAATGGAAGTTTAAATGTTCAAAAAGGATCAATTAGCACCGAGTATTTAAGAGCTTCTAGAAAGTTTGGTGGAGATAGAGCTTTAGAAATATTTGATATGCCGGTTGAAATTCAGGATAATAAAATTATTTTTAGTAATGAGTTTAACCTAGATCGATATTCTAAGATTTTTGTTTCTACTAGTTTAAATTTAAATTTTTTAAGTGATACTATTATTGATTATTACAAAATAGATATTAATGTGACTGGTAGAACCGGAGTTCCTATTAAATTTGACAAAATTGCCTTAAGTTTTACAGGCTATGCTTTAGGCGATTTTTTAATCGAAGGAAATGCTGATGAAATTATGTTTAAAGGCGTTTTAAATATTTCAAATGCTTGGGTTTATTCTCTTGAAAGTTCTATTGTTGATTTATTAATAAATCCTTTCAAGCGAGCAAAAAGGCCCCAAACAGTTGATATTAATCTTATAGATTTTGATATTTTAACTGATCTTGAGATAAATTTTGATAGTGGTGTTACTTTTCATTGGCCAGATAGTAATATTTCTTTTTTACAAGCTACTATTTCAAGGGGGGATAAACTTATAATAAAATCTGATACAAAAACCGATGATTTTATTATTAAGGGTGATTTGAATATTGCAAGTGGTTTTGTTAATTATAATAATAAAAAATTTATCTTTAAAAGTGGCTCTTATATATCCTTTAATGAGAGTAGAGCTAAATTTGATCCATGGATAAAGGCAGAGGCTACAAATACTATTAAGGATAGAAATGACAAACTGCTTGTTACAATAAGTATTGATAGTCCTTTAAGTTTATGGAAAATTGAGTTTATGTCTTATCCTTCTAGAAATGAGCAAGAGATTAAATATTTGCTTTCAGGTTCAACAATAGGGGCGACTGAGGGAGAGGGAGGATTGCGATCGGCAGGGACTAATGCTGCTGAAATGGCAATTGGAATAGTAAGTGATATTGCTCTTGATTTTTTAATTCAACCCATTGAAGATTATATGCGTTCTGTATTAAACTTAGACTTATTGAGTATAAAGACAGATATATTGAAGAATTCTATTAATAGTAATTTTTTCAAAATTGGGAATCCTACTTTTGTTGATGTTCTTGACAATACGAGTGTTAAAGTAGGTAAATATCTGGTTGAAGGTGTTTTTATTAGTGGGGGTTTTGGTTTTTTGAAAGAACAAATGACTCCTTTTTCAAAAGATTTAAATTTTGTTATCAATTTGGGTATTGAGTTTGATTCTCCATTTTTTTTGGTTAATTATGAGTTTGATTACAATTTTATGAAAAAAGGTTTAGATGGAATAGGAAATAATATAGGCATTTCTTGGAAATTTAAATATTAAATTGTTAAGAGGTTAAGATGGGTTCAATTAGAGGTTTGTTTTTTGTAAGTTTTTTAATATTTTTTGTTGTTTTTAGTTTTGGTCAAGTTGAAAATTATAAAGGGAAAATAATAAAGGGTATTAATTTTGAAGGACTTAAGAATAAGGGGGAGAGAGATTTTATTGATATTTTAAAACCTTACATTGGCATGGCATATTCTAATGAAATTTTTGATAAATTGCAAGTTGATCTTTATTCCCTTGATTATTTTTCTGGGCTTATTAAGCCTCTGTTTAAAATAGACGGCGAGGACCTTTTTATCACGTTTATTGTAAAAGAAAAATCTTTAGTTAATTCTGTTGTTTTTTTTGATAGCAGTAGAGTTTTTTGGAATAGTGAACTTATTGAGAAGGTAAATATTAAGACCAATGAGCCTTTAAATCTTGCAAGTGTTAATAAAGGCATTGACAAACTTGAAGAGATGTATAAAAACATGGGTTATCTTGATGTTTCTGCAAATTTTGAAATCAAAGAAGAAGGAAATTTAGTTGATATTATTTTTAATATATTAGCTGGACCTAAATATGTTGTTAAAGGGATTGACTTTGAAGGAAATTTAAGCTTTAAAAGCAGTATTTTGAGAAAATCTTTAGCATCAAGAGTAGTATCTCTTTTTTCAGATGGTAAATATTTAAAAAGTAATGTTGATAAGGACAAGCGTCAATTAGAGTCTTTTTATAAAAATAATGGATATATTGATGTTAAGATTATCAATAATACTGTTGATGTTAAAGATTCTCTTAAAGATTCTAAAAGATTGGAAAAGGAAGTTTTTTTGAAATATTTTCTTTCAGAAGGCAATGTTTTTAAATTTGGAAAACTTGAAATTTCTGGTAATTCAGTTTTTAGTCTAGAAGAATTAAAAAGTTTTATCACCTTTAGCGAAGGTGATATTTTTAATGATTCTAAATTTGAGCAAGATTTTACCAAAATTAAAGAGAGTTATTTTAAGGAAGGGTATATTTTTACAGAAATTATTCCTTCACAAAAGATAAGAGGGGAATTTGTTGATTTATTAATTAAAATTTCAGAAAAGGATAAGGCTCATATTGAGTCTATTACTGTTTCTAAAAATAAAAATACAGCTTCGCATGTAATATTTAGAGAGATTCCTCTTCAAGAGGGAGATGTTTTTAGTTTGGACAAGTTTAAGATGGGTATGGCAAATTTACAGCAGCTTGGTTATTTTTCAAATGTAATTCCAGATATTGTTCCGAGCAATACAGAAGGGCTTATGAAAATAAATTTAAACATTGAGGAGCGAGCAACAAGTAATTTTGGATTTGGTATGAATTTTGGAGGCAATGCAAATTCTTCGTTTCCGTTTTCAGTATTTGGGCAATGGGAGCTTTCTAATTTTTTAGGCGAAGGCTATTATTTTGCCGCAAGACTAAATTTGTCTTTTTTAGAGCAAAGCCTTAGTTTGACATTTAGAGATAATTGGTTTTTACAGAAAAGATGGACTGTGGGTGGATTTATAGATTTTTCACATTCTGTTAATACTGCTTATCAGGATATTAATGGGCCTATTTTTTCTGGCAAAAGGGAAGTTCCCGACCCATTTACAAGCTGGGAAGAATATCGAGATGCTAAAAGCTTTTCTGATTTTAATGCCATGAATTATTCTTTACTTAAGCTTAGTTTTGGAACGTTTACAGGGTATACTTTTTCTAATTATCTTGGCAAGCAAACCCTTCTTGGCACTTTGCAAACCGCTTTAAAATATGTTTTTTATGACAATGAGGTTAATAGGCCTTCAAATTATTATTTAAGAGATAATTATAAAACTTTTAAATTTGAAAATTCTCTCAGTTTAAGCGCAGCTTGGGATACAAGAAATTCTACCTCTTTATCTAATAATGGATTTTTACTTAAGCAGCAGTTTGATTTTTTTGGTGGATTTTTATTTGGTCAGAGCCATTTTGTTAAATCTTCTACAACCTTTGAGAGATATTTTTCTCTTTTAGGATATGAGGATGTATTTACCCCTTATTTTGATATTATTTTGACCTTAAGGAGTGTCTATTCAAATATATTGCCTCCTCTTGGCAATGGTTTTGAAATTGAAATTCAGCCCCATCACCACATAATTCTTAGTGAAAATTTTATGCAGGCTAGAGGTTGGGGGATTTTGAAAAATATTTATAGTTCTTTTGTGAATACCGTGCAAATATCTATTCCTTTGTTAAAAAATATTTTAGTTTGGGATGCTTTTTTTATAGATTTTGCTTCCTATTCATTAGAAGGGCAAGAAAATTCTTTGTTTAGACCTTTTAGTAGTTTTGCTTTTAGCTGGGGAACTGGGATTAGAAGTCTTTTGCCTCAATTGCCGCTGTCTTTTGTAATAGCTTATCCTTTTTATTTTGACAATGATAAAGCTAACAGTTATTACAAATATTATTCTGGATTTAAATTTTTCTTAGGAATTGAAATGAGATATTAATTATACTATGAAGAAATTTGTGTTTTTTTTGATTTTATCATTGTTTTTTTTATTATCTTTTAATGTTTTTTCGATAGATGTTATTAAAATAGGAATTGTTGATTTTGATAGAATCGTGATTGAGGTTTTAAATCCCCAATTAAAAGCTAATCTTGATCAAATAAAAAATCGGTATCAAGAACAAATCAATACGTTAAATTTAGAGCTTAAGAATTTAAAACAAATGTATGATAAATCGATTGCTGATAATGATTTAGATAATGCAAGATCTTTTGGGAACCAATATAATTTGAAAGTTGATGAGCTAAAGAGACTGTCTAGTTTAGCAAAGAATAACTTAGAGCAGCAGAGATTGGCCAATATTAATAGTTTAAACAATAATAGTGAATCTTTAAGCAAAATACTTCGTGGTATTCAATATGTTGCAGAGATTAATGGGTTTTCTTTGATTATGAAAAAAAATAATCCATATATCCTTTACCACAATAGCACTGTTGATATAACAAATGATGTTGTTAAGCATCTTTTGGAAAAGGACAATAAAAATCCTTAAAGACTTTTCTTTTCAGGGCATTACTTTCTTTTTTAATCTATATAACGTTTAGTTGCATAAAACATTGCTTTTAGAGTTTTTTTATCATTTTATATTCTTTCTTTTTAATTGAATTATATTTATTTTATAATATCAATTGTAACTCAATTTATTTAGGAAGCATATGGAAAAAAATGTTACCCCAATGATGAGGCAGTATTTAGATATCAAAAAAAAATATAAGGATGCCATTCTTTTTTTCAGAGTAGGAAGTTTTTATGAAATGTTTTTTGATGATGCAATTGAGGCAAGTAAGCTTCTTAATTTAACATTGACAAAAAGAGAAAATGTTCCAATGTGTGGTGTGCCTTATCATACTAGTAAGGAATATATAAGAAAATTAATTTTATTTGATAAAAAGGTTGCAATTTGTGAGCAAGCGTCTAATTCTACTTCTGGAGGGCCTTTAGAAAGAGAAGTTGTTGAGGTAATAACCCCGGGTGTTATTATTGATGAAGATTTTTTAAATGATGATGTTAATAATTATTTAGTTGCTATTAGTGATTATAAAAATTATTATTCGTTTTCTTATATAGATTTATCTACTTCTAGTCTTGGAATAATGTTTTACGAGAATAGTTTTTTTGAAAAACTTAAAAGGGATCTTGAGAAATACTCTCCTAAAGAGATAATAGTTTCTGAAAATTTTTATTATGAATACTCAGATAAGCTTAATCTTAATCGGTTTTTAATTAATAAGGTTCCTGCTTGGCATCTTGATAAAGATATTGCAATAAAAACAATAAAGGAGCATTTTAACATACTTGGATTGAGCTCTCTTGGATTTGATGAAGAAAAGCCCTATTACATTTCAATTTTTCTCATTATAAATCATATAAAAAATAATTTAAAAAATTTATTAAGCAATATTGATAAAATAGATATTAATAATGATTCTTCGTACATGTTTCTTGATGATGTAACTCAGGTTAATCTTGAACTTGTGAAAAATAATAATGATTTTTCTTCTCAATATTCATTATATTCTGTGTTAAATGATTGCAAAACTGCAATGGGAAAGAGACTTTTGCGAGAATTTATTTTAAATCCAATTTTAAATATTTCTGAGATTAATACCAGACTAGATCATGTTGAATTTTTTTGCAAAAATATTGGCTTAACTATGACTTTAAGAGAAACTTTTATTGATATATGGGATATTGAGAGAATAATATCTAGGATTCAAATGAAAAGATATCTTAAAAAAGATTTTTTATTTATTGAAAAAGCCCTTTCTGTATTTTTTAGGGTAAAAAAGTTATTCAATAAGTATAATTTTGATTATTGGAATTTTAATAAGTTTGAAGAAGATAGTATTTCTAAAGTTTGTTTTTTAATACATAGTGCAATTTCAAACTTGCCCGATGAGCTTATTAAAAGAGGTTATGATTTAAAACTTGATAGTTTAAAAGATTTAAAAATTAATGCAAATAAATATATTGATAAATATCTTGAATCAGAGAGATTGCTTAGCAAGATCAATAACCTAAAGATTAGAAAAACTAATAATAGGGGATTATTTTTTGAAGTTACAAAGAGTAATTATGCTCAAGTGCCACCGCATTTTATGGAAAGTCAAACTTTAAATTCCTCAAAAAGATATAAAACAGAAAAACTTATTTCTCTTGAAGTGGATATTAATAACGCTGAAGACAATGTAGTTGCTTTTGAGCAGGAAATTTTTGATGAAATAGCATCAAATGTTGTTAAGCATAATAAAGTTCTTAAAAAGGTTGCAGAATTTTTTGCATATATTGATTTAGTTGTTAACTTTGGTTATTTGGCAAAAAAAAATGAGTATAAAAGGCCTGTATTGACGCCTGATAAGGAAATTTTTCTTGACAAGTCTAGACATCCTGTTGTTGAGCATTATGTTAAAAACACCGAAATTTTTACTGAAAATTTTGTAAGGATTGATAAAGAAAGGTATTTTTGTTTAATTACTGGACCCAATATGGCGGGTAAATCAACTTATTTGCGCCAGGTGGCTTTAATTACTTTAATGGCTCATATAGGTTCTTTTGTTCCAGCTGCTAAAGCTGTAATAGGCATTACAGATAAAATTTTTTGCAGAATTGGAGCAAGTGACAACATTGCCAAAGGAGAATCCACTTTTTTGGTTGAAATGAATGAAACAGCTAATATTTTAAGAAATGCAACAGAAAAGAGCTTGATAATTATGGATGAGGTTGGAAGAGGTACTAGTACGAATGATGGGCTTGCTATTGCTTATTCTATTATAGAGCATATTTTAGAGTATATTAAAGCTAGAAGTTTGTTTGCTACACATTTTCATGAATTGTCGTCTATTAAGCATAAAGCTTTTATTAATCTTTCAATGAAAATTGAAAAGCAAGGCAGCGATCTTGTTTTCTTAAGAGAAGTTGAAGAAAAACCGTCTCTTAATTCTTATGGGATTTATGTTGCTCGCATAGCAGGGCTTCCTTTAAGGGTAATCGATAGGGCTAATGTTATTTTAGAAAGTTTACTTGACAGAAAGGGCAATTCTTTTTTGGAGCTTCTTCCCATTGTTTCTTCTGATAGTAATGATGGAGGAAAAGATTTGAAAAATGACACTAATGTTCATATTAAATTAAATGAGTATTTGGAGTTAAAAAATTTTATTTCTAACATAGATATTAATAATATTACCCCTTTTCAATCAATTGAGCTGTTAAATCAAATTATTTTAAAGGTTGTTTCTCAATCCATCTAGTATGAGCTATTTAAATGTTCTAAAGAGTATATTTTTGCCTTTTTGTGTTTTTTGTGGGAAAAGGTATGTATCTTCTAATGCTCTTTGTGACCAATGTAAGTCACTTTTTAATTTTGAAATTAAATTTAGTGAAAATCTGATGTATTTTTTTGAATATAAAGAGCATTACAGACTTTTAATTTTGTCTTACAAGAGAGATGCTCAAAAGTCAATTGGTGGATTTTTAGCAAGTGGAATTGCTGAATGTTTAAATAATATTGATTTTGATCAAATAGTAACTGTTCCTTGTAGTTTTAAAAGAAAATTATTTTATGGTTTTGATCATATGGAATACATTGGTATTTTGTTAAACCGTTTTGGATTTAATTATATAAATGTTTTTTCAAGAAAGTATGGAAAAAGTCAGAAGTTAATGAAAGGGAATCTTAGATTTAGAAATCTTGAAAATAAAATTAAATTAAGATCAAAATATAAAAATTTTCAATTTAAAAAGATTGTTTTGCTTGATGACGTTGTTACCACGGGATCATCTATGTGTATTTGTGAAGACCTTATTATGCAGTTGGGAGCTTATAAAGTTATAAGGCTTTCGTTGGCCAAATCTTATAATTTGGTTTAATGTTGACATTATTCTTGCTAAGTGCTAATCTTGACTTAAGGTTTAGTTTATGTATTTAATAAGGTTCTTTTATAAGAACCTTATTATTTTTAGGGATACAGTTGATTAAATGTTTTGACAAAAATAATGAAGTTTTTAATTTGATAAAAGATTTAACAAAGCGGTTAAATGTTGAGATATTAGAAATTAATATCTTTAGAAATAAAAATAATGGAAAAATTCAAATAGTTCTTTATAGTAAAAATTTTTCCTTAGATATTGATTTGCTGACTGATTTGCATAAGATAATTTTATTAATTTTAGAAGCAAATCTTAAATATAGTTTTACTTTAGAGCTTTCTACTCCAGGAATAGATAGAAAAATAAAAAGTGACAGAGAGTTTAAAATTTTTGAAGGCAAAAAGATTAAGTTAATGCTAGATAATGAATTTGAAGAGGGCTTTATATTAGAGTCAAAGCCAAAAAGTTTTATTTTTAAAACAGATAGCAAAGAAATAAATGTTTTTTATAGTGATGTTAAGAAGGCCAGATTAGTTTAAGGAGGAAGTTTGGATGATAAAGGGCACGGGGCACATGATTGTAAATATTGCAAACGATCGCAGCATGAGTATAGATTCTATTAGAAAAACAATTAAAGAATCAGTATTAATAGCTTATAAGAAGTATTTTGGGAGCAATGAGAATGCTTTTATTAAGTTTGATGATGATACGGGAGATTTGGCTGTTTATGCAAAAAAGAAAATTGTAAAAGAGGTAAAAGATTCTTTACTTGAAATATTGGAAAAAGATGTCTCAAAGGAAAATATTGTAGAAGGTGGTTATGCTTACATTGAAATTAATCCTAAAGTTTTTGATAGACTTTCTATTCAGGTTGCAAAACAAAGAACCAAAAATGACTTGCAAGGAATTGAGGATAATGAAATTTTATCAGAATTTAAAAGCAAGTTAAATAAAGTTGTTATTGGATACGTTCAACAAAATAGAAATGGTGATCTTTATGTTAATCTTGGCAATACTGACGGTATAATTCCTAAGAAGTATCAGTCGCCAAGAGAAGTTTACAATATTAATGATAAGATTAGAGTTTTAGTTTATAATGTCAAAAAGGGTAAAAATGGCATTGAAGTTATTCTTTCTAGAACCCATCCAAAGTTTATTGAAGAGCTTTTAGCGCTTGAAATTCCAGAAATTGAAGAAGGTATTATTAAAATTCATAAAATAGTTCGCGATCCGGGTTACAGAATCAAAGTTGCTGTTTATTCTGAAAAAGAAGAGATTGATCCTGTTGGTCCTTGTATAGGACAAAAAGGAGTCAGAATTCAATCTATAATTAAGGAGCTTGAAGGAGAAAAAATCGATATTATACCTTATAGTAAAGATATTAAAGAATTTATAAAAGATTCTTTGACTCCTTCAAAAATTGAGCATGTTTATATTCTTGACGAAGATTTACATAAAGCCTTAGTGGTTGTTAGCGATGATCAGCTTTCTCTTGCTATAGGCAAAATGGGTCAAAATGTTAGGCTTGCTAATAGGCTTCTTGACTGGGCTATTGATGTTAAAACTAGCAGTCAATTTGCAGAAATGAAAGCTAATTCAGAATTTAAGCAAGAAACGCTCGAAATGTTTGATAAAGTTATGCAGGATGTTGTTGAAGAGGAACAATTTGAAGAGATCAGCAAAATAAGTGATCTTAAATTACTAGATTCTTCTGTGATTTCTAATTTATCAAAAGAGGGGCTTGATGATATTAACAATTTTTTACAAGCAGATGAGGGAGTGCTTTTTAATCTTGGCGTAAGTTATGAAAAACAAGAAGAAATTAACAAAATATTAAAAGAAGGAATGATAATAATTGCTAATGACAATGATGAGTCTATAGAAAAGATAGAAGAAGATGAAGAGCTTCTTTGCCCTGAATGCGGTGTTGTTATTAATGAAAATATGACCTCCTGTCCGGGTTGTAAAATAGGGCTTAGTTTTGAGTTTGAGGAGGAGTAAATTTGTCGAAAAGTATTGATGATATTAAAAATGAAGATGGCAAAAAAATCAAGATTGTTAAGTTAAAAAAGAAGGTAGTAAAAATTGTAACGCATAATGATTTAAGTGGTAAAAGTAATTCAAATAACTCTGTTGATTTTCATAAGCACAACAGCAAAGCTGAATATTCGCAAAATAGAGACAATAGAACTGGAGGATATTCGCAAAACAGAGACAACAGAACTGGAGGATATTCGCAAAACAGAGACAACAGAACTGGAGGATATTCGCAAAACAGAGACAACAGAACTGGAGGATATTCGCAAAACAGAGACAACAGAACTGGAGGATATTCGCAAAACAGAGACAACAGAACTGGAGGATATTTGCAAAACAGAGACAACAGAACTGGAGGATATTCTCAAAATAGAGACAACAGAACTGGAGGATATTTGCAAAACAGAGACAACAGAACTGGAGGATATTCGCAAAACAGAGACAACAGAACTGGAGGATATTCGCAAAACAGAGACAACAGGACTGGAGGATATTCGCAAAACAGAGACAACAGGACTGGTGGATATTCTCAAAACAGAGATAGTTTAGCATCTCAATCTCAAGGTTCGGCAAAGAAAACATCTGTTGCCAAAAATAATTTTCAAAATAAATATACTACTTCTGTGTCTTTTAGAAGAGTTATAAAAACCAAAGTTCCTATTATTGTTAGCAGCACACCTTCATCAGATTCTGAAAATAGTAAAGAATTAAATCGTAAGCTTGGCGAGAAAAAAAAACAGCAACAAGAAAGTCAAAAAAGCTATAAGAGAAAAAAAGCAGAGACTGAGAGCAAGACAATTGAACAAAAAGTTTTTGAACAACTTCAAAAAAAGAAAAGAGAAAATTTAGCCAATCCTATTCCAAAATCAATTGACATTATGGGCAGTATTACTGTTTCTGATCTTGCAAGAAAGATGAATTTAAAATCTTCTGATTTGATTGCTAAATTAATGGCTTTGGGCGTAATGGCAACTATTAATGAAAAAATAGATTCTGATACAGCAACTATTTTAGTTGAAGAATATGGCTCAAAAGTTAATGTTGTTTCTATTTATGATGAAACGGTTATAGAAGAAGAGGTAGAAGATCAAAGCAAAAGAATTGAAAAGCCCCCTGTTATTACAATAATGGGTCATGTTGATCATGGCAAGACCAAACTGCTTTCTGTGCTTCAAAATATAGATATAAATCAAACGGAGTCCGGTGGTATTACTCAACATATTGGAGCTTATACTATTGTTTATAATGATCGGGAAATAACATTTTTAGATACTCCCGGTCATGAAGCTTTTACTATGATGCGAAGTCGTGGGGCTCAAGTTACAGATATTGTTGTTCTTGTTGTGTCAGCAATTGATGGTGTTATGCCTCAAACCATTGAGGCTATTAATCATGCAAAAGAGGCAAATGTTCCAATTATTGTTGCTATAAATAAGATTGATTTGCCAGATTCAAATCCCGACAAGATTAAACACCAGCTTTCAGAATACGGCTTAGTATCTGAGGATTGGGGGGGAGATACTATTTTTGTGTTGATTTCTGCTCTTAAAAAAATAGGAATTCCTGAACTTCTTGATATGATTCTTTTACAATCAGATATGATGTTATTAAAGGCAAACCCATCCAAAAGAGCTATTGGAAAAGTACTTGATGCCAAGATTGATTTGGGTCGCGGAATAGTTTGTTCTGTTATTATTGAGGATGGAACTCTTTATGTGGGAGATTCTTTTGTGGGTGGAGCGTGCTACGGTAAAGTTAAAGCATTAATTAACGACAAGGGTGTTTCTGTTAAGAGTGTTGGACCTGCTAAAGCTATTAGTGTTTTAGGATTTTCTTCAATGCCTCAAGCTGGGGATCCTTTTCAAGTAACTAAAACTGAAAAAGAAGCAAAATTGATCAGCTCCAAAAGACAAGATCTTAAAAAATATGAATCTTCCAAAAATGTAAAGAAAGTTACCATGTCAAATCTTTATGATTCAATCAAAGAAGGAACGCTTAAAGAGCTTAAAATAATTTTAAAAGCAGATGTTCAAGGTTCAGTCGAAGCCTTAAAAAATTCTCTTGAAAAATTGACAAACGATGAGGTTCGAGTAAGAGTTGTACATTCATCAGCAGGGGTAATAACCGAAACAGACATTAGTTTTGCTTCAGCAAGTGATGCTATTGTTATTGGATTTCATGTAAGGCCTACTGCAAAAGCTCAAGTACTAGCAGATCAGGAAAAAGTTGAAATTAGAAAGTACAATGTTATTTATGATGCTATAAATGATGTTAAGTCAGTTCTTGAGGGAATGCTTGACCCAGATGTTGAGCAACAGTTTATTGGTTTTGCTGAAGTGAGAGCTGTAATAAATGTTCCTAAAATTGGGGTAATAGCTGGTTGTTATGTTTCTAGAGGACTAATAAAGCGAGATGCGATTACTAATGTGATGAGAGATGGTTTACAGATTCATTCTGGAAAGATATCATCTTTAAAGCGATTTAAAGATGATGTTAAAGAAGTTGCTGAGCAATATGAGTGTGGTGTTATGATTGATAATTATGCTAATATTAAAGAAGGAGATATAATTGAAGCATTTGAGATAAAAAAGGTGAAAAAATCTTTTAAAGCTTAGTATTGTTTTATTTATATGTGTTTATGTATAAGAATATAAAAAAGTTTAAACTTGAAAGTTTTATTGCTCAAGAAATTGGCAATTTAATAGTAGGTGGGGGGATTAAAGATCCCAGAATTCATTCATTTTTAACCGTGATTAAAGTAGAATTTTCAAAAGATTTAATAAATGCTAAAGTGTTTGTGGGCTCTATTAAGGAAGGCGCTTCTTTAGACAATGCAGTTAAAGCTTTAAATAATGCTAAGGGATTTATTCAAGGACAAATTGTTAAGCGAATTAAAGTCAGAAGTACCCCTAAATTATTATTTGTTAAGGATGATTCTCTTTCTAAATCATTTTATGTTAATAAGTTAATTGAAGGATTAAATACCACAAGAGAGAATTAAATTTGGAAAATGGATTCCTTTTAATTAATAAAGAACAAGGTAAAACTTCTTTTGAAACTCTTTTTCCTGTAAAAAAATATTTTAATACAAATCGTGTTGGGCATGCTGGTACACTTGATAAATTTGCAAGTGGAATTTTGATTGGTCTTGTAGGAAAATATACAAAGCTTTCAAGTTATTTTACTTCTTTGGATAAAGAGTATTTAGCAGAATTTAGATTTGGATTAGAAACAGATACTCTTGATCCAAATGGAAGAATAGTTAGCAAAACAGATTATATTCCTAATTTAGAGGATATAGATTTGAAGCTTAAAGATTTTGTAGGAGAGATTTATCAAAGTCCCCCCAGATTTTCTTCTATTCATATTAATGGTAACA
This sequence comes from Borreliella carolinensis, assembly GCF_032595855.2. NCBI lineage: Bacteria > Pseudomonadati > Spirochaetota > Spirochaetia > Spirochaetales > Borreliaceae > Borreliella > Borreliella carolinensis. Next base: position 845,872 of record NZ_CP132453.1, read on the forward strand.
GGGCCTATAAACTTGCTTTGAATGGAAAGTTTTTTGAAATTAAAAAACGAAGAGTTACTGTTTATAATATTCAAAGATTAAATTATGATTTTAGTTCTTCTGTGCTTAGTTTAAAAATTAGCTGTTCAAAAGGTACTTATATTAGGAGTATTGCAAGAGATTTGGCTTATTCTCTAAATTCTTGCGCTTATGTTAGCAATTTAAAAAGAATCAAAGTAGGTATGTTTAGGTTAAAAGATTCCACATTGTGTGAAAATTTGAGCAAAGCCTCCTTAATTAGTCTAGAATCTTTAAAAAGTTTTGAAAAAGTTTACATTGATTCTGATAAGATAAATCTTGTTAAAAATGGTGTTTATGTTGAAATTAAAATCAATATTAATGAATTTAAGATTTTAAAATCCAGAGAAGAAAAAATATTAGCAGTAATTCAAGGAGTTGGTTTGAATAAATATAAATATGTTATTATGTTTTAATTTTATATTTGTTTTTTTAAACAATTTAATAATTTGTTATTAAAAATGACTCGAAAAGGATAAATTGCTTTTGTTATTTTTAGGAAAAAATATTATAATCTATCATAGTAAGTTTAAATTATAGCAATAGGTTTGTTAGAGCTTCGCTATAATGGTATAGGAGTTGCTTTATGATAGATAAAAAGCAAAAGCAAAAAATAGTTTCTGAATTTGGAAAAAATGAAAGCGATACTGGTTCTGTTGGGGTTCAGATCGCACTTATTACAGGTAGAATAAAGTATTTAACTGAACATTTAAAGACAAATAAAAAAGATCACAGTTCAAAAAGAGGCTTGTTAAAGTTGGTAGGGCAAAGGCGAAGTTTATTGCGGTATTACCAGAAAAAAGATTTGGAAGCCTATAGGATGTTGATATCTAAACTTGGTCTTAGAAAATAAAAAGAGGTTGAATTTTGAGGAAAATATTAAAGTTGAAAATAGGCAGAGACGAGTTAGTGTTTGAGACTGGATTTATGGCTAAGCAGGCTAATGGGTCGGTTCTTGCAACTTATGGGGGATCTTCGGTTCTTGCAACTGTTTGTTGTTCAAGCGGTGTAAGAGAGGATTTGGATTTTGTCCCACTTTCTGTTGAATATAATGAGAAATATTATGCAGCTGGTAAAATTCCAGGAGGATTTATTAAAAGAGAGGGAAAGCCAAAGGATAAAGAAATACTTGTTTCCAGGCTAATAGATAGGCCAATGAGACCTCTTTTTGATAAAAGATTTGGTCGAGAAATTCAAGTAATTCCTACGACTTTAGCTACAGATCAGCTCAATCCTCCGGATATTGTTGGAATGAATGCTGCTTTTACCGCAGTTTTTTTGTCAGATATTCCTTTTAACGGTCCAATTGCAGCTGTTAGAATGGTTTATTTGAATGGTAAGTTTATAGTAAATCCTTCGTTTGAAGAGATTCATGATTCTGATCTTGATATTGTTGTTGCTGGAAGTTTAAATGGAATTACTATGGTAGAAGGTGGTGCTAATGAGGTTAGTGAGGATATTTTGCTTTCAGCAATAGACAATGCGCATGAATATATTAAGCAAATTTGCAATGCTCAAAAAGAATTTTTAGATATTGTAGGGGAAAAGGAAAAACTTCCTTTAGCTTTTGAAGAAAAAATATTTGAATTTAAAGAGGAGCTTAGGGATTTTGTTTATGCAGAGCTTAAAGAAGCTTGTTTTGTCAAGGGAAAGCTTAATAGAGATAAAGCTATAACTTTACTGCGAAATAAATCTTATGAACATTTTTCTTCTCTTGAAAAATTGACCGATAGTAATGAGTCTCTTTTTAATAAAGCTTTTGATGATTTTGAGAAGGAGATTGTTAGAAATTCTATTCTTAATGATAATATTAGAACAGACGGCAGAACGCCTAATGAGATAAGAGATATTATTTCAGAAGTTGATATTTTAAGCAGAACTCATGGATCTGCACTTTTTACAAGAGGAGAGACGCAAGCTTTAGCAGTAACTACTCTTGGTACAAGCATTGATGAACAAATAATGGATGACATTGATGGCGATAAGCGCCTTAATTTTATGCTCCATTATAATTTTCCACCATTTTCAGTTGGTGAGACTGGTAGACTTATGACTGGCAGGCGCGAGATTGGCCATGGTCATTTGGCTCAAAGAGCTTTAGAATCAATGGTTCCTGGGAAAAATGATTTTCCTTATACTATTAGGGTAGTTTCTGAGATTTTAGAGTCTAACGGGTCTTCTTCAATGGCTACTGTTTGTGCTGGGAGCATGTCTTTGATGTCAGCGGGGGTTCCTGTTAAAGGGCAAGTTGCAGGAATAGCTATGGGGCTTATTAGCGAAGGTGATAAATATGTGGTTTTAAGTGATATTCTTGGAGAAGAAGATCATTTAGGCGATATGGACTTTAAAGTAGCTGGTACTAAAAATGGAATTACTGGATTTCAAATGGATATTAAGATTGAAAATGTTACTAAAGATTTGATGAGAGATGCTCTTGAGCAGGCAAGAGTAGGTAGAATACATATATTATCTATTATGAATAATGTAATTTCTAATTCAAGAGTTGGTATATCTAAGTATGCTCCCAAAATTGTTCAACTTCAAATTGACATTGACAAGATATCTCTTGTTATAGGATCTACTGGAAAAACCGTTAAGGCTATAACAGATGAATTTGAAGTTAAGGTTCAAATTGAGCAGAATGGAAAAATCATTCTTTTCGGAGATGATGATTTTAAGATGCAAAAGGCTAAAGAAAGAATAGAGAGTATTGTAAGAGAGCCAAAGGTAGGCGAAATTTATGAAGGAACTGTTAAAAAGATTAATAGTTTTGGGGCTTTTGTTGAACTTACCCCTTCAAAGGAAGGATTTTTAAGTACTCGTTTGAAACCTAGAGACAGTAAGTATGGTTCTGGAAGATTTGGAAATAGTAATAATAGATATTCTAGATTTGGTGGCGGCCCAGATAATATAAGGGGTAATGTAGGGTTAGTTCGACCTCCAAAATTAGAAGAAGGTCAGCGAATTAAAGTTAGAATAATTGATATAGACAAATTTGGAAAAATTGATCTTGAAATTGTTAGAGATAAAGATTATTAAAATAATATGAAATTTGTTTTGAATAATTTATTTAAAGGTTATTTTTTTTGTTTTGTCTTGTTTTTTTCTTGCCTTACTACTACAAATAGATCTATTCAAGACTCCCATGTTGTTGATATTTTAGAGAAAAAAAAAGAAGCAGTCATTATTGATAATAATGTTGTTCTTGAGAGTGAATTTAAAAGAGACTATTTGATAGGATTAAAAGATAATGAATCTTTTTTCCTTAGCGATGCTTTTTTAAAAGAAAACAATTTTTATTTTAAAAAAGCCAGAGAAAGTTATGCTAAAAAAAATATTGGCTTGACAAACTATTATTTAAATAAAATAGTAACTAATGAGAATCAACACGACAGAGAATTGCTAGCCAAGGCAAATTTGTTTTTTGGATATGTGAATTATGAGAATGGTTTTTATGATCTTTCTGAATATAATTTTGACATATTTTTAAAAGACTATAAATATTCTCATGCTAGTTTAAGATCAGCTGAATTAAAATATCTTGCTAAAGAAAAATCAGATGCAATTTCTGCATTTAAAGAAATTAATCAATTTTCTATATCGGGTTATGATAAAGAAATTTATACTTTTTTAAGTAATAAACTTGGAGTAAGTCATTTAAACTTAGAGTCTTTGGGATTTCTTGACAATAGCGTTTTTGATACATTTGTCTTTAATGATAATATATTTGTAACTAATATATTGGGGGGGCTTTTAAGATATAATATTAAAAAAAATGATTGTAGGGTCTATCTTAAGGATAAAAAAAGCATTTTTTTAAATGGCATTAGGGGTTTTGCAGATTATAATGGAACAATTTATATTGGTGGTAAAAATGTTGTTTATTATATAGATGATGTTGATGGAGATTTAAAGCAAATAAATGTTCCCACCAATGCTGATTTTAGCAATGTACAAGTTTTACTTGGTGTTAAAAATGGAATATTTGTTGGAACTTTAAATTCTGGATTATGGTTTTATGATTTAAAAAATTGGAAAAATATACCGCTTGGATCTAATAAAATTTCTTCACTTTGCTTTGATAGTTTGAAAAATTTACTATTGGTTGGAACAGTTGATAAGGCTATTTATAGTATTAATGTTGATAATTTGAAAAATATCAAACATTTGGATTTTTTTACTAAGAATGATAATGAAAAAAATATTAATTTTATAAAAGAGTATAAAGATAGTTATTTTGTTGGAACATATGGCGGGGGTCTTTTTGAATTAAATTTAAATAAAAATAGCTATAAAAAGCACGTTATTGCTAATAATATCGATGTTAATTATTTTATGGATATGGAGATTAAAGGCAAAAAGTTATTGTTTGCAACCTTTGATCATGGGTTATTGATTTATGATTCTGAAAATGACAATTGGGATTATTTTGGACCCAATAATGGACTTCTTAATTTGAATTTAATAAAAGTTTCTAGATTTGAAAATTATGTCATATTGGGTACTCTTAATAACGGTTTGGTTTTTGTAGATGAAAATATTAAAAAACAGTTATGAGTCTTACATAATTACTGAATTTTTTAAATATTTTTTAATTACGTTTTTATTTTTCTTTTTTGTATTTTTTATAAATCAAATTTTATTCTTTATGAGAATACTTCTTCAAAATTATGTTCCCTTTTTTAAGGCTTTTATTTTTATTATATATTCTCTTCCTATGGTGATTGCACTTTCTCCCCCTTTTGCTTCTTTGATTTCAGTAATTCTTACTATTCATAAATTCAAGCTTCACAATGAAATTTTAGCTTTTCGTTCAATTGGCATATCAATTTTTGATTTACTTGTCCCATTTTTTAAATTGGGAATAGTTATTGCTTTTATATCTTTTATATCTAATGATATTTTGCTTCCACTTGGATCTATTGGTAGGTTAAAAATTTTTAATGAAATAAAAGAAGAAGTTCCCCATTTGGTATTAAAGCCCTATTCAAGCAAACAGTATGGAGATTTGATTTTTGTTTCTGGTGAGAAATCGGAAAATGGTTATAAAAATGTAACTTTTTTTGATAACACCGGACTTAAGGGTTTTGATAGAATATTTATGGCAAAAAATCTTGATATTAAAAAAGAAAATTTTCAAGTGTATTTTATTTTAAATGATGTTTTATCTATTGCTTTAACAGACAGCGAGAGTGGATTTTATGATTATTTTTATGCAGATAAGATGAAATATTCAATCGATCAGGTTACATTTAGTGATAGTTTTTTATTAAATTATGTAACTCCTTCTCAAATGAGCATGAGGGATGTTATAAAATTAATTAAAAAACAAAATAATTTAATTACAGATTCAAATATAAAAAATAATCTAGAAGGAGATTTTTTGAGTTTAAATTTTTCAAATCTTTATTTAAATTATTTATACAATCAAAATTATTATGTTGATGAATCTTATGTTTTTGAAAATTTAAACTATATGTATAACTTAAATTTAAATTTTAAACCTTATCAAGATAAAAGCATGAAGCAAAATTTGGCTCTTTTTAATCTTGAATTTTTTCAAAAAATTAGTTTACCGCTTTCGGTTTTATTTTTCATTTTTTTGGCTTTTTCAATGGGAATGTATTCTAATAGAAAGTATTCTATTATTCTTGATCTTGTAATTTCAATTCTTGTTTGTGTTTTTTATTGGGTAATGTTTATTGGTGGAAAAGTTTATACTGTGCAATATGCGCCAAATCCCCTTGTTGTTACTATTTTGCCCAATTTAATTTTAGTTGTTGCAGGAGCAATTCTCTTTTTGAGATTGTTAAAAAAATGAAAATAGATAAGCTTTTTGTAAAAAGCATCATTCTTACTTTTTTATCCATGAACTTACTTTTCATGATTTTGATTATTCTTGGTGATTTATTTGTCAATCTTCTTAATTATCTTGAAAAGAATATTGGCTTTAAGGATATTCTTTATATTTATTATTTATATTTGCCAAAGGCGTTCTCAGATGGAGTGGCTTTATCTTTTCTTTTTGCTATTTCTAATCTTATTGGCAATCTTTCTATGAGAAATGAAATAATAGGTCTTTTTAGTTGTGGAGTTTCACTTGCTAGGATATTAAGACCAATCATTTTAATTAGTATATTTATTTCAGTTGTTCTTTTCTTTTTTGATAATTATTTGGTAATAGATACTGTAGCAAGAAGAGATATTCTTATTAAGAATAGCATTGGTAATAGTGGATCTGGCGATAAAACTATAATAATAAGAGATCTTGCTAGAGAAATTTATAATATTAAATCTTATGATATTGACGAGAATACTTTTGCTAACTTGATGATTATAATTAAAGACAGTCAAGATGAGTTTCAAACAAGGTACGATATAAATAAAGCTGAATGGAAAGATAATAAATGGAGGCTTTATGGTATTAGAGAGTTTGTTAAGGTTGGTAGAAAAATCAAGGAGAATGCCTACGATGTTCTTGATGGGACAGGGATTATTAAACTGGCGCCCGATTACATAAGAACCGTGATGCTTTCATCAAAGGCATTAAATTTTACTAAACTTATTAATTGGATAAGTTTTCTCAAAGTCGAACGTTTAAATTATTCTGATGCATTGTTTGATTTGTTAAATAGGGTATTCTTTTCATTTAGATTAATTCTTCTTAGCTTTACTGTTGGGTTTATTGCCCTTGCTCTTAAAAAAAATATTTTTATACTCAGTTTATTAAATAGCATTGCTTTTGCTGTTGTTTATGTTATTTCTATTGTAATTTTTAATTTTTTAGCGGATCTTGGTTATTTACATATATATATAGCAAGTTCTTTTACAACTATATTTTTTTTGATTATCAATTTTTTTGTTTATAGGATTGTTAGAAAATAATATATATAATAATTATTTGGGATATTTATATGTTTAGTGTAATCAAGAACGACAAACATTCTAATGCAAGGGTTGGATTTCTCAATCTTCCTCATGGCAGAGTAGATACTCCTTGTTTTATGCCGGTTGGTACTTTGGGGGCAATGAAAGGATTAAAACATACTATTCTTGAGAAGTTAGAATGCAATTTGATGCTTGCAAATACTTATCATTTATATTTAAGGCCAGGGATTAAAACCATTGAAAAATATGGCGGTCTTCATAATTTTACAACTTGGAATAAAAATTTTTTAACTGATTCGGGTGGATTTCAGGTATTTTCTCTTTCTGGTTTGAGAAAAATTGATCTAAAGGGTGTACATTTCAAATCTCATCTAGATGGATCTTATCATTATTTTACTCCTGAGGGAGTATTTGCTATGCAAGAGATTTTTGGCAGTGATATTATTATGCCGCTTGACATTTGCAGTTCTTACGGGATTGATTATAATGAAGCCAATTTATATGCAAATATTACAACCAATTGGGCCCGCAGCACATTCAAGTCTTATAAAAATAGAAAAGAGGGATATAACGGGCTTTTATTTTTAATAACTCAGGGAAATTTTTTTAAAGATTTAAGGAAAAGAAGCATTAATGATATATTAGAATTAGACAGTCCAGGTATTGCCATCGGAGGCATTTCTGTTGGAGAGCCAAGAGAGAAATATTTAGAAATTCTTGAATATAGTTCTTTGTTGATACCAAAAGAAAAACCAAGGTATGTAATGGGTATTGGCACTCCCCACTATATATTTGATGCAATATATTACGGCATTGATATTTTTGATTGTGTTAATCCTGCAAGAATTGCTAGGCATGGGTCTCTTTTAACAGATAATGGGGTGATGCGCATTGGTAGAAAGGAGTATAAGGATGATACTTCCCGGGTAGAGAAGGATTGTGGTTGTACTTTATGTACAAGATATTCAAGAGGATATTTAAGACATTTGATAAAATCTAAAGAACTTTTTGGAATAGTTTTGGCAAGTGAGCATAATATTCACTATATGTTTCGGTTGATTGCAAAGATCAGAACCGCAATTCTAAATGATAATTTTTTAAACTTTAGAACTGAATATTTAAAAAAATATGAAGAGAGAAATTTTGATGAATAAATATGTGGTTTCTACAATTTTGATCATGATTTCCACTTTTTTTTCAAGAATAATGGGTTTTGTAAAGATAAAAATTTTCTCTTATTATTTTGGTGCAAATCTTGATGCTGATATTTTTAACTATGTTTTCAATATCCCTAATAATTTGCGCAAAATTCTTTCAGAGGGAGCAATGACTTCAGCTTTTTTGCCTGAATTTACACATGAAAAAAACAAATCGCACGAAAAAGCCGCTATTTTTTTTAGAACAGTTATAACCTTTAACGTTATTTCCATTGGGCTTATTGTTTTAGTTATGATTATTTTTGCAAAGCATATTATGTATTTTATATCTTATTATAGGGGTGAGAACTTAATTTTTGCAAGTTCTGTATTTAGGTATTTGGTATTATATATCTTGCTAATAAGTCTATCATCAATTTTCGTATCTGTTCTAAATTCATATAAAATTTTTTTCATTCCTTCATTTTCGCCTATTATGCTTTCTTTGGGAATAATATTGAGTATATTCTTATTTTATAGTCGGTTTGGGATATATAGTGCTGTTATTGGCGTAATTTTTGGGGGGTTTTTACAATTTTTGATCCCGTTTGTAAATTGCCTTATGATTGGTTTTGCCTGGAAGCCATCATTTTATTTTAGAGAAAAAGTATTTTTAAATTTTTTAACCAGATGGTTTCGTATGATTTTTGGATTTTCCATTTCAATTGTTACTCAGCAGATCTCATTTGCATTGGCGTCTACTCTTGATATAGGAAGTGTTTCTATTCTTAGCAATGCTGTAGTTTACTATCAGCTTCCTGTGGGAATTTTTTATATTTCTATTGCAACAGTAATTTTTCCCAAAATGGCAGAGTATGCTGTTTCGGGGAATAATATAAAATTAAATGCTCTTTTGGTGGATGGAATTAAAATTTTATTATTAATTTTTATTCCAGTCTCTTTTTTAATGTTTATTTGGTCTGACCATATTTTAAATTTATTTCTTATGGGGGGCAAGTTTTCTATTTATGATACTCAAAAAACGGCGAGTGTTTTGAAATGTTTTCTTTTAGGCTTACTTTTTTATTCAATATTTAGTTTTTTTCAAAAATATTATTTTTCTGTTCGTGATGCAAAGACCCCATTCTATTTGAGTGTTTTATTTTCTATTCTTGATATTGCACTTTCTGTTTTTGGTATTAATTATTATGGTTTGAATGCTTTAGCATTAGCTCAATCTATTTCTTTTATGATTTGTGTAATTGTTTTTTATTTTATAATCTTAAAAAGAGGAGTCAAAATTGATTTAATTGAGATTTTATTTGTTCTTTTAAAGTCAATTATTACGCTTTTCCCTTTATATTTAGTTTATTTCTTTTTTGAAAAGTTTCAGTGGGATGTGGGATTTAGTTTTAGAAATTTTTATTTTTTAATTACAGCCGGAATTGTTAGTATTTTTATTTTGTTTATTTGTTATTCTGTTTTAGGAATAAATAAGCTTTTTAGGTTTATCAGGAGAGATACTTTATGAAATACTTTTATTTTTTATTTTTTTTACTTATTTTGAATGTGTATGCTCAAAATGTTAACCCCCCAGCTCTTCCTAGTCCCCCTTTGTTGCCCGAAATTACAGAAAATAAGCTTGTTGAGAGAGAAAATTCTTCTAAGGGCGAGAATTTCTCTAATATTGGTTTAGATGGTAAGTATATTAATGATACAATTCTTTATGGGCTTGATAGTCAAGTTACAAACATTATAAAAGCTCTTAAAAAATCAAGTGATAGTCAATATAATTTATCTCTTAAGAAAAGACTCGAGAAAACTTTTAATGCTGATATTAAAAAGGAAATACTTGAATTGTTTATTTCTCTTAAGTATTCAGGGGGCATTGATACAGCAAATTATATTCTTGAAAATTATGAGAGTAAGAGATATTCAAATGCTTTATTTGGCTTGGCAATTTCGTATCTTAAGGAGTTTGATGATAAAGAGAAATTAAAAAAAACTCTTATTGACATTCTTGAAAATAAAGAGGGTAATGTGGTATCTATTGCAGCTTATTATTTGGGAGAGCTTAATTCTCTTGAGTATTCTAAAAATATGATGGAAGTTTTTGAAAAATATTCTGGAAATGATGGCGCTAGAAGAGAAATACTTATTGCTCTTGGAAAAATGGTCGCTGTTGAGTATCAGGATAGAATTTATGAAATTTCGTTAGATAATTACGAGACTCCATCAATTAAGGCTGCTGCAATCGAGGCGTTGTCATATCTTGCTGTGGATAAAGTAACTACAAATGCTGATTTGTATCTTCAGAGTAATAACAATAATTTAAACGTTAAATTGGCTATTATTGTTTCTTTGTCTAAAGATCCTTCTTTAAAGTCCAAAGAGATTTTACAAGGATTTTTAAGAGATTCTGATGATAATATTAGATTTAAAGCTATTAATGCAATCAAAGGACATAAAGACTCTTCAGCAAAGAATATTTTGATTTATAAGCTTAAAAGCGACCCATCTCTTAAAGTTAGGGAGGCTTCTGCTAAGGCTTTAATTGATATGGATCTTGGGGATATTGATATGAAAAACATTATGTTTGATTTTAAGATTGACAATAATTTTAAAATTTCAATGTTTAGTTACCTTTTAGATAAGGATTCTCTAAAAGCATTGTCAATTGCTTTAGAAATTGTTAACAAAGAAAATGTTAACAAGCCTTCAAATGTTTTAAAAGGCATTGCTTCAATGCTGGCCGGTAAAAAGGGAAATTTTGATAATTTTTATTCTAAAATCATTGACAGTAAAAATGTTGATTTAAAGCATTTTGCATTAAAAGGGGCTGTTTATAACAAATCTTCATCGCTTTCTGATAAACTTAAGAAAATTAAAAGTGAAACAAACTCTCAATATATTAAAGTGCTTTTAAAAGATTATTAATTATTAATAATCCGCTAGCATATTAGTATTAGTACAAAATTTTTAAAATTTCTTTAGCCACTTCTGATTTTTTCATTTCTGGCAGTTCTTTTGTGCTTTGTTTATTTATTATATAAACTTTGTTTAAGTTTGAACCAAAATATTTAAGTTCATTTGCAATGATAAAGTCTAAATTTTTATTTTTTAATTTTTCGTTAGCTTTTTGAATTAAATTTTTAGAATCCTCAGCACAAAATCCAATAACAATTTGGTTTTTAAGCTTATTGTGTCCCACGTGTTTAATTATGTCAGGATTTTTTACTAATTTTATATATAACCTATTGGTTTTATTTTTTTTAATTTTACTGCTTAAAATGTGTTTGGGTTTAAAATCGGCAACAGCTGCAGCTCCAATTATTATTTCAAATTTATTATATATCTTGAGAACTTCTTTGTACATTTCCATTGCAGATTTTATTTTTATAATATTGACCCCTTCTGGCTCAGTTTCATTGGTTGGTCCTGTAATAATTGTAACTTGAGCCCCTAGTTTAACAGCTTCTTGTGCTAAGCAAAACCCCATTTTTCCCGTTGATGTATTTGAAAAATAGCGAATTGGGTCTATTAATTCTTCGGTTCTGGATGCTGTTATAAGTATTTTTTTATTTTTTAGGTAATCTTTTTGATTAAATTCATTCAATATTGTTTTTATAATTTTGTCTTCATTTTTAAGCCGCCCTAAAGCATTTGATGAACAAGCTAGAAATCCTTTATCAGGCTCAATGAATTTATAATGATAGGCTTTAAGCTTTTTTATATTTTCTTTTAAAATAGGGTTTGAATACATTGCACCATTCATTGCTATTGCGAAATAAGTAGGAGCTGTGCTTGCAGATATTATTGTAGTTAATGCATCATCAGCAATTCCTGATGCAATTTTAGATATTGTGTTGTAAGTCGCAGGAATAATAAGAATTAGATGTGCCCATTTTGCAATTTTTATATGCTCAACCTCATTGTGATCTAAACCCCATAAATTAGTAATAATTTTATTCTTAGAAATGGTTTCTAAAGTTAGTGGAGTAATAAATTTAGTTGCATTTTGTGTCATTATAACTTTAACTTTGTATCCTAATTTAACTAAACTAGAAACTATGTATACTGACTTGTAAGAGGCTATGCCCCCACATATACCAATTAATATATGTTTATTTTTATTCATATAATATATATTATATAATATACGTTTTTTAAGGTTGTTTTAAATGAAAAATAGGATTTTGTACGCTGTATTATTGTATGTTTGTATGTTTTTATTGTGGTTTTGTTTTGCCTATTTTATTGACACATCAGCTACTATATTTAATATTCCTTTGTGGTTTTTTGGGTCAGGAATTTTATTTCCCATAATAAATTTTTTTTTGGTTTGTTTTTTTATTTTAGCAATTAGTAAAACTTGATACATTGTCGATAATTTTTTTTATTTTTAGATTTTAAAAAAAAAGAAATAGAGGTAGGTTTTTGTTATTAAATAAATATTTTCTTGCAAATCGAAATATTAATTTTATTGTTATGGCTTTGTTATTTGCTTCTAGCTATATTAGTGCTAGTAGTTTTATTTCTGGTCCTTCTGCTGTTTATCAGTATGGGCTATCTTTTATATTATTAGCTACCATACAAATTCCCACAATTTTAATTGTTTTTGTTATTGTTGGTCAGAGATTAAATCGTGAATCAAAAAAAATTAATGCAATTAATATTATTGATTATATTAGGCATAGATATGAAAGTGATTTTTTAGCGTTAATTAGTGGATGTGTATTGATTTTTTTTTCAATGTTTTTGATTTCTGCCCAATTAATAGGTGGTGCTAAGCTTATAGAAGTTTTTTGGGGGATTGATTATGTGGTTGGTCTTTTGTTTTTTTCCTTATTAGTTTTTATTTATGTATTTTTTGGTGGCTTTAAGGCAGTAGCTTATACGGATTTGATTCAAGGATTTTTAATGCTAGTTTCATCTGTTATTTTGTTTTCTAGGATGTTAGATTTGGGAGGGGGTATTAATAATTTATTTAAAACAGCAACATTCAGCTTAGATAAAAGCCTTTTGCTTCCTTCAAATGTTGACCTAAAACCACAATATATAATTTCTTTTTGGATCTTAATAGGAATAGGAATATTAGGGCAGCCTCAAATTATTAATAATTTTATAGCATTTAAAGATGAGAATGCTATAAAATTTTCTCTTCCTATTTCTACTTTTATTATTAGCTTTTTAATTGTTTTGATGCATTTAATAGGGTTTTTTGCTGTTATTCTTTTTCCGGATTTAAATCCAAATGATAAAGTTGTTTTAAATGTAGCTTTAAAGGTTTTAAGTCCTTTTTATTGTTTTATGTTTTTTATGGGTCTTTTATCTGCAATAATGTCTACGGTAGATTCAAATTTGCTCTTAATGACATCTGTTTTAATAAAGTCAATATTTATTTATAAAAAAGATTTAAAAGAAGATGCAAAGGTTAGCAGGGTAATAATGATTTCTAATATTTTTTTTATTGTAACAATACTTATATTTTCTCTCTTTCCACCCAATTTTTTATTCTTTGTTAATATTTTTGCTTTTGGGGCTTTGGAAGTTTCATTTTTTCCCATTATTGTTTTTGGACTTTATTTAAATTTTGTAAGTAAAATGGCGGCTTTTGCTTCTATGTTTTTAGGTTTAATATTTTATTTGTGCATTTTACTCTTTGGTTTAAATATTTGGTTTTTTCACCCCGTTTTTCCATCATTTTTTGTTTCTATATTTACATTTTTAATAGTTAATTTTTTTTATAAAAAAAATAGTAAGGTTTGTTAGGGATATTTTTGCATTTGGATAAGTATATTTTGTTAGAAGTACTTGCTAATGATAATGGCAAGCGACTAGATTCAATTTTGATTAAAATTTTGAATTTTTCTAAAGCACGGATAATAAAACATATTAGAAAGGGTGATATTAGGTTGAATGGCCTAAAATCACATTTTTCATGCAGAGTTTGCAAGGGTGATAAAATTTATTTATATAAATCTTTAGCCCAAAGTTTGAATTTAATTGTGGATGAATCCTTTAAAAGCAATATTGATTTTGAATGTATTCGAAAAAGAATAATTTATGAAGACAGCGATTTACTTGTTTTGGATAAGCAAAGAGGCATTTTAGTTCATGGAGATAAAAATTCTCTTGATTTTTTAGTGAATGCTTATCTTTTAAGTCAAAATTTAAGATCTCTAAGCTTTAAGCCTTCTGCAGTTCATAGGCTTGACAGGAATACTTCTGGTATTGTTATTTTCGCAAAAAATATAAATACAGCAAGAAAGCTAAGTGAGGCATTTAGTAGCGGATCTATAATTAAAAAATATTTTGCAATACTTTTAGGTGAGGTTAAGTCAACTGTTGTTTATAAAAATCATTTGTTTAGAAATAAAAGGTTGAAAAAAACTTTTGTTTTAAAGGGTAAAGGGGATATTAATGCAATTACAAAGGTTAGTCCAATATTATCTTCCAAAAGAGCTACTCTTGCCGAGATTGTTATTGAAACAGGCTTTACTCATCAAATAAGGTCTCAGTGTTCCTTTAACAAGCATCCTTTAATTAATGACAAGAAATACTATGATAAATTCAAAAAAAGCGATTACTTTTTACATGCTTTTTTGGTAAAATTTAATGGAACATTCTTTAAAAAGAATGAATTTTACTCTAAGCCTAGTTTAGAATTTTTAAAACAAGTAAAAGATATTTTTGATGTCTATGAATTTTCAGAATTTTTCAAGTGATTTTTTTTTAAAAAAAATATTAAGTAAGGTTAAAAACTTAGCAACTAGCATTAAGCATAAATTTGTTAGAATTAAGGTGTATGCATTAGTAGGATCTGCTGGAACTGGCAAGAGCTTTAGATCGCATTTGGTAGCAGATAAATATTCAATACCTTTAATCATTGATGATGGGGTGTTAATTAAAAATATGAAAATTATTGCTGGAAGTTCTGCTAAGTTTGAAAATAATGTTTTTAGAGCAGTAAGGCGATCTGTATTTGAAGATGATGATCATTGCAGAGAAATGCTTGAAGTACTTGCAAGAGAAGAATTTAATAAAATATTAATATTAGGAACAAGTCTTAAAATGATAGATAAAATAATTTCAAGACTTTTGTTACCAAATGTTTTTAAGATTATTTACATAACAGATGTTTCAACCAGACAGGAAATAGAAAAAGCAAGAATTTCAAGGCAAATGGGGGAGCATGTTGTACCAGCAGCGGCTTTTGAAATAACGTCTATTAGACCCAATTTGCTATTAAATTCAATTAAAGTTTTTTTTAAAAGTGGGTGGTTCTTTGCTAGGAAGAAAAATTATATTCGATCTGTTGTAAAGCCCCATTTTTATGAAGAAGGGGTTTTGTCTATTTCTAAGAGAGCTGTAAGGCAAATTATTGAACATTGTGTTTCTGAGTATGATAGAAATTATATTGTTTATGATCTTAAAATCAAAAAAGATGGCAACAATTATCTTTTTAAGCTTTTTTTAAATATTCCTCTTGGAAATAACTTACTTAATAATACAGAAATGCTTAGAACTTATATTATTACGAACGTACTTAAGTATACAATAATTAATATATTATCTATTGATATAGTTATACATAAATTTTATGACAAAAAAGATTATTTAGAAGAGAGTTATGAAGGTTGATTTTGATAATTTGAATAATATTTTTTTTGTAGGGATTAAGGGTGCTGGGGTTTGTTCTCTGGCTTGTTTTTTAAATTCGAAAGGGTATTATGTAGAAGGGGTAGATGTCTCTGATACGTTTTATACTGATGAAATTTTAAAGAATAATAAAATATTTTATTATGAGAATATTTATGAGTTTTCATTAAAAGGGCTTGATAGGTCTTTTGATTTAATAGTATATTCTTCAGCCTACGATAAGGATAGTTTGCAAGTTTTACTTGAGGCAAAAGAATTAAATATACCTATTTTATCTTATTCTGAGGCTCTTGGCGAGCTTTCTAGAAAGTACTATAGCATTGGAATTGCAGGTTCTCATGGTAAAACGACCACTACGGCGTTTTTAGGTGTTCTTTTTAATAAATTAGGACTAAATCCTAATGTTATTGTGGGGTCAAGTGTTAAAGATTTTAAAGATAATTCTTCAATATCAGGTATTAGTAATATTTTTATTGTTGAGACTTGTGAGTATAAAAAACATTTTTTGAATTTTAGCCCCAATATGCTTATTTTAACCAATATTGACTATGAGCATGTTGATTTTTTTAAAAATTATGAGGCTCTTGAAGACGCTTTTTTACAGTATATTAATAATTTGAAGAAAAATGGGATATTAATAATTAATTCAGATGATAATAATTTGCTTAAAATTAAAAGACAAATTAACAGAAAAGATATAAATATTTTTAGCTTTGGATCTAAAGATTTGTCTGATTTTCAAATAAGTAATATTGCAGTTAAGAGTGAATATTTTTGTTTTTCTTTTTTGGGTTTGTTGAACGTTGAGCTTAAGACTGTTTTATTTCATAATGTATTAAATTTTTCAGCAGCTCTTTTGGCTTTAAATCTTTTTTTAGAAAATAATGGAAAGTCAATTTTTGATTTTGAAGAAGCAGTAAAAAGAGTTGCAAGAAATTATTGTGGTATAAAAAGAAGGGTTGAAGTTGTTAAAGAGAAAAATGGAGTGATTTACATGGACGATTATGCTCACCATCCCAGGGAAATTAAAAATACACTTTTTGGTATTAAAAATTTTTATAAGAACAAACGTATAATTTTGGATTTTATGCCCCATACATTTACAAGAACAAAAGAATTTTTTGCCGATTTTGTTGAAGTTCTAAGTGCCGCTGATATATTAATTTTGCATAATATATATCTTTCAAATAGGGAGAATTTTAATCCAGATGAACTTTCTGTTAAATTGTTTTTAAATATTAAAAAAATAAATAAAAATACTTATTTTTTTAAAGATGTTAAAGACTCTGTTGACTTTATAAAAAATTTATTAATATCGGGAGACTTGTTTATTACAATGGGTGCTGGAAATAATTTTATTTTACACGACTTTTTGTAAGGGTATTATAGTGAAAAGTATGACGGGCTTTTTTTATTTGGAAAAGATAATTGGTAACTATATGTTTAGTGTTAATTTGAAATCTTATAATGGAAAGTTTTTAGAATTTAAATTTAGGTTACCAGAAATTTTTTCCGGCTATGATCTTGATATAAGAAATTTGATTTCAAAATATATTAGTAGAGGTAATGTTTTTTTAAATGTAGGATATAAAGAATTGGTTCCACGTGTGAATTTTACAGTTAATCCTAATTATATTGAGGCTATTTCTAGACTTAGAGATTCTTTGGCGCATACCAATCTTAATATTAAAAACGAACTAAGTTTAGGTGATTTTTTATCATTAAAGGGGGCTTTGATAATTGATGAGGATAGTGAACACCAAGAAGAGATTTATGGGTTGTTTAAAGGTGTTCTAGAGGAAACCTTATTCCATTATAATAATGGAAGAAGTTTTGAAGGAGAAAATACTAAATCGGATATTGTGTCAACTCTTGCGCTAATAGAGCGAGACCTTAAAATTGTTAAAGATGCTTGCAGCGATATAAATGTCAGATTATTTGCAAGCATTAAAGAAAATATCTCTAAATTAATGGATGAATTTAGAGATATGAGTATTGCAGAAGAGGCCGCTAAAATGGCAATTCGTTTAGACATTAATGAAGAGATTATTCGTTTAGATTCTCATATAGAAGCTTTTTATAAAAATCTTGAATATGAGATATGCGGCAAAGTTCTTGAATTTATTTCTCAAGAAATGCACAGAGAAATAACAACTATGAGTAATAAGGCAGTTGATCTTGATATTAAGAATTTGATTTTGAATATGAAGTTAAATTTAGAAAAAATAAAAGAGCAAATAAGGAATGTTGAATGAAAATAGCACTTTCTGGTAAGAGTGGTTGTGGTAATACTACTGTAAGCGGTATGATTGCCAAACATTACGGTCTTGAGTTTATTAATTATACTTTTCATGATATTGCAAGAGAGCATAATATCCCTTTTTCAGAGTTTTATGAAAAAGAGATAATAGGAAGAGATGATTATTATTGGGATAGGTATCTTGACAATAGATTGTCCGCGCTTTCTAAAAAAAATAATACAGTGCTTGCTTCTCGTCTTGCTATTTGGATTTCTAAGAGTGCTGATTTAAAAATATATCTTTATGCTAAAATGGAGGTTAGAGCTGAAAGAATAATGACTAGAGAGGGGGGTATGTATTCTGATGTTTTAAGCACTACTTTTAGTAGAGATGAAAATGATAAGAAAAGATATTTAGCTATTTACAATATAGATATTGATGATTATTCTTCAGAGACCGATTTGGTGATTGATGTTACAAATATTAATCCAAATGAAGCTTTTGAATTAATTAGAGATGAAATTGATAAAAGAAACTTGAAAAAAATTAGCTAAACTTATTTGATATGTTTATTTTATAAGGAGATTAAATGACTAAAGTGCCTTTAAAAAAAATACAAGATTTTGATGGAAATTTTTATGAACTTGTTGTTGCAACTATAATGCGCACAGAGCAAATCATAGACAATATTTCTTTAGCAGAACATGCTACTTTTGATGATAAAATATTAGGGCAAGCTTTTAATGACGTTTTGACTGGTAAATTTAGCTATTCAATTGAAGGAAGATAGAATAGTTTTTATTTTTGGCCCTACAGCTGTGGGCAAAAGCAATATTTTGTTTCATTTTCCAAAAAATAGAGCAGAAATTATTAATGTTGACTCTATTCAGGTGTATAAAGAGTTTGATATAGCCTCTTCAAAGCCAAGTAAAAATTTAATGAAACATATAAAGCACCATTTAGTAGATTTTTTAGATCCTCAAAAGGAGTATACTATTGGAATTTTTTACGAACAGGCTTTAAAAATAGTAAAAGAAATAAGACAGAAAAAAAAAATTCCCATATTTGTAGGGGGTACCGCTTTTTATTTTAAGCATTTAAAGGACGGATTTCCTTTAACACCTTTGGTTACTTCTGAAGTAAGAATTTATGTAAACAATCTTTTAGCTCTTAAGGGTAAATCTTATCTTTTAAAAGAGTTGAAGAATGTAGATCCCATTAGGTTTAATATCTTAAATAAGAATGATATTTATCGCATTAAAAGATCGCTTGAGGTTTACTATCAAACAGGAATTCCTATTAGCCAATTTCAAAAAAAACAAAATGGCGAGTTTAAAAATATTGTGATTATAGGTCTTAAGAGATCTTTTGAAGATTTAAAGACTAGAATATCAACAAGAATTAATGAAATGCTCAATGGTGGACTGCTTTCCGAGATTAAGGGTTTGTTTAGTAAGGGCTACAATGAAAATACTCCAGCTTTTAAAGGGATAGGCTATAATGAGTTTTTGTTATGGAAAAGTAGACCTTGGTACGATTTAAATGATATAATAAGTTTGATAAACAAAAATTCGTTTTTATATGCAAAAAGGCAAATGACCTTTTTTGCCAAAATTTCTGATGTTTTATGGCTTCATCCAGAGGATGATTTAGATAACATTTTGAATTTAATTTTTAAAATTGATAAGGAGATTTAGGGAGTGCCTTGCGGAAGAAAAAGAAAATTAAAAAAAATTTCTACCCATAAAAGGAAGAAGAAAAGAAGAAAGAATAGACATAAGAAAAAAAATAAATAATTTATTACATAGATCGGACTTTTGTCCGGTTATGTAGTGGAACTATTTAGAATGTTCAATTATTATATTGTTGACTATATTTATGTCTTTGCTAAAGATGTATAGTTTAGTTCCCTTGTAATTGACTAGGATCCAATTTCCTTCAATTCCATAGCGTTCTGTTTTTTCTAGTGTTTTTTCAATTTTTACGACTTCATCTTTTCTGAGTAGAGCTGCGTAATCATAATCCAATTCGCTATTTTTCTTAGTGCTTTTACTAAGAAAAGCATAATCTTTTATTATTATGCCCATTTTATTGCTAAAGCCCAGAATGCTACTTTTGGGCAAATTTAATTTTTGAATGAGAGGAATTTTGTTATTGCTATTGCAGGCTAAAAGAATTATGGATATTAAATATAATGTTTTTGTATTCATAATTTCCTTGATTTTTTATATACTATTTTAGTGTGTTACTATAATAATATAGTATTTTTTAGAATTTTTAAGGATTGTTAATGAAGAAATATCTTTTTTTTATTTTATTTCTCATCTCTTCTAATAATTTAATTTTTTCTTATCCACTTTCTTTTGGTGGAGGGGTTTCTTATCAATTTACTAATTATACTGATAAAACAGGCGCCACTAAATTTGCTTCAAATTTTACTAGAGCAGATCATGGGATTAATTTGAATTTATTTTTTGATGCAAATTATGCACTTTTTGAAATGTCTTACAAAGAGGCTTTTGTTGATACTCACAATGGTAGATATTTCTCACTTGGGCTTTATGGAACATATCCGATGGTTTTCAAAGAACAGGTTAGAATGCTTTTCCCATTGATTGGGTTTAAATACGCTTTTAATTTGAGCTCTACTAATTTTAATCTCTTTTTTTTAAGCATGGGGCTTGCTGCTGATCTTTTTATTCCCGATCTTGAGGGTTTATACATTAGGCCTTTGTTTATGCTTTCTATATCTCCATTTTCTAATAATAAAAATTTTTCTGGGTTAACAACTGAGATTATGCTTGGATTTAATATCGGTTGGAAATTTTTCAATTAGGAAGTTTTATTCCTAAATGAAATGGGACAGATCTTTCCTGTCCAAAGATGTTTGCAGTGAAATTTAATTTGTAAGGAGCATTATTTGATTTTACAACAAGAGTGCTTGAGCCCCCTCCATCTAGATTAATGGCGTTAGTCATGCCATAGCTTAATGCAAAATCAATGGCTTCATTAAGAGAGGCCCCTTTGCTATTATTGACACCCCTTCCTTCTATTGTAGCAAGAAATAAATACTTATTATTTTTATCAGTTCCTATTATTGTTCTTGGGTGCTTTGTTTCTTTGAAATTTTTTTTATACTTTCCGTTTTTGATTAAAACAAAAAATCCACTAAATCCATAATCGCAGTTTTCTATTTCATCTTCTTTGGGATTTAATATGATTTTATTGTGTTTTATTACAATCTCTCCGTAGTTATTTATTTGTTTTGAAATCATTTTTTTATTATATATATATAGTCCTTTTGGGAAAAACATGTTTTGTTTAACTTCATATGGACTTGTGTTAATTGCAATGTCAACATTGTTGGAAATTAAGAAATGGCTTGTTGTTTGGCCTTTAAAGTAGTAATTGTTTATCTTTTTGTCGTAAATAGGTTTTGATATGGTGAATTTTAGATCTTTATTTTCAATTTTCACTAGAACATAATTACTGTTTATGAAATAATCTCTAATAATTTTGTATTTGGCTTGTTTATTGCTTGATTTGGACAGCATTAGCCCCGAGAAAATACTTAAAATCAATACTAGTAGTGTTAATATTTTTTTATTCATTTCTTTTTATTTTATAAGAATAAATACTTTTGGGATAGTTTGTTAGTATGAGGTTTTTAATTTTAGTTGCTAATTTTTCGTTTTTGAATTTTATAAGACTAAATATTTGATAAATTATTTTGACATCTATATTTTTTTCTTTATTTAATATTTTTTTAATTTCTTCTTCATTAATATTATCTTCATTTATTCTTAATTTTAGCGAAATGATTTCGTTTTTTATTTTTTGATTTTTGATTTTTTTTTGGTTTATTTTGTTTAAAAAATTATTAGCTTCTTTATATTTTTTTATTTTTAGATAGTATTTTGTAATTAGCAGATAATATTGTTCTAAGTCAAAATTTTTAATTTTATTTATTGTTTCTAATTCTTTTGGCAGGTTATTAGTTAAATCATAAAGCATATGTAGCTTTATTAAATTTTCTATATTTTCTTTATTATTACTTTTTAATTCAAAAGGAGAAATTGCTGGAGAAATTGCTAAAAATAATAAAACAAAAAAAAATGATAGCCAGTTCATAATTTATTATAAACTTTGTTTTAAGAATAATGAAAATAATTTGAAATTATTATAAGCATTGAATCCAACATTGAAGAATGTTTGATTATTATCTTTTCTTTATAAAAAGGCTTTCAAAGTTTAGTTTTTTAAAAAAAGTAATTTAATTTTTTGTAAACCTTATTTATTAATTTCTTTATAAAATGTAACTTTTGTATGTATTCTTTGTTTTCTATAAGGCTTTTGATGCTTTCCATAGATTCTTCTATTGCCATTATGAAATTTTGTTTGGGTTTTAGTCTGAAATTTCCAGAATAATCTGTTTCCAATGATAAAAAAAGTGCATTTTTTTTAGGGGGAGAGCTTGTAAATTGCATTGTACATTCTAAAAGATTTTTCATTTTTTCAAGTTCATTAATGTTTACATTGTTTGTTTCATATTTTTTTATATAATGCCAATCTTTTCCCATGTTTTTAACTATTTCTATAGTTTCTAAAAATTTTTTGTTGTTAAAAACCGTTATATTTTTATGCATCAATTGTATTTTAATTTTTTTCAAATCTTCATTATTTTGATTGTTTGGTTCGTTTTTAAAAATCATTTCTTTTAGCGATTCTAGGTTAATTTTTATTACGTAAATGTTATTTTTGTATTCCGCTTTGAAAATTTTTTTCCCTATTTTGATTTCATTGAGAATTTTTGTCTGCTCGGTATTTGTTATTTGTTTCTTTTTATCAGATATGTCTTTATTTTTAAACTCTTCATTTATAATATCGTCAACCCATTCTTTTTTTAAGACGCCAATAGATCTTGCATACATTTTTGTAGTTTCTATAATTTCCCCTGCAACGAAATATTTCACAGAATCGGTGCTAATAAGTGATCCTGGATGAATTATTACGTTTTGAGCTCTGATGGTTTTATATTTCTTTTTTGAAGTTTTAAAACAAATATAATCCCTCATTCCTTTCATTATTGATTTTAAATATCCTTCGTTGTCAAAAACACCTTTTTGTATTATTGGTATATTTAATTTGCTAATAATGTTTTCAAGTTGCATTTGTACGTTTGCTATCTCTTCAAGTCCCTGTAGATCTAAATAATTTTCCTTTGTGAAAGCTTCTTTATTTAGAGCTTTTTTAAAATCTTCAAAGATATTAACAAACCCAATTAAATCTCCCATTGGATTTTTATATTTTAAGTGAGCTTGTCTGGCTTCCATCTCTTCATTTTGGGGTAATAGGAAAATTCCACTTGTGGATAAAAATGATAGACCTATTGTGGTTTGATAGATCGCTTGTGGATAATTTATCATTGCTTCGACTAATGCTCTTGAATGTGCAGGTATTAATGGGAATAGTATCATATATTTCCCAATTTCTGTAAGTTCGTTTTTATTGTTTATAGCATCCAGAGATTTTAATATTTTGCTTGCAGTTTGAATCGAATGCGTTGATGGTTTTGAGATAAAGTCAAAGTGGGTAAAATCTCTAATTCCAATATCTGCCATTCGCAGTACTACTTCAGATAGATCTGTTCTATATATTTCTTCTTTTTGATAATCTTCTCTTAATTGATAATCTTCTCTTTTGTAAAGTCTGTAGCAAGTTCCTTTTGAAAGTCTTCCTGCTCGACCAGCTCTTTGAGTTGCTGATGATTTTGAAATTGGAACTTCTTGGAGCGAATAGGTATGAGTTTTTGTTTGGAATTTGTTTGTTTTAACTTTTCCACTATCTATTACTATTTTAATATTTTCAACTGTGATTGAAGTTTCTGCTATGTTTGTTGAGACTATTATTTTTCTTTTATTTTTAGGAGTAGGCATAAATATTTGCTCTTGAGCTTCTTTAGGCATTCTGCCGTATAAAGGAAATATTATTAATTTTTTTTTTGAGTTTAATTCTTGTAATTCTTTAATAGTTTCTTTTATTTCTTTCTCTCCAGATAAAAATATAAGAATATCTCCTGCTTTTTTTTCTTTTATTACGTTTAAGACAATTTCTTTTATTTTTAATATCATCCCTTTTGATGTGTTTAAAAGAGGAGGATTGTATATTATTTGCACTGGGTAAGTGATAGTTTCAATACTAACAACCGGTGCATTATTGAAATATTTTGAAAATATTTTTGTGTTTATCGTAGCAGATGAAACTATGATTTTAAAATCATCCCTTTTTCTTGAAATGTCTTTAATAAGGCCCAATATAAAATCAATGTTTAAACTTCTTTCGTGTGCTTCGTCTATTATGATTACATCATATTCATAAAGTAGTGTATCTTTTTTTAGCTCTTGCAGAAGCACCCCGTCAGTCATTAATTTGATTTTGGTTTTTGGGCTTGTAATTTCTTCAAATCTTATCTTATAGCCAACTTCTTCTCCAACATTTACGCCAATATGCTTGGCAATATATTCAGCTATTGATACTGTGGCTATTCTTCTTGGTTGAGTTACTCCAATTTTTCCTAATTTTGCAAAACCCGCTTCATAGATTATTCTTGGCAGTTGGGTGGTTTTTCCACTACCTGTTGGACTTTCTACAATTAAAACATTATGTTTTTTTAGTACTTTAATTAATTCATCTTTGTATTTATAAATTGGAAGTTTTAAATCATTCATATTTATAACAAGCTGAATACATATTTTTCATTTACTTCATCAAGATTAATGTTATCAGGTAAATCAATCTTCTTTCTTTTAATTTTAGCATAAAATTTGTCGTTTTTTTTGTAAATATATATTTTATTGCCGATTTTGTTTTTAGAAAATGTGATTATTTTAACGATTATGCCCACTTTATTGGCTCTTTCGTTGAGTAGGCTGATGGCCTTGTCTAGTGTTATGTCATATGCTTTTAAATCTTTTTTTAGTGAGCAAGCAATACTTCCGCTTTCAGTTTTAATATAATCCCCAAAAACACCGGTTGCAGCAATGATTTGTTCATTAGTTTGAGGATGCTTGCCGATTGGTTTTGGCAGTGAGAGCAATTTTAAAGCAAGTTCTAATGTTATGTTTTCAGGATCAATTTTTTTAGTTGATGCTTTTTTTGCTTTTATTATTTTTAATTTTTTAGGTTTTCCTTTTTTTGTATATTCTTGAGGGGCATAGGTATCTTCTCCAAGTTGGACAATGTTTCCATAAATTGTATTTTTAAAGATTACATTAAGTCCTGTTAAAGGATCAACCCCGAGTATATTAGGTTTTAACTCTTTTTCATTTATTATTTTTTCTATTTCATCTTTTTTGTACAAATTTTCTAATGGAGTTTTTGTATTAATTGAGTAATTATGCCCTTTGAATATCAAATAAGGTCCATATTTGCCAATGTTTATTGTATAATTAATGCTGTTATCATTTTTATTTTCTATGTCTTGACTTTCAATAACGGTTCTAAATTCAGAAGAATCAATTTTGGGTTCTAGTTGCATTACTGTATCTTTTAGTCCTTTTTTGCCATTATAAAATTTACTTAAATATTTTATTTTATCCAGTTTTCCTACTGCTATTTTATCTAATTTTTCTTCCATATTAGAGGTGAAATTTAGCTCAATTAGTACTGGAAAATATTTCTCAAGAAGATTTATTACAGCAGCTCCTTTTATGGTTGGCATTAATGTGTTGTTAAGTTTGAAGGCATATTCCCTTTCTAAAAGTGTTGATATAATTGTAGAATAGGTCGAGGGACGACCTATCCCTTCTTTTTCCATTTTTTGCACAAGAGACGCCTCTGTGTATCTAAATGGAGCCTTTGTTTCGTGTTCGTTTGGTTTCATTTTAACTATTGAAAATGTATCTCCCTTTTTAATTAAGTCAAAATTTATGTTAAGGCATTCATCTTTTTCTTTAGTGTGTTTAAGAAATCCATCAAAAATTATTTTTGTAAAGCTTGATCTGAAAATTAAATTTTTATACTTAAAAGTCAGTTTTATATTTTCTTTTATTGCATCTTTCATTCCAGAAATAATGGTTCTATCCCATATTATTTTGTAAATTTCTTTAGCAGTTTTGCTTTCTATTTCTATGGTTTCATTTGGAATAAACATTTCAGAAGGCCTTATTGCCTCATGTGCATTTTGAGCCATTTTTTCTTTTTCATAAATTCTGCCTTTTTCTTCTACATAGTCTTTTCCATATTTATTTTTTATTATTTTTGTTATTTTATCTTTTGCAATTTTAGCAATATTATGAGAGTCTGTTCTCATATAAGTAATGTATCCGTGTTCGTAAAGTTTTTGAGCGTGTTGCATGATTTGTTTTGTTCCAATTTTAAGGCGCTTATTTATTTCTTGTTGAAGTGTAGAGGTAGTAAATGGCTTTGGAGGAGGTATTTTTATTTTTTTAGTTTCTATTGAAATTAATTCAATTTTTTGTCCATTTTTTAATTCTTTTTCAAGCTCTACCATTAAATCTTGGGTTATTATTATTGTCTTGGTGATATTTTTAAGTTTTCCAGTTTCATTTATAAAGTCTTTACCTTCTGCTATATTTTTGCCGTCAATTTCTTCTAATTTTGTTTCAAGCAACAAGTCTTTTTTCTCGTGTTTACATTGAAGTAAAATTGAATAATAATTGGCCTTTTTGAAATTTATTCTAGTTTTTTCTTTTTCTATTAATAATTTTAATCCAACAGATTGTACTCGCCCAGCAGAAAGTCCGTAGGCTACTTTTTTCCAAAGTAGAGGAGAGATTGTATACCCGTATAGTCGGTCTAATATTCTTCTAGCTTCCCCAGCATTAACAAGGTTCATATCTATATTTCTAGTATTTTTTAGTGATTCGGTTATTGCAGTTTCTGTGATTTCATGGAATATCATCCGTTTATAATTTTTGATTTTTAATACTTCTTTTAAGTGAAATGCTATAGTTTCTCCTTCTCTGTCTTGGTCGGTTGCAAGATATATTTCGTTTATTGTTTTTACTAATTTTTTTAGTTTTGATACAATTGGTTTTTTATTGCTAGGAATAATGTAAATTGGATTAAATCCATTGTTATAATCTATAGAAATATTTGCCCATTCGTATTTTTTATATTCTTTGGGGATTTCTTTTGCATTGTTTGGCAGGTCTACTATGTGCCCAATGCATGCTTCTACTAGGAATGATTCATCGAGAAACTTTTTTATTGTCTTGGCTTTTGTTGGCGATTCAACTATTATCAATTTTTTATTTTCCATAAATTCCTTATGTTTATATATTGTATTATAATATATAAATATAATTTAAGAATTAAAAAAAGTGAGAGTATTTTGTGAACAATTATAAAATTCTGCATACTTCGGATTGGCATATTGGAAAAAAAATTGAAAATTTTTCAATACTTAAGGAGCAGAAAAATTTTTTATCTTTTCTTTTAGAATTTATTAAAAAGGAAAAGATTGATCTTTTACTTATTGCTGGGGATGTTTATGATTCCAAAAGGCCTGGATTTAAAGAGCAAAGATTGGTGAATGATTTTTTTTATGAACTTTCTTTTACTTCTTGTAAATGGTGTGTGGTTATTTCTGGAAATCATGACAAAAAGGATTATTTAAGTATAAATAAAAAACTCCTTTCACGGTTTAATTTTTTTTTAATAACAGAATATGGCTCTGATGAGCAAATAGTTTTATTAAAAAATAATGAAAATCTTAAGTTTATTGTTGTTTGTCTTCCACATATAAATGAAAGGCTTATTTTAGGGCAAAATTTTGATGATATTTTTGAATTAGAAGATCAGTCTTCCAGTAAGCTATTTCTTGAAAATTTAGAAAATGCTTACAGAGAAGAAATATCAAATTTATCTAAATTTTTAGAAAACAAGTATAAAGGGATTCCTAAAATATTAATGGCGCATTCTTTTTTTGGCAGTAGTAAAAAGATTGATACTTTGGGAGGCAGTTATATTGTCCCTTATAATGTTTTTGGAAATAGTTTTTCTTATGTTGCTCTGGGGCATATTCATAAATTCATGAAACTAAGAGATAATATTGTATATTCAGGATCTCCCATGCAATATTCATTTAATGAATCTTGCGATAAATACATAAATGTTTTACATTTTGATAACAATAAATTAATCTCGCAAAAAGCATTTTTGGTGCCGATTTTTAATAAATTAATCTTTGTTAAAGGGTCTTTAAATGAAGTTCTTGACTTTTTGGCTAATTTCAAAAAAGGAGAATCTTTTACTATTTATTTGAAAATTGAACTTAATGAGGCAGTTGATACTAGTGCTGAGGAGACTATTTATGATTTAGCAAGGCTTAATTTTATGAATTTAGTTTCTATTTCCTATTCTTTACCCTTAAGCCAGGATTTGCAAGACGACTCCAACTTTATTGGAGAACTTGAAGTGCTTGAAATGGATGAAAAATATTTTTTTGAAAAAAAGTTGAGACGAGATTTTGAGAACGGAGTTATTAGGGATATCAAGTTTAAGGAAGAAGAGCTTATTTCTCTTTTTAATGAGGTTTTAACTAACGGATATTTGGGTGAATATGAGGATAAATAAACTCATATTTAAAAATATTGCTTCGTATAAAGGTGAACACGAGTTAAATTTTGATACGCTTCTTTTAAGACAATCGGGCATTTTTTTAATTTCTGGCAACACTGGAGCAGGTAAAAGCACTATTTTAGATTGCATAACTTTGGCGCTATATGCTCGTGTTTACAGACTTGGAAAAAAAATTGTAGATATTATATCAAAGGGCGAAACTAGCGCTTACGTTAAATTAACGTTTACTATTTCTGGCAAGATTTATGAATCTTTTGTTGAGCTTAATGTAAAAAATATAGAAACCCCTAAGAACATGTTGCTTAGTTGTTTTTTTGATAACAGTATTATTGAGGGTAGAGCCGATGTTTTAGAGCATATTAAAAGTCTTTGTCGATTAGACTTTAACCAATTTTGTCAAACTGTAATTTTACCACAAGGCAATTTTCAAGAATTTTTAACGTCAACTCCCAAAGAGAAAACCGCAATAATTGATAATATTTTTAATTTGAAAAAATATGATAATTTGGAATTTTATTTAAAAAGTGATTTAGAGCGCACAAAGTTTAATATAGATAAATTGTTGAATTCTGAATCTTATGAAAAATCAATTCTTGATTATGATGAGAGTGAATATAAATCTCTTAAGGATTATTTGGATTTAGTTGATATTGATCGATTAGAAATTGATCTTGAAAATGTTAGAAGAGCTATTTCTTTGTGTAATCAGGCAATATCGGCTAATGAGAGATATTTGAGTTTGGAAAGTGAAATGTCTTCTCTAGAGGAACAATTATCTTCTCGGATTGAACATCTAAACTCTTTAGAGAGAGATTATTCTGTTCAAAAGAAATTAAAAGAAAATTTGGATTTAGATCGGAAAATTTATTTATGTTCAGATTTTTGGAATTTGAAAAATCTAGTTGCTATGCAAGGTGACTTGTTTAATGATAGCAGATCTCTTGATTTAGAACTTTCAAAAGTAATGAGTAATTTAAAAGAAATTAGATATCTGGATAGCAATAATTTTAATTTTAGTTATGTTAAGGAGCTTTATAACAAAAATTGCAATCTTTTTAATTTAAAACTTATTGAGAACGATTATCAAAGCTTGCTTTTAAGGAAAAATAGTCTTGAGGATGAAAAAAAAGAATTATTAAGGGCTCATAGTAAAAAAAATGATGAGATTAAAAGCATTTCTTCTGAGAAATCTAATTTTGATTTTGACAAGTATGTTTACTATGAAGCATTGAAATTGTTTCAAACTTTTAATGATGAGTTGATTTCAAAATATAGAGATAAGTTACAATTTTTATTAAAAGCTACTGAGAAAGAAGATTTTAATAAAAAAAGGGGAAAAAATATTATTAAGATTGATTTATATAAAGAGTTGTTGAAATATCTTGATGATAAAAATTTTTCTATTGAGAGCGATAAAGAAAAACTAAAATATATTGAGGTTGAATATAAAAATTATCAGCATAAAGATAAGTTATCGGTTTGCAGCTTGAAAGAGCTTTATGCTTTAAATTCAAAACTTCATTTGATACAAAATCAACTTGATGAGCTTAAATATCAGATATCTTGCAGACAAGAAGAAATCTCTAAACAAGAGGTTAATGCTTTAGAGTTTAAAAATAATAATGCTGAGATTTTAAGATTGATTGGGAAAAATTTATTTGACAAATACATAAATTATTTTGACAGAGAAAAAATTTTAGTATTTGAAAGTAAATTAGAAAAACTTGAACAATTTAAGGTTAGGGAAAAAGATTTAAAAATTGAGATTTCTTTAAAAAATAAAAATTTTGATCAAAATCTTTTAAAGATTAAGGATTTATTATTGAAACTTAATTTAAATTTAAGCTTTAATGATTATTCTTCTTTGGAAAGGGAATTTAATGTTGTTTTGGCTAAACAGAAAAGTATAGAAAATGAATGGAATATGCTTGTTTTAAATCTTAAAAATTTAGAAGATTTAAAAATTAAAACCGAAACTCAAATTAAATTTATAAAGGAATCTATATTGACTTTAAAAGCGAGATTAAATGAAGAGCAAAATAGTTTTATTAAAATAATTTCAAATTTAAAAAGTGTGGTTTTTAGTTCATTTTCTTTTGAATCAGAAACTGCTTTGGAGCAAATTAGTCAAAATAGTTTGTATTTCTTACAAGAATTGAGTTTATCAATTAGCTCTAAGCTTGAATTTTTATCCAGAGATATCGAAAAGTATAAAATCAAGCTTTTAAATTTTCAAGCTCTTCAAAAAAAGATTAATCAGCAGAAAATTAATTTAGACTTGCTAAGAGGCGAATTAAATCTTGCTAAAGAAAGGAAAGATAAACTAGATGTTTTAAGGAAGGTGGTTATTAGATCTTCTGGATTGAAATATTATGTTCAAACTTTTTTAATTAATGATATTTTAAGGCTGGCAAATGAGAAGTATTTAAGGTGGATTTTTCCTGATTTTGAGCTTAAAACCAACAAAGAGAGCAAGGAGTTTGATTTTTTAATTGAAGACAAAAAAGATGTTAATAAAATAAGGACGGTAAAAACTTTGTCTGGTGGTGAGAAATTTCTTGTGTCTTTAGCTTTGTCTTTAGCTTTATCTGATAAAATAAGGGATAGTGAGTTGAAAATAGAAGCTTTTTTTCTAGATGAAGGGTTTGGCAATCTTGATGAGGATACTTTAGCTCAAGTTATGCCTAAGCTTTCTAAGTTCCAAATGATGACCGGACGACAAATTGGTATAATTTCCCATGTTTCTTATTTAAAGGAAATGATTAAAGCACAAATAGTTATAAACAAGATTTCTAAAATTTCTTATATTGCTATGGAAAATTTATGATCATTTATGTACAATTAGGCTCTGAGGATAGACATGAAACGATATTTAGCGATTGATATTGGTGGGACCAGTACTAAATATTCGCTTGCAGATTCAAGTGGTGTTTTTTTTGATAAAAATGAAATAAGCACAGGTGCTACTTCTGATGAACAAGTAAATATTTTAATTAATCTTATTAATTCTTACAAAGAATCAAATGATATAGCAGGAGTTGCAATTTGTATTCCTGGGTTTGTTGATCTTAAGGGAAATGTTCTTAGGGTAAATGCTATTTCCGGATTTGTTAATTATCCTTTAAAAGAGCGATTAGAATCTTTAACTGGAATAAGTACAGAGATTGAAAATGATGCTAATTGTGTGGCCTTGGCGGAAAAATTTAAGGGTAATGCTATTGACTCTAATGATTTTATTGCTATTACTCTTGGCACAGGAATTGGTGCTGGAATTTTTGCAAATGGCAAACTTTTAAGAGGAAGTTCTTTTATGTCCGGAGAGGTTGGATTTATGATTACTAGGGGTATTAGCAATAATATTCCTTTTAATTGTAGATGGGAATCCATTGCTTCTGTTTCGGCTTTAAGGAAAAGAGTTGCTATGCGATTAGGAAAGCCCTTAAAAGAAATTTCAGGAGAATTTGTTTTTGATCTAGCTGAAAGTGGAAATATTCATGCCAAAAATGAAGTTGAAAGATTTTTTGAGAATTTGTCATTTGGTATTTTTAATTTAATTTTTATTTTAAATCCTGAAAAAATTTTGATTGGAGGAGGAATAAGCGCAAGGCCTGATTTAATAGATAGAATATATGAAAAATTAGAAAATTTATGGTCTTTAGAAATGGCTTTTGATAATAATAATAATATAAAAAATCTTGTAACACTTGAGCCTACTAAATTTAATAATGAATCTGGTAAAATTGGGGCCTTGTATCATTATTTTACTTGCAAAAGGCAATAATTCTTCATTTTAATGGGGCAATAAAAATTTTAGGTTTGAATATTTGAAGCCAGCTTTTCTATAAAGCTTTCAACACTAGATTTTTGAATATTAAATTCTATTTCTACTATATTTTGGTCTTTTATTGTGGTCTTTATGTGGCTTGATATTGTTAGATTAGTCATGTTTGCCAAGAGGGTTGGAATTAGCTTTTTTGACAATATTTTTAATATTGGTGGGTTATTTGTTTTGATTAGGGATTTAAAAATATATTCGTTTTGATTTAAGCTATTTATAGACAAAGTTCCGCTGCTAAAAGGGATTAAATTTTTGCTGTTTGCCATTTGGTTTGGAAGCAATAATGCTGAATCTTGAATCCAAAAAAACATTTCATTTTTTTCTACTTCTCCAATATATTTTGTTGTTAGTATATTATTGTCTTTTAAGGGTTTATCTTTTTGGGTTATTGTAATACTGGTTCTAGCTTTGTTTGGAATAATGTATATGTTTGAATTTTTAAGTTTCCATTTTGGATTTGTAAGTATATTGCCTATTGATTCTGTATTTCTATTTTTATGAATTCCCCAGAAAATATCTTTTGGGAAATTACCCATTATTAGTAGGGCAAAATCGTTGTTTTCTTTTTTATAACTAAAGTATAAGTCGCTTACAAGCCCGAGTGCGGATTTGTATTTAGGGCTTAAAGAGTTAAAAATAGACCTGTTTTTAATTAAATTGATATGGGCATATAAGTTTGCGTCAGGCAAAAGCTCCATTAGGTAATTTAGATTTTGTTTTGGAGGGCTGTAAGGTAGGCTGGCGCACCCTACTATGAGGCATGAAATGGTAATTATTTTTGTTAATGTTTTTAACATTTTTCAATTCCTATTAGTGCAAATATGTCATCGGCAAGGCTTATTTTTTTTTCTAGCTTATTTTTGTTTAATATGATATTTAACGCCAATGTTTCAGTTTTAATGTATTTTTCAAATTTATTTAGCATTTCTGTTAAAGCCTCGTTATTCTCTATATATAAATTTATTCTATCGCTAACATCAAAATTTTTTTCTTTTCTTAAATTTTGTATTTGTCTTACAAATTCTCTTGTAAGTCCCTCTAAGTACAACTCTTTAGTGATTAGTGAGTCTATTCCTATTGTAATGGATTCTTCATTGATTACTTTTAAGTTCTCTTTTTCTTCTCTTTCTAATATTATATCATTTAATGATAAATAATGCTTTGCATTAGCTACTTTTATCTCGTAAGATGTTCCATTTATTATTTTTATTATGTCTTCGTTTTTTAGTTTGCTAATCTCAGCAGATACTGCTTTCATATCTTTTCCAAGCTTTTTCCCAAGTTCTTTAAAGTTTGCCTTTGCTTTGTAAGTTATAAGCTCCTCTTCGTTAGTTTTTATTTTCATTTCTTTTGCATTTATTTCATCTAATATTATTTCTTGCATTTCCATTAGCATATTTTGTTCGTTTTGATTTTTTGTGACAATATATATCGTACTAATAGGCATGCGTATTTTTATATTATGCAATGATCTAAGTGATCTTGCCATCGAAGTTATTTTTCTTGCAAGATTTATTTTTTCTTCAATTGTTTTGTTAATGAAATTTTCATTTGCTTTTGGATAATCGTTAAGGTGTATTGATTCTTTATCCCCATCGGTTTTTAAATTTTGATAAATCTCTTCTGTTATAAATGGAATAAAGGGTGCAAGTAAAATCATTAAAGTTTTTATTGCATAATATAATGTTTCGTAGGCATCATTTTTGTCTTTATCGTTTTCTGATTTCCAAAATCTTCGCCTTGATCTTCTTATGTACCAATTGTTTAATTTATCTATAAATTCAAGTAAAGATTCTATTGACTTTGTTAGATTGTATTTGTCTATTTCTATATTTAGTGTTTTTTTTAGGCTTTCAAGTTCGCTTATGATCCATTTGTCAAGGATATTGTTTTTAACTAGGTTTAGATTTTTCGGAGGTTTGAATTTATCAATTATTGCATAAGTTGTGAAAAATGAATAGGCGTTCCAAATGGGTATTATTATATTTTTAAGAACATCTCTTACTCCGTTGTCGCTATATTTTAAATCATCAGCTTTAACTACAGGGCTCATTATTAAATAAAGCCTTAAAGCATCAGCTCCAAAGGTGTTTATTACCTCCATTGGGTCTGTATAATTTTTAAAGGATTTTGACATTTTTCTTCCATCGCTTGAAAGCACAAGTCCATTTACAATGACGTTTTTGAATGCTGTGTTTTCAAAAAGAGAAGTTCCCAGTATTGTAAGAGTATAAAACCATCCCCTTGTTTGATCTAGACCTTCTGCAATAAAGTCAGCAGGAAATATATTTTTAAAATTACTTTCGTTTGTGAATGGGTAATGGTTGCTTGCGTAAGGCATTGCTCCAGATTCAAACCAACAATCAAGAACCTCGCTTGTTCTGATAAATGTGCCACCGTCTTTGCTTGGCCAGGTTATTTTATCTATTTGGTCTTTGTGTAAGTCTTCAATTTTTTGACCAGATAGGGTTTCAAGCTCTTTTTTTGATCCAACGCAAATTTTTTTTCCTGTTTTTGAGCATATCCAAATTGGGATTGGATTTCCCCAAAATCTATTCCTGCTTATTGCCCAATCTTTTGCATTTTCTAACCATTTCCCAAATCTTCCTTTTTTTAAATGAGCTGGCATCCAATTAATTTTTTCATTTACTTCTAAAAGTTTTGTTTTTATTTTTTCTACATTTACAAACCATGAGCTTATTGGTCTGTAAATAATTGGGCAGTTTGTTCTGTAGCAAAATGGATACCTGTGCAGATAATTTTCTCTTTTGAATAAAAAATTGCGTAATTTTAGGTTTTCTATTATTTTTTTATCAGCATCTTTTACAAAAAGTCCTTTAAAGTCTTTGACTTGATTTGTAAATTTACATTCAGCATCTAAGGGATCTATTATGTCGACATTTGTGTGTTTTTTAAGTATTGTGTAGTCTTCTTCTCCAAAAGGAGCAAGATGAACAATTCCTGTTCCGTCGTCAGTTGTAACATAATCGGCTGTGTGTACCTTGAAAGCCCCTTTATCTTTTTGTTCTAAAAAGTAGTTAAAAATAGGTTCATATTCTATGCCTTCAAGCTTATTTCCTTTGAATTTTTCTATAATAGTATATGAATTTTCATCGTCATAATAGCTATTAAGCTTTTTTGATCCAAGTATTAAAATCTCTTCTTTTTTTTTGTCAAAAATTTTAGAATATTCTATTTCTTGTCCTACTACAATTCCAAGGTTTGAAGGCAATGTCCATGGGGTGGTTGTCCATACTAGTAAGTATTCGTTTTTATCTTTAATTTTAAATTTTATTGTTAATGATGGGTCATTGACTTCTTTGTATTCTCCAAGATTTACTTCGAAATTTGAAAGTGGGGTTGCAAGTTTTGGGGAATAGGGTAGTACATAGTAACTTTCGTAAATTAAACCTTTGTTATAAAGATTTTTAAATACCCACCATACGGATTCCATGAAGCTTATATCCATAGTTTTGTATCCTTTTTCAAAATCTACCCATCTTCCAAGCCTCAAGATTATATTTTTCCATTCTTTTGTATATCTGAGTACTATTTTTTTACATTCTTTGTTAAAATTTTCAATACCATAATTTTCTATTTCGTATTTGCCAGAAATTCCCAATTTTTTTTCTACTTCGTATTCAACAGGTAACCCATGAGTATCCCATCCAAAATTTCTTTTAACATATTTGCCTTGCATTGTTTGATATCTTGGAATTATGTCTTTTATTGTGTTTGGAACAAAATGTCCAAAATGAGGAAGTCCTGTTGCAAAAGGCGGTCCGTCATAAAATGTAAATTCCTCACACCCCTCTCTTTGCTTTATTGATTTTTCAAAGATCTTATTGTCATTCCAAAATTTTAATATTTTTTCTTCTATTTTAGGAAAATTTGCCTTGTTTTCTACTTTTTTAAACATATTATAATTCCCCTTTATTCTATTATTATTTTTTCTTTTTCTAAATAAATTGTTATTTTATTTATGTTTTGATTTCCAGCTATTTTGGTGATAATATCTTCTTCTATTTTTTCTTTTATTGCGGCAATTACGCTTCTTGCTCCTGAATTTTTTTTATAGTATTTTGTGGTTATGAATTTGTCAATATCTTTTTTTATTTCTATCTCGATTCCTTTGGAGTAAAATTTTGTCTTAAGGCTGCTTAAGTAGTTTTTGCAAATTTCTTCTACATTGTCCTTTGTAAGAATATTTAAGATAATTTTTTTTTGAATTCTGTCTAAAAAGGATAACTTAAATCTTTTTTCAAGATCTTGTTTTATTTCTTCTTTAAAGTTTCTTGCCTCTAAGCTTTTTTGTTGATTTTTGTTAAATCCAATATTTTTTTCTCCAAGAAGCATTCTAGATCCAATGCTTGTAGTCATTATTATAATCGTGTTTTTAAATAATATTTTGTCTTCTTTGCTATCAATAAGTTCTCCATTTTCAAGCATTTGACTTATTAGGTTTAATATAGAGTTGTGTGCATTTTCAATGTTTTCAAACAATATTAAAGTTTCAAATGAATATTTTAATTTATTTGTCAGAATGCCCCCATCAGAGTAACCTACATATCCTGGATTTGTGCCAATTAATTTTGAAATAGAGCTTTCTTCTTTATAGTCTGACATATCTAGTCGTAATACTGAGTTTTGATCTTTGATAATTTTTTTAGATATTTCATCAGTTAAAGTAGTTTTTCCGCATCCACTTGACCCTATTAACAATATTGAGGTTAAAGGTTTAGAATCATCATTAAGTCCAAGCTTGACTTTAATAATTTCTTTAATAAGTTCACTTACCGCATGTTTTTGCCCGATCACTTTTTTATTTATTTCGCTTTCTGCTTCTTTTAATTCTAAAATTTCTTCTTTAGTATTATTTGATGTTTTAATAGATAGTATTTCATTTATTGCCTTTTGTATATCATCTGATGTTATGATATTGTCTTTTGTAAGTTCTTCTTTTTTGATTGCACCGACAATGTCTATTATGTCTATTGCTTTATCCGGAAATCTTTTATTTATTAGATATTTGGATGAAAGTTTCACTATATTTAAAAGCGCGCTTTTTTCATAGATCACCCCATGATAGTCTTCAAAATTTTTTGCAATATTTTCGATTATTTTTAGCGTATCTTTTTCATCAGGCTCTCTTACAGTAATTGTTTGGAATCTTCTGGCGAATGCTTTGTCTTTTGAAATATATTTTCGATATTCATTGTAAGTAGTTGCTCCAATGATTTGTATTTCAGCTCTAGAAAGTGATGGTTTTAGTATATTTGATGCATCAAGAGCTCCTTCGGAGTTACCAGCTCCTATTAGAGTGTGTATTTCATCAATAAATATGATTGTGTTTTTGTTTTTTTCAATATACTTAATTATATTATTTAAACGGTCTTCAAACTCTCCTCTATATTTTGTTCCCGATACCAAGTTTGAAACCTTAAGCATTAAAATTGTTTTGTCTTGTAGTTTGCTACTTATTTTTTTTTGTACTATGCTTGATGCAAGTCCTTCAACTATTGCTGTTTTCCCCACGCCAGGCTCGCCTATTAGCATTGCGCTATTTTTGTTTCTTCTCAAGAGTATATTTGTAAGAGCTTTAATCTCTCTTTCTCTTCCAATTAAGGGATCTAATTTTTTGGCTTTTGCAAGTGCTGTTAAATTTTTGACATACTTTTCAATTTCAAAGTGTTCATTTTCAAGTCGTATTTCTTCATCAAATTCTTTGTAGGTTTCAATTAATCTTATTTTATTTTTTTCCATGTATTCTAATATATTTTGATCTTTAAAGTTGAAACTAGACTTACTTAGTTTGTGCTTTTTAAGAAGTTTTTTATTTTTTAATATTTGATAAAAAATTTCTTTTGCTCCTATTAAAGGTTTGGATTTAAACTCCTTTTTAGCTTCTTTTATGAGAGTAAAGATTTCTTTATTGATTTTTGGAATAATTATCTCGTTTTTTTCTATTAAAATTTTTTCTAATTTATCTATTTCGCATATAACTTCTTGTTTAATGTTTTTTAGAGTTTTGGTATCTATAAATTTTATTTCAGATTTTTTTGGAGTGGTAATTATAGACAGTAATAAGTGCCAAATTGAAACTTCTTTATTTTTATTTTTTCTTGCAATTTCTTTTGAATCTATTTCTACCAAATTTATTAAATTTTCTGTTATGTTAATATTTTTCTATCTCCATCTTTATTGCATTTATTATACCAAATATTTTGTGTTTTTCCTTATACTCTAGTTTTACAGATATGTAAAATTTAATTTTTGGCTCTGTCCCAGAGGGTCTTACAATGATTACAATTTCGTTTTCAAGTATAAATTTTATTGCGTTTATGGGGTGTTTATATTCCTTGATTTCTGAAATTTCATCTTTAAAATTAATCTTTTTAAGAGTTTCATAGTCTAATTTTTCAATTATTTTAATTCCTGCGAATTGTACTTTTTGTTCTTTTCTCAGTTTTAACATTAACTTTTCTCTTTGAATTTCCCCATTGGCCCCTTCAAAGTTTTTTTCTATATTAAATTCTTCATAATATCCAAATTCTTTGTATATCTTTTCAAGATAATTCTTAATTGTTTGCTGTTTGGCTTTTAAGTCAAGTGCTAAAGAACAAATCCCTTTTATGGCTGAAAATGCGTCCTTATCTCTAACTTTTTTTCCTATTAGATATCCATGACTTTCTTCACATGCAAAAGCAAATTTTTTATTTGGTTCATTTTTTTCCATTTCATTAATTAAGTTTCCTATCCATTTAAATCCTGTGTAAGTTCTAAAAATTTGAGAACCATATTTTTTTGCAATTTTTTCTAGCATTGGTGTTGTTACAAACGATGATATTACAAATGTATTTTTAGGATTTATTTCTTTTGAGAGTATGTAGTTCATTAAAATACATGATATTTGATTTCCGTTTAATAATATCCATTCGTTTTGATCTTTGAACGCAACCCCTATTCTGTCGGCATCTGGATCTGTTGCAAGGGCAATGTCGCAGTCTTCTTTTTTTGCAAGCTCTATTACTTTAAGCATTGACTCTTGTTTTTCTGGATTAGGATGATTTATTGTTGGAAATTCAGGGTTTGGCAGTATTTGACTTTTTTCTAAAAAAAGCTGTACTTTGCTATTTGCAAAGAGTTTTTTTATTATGGTTCCACCGGTGCCATGTAGTGCTGTGTAGGCTATTTTTAAGTTTGTTTCTTTGCTCTTTTTGTCAAAATCAGGGAATTCTTTGCTTATTGTTTTTACATACTCTTCGTCTATCTCGGTGTCAATTTCTTTTATGATCCCTTTTTCAATACCTTTTTTTATGGTAATTGTATTTATTATGTTTTTTACTTGTTTAATTTCATTGGTTATTAGTGTGTCGTGGGGCGGTATTATTTGGATTCCACCTTTCCAATATGCTTTATAGCCATTATATTCTTTTGAATTATGGCTTGCTGTTATCATAACGCCAACATCACAATCAAATTTTCTTATTGTATAAGATAGTTGAGGAGAAGGCCTTAAGCTTTTATATATATATGTTTCAAAATTATTTGAGGCAAAAATTTGAGCAGCATTGTAAGCAAATTCTTTTGAAAAATATCTTGAATCATAGCTTATTGCAACTTTAGGGTTTTTGTTTATTTTAAGTATGTAATTGCATATTCCTTGGCTTATTTTTTTTACATTATATGTGTTGATGTAACATGTTCCAGCTCCAATGACTCCTCTTATTCCAGCAGTGCCAAATTCTAGATCTTTATAAAATCTGTTTAGAATTTCTGTTGAATTATTTGTTTTTTCAATTTTTATTGCTTCTTCTTGAAAATATGTATCTTCTTCAAGAAGAATGTAATTTTTTAATTTTTTTTTGGCTTTGATTTTTTGCATTAATTGTCCCTTTTATTTTATTTCATTAAACAAAGATTAATTAAATTATATTGATTTATAATGAATTGTATACTTGATATGGAATTTATTATCATATAATTTATAATAATGTGTATTAAATTTTGGTCGTTAAATTAATGATAGATTTTTTTTTGAAGTCAGAATATCTTCCCGCTGGCGATCAGCCTAAAGCAATAAAAAAGATTGAAAATTCTATTTTGATGGGAAATAAATATCAAACATTAAAAGGTGTTACAGGCAGTGGAAAGACTTTTACAATTGCAAATATAATCAAAAATCTAAATAGGCCTGCTTTAGTTGTAAGCCATAACAAAACATTAGCAGCACAACTTTACAGAGAGTTTAAAGATTTCTTTCCAAATAATGCTGTTGAATATTTTGTTTCTTATTATGATTATTATCAGCCCGAATCTTATGTTCCTTCAAAAGATTTATTTATAGAAAAAGAAGCCACTATTAATACTGAGATAGAAATCAAACGAATAAGGACGGTAACGTCTCTTGCTAAAAGACGAGATGTAATTGTTGTTGCAACTGTATCTTCAATTTATGCTCTTGGATCTCCAGATTTTTTCAAAAAATCAGCACGAGAATTTTTTGTAGGTCAAAAAATTTCTATTAAAGAAATATCAGATATTTTTGTAGAGCTTTATTATGAGAGAACTTTAATGAATTTGGAAAGAGATAAATTTTCCATTAGGGGAGATATTGTTGAAATTTGGCCCAGCAGCGAGCATGGAGAGTTTGCTTATCGAATTTGTTTAGATTTTGATGAAATTGTTGAAATATATAGGATTAGTTCATTTTCTAAGAAAAATTTAGGAGCTACAAATAGTTTTACTCTTTTTGCTAAATCTTATTTTGTAATTCCTTATAAAAACGTATTAGAAGCGATACCTAAAATATCTCATGATTTAAGTCTTCAATGTCAATATTTCAAAGATAATGGTAAGCTTGTAGAAGCTGAAAGACTTAAGCAGAGAGTAGAGTATGATTTGGAAATGCTTAGAGAAACAGGATTTTGTTCAGGCATTGAAAATTATTCTAAATATTTGAGTGGAAGTACAATGGAAAGGCCTTATTGTCTTTTTGATTTTTTTCCAAAAAATTACTTATTATTTGTAGATGAATCTCATGTTACATTGCCGCAATTTAGAGGAATGTATAATGGAGATCATTCTAGAAAATTAAATCTTGTTAACTTTGGGTTTAGACTTCCTGCGGCGCTTGAAAACAGACCCCTTAAATATGATGAATTTGATGCATTAATTAATCAGGTTGTTTTTGTATCTGCAACCCCGGGTGTTGAAGAGAATGATAAGAGCAGTGTGGTTGCTGATCAAATAATTCGCCCCACAGGGCTTGTTGATCCTGAAATTATTACTAGACACTCTGATGGGCAAATGGAAGATCTTTACATTGAGATTCAAAAAAGAGTAGCTCTTAAAGAACGGGTTTTAATTACTACTTTGACAAAAAAAATGTCTGAGGATTTGACTGAATATTTAGTAAGTCTTGGTGTGAAGGCAAAATATCTACATTCAGAACTTGATACTCTTGAAAGGGTTGAAGTTATTTCGCTTCTTAGAAAATCTGAAATTGATGTTATTGTTGGCATTAACTTACTTAGAGAGGGCTTAGATATTCCAGAAGTGTCTCTTGTTGCAATATTAGATGCTGATAAGGTGGGGTTTTTAAGATCTACTACTTCATTGATACAAACAATTGGTAGGGCTGCTAGAAATTCTAATGGACTTGTAATAATGTATTACGACAAAATAAGTGTAGCTATGCAGGAGGCAATTGAGGAGACTAACAGAAGACGTCAAATTCAGATTGATTATAATAAAAAAAATAATATTACTCCTAAGACAATTGTTAAAAAGATTCAAAATATTTTAGAAAAAGAACTCAATAATAAAAATAAAAATGTTGGTTATGATTTTGAAAAAATTATTTCAGACAAGAGATTGTCTAAAAAAAAGCTTATTGATAAGCTTAAATTTGAGCTAGAAGAAGCTGTTAATGATGAAAGATTTGAAGATGCAATTGTTTTAAGAGATAAAATAAAAGAGCTTAGTGGCAAAATTAGTGTGGCTCGTAATAAAAAAAGAGAGGTGTGATTTTTGGAAAAAAGTTTGAAAAAAAAAATTATTGTCAGAGGAGCAAAAGAGCATAATTTAAAAAATATTGATGTAGATATTCCAAAA
Organism: Borreliella carolinensis; assembly: GCF_032595855.2. NCBI lineage: Bacteria > Pseudomonadati > Spirochaetota > Spirochaetia > Spirochaetales > Borreliaceae > Borreliella > Borreliella carolinensis. The sequence continues at coordinate 888,414 of NZ_CP132453.1, forward strand.
GATGGTTTAGTTGTAATATCTGGTAAGAGTGGCTCTGGCAAGTCTTCTCTGGCTTTTGATACTATTTTTGCAGAAGGGCAAAGAAGATATATGGAATCCGTTTCAGCTTATGCAAGGCAGTTTTTAGGTGTAATGAAAAAACCCAATGTTGATTATATAGATGGCCTTTCTCCTTCTATAGCTATTGAGCAGAGAACAATAAGCAATAATCCCCGCTCTACTGTTGGAACGATTACTGAGATTTATGATTATTACAGACTAATATTTGCAAAAATAGGTAAAGCATACTGTCCAAATGATGGTAGATTAATAGAAGAGCAATCTTTAGACAAAATAGTTAATACTATTTTAAGTTATTCTGATGGATCTAAGGTTATACTTTTTGCGCCAGTTGTAAGGGGCTCTAAAGGTTCTCATAAAAAGGTTTTAGAAAAAATATTAAATCAAGGTTTTAATAGAGTTAGAATAAATTCCGAAGATTATTTAATAGAAGATGCACTTAATTTAAATTTACATAAAAATAAAAAACATACTATTGAAATTATAGTTGATAGGATTAAGATTGGTAATAATGTTAGAATTAGACTTGCAGAATCTATTGAGACTTCTCTTGCTGTTTCTAATGGATATTTAAGAGTGGAAATTGATAATGATTTGGAAAAAATAGATAAACTATTTACAGAGCACAATAGTTGTCCTTTGTGTGGATTTTCACTTCCTCTTATAGAGCCCAGACTTTTTTCATTTAATAGTCCATTTGGTGCTTGCAGTGAGTGCTCTGGTCTTGGTGTTACACTTGAGTTTGATTTTGAGAGCATTTGTCCCAATACCAGTCTTTCTTTTAATGACGACGCTTTTCTTACGTTTAAGACAAGTTCGTCTTGGTCTGTTGCTATTTTTAAAGGACTTGCTAAACATTATAATTTTGACTTAAATACCCCTATAAAAGACATTCCAGACAAAATTCTTAAACAGATTTTATACGGCTCAAATGAAAAAATAGATTTTGTTTACCAGTCCAAAGAAATGGAAGCAAAGGAGGTAGATGGAGGATTTCATTATTCTAAAACATTTGAAGGACTTTTACCTCTTTTAAAAAGGCGATATCTTGCAACAGAATCAGAGAGTACTAAAATTTTTTACGAAAATTTAATGTCTAAAAAAATATGTAATTCATGCAAAGGGAAACGTTTAAGCGTTGGAGCTTTAACTGTGAAAATCAATGGGAAAGACATTCAAGATCTTACTAATTTGTCCGTATTTGATTCTTATGTATTTTTTGAAAACTTGCAGCTTGATTTGGTAGATGAAAAAATATCTAAAGAAATTTTAAAGGAAATTAAAAGTAGACTTAAATTTTTAATTGATGTTGGTCTTTCTTATTTATATTTAAATAGAATATCAGGCAGCCTATCTGGTGGTGAGGCTCAGCGTATTAGACTTGCTACTCAAATAGGTTCAGCACTTTCAGGCGTTATTTATGTTCTTGATGAGCCAAGCATTGGCCTTCATCAAAGAGATAATGAAAAATTAATCTCTACTCTTGTTAATCTTAAAAATCTTGGCAATACTGTAATTGTTGTTGAGCATGATGAGCAAACTTTACGCACTGCAGACTATATCATTGATATGGGTCCTGGTGCTGGAATTCTTGGAGGGGAAATAGTTGCAAAGGGAGCCTTAATTGATATTTTAAATAGCAAAAATAGCTTAACTGGTCAATATCTTAGTGGTAAGTTTAAAATAGATGTTCCAAGCTCTAGAAGAAAGACAGATAAGGGGAAAATTTTACTTTTAGGTTCTAATAAAAATAATCTTAAAAATATAGATGTAAGTATTCCTTTGGGAGTTTTTACCGTAATAACAGGTGTTTCTGGTAGCGGAAAAAGCACTTTACTTAACGAAGTGTTGTATCCAGCTCTTGATAGTAGATTAAAGCTTAATGAAAAGTATTGTGATGGTTTTAAAGACATTGTTGGATACGAAAAAATCGATAAAATTATTCAAATAAATCAAAAACCGATAGGGAGAACTTCAAGGTCAAACCCAGCAACTTATGTTGGATTTTTTACAGAGATTAGGGAGCTTTTTGCTAAGCTTCCAGATGCAAAGTCAAGAGGTTTTAAAGCTGGTAGATTTTCTTTTAATGTTAAAGGTGGAAGATGTGAGAAATGCCAAGGAGATGGGTATCTTAATATTCAAATGCATTTTTTACCAGATGTTTTTGTTCCTTGTGATTTGTGTAAGGGTAAAAAATTTAATGAAGAAACTTTAGAAGTTAGATACAAAGGGAAAAATATACATGATGTTTTAGAGATGAGTGTATTTGAAGCAAGTAAATTTTTTGAAAATGTCCCTAAAATTAGTCATTATTTAAAATTTTTAATTGAAGTTGGGCTTGAATATATTAAATTAGGACAATCCGCAACAACTTTATCAGGAGGTGAGGCTCAGCGCATTAAGTTAGCTTTTGAGTTAAGCAAAAAGAGCACAGGTAAAACCTTTTATATTATTGATGAACCAACAACCGGATTGCATTTTGATGACATAAAGAAGTTATTAGAGGTTTTGCAGCGGTTAGTTTCCAATGGTAATACAGTTGTGCTAATAGAGCATAATTTAGATGTAATCAAACAGGCAGATTATATAATAGATTTGGGTCCTGATGGTGGTTTGGCAGGGGGAAATATCGTTGTTTCTGGTATTCCTGAAGAGGTTGCAAAATGCGAGAATTCCTATACAGGAATGTTTTTAAAAAATCTTTTATAGTATTTTTAATTTTTTTAATATTTTCTAATGCAATTTTTGCCCAGACTGTAAATGACAAGAATTCTAAAAAAAGAGATAAGCTAACCTTAAGTCAAAAATCTTATTTAAGAGAACTTGAGCTTTCAACCGACGAGGATTTAAAAAAATGGGCCTTACAAGAGGGCCTAAAAGAAACAGATATTTCAAAAATACGAGAATTGCTTTTAAAAAAGTTTGGAATAGATCCTGAACTTTTTGTCAAAGGAAAAGGGCTTGCCGGATCTGGCAGATATAAAATAATAATTGAAACTACAGATAATCTTGAAAATTTCACCTATGGGCTTACTAAGGATGAAAGCGTTGTTTTTGAAGGAAGAGTTAATATCTTGGTTGAAGATATTAAAGAGAATAAAAAACACAATATTAAAGGTGACAGGATAGTCCTTAATAGGAACTCTAAAAAACTTTATTCTATTGGAAATGTCGAATATATTCTTGATATGGATACCAATGAAAAGCTTTATTTTTATGGCAATGAATTTTTTGTTGATTTTGATTCTCAAAATTTTCTATTAAAAGATGGTATTCTTCAAAAAAAAATGCAAAAAAATCAAATAGATCATATTCTTTCGTTTGGAGGAAAGGTTTTAAAAAAGATAGACAATGATGTTACCATTTTGGAACAGGCTTTTGCAACAACTAGTAAAATTCCAGAACCATACTATTCAATTAAAGCTTCTAAAATATGGGTATTGCCCTCAGGAGATTTTGGGTTTTTAAATGCTATATTTTACATGGGAAGAGTTCCAGTATTTTATATTCCCTTTTTTTTCAGACCGGGAGATAGTTTATTTTTTAATCCATCTTTAGGCCTAAATCCACGAAAAGGTTTTTCTGTTTTTAATACCGTTTATCTTTTTGGTAATAAATCCTCAAGTGAAGATTCTTCTTTTTTAGACTTTGATTTCAATTCTGTTTATAATTCAGGCAAAAACCCTTATATAAGAAATGGATATTTAACTTATTTTTTTGCAGAAAATTTGGCACCCAATCTTAATAAAGATTATGTTAAGTTGATTTTTGACATTTATGCCAATTTAGGATTTTATTCCGGAATTGATTTTAATTTGAGCAATACTTTGGGACATTTTAAAACTTTGGAAGGAAATTTTGGATTAGGCTTTACTAGGAATGTTTATAGTTATGATGGAGGATATTATCCTTTTGACAATAGAACTTTAAAACAATCTCTTTTTAGTTTTTCTAATCTTAATAAAGGGGATGTATTTGGGCTTGAAGTTCCTTTTAGATATTTACTTAAATTTAAAACAGAATTTCTTTTAAGCGATGCACTTTTTTCGGTTGTTTTAGAGCACTATTCTGATCCATATGTTAATATTGATTTTAGAGATAGAATAGAAAGCGCTACATTTTTTTCTCTTTTAAATTTGGATAAAGATTCAGTTAAAGAGCAAACCAGCATTAGCACTTTTGATTGGAATTTATCTTCTTTTTATAAGCGAACATTTAATGATGGCTCAATCTTGGATTATAAATTAAATAATTTAGGCTTAAGTTTTAAATTGTCGGGCTATGAAAATCTTTATGTTAAATCTCCTTTGGAGAAACCAAAAGATATTAATGATCCTACAAGAAAATGGTTTTATCTGGAGAGAATTTATGCTCCATATATTGATTTAAATTTTCAAAAAGACCTTTACAATAATCAATGGACATTTTCAGCTGACACTAAAGAAGTGATAATGCGTCCAGAAATTAAAAATCTAGAAAATAAAGATAATACTAAAAAGAGTGTAGAGGAGAAAAATGCTAAAAAAACAGCAGAATTAACCAAAGATTTATATATTCCTCCAGAACCAATTACTTTGAAAAATATTGATCAATCCGATTCTTTTTTTATTAGGTTTGGCATTAATCCTTATTTAAGAAATAATGTTTTTTTTAATAATTATGGCATAACAAGTCCAAAGGACTTTAATTATGAAATAAAAAATTATTTATTTGATATAAAAAATAAAACGGATATTAAAATTCATGCTGATTTTTATAATCGTTTAATTACTTTTGAAAATTTATTATATCTTAATACTATTGAATATAATCCTTTAAATAAAGATTTTAAGGTTGAAAATAAAGATAAAAAAAGTGAGCACTCTGTCATTAACCAAATAAATTTAAACTTGCTTCCTTTTATTAGGTATCCTTTATTCTCTAGAAGTACTTTAAAGTTTGAAAATAAGACTACCTTGTATTCATTTAATAAAAAATATGATTCAGATGCAAAATCTTTGGTTAATAAGAATAGTAGTATTTTTTTATCTGATCCAGAAACTTTTTATCAAAGTTTAACAGCTTCTTTAATTTATGATTATGATTATTTTAGTGCTGAACTTTCAAGCGAATTAAAAAATAGTTTTGAAGATATTAAGTCTTCTTCTGAGCTTAAACTTTCTTTAGATTTTCCTTATTTGTTACAAGAAGCTGGAATTGGAATTAAATATTATAAAAAATTTAAAGAAGATGTTATGAAAAACTCTGGAATTTCTGCTGTTCAAAATCCCTTGGAGCCTCAAAAACCAGCATCACCTTATAAAAATTTAGAAATGTCTCCCGCTTTGTATTATAAAATTGAGCCGAGATATTTGGATTATTTTAAATTTAGTTTTTTAGCTGCTTATGATCCTTTAATAGATAGAGTTTCCGAACTTTCTTTTAAGCTTAATGTTTTTGATTTTCAATTTTTGTTTGCCATGAAAGATGACTTTGAATATAATTATGATCCTTTAAAAGGAGATTTTTCCAAAGTTGGAGCTACAACCAAACTTGTTCCATATTCTGTAGATTCTAGTTACAAAAAGGATTTGTACGTTTTAACTTTTTTTGATAAGAAGCTTTCTTTTACTTTGGGGGTAGATGTTGGTTGGAAAATAAATTTGCAGAAATTTACAGATAATGAGCTCCGATCCGCATTGACCTTGAAGTTTAAATATACAGAATTTTTAGAAATTTACTTTTCTACTTTTTCTATTAATACTAAAACTTTTAAATATTTTAAAGGATATATGGACCAAATTGGCCTTGAACCTGTCAATGTCTTTGCTGACTTATTAAAATCTTTCAATTTCTTTAATTCTCAAGACAGGAAAGATTCGCTTTTTAAAATTAAAAAATTTTCATCAGGCTTTAAATTCAATTTTTATGATTGGAAATTTGTTGGCGAATATAATTTAGAGCCAGATTTGTTAATAGGATCTGATGGGATTTATTCTCCTATTTGGAGAAATAATTTTACAATTTATATTTCTTGGAATTTTTTTGCCCCTATAAAAGCATCATTTGAGAACAATAAAGATACAAACTATGATCTTATCATTAATAGAAAAACAAAAAAATAATAACGATTTTTATGTATTAGTAATATTAATTTTTATAGTTCTTGTTATTAAAACATTTATTGTTTTTTTTGCTTCAATTCCTATTTTTGCTATGTTGAGTTTGAAAATAGATGGATATTTAATATTTGGGTTTAAGGCATTGCTAGTTTTGTTTTTAGAGTGAATTTTTAGTGGATATGCTTTAAATTTAAATGAAGTTTTAGGGCCAATAAAAAACTCTCTGTATTTATTTTTATACCCTGTTTCATTGTTTATTGTAAGATCTTCTTTTTTTAAGACGATTTTATCGTTGTTAAGACTAGTGTTTTGCCAATTTATTTTTACTATGTCTAAGCTATTGTTTGTAATTTGAATATAAATATATTCATTTGTAGCTTTAATTGCATCTATATTAATGTATTTATAGGGAGATTCTAGAACTTTAAAATCAGTTTCATAATCATGGTTTATTTTTATTGTCGTACAACAATAAAAATAAACCATTGAAATGAGAAATATTGTTTTTATGTATTTTTTGACAATATTTTTATTTAGTTTTATGAAAACCAAGATCTGCAATATTTTCATTCCCCGGAATAAAAGAAATTTTTCCACCTTTCTCTTCAAATTTTTTCCTTAGTTCAGTTGTTTTTTTGATTAAATTAATAGTAATTTGTGTTAATTTTTTGCTATTATAGGTTCCTTTTGACCAATAGTCAATTATTAATTTACTGTCGCCAAATATGTTTATTATATTTTCTTTTAATGCTATTTTGAGCGCTGTATATAGGGCAAGCAGTTCCCCAAAATTATTGCTAATCCCCTGAAAATTTTTGACATAATAATTTCCATATTCATTAATCAGGGATTTGTCTAAGATTTTATCCAATATTGAAATTTTTTTTTCGTTTACAACTCTAATTTCTACGCCATTTCCTCTTCCTGTTCCAGAATCAAAATATATTCCAATTGGGTGATGATGAATTTTGTTATCATTATTAAATAGCCAATTTTGAGCTTGTTCTATTGTTTTAAAGCTTTTTATTTTATTATTTTTTCCTTTGATAGTAGTTTTGCATTCTTCCCAGGATTTGAAAATAATTTTTTCATTACTATTAATCAAAATACAGGCATAATATTTGTTCATGGGTTATTAACTTCCTGAGCACCAGATGTTTGTTATATTGCAGGCTCTTCCAAAAATTTTTTCTTTCGATTTTTTTAATTCTACCGCATCTATTATTTCTTTGTTGTAGCCAATGAATTTTTCTTTTAAGGTTGGTTTAATGAGCCTTTTTGGAAGCACGCTTGGAAGTATCCCTGTAATCGTATAAGACATGTAAAAATTGTAAGCGGCCGCATTTATTTCTCCAGGAGTAATTATTCCTGAAATTTCATAATTTCTTGATACATTAAGTCCCGCTATTTTATATATTCTATCAACTACTAAAGAGCAATAAGTTTTGTTGTGAATTTCTTCAAGATTAAATGAATCTGTCCATAAATTAGAGGATATTAATGGAACCATATATCCAAAGTTATTGTCAATGTATCTGTTTCTTCCGAAATTAATAGCTTTTTTAATTGTTCTTGTGTCTGTTATTGGTGAGAATATTTTTAATATTCTTGATTGTACATATGTTGAAAGTTTTTCATATCCTGAGCCTTGAGTAGATGCTGTATCAAATTTGATTTGATTGCTTGTAATTATTGATTTTATATCGAAACTATCATTTCCATTGAATGCAATTTTTTTGGTAGCTTCGTATTTTTCTTCATCAAATATTCCTACATGTTGCCAAAAATAAAAAAACTCTGTCCAATCTATTTTGGGTTTTATTAGTATTATGTCGCCATTTGACAAAATAGATCTTAAACTCTTAGGAGTTATTTCAATACCCGTATTTGGGTCTATTATTTTTGGTATTATATCGTATTTATTGTTATTGTTGGAGTCAGTAGTTGACCTTTTTCTTCTTCTAGGAGGTGATTGCTTTGAATAATACAATTCATTGTGAAGATCTGAAATTTTTTGTTTTTCGATTATTGTTTCTATTTTGCTGTTTTCAATTTTTAAAAAGTTCATAAATTGTTTAAAATATTTTTTATCTTTTATTTTTAATAATTGATTTGCTATTGTGTGTGGTGCAACATATTCTTTTCCATCTATTATTTCTTTTGTTATTGAGTTTATATTTTCTTTGGGGAAAAATGAATTGATATGACTTAATTGTATATATCCTAAATTTTTATCATGAAATGTTTGCTCAATTAAGTTTAAAATTTCTTTTTCTAGATGCATTTGTAGTTCTATTAGTTCTGTTAAATTTTCATTATCTGAATTTGTATGATTAAAATTTGTTTTTTTTTCAAAAGCAGTATCAATTTTAATTGTTAGATTTCCATTGACGCTGCTTTGATCTAAAAATTTTATCCATTCTGTTTCATTATTTATATAATTTCTATAAGCATTTAGATAGTTTTTTATTTCTTCAAGTTTTTGCGGGCTTATTTTGATTTTGGCTGCTGTTTGTTTTATTAAAAATGAATTATTATTATTGTTTAAAATTTCTTGTATGCTAGATAATGGTATTCGATATTCTACATTAGAAGGATTTTTTATTAAAGAGCTTTCCAGCGGTGTTTTTTGTGTTAATATGATTTCTGATGCGCTTAGATTTTTTGATTTGTTATCTGTAATTAAGGCGCAAGAGAATAATAAAATGAGTATAATTAATATTAATATTAATCTATTAATTTTCTTCATGAGTAGTATTTTAGCATAATTTTTTGTCAATGTTTTTGATTTAAAGTTTTATTTTTGAGCTGCTTTTTTTATTTTTGCAATTTTTTACATCTATATTAATTTTTTAAAAAATTTAAAAAATAGTTGATATTTTTTAATATAAACTATAATATTTAAATATATGGTAATTTTCATAAAGGGGAAATAGATGGAAGAATATTTAAACCCAATAAATATATTTTCGGAAATAGGTCGTTTGAAAAAAGTTTTGCTTCATAGGCCAGGAGAAGAATTGGAAAATTTGACGCCCTTTATTATGAAAAATTTTTTGTTTGATGATATTCCTTATCTTAAAGTTGCAAGACAAGAACATGAAGTTTTTGTAGATACTTTAAAAAATAGTTCAGTTGAAATTGAATATGTTGAGGATCTTGTTAGCGAGGTTCTTGCTTCTTCTGTGGCACTCAAAAATAAATTTATATCTCAATTTATTCTAGAGGCAGAAATAAAAACAGATGACGCAATTAATATTTTAAAAGATTATTTTTCTAATTTAACCGTTGATAATATGGTTTCTAAAATGATTTCGGGTGTTACAAGAAAAGAGCTTAAAGATTGTGCATTTTCGCTTGATGATTTGGTTAATGGCGCAAGTCTTTTTATTATTGATCCTATGCCCAATGTTTTATTTACCAGGGATCCTTTTGCCAGTATTGGCAATGGAATTACAATAAATAAAATGTTTACCAAGGTTAGGCGTAGAGAGACAATATTTGCAGAGTATATTTTTAAATACCATTCCATTTACAAAGAAAATGTTCCAATTTGGTTTAATAGGTGGGAAGAGACTTCTTTGGAAGGTGGAGATGAATTTGTTTTAAACAAAGATCTTTTGGTTATTGGAATTTCCGAAAGAACAGAAGCAGAGTCTGTAGAAAAACTGGCCGTTAGTCTTTTTGAAAATAAGGCCTCGTTTAATACAATTTTGGCTTTTAAAATTCCAAAAAGTAGAGCTTATATGCACTTAGATACAGTTTTTACTCAAATTGATCATAGTGTTTTTACAAGTTTTACAAGTGATGATATGTATTTTTCAATTTATGTTTTAACCTATAACTTAAGTTCTAGTAAAATTAATATTAAAGAAGAAAAAGCTAAGCTAAAAGATGTTTTGAGTTTTTATCTGGGCAGAAAGGTTGACATAATAAAATGTGCGGGTGGAGACTTAATACATGGTGCAAGAGAGCAATGGAATGATGGTGCTAATGTTTTGGCGATAGCTCCAGGAGAAGTAGTTGCTTATTCTAGAAATCATGTAACCAATAAGTTGCTTGAAGAAAATGGCATTAAAGTTCATAGAATTCCCTCTAGTGAGCTTTCAAGAGGTCGTGGTGGACCAAGGTGTATGTCCATGCCTTTAGTAAGGGAGGATATTTAATACTTAAGTATGAGTTAATGAGTTTTTAAAACTTGATTGTAAAGGTTGGTGGGGTTGATGTATAATTTACGAAATAGAAGCTTTTTAAATCTTTTAGATTTTACAAGCAAAGATATTAAATATTTACTTGATTTATCAATTGATTTAAAAAAGTCAAAATATGCAGGAATTGAAGTGCAGAAACTTAAAGGTAAAAATATAGTTATAATCTTCGAAAAAGATTCAACAAGGACCCGGTGTGCTTTTGAAATTGCAGCGTATGATCAAGGGGCAAATATTACTTATTTAGGATCTAAGGGGAATCAAATAGGTTTAAAAGAATCTATGATAGATACCGCCAGAGTTTTGGGGCGCATGTATGATGCTATTGGGTTTAGAGGTTTTTCTCAACAGGCTGTTGAATGTTTAGCAAATTATTCTAATGTTCCTGTTTATAATGGATTGACAGATATTTCTCATCCAACTCAAATACTGGCCGATTTAATGACAATAAAAGAGCATAAGGGGAGTTTGAAAGGAATTAAAATAGTCTTTTGTGGCGATGGAAGAGGGAATATTGCTAATTCTTTATTGAAAGGCTGTGCTATTATGGGGCTTGATTTTAGAATTTTTGCTCCCAAGGAGCTTTTTCCAGACCCCGATTTGACGCTTAAAGTTAAGGCTTTAGCGCTAGAGAGTGGGGGTAAAATTACAATTACAGATTCTAAAGAAGAGGCCGTTAAGTGCGTTGATGTTGTGTATACAGATGTGTGGGTATCTATGGGGGAGAATAATTGGGAAGATAGAATAAATCTTCTAAAATCTTATCAGGTTAATAAAGATATAATGAGTATGGCAAAAGATGATGCAATATTTATGCATTGCTTACCTGCTTTTCATGACTTAAACACCACGATTGGTAAGGATATTTTTGATAAATACGGACTTGATGGAATTGAAGTTACAGAAGAAATTTTTGAAAGTAAAAATTCAGTTGTTTTTGATGTGGCTGAAAATAGAGTGCATACCATTAAAGCTATTATGGTGTCAACTTTAGGATAATGGTATTTTTTATATGAAATTAAATTTATGAATTTATTTAGGAGAAACGTTATGATTAGAATGCCAAGTAGTTTTACAATAATATTTTCTTTAATTATATTTGTTACCATTTTAACGTATGTGATTCCTGCTGGTAAGTTTGATAAAGAATTTAAGCAAATGGGTGATGGGTCCAAAAGGGAAATAATTGTTGCTGGAACTTATCAATATGTCGATCGAGGTCCTAGGGGATTTTTACATCCTTTTATGACTATTTTAACTGCAATGTCAAAGGGTATGGAACATGCTGTTGAAGTTATTGTTTTTGTTTTAATTGTTGGGGGTGCTTATGGGATTATTATGAAAACCGGAGCAATAGATGCAGGAATTTATTGGTTAATTAAGAAGTTAGGGCATAAAGATAAATTGCTTATTCCTTTGTTAATGTTTATTTTTTCAATTGGTGGAACTGTAACCGGAATGAGTGAAGAGACCCTTCCTTTTTATTTTGTTATGATTCCCTTGATAGTAGCTTTGGGTTATGATAACCTTGTTGGAGCGGCCATCATTGCCTTGGGAGCTGGAGTAGGTACTATGGCTTCTACTGTAAATCCATTTGCGACAGGAATTGCATCTGCAATAGCTTCTATTAGCTTACAGGATGGGTTTTATTTTAGAATTGTTCTTTATTGTATATCAGTATTAGCCGCTATAATCTATGTTTGTGCTTATGCATCTAAAATTAAAAAGGACCCCTCAAAATCACTTGTATATTCTCAAAGAGATGAGCATTATCAATATTTTGTTAAAAAAGATGGGCTTTCTGCTGGAGATAATGCTAAGAGTGCTCTTGAGTTTACTTTTGCTCATAAATTAGTTTTACTTTTATTTGGATTTATGATATTGATTTTGATATTTAGCATTGTTAATCTTGGTTGGTGGATGCAAGAAATGACAATGTTGTATCTTGGAGTTGCTATTATAGCGGCGTTTATTTGTAGATTGGGTGAATCTGAAATGTGGGATGCGTTTGTGAAAGGTTCTGAAAGTTTGTTAACAGCTGCTCTTGTTATTGGGCTTGCTAGAGGTGTTATGATAGTATGTGATGATGGATTGATTACAGATACTATGTTAAATGCTGCTACTAATTTTTTATATGATCTTCCAAGACCCCTTTTTATCATTTTAAATGAAATTATTCAAATATTTATAGGATTTGTTGTCCCATCTTCATCAGGGCATGCCAGTTTAACTATGCCAATAATGGCTCCACTTGCTGATTTTTTGGCAATTCCAAGATCTTCAGTTGTTATTGCTATGCAAACTTCTTCTGGGCTTATTAATTTAATAACACCTACCAGCGGAGTTATAATGGCTGTATTGGGGATATCTAGATTAAGTTATGGTACGTGGTTTAAGTTTGTTTTACCATTATTTATTATTGAATTCCTTATTTCTATTTTAGTTATTATAGCCAACATTTATTTGAACATTTAGAATAATGCAGAATTAATGTGTGTGTGGGCTTTTTTCTTTTGTCTTGTTAGAAATTTTAAAAAAAATGAAAAAAGTGTTTAAAATTTTTTATGGCATAAATATAGAAATTTCTAAATCTAAAATAATAAATTCTTTAAAAGAAGTTGATAATTTATAGTAAATACTATACCAGTAGGTATGAAATCAATTTCAAATTTGAAGGTAATTATGGGAAGGGATTGGATATAGAAATGCAGTATTAATTGTTTTTTCTATTAATATAGGTTCTATAGTTAAGTTGACTTGGGCTCCAATGAAGAATTTTATAGTCAGCGTATCAGCTAAAATTGAATATTTCGCAATGTAAATAGTGAAAGCTAAATTGAAATAAGTATTTGAAATAAAATCTTTATTTATTGGGATAGTAAAAAATTGATGGGGCTGAATTGTATTTCAATCCATTCATTATAAGATGTTAATATTCCGATAAAGGCGATGTATTTATAGTTTTCATTGTAAAAAATAGGATTTATATAATTATGGTAAATTATGCCCATTTGGGGAATTCCCAACAAGAAGTGGTTAATTTATTTAAATTGATTTTGGGAAAACCAGTTCGATTTTGTTCAAAATCGACATTTGACTCTTCATAATTATTATTTATTTTTAAACTTGGTTTTTAAGCCTTTTATACTATTAAATAATATTAT
>NZ_CP132455.1:0-36111 GCF_032595855.2 Borreliella carolinensis
TAATTAGTTTTTTTTAGTATAAAGCTATATAGCCGATATCTGCCCCTATTTAATTTTATATCTTATCTAATATTGCACTTGAAATTTTTTTCTTTTTAGGAACAAATACCGCTTATAAATTATAAGGTGTATATATGAACTCATATCAAGGACAGTTCTTTATATCATAAGTGCAAAAATAAAGTCAAAATTAATCAAAAGAAGTCATACTCTATTCTAGAGTATGCAAATTAATGATTTTTTTTACAACAAAATTTATACAAAAACTGCCCCTTAATAGATAATATTATTACAACAATCCTAAATTACAACTACAGAATATGTTAATAGCTCCAATTATGAATTTCCCCATACTTTATAAAATTTTTGATAAATAAAAATATAAGAAAATCTACAAATATAAAAAATTCTTTTTAATATATCTGTAGACTAAAAATAAAAACATTAAAACAAAATTGTATCTATATAGATAAACACTAAAGATAAATTTAACAATATTTATTGCTAAATTTATCTTGAAAATCAAAAAATAAAAAAACCTTAATTTAAGGGTACTACAATTACTTTAAATTACAAGTTATCAAGACTATAATTATTCAATTTAAAGTTTAAGTTTTCCTTAATCTCATTAAACTTTTCATAAATCAATATTGAATAATCATCAAAATTATTGCTACTTAATACATAGATAAATTTAAAAAAATTTACATCACTAATACTTAAATAGAATATGAACACCTCATTTTAAAACACATTATTACCTAAATTCACTTTAATTTTTCGAAATAGATTAATTAATTCTTTAGAATATTTAGACCCTAAATTACAAAAAACTCATTCAAAATATTTTTACTTTTATTTGGAGACAATATATTTTTTATTTCTAAATCTAAAATTGACTCATAAAAATTATAAATAACTCTCTTAATATCTCTTAAAACACATATTTCAATAGCATTTAATTTTAGATACTTAGATATATTTTCCACCATGTATTAAAAATACTTCATTATATTAATAATAATAAATTAGCTAATTTCGAATTTATTAATGGTAAATGGATTTACTTAAACTAGCTTTTATAATTCTGTCGTTTATTGAATATCCTAGTTCTTCATTTTCTACTATTTCTACAATAACTTGATTATGTGTTTTTTCCGAATTTATGAGTTCTTTGTAAAGATTTTGAGCACATTCTTTTAAAGTACCAACCCGCATTTAAATAAATGGATATTCTTAGCCTATATTGCTCCTTTATACTATAAGATATTTTTTAAAAAAATCTATTTTTGTTTCTTTTACATAATTTACTGTACAACAATAATGTTAATGTATAAAAATTGAGTTGATTAACCATTGTAATAATCTTATCTATAAGAATTTTATTCACTTATGATGATTAATATTCTCTTATTTAAAAAAAATTTAGAACAAAAATTGATAAATCAAAAAATCCGAATATAATTCTAATATATAACTAGATTTTTACAAACTTAAAGGAATTGGAATATTTATGAATAAATTATTAACGTTAATTATTTTATTAACATTTTCATGCAATTTTAGCAATTCTGATCAAATAAATCCACTAAACATGTCAAATAACGAAAAAATAGTAAAATATCAAGCAAATGAACCTCAAACAGATATTCAATCTTTCTATGAAATTTGGGCATTAAAAGATGAGGCTACCACCACTTCTACAGCGCAAACAACTAATGATACAGTTACATCTAATATTACTATTAGTTACCCGCCTTATTACACTAAAACTATATTGAAAATAGAAAAAAATGTTAACGGAAACATCATTCTTAATGAAGTGATTAAAGAAAATAGTAAAATTAAAAAACTATTAGAAATTAAAAATGAGGATATTTCTAGACTTAAAGATACAATTCAATACGGAGGTGGTTTTAAGGCTAAAGATATCAGAGATTTAAGTAACTTCCAAAATATTACAAAAAATAACAATACAACGGACACTTATATTAAAATATCAGAATTTAAAGAATACTTACATTTACAACTACCTTCAATTATCACAAATGATACTAGTAATCCCCCTAGCTGGTATAAATATTTTTCCGAATCATACATAATAAAAGCAGAAGATTTATTAAAAATAATCACTGGTTTATAGTTAAGCTGATTCAAAAAGCAACAAATAATATATAGTTATATTGTTAGCATAATAAACAAAAATCATCTATGCAAGAAAATAGATGTGCTAAATTATATTTAATATAGCACAAAAAATTGTGCATTAAAAATCCTTTTTTAGGATAGCATTATTATTAAATAACAAATTTGTGAATTTATAATATAAATCTTAATTTTACATTTTTTTATCTCACTGAATTTTTCATAAATCGATATTGACTAATCATCAAAATTATTTCTATCTAATAGATTATCACACGACAGTTTTTTAGGTTATGCTATCATATTAGTTTTTTCAATTCTTTATTTCTAATTTCTTTTCTTCAATTGAATTCTTTATCTCTTGAAGTCACTTACAAGTAGATAAGCACATAAAAAGCCTTTTGGTAATTTCATATCATAACCCCTATACTTATTTTTAATCTATAGCAAAATGATTCACAGAATTTCTTGCCTTTTGTTTAATTCTTTTTGAGATATAATGAAAAATATTTCAAAAATTTTTAACTTTAATTAAATTAGCGGAGAAATTTCATGAAAAAAGACATTCATATTTTGAATATATTTTTATATATACCATTATTTTATTCGTGTTTTTTGACTCCAACAAAATCGTCAAAAATCAATAAAATCAAAACTGGGGTTTTTGATTTAAAAAAAATTGAAGAAGGGAATATTAAAAAATATAATAAAGACACCGTTAAAGAGAGTAATAAAAATACTTGCCTTTCTTTTGAAGAGCCCGAACCAAATAAAATAAAAGAAGGAGAGGTGTTTGAACCACTTGCATTCGGTTATGTTACATGGGCAAAATCCGGCTCCCTAAGGGATTTAAAAGATAAAAATAACAATTTAATTGAAAACCTTAAGGAACTTAAGTATTCTTATATTTTTTCACCCATTAGATTCAAAACTCTTTCATTTTTTCTTAGTTATAATTATAGCATTAATGACAATAACTATAAAATATTCAATCAAGAAGTGCCTATAGCTAAAATAATAGCATTTGAATCAACTGAAGAATTTGAAAAAAAATATGAAATTAAAAGTTTCAAACTAAATTCTGAAGAATCGAATATTGATTTTGAACAAAATAGAACTGGTTTAGCCAAAATCAATTTAAAAGAAAAATCAAAAGAACCTAATTACATTTATTCATATAATTTTGGAGTTTTTGACAATTCTTTAGCAGATTATTTTCAATTCTTTTACAAAAAACATAAATGTAGCTATATGCCTGCATATCTTACTATAAAAGATAAACAAACTAATAAAGATATAATCTACGAAATCATTTTAAATCTAAAGACATTTAATAATACTATTAAATTAATATTTGATAAGTATCCAAATTTGTCAAAAGACAAATTAAAACTTTTTATTGATAAATGATAAAAACTAAAGTTGTTATAATTCATATAAAAATATATTATTCTATTAAAATGTTGTTTATTGAACTATTAAACGCCTTAATACTTTAAAAATATTTGGATTTTTTTTGTTTTGATTTATTTTTATTATAAAATTTCCTTTTTTACAATATTTTTAAGCAATATGCTAATTTATTAGTGAATTAGTATAACTTTTGTTAATTAATTAGGTCTATTATCACGCTACAATAGGCCTAAAATTTATATAGATTTTTAAAAAAATTGCTTTATCTTTATTAAGATAAATCGATTTTTCGGCAGATAGTTTTATAACTTTAATATTTTCTAAAAGCATTTATAGCAATTTCGCCAACTTATTGCGATAAATGTCTATTTTTTAATGTTGATTTTCTATAAAATAACGGAGTTTACTTTTATAGTATTACTGAAAAATCTAGAAGTAGGGCAATCATTGTTCTTTTACTTGTAGATTTAAGCCAAATTATTTTATCAAAAAAGAGGAGTATCCCAATTAATTAGAATATCTACTGTTCCTTTCTCAATAAGAATTTTATTACAGCAATTGTAAATTACAATTTAAACTCACTATGTATAGATAGAGAATTCTTTGTTATTTTTAATTTAAAATTAATAAATATAAATTATCAACAATAAAAAAATACTTAAATCAATTAGAGAAAGGAATGAAAATCATAGCAAAATTCTATTTTAAAGACGATCAATCTCTAATTTATTATAAGCCTAATTATACCGCAGAAAAAACTTGTTTAAAACTAATAGAATTCTACAAAAAATTATCTAAAGAATTAAAACAATTTATACAAGAGCACACTACTACTTAATTGTAAATATATAAAATAATTTTATGCAAAACTTTAGAAATATATTGTTTTACGCTAAAAAAATTTAAAAAAATACTGTATTATATTTATAATATAAATTTATTATAATAGGGGGCTAATTCATTATGGATGGAGTAATTAACGAGACATTGGTCGCAAGAATGATGAATAAAATTAAATTTAATAAGAATAAGTTAATCATTCTTGTCAAAACACTAGATCATATGAATAAAGAATTATTCCATAGTGTAAATAAAACATACACTTATTTATTAATAAAAAACAATTTTAATGAGGCTCTAGCTAAAACTAATCAACATGGGGTTAATTATAAAACCCTATTAGAATATCTTGAAATATTAGAAAAAAATCCAAAAGTAATCTCAAAATGTTCCGTAAATAAAGAAAATGAAAGCTTTACAGGCCTTTATACACTCCTTTACCCTGTAGAAGATTGTTGCACTAAAATTTATAGTTCTCATCCTAATATGTAAGCTAATATAATCCAGAAAATTATTTTTACATAATAGAATGCAATTTTAAAAATCTAGACCTATTATAAATCGATTTAAATTAGTAAACTAATATCTATCTTAGTTTATTAGACCCCATAATAGGCCCAATAAAGAATATTTTGATCTATAAGTACAAAAAGATAGGAACATATAGTAATTAATTTTACAATTAATCCCTATATGTCCTTAATACTATAAGGAGGAATTCTTACAATGAAATTAAGCAAAAAACCCACTAAAGTTCAACATAAATTAATAGTTCTTATTTCGACAATATGCTATCTAAACAAAACAAATAAGAAATATACACAAAAAACCATACTCTATTACTTTAATGAAAATCTAAGAAAAAACGGTCAAACTATTTCTACACTAAGAATTATGCAAAAGTATATTTATAGACTACATAAAGAAATAAAAGTCACGACAAACTACTATCAACATATGGGGGTAAATTCGGGTACAGAAATTTATTACAAGCTTAATTATCCTAAAAAAGATTGTTACAATAAGATAAACAAGCACTTTAAAGAAAAAAAAGAAACAAGATTTCAAAATAGAGTTAACAACTATTTCAACAAAAATTCTGATACAAAAATGGGTAGTGTACAATGTGGGTCATGTAATAGTAATAATAATATTTGGACAAGAAGTGCCCATAGCTAAAATAATAGCATTTGAATCAACTGAGGAGTTTGAAAAAAAATACGAAATAAAAAGTTTAAAAATAAATTATGAAGAGTCAAATGTCGATTTTGAACAAAATCGAACTGATTTTCCCAAAATCAATTTAAAAGAACTTCAATACATTTTTTCATATAATTTTGGAGTTTTTGACAATTCTTTAGCAGATTATTTTCAATTCTTTTACAAAAAACATAAATGTAGCTATATGCCTGCATATCTTACTATAAAAGATGAACAAACTAATAAAGATATAATCTACAAAATCATTTTAAATCTAAAAACATTTAATAATACTATTAAATTAATATTTGATAAGTATCCAAATTTGTCAAAAGACAAATTAAAACTTTTTATTGACAAATGATAAAAACTAAAGTTGCTATAATTCATATAAAAATATATTATTCTATTAAAATATTGTTTATTGAACTATTATGCGCCTTAATACTCTAAAAAATATTTGGATTTTTTTTGTTTTGATTTATTTTTATTATAAAATTTCCTTTTTTACAATATTTTAAAGCAATATGCTTATGCTAATTTATTAGTGAATTAGTATAACTTTTGTTAATTAATTAGGCCTATTATCACGCTACAATAGGCCTAAAATTTATATAGATTTTTTAAAAAAATTGCTTTATCTTTATTAAGATAAATAGATTTTTTAGCAGATAGTTTTCTAACTTTAATATTTTCTAAAAGCATTTATAGCAATTTTGCCAACTTATTGCGATAAATGTCTATTTTTTAATGTTAATTTTCTATAAAATAACGGAGTTTACTTTTATAGTATTACTGAAAAATCTACAAGTAGAAGTAGGGCAATCATTGTTCTTTTACTTGTAGATTTAAGCCAAATTATTTTATCAAAAAAGAGAAGTATCCTAATTAATTAGGATATCCACTGTTCCTTTCTCAATAAGAATTTTATTACAGCAATTGTAAATTACAATTTACACTCACTATGTATAGATAGAAAATTCTTTGTTATTTTTAATTTAAAATTAATAAATATAAATTTATGCAATTTTTGTATTTTTATGTCTCTAAGGTTTTTTGAAATTATACGAGTTTATAGATTTTCTTCTAGTTTTATTTTTATGTATTTCTTGTGCCTTTGACTCTAATTTTTCAATTTTTTTTTAAATTCTTCTGATAATTTTTTTATATTTTTGATTTCTTCTTCATGAATTCTTAATTTCTTCATAACCTTGGGGGCTATGATAGTCTTATTAAGACTAATATCATTAATAGTATTATTCCAATTCCACACAAAACACCAACAATAAAAACTATTTGTTGATAGGCAGTAAGTGTAATAATGTTATTCATAAGCTCTCTTTTCCCTAAATATTTTTAATTTATTTTTAAACTCCATAGGCTTATTTTTTTTCTAAGTTCAACTTAAAATCTTTGTCATTTTTGCATTATTTTTTTAGTATTGCAAATATGTATATAAAAGCCCGTATTCTTCATAATTGACTTTATATATTACTATTAATATATAATAATTTCGCAACCATTTAAGTAAATAATACTACTTTTATCCAAAAAACCTACTATTCATAAAGTAAAATTATTACACAAAAATCAAAAATCTCTCCGCACAAATTCTAAATTCACTATAGTAGTATTATACTTTAAGCATGATTTCTCTACCCTAAATGTAAGATAGTTGCACTTAATTCTTAAGGAGAGTTAAATTTATGATAAAAGATTTAGATAAAAAAAATGCTATTTTTGTAAGAAATCAGCACAATAAAAATGCTATTATCTTGCTATTAGATTTTATAGTTTGCTTGTTTTTATTTTTACAAGTAATACAAATTTTATAGTCTTTATTAAGTGATTTATTAGTTGTCTTGGATTTTGTAAATTTTGTATAGAAGAGAATCACATGTTTTTTACACTTTTATTAATGTGCATTTTAATTGCCATATTTATGCAAATTAAAAAATAATTTTAACAAGACTAATAAAAATTTACTAAAGAATCCTTTTAAGGATGGTAAGCAAAAATAGCCTAGGCCACTATACAACTTTTATTTTGTTGAATATGCTCTCGCGTCAATTAATTTAGTTTTACAAAAATTCTCATACCCTTCTACTAAAGATAGAATATATTTTTCTCCTTTTTTATTTTTTAATGTTATAAAGTCATTAAGTAAAATAATAAAATCTTCTTTGGTTAATGAATAAAGACTAGCTATAATAAAATCATTTTCTTTTTCTTCTTCTTTTTCTTTAAAGAACTTATCTTTAACATCTAATTTTAATATTTTATCAGCTTCTTCTTTGCTAAACTCAAAATGTTTCAAGTAAATCAAATTTGAAAAATTTAAAGGATCGTTTTTAGCTATTAACAAAGCGGTATTTTTTACCAAAGTTAAGTATAGTGGATTATCTAAAATATCTTTTTCTTCGGGTTGAGGCATTGAACATTGATAAAGACATGAATTTACCAAAGCTATATTAACAAATCTTCTTAGTAAGAAATCAAATGCAAGGGAGTTGAAAATAGATATAATAAATAATTTTTTATAAAGTGATATTGGGTTTTTTCAGAATTTACACCTAGCATCGATGTCCAATAGGAATTCTTGGGAGATAAATTACTAATCATAGTTCTTTGATCCATAAAATGAAGAAAAAAGCGGTATTAATAATATTAATACTATTTGTAAAATAGGTTTTAGAGATTTTAGTAGTGGGGGCCGACCCGATTTTTTTTTAGATATTTTATTGCATTTAATTTGAAATTAATAAAAGAAAAAAGTAATTTAACTTATTTGGTTCCCGCAGCTTTCTGGAGTGATGAATATAGTTCTAGAGTATTAAGAAAATATGTATTTGCCAATTATAAAGTTAATTATATTTATCAATTTGAAAATCAAAAAAGACTTCAAGATATTGATGCTCGTTTTAAATTTGTTATATTTCAATTTAGCAATATTAAAACCCCCACATCAAATTTTAGAATAAAATTCAAGATTCAGGGTGGTGATAATATTATAAAAGAAATAACTAGGGATTTAAAAAACGGAGAAGATAATCCTTATAAAGGAATAGAATTAAATGTAAATCAAATTAAGAAACTATTCCCTATACAGGAATCAATAATATACTTTAAAGATAATGAATAATTTGGCTTGATTGACAAAATGTTAAGTTCATTTAATGCTCTTAGTAAAGAGTATATTGATTTTAAACGGGGGCTTAATATTGAGAATAAACCTATATAAAATAAGATAATAATGGAAACCGTATATTTTTTTATTCTGGGGCGAATATTTACCAGTTCAATTCAAGATTTTTTGAAAGCAAAGATGCAAAGAGAAGTCTAAATTACTATGGATAGAGAAAGAAGACTTAAAAAAGTGTTGATTGCAGGTTTAAAATAGATAATTTGACAAAAGAGCGAGTATATATAGTTAGTTAAAGTCGGATTAGATAGAGTTAAAACAAGATTAAAAAAAATTTATGATAGACCTAATTAGTTGCAAGAACTCTAAAAATTTGCAGGGAGCTAGATTTTTGAGTTAAAATTTGCGATTTTTAAAAATTCAAGGCAATCTTATAGATTTTTAGGCCATAGTTCACGATTTTTGATTTATACTACATGAAATTACTCTATAGATTATTCTTTCGGTTTTACATTAATCATATTTGGTTGTTAACAACTCAATTCTTTTTTTTCTACCTTATTTTTTAGTTTAAAATCTTATTTTTTATTTTTTGTATTAACTTATTTATGCTAAAAAATTTTATTATTTAATAAATAATTCTCATATTCTTTTATTAAAAACGAAATATACTCTTCCCCTTTTTTGTTTTTTAACACCTTAAAATCTCTAAGCAAGATGATAAAATCTTCTTTGGTTAATGAATAAAGACTAGCTACAATAAAGTTATTTTCATTTTCTTTTTCTTTGAAAAATTCATCTTCCACATTTAAATTTAGTATTTTATTAACCTTTTCTTTATCAAGCTCAAAATATTCTAAGTAGAGTAAATATTTAAAATTATCAGGATCATTTTTAGCTATCAACAGAGACGTATTTTTTACAAGATTTAAATATAAAGAATTACTTAAAATTTCTCTTTCTTCGGGTTGCGGCATGGGACATTGATAAAGATATGATTTAATAATGTCGGTACTTAAAGCAAATCTTCTTATTACATAGTCAAATGTTAATGAATTAAAAATAGAAATAATAAAGAGTTTTTTATAAATAGATATTGGCGTTTTTTCATAATTTATATATATTGTAGAAACACAATAACAATTTTTAGGAGATAGAGTACTAATCATAGTTCTTATATCTGTATTTCTTGCAATCCTTCTATAAAATATTCTTTCAATTTTATATTGATCGTCTTCGGATAATGCTTGTCTTAGGTCTTTTTTATCTATCCATAGTAATTTAGAATTTTCTTTTGCGCTTTTATCTTCAAAAAATCTTGAATTAAATTGATGGATATTAGCTCCAGAATAAAGAAATATAAAGTTTTTATTATTATATTCTTTTAATAAAAATTTAAGATTCTTAATGCTAGAATTTAATCCTGGTTTGAAATCAATATATTCTTCACCAAGAGTATTAAATTGACTAAATATTTTGTTGATTAAGTTAAATTCTTCCTTGTCTTTAAATTCTATTACAGACTCTTGTATGGGAGATAGTTTCTTAATTTGGTCTATATTTAATTCAATTCCTCTATAAGGATTATATTTATTATCTTTTAAATCATCGGTTATTTCTTTAATAATATTATCATCGCTTTGAATCATGAATTTTGCTTTAAAATTTGATGTAGATTCTTCAATATTACTAAGTTGAAATATTGCAAATTTAAAACGAGAATCCACATCTTTAAATCTTTTTTTATTTTCAAATTGATAAATATAATTAAGCTTATAGCTGACAAATATATGCTTTCTTAGTGTTTTTGAACTAAATTCACTCCAAAGGCTTGAAGGAACCAAATAGGTTAAATTGCCTTTTCTTTTTATTAATTTTAGATTAAATGCTACAAAGTATCTAAAAAGATTGGGATCACCACCACTGGTAAAATCTTTAAAATCAAATTTATAAATATTGTTAATAGTACTTATACTGTTTTTTTCTTCGTTGTATTCAATATTCAAAGGATGATTATCTTTACTAAGTATTTCTTGCTTTATTTTATTTTGTTCTTTTATGCTTAATTTTCTGTAACCAGGAATGTGTTTTGAGAAAAACTCTGCTTCATTAAACTTAGTTTTCTCCCATGGAGGATTTCCAATTACAATATCAAATCCTTCCTGAATATCTGGAAACTCAATTCCATAGTGAAAAAATTTATAGTAGCTACTCAATTTTTTAATTTTTTCTATTTTTTCTTTATCTTCACTAGAAATTTTATTGCCCAAAATATTTTCAATTAAACTAATTATAGATGTAATATCACTAAATTCTATATTCAAAGATTTGTCAAAAGATAATGAATAAAGTTTGATTAAAGAAAATATTATTTTTAAATTATCTATATCTTCACTTTCTTCATATTCTTTGTATATCTTTTTAGATTTTTCTATATCTTCTTTAGTAGTATCATTAATACCTTTAATTTTTTGATAGATATCTTCTAAAATAGTTGTAATTTCTTTAATTCTTTTTTTAAACAAAGAAAATCCACTTTCAAATTTCTTTTTTGTAATATCAAAAAATTCATCTTTGGTATATCCCAAGAGAGCATTTCCTACTTTTATATGATGTTCAATAAAACTTAGTGGTGTTCCAAAAATAAAGGTATTAATCCACAAGCTTAGCATAGTAATTTCAATTGAAATGGGATTAATATCAACACCATAAATGCACTTCTTTAGTAAGATCCTTCTAAGTACTAATTCTTTACTTATACTGTCCTGAACATCATATTCTTCACTTTCTTTTAGAATAGCTTGATATTCTTTATCGAGTTCTTTTTTTACATCTTCAAATTTATCTAGATCGTACCATACTTTTTCTGTTAAGTAATCTAGGCAAGAAATTAAAAAATGCCCCGAACCACAAGAGTTGTCGATGATTTTTATATCTAAAGGAGACTTGGTTTTAAGTTGTTCTTCGATTGATGATATAACCATAAAATCAGTTAGGTCATCTGGTGTGTAATATGCCCCACTTTTCTTTCTGTCAAGCGACCTGGATGTAAGATAAATATTGCCTTGATAGTATGTAGCAACTTTGTTTACCTGCTTGTTTGCAAGCTCTTCTTCGGTACGAATGAAATAAACTCCGTCTTCAATAATACGATGAACAGTAGTATCTGCAATTCTTAGGTCATATTCAAGTAAAGTTTCGTATAATTCTCCAAAACTTTTGGGATCTAGCTTTGAATACTCTACAAATTTTTCATCTTTAATATTTTTTTCTTCAAAAAAAAGTATTTTAACTAGTATTTCTTCAAGTTCACTAATACTTAGCAAACTTTCATTATTTAAATATTTAACCCTATCTTCTGCGAATAATCCTCCATTAAATATAGGAAACTTTATTGCATCACTTCCTTTATCAAGTAAATTGAAAATTGTTATTATTTTTTTATATCCTAATTTATTTTTTGTACTTTCATCATAAAAAAAATATCTAAAAGATATAGAAGATCTGTATAGCTTATTTTCTTCTAATATTTTCTTAAAAATTTCATTATCTTCAATATATGCAATAAAAAATATTCTTAAAATAAAAAGAATTGATTCTTCAAGTATGCCAGCTAAAATATGCCCGGTAATTTCTTTGCCTGACAATTTAAATTCTTTGTCATATATATTTTTTGCAATTTTAAATACTATAGAGTCATCGGGTCTCTCATAAAGTATCTCTCTTAAGGTTTTTTGAATTATCTCTTTTTCTTTAGATATTTGTTCTTTTTCAATCTCTATTACATTGCTTCTTTTTGAAAATCTTTCTTTTCTTATAAGGTAGATGAATAAAATAAACCATTCTTGTTCTTTATATTCTTCTTTTTCTTCAATTTTAGAAAAATTAAACTCAATATATCTTTTTTCTCCATAAAGTACTTTTGATTTGTCATACAATCTCCACACCTTTCCATTAGAAAGTATGCCATAATGTTTTTGATATTGATTTAGATATCTATATAGCTGATCTTCTGCTTCTTTTACTTTATCTTTAGCATTAAAATTAAATGCTGGGCGCTTAATTTCTGCTATAAGCAAGATATTTTCAACAGGAATAGGTTCATTATTTTTTTTAGCTTCTTTTACTTTATTATTAAAAGCTACTTTGTCTTTATCATTTTCAAAAAGTAGTATATCTATTCTAGACCCTACTCCTTCTATTTGCCCAGCTTTTTGTTGTTCTACTGAATAATTTAGTTCTTCAAATATAGACTTTAGCAAAGACTCTATATTTGCTTCTGTTGAATTGTCGTCTATTGAAGAAAGTTTGTTTTTTATAAAAATAAAAAGGTCTTTTGGTTTATTAATATTTTCCTTTTTTATAAAATCTTTTGATAATTGTTTATAAAGAGATATATTAGGATTGTTTGTTTTTACGATATCATTAGTTTTCATTATCTACGCTTTATAAAAAAGCTATTTACATTGTTTAAAAATTTTTTTCCATATATTATTAATAATATCAATATATTCTAAAAAAATTAAGTTTTTAATTAAAAACTTAATTTTTAGATAAATCGCTTGACAAAATAACCTTCAATGAATTCAACAATTACAAAAATCATATTCATTTATTATTAGAATTTGCTCCCGATATACACCCTTCTAAATTTATTAATACTCTAAAAACAATAACTTTAAGAGTTATAATAAAAAATATTTTTTATTTAGACATGAAGATGCCCTTATTGATATCGTCAAAAAGTATATTCAAAGCCAAAACAAATCTATTTATTGGCAAATTCATCTCCACCAAAATTTCATAAAAATTATAGATGGAAAATCTATTGTTATTTTTAGTTAAATTATTCAATAAAATATTAAAATTATTTGATATTATATTATTATTAAATTGTAATATTATTATTTTGAATTAAAATTAATATTTACCAGTTTAAATTTGTAAGGAGAATATTTTGAAAAACCCTAAATTAAATAAATCTACGCTTAACATTATTACAGCAATATTAACTTCAATTTGCATATCATGTGCACCTCTTGGTAATGTTAATCCAAACAAACTAAACAGCCGCACCACTAAAAGAAATCTAAAAAAAACAAAAACCCGTGCCAATTCTAAAAATCTAAAAAAAACAACCAGCCACACCAATTTAGAAAATCTATCGGAAAATTCAATAAAAAATCTATCAACAAATAACCAAAATTTTGAAAATGAATCTCAAAATTCAAAATCTTCAACTCAAAACTCCCAAGAAAAAACTGCAATCTCAAAATTAGAAGAAATTGGCAAGGACCTAGAAACTCAAGAAAAACAAGGCAATATACAAATAGCTGAAATTGATACAAAATATGATTTCCTAGAAACTTTCAAACTTCAACGGGGTGATTATTTTATGCATCGTGAAAAAATGAAATTAAAAAAAATAATTTACTCATCCCTAAATTACGATACAGAAAAAATATTGACATTAAAAGAAATTCTTGAAAGACTTGATAAAAATCATGATAATCGAACAATAGCTAATAAATTTTTACAAACATCAAAAGATATTCAACTTCAAATAGAAGACAGGCATTTAACAAAAATAAAAAATATATTACCCACTCTAAGCAAAGAAAACGCTGAAGAATTACTACAAAAAACAAACCATGATTTAAAGATAAAAGAAAACTTTGTAAAAGCTTTAAACGAAACTATTAAGGCTTACAATCAAAATTATCAAGACATTAAAAAAAATGATGCAGCACTAGCAAACCATATAAAGGAGAAATACTCCCATCCTCTTTATTTACTAAATCAAGCTGATTAGTCTAAACAGAAATCAATAAGTTACACTTGATATTTTTTTTTAAAAAGAGAAGTTAATTCTTCTCTTTTTTTTTATTCATGCAATCAGTCCAAACTAAAAACACAAAATAATAACTTAATCTTTTTAGCATAAAATAATAATTATTAATTTTAGTCTACAAGGAGAGTATTTGGTCAAAAATTAAACTAAATTAAAACTAAGCTTAATTCCATTTGCAAATACACCCCACAAATCTTAAATAAGATAACAACTTTTTTTTAAAAAATAAATCTCTGCTACTTAATTTAAGAAGATAAAATAATTAAAATTTGCTTATAATAAAAGTAGCATTATAAATAAATCGCAAAAGTAATTAAATTTAAATTTTAATCTTAACTAAAAGCTTGCTCTATTGTTTAAATAGAACACAAAAAATACCCTATAAAAAATTTAAATCTAAAAATAGATAATTTAGCACAAGATAATGATAAAAAGCTGCACATTAATAGCCAAATTTTTTAAAAAATCTTTAATAGTATTACAATATTAAGCTTTTTCTACGTTATCAATCTTAGTAGTAAGTTCGTTCTTAACAGAATCAATCTTAAAAACAAGATTGTCAAATCTTATTCCAAATTGTTTTTCTAAATTTTCTAAATCTCTAAATGTAATCTCATTGTGATATCATCTTTTTGACAAACCTTGAGCTATTAATTGATCCATCCCCAATCGCGATCTTTATATCTTTGTTATTCAATAATATTTATCGTTAACACACCCCGATGATTTATAATTTACCAACCTACCAAGCACATTGTAACACAAACTGAAAGCTAAATAAAAGCATATTCTCAAAGCTAATGAAGTAAACTACGGAGTAGTATATTTATAAACTAACTTTTATAATTCTATTGTTTGTTGAATATCCTACTATTCGAGTGCATTAAATTACTTAACAGAACTTCTAAAGTCATAAGACACTTTTTTATTTGTTCTAATATATTAATTTCGTGATCGCTACAATATGGGAACTGCCGTTATTATCATTCATTTCAAGCAATGAAAGATTTAACAATATGAAATAGTTATCGAAAACATCGGCCAGCCTACTTTTCAATTTATAAAAATCTTTTGCCTTCATTTCAAGATTTTCATCTCTACCCTCTACATTGGGCCGATTATTTCTACCATATTGAATATAGCCAAGCAATTCTTTAACTTTCCCCCAACCCTGCAGTTTTAACAAAAACTTTTTAATATAACCTTCTATCTGAGACACATCTCCATTGAGAGATATATCAAAATTAGGAAACCTATTATATCCTTTTGATAATTCAAATTTTAATGCATTAATAAAAAAGTTAATGTATCAAATTCTTCACTGCTAAGTCCAAGATCACTCTTCCAATCCGATTTTGAATTAACATCTTCTACATCTTGCAATAAAGGGTCTTTATTTTTTAAATTGCTATTTTTTGATAAACCACAATTTACAAAACACACTATACAAAATATAAATATAAACCTACCCACAGCAGCACCTTATCACAAGATATTTAATAATTATGTCAAGACTATTGTACCAATTTAGCAATATTGCAATTTTTAGACTTTACAATATTATATAAATATGCACCTAATATACAAGTAAAATATATTGATTAGAGCAAAAAGATTAAGCATTAAAAAAATTTTTATATTATTACAATGCTAATTTTCAGACTTACAATTCAAATCTTTGCGATGCAAGATAATTGTTTTTAAATTTATGAATCACTATTTTAATATCGTCTAAAATACAATATCCAGCCACACTCAATTTCAGATTAGAAAATATTACTTTTTGGATAAAAATATCCTTATAAATAATTGATAAAAATTCTAAGCTTTTGATGATATCAAAAATATCAAAATTTTTAAAACCCTGGAGCCAACAACCATAATGTAATATTCTTATTATTTCTATTTGCAAAAAATCTCATTTTGTTACTCACTATTCATCAATAAAAAATTTTAATTTCTCATTTGACAAATCTGGATACTTAGCAAATATCATCTTAATAGTATCATGGAATAACTTTAGACTCAATGCAATTTCATAGGTTTTATCCTCATTAGTTTGTTTATCTTGTATAGTAAGATGCGCAAGCATATAATTACATTTGCTTTTCTTGTAGAAAAGCTTACTAAAAGCATTTGTTAAATCGTCATCCAAAACCCCAAAATTATATGAATTAACAAATCCGGGTTCTTTTGAAGCACTCTTTAACCTAATTGAAGCAACACCATACCTATATTGATCAAAATCAATATTTGATCCTTCAGAAACTAACTTTAGGCTTTTAACTTCATACTTTTCTTCAAACTCTTTGGTTGACTCAAAAGCTATAATTTTAGCTATTGGAACTTCCTTTCCCCACATTTTATACTTATTGTCATTAATATAATAAATATAGTCAGAAAAAATTGACCAAGTTCTAAATCGAATGGGTGAAAATATATAAGAATACTTAAGCCCTTTAAGATTTTGGATTAAATTATTCTTTTTGTCTTTTATAGCTATTAAATTAACAGATTTTGCCCATGTGACATAACCACCTACAAATAATTCCCAAACCTCCCCTTCTTTTATTTCATTTAATCTAGGTTCCTCATCAAGATAGCAAATATTGCCATTATATTCCTTAATATTTTTTTTACTATCCTCTTCAATATTTTTTTTATCTTCTTTAATTAACCCAAACTCCAAAACCTCAGTTTCGGCTTTTTTAAAAGATTTTGGTGATTTTGGTAATAAAACACAAGAATAAAAAAATAACATAAAGAAAATTACATTTAAAATGCTTATACCTTTTTTCATACAATTTTTTAGCTTACCTTTATTTAATATAACAACTTTTTAAGCTCTTATTAAATCTTTTCAATTTCTTAATTAAAATTATATTCATACATACCATATAAATCTTGAAAGTTTCTAAGTCTAATACTTAAAACATGATTTATTTTTTGGTTATCATGTGTTAATGCTGATAAATAAATAACCAAACAGTTCTCAGCGCAATTCACTTCATACAAGTCCAATTGGTATTAAATAATCAAAAATTCGATCTGGATAACCCTCTATAAAGCAATTTATTATCTCCGGCTTCATGAATATAATTAGGGTTTTATTAATTTATTTTTCATGAGATAACCTATGACACCAAAGGCATCTAAAAAACACTTTCTCTTTAATCCTAATTTTTCTTAAATACCCCCAATTTATGAAGCATAGGCAAAAAAGGGCTTCTATCCTTTTCATTTTCAAAATCATAATTATCTAGCCTTTTATTAATTCCTTCTTTAGAAAAATCTTGTTCAGAATTCTCCCCTCCTTAAAATTAAAAAATACATCAAAGTTCTTAACTTACAATTTTTTATCAAGTAGAAAGGATGCGAAAACTAATCATCTTAAATGCTGAAATCGAAAATCGTAATAATACTATCAATAAAACATTTTTTTAGGCCACCCTTTATTAAAGCCATCCTTAAAATAGAAAAAAAGAATTGTAGAAACATTATTTTTACTGAAGCAAAAGAAAGAGCAATAAAGACGCTAAAAACTTTTTATAAATTTTAAAAAACGTTTATAGGCTTAAAAGCTGCAATTCAATAATGAGGAAATTTTGGGGCTAAAGATGTTATAAACAATATAACCAAAAAATTAGAAATATATCAATAATTTGTTCTACTAAATAGAACAAATTATTGATCCTAATGTAATATTTTCTGAAAAAATTATCTTTCATATATACAGCTTTTTGCCAAAATTTTGTTCTACAATAAATTGCTTTTTTGCTAAAAATGAATCAAACAACAAAAAAATAAGAATAATAGACAATAATAGATACTTTGTAAAGACAAAAATATATTATTTATTTATTTATTTAAATTTATGAATTATTTAATATATCTTCTTATATTTTGAAGCAATATTATTATAACTTAGTGTAATAAGATCTTTGATTTCTTGAATTTGAGAATCCGATGTACAAATAATCTGAATATTTCCATTACCCCATTTGCCAATATTGCTAATATCTCTTGTAAAACCTTCTTTTAAAGTTATTTGATTTGAAAAAACAGTAACAGTAATATTTATTTTACTTACTCTAAAACTAAAATCCACAAAATATTTATTATAAGCCTTAAATCCCGTATACCGCTTCGTTTCAATTTTCTTAATTTCATTGGGATTTAAATCAAAGATAAAACTTTCTAATTTTTGATACATTAATTTCATATCAGAACTTAGTTTTTCAAACATTTTTAAATTTTCAGTTTTAATATCACTGATATTGCTACTATTTATAGTAAATTCTTTATTGTTTTTTTTATCATCTACCAATGTACCACTATTTTTATCAAGCTCATTAAACACATTTTTAACAATATTTTTAAATATTTCATCCGAATATGTTTTTTTAAAACCAATTTTAGTTTTAAAAAATTCAAGAAAATCATAACTTGGATTTTTTATTTCTTTTTCAAAATAAACTAAAAACTTATCTGTATATTTTTTCTCTAATGCAAACCCCCTGGCTTCTTCAATATTTAAAGAATTTCTAGAAAACTTTTTAAGATATTCAAAATCTTTAGACGTTAACTTCTCTAAATTAATAATTAAAAAAGGTTCTTTATCTAGCAAATTATCTTTGTCTAAATCAGTGTAAAATCTATATTCTATACCATTTGTTAATATGCCAAATTCAACTTTTTTTGTATTTTCTTTATAACGAGTATAATAAAAATAATCTGATAATTGCCTGAAATGATTATCAAGATTTTCCTTATGATGTTTAGCTTCTATTAAAATAGTAGACTTTCTATCTTTTGAATAAAGAATATAGTCAACTTTCATTCCCTTACGATCAAGAAAATCAGCCGTGGCTTCAACTTTAACAATAGAAAGATCAGTATGATCATACCCCATTGCATTTAAAAATGGGCTAATAAAATTATTTCTCGTCTGTGCTTCATTTTCAATATAATCTTTATAAATCCGTATTTTTCTAATTACACCTTTTATTGATTTTATAAAATTTACATCTTTATTTTCACAAGACATATGTAATATATATTACCAATAAAATCGGAAAATAGTTAATTAAAAATTAAATTTTAAAAATGTTACTTGGTATTCAATGATTTTAAGTTTCGGGACTTACTTCTTTAGTATTATCTACTCTTTCTATTTTAACTGCATCTAATCCTTTACTGATAGGTAAAGAAAAGCATATATTAATCACTTATTATTTAATTTATTTAGACTTACCATTAATTTTGCCTAATCTGATTTTAATTTCATTAACTGAAGTAATTAAATTTTTAGTTTCAGTTTCAAATATTAGCATTCTTTTATTTAATTAGTAGCCTTATATTTAACAATAAGTAAATATCCTTCTCCAAAGAACAGTAAAGCAAGGGAATCACTAAAAAGTAATGGTATTATTGGTTAATTTAAATCCCCAAACCCATAACACATATTTTAATGCCATTCAAGGACTTATCTTTAGACTAACCATAAACAAGAGAAGACCCAATACTACCCAATTCTCCATATTATTACGACAATATATCTAATATAGAGGGGAGAGATAAGAATAATATAGATACAAAGAAGTATTATAGAACAGAGAGGAGACTGTTAGTGTTTTTGATAATTATTTTATGCTTCTAAATTTTAGAACTTTTAAAGTAAGTAGCAACTATATAATATACCCGATTTAAATACCAATAAATTGTGACGAAGAATTAAATATAGGCTTAATATTAAAATTATAAACAAAGTTTTTCATTGCTGAAAATAGTAATAGTGACGGACAAAATGGTTCTTTAATTTCAAGATAAATACAAAGAAACAAAAAATCTTATTGCCTTAAACACAGCAATAAATAAGCTGTTTAAAGCCGAGCTTAATTGTGTACTATACAATTGCAAAGCCTACAATCTCTGCCAAGATAACAATCCTTGATCAATCTTGACAAGGGGGAAAATAAATAATTTAAGTAACAATTATAAGATTGGTTTTTTAATTAAAAGGTAAGTAGTAGTAAAAAAATAAAGTTAAATAACAGAAACTAGTAGAGTGCTCTTAGTTTTTGTTATTTAATGGTGATTTATAGATTTTATATATTAATATATCATATTGCTTAAGGCTGCATTTAAACTTTTTTCAATTTCATTTATAAGTTATTTTGCAAAATCTGTTTCTAAAACTTAACAAAAAGTAATTTACCCCCCCCTCTTGGTTTGTTAATTTTTGAAATCCCTATTAAAATGCTTTAAAGTTAGTATTAACTTTGAAGGAGAAAAGCATGAAAGTTAAAAGCAAATATTTAACTTTGGGATTACTTTTTGGTTTTATCAGTTGTGATTTATTCATAAAAGATGAAATAAAAGGGGAATCTCTTGGTTTATTTGATAAAGAGAGCTCTATTTTAGACACTGCTAAGAAATCTGTTAAAAAGACTATTAACAAGAAGTATAAAGGCAAGGTTGCTAGAAATAACGGGAAAGGTAAGGACACTAGAAAAGACCCATCTACTCGTAGTGCAAAGAGGGAGACTTCCAATAATAGCAATTTATTACAAAAAACTGTAATATCAGAAAAAGAAAGGTTAAGGCCTGAGCCATTAAGAAAACAATCTGTGCCTAGAAAAGAAAAAATACAAAAACAACAAGACAACCATAAAGGGATGACTCAAGGAAGTTTAAATTCCCTTCGCGGTGAAAACGGCGAATTGAATAAAACTATTGAACGCAATGAAATTGATTTTACTATAGATTCTGATTTAAGACCAAAGAATGACTTAAAAGCTATTTCAGGCTCAAACTCTATTTCATACATTAATGAAATAGAGGAAGAAGATTGTGATCAGTATTTTTTTGAAAAAAATGATGAATATGAAGAAGGTTTTGATGAGGAAATAAAATTAAGCAATCGATATGAATCTTATCTAGAAGGCACTAAATATAATGTAAGTTCAGCAATTAGCACAATTGCTAAGATATACGATAATTATACATTATTTTCAACACAACAAACCCAAATGTATTCTACACGCCTTGACAGCTCTACTAAGGCCAAAGCCAGAGAAGAAGCTAAAAAGTTTACAAAAGAAAACCTTGAAAAAGATCTTAAGACTTTATTAAATTATATTCAAGTAAGTGTAAAGACGGCAGCAAATTTTGCATATGCAAGAGAAATACATGCAAAAAGAAAATTAAATGATATTGAAGTAAAAATAAAAAATTTAATTTTAAAGATTAAAGAACAATCTGATTCATACGAAGCATATAAAGCAATAGCAAGCTCAATCCTATTGACAAAAGATTCTCTTAAAGAAGTGCAAAGCGCCATTGATAAAAATGGCATTTGGCATTAATTCTTAATATTATTTTTAATTTAAAACAAGGCTACATATTATTGCAGCCTTGTTTTAAATTAAAATAAAGAAAACTATAATTGTAAAAAAGTATTGTGATATAAAAATGAAGAATTTGAAAGGTATAAAAGATATATTAATTGATTTAAAGATAAATCAAAAATATTGTCACAAGCTATATCGATATGACAGCTTGCAATGTTTTAAAAAAATCTAAAAAATTTTACTTTTAAGCTTATATAGGATACTCTATGATAGCTTTTCGAGCGCTACAAGAAACGATCATCCACTAGGACAATAAGCTTTGCTTCAGACAATTCCTGTCTTCGTTTTTATTTCTTTATAATAAGAATTTTACTTTGGCAACACCTTCTCCACTTAAAGCATTATTATTGCCTTTATATTCTCTATTCTCTTGATGCAAAAAAATTACAATGTTAAGTATATCCTGCTCTAAAAATCCCAATTCTTTTGAAGTTGCCAAACCAGGCCCCTTGCCTTCCACACTTCGGCAACTTGCTATTATTTAAATTATTTTCAAACTCAAGAGCAAGTACACTATAGTACAGATCAAAATGAAGCTTGTTCAAAACGAGAAAATTATTCTGCAACATAGCAATTAAAGCTATGTAATCAATGAAAATAATCTGAATATTATATTTTTTTCATTTTAAAGTTACCATTCTTTTATAAGCCAGCCATCAAACACTATAATATAGCCAATCGACACTCCTTTTGTATGTAAATTACCATACAACAAGAAAATATTTTTTTATTTACATTGAAATCAAAATCTTCCGGCTTTAGATAAAGTAGAATTTCTTAAATTTTAAACAGTACTTGCTTATCAAAACCACCAATTACAACACTTTATGAATCTCGATTTAAAAGGCTATATTTCAATAATATCTTTAATACCAAAATTGCTTTTCATTTTCAGCATCATTCTTAATTATTACTTAAAGTTTTCCTTAGAAAATCTTATCCACTTACCTTACTAAGGTACATTGGAACACAAATCAAAACCAAATAACAAAATATTTTCAAAATCGACTAATGCTGTGCGGCTGCATAATTCCCAATTTTACTCAATTTTATATTTTTAACGCAACCAATTAAATTAATTACAATGCCTGTAGTGTTCAAATCTTTAGAATAAGATTTGAACACTTATTTTCCTCATTCCAATACTCGCTTATATAATTTTTTAGAAAATCTTATTATTATACTTCCACCAAATAAGCCCTCAAGTGGATATACAAAAACATACTGTAGATTTTAAAACCAACCTCAACACAATAATAGGGCTTTATTAAAGGTTTCAATTTTTTATAAAATTTTCACAAAAATAAAATCACTACAAAACTCATCTTAATTGATTTTTTAAAACCCATAGAATATGCCCAAAGCGCATCTCTCACATTTTTTAATGGAAACAAACCAATACATTTCCCCTCCTAGTTAAAAGAGTTTATAAAAAAATGAAAACTTGCCTACTCCAACCACCATCCCTTTAAAAATATTAATAAATCTTGTACGATGCATGGTTTTCATAATACTCTGATTTATAGATAACTGCTTTATAAGCTCATACTATTCTAAATTAGAAATGTTTTTTCCAAGCATTTCTTTTTATACCTTTAATTGATAATTATATTGCTGTGTTTTTATAATTAACCACAAAGTAATTAGATAATTTATGTAAAAATTCTTTTTTTATTTGATTTTATCTGATAGGTTTTCTTTGGCATTTCTTAATGCTTATTTTCATTTTTTAGCAAATATTTAGGATGATTATCTTTATTGACTCAACTAATAATAAAATATAATATTTATTATTAGTATCTTTTTCTACTACTGCATTTTTAATAATTTAATTGCTTTTATTAATCTTGTGAAGACACAATAAACTTAAAAATTCTATTTTGGGTAGCTTTAACCAAAGCTTTTCTTGTTTTTCCATAATAATCTATGTGGGTGCAAGAAAAAAATGTTTTCAATTTTTTATTGCTTTAATGGAAGCAATAGATCTGAATGTTAATAGGGATATATTTATAAAATAAAGATATCTTATCCAAAGATTAACTATAGATATTAAATAAAAATTTTTCTATAAAATTAATACTACAAAAACATAATAACTGACTTTAATAAATAAATTGATTCATTAATAGTTAATCAACTATATTACAAAATAGATTTTTAAAAAGCCCAAAATACTATAAAACTTCCCGCAATAAAAATATTATTATGACAATTTAAATATTCTATATTTAATTCAATATAATATTATATTGAATATTGGATTATATCTAATATTGAATTATATTTAATATTAGATTGCATTGAACATTAGATTTTAGATTTTAAGTAAGGAGAATATTTATGAAACATAAAATTATTGTAGGCTTATTTGTTTTTCTATTTTTAGCTTGCAATACAGATTTTAACACTAAGCAAAAAGATATGAAGTATCAATCTAGTAAAAAAAGATTAAAATCTAAGAAAAAAGGATTAAAGCCTAAAACAGAAGCAAATCCAATTCAAGAAGAAAGCTCTACTAATCAAAAAGAAGCCCGCGATACAGTCCCTAAAAACACCCTGCTTAATGATTTAAGAAATTTAATAGATAAGGCACACGCAAATAACGAAAAATATGAAAAAAAGTTGAAAGAAGAACCTAAAGACCAATATGGAATAGAGGCTTTTAAAAACTTGGGTTGGTCATCATCACCAGGTGAAAAGGTAACTGATGCTACTGAGAGAGCAAAAAGATATAGAAAAAACACTTACAGCATTTTAAATGCTATTGATGACAATCAATTAAAGAAATTTTCAGAAATTGTAATGTTATCAGGCCAAATACAAGGCATATTTAACACTATTGAAGCAATTGAATACACTCTTTCTAGTTTGATTGTTCCCTCCTTATATCCCAAAAAAGGTAATCTAGAAAAACTAGAGATTCGAAATTTAGAAAAGCTTAAAGATTCGTTTGAAAAAGTATTATCCATAAAAACAACAGTCTCAAAAATGATGCACCAACTTTTATTAGACTATCA
The DNA here is from genome assembly GCF_032595855.2 of Borreliella carolinensis. Taxonomy (NCBI): domain Bacteria; kingdom Pseudomonadati; phylum Spirochaetota; class Spirochaetia; order Spirochaetales; family Borreliaceae; genus Borreliella; species Borreliella carolinensis. The sequence goes on from NZ_CP132455.1 coordinate 25,021, forward strand.
AAATGATACAAATCACATAAAAACAGATGAAAATAAGCTTAAATCTCATGTAGACACACTTTATAATCAAATCTCAGAAAAAAAGAACGAAGCAGAAAAGCTAAAAGATGACATATTCTCAATTATAAATAACATTTAAATTATTATGTATTGAAATATACACAATGTAAAAGCCTATTCTTTATTAAAGAATAGGCTTAATCCAAAGACTACAAAGAATTATCAATCCACAATTCCCATAAAATTTAGATTGATATAAACTTGTTAAAGTTATTATTCTAATTGATAACTTTAACAAGTTTATATATTCGCTTAGCAAGAGTTTTAAGTTAAAGAATTTGATTAGTTTTTATTTTGTCTATACAAAAAGAAAACCCCTTAAAGATAAGAGGTTCATTTAAAAGAATGTATGGTATGAAGTAAATATTGATAATAAATTCTTTTAATTTTAAAAAAGGAGAATATTTAATACTCAATTATTAGTTCAATAATTAAGTATTACCATGTATTTTAAAAATTTTTTTTAATATTAGATTTTTGAAAAAAAATCTAATATTATTTAGAGCCAAAACAAGGATTTATGTAATGCTTATATAAATAAGTAAAATATTTTTTCTTATCAATCTTTAAGATTACTTTCTTTGGATTATTGATAAATTTATAAGGTTGAATATTGAGGAGAAAATTCTAATAATAAATGAATGTGATTGGACCATTATCATAATTAAATTTATTAAGAGTTTTTCTATAAAGAAAAAAACTAAGACAAAAATTACCTGAAACAAAGCTGTGGATCACCCCATTTTTTTAAGATACTCGCTCTTTAAAAAAGAAGCTAAAAATCAACAAAAACTACTTGCATAGCCAAAATTTTTTATAAATTTTCAGCTTTAATAGATAAAAATAGTTTACTAAAATTATTCAAGACTGTTATTATATAAATAAGTTGCATAATGAAAAATAAAACTTTTATATTCTTAATATTTTTGATTAAAAATTTGACAATATATGCTCAAAGTATAAACTATGAATTTAAACAAGCTAAGATTAAAAATCTAAAAGGGATATTTATTAATTATAAAGTCTATCTAACAGAAGATTTAGCAATTGATAATGTAAAAACCCTAAACCATATTTCTACATTCAAAATTAATCTTGTTATTGACAAAAAAATTGCAACTTCTATTAAAAATGAGCAAGATGTAATTAGAGCTGGAAATGAATGCGGAATCTTTTTAGAATTTCAAATCAATAACCGCATATACTATACCAAATTCTCATCAATAAAATATATTTTACAAGCAATTGAAAGTTTTACTAGACTTAAAAATACAATTAATAATTTAGAAATTAAAAATCTTGAAGGAAATGGTATTTTTTTATACAAAAATGGTCATTCATACAATTTAAAAACAGATTTTCAAGAAACAGCAATATTTGTAAATTTTCTTGGCTTTAAAGATAATACAGGAAGACCTTACTTTATATTTTATTATGACAATATAGAAGGTAAAGATAAAAATTTAAAAACAATATTAATTTCCTTTGAAGAATTCCATAATGGAATAAGAGAAGGCCTGTTCTTGCTAAAAAATGAAAAAGCCATTCTAGAATTCATAAATTTTTCAAAAAATTAACACACTAGATAACTAGATAATATTAAAAATATTTTAAAGTCGATATTATGATAAATTACTATCAAAAAACTTACTTATACTCAATGCCCTTAATTTATGTCCTTTTTAGTAAGTTGCCATTTAGCTTAGGCTTAAAAATTGTTAAAATTCAAATCAACTGCCACCAAGCAATTTAACTTTTAAGTTAAAATCGTCTAAAAACTTTTTAAAAGGAATCTTATTAAAACTTACAATAACATCATTTCTAAATGCATAAATTCTAAATGCCGCTATATTATCATTACCCAACGCAACAAATCTTATAAATTCACTTTCTGGAATAATAAATTTATAAATTTCCACCTTAATATTTTTTTCAGTAACCACTGTTGTATAATCATAAGGAAAATATGAATCATAAAAATCGTTATAATAAACAACACGTTTGCTGTTCTCTGAAACCAACTCTCCTTTAGACTCAAACCTAGTATCTGTGATTATCTTTTCAAGCTTTATTTGACCAGAATTTTTAGACTGCGCTCTAACCAAAATAAAATATTCTCTTTTATTTTTTAATTTATCATATTTAATAGAAATTACAGACTTAAATATCGCATCTCTAGAATAATTTACCCCAATATCATATTGTGAATCTAATACTTGAGAAAACCTATCATAGGCTATTTGGTAAGTTTGACAAGAAACTAAAAAAAATACCGAAATAATATACTTTAAGATAAATTTTGAATTCATTAAAATCCCCCTTTAGTTTATCTTATATTTATTTTTAAAAAATTTCTCAAAAATTAGAAAATTAAATAATATAATCAATTCAAATAAAATATTCTAATATTACAGCTTGAATTAAAATTAAAAAACTATTATTATTAGGTGTTGTTCTAACAAAAACCAATTTAAAAGATTAGATATAATCTAATCCCAATTTATACAAATTTCAAAGTGCATCTATAGGAGAAATCGTGTATACTGACCCAAGGTCAATTATTAATACTTACTTTGTAAAAAACAAAAAAATCTTCATTATCAACCCAATAGCTTTGAAATTTGAACTTAATTTTGAAAAAACTATTCAAATAAACTCAAAAGAGAACATCTCGCTTAAAAAATTTAAAGGCGGAATTATTAGTTTAAAATTAAGGTCAAATGAATTTTCTAAATTACCAAAAGACATCCTAAAAGACAAACTTGAATTTTATATTAACTATGTAAGTGAAGAAAAACTCAAAATAGTTTACGATATGATGGTAGTTAAAGTTTACGCAATTGATTTAAAAGCTAACAATAAGGATGAAATTTACCTAATCAAACTTAAAATACTTGGTTCTATTTATAGAAAAGAAAATATAGAAAATGAATTTATTCCCATTATAAAAAATAATAATACTTACCTTTTTGAAAACAAAGCAAACAACCAGAAAGTTAATTTACTGCTAAAAGGCATAGACAAAATCATTGAACTTCCCTTTTTAACAAAAATCAGCTATTCAAATATCAAAACTATTAATAATGCAGATATAAAAACCAATGAAAATTTAAATGCAAACATTAAAACAACAAATAGAATGTTATTAAATCTGAGCACAAAAATCTACGAAGAACTAATCTTAACAAAATCAAATCAAATAAAAACTATCAACAACAAACAAAAAATTCTAAAAACATTAAGATCTTTTATTGAAAATGAGAATGGATTAGGAGGTAAAATAAGGTTAATTTTCTTAGAAAAAACAAATTTTTTGAATAAAAATTTATACTTAAATAACTTAGACTTTATATTAAATGACATCAATATTATACAAGAAAATAGCTATATTAGAATTGACATAACCTTATTAGAGGATAAAATTGAAAAAAAATACTTAAACCAAATCCCAAGCATACCCCCATTTTTTAAAAATATCACGTCATTGTAAATTCCTTGGTAAGACCAATTACTGTAATTCTTGACAAGATAAATTATTATAATCTGCCCGAGCTACATAATCTAGTAGCTATTAAACACCCTTTAACAAAAGTATTCAACATATAACCCAATATCCTTGAAACTAACACACAATATATAATAAAATGAAATTATGAGGTATTTATGTTAAGTATTAACGGGGTAAGACTTTATTCTTTAAAAGAATTCCAAAATATATTAGAAGATTCTTATAATCTTTCAATTAGCAAAAATACTATATCTAAAAAATCAAAAATTTTAAAATGCGCAATCCATGTAGACAACCGTCCCTACCTTTTAGAAGATTTTTGCACATATTTTCTAATGGACTTTAGAAGACCTAAACCCATAACAAATAGCATAAAAGAAACAATTCAATTAAGAATTGAGCAAGCAAAAAAAATAATGAGCCGAAAATCTACAAAACATGAAATACAAATTACTTCAAAAGAAATGGGTCATATTTTATAATCTATCATATTGACATTTTAAAACCATTGCTATAAAATGTAGTAAAAAGCTAATTATTTCGTTTGTAATACAGTAAGAGTTTAGCATACAAACCAAATAATTGAAAAAGCTTCTGAAACCACAACAAATTTAACTTCAGAAGCCAGGATAATATAATGATAATAAAAATAAAAAATAATGTCAATACAAATTTTAATAATCTTATAACATTAGAAGAAATTCTAAGATACAATCAAAAAAACACAGGCCCTAATTTAATAGAATTAAAACACTCAAGACTAAAATCATATTTAACCAAAAAAAAGGCCATATACCAAAGGATACTCAAGGTATGCTGGGCAATTGAACTTAAAAACAAAGAATACTATAAATCCAACAAAATTAAAACATATTCCACAATAGAAATATTCAATATAGTTAATAAATGTCTTGCAAAAGATAAAAAAAAAATATCAATCAGGACCTTGGAATATGATATATCATTTTTAAATCAAATACTCTTAATAACAACTAAACTAAAACATTTAGGCAAGGATAATGGAAGCTTTGCATTTTATATACAAAACAAAAATCTTTGGAAACACCGTTTTACAATTATTCAGGATGCAATTAATGGAGAAATAAAAGAATATTTAAAAGACAAAAAAATAGTATCTGATTTTTCTAAAGAGATTAACCATACTATCGACAGAAATAATATAAAAAATATTAAATCTAAACTCTCAATTGCAGATGAATCAATTGCAGATGTTATACCTAAAGGTATAAAAGATATAAATAAGATAAAGAATTCTATAGAAAGAAATAACGAAAAAATAAACAAAATTTCTTATAAAGAATTTATTGCAAACGAGTTAATAGAAGTTCATAAAATAGAAAAATTAAAAATAACAAAAATATTCAAAATAAGCAATAATGATAATACATACGTAAATGCATTAAGAAACCTAAAATCGGCAATAGAGAAATACAAAGAAGAATACAAAATTGAAGACATTTCAAATCACTTTATAAAAGAATTTAAAAGTAGATATAGTGAAAAAATATGGATGATGAACGGGAAAACGGAAAAAACAAATGACTTCAATGAAATTTGGGAAAATAGATTTAAAAAAAAATTTTTAAGCAAAACTTTAAAAGAAAAATATCAAAGCAACTGTGAAAAAAAAAATAAAATAATTGTTAATAACAAAAAAAGAGTAAACATTCTTTTTTCTAACAATAACGGTTTTAAAAGAATCATTAAAATCAAAATTAATAAAAATTAATTACTAGTTTAAAATAATAAAAAGTCCTGTCATATACAGGATTTATTTTTAGAAATTTTTTATCTACCACACGAATTAAAAGATTTTAAAGTTAGATTTCAGGAAAAAAATCCTTTTATTTTTCAAATAAAATTAATCATTTTCTTTTACAAGATGTATGAGTTTTATCATAATAATTTGAAACATTAGATATTCTAGAAGAATAAAAAAGTTTTTCATTATTATTTCCACTTAATTTGATTTGAGAATTTCTAATTACAGACTCTTTCTGACTTAAACATTGATAATCTAAATTATTAATATATTTCTTTTCAAAATTAGAAATTTTATCTATTTTATTCTGATTGGTATTTATTGATAAGTCACAACTCAATACCAATAAGAAATTTAATATTATAGACAATAATAAAATTGTAAATTTTTTGTTCATAAATATCTTCTCTCCAATTTTGACAATCAAAATTTACCTTACAAGAACTAAAAATCACAAGTAAACATATTTTAAAATTTAAAGTTAAAAATTATTTGCAGCATATATGGCCAATTTATTTTTTAATAAAATACAAGCAATCCAAATTTATATTTATTTTAGCCATAGAAATTATATTCTAAATTACCCGTTTTTTAAAGAAAAATTTGAACAAAGTTTTTTTTATTATAAAAGAAATATAAACTAATAAAAAATATTACTTCATACACCCGAAATAATGCATTAAATTATTATCATTCTTTTAATTAAAAATTAATTCTTGATATCCTAAACCAAAAAAAATCAAAAGTATTTAGACGTGTAACATTTTGTATAACAAAATGTTACACAATAGGAAAGATTGTTATTAAAAAATAAGCAATAAGATTTTGCTTATTCAAATAAATATGAATAAGAGTGTTTATTCCTAAAAGAATTTGATGGCTTAAACTTAGCCATTTATAGCACTATAAATTGGCTTATTTGTGCTGTACTCATGCAAGAGCATTAAAAGCAATGAAATTAATAAAAATGCAGTGAAGGTTGTTATTTAAAAGAACTTGAAAAGCTAACATGAAATAAATTCTTGATTTATTTCCATAATCTTTGACTTAGAAATAGCAGTTTGCGTCTGAATGGTATTATTAAAATTTTATACTTTACATTCAAAATGCAAATTTTTAGTTAATTTGTGATTTTTAGATTTTCATTTTTTTTATTTGCTATAAACTTATTGGTTTAGGCCTTGAATGTTTTAGTTCTTTAAAAAAGAAGTCCCTGCCCCTAATCTTATTTGGAGAGGATTAATAGGGGTGCTTGGGACTGTTGGCAGAGTGTTCTCTACCTTACATATATAATATTTTATTTTTTTAATTTTGTAAATATTATTTAATAATAATAAATAAAATTAAAAGTTTTTAAGCAAAATGTTAAATTTTGACTTTTCCTCCCAAATTTCTTTTTAATTTTTTGGTTTTGATGGTTGGTTTAACATTCTGTTGTTGTGATTGATCTTCAATTTTATTGATGGCTTGTAAAAGCCGTATTTGACCCTTATTAGGGGGGGTTTTTTCATGTTTGAGTTTTAAAGAGTTTGATTTTTGATTCATTGCTTGAATTTCTTTGATTTCTTCCACAGTTGGTTCATAGTTTATCCATTTTTTATCTATCCAACCTTTTTCCCATTCATAATAGCTTTCATTAAAGTTGGTTCTGTTTTGTTCGTCAAAGTGTCTTGCTAGTGCGGCAATTATTTTTGTTCCATATTTAAGCATTTTTTCTGTTTCTGTTTTTGTAATAAATGTGTCGTAATCGTAATTTTCTCCGGTTTGCATATTAACAATGTCAACTATAAGTTTAAAAGTATTTATGCAATTCATTGCAATATTTGTGGATGAAAAATTAGGATCACTAAGGGCTTTAATATTGAGTTCATATTTTTTCTTTAAACTTATTGGAATTTTAAAAAAGTCAATTATAAAGCCATTTATTTTTGCTCGATAATTAGCTTCATATTGGGAATTCCCGAAGAAAGTTCCTTTTATACCCCCAATTGTATATTCGTTATAGTTTATTGTTATTTCTTTGTGCATTTTTGTCCTTTAAAAATAAATTATAATAATTGATCTTTATTATAATATAGTAATATATATCAATTGATATTAATTATCAATTGATATATATTATAAATAAAAAAAATATTTTTAATTTTGTTTTTTGTCTAATTTGTTGTAAATTTTAATTTATCTTTAACCTTTAACCATTTATAAAAAGCCCTAAGAAATTTCTCTCTTAAGGGCTTTTTGTAAATTAAATAAAAAATAATAAAGAATTATTTACCTATAATTTCTTTGAAATTTCGGGGGAGAAATGAGCCTATAAAATAGATTTATTTTAGCTTTGAATGCATTTTTTATGATATCGGCAGAATTTTTCTATTCTAGCATAAATAAGGCAATAACTTTTAGGCCAAAAATAAGGCTTCCTAGTAGAATATTTTTTCTTATAAGTTCTAAAGATGCTGTTTTTAGATTATTGATTAATTTAGAAGGTAAATGTTGTAAGTAAATTCTAGCAATAAAAAGCAAACTTTTAAAACTAATAATAAAAAATCACGAAAATAACTTTAAGGAATGCTAAAGAAAATTATAATATAAATCAGAATAGTATGGAACTCAATTTGTATAAATCAAGTATACATTTCTGTCAAGCAAGCTGTTTGGTAATTGGGGGATATTAAAAATGCAACTCCGAAATTAAGTTTAAGTGCTACTGGATTAACTAGCTTACAGTGTTTTGTATGGCAGAGATATAAATGTAATTCTAAATCTTAAGCTTTTAAATATAAAGAAATAAAACCAAGGCAGAGCCGAAATCAATCTTGTTGATCATGCTATATTGGTGTGGATAGCCGTTCTTATAAAAAATCTAAAAAGCTATCATAGTATGAAGCAAAAATCTGTTTTTATAATCTTTGATTAGAAATAGTTGTTTGTTAGTCTTTAAATCTGTATCAGATCTAATTCATTGAAAAATTTTGTAAAAGGAACTTCATAGGTAGAGATTAAAATAATTAATATATGATATAAAATAATTAATATATGATATAAAATAATTAATATATGATATAAAATAATTAATATATGATATAAAATAATTAATATATGATATAAAATAATTAATATATGATATAAAATAATTAATATATGATATAAAATAATTAATATATGATATAAAATAATTAATATATGATATAAAATAATTAATATATGATATAAAATAATTAATATATGATATAAAATAATTAATATATGATATAAAATAATTAATATATGATATAAAATAATTAATATATGATATAAAATAATTAATATATGATATAAAATAATTAATATATGATATAAAATAATTAATATATGATATAAAATAATTAAAAGGAAGTTTGTATGAAAAAAATAGCATTTCATATTCAAAAAGGTGGCGTTGGTAAAACTACCTTAAGCGGAAATATTGCAAGTTATTTATCTAAAACAAAAAAAGTTATATTAGTTGATTGTGATATACAGCAAGGAAGTTCTTCTACATGGTTTCTTAATCATGAAATTCTTAAGTTGGATATTAAGGATTCTCTTTTGAAGAGGGTAGATATAGATCAAGTATTAAGACAAATACAAAAAAATTTTTATATTTTTCCATGTGTTCCGAGTGGAACTTTTAGAAGAGATGTGCAACATGAATTGCAAGATTCTCCATATTTGATAGATGATTTTTGCTTAGAATTAGAGAAATTGGGATTTGAATTTGCGATTTTTGATCTATCTCCCAGTTTTGAGCTTTGGGAGCGAAGAATTATTCTTGCAATGTGTGAAGTTATTACCCCACTGACTCCAGAATTTTTAAGTCTTGAAGGAATTAATATTTTTAAAGAAGAGTTTGATTCTTTGTTAAAATCTTATAGGAAAAAGGTTAAACACGAGAAAATTATTTGTAATATGCTTAATAAAAGCTTTAAAAGACACAATTTACACTTGAAGCAATTTAAAACTTTTGGATATGATCTTTATGAGGTTGGGCAAGATGCTAAAATAGCAGAATCTCAGCTGTATAAGAAGTCAATTTTTGATTATTATCCCGAGAGTAGATCTATCTTAGAGCTTTCAAGATTGGGGGATGCTTTATGCCTATAAGCAAAGAGGTTGATTTAGAAGAAATTATTAAAAAAAATGTTAGCAAATCTAAATTTGCTTTTCGTAACGACGATGTTATTAATAATAGCATTTTAAATGTTAAGCCTAGAAGGTCAAAAATGATGATTAAGCAAATAAGTGTAGGGCTAAAACATGAATATTGGATTGAATTTTATTCTATTTTGGACAAAAAGGGATTAACAGCTTCTGGTTTTATAAGAACTTTAATTATGGAATATATAGAAGCTTCTAGGGAATGATAATTTTGTTATTTAAATTTTTAACAAAAAAATAATAAAGGATTATCCAGCTATAATTTCTGTGAAATTTAGATGGATATGAACTTGTTAGTAAATAGAATTGAACTTTGAATATATTCTTTGATATTATCAATAGAAGGCTCTTCAGTAGAGATAAGTCAATAATTTTCAGACCAAAAATAAGGGGGTAAGGATTACTTATATAAATAAGTAAAATATTTTTTCTTATAAATAGCCTTATTATTTTTTAGTTAATTATAAAAACCCAACAATAGGGAGCAGCTTAATAATTGGTTTTACGCAAAAAAGAATGTTTGAGATGTTGATTTTGCTTTTTGTAGATTATTGTTCTTAAAATAAAAAACAATCTACAAAGTTATCATATGAGATGTAATTAATTAGTTTAATTACAATTAGTACAATAAGTTAAATTATTGTGCTAATTGTAATTAAAGATATTGACAATATAATAAATATATAAAATTTATTGTTAATAATTAACAGGTAAAAAATTAATTTTAACATTTCTATTAATAACAATAAAATATCAAAACATTGTTTGCAAAATATGATTAATTTTGTAAACAATGTGTTTAGCTGCATGTGAAAATATATTAAACACATAGTCAAGCATGAATACACGATTATTGCTGTCATAAAAATTTTAATTCTCCTTCAAATCAGTCTATCTCAATTTTTTAAAAATTCCATTTTTGTTTATTGATAGTTTGTAATATTTATATGCATTTATTAAATACATGTTATAATCATAATATTTTAGACTGTTTTAAAATGCTGGTTTTAGATATGTTCTTTTTTGAAAAGTTTCCATACAAAAAAAATTTTGTTTCCCCTTTTTTACTTATCTTGGCATTTAATATGCATTCTTTTTTCTCTAGGCTTGAATTTAAAGATAATCAGTATATTATCTTTATAATCTTTATTCAATGTTTTAAATTAAGCTATATTGATCTATATATAAGATATAGTTAGGATTTATTTTTTAAAAATTTTAAAATAATAAGATTTGCTAGGTAATATTATTGGATTTTTGTATGTTTTGATTGCAAGCTATTCAAACGTTATAGCATTTTAACCAATTTTAATAGATTTTACTTAGGGAAATATTTGTTGAGATTATTTTTTTTAAAAAGTTTGGTGTTTTAAAATATTTTAAAATTTCTTATTTGGTATATAAATTCATATTTTTCCCTTATATTTTTTGAAAGCTTTTATATTTTCTGATGTTTTATAGGGTATAACTTTTCCTTGTTTTTTAATCTAAGGAATTTGATATAAATGGTATTTTTTGTACGTGTATTTTGTAATTTAAGCTTTATACTAAATAACTATAATCT
>NZ_CP179455.1:0-25604 GCF_032595855.2 Borreliella carolinensis
ATATAATTTTTAATTAGTATAGATATTTTATCTCTAAAGATTAATCCTAATAACTACAAACTTAATTTAAAAGTATCAAACTTTAACCCGGAAATTTTAAGAAGATTTACAAATCGTAAACTTTAACCCAAAAAGTTGAAACTCAAAAAATTTTTATTTTTTCCCCATAACAGTATATAATATTAATATGTTTTTTTTCAAATTTTTTTCTAAACCCAAGCCTGCTAAGAAAAAAAATTATCACAAAATCACTCCGGACGAATTCATTCTAATTAGTGAGCATCTTATCAATTCTTATAGCATTACTCACCAATTGCTTGGAATTATTATGGCTTCTGGAATTCCATTAACTCATATAAAACATCAAAACTCCCTACAATTTCAAATCTGATATACTTTCTTATACGTTGAACAGCGGTTTACAAATTCAAACATATTCTCTAATTTGCTCTAATAAAATTTCTAGATGTATTGAAAATCTAGATAAAAATAGGCTGCTATCTATTGGTGCAGATAAAATTAATTATGTAGCAAAAAATATTTTTGATTTTAGAATTACTACTAAACAACTAAAAATTATTCATTCTTTGATTGCTAGGTCAAAAGAAACACTACATGAAATCAAATATAACTCTCATTCACAAAACTTCTTTCTAGTTAAAACACCCTGTATTTTAAATCTGTACCAAAAACTCAATTACATTGAATCATTTGCACCTCTAAAGATCAATCAAAATAATCTAAATTATTATCGAAACAGCTCTAATGAGCTTACATCTACTATTACAAATTTAATTTCAAATTTTTTTAATGAGAGTGAGAATGGGTATTTCAAAAATTTGCATAATCTACCGCTATACATCAATTCTAATCTAAAAAATCTAGGAATCTACAAAAATACTAGTAAATTGCAAAAACGTATTATATCTAAAATTTTTTTTCTTTATTAAAGTAAAAAATTCTCTACAATTTCTATTTTAAATAGCTGTTAATTAATGACGTAATGAAAGGAGTTAGAACAGATATAACAGTGGGCACAACTACTACTGCAATCATAACTATTCTGTTGCTGACTTTAAGCTTTTCAAAAAGAACTTTGTTATTGGCTTCCAGCTTTGTTTCCAGCTTTGTTTCTAGCATTTGCCCCAAATTAAACATATCTTTTTGTAAATTCTTTTCTACGTTATCAATCTTAGTAGTAAGTTCACTTTTAACGGTATCTATCTTGGTATCTAAATTGTCTATTTTTAGATTTAAATTCTTTTCTGCGTTATCAATCTTAGTAACAAGATTGTCAAACTTTATACCAAATTGCTTTTCTAAATTTTCTAAATCTCTATATGTTAACTCATTGTGATAATATCTTTTAGATAAATCTTGTGCTATTAGTTGTTCCATACCTAATCGTAGGAACTCTTTATATATTTGTTCTTCAGTAATATTTGTTGTCACCACCGCACGATTTCATAATTTACACCTACTAATTACATTGTAGCACAAATCACAGCCAAATAACAGCGTATTTTTACGCTACAACGATATTGTAATTTACATTTGATGCCAAAATCCAAATTAAATATTATTACTTTTAATTAAAAAGAATTTTTTAAATAAATTATTTATTATGATATTATTTAAATATTCAAAATAATATGCTATATTATATTGTATAATATTTTGTGTTTTGAACAAGGAGAATATTTATGAAATATAACATCATAGCAAGCTTATTTATTTTGCTGTTTTTGGCTTGCAATCCAGATTTTAACATCAATCAAAAAGATATGAAGCATCAATTTAGTAATGAAGAAGAAAGCCCAAATAAAGAAGAGGACTCTAATAAAGAAGAAAGCCCCGATCAAAGAATAAAAACCACGCTGCTTAATAATTTAAGAAATTTAATAGAACAAGCTCATGCGGATGACGAAAAATATAAAAAAAAAGTACAAGAAGAACCTGCGGATCAATATGGAATGTTGGATTCTTTCAGGCTCTTGTATTGGAAAGCATCCAATGGAAATAAGATGAGGGCATCCGAGGATCTAGATGTGTCTAAAAGATTTAGAAAACGTATTTATAGTGCCTTAAATGCCATTGATGACAATGAATTAAAAAACTTTTCAAAAATGATGAGAGAATCAAAACAATTGCTATTAATATTTGATAAACTTAAATTCCTTGGAATTACTATTGAAGATACAATTCATAGCTTATATTCTAAAAAAAACAATCTAGAAAAGCTGGGGATTCCAAATTTAAAGAAGGTTAAAAATTTGTTTGAACAGTTTTTATATACAACACAAATAGCCTCAAAAATGGCATATCAACTTTTACTAGATTATCAGAATGATGAAAATATAAAAACAGATATAAATAAGCTTGAATCTCACGTACAAACAATTTGCGAACAAATGGACGAAAAAATTAAAGAAGCATACTACATGGAAACAGAGATATCTTCAATAATATATGAATAGCCTTTAAGCTATGTAGTGAATTGCTATTTCTATAATCTTTGTAAAATAGCTTCTTATTTCATCCCATGATAGCTTTTTAGGTTCTAAAAGAACAGTCATCCACTAGAGCATGGTCACAAGCTTTACTTAAGGATATATCTTAGGTTTTTTTGAATTCTCTCTTTTTCTTTGGCTAAAGCATCCTCTGCTAATTTTTGGGTAGACGCTATTGAGATATTTTTTTTTACGATATTTTTAGTTTTCATCATAGCATTCTACATTTTTGTAAAAAAAATCATTATAATATTTCAAAAAAAACAAATTTATCCATCCCTAAATCCCCAGAAATTGCGCTAATATTCTATTATCAAAACTTAATTATTATGAGGTAATATTAATATGAAAAAAATTTTCACATTAATATTAATTTTTAGTTTAACAATGCAAATCTTTACACAAGAGAAACTTGAAAAAACGTTGAATATATTTCAAACGTAGTGAGATATGAACGTGAAAAAGCAACCGTGACAGTACCACTCATTTTGAATGTCATTTTGACTTTAGGGATAGGATCTTTTGTTCAAGGAGATTATATTGGTGGTGGTGCACTACTTGGCTCTCAATTATTTGGGGGAGTACTTATGATAGCTGGATTAATTACCGGACATACTGGAAACGATACAGCATTAATAACCGGAAGAGTATTATACGGAATAGGAGGGCTCACAGTTATAGCATCCTACATTACTGGAATCATTCTTCCATTTACATTTGCTAATAGATACAACACAGACTTTAAAAAAAGACTCGGCATTGCACTTGCGGGGTTTGAACCCAATCTTGATATTGGAATAAACGGATTCCAACTATCGTTTAAAAAATCCTATTGAAAATAACAAGACAATAACCTTTGCAATCTAATAAAATTGATTAGAATAAAAGTTTCCTTGATAAAGGCTAAAATCAATATACTATATATTATAAATTATTTTTTTACAATAGGAGCTTTAAGAAATTTTTATGAAGAAATTATCAATTTTAATTATATTATTGGTTTTTTCATGTAACTTAAATCAAGATATTTCATCAAGCATATCAAGTATTAAAGAAGAAATACCAAAATTTCAAACAGATGAGTCTCAAACAGATAGATATTCAAGCTACAATAGATATTCAAGCTATAACAAATATTCATTTTATTACAGACGAACTCCAAGAATTACCAAATATAGGTATAGTCATCGCTATAATTGATTTTAATAAAAACATGATGTTTAATTTATAATTAAAGCAAGCCTACAATTAAAAATAAAGATAGGTGTATCTTCGATTGTAAGCTTGCTAGAGGTCAATGACATTATATATTCATTTAGAATGAATATCACCTATTTTATAATAAAATTAGAAAATCTGCAAATATAAAAAATCTATATCTGCAGATTTTTCAAAATGATAAATATTAATCAACAAGAAATACATTATAACTCACCTAAACGTAATTCCAAATTTTTTTTAATTTCATTAAACTTTTCATAAATCAATATTGAATAATCATCAAAATTATTGCTATTTAACACATATATTAATTTAAAAAAATTTAAATCACTAATACTTAAATAGAACATGAAAACTTCATTTTCAAACACATTATTACCTAAATTCACTTTAATTTTACGAAATAGATTAATTAATTCTTTAGAATATTTAGACCCTAAATTACAAAAAAACTCATTAAAAATATTTTTACTTTTATGTGGCGACAATATATTTTTTATCTCTAGATCATTTTCTAAATCTGAAATTGACTTGTAAAAATTATATACAGTTCTCTTCATATCTCTTAAAACACATATTTCAATAGCATTTAATTTTAAATACTTAAATACATTTTCCACCATATAGTAAAAATACTGCATTATATTAAATAATAATAAATTAGCTAATTTCGAATTTATTAATGGTAAATGGATTTACTTGAACTAACTTTTATAATTCTGTCGTTTATTGAATATCCTAGTTCTTTATTTTCTACTATTTCTACAACAACTTGATTATATGTTTTTCCCGAATTTATAAGTTCTTTATAAAGATTTTGAGCATATACTTTTAAAGTATCAAATATTACAATATTTTTTTTGTCCCATAAAAACCTGAAAAAATAAGATTTAAAGGTATCTTTTGTAATAAGTACTTTTGTATGCAGATTTAAATATTTTTTTATGCTATTGCCTTGTTTAAATAGGTATATAGGTATTTGTAGACTATGTTGCCCCTTACAACTATAAGATATTTTTTTTAAATCTATTTCTATTTCTTTTGCATAATTTACTGTATATTTCTTGCCTAGCACTTTTTCTATCATCTCTTTTGTTATTGCACCGGGCCTTAATATTATTACATTATCCTTTAAATCAAAATCAATAATGGTTGACTCAATGCCAATATTAAATTCTTTATTTTTTTTTGGCATTATTATCCTCCCTACAAGTCCATTTAATTCTTTTAAGGCTAAATTAAAACTTGTTGAACTAGGCCTTTTGGATAAATTTGCTGATGATACTACAAGGGGGTTTTTCAATTTTTTAATTAAATTTAAGGTGGTTTTATTTTTTGGTATTCTTATTGCCACTGTATCTAAGTTATTATTAATGAATTTAGGTATTTTTATTGATTTTTTAAGAACATAAGTTAAAGGGCCCGGACTAAACTTTTCCATTAAAATCTTAGCACTTTTAGGAACATATCTGGATAATTCTTTTATTTTTTCTATTGTATCAATAGAAAGCATTAAGGGCTCATTAATGGATTTTTTTTAACTAAATTTATCATTCTTACGGCATACTCATCATAAATATTGGCCCCTATAGCGTTACTCACCAATTGCTTAGAATTATTATGGCTTCCGGAATTCCATTAACTCATATAAAAAATCAAAACATCAAAACTCCTTACAATTTCAAATCTGATATACTTTCTTATACGTTGAACAGCGGTTTACAAATTCAAACATATTCTCTAATTTGCTCTAATAAAATTTCTAGATGTATTGAAAATTTAGATAAAAATAGGCTGCTATCTATTGGTGCAGATAAAATTAATTATGTAGCAAAAAATATTTTTGATTTTAGAATTACTACTAAACAACTAAGAATTATTCATTCTTTGATTGCTAGGTCAAAAGAAACACTACATAAAATCAGATATAACTCTCATTCACAAAACTTCTTTTTAGTTAAAACACCTTGTATATTAAATACATCACAAAAACTCAATTACATTAAATCATTTGCACCTCTAAAGCTCAATCAAAATAATCTAAATTATTATCTAAACAGTTCTACTGGAACCAAACTTACAATTATTAATCTTATTTCGAATTTTTTCACTGAAAAGGAATCTTGCAAAAATTTGCATAATCTAAAATTATACATTAATGCTAAATTAAGAAAATTAGGCATTTACAAAAATACTTGCAAATTACAAAAGCAAATTATATCTAAAATCTTTTTAATTAATTGAGGTAATTAATTCTTTGAAATTTCTATTTGAAATAGTTGCCAATTAATAGCATGATTAAGGACGCCAAAATAGATAGAACAATGGTCGAAACTACTGATGCAATAACAATTGACACTCTGTTTTTCACGCTAAGCTTTTCCAAAAGGACTTTGTTATTGTCTTCCAGTTTTTCCAAAAGAACTTTGTTATTGTCTTCCAGCTTTAGCTTCTAGCCTTTGTTCCAAATTAAACATATCTTTTTGTAAATTCTTTTCTAAGTTATCAATCTTAGTAGTAAGTTCACTTTTAATAGTATCAATCTTAGCAGTAAGTTCACTTTTAATAGTATCAATCTTAGCAGCAAGTTCATTTTTAACAGTATCAATCTTAGTAAAAATACTCAATGAGATTGAATTGATTTAAACTAAGCTAAGGGAATTTAGCAAAGATAAATTAGGTAATAATAAATATAAAAATTCTTATATTTATTTAAAAATTTAAAAAAACGATCTGGGTTTTTAAAAAAGACATTAAAACTAGATTGCCGGATAGACATACTCAAAAGATTTTTTGTGTCGAATCAAATAATTTAGAATAATTAAGTTTATAATAAATTTTAGTTCAAAAATTTACTCCCAATATCCAAATCCGCAGACATTTTTTAGTATGTATTCTATGATAACTTTTTGAGATTTTAGAGAATGATTTGAAGTGGTTTTGACAGTTTTTAACAGGAAGGCGTTAGCTCCAATTAAAAAATTAAAACGGCAACTTTGTCAATAGTCGAGAATCCCTTTTTATGATTGAATTTTTTGAGTATTTCGTTAAGATTTTTGAAAATAAAATTGACAATCAGTTTAGACATGGCAAATACCTTTAGTTCTTCTAAAAGAATATTCATATTGAAATTAGAAAATTTTAATAAAAATTGAGACATGGATCTTTGAGCATGAATCCTAACTTGTGACATAAAAATTTTTTAAAGTCAATTTTAGATCAATTTCATTCATGGTATTGATAATATTTAATAATATTGTTTTTACATTTTAAAATGTATTCTTTTTGTAAAAGTTTTGACAATATTTAAAATGATATTCATTTTAGTTTTATTTAACTCTATCTATATAGCTAATGCTATTTTTAAAGCAACAATATATCTTCCCCTTACCATATTATTTTTGTTATGTGTTACTAATAATTATCTAAAATTAAAATTTCTTTATTCATAATTATTCGGAAACACAAAACAAATAAAATAAATCAAACTTTTATTTATGTAAAAATTAATAAATGATAGTATAGCGATTCTTACCCGATATTTCAATTAAACATATTGTCTTTATTGATACCTAATTTAAATGCCAACTTCTCCGAAATGGAGAGAAATTGAGAAACTATAAAAAACATAAAACTTATGCCCTACAATATACACCATATAAATACATATGTCTCATTTTGATGTTTCTTTATTAATGAATCAACCCCTATATTTATTTTATGAGAATGATAGAAGGACATTCTTTTTACAAAGTTTCTGAATCTCAAAAATCCTTTAAACAGGCTTAATTATAAAATCACAAAAAGCCATTAAAATACAAACTAGAGGCTTTTGCATGTTATATTAAAATAGGAAATATAGTGATGATTTTATAAGATTTCTTAAAATATTTAACACTTAGCTTAGTCTTGTTTAAAAAAACAAAAAATATAAAATAGAAATAAAAAAGAAATTCAAGAAAAAATGCTTAAATTTAGAGAATTAATAAAAAAAGGATAAATATATTATTTATATAATGGATGCAATTTAAAAAACACCTATCTCCTAATTCCAAAACCAAAAAACTTTCTCCTTTATACTACAGAAATAAAATTTTTAACAACAATCAGTTTTATTATTTCGGCCCTTTTTCTCAAATTTTTATTACCCTGAAAAGATAACAATAAAACGAATAATCTAGAAGAAATAACCAATTTATTAAAAACTTTAAAATTTTTCTTAAAAAATTATATTCAGCTAGCCTAAATATCATTTGCTTTTCAGCATGAAAAGCCTCCTCTTGAATACTAGAATTAAAAACACACTATTTTTAAAATTTTCAATTTAAATTAAAGATTGTATTTTGGCAAAAAATTTTCTATATCTATTTTATATTCTCTATCTTGATTAGAAATTAAAATAATCTTTAATCGTTTTAATTTTTTGATTTTCTTAAAAAACCCTTTAGAAATAGTAACACTCAAGGTATTTTTTACTACAAAAGGAAATTCTAAATGAAAAAACTTTTCATTTATATTCGGATCACCAATGTTAAAATCTTTTAATTGCTGCCATTTCTCACTTGGCAAATTATTTTCATGCTTTGAAACTTTAGCATCTTCAAATCCTTCAAAAATTACACTTTTAAAACCTAAAATTTTGTTGTCGTGCACTTTAAAATCAAACTTATAAACAGTAGATAACGCTCTATAAGCATCTGCACGATAACCTGTCGCTTTCATCATCTTTTTATGCTCAAGCTCAGGAATTATAAGCTGTGATTTTATAAAAACCAATTCTTTCAAATTACTATCTTTGAAAAGATGTGTATAGGTTTCATCGATAACAACATTATCTTCAAACTTTTCAACAATTTTATTATAAATAATATTGTTTTCTTTTTGTTCGTAAAAAAAGAAAACTAAAAAAATACAAATTGATAATAACCCAAAAAATAATATTTTCCTCATTAATAATCTATCCTATTTATGAAAAATCATATCAAATGCACTATAAAAATGTGCACTATTTTCCCTGCTTGCCTTAAAAGAATACTTTTTTTTCTTATTATTTATCTCATCAAAACATTCAACATATACATCAATTCCATTTTCTTCTGCCAACTTTCTTATTTTATTCATTTTTTCACTGTGCTCAAAGAACCTCATATCAAAATTAAAATAATTAATCCCGTCAATAAAGCGAGAGCTAGCATTGATTGAATGACCTATCACAGAAACCCCATTAATATACACCTTTTTAAATACAATCTCTGTGCTATTTTTAATTTGTATCTTAAGATCTAAATCTATGTATCCTTCGTGCTGGTGTCTTAAAACAAAGGATCCAAATTTAGTTTTTAATTTAAGAATCAGCCTGAAATCATATCTATTACTATCATTTAAAATAACAACTTCTTCAGATGCTTCACTAGAAAAAATAAAACTGTTGGAAATTAATAAAAAAGAAATTAATATTATTATTTTCATACCTTTTATTATTATACTATTCTAAAGAAGAAATAAATAGGAAAAAAATTTTTATTTCTCTTTTGTTAACTATTATTTCTAGGTCAAAGATTATAGAAATAGCTTATTGCTTTATCCAATGATAACTTACGGGGTCTTTTTTTAAGATTCTTTTGTGATTTTATTATTAGTAGCATGAAATCACATAGGGCTTAACCATAAATACTCTTAAAGCAAGAATACTTATCTTAAGCCCTATAAATAGACATCGACCAAAGTTAAGGATGCTTATAGTTAATAGCACCACTTACCAACATTATAAGCTATGTATGGTGTTAAAATCAATACATTGTGCTTAAATAATATACATATTCATTTGTAAATTATCTTTTAAAGAATTTAATTCACTTTACTGATTGTTTTTCTAACAATTTTTAATTAAAGTCAATATTTTACAAAGTATTTAACTTCAGGTATTTGATAAAAATAGTGAAGTTAAATACTTTGTTTTTTAAAAACTAAAATTCTACATTCTGCACACAAAATTATCTATACTAAATTTTAATTATATTTTTTACATTCCTTATATTCTTTCATAATCTCATTAAGCAATTCTTCTTTATCTTTAAGTAATTTTTCTAACAAAAAACTAGTAAATCTTGCTTTTGATTTGTAATATATGTATGCATTTTCTGTTTTAAGCTGAAATCTTAATGGCCTGATAAAATTTCGATTGGATTTTTTGACCTTCCCCCCTTCTTTATCCTTTAAAAAAAATAAAGAATTTTGTATACCGTTTTCGATTATGTATTTTTCCTGAACCAGCCCTTCTTCTATTGCATTTGCCATTCTTAAATATTCATAAGCCTGACTTTTTGCTATTTTGTAATTCCTAGTAAACATTTCAAAATTTTGATAGCCATCTAATTTATAGTATTCTTTATCTTTAATCTCTTTTAAGATCTTCATTGTTTCTATTTTATTGTGAATTTCTTTTTGGAAGTTGATTATTAGCCTTTCTTTTAAAAATAGAAATCGTTCCATTTTATCTTCATCACAATTAATTTCAATTTGCTTTTGATTTTTGCCAGTATTAATACGATCCTTTATTTTTATATTCATATGTTTTAATTTTACACTCATTTCATTTCCTTATATATTATGAAATTAAAAATTTTTTTGACAAATGAAAAAATTTTTCAAGTGTAACTTCATATTCTTTTATATAATCTTTATTTAAATCGAAAGTATCGTTCTCTGCTATCCTTTTGTTCAAATCTTCACGTTCATGAATAACGCCTAAAAAATTATCATCTCTGCTTATTAATTCCGATAAGTGCTTATAAGTATTGTTTTTCTTAAAATTAGTTACCATTGGGAAAATCGGTATTTTCAATTTTAATCTTTTTAGAGCAAATTCTAATAATTGCATGCTTTCTACCGACCATTTTTGAGCAGTCATTGGAATTATTATATATTTGCTTACAACTAGCACGTTTGTTAAAATAATTCCTAAACTAGGACTAGTATCTATTATTATGTAGTCGTATTTATGTTTTAATAGTTTTAAACTATCTTTTAATCTTGTTTCTTTAAATGGGATGTTATCGTCATAAAAAAGGTATAAATATATATAACTGGGCAATATGTATAAATTATTGTTTAATCTAAAGGTGGAAGAATTTATGTTTTTTTTATCTGCCAATACTTCGTAAATGTTTTGTTTTGAAATATCTACCCCTTGTTCTTCCAATAGATCTGAAAAATAGCTAGTAGTTGATGCTTGTGGATCGGCGTCAATTAGAAGAACTTTATATTTTTTAGACAAGAGTGTTGAGAAAATAATAGCACTTGTACTTTTGCCAACACCGCCTTTAATTGAGCAAATGGCAATTATTTTAGTGTTTTCTCTATCCATTTATTTACAATTCCTCCATCCGGCAATTCTTTACAATAAAATTCATACACTTTTTTCTCTAATCTATTTAACATATCAATAAATGTTTGAAAATATCTTTTATTAATTTTTTCTTTTTTGATTAACCTAGCAAGACTTCTTAAATAACAAAAAACACTTCCTTTTTTAAATTTAAATTCTATATAATATACTTTGGAAAATGTATATGATTTTAAAGTATCATTGATTTTGTATTTTACAATAATATTTTTTATAGGTTTTCTGTATCCATAGAAAATTCCTATAAATTTGTCATTTTCTTTTGTAGAGAATAAATTGAGTCCTTCTAATTTTCCTTGATTGAATAATTCTCTAAAAAGAATTAAAAATTTGTTTTTTTTATATCTGTTTATTTCAAATTTGTATAGATCCATTAACATTTTAGTATGATACATTGCTCTTTCATTGACAATTTCTTTTTTGATGAAAATTTCTGGCTTCCTGCTTTTTTTTATTATTTCTTTTTTTTTGTTTTTAAGCTTTTCTAGTACACTTTTCATTTTAAACTCTTAATTTATATAGCTATTTTTATAAATATTTTGTGATTCATTTTGTAATTCTATTAGTTTAATAATTTCATTATAGTATTGATTATTAAATATTTTTTTGTATTCAAGTTTATTTTGTTTGTTTAAGTATTCTTTAATTTTTGACTTTAAATTTATTGTGTTGGTTTTGCTATGTAATTGATCTAAAAGTATGTTATACATGTTTGTTTTCATATTGTCTTTATGTTTTTGGGATTCGGTTTTATTAGTATCATCCTTTATCTTTTTTATAATTTGATCGAAATCTTTATATTTATTGCTTTCTAATATGAAATGGGGTTTATTCTTATATTTTTGATATGTGTTTTGTATTTGGATTTCTATCTTTTTTTTGTCGTAACCTTCTTTTATTAAATTTTTTTGGGCTTTTCTTAATATTAAAATTAAATCTCTTTTTTTGTTTTGCAGTGTCTTTTGTAAATTGCATTTGTTTTCTTTTTTAAGATAATATTTTTCCTTGATTATAAATTTAAAAAGCTTTATGGTTGTTTCTTTTTTTAAGTTAAGATTAATAATAAAAGAGGAAATCTCATTATCGAGATTACATTTCTTTGCATATTTTTTTAGTTTAAGTTTATTAATCTTTTTTTTTCTTTGGGTTTCTCTTTCTTCTTTTTTATATTTATTATTAAAACACTCCCCATTTTTTACATTGTCCTTTTTATCGTAATTTATTTTAATGTATGCATTAACACGCCTTTTAAATCTTTCTGTTTTTTTATTCTTGAAGTGTTGGTTTAGTAGATTGTAGCAGTCTTTTTTCGAATGCCTAAGAGCATAGTAGATTTCAGTACCCATATTAATGCCCAGATGTCTATAGTAGTTAATAGTAATATTTAGCTTTTCTAGTTTATAGAAGTAGTTTCGAAGCGTTTTGATTGAAACTTCTTTTTGCCCGTTGCGTCTTAAGTTGCTGTTAAAACAATAAAGAATGTCTGATTGGTTGTATTTTTTTTTGTTTTTATTAATATACTCAAGTGTTGCAATTAAAGCAATTAGTTTGTGTTGATATTTACTTTGTATTTGTAGGGATTTGTTAACCTTCACTTCTGCCTCCTCAACTTCGGATGGTTTTTGTACACTCTTACATAATAAAGCAATTTTTCAGATAAGTAAAGTTTATCACTAAAAAATAAAAATAAAAATTTTTTATATTGTGAGTCGGTTTAAACTGGTGTTATTAGAATTGAATTCTTAAAAGATTTTATTGTAGTCATAGAATGTACATTGGGTATTAGAGAATTATGTCGGCGGCGTTGTTTTTAACATTTTGAGATGGATATTTTTATATGATACATGGGGGAAGTATTTAAGTTTTTTACCATTCTTCTATTACATTTAAATAGGATATTCGAAGTGGTATTATGCAAAGGATAAGTAGTATTAAGTTGACTTGTGGTAATTGCAGAGCTTTATATGATAGAGGTATGAATGTAACCATGAATCTTAAAATTATTCTTACTAAGAAATAAAAACCAAGGAAAAGGCTGCTTTAATTTAATATAAAGGCTATTCTTTAGTGGATCAACTTTTCTTATATAGTCTAAAAAGCTATCATAGAATGATAGCTTTAATGATAAATAGTAGTTTTTTAATTAAATACTGTTGAATGATTTTATATATTAAGCTTACTTTGGCTGTCGAAGATGTCTTTGGAGAAGCAAGTCGATACATTAAGCTTTTTAAGTTCCTGAATTATTAATTCAGGAGCAGGCGTTATGCTTTTTGTAGCATCTGTTATTAGATAAACTCGAAATCCCAAGGTAACCGCATCAAGTATTGTTTCTTTTACACAAAAATCCAATGCTAGTCCCGCTATAAATAATGTATTGATTGAATTGTTTTTCAGATAAAGCTTAAGTCCCGTTTGTTTTTTTTTAATGCAATCATCATAAAATCCGCTGTAACTATCGTAATATTGATTAGTGCCTTTGAAAAAAACTTTTTTTATTTTTTTTGTATTAAGATCATTAGGAAACTCTGATCCCCAAGTATTTTTTACGCAGTGCTCAGGCCAAATACCCCCATTTTTATTATTAGAAAAGCTTACATGATTTTTACAATGCCAATCTTTGGTGGCAACAATGTTTTTGAAATAATTTTGAAGTTGGTTGATCAAAGAAATTATTTCATTGCTATTAGATACTGGTAAAGTGCCCGATTCTAAAAAATCATTTTGTATATCTATTAAAATAAGTGCACTATTTTCTGTTATTTTAAAAATAAAATCCTCCTTGGGAGATGTTTAATAGCAGAATATGCTTCTGCTATATTAGGTAATATCCCTTGATATAATTTTTGTAAATAATTATTTATTTGGGATCAATATGGTAATTAGTTTTTCCTTAAAACCATCCAAATTAAAACACAAAACCCATCTTTAGTTTTGGTTTTAGTTTTATTATATTGAGATCTGCATTACAACCACTCATAGAAAAAACAAGTATTCTAGTAATTGTGCTTTATTTCATAAATACTTTCCCTAAATATAATAATATTACAATAATGTATTATAACAATATTAATTATAGTATAATATCGAGAATTGTTTACCATATTGTGTGGTGTTAAAGGTTGAAAGATCTTATGTATGCTTTTTGTTTTTTCAGTAAAATTAATTTATGATATGCCTTATATAGGGAGGATTTAAACATTATTAAAAATGTTTAATTTAAATTGATGTATTTTTATCATTGGCAATATAAGTTTTAACAAAAAAAGTAAAATTTAATAGTTATAATAAAGCCCTAATAGCAAGGTATTTGCCAATCTAGCCAAGTGAAACTATTAAAAGATTTATAAAGTTAAAATAAAAGCATAATAAAAAAGGTTTCTTAAAAGGCAATCAATAAATATAATAAGTTTTTTAAAAATTTTTTGGGGGTTGACTTAAAAACCCAAAATTGCAAGAATACACGTGTTGCTTAATGTGTGATATTTGCAATTATTTGCCCGGGCTTATTGAAAGAGATAGTAAAAAAAATATATGTATACATATATTTTTAATAAAAGTGATTTATAAAAATAAAAAACAAAAAAGAGAAAGCGAAAGAAAAAATGAATTAATAAAATTAAACTAAAAAAATATGCAAAAAAATGTAATTTCGATAATGAAAACACTTATTTGAATTAATAAGCAGAGATGATGATTTTTTAGGCGTTATTCATGAACGTGAAGACTTGAACAAAAGGATAGTAGAGAACGATACTTTCGATTTAAATAAAGATTATATAAAAGAATATGAAATTACGCTTGAAAAATTTTTCCAGTTATCGGAAAAATTTTTAACCTCATGATAAGTAAGGAGATAGAATGAGTGTAAAATTTAAATATATGAATATAAAAAATAAAGGATCTTATCAATACTAACAAAAATCAAAAGCAAATTGAAATTAATTGTGATGAAGATAAAATGGAACGATTTCTATTTTTAAAAGAAAGGCTAATAATAAACTTTTAAAAAGAAATTCACAATAAAATAGAAACAATGAAGATCTTAAAAGAGATTAAAGATAAAGAATACTGTAAATTAGATGGCTATCAAAACTTTGAAATGTTTACTAAGAATTATAAAATAGCAAAAAGTTAGGCTCATGAATATTTAAGAATGGCAAATGCAATAGAAGAAGGGCTAGCTTGGGAGAAAGATATAATCGAAAAGGGCATATAAAATTCTTTATTTTTTTTAAAGGATAAAGAAGGGGGGAAGGTCAAAAAATCCAATCGAAATTTTATCAGGCCATTAAGATTTTAGCTTAAAACAGAAAATGCATACATATATTACAAATCAAAAGCAAGATTTACTAGTTTTTTGTTAGAAAAATTACTTAAAGATAAAGAAGAATTGCTTAATGAGATTATGAAAGAATATAAGGAGTGTAAAAAATATAATTAAAATTTAGTATAGATAATTTTGTGTTAAGAATATGAGCCTATGTGATCTATAAAACATCTTATTCAGATAAGGTATTTAATAAAAATAGGGAATTTCTTTATTTATAAAGTAGTTATTTAAAGCATAAAATATCAAAAAAATCGGGATAGTAAAATAAAAAGTAAATCATGCATTGATTTTAACACCAACAAGATTCATTTTCCAAATGATATAAAAGTTTTTATAAATGAGCTTTTAGATTCTTCTTCAAAAGAAGGATATTATAAAGAGGCAAAAGAAACTTTTCAAAATGTTTTTTTATATATTGGATAGTAATTAAAAATGGTTTAATCTGCTCAATAATTTATATGAGATAATAAGGTATATTAAGGATATGTATATTAATAAAAAAATTAGAAATACCGCAATTATTGATAATTTATCGAATTTAGATACTAATATAGATAAAAATTAATAATTTACAAAGATTTAAAAGAACAATTAAAAATGAATTTAGAAAAAGAAATTGATAGTAAAATTCAAAGAATGAAAATTCTATATGAAATTTAAACAAAATATCTTTATAAATATGATGGCTTCAACTAAAAATAACAAAGAATACTCCACCTATAATTTCTATGAAATTTAGGTGGAGATGAATTTGCTAATAAATAGATTTATTTTGATTTTGATTATACTTTTTGATGATATCAATAGAGGCTCTCCTCCAGTAGAGATAAGGCAATAACTTCTAGACCAAATAAGGTTTCCAGTAATACTTATCTAAATAAGTAGAATATTTTTTTTATAAGCCTTGAAGATACTGTTTTTAGAGTATTGATGAATTTAGAAGATTGAATTTTGGGGGTAAATTCCAGTAATAAATGAATATGATCTTTATCATGGTTGAATTCATTAAGGGTTATTTCCCATGAATAATATATGTTAAGTATATTTGGTAAAGGGAAGATGAAAGCTTGTCATTTATGCATTTATGCTCATATTTAGTGGCTAATATTAGGCGATAATTAATTGAGTATACGCAGTGGTTATTAAAAGTTAGCTTCTGTAATATATACACTAAGTATAAAATAATAGAATATATGGGTGTTAATAAGGCTTATAAGCAGAGAGTATATCCTAACGATAATCAAAAAAAATATTTTTCAAAAGTATTTGGATGTGTAAGATTTTTGTATAACAAAATGTTAAGCGATAAGAAAGATTATTATGAAAAAATAAACAAAATCTTATTACCTATCCAAGTAAATATAAAGAAGAATTTCCTTTTTTAAAGGAAATTGATAGTTTAGATCTTTGTAATGTCCAACTTGACTTAAACTCTGCATATAATAATTTTTTAGAGAAATTAAAAAGGGAAATAAAACACAAGGATTTCCTAAATATAAAAGTAAGAAAAATAGGCAAACTTTTGGAACTAATAATCAAAAAACTCAATAAGAATAGAAAATGGCTATATAAAGCTACCTGAAATAGGGTTTGTAAAGTTATGTCTACATAGATGCATTAAAGACAATGAGCTTATTAAAAATGTAGTAGTAGAAAAAGATACTGATGATAAATATCATATTTCAATAACAGTTGAGTGCTTAGATACTAAAAATAACAATGAAATTAAAGGTGATAAAAAAGAAATAGTTGGTATTGATATGAGTATGAAACACTTTTTAGTAAGTAGTGGAGGTGAGAAAATCAATCATCCTAAATATTTATTAAAAAATGAAAATAAACTTAAAAAATACCAAAAAAAACTATCAAAAAAGCAAAAAGGTTCTATTAATGGAGATAAATCTAGATTAAGAGTTGCCAAACTGCATAAGAAAATTTCAAATCAAAGAAAAAACTTTTTGCATAAATTATCTTATTACTTTGTATCCAATTATAAAAACATAGTAATAGAAAATTTATCAATTAAAGGTATGCAAAAAGGAATGTTTAGGAAAAGTATTAATGATTTAGGATGGTCTGAGTTTGTAAGACAATTATCATACAAATCAGAGTGGTATGGATCCTCTTTGTATAAAGTAGGTAGATATTTCCCATCAAGTAAACTATGCAGTAGTTGTCACATTAAAAATACGACTCTAAGATTAAGTGATACTAGGTGGACTTGTAGTAGTTGTAACACTTTGCATGATAGAGATATAAATGCAAGTCTAAACCTTAAGGATTATTATTATAAATAAATAAAAACTAAGGCAGGAACTGCCTGAAGTAAAGCTTGTGGACCATGCTCTAGTGGATGATCGTTCTTTTAGAGCCTAAAAAGCTATCATGGTATGAAACAAGAAGCTATTTCTATAATCTTTGATTTAGAAATAGCAATTCACTTTAGGTTTTATTGGGTTTTCAGTGAACTACTATTTCTATAATCTTTGATTAGAAATAGTAGTTCAGTATTAAATATGTCCTTTTTTAAAGGATGGGCTTTTGCATAATATCAATTCCAATAACATGGCTTTAAAGGTCGCTTATTGATAATATGTTATTTTTCAGCTTTGTTGCTTGGGAACTTTTTTTTGCAATTTGCTTGTAAAGTTCCGTTAAATGAGATTCAAGCTTAGCAATATCTGTTTCTGTAGAATTTATATAATCTTTATAATCTAATAAAAGCTGTTCTAACATTTTTGAGATATCTGTTTTTATAGATAATAATTTTTCAAACGAATTTTTAAGCTTTTTTAAATCTGAAACAGTCAGTTCATCTATAGTGTCTTTTTTAGGATATAAGTGATTAATCACTGTATCAAAAGCGCTTCCAAAGTTGTAAAAGGTGCCAAATAGGAGGGTTTTTTGTTTTGATTGAATTAAAATCTTTGAAAGATCCGCAAATTTATTGGTATTAATAGAATTTAAAGTAGCATAAGTGAATTTTCTATAGTTTTTAGATCTCTTGGTATTATTTGCTACCGTTTCATATGATGCCACCCAATAAATTTCTTTGAAAATTGATATTCCATATTGGTTTGAAGGTTCTTCTTCTAATTTTTTTTCATATTTTTTTCTATCTGCATTAGCTGTTTCTATTAAATTTTTTAAATCATCAAGTAGCGTGTTGTTTGTTTGTTTATTAGGGATTTTTTCTGTTTTTAATCCTTTTTTAGAATTATTTTGATTGGTGTTAGAATCTGGATTGCAAGCATTTAAAAATAGAAAAATAAATATACTTACGATTATATGGTATTTCATAGATATTCTCCTTAACCATAATATAATGCATTAATAATATAATTAAATAATTAGTATAAATTATTGAAATAATAATAAGAATATTTTTATTATTAGATATTTTATAATATTTTTAATGTTATTAATCTAGTAATTATTGCTACAGCAAATTGTTTTATTAAGAGAAATGGCTAAAGATGGTCTATTGTTAGCAGTGTAGGAGAGAATGACACGGTTAAAATTGCTGTTGAAATTGGAGTCACTAAAACTTTGGTAGTATTAACAAATATAAAAAAATTATCAGAAGAATTTAAAAAAAATTTGAAAAATTAGAGTCAAAGGCACAAGAAATACATAAAAATAAAACTAGAAGAAAATCTATAAACTCGTATAATTTCAAAAAACCTTAGAGACATAAAAATACAAAAATTGCATAAATTTATATTTATTAATTTTAAATTAAAAATAACAAAGAATTCTCTATCTATACATAGTGAGTTTAAATTGTAATTTACAATTGCTGTAATAAAATTCTTATTGAGAAAGGAATAGTAAATATCCTAATTAATTGGGATACTCCTCTTTTTTGATAAAATAATTTGGCTTAAATTTACAAGTAAAAGAACAATGATTGCCCTACTTCTAGATTTTTCAGTAATACTATAAAAGTAAACTCCGTTATTTTATATAAAATCAACATTAAAAAATAAACATTTATCGCAATAAGTTGGCAAAATTGCTATAAATGCTTTTAGAAAATATTAAAGTTATAAAACTATCTGCCGAAAAATCGATTTATCTTGATAAATATAAAGCAATTTTTTTAAAAAAATCTATATAAATTTTAGGCCTATTGTAGCGTGATAATAGACCTAATTAATTAACAAAAGTTATACTAATTCACTAATAAATTAGCATAAGCATATTGCTTTAAAATATTTTAAAAAAGGAAATTTTATAATAAAAAAAAATCAAAACAAAAAAAATTTAAATATTTTTTAAAGTATTAAGGTGTTTAATAGTTCAATAAACAACATTTTAATAGAATAATATATTTTTATATGAATTATAACAACTTTAGTTTTTATCATTTATCAATAAAAAGTTTTAATTTGTCTTTTGACAAATTTGGATACTTATCAAATATTAATTTAATAGTATTATTAAATGTCTTTAGATTTAAAATGATTTCGTAGATTATATCTTTATTAGTTTATTTGTCTTTTATAGTAAGATATGCAGGCATATAGCTACATTTATGTTTTTTGTAAAAGAATTGAAAATAATCTGCTAAAGAATTGTCAAAAACTCCAAAATTATATGAAAAAATGTATTGAAGTTCTTTTGAAGTTTCTTTTAAATTGATTTTGGGAAAACCAGTTCGATTTTGTTCAAAATCGATATTTGACTCTTCATAATTTAGTTTTAAACTTTTTATTTCGTATTTTTTTTCAAACTCTTTAGTTGATTCAAATGCTATTATCTTAGCTATGGGCACTTCTTGCCCGAATATTTTATAGTTGTTATCATTAATACCATAATTAAAGTTAAACAATGAATAAGTTTTGAATTGAATAGGGGAAAAAATATAAGAGTACTTGAGTTCTCTAAGATCTTCAATTAGATTGTTATTTTTGTTTTTTAAAGCCATTAAGTCGTCGGATTTTGCCCATGTAACATAACCGAACGCAAGTGGTTCAAACACCTCTCCTTCTTTTATTTTATTTGGTTCGGGCTCTTCAAGAGAAAGGCAAATATTTTTATTACTCTCTTTAATGGTGTCTTTATTATATTTTGTAATATTCTCCTTTTCAATTTTTTTAAAGTCAAAACTAGGGTTTTTAATTTTGTTGATTTTTTTAGATTTTGGTGGAGTCAAAAAACACGAATAAAATAATGGTATATATAAAAATATATTCAAAATACGTATGTCTTTTTTCATGAAGTTTCTCCATTAACTTGATTAAAGTTAAAAATTTGTGAAATATTTTTTTATTATATCTCAAAAAGAATTAAACAAAAGACAAGAAATTCTGTGGATTAACGTCAATGACCCGGTATCTTTTTAGAATTTACAGAAATATTATATGTATTATGGGATATAGCATTAATACTTTAAAAAAGTATGCACAAAATTTTTACAAATAACTCGTAAATTCGGAAAAAATATAATCAAACTATTACCGAAATAGTAGAAAATGAAGAACTAGGATATTCAATGAATAATAGAATTATAAAGGTTAGTTCAAATAAATTTCTTATTTTTTTTAAAAAAAATAAATTTTATATGTATTAAAAATGTAATAAGGTAAAGAAAGATTTTAAATTAAATTTAAACGAATATATATATATCGATCAATTTGTAATTTTAAATCAGTGCAATATAATTTTTATATTTATTTTATAAAATTTAATTATCTTTATTTCAAGATAATCAAAAGGACATAAGCATTAAAGTGTGAAGTCTAATCAATTGAAATGCTTATGCCATTGTTTTCTTTTTTTGATTTTAATGCTGTTTATAAATTAAGAGAAATTTTTAAATTCTAAAAAGGACTAGAAACTAGTGAATACAATTCTAAACAATTAGAAACAAATATTGAAATTTTAAAGCCAATTATAAAAGAATATTTGAATAACCAAAAGAAAATACTGAAAGTTTTTAAAAAAAAGAATCTTATATATTAATTATATAAAAATAATAAAAGTTCTAAAAATAAAGTAATTGAAGAAAATTATGTTCTAGAAAACATGTGTTAATAAAGTTTTATCTTTATCAATATTAAGATTAGAAATAATTATCATCAAGAAAAATTTAACAAGTTCAATCAAAAATCGATTTTTAAAATTCTTCTTATATTATGCACATAAATATATACTATTTTTACACGAATTAGTTGGTTGAAAAAATAGTATTTAAATTTTTTTAAAAAATGCTTCATCAATATAACTATATGTTATTTGTTGCTTTTTAAATCAGCTTAACTATAAGCCGGTGATAATTTTTAATAAATCTTCTGCTTTTGGTGATAATGTGTTTGAAAATGAGGTTTTCATATTCAATTTATGTTATACATTGATGATGTGAGATTTTTAATTTTTGGTATTTCTTGGTTTTTATAAATAGGTGTTCCTGATTCATCAAATTTTAGACCATTATGTATTTTTAGATTTTTATCATCAGAATTAAATAAATCAATAACCTTATTGATTTATTCATTTATTGGATCGAGTTTTTTAGTTATTGTTGGTGGAGTTAGTGCACTTTCAAGTCTTTCCATATTTGATTTATAGATTAATATGTAATAATCATACAGTGCATAAACCAAAAAGAATCCTTCACGTGC
Organism: Borreliella carolinensis; assembly: GCF_032595855.2. NCBI lineage: Bacteria > Pseudomonadati > Spirochaetota > Spirochaetia > Spirochaetales > Borreliaceae > Borreliella > Borreliella carolinensis. Next base: position 22,096 of record NZ_CP179455.1, read on the forward strand.
AGCTCATTCAAATTCATTTTTGGATTCAGAAAATACGTTAATAAGATTCGATATAGACGTAAGTCCGAGTTCAAGATAATTTTTGGGTAGTTTAGGAATTGGTAAAGATATAATAAACCTATAATTAGAAATATAATATTTAAATAGGGTTTTTGATTTTTCTTTAATTGTTTCTGATTCTTGTTTTATATTTTCTTGTTTCTTTTCCGATCTATCTTTAATTTTTTCTAATTTGTGCTCAAATTGTTCTTTATCTTTTTCATTTATTTTATTCGTTAATTCTTGAATTTTTTTTCAGCCTCTTCTAATCTCGAATCTTTAACAACGTTTTGAGCTATTTCTTTTGTATTTAAAAATTCTTCAATTTGTTTTTTTGGCTCTACATTACTTTCATAATTCTTACAGCAACTTGTTAGTGCAAGAATAGCTTAAGCAACAAACATTTTTCTAGTCATAATTATTGCTTTTCAAATTATCTAATCTTTATAAGATTCATATTATTATGTACATAAACATATTGCTATTTTTGTATAAAAAAACATGTATACAGTAAATCATGCAAAAAAATAAAAATAGATTTTTAAAAAATATCTTATAGTTGTAAGGGGCAACATAATCTACAAATACCGTTTTTTTAAATTAAAAATTTTTAATTTAAATTTAAAAATTTTTGTTGTATATTTAGGTATATATTATAAGTACAATTTTTTTTAATGTCTTTTTAAGACTACAAATATATTAAAAAAATTTTGTATATTTGTAGACTTTCTTATATTTTTATTTATCAAAAATTTTATAAAGTATGGGGAAATTTATAATTGAGACTATTAACATATTTTGTATTTGTAATTTAGGATTGTTGTAATAATGTTATTTATTATGAGTAATATACAAGATTTAGGTTTTGTATGTTGCAGTAAAGGGGCAGTTTTTTGTATAAATTTTGTTGTGGAAAATTTTCATTAATTTTTGTATATCCTATAATAGGATATGCCTTCTTTTTATAAATTATTGACTTTATTTTTTTTGCACTGATTTTTTGAAGAGCTGTCCCTCTATATAGTATTTTTAGAATACAATTTTATTATTGTTAATTAGTTAGATTTAGAAATACCTTTTAATTTGTAGAGCAGTCTTTGTTCTTAAAAAAGAAAAAAATATCAAGTGTAATTAATTAAATAGGGGCAAATATTGGCTCTGCAGCTTTATACTAAAAAAACTAATAATAAAAGCAAATTAGATAATAAAAATATTTCTATTAGAAAGGATATGAGAATTATTTAACAAGAATGTATAAGTATAATGCAGCGTAATCCTAAATAGTGGATATTGCAATTTTTAAAGATAGTAAAATTGTATTTATAGCAATATACTTGTACTAGAAGCTATGAATCTCTAAAGATTTTAGCAGGAGAAAAAATATGAAAAAAAGTTTTTTATCAATATACATGTTAATTTCAATAAGTTTATTATCATGTGATGTTAGTAGATTAAATCAGAGAAATATTGATGAGCTTAAAATTTTTGTTGAAAAGGCCAAGTATTATTCTATAAAATTAGACACTATTTATAACGAATGTACAGGAGCATATAATGATATTATGACTTATTCGGAAGTTACAGATTCTGATCAAAGTAAGGTTAAGGTTAATCAAGCTATATCTATACTTAAAAAAGACAATAAAATTGTTAATAAGTTTAAGGAGCTTGAAAAGATTATAGAAGAATACAAACCTATGTTTTTAAGTAAATTAATTGATGATTTTGCTATAAAATTAGACCAAGCTGTAGATAATGTGTCTAATGCCAGACATGCTGCTGATTCTTATAAAAAACTTAGAAAATCTGTTGTATTAGCTTACATTGAGAGTTTCGATGTTATATCTTCTAAGTTTGTTGATAGTAAGTTTGTTGAAGCTTCTAAAAAATTTGTCAATAAAGCTAAAGAGTTTGTAGAGGAAGATGATCTTATAGCTCTTGAGTGTATTGTGAGAACTATTGGAGATATGGTTAATGATAGGGAAATAAATTCAAGAAGCAGGTATGATAATTATTATAAAAAAGAAGCAGATTTTTTAGGTGCTGCTGTAGAACTTGAGGGGGCTTATAAAGCTATTAAGCAAACTTTATTATAGAAATAGCAGTTCACACGAGGTGATAGCATGAAAAAATATTTAACCCAAAAATAACCTTTTTTCTATAAAAGAAAGAATAGGTTTAGATTTTTATTTATATAATTGTAAATGAGAGTTCAACGATGAAAAAAATAACAAGTTTAGTATTTATTATGCTGCTGTTTGTTCTGATTACTTGTAAAAATACAGTATCCGATAAAGTCATAAAAAATAAATTGTTAAATTCAATTGAAACATTGGATTGGGTAAAGAATTTTCCGATGCCTTTATCTCTTCTCCTTTTGGCGGTTCTTTAGGAACAGCTGCAATCGACTTGAAAAAGTCCGAAGTTAGAAATTATTTTGAAACAATATCTAAAGAGTTTAAAAAAATTTAAGAAGGTTTTAAAAAAATATCTTTTGATTTTGCTGAGTATGACAACGCAGTCCACAGTATCAATGACACTGCAAAAGTTTTTGATTGGTATTTGATGGAGTTTGTTAATGATGTGGAAGAGGCTGCTAAAGCGGCAGATATTGACAGCGATTTAGTTGGGCAAGTTGTGGCAGTAAATCTTAAGATAGCCGATTCATCAAGTGTAAAGAGGTTTGCCAATTGGATACAAACCCTTTTAAGGTTTTCTAGTGTTTTTGGTTATGATATTTATAATAAAATGTTCAAGAATATTAATATTGGCGATTCTAATCATCGTAAACATATACAACAAGTTGGTAATGTTACACGTGTTGGCAAGATTTTTTTGAAAAAAGAAAATGGCTCTGATTCTAATTGTTATGATAATAGTAATTATGATAATGTAAGCACAGAGAGTAAAGCAAAAGAGTTAGTTAATTCGGTTAGTGGGGAAGAGATATTGCGTTTAATGCTGCGCAATATTGGTGGAAGTCCAGAACACGCTAAGGGCAAATCTCCTAAATCATCGGAAAACGATCCTATTGAGGCAGCTATTGGCACTAATAATATTAATGAGTCTGGTGCACATAGTAAAATTGTTTTACTTATAATCAGCCGGTAAATATTGCTACGGCAATTGTTTTGAGAGGATTGGCCAAAGATGGCCAGTTTTTTGCTATCAATGGAGAGAATGACACGGTTAAAACCGCAGTTGAAATTGGAGTTACTAAAACTTTGGTAGCATTGACAACTTTATTGAAAGGCTCTGTTGGCGAAATGATTGGACGTTTACTAGATGAAATAAGAAAATCCTCACTTACGTTTAATGTGTTAGTGGAAAATAATGGATACCGATATTAATATCCCATTATGTTTTATTGATAATTTTCAATTAGTTTATAAATAATGCATTCGGATAACTATTTTATTTGTGAAGATAATTTTCTTTAATCTTATCTTTATACTAAGTAATAATAATAT
>NZ_CP132454.1:0-26617 GCF_032595855.2 Borreliella carolinensis
TTAAAAATTTTTCTATTGGATAAATTTTATACAAAGAAGGTAATAATGTATAAACAGCAATATTTTATTTCTGGCAGGGTACAAGGGGTTGGTTTTAGATTTTTTACAGAACAAATAGCAAATAACATGAAACTAAAAGGATTTGTAAAAAATTTAAATGACGGAAGGGTAGAAATCGTAGTTTTCTTTAATACCAAAGAACAAATGAAAAAATTTGAAAAATCATTAAATGGAAATAAATATTCAAACATTGAAAAAATTGAAAAAATAACTTTGGATGACAATTATCCTTTTCAATTTAATGATTTTAAAATTTATTATTAGAGCTTACTTCTTGTTTAACAAACACCTTGGCTCTTTTATTTTTTGACTTTATATTGCTAACATAAGAATTGTTTTTTTTAGAGCAAAACACACTGGCTTTAAAAAAATGTTCAACCTTAAATTTCAAAAACTCTAAAGACTTTCTGTTTCTACAAAAAATATTTAAATTGCCATCAGAAAATTTAATATCAAGACCATAATTACAACCTGTTTTCAAGAATCTACACGAAATAAAACTACCATTTGAACTACTCCTATTAAAAAGAATAAAATATTTTTTACCTCTTTTAGAATCTTTAAAATAAATTTTAAGCCAATCTCCTACTGACTTAATTGAAGCCAAATTATCATAAAGATAAGAAATATAAATCATTCTATTGTCATTGGATTTTAAAATTTTTTTAAAAAAATAATGGGGACCTATTTTCATATCAATTATATAATATATCTTATTAATAAAATATTTCCCAATATTCCCCAAATTATTGGGAATGTCTAAAATTTTAAAAAGAAAAAACTATAGCTTATAATTAAAAATTATTGATAAGTATTCTGTAAGTTTTATATAGTTATAATTGTATCCATATGTAGCTTTAAAAGCTTTGCGAATTTTAACATTCAATCCTCTAACCATTGCCAAAGTTTCTAAATTATCCTTCAACATCAAATCTTTAATTACAATCAATGTTTTAATATAATTATCATCAAATATATGATGTTCTTTTATCAAACTTTCTAAACGATCCATTGTAAGAATAGAATAAGTAGCTTTACGTCTAACATACGTATAAATTCTTTGGTTAAGTAATGTTAACAAGTTGTTATCTGCCTTATCATCTAAATTATCCAAAACATATCGATTATAATGAAAGGCCGTTGTTATGTCGTTTGGTTCGTGTCCTAAAACTTTTGTTATCCAATAATTCATTTCCATGTTTTTAGGCGCAAACGCAAGATAAGAAAATTTACAATAAATGGCCCTACAAAAATAAACAGACTCTTCGGGAGCAAAAACATTATTAAAAATTTGACGAAACAATCTATTGTAACTATATGCAAGATTTGAAGAGATTAGCTCTTTGGTAAGATTATCGGTCTGCTCCATATAACGTATTTCTTTTATAGAATTAATTATTAATTCGGGATCTGCAAAAACTGGGAAAATAACTTCATTAATAATATTATTTTCTCGCTTTTTTGCAATAAATTCCATACGAATATGATTTTTATCTGCAATATAAAATTTAGAAAGCTTCATTACTTCAACAGGACGACGACCTATTGCCATTAAAACTCCATAAAATTTTAATCTAATGTCTCGGTTTTGATTCAACAAAAGCTTAATTATCTCAACATAGGTATTTAAATTAATTTTAACAAATATCTGTTCTTTCCTATAGCTATTAATTTTTTCAATTTTATATTTATGAGCATAATCATTTAACCATTTTGGAGTTACAAATAAATCTATAAAATATTGAAAATAAGGTTTTTCATTATTCATTTGATTTAAAAGTATTAACTCTTCTATTTTTTCACGGTCCTTAATTCCTATATTTTTTAATTCTTTTATTTTTTTTGATTTCCAAAAAAATAAAAAAGTATTATCTCTTCTAATCTTTTCAATTACTGAAATATTAATATATTCTTTAATTATTTTACGAGTTTTTGAAAGATTTAATATTATTGAGCGATTTGTAAATTTATCTTTTCTAAAAAGAATGGCTTTGTGATTTTCTGCAAGAATTTTTATTTTTTCTTTCAATTTTAAATACGAAAGCTCATTATTGAGATATTTGTTATATAGAGTTTCTAATTCTTTTCTAAATATTTCAAAATCATTTTTTATCTTCACTTTTGGAGGCATGTTAATTCAATTATACCAAGTTTAAAATCTTTAGCTAAGTAGAAAATTTCTGATTTCCAAAAATATGCTTATTTTTAAATAAAATTACACAATTATATAGGCTACACAATAAACCAAAGAAACATTTAATTTACACCGATCAATCTTTTTTTTAAAATTTAAATCACAAAAGAATAAAATAATTTTAAATAATTTTTTTATTTTCTAAAAAAGAGCTATTTATAAATAGCTCTCTGATATTTTTATCACAAGTTTTGCAATAGTAATTCCAAAACAATTTCCTATTCTTTCTTTTCTTGCAAAAGCAGAGCCTTATCATATGCTTTAATAAAGGGCAAATACATAAATACTGAAATAATCAATAATAATAAAACTAAAACAAACGATTTAATATCAAGCCCTGTAGAAAAAAAAGCTGCAATAGGAGCAGGAGTTGTCCATGGAACCAGAGTTCTAACTCTTTCAATAATTCCAAAATTAGTAAGAGTATATGCAACAATTATATTAAATATAGGAATAAGTAAAAAAGGAATACCTAATATAGGATTTAAAACTATTGGTGCACCAAACATAATAGGTTCATTAATATTAAAAAGACCAGGGGCAAACGAAAGTCTCCCTATAGCCTTTAGATGTTGAGATTTACTAAGCATCATGGCAATAGCAAGGCCTAAAGTTGCACCAGCGCCGCCAATATAAACAAATGAATCAAGAAATCCCCCAGCTAAAATATGAGGAAGTGGAAGATTGTCAGAAAGAGCCCTAATATTAGAATCAAGATTTGACAAAATTATAGGATTAAGAAGAGCAACAATAACATTAGTACCATGAAGGCCGCAAAACCATAATATATGAACAATAAAAGAAATTGTTAAAGTCCCAACTAAAGTATCGCTAATTTGCAAAACAGGCCTAAACATATTCATAATTATTTCGGGGAAAAGACTTCCCACTGAACTTTGAATAGCAATATTAACGCTTTGAGCTACAATTGAAAGCACAATAACAGGAATTAGGGCTTCAAAAGATTTTAAAACAGCCGGCGGAACAGACTCTGGAAGCTTAATTGCCATATTTCTTTGAACTAAAAATTTATAAACTTCAACAGAAAAAATAGCTGCAATAATGGCAGTAAATACTCCTTGAGCACTAAAATACCTTGCATCAATTACAGGAAACCATGAATTAGGCTGAACTCCCCATTTAGCAGCATCGCCACCGTAAGGTATCCAATCTGATTGCCCAGCTAAAATTAAAAATGTATAAAGAGATAAAAATCCTCCTGTAATCCCACTAAGTTTATAATGATTAGATAAATTATAACCAATGCCAAAAACAACAAATATAGACATAATGCCCATACTTACATAAAATGGCTGAACAAGATTTCCTTTATATTTAGCCATTAAATCAACATACCACTGCTGGTATAACATTGTTGCAGAATCTGTAAAAGGCAAATTAACCAAAAGTAAAATAAAAGAACCAACTATTAAAAAGGGCATAGAAAAAGTAAAACCATCTCTTAAGGCAATTAAATATCTGTTTGAGCCAATTTTACTAGCAATAGGAACTAAAGTAGTTTCAATAAAATCTTGAAAATTCATGAAAACCATCCTCCAATAAAAACTAATTAAAAGTTATAATTAATAACTTATAATATTTATTATAATATAATTTATCATTCAATAAAAACTAATTAAAAGTTATAATTAACCACTTACAATATTTATTATTATATAATATAATTAATACCAATAATAATAAAATCCTTATAAGATGTATTTATAATAAAATTATTTATTTTAAATATATCTTATAATATAATATTTATAAGATATATTAAATAATATTAATTATTGATTTATAAATAAAAGGAGAATATTTTATATATGACTAAAAAAACATATAGCATAGAAGAATTAATAGATAAAATAAGCATGCCTGTTGTAGCTTATTCCGGTGAGGCTAAAAGCTTTCTAAGAGAAGCTTTAGAATATGCCAAAAACAAAGAATATGACAAAGCAGGGCTTGCTATACAAGAAAGTAAAAAATCTATTGCAAAGGCTCACGAAGCACACAGAGAAATAATACACCAATCAGCTACTAATCCAAACTCTGTTAAAACACCTTTTATTTTAATTCATGCTGAAGATCATTTAATGTCTGCAATTTCAGAATCAAGCATTTTTGAAGAATTAATTAATGTTTACAAAATAATAAATGAAATAAAAAACTAGGAGGAAATATGAACATACTGCTTGTATGTGGAGCTGGAATGTCCACAAGTATGCTGGTACAAAGAATTGAAAAATATGCTAAAGCAAACAATATAAATGCAACAATTGAAGCTATTGCTGAGACACGACTTGGCGAAGTTGTTGACCGCTTTGACGTCGTTTTGCTTGCACCACAGTCAAGATTTAATAAAAAAAGACTTGAAGAAATCACAAAGCCCAAAGGAATTCCAATCGAAACAATTAATACAATCGATTATGGAACAATGAATGGCGGGAAAGTATTACAACTTGCAATTAATGCATTTAACAATAAAAGTTCTGTTTAAGGAGGCCCAAAATGAAAGAAATTGGAATATCTATATACCCTAATGTGAGCCCTAAAAATAAAATTATCGAATATCTTGAGAAAAGTGCTCATTTTGGATTTACCCAAGTATTTACCTCTTTACTCTATATTAACGGAAATGAATTTGACAACTTTAAAGAATTACTTAGCATTGCAATTAAGAACGGAATGAAGCCCATTATTGATGTAAGTCCTGAAATCTTCAAAGAACTGGAAATCGATCTTTCAAATCTTAGAAATTGTCCAAAACTGGATTTTTTTAAAAAGCTTGGTGCTTGGGCAATTAGATTAGACAATACATTCACAGGCATTGAAGAATCATTAATGACTTTTAACGACTCTGACCTTAAGATTCAACTTAATATAAGTAATATAAATAAGCATATTGATACAATAATGTATTTTAAGCCTAATATAAAAAATTTGCTTGGGTGTCATAATTTTTATCCTCACAAATATACAGGACTTTCAAGAAATTTCTTTAAAGAAACAACAAAAATATTTAAACACTATTCGATCCCAACAGCTGCATTTATTAGTTCCAATAATGCAGAAGAATGTGCGCGAGGAAAAGAAAAAGAAGGTGTTCCCACACTAGAATCACACAGATCTAAAGATATAGAAATCCAGACAAAAGATCTTTTCAAAGAAGGAATAGATACGGTTCTAATTTCTAATTGTTTTCCAAGTGAAACAGAACTAAAAAAAGTATCAAAGGTAAACAGAAATATTTTAGAGCTCAAAGCAGATCTAAATTCAAAAGCAACTTCAGTGGAAAAAGAAATAATACTTGAAAATTTACATTTTAATAGAGGAGATATTAATTCCTATAGAATTAGATCAACTATGCCAAGAGTGTACTACAATAATAAAAAATTCCCTGTGCATTCCCCAAATGAAATTAAAAAAGGAGACATCCTAATAGACTCTTCAGAATATTTAGGTTATGCGGGAGAACTTCAAATAGCACTAAAAGATACCCCAAACAATGGCCTTGTAAACGTAGTTGGGAAAATAGTCAATGACGAAATATATTTGCTTGAAAAAATAGAACCTTGGGAAAAATTTAAAATAATAGAAAATAAATAAATGCACTAATAAAAAGTTTGGTTTATTGTAAAAACTTTTCAATTGTTTTAAGGACATAATAATAAACAGTAATGTAAGACTCTCTTAAGCCCAAATTTTTAGAACTATCAATAAAATATATAAATTCATTGGTAGAAGAATTAAGATCCTCAGCATCATTTTTAAGTTCAAAATCCCTATTAATAGCCTTTATATCATCCAAATTAAAAACAATAGTGACAAAATTCTGAACATTAGTATTAATGTTATTTTTAAAAGAATTTTTCTTATCAAAACTATTAATACCGTTAAATTCGAGGTCATTTGAATTTAAATTAGAAATTGTTAATTTAAATTTACGATCAAAAAAAATGCCAAAATCATAGGTTAATAAGCTTGCTTTTTTAGAACTTACAGCCAATTTCATTACAATATTTTTGTTTAATTTATCTAAAACAAAAAAATAAGAATAATAACTAATATCTTTAATAGAATCAAAGTAATTCTTAGTATGAATGCCGGTTTTAAATTTTCCATTTCCTAACGATTCATATAAACCAAGCTCAATTTTTATTGCCTCATCTAAAGGTTTAATAAAAATTGAAGAAATACTAATATTACATGAAAACAAAAAAATAATAACGGGAAAAATAAAATTAAACTTTTTTTTCATCTAAAATTTCTCATTAAACATACCAAAATATATTAATATTAATGAAAAGCTTGCATAAAAAGTATAACAAATTCTTTAATAATTAAAATCAAAAAGAATATAATTATTGCACTAGAATTTAATTTATACAGTTATATAGAATTACTTAAGGAATAAAAAATGAAATACCTTAAAAACATTTCCTTATTTTTGTTAATTTTGGGTTGCAAATCCATCTCAAATGGTAATTTCAATCTGCACGATACAAATCATAAATTAGGAAAACTAAAATTTCAAGAAGACTCAATAATAAGCAGAAATTATGACAATAAAATATCTATTGTGGGAGTATACAACCCTTTAACAGAAAAAGAAAATTTTAAAGTCAATATTTACATTAAAAAAAAAGGATTACAAATAAATCCCGAAAGCATTTTGATAAATGAAGAAAAAATTAATTATTTAAAATATAAAGCAGAGCTCAAAGTAAAATCCAACTTTAATAAAAGCATTATTAGTATTTCACTAACTAATTCAAGAGATCTATTAACCCACATTTACGATAAAAGCACAGGAAAATACATTAACATTGACTTTAAAGATAATTGGAATGTAGCACATAGCATAAAATTTAATAAGGAATATATTTTAGCATATATAACAGATTTTGATAAAGAAATTAAAATATCTAAAAATATTTTGCAAAAACGTATTGATAGTAGAAAAATTGAAATTGAAAAAACAGAGCTTAAAACAGAATATAATGAAATGGAGGATTATTATATATATAGTATGAAAATTCCGAAATTATTTGAAAAATCAAACACCCTCTCAGAAACTTACGAAACATTTGTTATAGCAAATTATTACCCCTGTGAAAATTTAAATATTCTGTTTTTAAATTTAAGCTTATACTCTGATCAATTACGCTTTCTAAACTCCATTTATGATGAGAACGATAGAAAATTAAAAATTGAGCCTCCCTTGAGAGCTTTAGAGAATTCAAAAACAATAAAAGAAACATTAAATATAGTATTAAGTCCACAAAAAATAATAGAGTTAACAAAAAACACTGAAAAAGATATTACTTTAAGATTAAAATCTTATGGAGAAAAGGGTGAATTCACATTTGAAATATATAAACCACTTCTTTTAAAATTCTTAAAAGAAGTAGATCATTGCATAAAAAATTTGCAATCAAGTAGGCATAAATTTTAACTCATTAAAGTTCCCAAATTTGATTGCAAATTTACTAATAAAACTTTACTTTTTTAAATAAGTGTATTATCATTAATTTCAGTGCTTAATGCAATAAAAGATCAAACGATAGGAGCTTAAAATGTATCAAATAAAAACTAACAAGATGCCTTTTAATAAAGTAGTAGACCGAAGATTGAAAATATTTTGGGTCATCCAAAAACTAAGCGCCAACTATTTTATATCTAAAAAAAAATATTCTCTAAGCAATGTTGTAGTAATGACAAATTCTATATTGGAAAAAAAAGGATTTAAAAAGGTTACCAAAAGAACAATACAAAATGACATAAAAATTTTTGAAAATTTAGGATTAATTAAAAGTCATTTCAATCCACTTGGGAAAAACAATGGAAGTTTTACTTACTACACCATAAATAAATCACTTGAAAAATTAGCTAAAAAAATTATAAGTACAGCATATTTTATTGATAAAAAATCAAAGCATGAAAAATCAAAAAATAAGCAAATAAAAAAATTTAAACTAATAGAAGAATCTCAAAAATATAAAATTTCACATCAAATAACTTCACATGTTTTAAGTAATGATATAAGTAAAAACTATAAGAATTCTAAATATTTTTTTAGAAAAAGAAACCAAAACACAAAAAAAACTATAAACTTTTTAGAAAAAGAAATCAAAAAAAAATCAAAAGCAATAAATTTAGAAGAAATCAAAAAAATAACAAAAAATAACACAACTTATAAAAACTCATTATGGAATTTAAAAGATTTTATGGAAGAATTAAACGAATATGAAGAAAAAGAAATAATAAAGTTCTTCAAAAAAGTTCTAGAAAAAAAGAAGAAAAAAATATGGTTCATGGCAAAAAACTCCAAAAATACGGACTTTAACAAACTAATAAAAGAATTCAAAATTAAAAATAAAATGAAAAGAAAGAAAAAATTAGAAAACGAAACACAAATAAATACACCAAATAACATAAAAAATGCTATTGTATTAATGAAGGCTCTAATAAAAAAAACAAAAATATGATAAAAAAAATAACAAAATAAAGCAAAAAAATCTAATGAAAAATAAAGAAACAAAAAAAAAATTTTTTAAAAAAATTGAAAAATCAGAAAACAAAATTATTTATCATACTAAAATCTTTAGTATGATAAATAATTTTGAAGCAAAACCAAAAAAAGGAAAATTTTGGATATGCTTAAGAAATGTATTTAACAATAGAAAATACGAAAGTTTTCATTTATTTTCAACAAAAGAAAATGATAAATTTTTAGGAATTTTCTATGGTTTTATAAACCTTCCAAAGCCATTTGTTATAAATTATTCAGAAAAAGGAACAAAAAAAACAATAAAATTAAAGAAAATATTTTATATGGAATTCAAATTCAAAAAAGGAAGTGTTTTTTGTTATTTAAGAAGTTTATATATATTCACTAAAAACAAAAATAAAAATAAAATTTTTTACGAATCTCTTTTAGAAAGAACTCTAAAAATTGAAGAAGAAATACATAAATTTTATGGCAAAAAATACGAAAATAATAAAGGAATATTAAATTGGATAAAAAAAAATCAAAAATAATAACAATTGCATCAATAAAAGGAGGAGTAGGAAAAAGTACAACATCACTAATGTTTGCAGAAATTCTTTCAAAAAAAAATAACAAAATACTATTGATAGATTTAGATCCACAAGCAAGTAGTACAAGCTTTTATATCAATATCTTAAAAAAGAAAAATCGTATTCCAAAAGATATTAATATATACAAAGTTCTTAAAAAAGAAATAGATATAGAAAATTCGATAATCAAAATAAATAATAATACAGATTTTATAGCAAGTCACATAAACTTAAGCAAGTTTAATGAAGAAAGTATTTCGCTAAAGGAAAATTTGCTTAAAATTTTTTTAAGCTTTATTCAAAACAAATACGACTTTATTATAATGGATACTGCACCCACATTGGGTAGTTTACTCAATAATAGTCTGATAATTACAGATTACTTAATTATACCTTTACCAACAGATCAGTGGGCAATTGAAAGCTTAGATCTAATAACTAACAGATTACACGATCTTTTTAGAGATGATTTGCCAATGTTTTACTTAATAACCAAATTTATTGAAAGGCAAAATATTGACAAAGAACTTAAAAAATTTATCGAATGCGAATATAAAGGCAAATTCTTAGGAAGCGTCCCAAAAAGAGATAATTTGCGTAAAACTATTTTTTACAGAGAGGGGTTTAATTCTAATGAGGATTATTACAAAGCCTATGAAGATATACTTGAAAATTTTTTAAGCATACTTTCAAATTAGTTCCATATGGAACTCAAAGTTCCATATGGAACTAATTTGAAAGTATGCAATGGAGTAAAAATAAACGATGAAATTAAATAAAAAAATAGAAATTGTTAAAAGGGTTGAATTTAATGGAAATGAAGTAAAAAAAAACAGAGAATCTAGATACTTAGAATTGAAAGAAAAACTAAAAATTTTAATAAAAGAAGAATCTTTCAATAAAATTGAAACAGCCCGAATTTTAAAAGAAATTAATGATAATAAATATTACGTTATAGATAAATATAAAAGTTTCGGGCATTTTATAAAAGATTATAACATGGCAAAAACCACTGTTTATAGATATATTAAACTGGCAATAGGAATTGACAGTGGAAAAATCAATTATGAATTAATTTTAAAAAAAGGAATACATTATGCTATGCAATTTTTAGAAAATAATGGAATTGTAGCTAATGCAAAAAATATATTAAATAGATCACTTAAATTAAAAATTGAAGATGAAAAAAGCTTTAATTTTTATAAATCAAATACAAAATTTGCAAGTTTCTTACTAAAAGAGTTATATTACGACAATCAAAAATTACTTATAAATATTAAAAATAAATATGACAGCTTAAAAGATAAAAAATAATATTCTAAATTTATAAAATAGTACTACATGCAAAAAATGTTTCAAAAATACTTTACAAAAAAATAAAATACTATATAATAATCTATATAGATTGAGATGCAATGTCTCGCTCTTGTTGTTTGATTAGAATAATAAGTTGGCTACCATTAGGTAGCCTTTGTCATTCTTGCGAATGGTTAAAGTAGGAATTATATGTCCTTTATGTTAAATTTTATTTTACAATAAAATACTTGTTTTAAACTGGAAATAAATAACCAATAAAGATTATAAAAATTAATTTTTATAATCTTTATTTTCAATTGATTCAACCATTACTAGGAAGTCCAAAATTTTATACTTTTTCAAGCTTAAATCTTCTAATCCAACCTTAATTTTAACCTCGTTGTTTTTATAAGAAGCATCTTCTTCTTTAATCATCTTTTCCAATAAAGACTTAGACAAAACAAATGAAGAATAATTAATCCAGTTGCCAAAAAAATGGTTATTATCTCTTTTGTAGCTTACTTTTCCCTCAATTATAGTTCTATCTGCTAATAATAAAGGAGTATGTTCTGTTATACTATGGTTTCTAAACCTTGTATATAAAACTATTTTGGTTAATCCTGTTTTATAATTAAAAATTCCTTTAAGTTCTGCATTTTTGTTTAAACTTTGGTATATTCTAAATGTTTTTCCAAATTGATCGTGCTCAACGTTTAAGGAAGCGCAAGATATTAATAAAAAAAATACCAACAATTTTAAAAATTTTAATTTATTTTGATACAATCTCATATCCCTCTCCTTTGATAAAAAAATTATAGGCTAGTGAACATAATAATATATTTTTTATTAGATCATTGCAAACAATTTTTAATAAATTAATTATTATTTCTTTATATCATGTATTAAGGATTCTTGATTACTGTTTTTGCTTAGTATTGATTTTACTATAAATGTAGAATAAAGTTTTAAACCCAATAAAGGTGCTTTAAAAGCAAGAAAGTTCTTTACAAGAACTTTTATTGCAACAAAGGAAGTGTTAAATATGAAATTTAGTTTTAAATTTAATTCTAATTTTTTAAAATTCAATATTAATTTATTTTTTTATTAAAAAATAATAAATCTAAATAAATTTAATTTACAAATATATAAATACTGGAATTTAATTATTTTTTGTTTATATAACAACCATCGGACAGCAAGCAATAAAAAATTATGATCTTTCCAATACAAGATCAATTGTTTTATTTATTTTATAGAAAATAAATAATTCTGTTTTAGAAAATTTAATATTAAAATCATTGGAATATATTCAGATAAATATTGAAAATCAAAATATATATATTATTTTATTTTTTATTAAAAATAAATTATAGATGTTCTATTTTAGAATAATTTAAGCGCGTTTAATAATGTTAATGTGAAATTATATTTCATATATAATAAAATATAGGCGAAATTTAAATTTATAAAAACTTATAAGGAAGCTTGTATGAAAATATTGATGAAAAAGTTAAAATTTTTATTAATTCTTAATTTAATTTTATTTATTTCTTGTGTTAATAAAAGTAATGGAAACAAATTGGTTTTTAAGCTAAATATCGGAAGTGAGCCCGCTACTTTAGATGCTCAACTAATAAACGATACAGTTGGATCGGGAATTGTAAGCCAAATGTTTCTTGGTATTTTAGATGGAGATCCCAGGACTGGGGGATACAGGCCGGGACTTGCAAAAAGTTGGGATATTTCTGATAACGGATTAGTTTATACGTTTCATTTAAGAGATAATCTTGTTTGGAGTGATGGAGTTGCTATTACTGCTGAGGGAATAAGAAAATCTTATCTTAGAATTTTAGATAAAGAAACCGGATCGTCTTTTGTTAACATGATTAAGGCTGTTATAAAAAATGCAGAAGAGTATTTTGACGGCAAAGTAAATGAGTCTGATCTTGGAATTAAAGCGCTTGATGAGAAAACTTTGAAAATAACGCTAAAATCCCCAAAGCCATATTTTCTTGATATGTTAGTACATCAAACATTTGTTCCCGTCCCGGTGCACGTTATTGAAAAGTATGGACAAAGGTGGACAGATCCTGAGAATATGGTTGTTAGCGGTCCTTTCAAATTAAAATCTAGGGTTTTAAATGAAAAGGTTGTTCTTGAAAAGAACAATAAGTTTTATAATTCCAAAGACGTTGTTCTTGACAGTATTATATTTTTTGTTGCAGATAATAGCATTACAGCTTATAATATGTATTTAAATGATGAACTAGATGCAATTTTTAACAATGTTCCACCAGATTTGCTTAAGGATCTTAGGCTTAGAGACGATTATTATTCAATGGGGACCAATTCAACCTCTTTTTATTCTTTGAATATAAAAGTAAAACCGCTTGACGATGTTAAAGTTAGAAAGGCGCTTTCTCTTGCTATTGATAGAAAAACTTTAACAGAGAGCGTTCTTAATGATAGTTCTATTCCTACAAGAAGAGCAACCCCAGATTATATTGATTACTCTTATAAAAGCAACCTAAGCTTATTTGATGTTGAAATGGCAAAAAAGCTTTTGGTGGATGCAGGATATCCTAATGGTAAAAACTTCCCTTTATTGAAAGTAAAATATAATACAAATGATCGCCAGAGAAAAATTGCTGAATTTATTCAAAATCAGTGGAAGAAGAACCTAAATATTAATGTCCAGCTTGAGAATGAAGAATGGTCAACATATATAAATAGCAGGGTTAATGGTAATTATGAAATAATAAGGGCAGGGTGGTCAGGAGATTATGCTGATCCTATGACGTTCTTAAGTATCTTTAAAACGGAAAACACATCTTTTTCATCTTATGGGTATTCGAATTCTGAATATGATAAACTTTTGATAAAATCAGATAATGAAAGGAACATTTTTGAAAGACAGGAAATTCTAAAAAAAGCAGAAGCAATAATAATTGAAAGAGATTTTCCGGCTATATTTCTTAATATAACTTCTTCTAGTTATCTTTTTAGAAATGACAGGTGGAAAGGTTGGGAGCCAAATATTTCAGAAAGATTTAATTTATCTGAAATAAAACCAATTAAATGATTTATGTTTTATTTGTTCCTAAAAATTAATTTTTAATTGTAAATTGTTTAAAGCCTGATTTTGTGATCAAACTTTAAACAAAAATAAGAAATGAATTCTTAATTTAAGAATTCATTTCTTATTACATTAATTATTTTAGAATTATTATTATTTTTAAATAAAGCAAATGCTAGTATATTAATGCTAGACAAAATATTGCAAAAACAGAGGGCAGTATTCTTTTTCTATCAATGTTGGTATTTCTTTTAAAGAAAAATATAGGATTTTAAGCTGTTAAGTTATCTTTATGTTATGTTAAAAACATCGTGAGGATGGGATTCTTTTAATGCAGAGTGGCTTATTTTTACAAACTTAGAATTTATTTTTAAATCAGATATTGTAGTTGCTCCTAAATAACCCATTCCAGACATTAAACCACCTTTTAATTGAGTCAAAATATCTTTTAATTTCCCAGAATACGACACCATACCTTCAATTCCTTCGGGGACTAATTTTTTGGGTTCGTTGTTTTCTAGTTGAAAATATCTTGATTTAGAGCCTCTTTTCATAGCAGAAATAGAGCCCATTCCAACATAAGATTTGAATTTTTTTCCATTGTAAATTATTTCTTCCGAAGGAGATTCTTTTGCGCCCGCAAAGAGATTGCCTATCATTGCACTATCAGCTCCCGCTGCAATGGCTTTAACCACATCTCCTGAAAATCTGATTCCGCCATCTGCTATAATGCAAATATTTGTATTTTTACAAACTTCATAAACATCGCAGATTGCTGTTATTTGGGGAACGCCAACTCCTGCAACGATTCTTGTTGTACATATGCTGCCCGGACCTATTCCTACTTTTAAGCAGTCTGCTCCTGCGCTTATTAAATCTAATGCGGCTTCTTTAGTTACTATGTTGCCAGCAATAAGATCTAAGTTTGGGTACTTATTTTTGATTGTTTTTACAAGTTCTATTATTCTTGTAGAATGCCCATGGGCAGAGTCTATAACAAGAATATCTACATGTGCTTTTACAAGTTCTTCAACGCGTTCTATAGTATCAATATCAATGGAAACAGCAGCACCGACTCTTAGTCTGCTATTCAAATCTTTGCATGCATTAGGAAAATCTTCTTTATGTTCTGCATTTTTGCATATTTCAGATTCTTGTTCGTTTGTATCTCTCTTAGTGTTAATAGTCTTTTGGAATTGATATGTTTTTACTTTTTCTATTTCTTTTTTTTGATCCTCTATTGACATATTTTTATGTATAATTCCTATTCCACCTTCTTTAGCAATAGCTATTGCCATTTGGCTTTCTGTAACAGTATCCATTGCTGAGCTTAAAAATGGTATGTTTAGGGATATATTTTTTGTCAATTGTGTTTTTAAGCTAACCTCACTAGGCAATACAGAAGATTTTCTTGGAATCAAAGACACGTCATCAAAAGTCAAAGCTTCCTTTATTATCTTATTTGTCATAAAGTTTCCTTTTTATTGTTTTTGTTATTCCCATTCTATGGTTGATGGAGGCTTAGAAGATATGTCATAACAAACTCTATTTATGCCTCTAACTTCATTGATTATTCTTGAAGAAACTTTTTTTAAAAAACTATAAGGAAGTTCAGTCCATTCTGCAGTCATGAAGTCTTGGGTATTTACACATCTAATTACAGCTGTGTATTCGTATGTTCTTTGATCTCCCATTACGCCTACAGATTTGACAGGAAGCAATACGACAAATGCTTGCCTTATTTGATAATATAAATCATTTATAAAAAGCTCCTCTGTGAGAATATTGTCTGCTTCTTGTAAGATATTTATCTTCTCTTGTGTTACTTCTCCAATTATTCTTATGGCTAGTCCTGGGCCTGGAAATGGGTGTCTATAAAGAGATTCTTTTTCAATGCCTAAGTTTATTCCGATTTGAATTATTTCATCTTTAAAAAATTCATTCAAAGGTTCTAAAAGTTTTAAATTCATCTTATCTGGGAGTCCCCCTACGTTGTGATGAGATTTGATTTTTGAAGAAACACTATTTTTTGATTTAGATTCAATTACGTCAGAATAAATTGTTCCTTGAGCCAGATATTCTATATTTTGATCTTCTAGAGTAATTTTTTCAAAAACATCTACAAATTCTTTTCCTATTATTTTTCTCTTTTCTTCAGGATCACTTATATTTTTCAAATGATTCAAGAATTTTGCAGAAGCATCAATGTATTTTATATTTAAATCATATTGATGCTTTAATTCTAGTATTTTTTTATCTTCATTTTTGCGTAACAATCCGGTGTTTACAAAAACGCAGATTAAATTTTCTTTTATTGCTTTTTTTATAAGTAATGCACAGACTAAAGAGTCTGTACCACCAGAAAGTCCCAAAATAACTTTTTTGCTTCCTACTTTGAGTTTAATTTTTTTCACAATGGCTTCTATATTGCCCTCTAATGACCAATTAATTTGAGCTTGGCAAATTTTAAAAACAAAATTTTTAATTATTTGATCGCCAAATTCAGAATGAGTTACTTCTGGATGGAATTGTAGACCGTAAATTTTTTGAGTTTCATTTGATATAGAAGCAATACAATTTTTTGTAAAAGCCAATTGTTTGAAATTATCAGGAATTTTTTCAATACTATCTCCATGGCTCATAATAATTTGAAATTTGTTTGGAAGTTCTGAAAATAAAAGAGATTTTTCATATTTTAAAAAGATCTCAGAGCTTCCATATTCTTGCTTAGAGTCTTTAGATACTAGGCCTCCAAATAATTTAACAATTATTTGCATCCCATAACATATTCCCAAAACAGGTATTTTTAAATTAAAAATTTCCATGTCCAAGGTAGGAGCTTCTTTTGAATAAACAGAAGCAGGCCCTCCACTTAATATTATTCCTGAGATGTTCATATTTTTAATTTCTTTTAAAGTAGTATAGTAAGGTATTACTTTTGTATAAACGCCAATTTCTCTAATTCTTCTTGCAATTAGTTGACTATATTGAGATCCAAAATCTAATACAAGTATTGCCCTAGTATTCATCAAACAAGTCCTTAAAATAAATTAAAAGTTTTCTTATTAAGCATATTTTATTTAATTTTAGCATATTTAGCTTTGCTTATGTTGATTTTAAAATTAAATTAAGATAATTGTTTCAAATTTTTCAATGATTATTACTTGAAAAATTTTTCAATAATTGATCTTGAAAAATTTGAAAAAATAATTTTTCAAATAAAAAAATTGAAAAGTAAAATTGTTGAACTAATAATTCATAAATAAAAAGGAGGCACAAATTAATGAAAAAGAATACATTAAGTGCAATATTGATGACTTTATTTTTATTTATATCTTGTAATAATTCAGGAAAAGATGGAAATTCTGCTTCTACTAATCCTGTGGATGAGTCTGTTAAAGGGCCCAATCTTACAGAAATAAGTAAAAAAATTACAGATTCTAATGCAGTTGTGCTAGCTGTAAAAGAAGTTGAGACTCTGCTTGCATCCATAGATCAACTTGCTACTAAAGCAATTGGTAAAAAAATAGATCAAAATAATGCCTTGGGTACTCAAGCAGGACAAAACGGATCATTATTAGCGGGAGCTTATACAATATCAACCCTAATAACAGAAAAATTAAGTGGGTTGAATGCATTAAAAAATGCAGAGGAATTAAAGGAAAAAATCAAAGACGCTAAGAAATTTTCTGAAGACTTTACTAAAAAACTATCAGATAGTCACGCAGACCTAAGTCCAGCGGCTGCTACTGATGATAATGCAAAAGCGGCTATTCTAAAAACAAATAATACTAAAGATAAGGGGGCTAAAGAACTTAAAGAGTTATCTGAATCAGTGGAAGCCTTGTCAAAAGCAGCTCAAGCAATGCTAACTAATTCAGTTAAAGAGCTTACAAGTCCTGTTGTGGCAGAAACTCCAAAAAACCATAATTAAGAGATCAATATTATAAGATTAATTTGTTTTAAAAAGTAACTGGAAAAATAAAGTCAATATAAGTCAAGAAAGATTTCTTGGCTTTTATTTTTCTATTTCCCCAAAAATTTCTTAAAATTCATTTTAAATAAGTATGAAATACTTTTAAATTTTAAGCTGTTTCCTTAAGAAAACCTATTTCAAAAGCCGTTAATAAATTAAATTTAAGTATTCTAAATATAAATAAAATTAATTAGTAATTTTTGAAGAAAACTTAAACGGTTTTGACAGATTATAAAGTAATATAGATAGTTTTTTAGATGCATGGATTTGAATGAATTTATTAATGGGGAAAATAATCCTTTGAAGATTTTGAAGATAAAAATCTCTTTAGTAATTTATAATTTAGTTTTTTGAAATTGCAAATTTTAAATTTTTTTTATAAATGGCAAATAGTCAATAAATATAAATAAATTTAATAATAAAAATTAGACACAGTATTATCATTATTGGGGAGATTTTATTTCTTTTATTTTCCAATAAATTAAGTATTATGTTTATTAAAACATAAAATATTATTCCAATACTTATCCCGGAAGAGATGTTGTATGTTAAGGGAATTAAAAAAAATATTAAAAAACAGGGAATATTTTCTCTTATATTAGAGAAATTAATTTTCAATATTTCTCTGCACATTGAAAATCCTACATATATTAGCGCTGCAGCAGTTGCACTAGCAGGAACAGCAATAAATAATGGCGAAAGGAATATTGCAATAAAGAACATTATGCCCGTTACTATTGTTGTAAGCCCTGTTTTGCCACCTTCTTCTATTCCTGTGCAACTTTCAATGTATGCGGTTACAGTAGAAACTCCCATTATTGCTCCAAAAGTAGTAGAAATGGCATCAATTAAAAATATTTTTCCAACATTGGGAATTTTTCCGTTTTTGTCCAACATATTACCTTTTGCTGCCACCGCTATTAAAGTGCCCAAAGTATCAAATAAATCGTTAAACAGTAATACCAACACAATTGTAACAAAACTCCAAAAATGTTTGCTTAATATGTAGGAAAAATCCATCTGATTAAATATTGGTCCAATAGATTCGAATTTTAAAATTCCATCTGGGAAACGTATTCCGGCAGCAACTGCGCTTTCTGGACTAAAGATAGCATATATCCAGGATATGGCAGTAACTGAGCAAATTGCCCAAAGTATACTTCCTCTTACATTTAATTGTTCAAAAATTACAATAAAAAATAATCCTAAAAATGTAAATAAAACTTTTAAGTCAATAAATGATCCAATTCCAACCAATGTAGCATCATTTTTAATAATAATTCCCCCATTGACAAAGCCAATAAAAGCAATAAAAAGTCCTATTCCAACCGTAATAGAGTATTTTAAATTTACCGGTATGGAATTTGCAATGCTTTCCCTAGCTCTTGATAAAGAGAGCACAATAAAGATTAGCCCTTCGGTAAAAACAGCGGCTAATGCAACTTGCCAAGGAATATTCATTCCAATTACTACAGAAAAGGCAAAAAATGCATTAAGTCCCATACCTGGTGCTAGTGAAATAGGGGTATTGGCGTAAAGCCCCATTAATATACTAGAAAGCGCCGATGTTAAGCAAGTTGCAGTAACTAATGCACCAATTGGCATGCCTGTGCTAGACAATATTGCAGGATTAACAGCTATTATGTATGCCATACTCAAAAAAGTGGTAATACCACCTATAATTTCTTTTTTATAATCGATGGTTTTATTTTTAAATTGAAATAATAATGTTTCTTTGGATTGATTCATTACAGATTACTCCTCAAATTTTATTTTATATCAAAAGTAAAACTAACGCTATTTGTCAGATTTTAATCTATTAATAAAACATATTGGTCAATTGAATTTTATGAAAATATTAATAGCCATAAATAAATTTAATAATAAAAATTAAGCACAATATTAGTAGTACAGGAGAAATATTAATCTTTTCTTTACTAAAAAGATTAAATGATACATTGATTAAAATGTAAAATGCTGCTCCAACAAAAAATCCTGAAGAAATGCTATAAGTTAAAGGAATCAAAAAAAATATTAAAAAACTAGAAATATTATCTCTAATATTAAAGAAATCAATTTTTATTATTTCTCTGCACATTGAAAATCCTACATATATTAGCGCTGCGGCAGTTGCACTAGCAGGAACAGCAATAAACAGGGGAGCGAAAAAAACTGCAAATAAAAATAATACTCCGGTTACAATTGAAGTAAGGCCCGTTTTTCCACCCTCGGCAATTCCTGTAAAACTTTCAATGTAGGTAGTAACAGTTGAAACCCCCATTATTGCCCCAAAAGTAGTAGCAATGCCATCTACCAGTAATATTTTTTTTGCATTGGGAATTTTTCCATTTTTATCCAACATACCACCTTTTGTTGTAATGCTTATTAAAATACCCACAGTATCAAATAAATCATTGAACAAGAGAATAAAAACTATTGATATAAAAGTCCAAAAATGTTCATTTAAAACATAAGAAAAATCTAATTGATTAAATATTGGTCCAATGGATTCAAATTTTAGAACTCCGCTAGGAAGATGTATGCCAATAGATTTGGCACCTTCTAAATTAAATATTGCGTATATCCAAGCTGTAAGAGTAACTAGAATAATTGCCCAAAGTATACTTCCTCTTACATTTAATTGTTCGAAAATTACAATAAAAAATAATCCTAGAAATGTAAATAAAACTTTTAAGTCAACAAACGAGCCAATTCCCACCAATGTAGCATTATTTTTAATAATAATTCCCCCATTGACAAAGCCAATAAAAGCAATAAAAAGTCCTATTCCAACCGAAATAGAATATTTTAGATTTATTGGAATAGAATTTATAATTTGTTCTCTTACTCTTAAAAAGGATAAAAGAACAAAAATTAGTCCTTCAATAAAAACAGCGGCTAATGCAACTTGCCAAGGAATGTTCATCCCAATTACCACAGAAAATGCAAAAAACGCATTCAAACTCATTCCAGAGGCTAATGCTAAAGGCGTATTGGTATAAAGCCCCATTAGTATAGTAGAAAATGCTGCTGTTAAACAGGTTGCAGTAACTAGCGCACCAATTGGCATGCCCGTGTTAGATAGTATTGCTGGGTTAACAGCTATAATATATGACATACTCAAAAAAGTAGTAATGCCTGCTAAAATTTCCTTTTTATAGTTAATATCACTGTTTTTAAATTGAAAAAATAAACTTTTTACATATTTCCCCATAAAACTTTCCTTTTTATTGTTTAAAAATATTTTCAATAATAAATTGGTCTTTTAATTCTTTTTAAAGGTCTATTGCACCTTATTAAGCATATTGTTCTGAAAAAGAATATTTTCACTGTCAGGCAAGTTTGAAAATACAATAGTTTTAATAATTTTTTCAGAACTATTTGTAATAACAAATTTTCTCGCTTTAATAAGCTTTAAATAAGCTTTTAAAGAAATATCTTTTCCAACGCTAAAAAAGGTTTGAAGATATTTATCATCAATTAGCTTGTTACGATTAAATAGAAATAAAGCAATTATATCATTTTCAACTTTTAAAAATAAAGGTTCTTTGTACCTTAAATTCCAAGTATTAGAAATGGTAAAATAATGTCTTAAAGAAATTTTATTATTCTCTTGAATTAATTTAATATATTTGGAATCTTTTTTTAATTCAGGAATACCATTAAAAGAAATTGTAGAACAAGATAATGTTAAGGGTATTAGATAGAAAAATAATAAATATTTTTTAAAAATTTTTAAGGTAATAAATAATATGTGGGAGTTTTTATAAAATTTTGTTTTTAAATGCATATTCTAAA
This sequence comes from Borreliella carolinensis, assembly GCF_032595855.2. NCBI lineage: Bacteria > Pseudomonadati > Spirochaetota > Spirochaetia > Spirochaetales > Borreliaceae > Borreliella > Borreliella carolinensis. Next base: position 21,487 of record NZ_CP132454.1, read on the forward strand.
GTATTTTTTGTATTCTTGAAATTAACATCAATAAACCTTGGATCATATTGCAAGGTATCCTTAGTCCAAACCTGAAAAGAATCCTCATTAAATAAAAAGACCAACTTTTTGTAAGGGGTTAAAGCTTTCGACATAAGAGTAAAATTATCTTTATTAAGATTAATATACAAAAACTTAAAATTTCCAATACTAACTACCTTAGAAATGGCAATATTCCCAATATATTTATTGTCTTGAATTAATTTCAAATACCCTTTAGTAAAATTTAAATTTGAATCTAGCATAACATTTAAAAAAACAGTAAATTTATTGCTCGATTTATCTTTTTTAATGTATATTTGACTGTCTGGATAAAAATAAAGAAAATAATCTGCTCTTTCAATTTTTTCAAAATTCTTTTCTAAATCTTCAGCAATATTCAAAATCTTGCAAGAAGAGCAAATAAAAACCATTAAAATCAAAGAAAAACTATATTTCATAATTAACTTATATTATACAATACAGAAAGGAGAGTATTTATATTAAATGCATGAAAACAAATTCAGCTCTTATATTGAAAACTCTAAAGCCTATTCGGATTATATAATATTAAAACATAAAATATTGCTTATTCCTGTTCCTATAATAAAAATTGCTATGGGAGAAAATCTTAAAATTTTCGAAATAGGTTTTCAAGATAAACATAAAGATTTTTCAGGATATATTCAATTAAATGAAAACTCTTTATATATAAATGAAAACATGAGTCTTGAAAATAAAAGATTTACAATAGCAAAACACTTAGGGCATTATTTGATGCATCAAGATCAAATTAAAAATCTATCTAAAAATGAAAATTATTATGGTGATATTCAAGATAGTCAAATGTCAACAGAAGCCAACATATTTGCAGCAAACATATTAGTTCCAACAACCACATTAAAATTAAAATTATCTCAATATAAATCTAGAAGGGACCCTCAAAAAACAATAGCAAAAGAATTTCAAGTAACTGAAAATATAATTTATTTAAAATTAAGCATACTTAATGATCTTAGCAAAATAGACAAAATAAAAAAGAGTAAAAAATTCTTAAAAATTAAAAACACAAAAGAAAAAATAGAAGCCAACATTTACCTCCACAATACAGATAAAATTAAAGAATCAATAGCTCTTGATTTGGAAAGATATGAACTTAAAAAAAAAGAACAAATTAAAAAAATATTTGAGGATCTAGAGTAAAAAGCTTTCTTAAATTAAAAACTTTTTGAGTATATATTCCATCTTTAAATTAGTCAAGACTAAATAATCTTTACTCTTAATAAGAGAATTTAAATGGTTTTTTGCAATTACAATCCAATACTTATTATTCATAAATTTTTTAGCAGTTGGAAAATTTATTTTCAATGAAAAATTTTTCATAATTTTTTGTTTTTCAAGATAAGATAAAACTTCTGCCTTAAAAGATGCACCTTGAGTAGAACTATAAGCAATAAGTATTCTATATAATTTCTTATTATAAATAAAAAGGTCTTTAATAAAATTAATATTGTTATTGAAATTAGGCTCATCAACGTAAATATATGCACTATTTTTAGCATTACTTAAACTTTCAAAATCAAACAAATGATGTAAATGTTCATAGTCTTTTATTTTAAAATTTGAAATCTTCAAATCAGGGTAATTCATCAAAGATGATAAAGCAGCTAAATTTATTTTATCTTTTTCTGGGATTTTGACCAAAGATACCGTTGAGCAGCCGCAAAACAATATAAAATAAATAGGAATTAAAAACTTCTTCATTTAATGCCTAATTGTATGCTTTTGGCAAAATAAAGTAAAGTAAATAAAAATATATAAATAATTTTGATATAATTTAAAAATAAACTTTAAAAGGATGTAAAATGAGTTATTACGTGCTAAGCAAAATATTTCTATACTCTGGATACCTTGCTATTGGATTTCTATCTTTTACAATTTTCAATAAAAACTTAAGAAATAAAATCAGAGATAAATTAAAAAATTTATACTTTTTATATTATTTAACTTTTTTTACTCTTTTTATTATTAGCTCAAATTTATCTTATTACTTTACCGAAAAGCAGTTATTAGAAGATTTTAATATTTTTGAAAAAGAATTTCTTGAAATACATAAAATAAACGAACAATTTTTTCAAAAATATCTATTAAACTTCCCAGTACCAATAAGAATGGAATTGATGTCAAAATTTAATCCAATATATACAGTGTTTAATGCTAGTTTTGAGAAATATGCTAAAAACATCGGAAAAAGTTCTTACGAAATTCAAACAAATTATAAAAATTATGCCAAAGCAACAAATTCAGAAATTAAAGAAAAGCTTGAACAAATAAAAGAAAATATTACTCCTATTTATAATAAATATAAATTACCTATTCTAAATGGAGAAAATACAGAAATAAGCATTGATGCAAATGGGAATATTATTCCTGTTAAAAAAAATGCAAACGGACAAATAACAGAATTACTGTTTTACGATCAAAATTATAATTTAATCCCCTTTAAAAAATTTGAAAGCCATAAAGTTAGATTTGATCTAATCCCAGAAAATAAAAATATACACTTTAAAGAACTAATAAACGTTTACTATCTTGATGAAAAAAATATTATCACTCCCATAGAATATTATAAAAATAATATAGAGACCAGCCCTTATTACATAGACTTGCAAGAAAATAAAGATAATTTTCTTAAGACAATAAAAATCAAAAAAGAATATGGCCTATACATTGAGAAAAAAAAGCATCTACAAAATTTAACTGAAAATGATAAACTTGATGATTTTAAAGAATTTTTATCAAAAAATAATAATATTTTTTCATTAAATACAATATTTTCTAATGGCAATCCAATATTCACTTATGCCATAAGTGTAAAAGCAAAAAGTATTATAAATTATATACTAACAAAAGAATTTAATATTAATTTAACAAATCAAAGTTCTCAAACAGCTCTTCATAATGCTATAATTCAAAAATATGATTTAAGTTTTATTAAATCACTTATCGAAAAAGGCGCTAATCCAAATATCAGAGATGGCAACAATAAACTACCTATAGACTACTCTGATAAAACTAGTGAAATCTATCAATATTTGATCGGAATTTAGCTTTACAATGATAATTACTGATTAATTGGCCTTGCAATAATATTTTAAGCTAAATTGAATCAATTTATTCCTAAATTTCATTTAAAATAAATAAATTAAATGAAAACAAAAATTAAAAAACAATACTTTAATAATAAATGACATAAAATTAAATTGAAAATAATCTTTAATGTTTTTAGAAAAAAATTTTACAAACAGCACTTTAATATATTATTATTTATTCAACACTTATATTTACAAGATTAAAAAATCTTGTTAAGATATTAAGCGTATTATACAAATTAATTATTTTAATTAATTAATTTGTATTTAATAAAAGGGGAAAACTATGTCAACATCATCAGCATCTATATCTATATTTACAATATTACAAAAAGTGGGAAAAGCCTTCATGCTTCCAATAGCGCTTTTGCCAGCAGCCGGAATTTTATTGGGAATTGGGGGAGCATTTACTAACGAAACAATGATTCAAGCTTATGGATTAGAAGAGATCCTTGGAAAAGGAACTGTAGCTAGCTCGGTACTTTATCTTATGAAATATACAGGAGAAGTAATTTTTGCAAACCTGCCTTTAATGTTTGCAGCGGCAATTCCAATCGGACTTGCCAAAGTAGAAAAAGGAACAGCTGCTCTAGCAGGAGTAGTTGGATTTTTGGTTATGCATCAAACTATAAATGGAATCTTGTACATACAAGGAATCACACCAGAAAGCGCAAGCTTAAAAGCATTATTGGAATTAGGAATGCCTGAAACAGTTGCAACTGCAAAAAGTCAAGAATATACAAATGTACTTGGAATATTCTCTCTTCAAATGAGCGTAATGGGGGGATTGATAGCCGGATTTGTTGCTGTATTTCTTCATAACAGATTTCACAATATTCAATTACCTACATTTTTAGCATTTTTTGGAGGTACAAGATTTGTGCCAATTATAACCACAATAACAATGTTTGTAGTAGGAATATTTTTAACATTTACTTGGCCTTTTATCCAAGGCGCAATGACTTCTTTTGGAAGAATTGTAGAACAATCGGGGCTTTTTGGAACATTTGCATATGGAGCAATAAAAAGATCTTTAATTCCGTTTGGACTTCACCATATATTTTATTTGCCATTTTGGCAAACAGCTGTTGGGGGAACATTGGAAATAAATGAAGAACTTATATCAGGAGCACAAAATATATTCTTCAAACAACTTGCGGATCCCAACACTGTACACTTTGAAGTTGCAAAAGGAACAAGATTTTTTAGTGGGGAATTTGTTGTTATGATTTTTGGACTACCTGGGGCTGCTCTTGCTATGTACCACACAGCAAAACCCGAAAATAAAAAAAACGTAGCTTCATTGCTACTATCTGCCAGCTTTACATCAATGTTAACAGGAATTACAGAGCCTCTTGAATTTGCATTCCTTTTTGCAGCACCAGCACTTTATTACTTTATATATGTTCCTCTTTTTGGACTAGCATATCTTTTAACACACCTTTTAAACGTAGGAGTTGGACTAACATTTTCTGGGGGATTTATAGATATGTTCCTATTTGGAATACTTCAGGGAAACAGCAAAACAAATTGGATAGCAATTCCTATATTAGGAATCTTCTACTTTATCGGATTTTACTTTATATTTAAATTTGCAATCATGAAATTCAATCTTAAAACAATAGGAAGAGAAGATGAAGAGATGGAAAAAGACATGATGATGAGCTCAGAAAAAACAAGCTTATCAGAAACCGCTTCAAAAGTATTAGAAGGACTCGGGGGAAAAGATAATATTACATACATTGATGCGTGTGCATCAAGGCTAAGAGTTAATCTAAAACAAATAGAATTCATTAAATCAGACGCTTATTTCAAAAATCTAGGCGCTAGTGGGATATTAAGGAAAGGAAATAGTGTCCAAATTGTATTTGGAGGATTGTCAGATAATATAAAAATGGAAATCGACAAGCTTATGTAAAATTTTTTAAAACATATAAAAATAACTAATCCAATAGAAAAAT
>NZ_CP179456.1:0-20505 GCF_032595855.2 Borreliella carolinensis
ATATAATTTTTAATTAGTATAGATATTTCCACTCTAAAGATTAACTAAATAGATAAAACTATACCTACCAAGCAGCAAAACTTTAACCTGTTGCAAGTTTTAACTAAAAGTGTGTAATGTTTATATGTTTTTATTCAAGTTCTTTTTTAAAAAAAATCTGCTAAACAGAAAAATTTATACAGAATAAATCCGAATGAATTTATTCTAATTAGCAAACATCTTATCAATTCTACTAGCACTACTCACCAATTACTTGGAATTATTATGGCTTCTGGAATTTCATTAGCTCATCTAAAAAATCAAAATATCAAAACTCCTTACAATTTCAAATCCGATATACTTTCTTATGCATTGGATAACGGTTTACAAATTGAAACATATTCTCTAATTTGCTCTAATGAAATTTCCAGATGTATTCATTAATGTATAATTTTAGATTATGCAAATTTTTGCAAGGTTCCTTTTCAGTGAAAAAATTCGAAATCAGATTAATAATTGTAAGTTTGGTTCCAGTAGAACTGTTTAGATAATGATTTAGATTGCTTTGATTGAGCTTTAGAGGTGCAAATGATTTAATGTAATTGAGTTTTTGTGATAGATTTAATATACAAGGTGTTTTAACTAATAAAAAGTTTTGTGAGTTAGAGCTACTGATGCAATAACAACTGACACTCTGTTTTTCACGCTAAGCTTTTACAACCTTTTTGCTATCTTTTTTGAGCAGATCAGCAACCAGCCTATAAATATCGCACGCCGAATAACTAACAACTCCACAAGAGTTTTTGTAATTTTGATTTTTGACATCAATCACCCAATAAACCTTTAAAAGTCTATCGTATTGGTTTGATCTCATTTTTTTGATCAGTGACTCAACTTGAGACACTTTAATCGTGTTAGAACAGTGTTCTTTCTTACTGTTTAAAGCTACCAATTTGGTAAGCAATTCACGTAATAACACTTTACTAAGTCTAACATTATTTAATGAAATTTTATTCATAATTTGTTTTTTTACAACCTCTTACACATAAACTTTATTTTGTGTACGAGGCTTAAGTCGCGCTGCAAGCAGTGCTACTTAAACTTATTTTCCTTTAAAAATTTTTTTAAGATGCATTTCTAAAAAATGTAACCTCTCCATGCACACATAGTATATATCAATTTAAATTTTTTGTCTTAAGAAAAACCAAAAAATTTTTGGTTTTTTGGTTTTTAGCAAAAACGGAATACAATTACGAAATACCTAATAATGTAATAGTTTTGACATTGTTAGATAACGTTTGGATTTTTAATCCAGTTTAGCTAGACCATATTTTATTTATTTTTTTAAAAGTAAGTAAAATATGGTTTTTTTAAAAATTTAAAAAATTAAAGGAATTATATGACAAGAGTAAAAAAACAAATCAATATTATTGGCAGCATTGTAGCAATGCTAGTAATATCTATCTCTGGGCTTGGCACATACGCTTTTAAAGGGGTGATGGCTGATCTAAAAAAACTTCAGTCCTAAAAGCCAAATACGAAGTCTTTAAAGAACTCGAAGATTACTACAATGCCAAAATTAAATCTGAATTCGAAGAAATTAAAAACTCCATTAAAGAAGAACTAAAAAGAACTACAGAATTTATTACCGCAGTTAACAAAGAAAATTTGATATTGGAAGTTAGAAACATTTTCTCAAAAGATCGAATCAAAATACAAGAACTTCTAAAAGAAGAAATAGAAAAAAATTTTAGAAAACTTGGAGAAAGTAAATGAATAACAAAATGTTTTTATGCATTTACAATTTTTTCTACAAACTTTTAAAAGACTACTTTATAAAAAAGTACAAATCGGAATTACTTGAAAGTGTAGCATGTTTCAAAAATTCTTACAAAGGAACTGTAAAAGAAGTCGAAATTCACAGACTTGCCGTGCCCTTGCAAATGCAATTTAAAGAACAAAATGAAGTTATTTCAAAATTTGGATGTTATTTTCCTTGTATTTTATTTATTGGATTTGTGGTAAAAGAAATCAAAAACAGCGTTGAAAAATGTTTTGATTGTTTTGAGATTGATTTACTTTTCAAAGGTCTTGTAAGTAAAGGCTGCCTAGGGGGGGGTGACAATGCATTTGTTAATTCTCCAAATGCAATATTTGCAAACTTGGGTATTGATGAAGATATTTTCTTTGAAGAAAAACATCATCCAACCTCTAATATCCCATCAGAATCTGATATTTTGATTGGTAAGTACAAAGACACAAATTCTAATTTTTACCATTTTGTAATCTTAAACAGCGACCTAAAAACTATCATTTGGGATTCACTTGGTAACTCCAAAACTGTTTCCCAACGGACACTTGGGGTCTTTAAGAGTATTTAAAATTCAAAATAAAGAAATTTTAGATCGCGTAAAGGATAGACTAGAATTTTACAGTGCAAAATTTAGAAATAATTTGGAGGTAGCGTAATGAACGCAATTAAAAACATCAATGAGTTACTAGAAACAGTAGACATCAAAAATTCACTTCTAAAGGGGCTTGAAAGTTCTTTTGGTAGCGAAAAACTAGATATTGTAAACGAAGGAATGACATTTACAAGCTAACTTTTGAAATTCATACTCTACATTAAAGACAAAATCGAAAAAAAACAATGAAGATCAAGCGGATGTTGAACAAATTGATAAACGACTCAAAGATACAATTGAACTCTCAATACAAGCTTGTAAAGCTTATGGAGGTGATTTTTTCAGAATACAAAAAGCTTTTAAAGCTTAGATACGAGGTCACAAGCAAAATGTTAAAAGATTTACAAAATCAAGTTCAAGGGAGCAAATAATGAAAAATTTAAAGACAAAAATTAATTTTTTAGGGATATTTTGGCTACTATTACTATTTCTTTCTTGTAAATCAATACCATCACTTCCCCAAAAACCAACCTTAACAAACAAAGAAGATATTGAAAATTTAATGATCGATGAAGCAGAACTTTCTAGATACTCAACCGCACTAAATGTTTGGCTTTTGACTGTAAAATCTTATGTGATCAAATACTATCCTAATGACAAATTTCCTATGTTTGAAAATTTTGATCCCGTGTTTAGCGATGAAAATAAAACTAAAGAAACAAATATACTAAAAAATCGAATTACCTACTACAATCGATACATAGAAAAAACCGAACCGATTGTATTTGGGTATTACAAAAAATACAGCAGAAGATAAGGATTGTATCAAGTTGAAAGATCAAGACAATTCAAATCAAGAACCCGAAGCCTTAAATCAAGAAACTGAAAAAAGCACCGAAAATGAGGAAATCTCATATCCCAAAGAAGAAACATCGGAAAATTGTACTTCTTTGGGGCTTGATATTGTATTCTACACGGACGAGGGTCAAATTTTTGAACTTATCCCTTTTATTGATACTACAAGCATTGTATTAGAAGAAAAAATAGTCGATCCAAGCCTAAAAACAGCAGCAAGTAAGTTTAGTTTCAATGCAAGCGGACTTTCAGAATAAACCCGTTTTTAGAGGAATTTTAGAAAAATTTTTCAGCAGAGACTTATTCAATAGTACCAAAAGCGTATCGTTTACGGTTAACGACTATTCAAGCCTCTTAAAGATTGCATTCGAAAATCCAGTTCAATTCCCTATCAATTTTGTACCAGACTGGCTTTTTGTATACAATTCTTTACAATTACTCTCTCTCATAGATATCCACACATCTGTATACACAACATCAGCGCACTTAACAGCCCCTTCTTTAGAATCTGTAATTGTAATTTTTTTATCCCCCCGACTATCTAGCGCCAAAGCCCTGGCCTTAAGCGTCAAATCGGGGTCTGGAAAAAGCTCCTTGGGAACAAAAATTCTAAAATCAAGCCCCATAATAGCACAGCCTTTCAATAAAGAATTAGCAATATTCCCCCCTACCATTGCCACAAAAGACTATTTTAATTCCCTTCAAACTCCCCTTATGCTCTTTTATTGTCTTAAATCGGCAAGTATTTGGGTTGGATGAGAAATATTTGTCAATCCATTGCAAACAGTAACATTAGAATAATTAGCTAAACATTCAACAGCCTGTTGAGAAAACCCTCTAAACCCAATAGCATTATACATGCGCCCCAAAACTCTGGCGACGGGGATCTATCATAGATTCTTTTGAGCCTATTTGATTCCCCTTAGGTCCTAAATATGATATATAAGCGCAAGCCGCAAGAATTTATCAAGGTAAAAATTTTTACCTTGATAAATTCTGTAAAAAATACATAAATTGTTTGATTACTTATTTAAAATTTTTGTTATTTCAGAAGATAAAGTTTCAGTCTTAAGTATTTCATATTTTAAAAAATACCCATAATTTAAATTAATATATTCAATAAGCTCTATGGTCCTTCCTAAACCATCTTTAATATGGTTTAAATTGATATTATTTTCACAATAACTAATAATTTGATTTGCAATATCAATCCACTTTTCTTTAAAAGTTAACAACTCTTTAAGTTTGCTTAAAATAAGCCTTAACTCCTCTATATTTAAACCCATTAGTTTATACATTTTTTCTTTTATTTTTTCAGCCGAAAATTCTAAATCATATTGAGAATAATATTGGCCGGCTTTAACGATAATTAAATCTAAATTTTTATTATCCATATCGCTTGATATTTTATTAAGGATTTCACCAAAAGTTCTTAATAACTTCTCATTATAATTCAAAGATGAATAAAATTTTCTTCGTATATCTTTATTTTCATTGTGTGAATATCTCTCGTGATTAGAATCTAATATGAGATTATTGAATACAAAGTCTTTCATACCAAATTGATCTCTAGGTTCAATTTTGGCTTTATCTAAGATTACTTGTTCTTCAACTAGCGTAATAATTTCAATTATCTTAACTATCAAATCGTCTTGAACTTTATCATTTTTTAAGCTATTTTCTTCTGGCTTTAAATTTTCTTCGATTATTTTTTTATTTCGATTAAATTCAAAACTCGCATCCTTCAATATTGAATTTGCTGGATTGCATGACGAAAGGCTTAGAAAATAGATTATTATAATTAAATTATTTTTTTTCAAAACATTCTCCTCATTGTTATAGAAATTATTGAATAAAAATTGATATACTTAAGACTAGTGTAAAACTTATTATTATTTTTTTTTAAAATAAAAGCTTAATTAAGCTTTAGCAACTAACAATGGCAGCCACAAATTAAAGTGAATTTTGAATGAAAAACTTAGCCTTAACTTAAGGTTACACCAATTCGAAGATAAAATCAATAATTGTGTATCAATAGCTTTGTGCTTATTTCGGCAATAAAAACTCCATTCAAACTATGAAATGTCAAATAGCTGGGAATTAAGTTTTAATTGTTCACTGCTCTAAGAATTTCGCTATTAATGTCCAAATTATCTTTTAATTTTTCATAAAAATAACTAGTAGCTGTTGCTTGGTATCCGCATCGATTAACAATCCTGTGTGTTATTTTGATAAAGGCATATAAAAAACAAAAATACTATCGATTTAAAATAAATAATAGATAAAACTGATATATATCCAAATGGATAAAAAAAGAATAAAAATAATAAACATTGCCAGTATAAAAGGGGGTGTTGGTAAAAGTACAAATGCTATAATTCTTGATATCTAAGCTTATAGTAAACTTCGGTTTTATAATTGACTCCCGAGTGTTTAAATAATTGATTGTTACTTTAAATTCTTTTTTCAGTCTGTAAATATAGTTTTGTAATGTTTTTATTTTATTTAGCAGGATTTTGACCATTTCTTTTAAGATTTTTATTAAAATAATAAAGTAATAGCAGCAGCAATCCAAATGGAATAATTCAAACTTATTTACAAGTAGAATCAATTTTTAACAATAAAAAAACGTTTTGCTTCTTATTGATTTATTTTATTACACATTTTATATAAATCGCAATACTGGGGGAGCTGATATTTCTATAATCAATTATAGAAATATCAGCTCATTTTATAATTTATTCTCTATATAAAAGAATGGACCAACTAAAATATCTACTATCGTAACTTGAGAGGCAAATACAATTCTTATCATCTAACTATAAAATTGCAATTTACTATCGAATTCGGTTTTTAAGCTCTTAATTTCTTCTTTTACGATATTAATTTTGTTTTTTACAATGTAATTCCATCTCTTACAAAACCTTGAAGCTCTAATTTAACAATCTCTAAATCCTTTATTATTATTTCATTATGATACAATATAGTAGCCAAATCACTTACTAATGCTTTATTCATACCCAATCCAACAAGTTGCTTATATATGCCATTTTCATTAACTCTTGTCTCTAACATATGTTTATTATATCTCTGAGAAATTAAGAAATAATGATTCATTCAAATATAGCAGACACAAAAAAAGCCCCTATGGGCAAATATTTTACTACTGAAAACGGAGAGAGAGAAATTCTCTAACCTAATTCGATAATAATATATTATACAACTTTAATCAAGAGTTCGATTTTTTCTTTTTATTTTTTCTACGATTTTCATAATCAATAATAAGATCTGACAAGATATTTTTTTTATCTTTAATTAGCCTTTCTAGAATAAAATAGATTCTTTTAATATCTTTTTTACAAAAATTATAAACTTCTTTATCCTGCATTGAAATTCTAATAGATATACTTTGACTGCCATCATCTTCTTCTGTATTTTCTTTATATATATATGATGGGTTGTTTTTTAATATATTTTTATATGTAGCCACAAAGCCTATTTCTTTAACTTTTTCAATAGAAATAGCCCCTTCTAAAACTTTCTCATAAATTTTCAAATACATATACGCCTGGCTTCTAGCAATTATATAAGACTTTACAAACTGTTTAAAACTTTTAAAACCATCATATTTATAAAGTTTTTTTTGCTTAATTTCATATAGAATTTTCATTCTTTGAATTTTATTATTAATGTCAGATTTTAAATTTAATTTCAACTTTTCCTTTAATTCATTGTAATTTTTTAATTCCTCATCTTGATTGTTATTTAAACTAAATTCTTCTCGTGTAGGCATTTCAACTCTTTTATATAAAGTTACCCGCTCTTTATTTTCTTTTTTTTCCATTATTCGCTCCTGTTTTTACATATTTTTACCAAAAATTGCCTGTCCGATATCGGACAACTCTAAATAAGCAATATTGTAGTTAATATTTTTATTGACTACAAAGAAAAAATGTTTTTTAAAGTATCTTTTATTTCTTTATGATACACTTCTTTTTTGGAGGGTTCTAATCGTCCATTTATAAGAACTTTTATACTATTTGAAAAATGAACCTTACCCTTAATATATTCTCCATATTCTTTATAAAGCAAATCTTCCACTTCTTTTAGTGTTTTTCTATTTTTTATAAACTGGTTTTCTACAATAGAAATATTGTATATTTTTTTTCTAAATTTTGTAATACTATTAACTGCATCAATCAAAATAGTAAAACTTTCTATTGACCATATTTCTAATTGAACTGGAATTATAATATAATCCGTAACATTTAAGGCATTCTTTAAAAGAAAATCTAAACTGGGAGGAGTATCTAGTAAAACATAATCAAAATTATAATTTTGAATATTTTCATTTAAATAGTGTTCTAAAATAATTTCTTTATAATCAATAGCCTCCGAATTAAACTTTCCTAAAATAGGATGAGAAGGAATTATAGATATATAATCATTAATTTTACAAATGCATTCATTAAAATGAAAATCTCCTTTTAACATACTGTAAGCATTGTATTTTTCAATATCTGAAATATATCTATTAAAATAGGAAGTTAAAGAATTTTGGGGATCTAAATCAATTAATAACACTTTTTTCCCTAGTTCTTTTAGTATATACGAAAAAAGTATGGAAAGCGTGCTTTTTCCAACTCCTCCTTTAATTGAAGCCATTGTTATGATATCCGATTTTTTAATATCCATTTTTTTAAAATTCCTCCATCTGGTAATTTTTTATTGTAAAACTTGTATACTTTGGTTTCCATTTTTTCTAAATGATTTAGCGTAAATTGATAGTATTCGGTGTTTTCTTTTTCTTTTTTTCTTAACAAAGTTCTTAAAGATAATATGTAAGATTTAATAGATCCTTTTTTAAACTTAAACTCTATGTGATATAGCTTTTTTATTGCATAAATTTTATTATCTTCTTTTTTAATGAAGAAAGGTTTTTCAAGGCGATCCCACCCATATTTTATTCCTAAAAATTTATCATTTTCTTCTAATGCAAAAAGATTGAAAAAGTAATAATCTTTATTATTATTAAATTCTTGAAAAACAAGTCTAAGTCTTTGCTCTTTGTTGGTAACTCTAAAATCAATTAAATGTTTAAATATTTTTGTGTAGTATACTTTTTTGCCGTCTATCTTTTCTATCTTACTAAAAGTGGATTTTTTGATTGAAATGTCGCTAATCCTTATTGAAGCTTTTTTTTGTTTTAGTTTTTCAAATAATCTATTCAATTTTTAATCCTTTTTCCAAAATATTATCCAAGATATTATTGGCGATTATGCCAGCATGCCCTGAAAAGCTTGTTATTTTATTTACTTTCCATTTAGTAGTATAATTGTCTTTAAATTCTCCTGCAAGAACATAAAAGTCGGTTTTATAAGGTGCTATCTTTCTCATAAAATGAATTTTGTGCTTATAGAGGTTTAGTTTGGATAAAAAAAATTCTTTAATATCTTTTACCTCATAATCACATTTTAGGTAATTTTTAAAATCTTTATAGTTTAGTAAAGTATTTTTTAGCGTCTTAATTGGGTTTTTGGTTTTGGAAGCTATTGATTTGATTCTTTTGAATAAAGAGTTTTCTATAGAATTCTTATTATATTTATTTATATATTGTTTATTATATACAGTGATATTTTCAGTGATATTTTCAGTGATAAAACATCCTTTTTCTTCTTTTAAGGCATCTTTTTCTTTCTTTGCTTTTTTAATTAAATCTGCTTTAGTGTTGCTAAAATATGTATCAATCAATTTATGTGCAATGGGTGACACTTTATATATACAAAGCTTTCCTTTAAATTCTCCAAAGTTATTTGAAAATGTTAGCAATCTTTTTTCTAATGCTTTTAGCTTAGCTAAAAATCTTAAATCTGCCCGTAGAGTATTAATTGTAGTTTCTTTTTTATTTTCTCTATGTATATTTGAGTTTAGTACTCGAAGTATATCTCCTTGATGATGAATTCGAATTTCTTTTACTTTTTCGGGAGTAAAGTGTTCTTTGTTAATTGATGTATTGTATTTTTTTTCAAACTCTTTATTTAAGTAAATAATAACCGAAATAATTTTTTTCAGTCTGCAGGTTTTACTAAGTAGCCTGTTTTTATGGGTTTGATGGTTATGGTTAGATATAGCTGATTTCATTTTAATCTCCATTTTCAGTGTATTTTTATTAATATTAACTTTATTATAATCAAAATATTTGATTAATTTCAACCTTTGAACTATTGATTTTAAATCAAAGATTATAGAAATAGCTTTTTATTTTATTCCACCTTCTGATTTATATAACAATTTTCTACGAAAACCCCCTATGCTGTTATAAATTATTAATATTTTCTCTAAAATCCTTTTTACATGTTCCGAATTGACAAGCTCTCTATTACTGTATTTTTATTATTTAGCTATAAAGTAAAGAAATAATTTGTGTAAAAAGTCTTTTATTTGATTTGAAATTTTCTTATACAGCTTAGCAGCTCTTAATGAGATTAATTCTATTGATAGAATCTTTTTATTTTTTTGATATTTTTAAATTTTTAGAGAATATTTAGGATTATTGGTTTGCTAGCCCTTAACTCAAAGGTATTTCTCTTCCTAATTAAAAAATTTTAATTAATATTTGTGATAGGTCATTCTCCCGAACTTTATAATATATGCCCAAAGCCATTACTTGGAATAGTTATATTCGACTAAGGGTTTGATTTAAGTATAAAAAATACTCAAAACTTTTAGCTTAAATTTTTAAATTATTTATTGCATCATTTTTAATAATGAAAAACAATAAAAAATAGTTAAATTACTAAATTGCTGTATTGTTAATAACAATTATTGTTGTTTAAATTTAAGGAGTTTGAAAATGAAAAGAATAGTGTTGTTAATATTGATGAGTTCGTGTAAATGGTATGGGGATAATACTATTGAAGAAGTGAATAAAGATAACGTGATGACATTTACAGAGAGTGGTCGGATGTTAAATGATACAGATAAAATTATAGGGCTAAGTGAAGAAAAAATTAAAACATTGAGTGCTCAAGATCTCTCAAGCTTGGTGAGTGAAGCAAGGATTGATGCTGAAAAGTCTAATAACGAAGTTACTCAAAAGAAAAATGGAAACAATGGTAAGAATATAGAAGTAAAAGACGCTCCTAAGTTAGTTGAATTAATCAAAAAGTCATCGGAAAAGATCGATTTAGCTTTTAAAGCATTAATTGGTGCAGGTTATAATGTTTCATCAGCAGCTAAGAATAATTTAGAGAATGGATTAAAGATGATAAATTTGCTAGATGAGTTGTTGAAAATAGCAGTAATTGATGGAAAAGATAATAGTAATAGTAAATATAATGCCCTTAAAAAGGCAGTAGATGATTTTAATAATAAAAATTCATCGATATGTGTATCTTTAGAAGACTCAAGTAATAAAAGCGTAATTAAAGTTAATAAATGTGTAAAGACGCTTATGAATAATGTTGAAACGTATTTTGAAGGCTTGTATAATGAGCTTAAAGATA
The DNA here is from genome assembly GCF_032595855.2 of Borreliella carolinensis. Lineage (NCBI taxonomy): Bacteria > Pseudomonadati > Spirochaetota > Spirochaetia > Spirochaetales > Borreliaceae > Borreliella > Borreliella carolinensis. The sequence goes on from NZ_CP179456.1 coordinate 10,745, forward strand.
AAAATAAAGATGAGCATGGCAATATGATAACTTTAAGTGAGGCGGTTTGTAAAATAAAAAGTGCGGCAATGGCCGTGCATGTTTATTTTAATCTAAATTAATTTAGAAGGTTTTTATTATTTTGATGGTTTTTTTGTTTTATATGAGATTGGTTAGGGGGAGGTGTTGCAATCCTTAAGGTAATCTGCTATTTATAAATCAAAGATTATAAATAGCAGATTGTTTCATTTTGGAATAGCTTTTTTGGGGGGGTAAGAATTTTTATCCACTAGGCAGAATACACAAGCGTTACTTCGGGCAGTTTCTGCTTTAATTTATATTTCTTTCATTTGTGTTGCTTGCAATTTTTCTATAGAATACTCTTTAGGTTTGACATTGGCTATCTCTGGTTAATACTTTTTTTAAGTCTTTTTTATTTGTTAACTCAAATGTGCTAAAATCTTTCCTTTATCAATGTCCCATGCTTCAACCTGAGAAAAAAGAAATTTTAGGTAATTCTTTTTTTATCATCCTTGCTCCCAATAGCCGCCGCAATCGGATTTTTAGCATCCTTCACATCAGCCACCGCCGCCTTGGCTCCCCCCTTAGCAGCATCAACAATAGCTTTTAATATCTGCTCCCCACTAACCGCACTAACAGCAGCAGCAGCCTTCCCTGCAGCTTTACCATCCCCGCCCCCATTATTATCCTTCTTCTTGGCAAACAATTTCCCCGCCTCCGTGTTCTGCTCACCAGCAGCAGCAGCCTTCCCTGCAGCTTTACCATCCCCGCCCCCATTATTATCCTTCTTCTTGGCAAACAATTTCCCCGCCTCCGTGTTCTGCTCACCAGCAGCAGCAGCAACATTCAACTTCCCAGCCTCACCAGCCTTCTCTGCAGCAGCAACAATCCCCTTTATCCCACCAGCAATCCCATTAACGCTTTTCTCTTCACCACCCTTTGCTGCCGCCGTATTATTCTTAGCCTTAACAACATTCCCAACCGCCTCACCAGCAGCACCAGTAGCAGCATCAGCAGCAACTTTGGCAGCTTTTGCCATCTCCTCTAACCACCCACTAATCTCTTTTACTGCACTCTCGACAGCATTCTTCACCGTCCCTTTATGAGCACCATGATCAGCATCCTTCAAAGCAAACTCCCCATCCTTAGCCATTCCCCGCAAAACAATAGCAGCAGCAATCTGATCATCCTTCTTCATCGTCGCAAAAGCCTCAGCAGCAGCCTGCTCCCCCGTACTCCCAATAGCCGCCGCAATCGGATTTTTGGCACCCTTCACATCCGCCACCGCCGCCTTGTCAGCACCACCAGCAGCATCAACAATAGCTTTTAATATCTGCTCCCCACTAACCGCACTAACAGCAGCAGCAGCCTTCCCTGCATCCTTACCATCCCCGCCCCCATTATTATCCTTCTTCTTGGCAAACAATTTCCCCGCCTCCGCGTTCTGCGCACCAGCAGCAGCAACAACATTCAACTTCCCAGCCTCACCAGCCTTCTCTGCATCATCAACAATCCCCTTTATCCCACCAGCAATCCCATTAAAGCTTTTCTCTTCACCGCCCTGTACCGCCTTATCAACCTCAGCCTTAACAACATTCCCAACCGCATCAGCAGCACCAGTAGCAGCATCAGCAGCAACTTTGGCAGCTTTTGCCATCTCCTCTGACCACCCACTAATCTCTTTTACTGCACTCTCGACAGCATTCTTCACCGTCCCTTTATGATCATCAGCATCCTTCAAAGCAAACTCCCCATCCTTAGCCATTCCCCGCAAAACAGTAGCAGCAGCAATCTGATCATCCTTCTTCATCCCGTCCTTCGCAAAAGCAGCATCAGCATCCTTCTGCTCCGTACTCCCAATAGCCGCCGCAATCGGATTTGTGGCACCCTTCACATCCGCCACCGCCGCCTTGTCAGCACCACCAGCAGCATCAACAATAGCTTTTAATATCTGCTCCCCACTAACCGCACTAACAGCAGCAGCAGCCTTCCCTGCAGCTTTACCATCCCCGCCCCCATTATTATCCTTCTTCTTGGCAAACAATTTCCCCGCATCCGCGTTCTGCGTACCAGCAGCAGCAACAACATTCAACTTCCCAGCCTCACCAGCCTTCTCTGCAGCATCAACAATCCCCTTTATCCCATTAGCAATCCCATTAACACTCTTCTCTTCACCACCCTGCGCCGCCTTACCAACCGCAGCCTTAACAACATTCCCAACCGCCTTATCAGCACCACCAGTAGCAGCATCAGCAGCAACTTTGGCAGCTTTTGCCATCTCCTCTAACCACCCACTAATCTCTTTTATTGCACTCTCGACAGCATTCTTCACCGTCCCTTTATGAGCACCATGAGCATCATTCTTCAAAGCAAACTCCCCATCCTTAGCCATTCCCCGCAAAACAATAGCAGCAGCAATCTGATCATCCTTCTTCATCGTCGCAAAAGCAGCAGCAGCCTTCTCCTCCGTACTCCCAATAGCCGCCGCAATCGGATTTGTAGCATCCTTCACATCCGCCACCGCCGCCTTGGCTCCCCCCTTAGCAGCATCAACAATAGCTTTTAATATCTGCTCCCCACTAACCGCACTAACAGCAGCAGCAGCCTTCCCTGCAGCTTTACCATCCCCGCCCTCATTATCATCCTTCTTCTTGGCAAACAATTTCCCCGCATCCGCGTTCCCATCACCAGCAGCAGCAACAACATTCAACTTCCCAGCCTCACCAGCCTTCTCTGCAGCATCAACAATCCCCTTTATCCCATTAGCAATCCCATTAACACTCGTCTCTTCACCACCCTGTGTCGCCTTATTATCCTTAGCCTTAACAACATTCCCAACCGCCTCACCAGCACCACCAGTAGCAGCATCAGCAGCAACTTTGGCAGCTTTTGCCATCTCCTCTAACCACCCACTAATCTCTTTTATTGCACTCTCGACAGCATTCTTCACCGTCCCTTTATGAGCACCATGATCAGCATCCTTCAAAGCAAACTCCCCATCCTTAGCCATTCCCCGCAAAACAATAGCAGCAGCAATCTGATCATCCTTCTTCATCCCGTCCTTCGTAAAAGCCTCAGCATCCTGCTCCCCCGTACTCCCAATAGCCGCCGCAATCGGATTTGTGGCATCCTTCACATCATCCACCGCCGCCTTATCAGCACCACCAGCAGCATCAACAATAGCTTTTAATATCTGCTCCCCACTAACCGCACTAACAGCAGCAGCAGCCTTCCCTGCAGCTTTATCATCCCCGCCCCCATCATCATTATTCTTCTTCTTGGCAAACAATTTCCCCGCCTCCGCGTTCTGCGTACCAGCAGCAGCAACAACATTCAACTTCCCAGCCTCACCAGCCTTCTCTGCAGCATCAACAATCCCCTTTATCCCACCAGCAATCCCATTAACACTCGTCGCTTCACCACCCTTTACCGCCTTATTCTCCTTAGCCTTAACAACATTCCCAGCCGCCTTATCAGCACCACCAGCAGCATCAACAATAGCTTTTAATATCTGCTCCCCACTAACCGCACTAACAGCAGCAGCAGCCTTCCCTGCAGCTTTATCATCCCCGCCCCCATTATCATCCTTCTTCTTGGCAAACAATTTCCCCGCATCCGCGTTCTGATCACCAGCAGCAGCAACAACATTCAACTTCCCAGCCTCACCAGCCTTCTCTGCAGCATCAACAATCCCCTTTATCCCATTAGCAATCCCATTAACACTCGTCGCTTCACCACCCTTTGCCGCCTTATTAGCCGCAGCCTTAACAACATTCCCAACCGCATCAGCAGCACCACCAGTAGCAGCATCAGCAGCAACTTTGGCAGCTTTTGCCATCTCCTCTAACCACCCACTAATCTCTTTTGCTGCACTCTCGACAGCATTCTTCACCGTCCCTTTATGAGCATCATCAGCCGCATTCTTCAAAGCAAACTCCCCATCCTTAGCCATTCCCCGCAAAACAATAGCAGCAGCAATCTGATCATCCTTCTTCATCCCGTTATTCGCAAAAGCAGCAGCAGCCTTCTCCTCCGTACTCCCAATAGCCGCCGCAATCGGATTTGTGGCATCCTTAACATCATCCACCGCCGCCTTCTCTCCCCCCTTAGCAGCATCAACAATAGCTTTTAATATCTGCTCCCCACTAACCGCACTAACAGCAGCAGCAGCCTTCCCTGCAGCTTTATCATCCCCGCCCCCCTCATCATTATTCTTCTTGTTAGCAAACAATTTCCCTGCATCCGCGTTCTGCGCACCAGCAGCAGCAACAACATTCAACTTCCCAGCCTCACCAGCCTTCTCTGCAGCATCAACAATCCCCTTTATCCCATCAGCAATCCCATTAACACTCGTCGCTTCACCACCCTTTGCCTTATTATCCTTAGCCTTAACAACATTCCCAACCGCCTTATCAGCACCACCAGTAGCAGCATCAGCAGCAACTTTGGCAGCTTTTGCCATCTCCTCTAACCACCCACTAATCTCTTTTATTGCACTCTCGACAGCATTCTTCACCGTCCCTTTATGAGCACCATGAGCAGCATTCTTCAAAGCAAACTCCCCATCCTTAGCCATTCCCCGCAAAACAATAGCAGCAGCAATCTGATCATCCTTCTTCATCTTCTCAAAAGCCTCAGCAGCCTTCTCCTCCTTGCTCCCAATAGCCGCCGCAATCGGATTTTTAGCATCCTTCACATCCGCCACCGCCGCCTTGGCTCCCCCCTCAGCAGCATCAACAATAGCTTTTAATATCTGCTCCCCACTAACCGCACTAACAGCAGCAGCAGCCTTCCCTGCATCATTACTATCCCCGCCCCCATTATCATCATCCTTCTTGTTGGCAAACAATTTCCCCGCATCCGCGTTCTGCTCACCAGTAGCAGCAACAACATTCAACTTCCCAGCTTCACCAGCCTTCTCTGCAGCAGCAACAATCCCCTTTATCCCATCAGCAATCCCATTAACACTCTTCTCTTCACCACCCTTTGCCGCCTTATTATTCTCAGCCTTAACAACATTCCCAACCGCATCAGCACCACCAGTAGCAGCACCAGCAGCAACTTTGGCAGCTTTTGCCATCTCCTCTAACCACCCACTAATCTCTTTTATTGCACTCTCGACAGCATTCTTCACCGTCCCTTCATGATCACCATGAGCAGCCTCATTCTTCAAAGCAAACTCCCCATCCTTAGCCATTCCCCGCAAAACAATAGCAGCAGCAATCTGATCATCCTTCTTCATCCCGTTATCCGTAAAAGCCTCAGCATTATTATCATCCTTGCTCCCAATAGCCGCCGCAATCGGATTTGTGGCATCCTTAACATCCGCCACCGCCGCCTTATCAGCACCACCAGCAGCATCAACAATAGCTTTTAATATCTGCTCCCCACTAACCGCACTAACAGCAGCAGCAGCCTTCCCTGCAGCTTTATCATCCCCGCCCCCATCATCATTATTCTTCTTCTTGGCAAACAATTTCCCCGCATCCGCGTTCTGCTCACCAGTAGCAGCAGCAACATTCAACTTCCCAGCCTCACCAGCCTTCTCTGCAGCATCAACAATCCCCTTTATCCCATTAGCAATCCCATTAACACTCGTCGCTTCACCACCCTTTGCCGCCTTATCCGCAGCCTTAACAACATTCCCAACCGCACCAGCACCACCAGTAGCAGCACCAGCAGCAACTTTGGCAGCTCTTGCCATCTCCTCTAACCACCCACTAATCTCTTTTATTGCACTCTCGACAGCATTCTTCACCGTCCCTTTATGATCATCAGCATCCTTCAAAGCAAACTCCCCATCCTTAGCCATTCCCCGCAAAACAATAGCAGCAGCAATTTGATCATCCTTCTTCATCCCGTCCTTCGCAAAAGCAGCAGCAGCATCCTTCTGCTCCCCCGTACTCCCAATAGCCGCCGCAATCGGATTTGTGGCATCCTTAACATCCGCCACCGCCGCCTTATCAGCACCACCAGCAGCATCAACAATAGCTTTTAATATCTGCTCCCCACTAACCGCACTAACAGCAGCAGCAGCCTTCCCTGCATCATTACTATCCCCGCCCTCATTATTCTTCTTGGCAAACAATTTCCCTGCATCCGTGTTCCCATCACCAGTAGCAGCAACAACATTCAACTTCCCAGCCTCACCAGCCTTCTCTGCAGCAGCAACAATCCCCTTTATCCCATCAGCAATCCCATTAACACTCTTCGCTTCACCACCCTTTGCCGCCGTATTAGCCGCAGCCTTAACAACATTCCCAACCGCACCAGCACCACCAGTAGCAGCACCAGCAGCAACTTTGGCAGCTTTTGCCATCTCCTCTAACCACCCACTAATCTCTTTTACTGCACTCTCGACAGCATTCTTCATCGTCCCTTTATGATCACCATGATCAGCATTCTTCAAAGCAAACTCCCCATCCTTAGCCATTCCCCGCAAAACAATAGCAGCAGCAATCTGATCATCCTTCTTCATCCCGTTATCCGTAAAAGCATCAGCAGCCTTATTCTGCTCCGTACTCCCAATAGCCGCCTCAATCGGATTTTTAGCATCCTTAACATCCTCCACCGCCGCCTTATCAGCACCACCAGCAGCATCAACAATAGCTTTTAATATTTTCTCCCCACTAACCGCACTAACAGCAGCAGCAGCCTTCCCTGCAGCTTTACCATCCCCGCCCCCATTATCATCCTTCTTGTTGGCAAACAATTTCCCCGCATCCGCGTTCTGCTCACCAGTAGCAGCAGCAACATTCAACTTCCCAGCCTCACCAGCCTTCTCTGCAGCATCAACAATCCCCTTTATCCCACTAACAATCCCATTAACACTCGTCGCTTCACCACCCTTTGCCGCCTTATTATCCTTAGCATTAACAACATTCCCAACCGCATCAGCAGCACCAGTAGCAGCAGCAGCAGCCTTCCCTGCAGCTTTATTATCCCCGCCATCATTATCCTTCTTGTTAGCAAACAATTTCCCTGCATCCGTGTTCTGCTCACCAGTAGCAGCAGCAACATTCAACTTCCCAGCCTCACCAGCCTTCTCTGCAGCATCAACAATCCCCTTTATCCCACTAACAATCCCATTAACACTCGTCGCTTCACCACCCTTTGCCGCCTTATTATCCTTAGCATTAACAACATTCCCAACCGCATCAGCAGCACCAGTAGCAGCAGCAGCAGCCTTCCCTGCATCCTTATCATCCCCGCCCCCCTTATCATTATCCTTCTTCTTGGCAAACAATTTCCCCGCCTCCGTGTTCCCATCACCAGCAGCAGCAACAACATTCAACTTCCCAGCCTCACCAGCCTTCTCTGCAGCATCAACAATCCCCTTTATCCCATTAGCAATCCCATTAACACTCGTCGCTTCACCACCCTGCGCCGCCTTATTATTCGCAGCCTTAACAACATTCCCAACCGCATCAGCAGCACCAGCAGCAGCAGCCTTCCCTGCATCATTACTATCCCCGCCATCATTATCCTTCTTGGCAAACAATTTCCCTGCATCCGCGTTCTGCTCACCAGTAGCAGCAGCAACATTCAACTTCCCAGCCTCACCAGCCTTCTCTGCAGCAGCAACAATCCCCTTTATCCCACCAGCAATCCCATTAACACTCGTCGCTTCACCACCCTTTGCCGCCGCCGTATTAGCCGCAGCCTTAACAACATTCCCAACCGCCTTATCAGCACCACCAGTAGCAGCATCAGCAGCAACTTTGGCAGCTTTTGCCATCTCCTCTAACCACCCACTAATCTCTTTTATTGCACTCTCGACAGCACCACCAGCAATCCCATTAACACTCTTACCGTTACCACTTTTCTCATTGCTACCTTTTGGTGCTTCTTCATTATTCATTTTGGTTAATTTGTTTAAATCGGTTTTTGTTTCCTCTAATTTTTTAGCTAAAGAATCGAAATATGTTTTTACTTCTGATTTTTTAGGATCTGCCTTAAACCCTAGTGCATCTGCAACTAATCCACCAAAAGAGGTAAATACATCTAGGAAGCCATTGCCTAGTTGTATTACTGATTGGTAAAATTTGTTTGTTGGATCATCCTTTGCTGTATCACCAGCATTGCTGCAATTAATAAAGAAAAGTATTGTTCCTAGCATTATTGCACTTGAAATTTTTTTCATATTATAAGCAAAACTTTTTTGAATTAAGGATATTTCAGTATAAATTTGATAATTTTGTTGTAGGGTATTCTATTGATAATAGTGGCCTTTCTTGGTATTTTTGCATGGAGTATTAGATAGTATTGGTAATTGAGTTTTAAAAAAGTAATTTATTTAATTAATAAAATTAATTACTAGTAGAAAAATTTTTTAATTTAATTTAATTTAATTTATTGTATTACTATAGTTCAAAATAGTTGCTTTGACAAGTGAGTAGGTGAACTTTTTATATTATTTCTTTTTTTAAAAAAAGAAATAATATAAAAAGTTCACCTACTCACTTGTCAAAGCAACTATTTTGAACTATAGTAATACTTTATATTTTAAGGAGACTAATATGAAAAAAATTTCAAGTGCAATAATGCTAGGAACAATACTTTTCTTTATTAATTGCAGCAATGCTGGTGATACAGCAAAGGATGATCCAACAAACAAATTTTACCAATCAGTAATACAACTAGGCAATGGCTTCCTAGATGTATTTACCTCTTTTGGTGGATTAGTTGCAGATGCACTAGGGTTTAAGGCAGATCCTAAAAAATCAGAAGTAAAAACATATTTCGATTCTTTAGCTAAAAAATTAGAGGAAACAAAAACCGATTTAAACAAATTAACCAAAATGAATAATGAAGAAGCACCAAAAGGTAGCAATGAGAAAAGTGGTAACGGTAAGAGTGTTAATGGGATTGCTGGTGGTGCTGTCGAGAGTGCAATAAAAGAGATTAGTGGGTGGTTAGAGGAGATGGCAAAAGCTGCCAAAGTTGCTGCTGCTGCTGCTACTGGTGGTGCTGATGCGGTTGGGAATGTTGTTAAGGCTGAGAATAATAAGGCGGCAAAGGGTGGTGAAGCGACGAGTGTTAATGGGATTGCTGATGGGATAAAGGGGATTGTTGATGCTGCAGAGAAGGCTGGTGAGGCTGGGAAGTTGAATGTTGTTGCTGCTACTGGTGATGGGAACACGGATGCAGGGAAATTGTTTGCTAACAAGAAGAAGAATAATGATGAGGGGGGCGGGGATGGTAAGGATGCAGGGAAGGCTGCTGCTGCTGTTAGTGCGGTTAGTGGGGAGCAGATATTAAAAGCTATTGTTGATGCTGCTAAGGGGGGAGAGAAGGCGGCGGTGGATGATGTGAAGGATGCTAAAAATCCGATTGCGGCGGCTATTGGGAGCAAGGAGGAGCAGGCTGCTGCTGCTTTTGCGACGATGAAGAAGGATGATCAGATTGCTGCTGCTATTGTTTTGCGGGGAATGGCTAAGGATGGGGAGTTTGCTTTGAAGAATGCTGATCATGGTGATCATAAAGGGACGGTGAAGAATGCTGTCGAGAGTGCAGTAACAAAAACCGTTACATCATTAACAAATTTAGTACGAAAGGCGGTACAGTCCGGGTTGAAGACAGTTGGCGATGCTGTTAAGGATAGTGGGTCTAAGACTCCCACCGCGACAGCTGGCTCGTAGCAGCTGTCTTCTCTTATAAGTGAAGAGGATAAATTACATACTGGCGGGGAGTATCCAAATGTTCTCCGCCTTCTATTCTCTTACCTGTGTGACAAGACTTGTACTAAAAGATAATAAATT
>NZ_CP179462.1:0-26602 GCF_032595855.2 Borreliella carolinensis
ATTTTATTGACAAAAATAATAGTTTTTGATATCATACATCTAATTTAATAAAGAGAAGTAAAACGGTGTGTGATTTAAGAAAAACAAAATTAATAGATAAGATAAGTTCACTAGAACTATATAAATACTCAATATTTTTTAGGAATTATATAGAAAATGTAGCAGAGGATTGTCTCAAGAACGGACTTGTTCTTGAGAGTTCTGGCCGCAATGTTAGTGAATTTGAGCTTGATAGGTTAAAAGTACAGCTTAAAAATGCTCTACTTAATTGTATAATAAGCTACCGTTTCCATGGGATTGGATATGTTTTAGTAAAAACCAAAGATACCCTAATAGACCTCGAACAACCCGTTAATATAGAATTACCTATTGGTTTTGAATACCTTGATTATGAATATGTAAGAGATTTGGGAGTTGATTTTGATCATATAACCTACAGAGTAAAATCCAGCAATAAGAACAATTCTTTAGACGCAGTTAAAATACATAAAAGTCGACTTATCATATATGAAAACTTTGATTATATCTTAAAAAGATATGTTCCGTGTTATACAGAAAGCTTTTTGCTAGATATTTATTTATTTGAAAAGATATACGTTGAAATAGAAAAACGTATTGAAAACCACAATTTTTTGTTTTACAAAGATGAATCTTTAGTGCAGCTACAAGACGCACTCTCTAGTGCAACAACTTCTTTAAGTGCACTTACTCAAGGCAATAATGATAGAGGAAGTGGCATTTTATCTTCTTTTTTAAGAAAACAAAATTCAAACAATCATAGTAAAGATATTTCTAATTTACGTAGTCTTAATGACTCATTGGCGCAGGAACTTGCTAGGTTAAAAAGCAATCTAAATAATGAGGGAATGTTTTATACAGCTACTCCGAGTGCTAGTTTAGAGGTTATTAAATACGACCTTAGCTATTTAAAGGAGGCTTTAGCATTAATTAAGGCAAAAATTGGTGCAGATACTAAAGAACCCCTAACTAGAAGTTTTAATGAGCAGGCTAAAGGGCTAGGAAATGATGGTAAAGGAGATAGGAGCAATTATTACGATTTTCTAAAAGGTGTACAAGAACAAGTTGAGAATTCTTGTAATTTAAAGCTTACAAAGTATTTCGGGCTTGATATGAAGTTTAATTCACTGATTATGTTAAGTGAAGAAGAAAAAGTAGAAAGAGATATAAAGCTAATTGAGCTTTACAGTAAATATAACCAGCTTATACAGAGTAGCTCATTTAATAATGAGGAGCTAGCGATTTTAAAAGAGAAATTATTCTCATTTTGAGAAAAGGAGTTAAAAGATGACAGAGAAAGAGGAAAAAGAAGACCTGCAAGCACAAGATAAAGAAGAACAGCAAAATAAGGCTGATACTAAAGTTATCAGTGCGCAGGAATTTGAAGAGTACATGCGCTTTAAAGAACAAGCAAATAGTAAATCTAAAGAGACAAGCCGAGATTTAAGTATAAATGAGCGAATAACAAAAGAACTTGCAGAAGTTGAAGAACGAGAGCGTATTGAAAAGCAATTGTTACTAGAGGTAGAGAGAATTAATGAAATTGATACACTTGCAAAAGCGCATCTTAGCAACCATTTTAACAAGGAAGTGTTACTTGCAAAAGGATACACACTAAAAGATATTATGCAGGCACAACGTAGAGAGCTTGTTCGTAAGTTTGTTCCAATTGAGCAAATTAAAGCTATTGCTAAAGCGTCAGATATAAGTCATATCGATGGTGAAATACTAGAACAACTTGTTTCTTTAGCAAAAGTGAATATTAAATTAAGAAAAAATGCGAGTAGTAATTCTTCTTCTGTTGACTCTATTAAGGGGAATATTATTGCCAAATCTGAAGAAAGAGCAAGTTTGCTTGATTCTAATTTTGTACCAATTAATTTTACAGAATTTGTACAAGCTATAAGTAATACATATAAGCAAAGACGAATTCAATTTTATGAAAATCTAAAAAGACATAAAAGAACAAGTATTGCTTAAAGGAGTTTTTAATGAGTGATATAACAAAAATCAAACAAGAGTTTGATAAAAAAGTTGCAGAAATTCAAGCATTAATGAAAAATCCCCAACAAGACGCGGGGTTACTTAGTAATTTTATTGATTTTAGAGACCAAAATCTAATTTTTTCTAATTTTGGTGGAGTGTGTACCAGTAGTAAGGACAAAATAGAAAATTATCCTGCTAAAGGGTATCCGTACAAGCGAGGAGTAAAACTTAGTTTTGGAGATGGAACAACCGAACTAGAAGTTGAGGCTGGTGGTGGAGATGATTTATATGGAGTGTGTTCTGATATAGATGAGTTTAGTGGTATGGCAACTGTAATACCAATTACGAATAACTTTACAGGATATTTAACACTTAAGAAGGATGGACAAAATAGTGTAAATCCAGGAGATAAATTAAATTTTAACCAACATGGAGAACTAGAAAAGGCTACAGGGGGTCAAAAGACTGTTAATGCGATAGCGCTTTCAAAAGCACACAAATTAACCGATGAATTATTTATAGTGCTTGCTAGTGTATTTGGGAATAGAGCAATAAAAGGGTAATAAAATATGGCTTTAAAAGGTAACGTGCAAGTAGAAAATCTTGAGGCTGTTGAGGACCCTCAGTTAGATTTAGGGGCACAAGTACCCGCTGCTCCTAGAGCTAAACGGCAAGCAAGACAAGCTGAGGATGCACAAGGGGAAGATCCCTATTTGGATGCAATTAACGAGCTTGATGATGTCCTTTTGAAATTCAAGAAATATGTAAAATCGATGAGTTCAATTGAAAATAAGGTTTTTGGCGGTTTAAGTAGTTGTTTTAAATCCAAGAATGAGCGAGTTGATGCATATTCATTTGCATGTTCAAGTTATACAGACAAAATAGAGGAATACCTTTACGATCCAGTGAATAGTTTTCCATACAAGCGAGGGGTTAAACTTGTTCCAAAAGAGAACTCTATATATGTAGAAGTTGGAGCTGATACTGATATGTATGGGATATGTGTAGATGTATGTGAGTTTAGTTGTACCGCGTATGTATTGCCAATTACTAACAATTTTGAAGGGTATCTTGTTACAAGAAATCCAAGTATAAAAATAGGAGAAATACTAGACATAAATAATAACGGAGTTATTATCAAGGCTGGAGGTGGGCCACCAACCGCAATTAATATATATGCTCTATCTGATTCATTTACAATCAATTTTGCACCCGAAGATAAAAATCAAGATCAAAATAGATATCCTAGGCAAGAGTATTCTATTAATTTTATAAAAGTTGCAATTTTTGGAAATAGAGGCCTTGAGAAAATAGTAATACCTGATGGTGGTTAAATCTTAATCGAATAAAAGGAGGTAAATAAATGGGAGATACAACGCAATTAGTAAAAGAGTATCAAGAGAAAAGAAGTAAACTGGAAAAGTTTATGAAAAATCCCCAACATGACGCTGGTTTTATTAGCAATTCTAATGAATTTAGAGACAAAAATGTGAAATTTTTTGCTTCTGGAGGCACTAGAACCAGTAAGTTTGATAAATTGGAAAACCATCCATTTTCTGGGTATCCATACAAGCGTGGAGTAAAAAGAGTTATTCAAGAAGCACAAGATAATCATAGTCACTACGAACCTCATGTTGAGGCTGGTGGAGGTGAGGACTTATATGGAATATGCATTGATATAGATGAGTTTAGTAAAACAGCCACTATTGTCCCACTTACCAATAATTTTGAGGGTTACTTAGTAGCAAAAGATTCTACGGTTAAAGTAAAAGATAAACTTATTTTTAATAAAGACGGAGCCCTTGAAAAGGTTACTGGAGCGGCAAATAAAACGGCTATTAATGCAACAGCATTGTCTGATGCAAAGCAAATTAGTAATGAGGTTTATTTAGTAAAAGTAGCTGTATTTGGAAATAAAGCTATTAGTAGAAATTAATAATATTTGGGAGGATTTAATATGGAATTATTTGATGAAAATTATTATGCAAAAGCTGTGGCAAATATCATAGGAGAAGTTAAAGATCCTATTATGTATAAATGGTTTTCACCCGATCAAATTGAAGATGTTGATCTACAAATGGGGTATCAAAAAACCGTAAAATGGGACGCGTTTTTAAATTCTAATCCTACAACAATTGCCAATGAGGTTAATACTATTTCAACTATTGGATTTAGTTCTGAAGTGGTAAGACTTAATTATTTGAAATTACAATACAAATTTAGACATTTAAAGCAGACTTCTGAGAAATTTTATACTTCAGACTCATACATTGGAGACATTAATAATAATTTACTTCCTTTTGCTCAAGCGTATAAGCTTGCAAGTAGTGAAATTATCAAACTTATTAATCACTTTGTACTAACTGGGACTGTTTCGATTCAAAAAGACGGGAAAAATCAAAAACGCCTACTTCCCAATATGTATGGACTACTTAATATGCCCGAGCAGATAAAAGAAGAAATTCAAAGTGGTGATAAAGATAAAATGGATAAAATCTTTGAAAAAATTGAGACTGGACTTTCAAAGTTAGAACTAGGAGACGAATTTTCCACGCCGATGATGGTAATAGTTGACCCATCAACTTCACTTAAACTTGTAAAGCCATACGCAGCAGCACAGGGTGCAGCAAGTAGTTGTGAAAAATGGGAAGATGTTTTAATTCAAACTATTAAGGCTATTAATAATAGAGAAGATGTTTACATTGAAACTTCAAACTTGCTAAAACATAAAATACTCATTTATCCACTAAATTCAGAACTTATTAAATTTAAACCTAGCAAGTATATGCTACCTACACCGAATGAACAAGTTGATAAAGACTCAACTGATATAGCTCATTCATACATTGATTTTGTTTTAGGCGGATTACTTGCTACTAGAAAAACTATTTTGCAAGTTAACATAAAGCAAAGTTAAAAGTATAAGGTAAGTGAAAATGAGTGAACAAGAAAACTTACAAGCACAATCTGAGGGAGAAGAAGAGCTTTTAGTAACAAAACTTCATTCAGAAGTATTATTGCTATTAGGAATAGACAAATTTGCACTAAGCCGGCAAGATTTTCTACTTCATTTATCTTTACTTCAAGCTATTCTGGTAACACGCGGTATTGATGCTAGTTCACTAACATATGAGCAAATATTTTTACTTACTTTCTACCACATGGGTTGTCAATTAAGAAAACAGGGCGTTGTTCGAGAATTTGAATTTGATAGGATCAAAAAAGAGAAATTCAATGAACTTGAACTTGATTATTATCCTAGTAGTGGTGGGAGCGAAGAAGGTGGTGAGGGGGGTTGTGGCTCAAACAAGAATTTTTGTTCACAACTTGATGCATTTTTAGAAAAACTAAAAAGAGAAACTTCAACGCCATCTTGTGTGGGGGTTGTCTAATGAATGGTGTTAGAAAAAGACTCTCAGATATGTCCGTTCGTATGATCAACGTATTTAAGGATCCTCAACCTTTAAGGTTTTATAAAGGCACGGTTGTTAAACTTGAAAACGATTCTTCTTATCAGAGAGTTTTTGATAAAAATAAGTACACTGAATTTGCGGGAGTTATTATTGACATAAAACCACAAGAACTTGCAGTGCTTTATGACTCCGATATATCTGATATTCAAGGATATTCTAAACTTTACACATATCAAGACCTTAACTTTGAGCTTAAAGACCGAATATCAATTGCAGATTTAGTTTACTTTGAAATATTTAGTATTGACTCTTCAATCGGATACTTCACATTAGTTTTAAAGGAGTTTATATGGACAAGCTAGAATTTAAACTGGAATTGGAAATTGGGTGGTTTGGTGGTCGTGCAGGGATTGCTAGAATGCATGAAAAAGGGGGTAGCAATTTACCAGCAAGAAAACATTTAACCAAAATTGCTAGTAGTTCTGAATTTAGAGAATATATCAATAATAGTTATATAAATTCTAAGTTTAATCTTGACCCCAAATTGGGAATGGAGGCTATTGGACAAGCTTTTATAAGGTACTATGGAAATTATCTATTATCAGCACAAGTCGCTCCAGCCTTAAAGGCTAATACAATCAAAAATAAGTTTAAAAAGGGTAGTAACACCGCAGCAATTCCACTTGTTGATACAGCCAAAATGTTATCCGAGATTACTTATAAGGTAACACTTGAATGATTTTTACTTTAGATATGGTTTTAAACCATTTAACTCAAATATTCAAAGGGTTTAAGGCGCATGCAACTGAAAATAATTTTGAGTGTGATATCATAAATACTTACAATCACCCGTACCTTTCAAAAATCACAGCTGCTAGTTCAAATATAATAGCATTGAAATTTGATGGTACAGAAAATCTATTTGATCATAATTCTAGAGCCGGTGCATTTTATGAAAATGCTTTGGAATTCAGTTTAAATTTTCAAATATATATTATTGCGATAGTGTTAAATGCTAAAGACTTTGCCGCTAATTCACGTATGTTAATGCTTTATGGTATGCTTAGCAATTTCCTACATAATAAAGCCCATAAGTATACTTTAGAAAGTCAATCACAACCCGAATATATTAGTAAAATTAATTTCTACATTTACCCAACATCTAATATGCAAACAGTTGGGCTAATTAATTTAGGCACAAAATATAGCAATCATGCATACAGTGCATCTATAGCATTTAATGCTAGTGTAAAAGCAATTGAAATTTTAAAGGAGGAATACGAAATTGCCGCAAGATACAATTAGTGTAAGTTTAGTTGACTCTAGAATTCAAGCTAGTAGGCCCAATTATTATAATCCACTTTTGGTTTACAAAACAGCTAAAATCAAAGTTAATAAAGATGCTGCTAACTTTGTAACATTGAATTTAACCGTTAATAACTATGAAAAACAAATTGAAACTTTGGAAAAAGATAATGGGAATGGACAAGATCAGTTTGGAAAAGAAAAGACACTACTTAAAACCGCAATGTCTAATTTTTTCAATTCAAGTGAAGAATCATTAAAATCTGCTGTTCTTTTTATTTATAAGGATAAACCCGAAGAGTTAAAAAAATATCTTAAAGTACATAGACACACTTTTGTTGTACTTATAAATACTGAGGGTGATAATTCCGATGATGGACTTAAGATTTATAAAGATGATTATGATAAGTTTAAAACACCTTCAATTTTTTTTGTATTCTCAACTAAAGAACAAGAAATAAAAGAACTTTTCAAGGATAAAAGCAATTCTGAAAAAGAAAGAAATATTGTTGTTTACAGTAACAATAAAGATAACTTACACCTCAAATTTGTAAGTCAATATTTGCATCAAGCAAGTATTTCCCATTCTGTAAATCCTTATGGTATGTCACTAGCTGCTAAACCGCTTGTTGATGACACTGTAATTGGAAAGTTGCGAACTGCAAAAATTAACTTTTATTCACTTCTTAATGAAACTGGACTTGATGGTATGCCCGCCTTTAAAGAGGGTGTCGATCTAGCTGGAAGTGCAATAGATGAACAGTTTACATATCATTATATAAAAAATGAAGCGATTATTGAGCTTATTAGAATTTGGAATAAAAACAATAGACAAAACAGCAAACTATCTGCACTACAACTTAGTGGCGCTAGAGATAATGCATATACTTCAGCAATTGAGTGTTTACTTAAAAGGTTTATAGATAGAGGGCTGATTATACAGTATAAAAATTTAAGTCTTACTATTTCTCCTACACCACAACTTAAATTAGAACTTAGTGTGAATATTACTTATAACTTTAGCATTAATGCTGTTGCTTTAGTAATTACTACTCAAGATATAGTTGATTATCAAAATAGTTTAAGTGCCTAAAAGGGGGTTAAAATGCAATTTTATGATTTAAGAGAAGTTTATTTTTCAATTGGTGGTACGCAGTTACATAGTGGCAAACTAGAGCTTACAAGTGAGCCTACAACAAGAGCAGTGATTAGTAGTGAAGATAAAGGTATGCCTGTAATAAGCTTAAGAGATCCTAAAACGATAACTTATGTTTTCAACATTGAAGTTACTTTGGGTAGTCATGATTACATTTTGTTAACTGAACTTTCTGATGAACAGTTTTACAACATGGATGTGAGAAAAGATGATAAAATGCTTGATTTAGCATTCAATGATAGAATTGCTACCAAAATTATTTCTAACTATGCAATTTTTACTGAAGAGCCCTCAAGAAGTTATTCTGCTGAGACTGAAAAAGTTACTTTTGAAATTAGGGCTATTAATTGCCAAAAATCTAAACCAAACAACACTTAAAAGGAGAGTCTTATTATGATAATGAGATATAAAATGAAAATTTTAACTAAAAATAAAACTTATGAATATCCACTAAAAGTACTTCCGGTCTATGAATGGGATAGAGTACTGGGATTTAATCAAAGTGACGCTGTTTTAAAGCTTAATGAAGTTAAATACTTAAGAGAAATTACAAGCTTAATGATAAGTCCAAAATTTTTAGACGAATTCTATGTGATTTTGGATCAAAATAGAGAATTTATCTCTTATTATAAAGATTATCTTGTTGCAATAATTTACACTGCACAATTTAATACTTTTCATTTAGACAATGATCTAAAAACCCCCGCTTTGGTTTTTCTAAGTGAATATGAAAATAATGTTGGTGATTTTGTTACTTTTGACTATATCAATGAAAACTTTGATTATGAAAAAGTAGCCACTTCGCTTTCATCAAGTACATCAAATTCTAATGAGCTGGTTGCTAAATGAGCAAAAGAAATAGAGATATTGATAAAGCTATTGCAAGTCTTAATGAGACTAGAAAAAAGTATTTTAACTTGCTTGACGAGATTAAGAACGATAAATACTATTTTCCAGTAATTATGAATATTTGCTCATATGATGATGTAAAGAAATTGCCTTATGACGAGCTTTTAGAGGTAAATAGACTTGCTGATATTAAATTAGAAAAAGAATTGTATGAGTTAATTCTAGGGAAGTGAGGGCTCAATGAGCGACAAATTCACTATTAAATTTAAGGGTATTCTTGATCATGCTGCAACAAAAAAGGCTATCGAACAAGATATTTCCAAAATGGAGAAATATCTTAAACCCAAAAAATCTAGTTTGGGGAGTACTAAAGATATTGTAAAGAATAATTTGTCGGACAAGAAAAAAGAACTTAACAGACAATCTAAATTTGAAAGCTTAAGAGAACGTGTTGAGAAATATAGACTTACACAAACTAAAAAGCTTATGAAACAGGGCATGGGTTTTGAGAAAGCAAGAAAAGAAGCTTTCAAAAGATCTTTAATGTCTGATAGAGACAAAAGACGTCTTGAATATAAAGAACTTGCAAAAGAATCAAAAGCAAAAAGTAAAATGCTAGCAGCCTCTCAAGGAAAAGGACTTGTTGCCAAAATTGCAATAGGTAGTGCTCTGGGAAATGTCATTGGCAACGCTGTAAGTAAAGTTGGTGGCGGGCTTATTGGATTTATGTATGGATTTGCTAAAAAAGCAGTTGAAAATAAATCTAAAGAAGAACAACTAAAACAACTTAATAAAGTGTTTTACAGTGAAAAAGAACGTGAAAATATTTTGGGTGCTATTAAGGGAATGAAAGGATTTGAGCGGAAATTAGAACAACAAGATTTTCTGCGAACAGCAAGTGTGCTTAAAGGCCATATCAGAGAATTAAAACTTAATGATGAAGAGGGAGAGAATGTATTAAATGCAACAAAACTAGCAGCTATGTTTAGAAGCACAGGGCTTGTTGGTGATAACGAAAGTGCTGTTGAAGTTGTTTCAAAAATACTTAAAGGGAAACTTACAGAAGCTTTTAATATATTGAAACCCATAGACAAATTTGGAAAAAAATATCTAGAAACCATGAAAAACAGGTTAGAGTTTCTAACTCAAGAGGGAGGGAAAAAAAAGCTAAGGCCAGAGATAATTGCAGACTTATTAAAAGATATATCATCTTTAAATATAATGGGTCATTCTGATGAAGTTGCTAGAGCTAAAAGCAATTTAGCTAAAATAGAGCAAAATCTTGAAGACGTAACTAATAATGTTTTGATGCCAGTAATTGGCAAAATTTCTGGTATTCTTGAAAAGATTATGAACCTTAATTTTAAACAAATCTTAAAAGATATCGTTGATGCCATAACAGGCGGTATAAAGGGTGCTTTTGACGGAATAAAAAACATTGGCAGCTCATTATATAATACCGGTAGTAATTTAGTTAGTAATATTGGGTACTACGCGAATCCTTTTAATTGGTGGCCATGGGGAAATAACAACAATAGCCCCGGGGGGGATGATTTAGGCAATTTTAACTAAAAAGGAAATTCTATGGATAAAAATGAAAATATTATCAATAATAATATTGCAAAGAAAAAATTCGAAGAAAAAATCAAAGATTTTGAAAAGAAAGAATTCAGGGAAATTACTCGAATAATAAGAGATGTAATAACCCAAATATTTGCTCTTTTCGGAGCAGATAATTTTTTAGTGTTATTCCCAAGAATGGATTTAAAAGGTTTTGGATATGTTCCTCAATTGTTTTTTATAAAACCAAAAACCGAACTCATAACACGCACTTATAATACTAGTTGTTCTAAAAGACCGGTTATTAACTATTATGATAGAAAAGCAGAATATGTAAGCTACAATCCAGTAATGACTGGTGAAAACATATCATTAAACGGTGGTATACTTACATCCTTATATAAGGATATGCTTTCTCTACTCAAAATGACTGTTTTTGGCAATACTATGCTACGTTTTGACGCTCATCTTGCAAAAGAACAACTAGCAAATAGAATACAAGCTCAAGTTCCCTTTAGTATCTACAGTCCAACTTTTGGCCTTAAAGAATTAGCTGTAATTACAAGTCTTTCGTTTAAGGATGTTCCTTTTATTGATGAAGTTGAAGTTAGTCTATCAATAGAAATTGTAAAAACATTTGAATTGGAAAAATATAAAGGATAATTAATGTTGCTACTACAATATGATTTTAAAATTGAATTTTATAAAGCAAAACAATCCTTAGAAAAGGATACAAGCTCTGGAGATTCTTTAATTGAAGAAATTCCTAAAATTATAATAAATACGCAACATGGAATTCATATTGATATTACCATATCTAATGAGTTTTCAAATTATAATTTTGTAAAATCTAAACGAACAAAAATTGTACTTTGGAATTTGCCCTTAGACTTCACCAATGACATTGAGGTGGGAGATATAGTAAAAATATATTATAAGAAATTTGCTCATGAAAAAAATTTTGATTTCATAATGTCGGGTTATTTGGGAACTCCTATGAGCACTGATTATCCTAGTGGTGATTTTAGTGTTGAGCTTGACGTTCGGTTAGCGGTTAGTAGCAACTTCTTTAATCGAAAATTAGAGAACAAAAACTTTAAGGGAAAAACGGTGCAAGAGGCCATAGAATCTGTATTTCCTAATCGCAATATTATTAATATGGGAAAAGAAGATCGTCTTAAAATCATTGAAAAAGATATTTATGCCACAACACCAAAAGAATTTGTTGACAAAATAAAAGGAATATATATTCATGACGTAATAGCTGATGTTGGTGGTGACAGTTTTGATGTTGAATGTAATTTTATATTTACTAATGATAGAACAATTGAAGCAGATGAAAATTACAAGGCTTTAGAAGATTATGGACTTGAATTCATACCACAACAAGAAATTGCTATTGAGGGTGAATACCATATAAGACGTGTATATTGGAACGCACAAACATTTTACACACATAAACTAAAAATTGGCGATAAGGTTTCATTTATTGATGGATTAGGAAAAATGATAAAAACCACCATAAAAGAAACCAGCGCAAGACTTAGCAACGCAGGAGAGTATTCATTAATACTTAAATTAAAGGATGATTCTGATGGTTCTGATTAAATGTAGAAAGTAAAGGGGATTAAAATGACTAAAGACTATAAAATTTATAGAATGAATCAGCGCCTTTATGGTCATGCTTTAGCACAAGAGGACGTTAAAAATTGGATTTATTCAAACATTTTCATAATTAAAATTGGCACTGTAAAGGAGTTTAAACAACAAACTCAAGAGGCTATTGTTACAATACCCGAATTTGAAGATTTAGAAATTCACACAAAAAATATCTCTAATATCGCAGAAAAAGTCTATCATCAATATTCCCAATTAAAAATGTAAATTACAAAAAGGTTTTTCTTGTAAGAAATTCTACTTTACATATAAAAATCTCTAAAGCCAATCAATCTAAAATAGCGTATAATATAGTTTAAGGGAAAATATTATGGAAACATTGTCAACAAGCACTAGCAGTATTAGTCAAGAACAAATATATAAAGAATTTCTTAGACTGGGCATGGAACAACTAATAGCACAAGATTTATCTAAAAGATATTATCACAATGAGCTAACATATAGAGATTTAGAAAATTTAGAAAAACAATTTGATATAAAATTTGATAATCTTATTTCTGAAATTTCTTACGTAGAAAAGAATTTGCAAAAAGATATATCCAATTTAAATACTAAGATAGATACTGTAGAAAAAAATTTAAATATAAAAATAGATAATTTAGACTCTAAAATAGATAATGTTAAAAGCGAACTTAACACTAAAATTGATAATGTAGAGAAGAATTTACAAAAGGATATATCTAATTTAGACATTAAGATTGATACTGTAGAAAAGAATTTAAATGCCAAAATAGACAATGTTGAAAAGAATTTAATGTCTCTTTCAGAAATGCTTAAATGGGTATTGGGAATTATGGGCGCAATGTCTATAACAATGATAGCAGGGCTAATATTTGCTTTCATTTCTAAGTAGCTAACCTTACTTAAAACATATCAATTCAAATAATAATTGTTTATCCAATATTTAGTATTAATACTTAGTTAAGTGAATATTAATAATAAAAAAAGGAGTAACAATGAAAATCTTCAACATATTATTTTGTTTATTTTTACTAATGCTAAACGGCTGTAATTCTAATGATAATGACACTTTAAAAAACAATGCCCAACAAACAAAAAGACGAGGAAAGCGTGATTTAACCCAAAAAGAAGTAACACAAGAAAAACCTAAATCTAAAGAAGAACTACTTAGAGAAAAGCTAAATGCAGACCAAAAAACACACCTTGACTGGTTGAAAACCGCTCTAACTGCTGATGGAGAATTTGAAAAATTTTTAGAATATGATGAAGATAAAATCAAAACAGCACTTGACCATATAAAAAAAGAACTTGATAAATGTAATGGAAATGATGATGGTAAAAACACTTTTAAACAAGTGGTTCAGGGGGCTCTTGGCGGCGGTATAGATAGTTTTGCTGGACAAGCGGCTACTACCTGCGGCAATGGTGGTTCCTAATAACTAATAGCCTCCAAATAGGGGGCTTTAATCTTGCTATGCTGCAAATATCTCATCAAACCGTTCATATTCTTTTAAGACACTAAAGAATATTAATGGACTAGGGCCATAATCAGTCCTCTTAAACGACACAAACTTTTCAAAATCTTGTAAATCTTTTAATCTATTATTTTTCTTGAAATGGTTTTTTATAATTTCCGCCCAATAGTTTACACTCTTAAAATCACTATTTTTCTCAAAATACGAGATTAAGTCAGATTCAATTTTCTTGATATCATCAAAATTATTGGGGTCTATATTCTGGATAAACCCTATTTTTTGAATAATTGAGTTTATATTATCTTTTATTGTAGGGCTATTTACCCAATCTTTTATATTAGACAACGCTTCTTTAAAAACACCGTAATAATAAAGCCTATCTTTTTTTTGTTCTTGCTTAATGTCTCTTTTCTGGTTTTGAATAGTGTTATTTTTTTGAACTTGATTAATTTCTTGTTTTTGTTCCCTTTTTTGTTCTTGTTTTTGATTAACACTAACTTGTTTGCTAGGCATAGAATTTCTGTTTTCATAATTATTGTAAATGGGTGCTGCATCAGTATCAACTTCACTTTTTATGCAAAGATGCCCCACTAAAGCGTATCTTTTGAAATAAGTAATAGCTGATCCAACAAATTGTGGCATTGTATTAATATTTTTAGACCCATTTTCACTGTTCCATTGTAATTTATCTGTATGAATTCGCGTATCAAATGAGTATTTGTACACAGTGCTTGTACTGTAGAATGTAGTCCTAATATAATCAACTATACCATATTGACCCTCTACAGAAATTGGATCTTGCGTAAAAAAAAGATCCAAATTATGATTATCAATAACGCTATAAATTACTTCTACTATGTCATTGAAATCTTGATACTTGTACCCATACCCTTTAAGACTTTTGTCAATACGCGGCAAGTTTCTGATTAGGGTGCTCATATCTTTTCTGAATTTTATTTCTGCTTGAATATTATTTTGTATTTCTTGATTATTATTTAATGTCGCCATTGTGGCCTCCTTAATTGTTATTTATAAAAATAAATATATAGCAAAAACTATTTTTGCTAACTTTTCTTACAAAAATTTTTACAAAAAAAGAAGTGGGACTTAACCAAACTCTTTTTACAAAGAACTTCGCCAAGTTCCCACCATGATCTTTGGAAATTACAATTAAGGTAGGTGTACGTGACATTATTTATACAACTACGCTGATTGTAGTGTAGCCCAATTTAAAATTAAAATCAATTTATATTTTTACTAAATTACAAATAATGTATTAATTTAACAAAATTAATAATTAAATTTAATATTTTTTTAGAAAAGTGTTTACTTTTAAATCAAAATTTTGCATTATAATAATAATTATAAATAACAATTAAGGAGGCCGTCGTAATGGCACTATTAAACAACAATAAAAGACCAATCTGCCACAACAAACACCAACACAAATTAATATCTCTTACTTCAACACTAGATTTTCTAAACAAAAAAGATAAAAAATACACACAACAAAACATACTCTATTACTATAATAAAAATCTAAAAAGAAATGGTTTGGCTCCCACTACTTTAAGAACTATGCAAAATTATCTTTACAAATTAGAAAAAGTACTAAAAGTTACAACTAACTACTACCAACATATGGGTGTAAATTGTGGAACTGAAATTTACTATAAGCTAAAGTATCCTAAAAAAGAATGTTACCAGAAAATCAACATGTACTTTCGAGAGCGAAAAAACTCTAGATTTAAATCTAGAGTTAATAACCGTTTTAAAGACGATATTTCTAAAAATGGTAGTGTAAATTCAGTGGAGTGTTTAAGTAATAAAAGTAATACAAAAGAAGAAAGAAAGATTAACGAAATAGAGAAATATCAAGTAATAAAGTACTTCAATAAAAGTAACTTGTTATGTAAAGAAATTCTTCCATTTTTATTAACATTAAATGTTGATAAAGATACTATGATTAAAATAATAAAAAACATAAAAAGAGCAGAAACCAAATTGCTAAAAAACACAAATTTAAATAAATCTTGCTTTAAAGAAAAGCAAGAGAAATTAAAGAGAATTCTAAATAACACTCAGAAAGAATTCGAACAAAATGGATATAATCCCAAACAATTAAAGACAAATTTACAAAAAGTATACGAAAGTTACAAATATAAACCCCATTTTATTATTGAAAGTCATAAATATAACGATTTAAACAACATAAAACGGAAATTAGAAAAGTCGATTGAAAGGGAAAAACGAAATTCTCAACAAAATTATCAGAATTTAAAGGCAAATATTTTCAATATCCTTATTGAACAACTAAGAAAAGAAACAAATATTGAAATTCTAAAGCCCACTATCAAAAAATATTTGAATAAACAAAAGAAAATAGAATACAATAAAGTATTTGGTACATATCATACTGAATTATTGGAAATAATAAAAAAACAAAAAAATTCTATAACGAAAGAAGAATTTAACTTAAAGGCCGTATGAGGATTTAACATGGAAAATGCACCAGAACCTATTGAAACTGTAAAGAAAGGCAAATGTAAAGTTGAATGCCAAAATAAAGAACGTTTTATTTTGATTGAAAAAGAAAATGGCAAAGCAATGTACCATACAAAAATAATGATGGACATTTACAAATTTGGAGTATATGAGAAAAAACACGAGTTTAGATTATCATTGAGGGCCTTATTTAATGGAGAAAGAATTGTTGAAGAAACTCACTTGTATCCAATTAAAGAAGGAGATAAGTTCATTGGTATTTTTTATGGCTACAGAAAACCAATTAAAAAACCTTTAATAAAGTATCAAATAAACGGAACTAGAAAAGCATATGCATTAGCAAGGGCATATTATATGGAATTTAGATTTAAAGCAGGAAGTGTTTTCTGCTATTTCAAGGGACTATATCGTTTATTAGATAAGAAAAGAACAAATAATCACTACAACAAAGTTTTATTCAGTATGTTTACGGATTTAGAACAACAAGTATATAAATTTTATGGGAAAAAATACCCAGAACAAGGACCGTTAATAAAATGGATAATAAAAAACCTAAAATAATAACAATAGCGTCAATTAAGGGCGGTGTTGGCAAAAGCACAAGTGCTATTATAATGGCAACATTGCTTGCAAAAGAGCATAAAGTTCTTTTAATTGATATGGATACACAAGCATCCACTACAAGTTATTTTTATAAAGAAATTTTAAATCAAAATATTGATATTGTGAAAATTAATGTATATAGAGTGTTAAAAGAAAAAATAGATATTAATGATTCAATCGTAAAGATTAAAGAAAATTTGGACTTAATCCCTAGTTATTTAACTTTAAATAAATTTTTAAGTGAATCCATACCATTAAAAGAGTTAAGGTTGCAAAATAATTTAGAATTTTTAAAGCGGAGGTATCATTATGTAATAATAGATACTAATCCTAGTTTAGATTACACTCTGTCAAATGCTTTAATGACTAGTAATTGCATAATAGTTCCAATGACTGCGGAAAAATGGGCGGTTGAAAGTTTAGAATTATTGGAATTTCATATGAACAATTTAAAAATAAAAATTCCAATATTTTTGGTTATAACACGTTTCAAGAAAAACAATACTCATAAGCAATTATTACAGCACGTTGAATCTAAGACAGGATTTTTGGGATTTATCCATGAACGAGAAGATTTAAATAAAAAAATTGCTAAAAATGAAGAATTTGATATGACCAAAGATTATATTAATGAATATAAAGGGGTATTATCAAGATTTTTAATTGTATATGATGAATATGTTAAATAAATCCATACGGATCCGTATGGATTTCGAATAAAAGAGGTTTATTATGGAAATAGAATTGAATGAGAGAGTTATATCAAGGGCAACAGACCCTGACGGTGAAAAAAAATTAATTACCAAAGAAGAGATATTTGCTCATTACAATGATTTAAAAAATAGATTAAAGACTAATATAAAAAAGAAAATTTTTTATAAGGTCGAAAGTATTAGAATTTTAAAAGAAATCAAAGATAATGAATACTATAAACTCGATGGATACAAAAGTTTTGATGCTTTTATAAAAGACTATCAATTGGCAAGAACGCAAGTTTATATATATTTAAAATTAGCAAAAGCATTGCAAGCAGGAATTCTTAATGAAGATTATATAATTGAAAATGGTATTTACAATTCTCTTGATAAAATAGAAAGTCAAGAAACCCCAATAGTAAAAAAATCAAAGCAAAATCCAATAAAACCATTAAGATTTCAACTTAAAAAGCAAGAAAGTTATGATTTTTACAAAAGCAATGCTAAATTTACAGGATTTTTGTTGGACAAATTATTTAGTGATGAAAAAAATATAATTAAAAGAATTATGAAAGAATATAAACAATTAAAAGGATAGTCTATGAACAATTTAGCATACAGAACATATAACATAGAAAGTATAAAAAATGAATTTTTAAATATAGGGTTTAGTAAGGAAGCAATAGATTTTGTTTTTCTAAATAATGATAATTACAATTTGGAATTTTTAAAAGAAAAAATAATTGATATAGAAAAGAATTTGAGAAAAGATATATCTAATTTAGACGCCAAGATAGATACTGTAGAGAAGAATTTAAATCTAAAAATAGATTTTGTAGAAAAGAGCCTAAATGCCAAAATAGATAGTTTAGATACTAAGATAGATAATGTAGAAAAGAGCTTAAATGCCAAAATAGATAGTTTAGATACTAAGATAGATAATGTAGAAAAAACTTTGCAAAAAGATATATCTAGCTTAAATACTAAAATAGATAGTGTAGAAAAAACGTTACAAAAGGATATCTCTAGTTTAAAAAACGAACTTAATACAAGTAATAGAACAATACAAGTAATTCTAATAATGGGAATAACGCTTGCTCCAATTATCTATTCTATATTTAATAAGTATTTTTTAAATTAAGAATGATTAAAATTTTATAAAGTAATAAGTTAGTATATAGCTTTAAAGTAGAACGTATTTGAATTTTTAACAAGAGAATTTAAATAGGTTTTTTTATTTTAACAAATACAAATTAGTTTTAATTCTAAATTAAAATATATTCAATTATTAAAAAGCCTATTAAAATTATTTTAATAAGCAAATTTGGTTAAATTCTAACTTTATTAAGTTCTTTAACAAGAAAATATAATAAAGCTTTTATTAATTATAATAATTTCTATAAAAAATTGGCAAAAATAGTTTTTAATATTTATAATATTATAATAAAAATTACAGGAGGAAACTTAAACCATTTATGTTATTATAAATCCGATTTAGCTTGGGCTTAACCATGTTCTTTTATTTAAGGATATAGTTAAGCTCTTTTTTTATAATTTTTTTATAAAAAGCTCGACAAAAACTATTTTTGTTATATATATGTATGTGGAATAGCTAAAAAAGTATATTGCTATCAAAACAATCCAATTAAGTTGGGTTTAGCTAAGTTCTTAGACAAGAGAATTTAAATAAGCCCAACTATTTTTTTTGTAAAAAAGTTGGCAAAAATAGTTTTTGCTATATATTTATTTTTATAAATAACAATTAAGGAGGCCACAATGGCGACATTAAATAATAATCAAGAAATACAAAATATAAATAAAGGAGAGCTCAAAATGATAAGTGTTGAACAACAAAGTTTTACTGGATGTGAAATAATTGAGGAAAAATCTTCTCCCATTAAAGAAAAAAGTAAATTAAGCAAGATAGGTAAGAAATTACCAGGAATAAGTAGTCAAGAATGTTTTAGATTTAATCGAAATATTGATTTTAGCACACAAAGAAATGGACTTGATAGGTACGGAGCTAGTGAAGTAGGTAATGTTTTGATTGGAGGTGCAGGACTTAAAGACTTGATTATTAACAGAGTGCTTAAATATTTTGGAATGAGCCTGCCTTTTGAAGAGAATTTGTATATGCTCAAGGGCAAAGAATTAGAGAATTTAGGATTTAGAGAATTTGTTAAAGCACATGGTGATAATATTGATATTTTGTATAAGAACAAATATGCCAACGGTGTTGATAAGTATAATTATTTTAAGAAAACTGGTAAATCAGAAATGTTTGTTGGATCAACAATTGATGGTTGGTTTATAAATAGTAATGGCACAGTAGAGCTTTTAGAGATTAAAAGTAGTGATTCTAATTATATGAGCAGTGCAATTGCTGAGTATAATAAAAATGGCAATTTTTTAAGCAGTAAATATTTTTTCAAATACTATGTGCAAGCACAAATGCAGTTAGCATGTACTGGACTTGAATATTGTAATTTATTCTTTTTAATAGATGCAGCACCAGTTAATTGCAAGATTAAAAGAAATGATGGCTTAATAGCAAAAGTGCTTGAACATGTTCACAAATGCGAGACGGAAGTTTTTAACATAAGAACTCAAATATTTAAAAATAATAATATCAACTTACAAATATTAAATAATGATAATAATGAAGTGATAAAACTAGTTGAAGATTTAGTAGAAAGAAGTGAATTTTATAGGAATGGAGTTGAGTTTGATTGGGCAAGAGAATTTGTAGAATATGTTGATTGTGTAGAGCTTGAAATTACGGATAGGCAAGTTGCTGAAAATGTTGCGTGTGATTTAATGGAAGTTGATAGTGCAAAAAAAGAATTAAGTAAAATGCAAAACGAACACAAAAAAAGAGAAAAGTATCTTAAAGATATAATCAAAATGAAAACCTACAATATTACGAATATATGTCCACTAATTGAACACGTAAATTATAGATTTAGAGAATTTGTGTTCACTTTTGACTCTAAGAAAAGGGCAATATCAGATAGATTAAGTGGGTTATTACCAACAAGTGAAACATTGCTTTTCCCAAGCAATATAGCATTTGCAAATAATGTCAGTGTCCCCATGTGAATGGGTGCACTAAAAAATTAAAGAAATAATTTAATATAGGAGAGGAAATCAATGATTATTAATAAAATAAAACAAGACAATAGAACTTTAAGACCAGAGATACGAAGATGGGGCTGTTACTTTTTGTGTCTGCATTATTATACAAGTCTATTTAAGAAACGTGAATTTAATGCATATGAAATAAATACAGCGTATTATAGATTTATAGGACTTGGATATATTAAGAGTAATTGTTTTATTATGAATCCATGTATGATACTTAATTACTATGGGATTAGAAGTAGTGTAAGATATGAAACTTCAAATTATTTGGGTGCAGCAAATGAATTTGAAATAAGTGAAGTTAAAATCGATAAGGTTACTGGGTATCACTTTATAGCAACAAAGAATAAAGAAATATTGTATGATTCACTTGACTTAAAGCCTCGTGGAAAAATATTTAAAGTAACTTCAAAGCGTATATTTAAACTAAAATAGTTTTATTAAAGTTTAAGGTTATTTTTCATACATTTATAAGCGTGAATTTTATTAGCAGCAGAGAGTCCATATATATTATCAATTTCGGAAGTTGAATGATATTTCATAAGTTCTTTAATTTGGAAAGAATTATAACCATTAGATTTTAAATATGAAATAAATAAATTTCTAAATAAATGAAGTGATTTATTAGCACGAAATCCTGATTTTTTGAGAAGATTTTTGAATTTATTAGAAATATGGATAATGCTAATTTGATTATCTTTAAATTTATGTTTAGTTTTTTGGAAAAGATAAGTACGCCGAGGATCAAGATTTTTTTCATTAAAGTAATTTTCGTGAGCTTTTTGAATAGCATCAAACTCTACAGATTTTATGACAATTTCTCTAATGCAAGTGACATTTCTTTTTTAGCAACATTTACTTTTATATTGTAAAAAGTTTCTCCAGTTTTGCTTAAAAAGGGAGTAATATCTTGCATTTTTACTTTTTGCAGTTCGGCACCTCTGCAGCCACTTATTGCGAGTAGATGTAAAAACCAACCAGAAATTGGGTCAATTTGTTTTAATGTTTTGACGCATTTTTCAATTATTTTGATAGTTTTTTGATTCAAATAAAACTTAGGAGTTGGTTTTGAAGTAATTTTTTTAGGTTTAGAAGAAATTTTTAGTGAATTTTTAAGAATTTTGTTTTCATTTAATACATTTTGATAGTCTTGGAAGAATTTGAGTATAAAATCTATATTGAAATTATTTAAATTAAAATAATTATTAAAATCCATAAAATCCTCTCCTTGGAAGTGTTACTTTTAAATTAAGTAAAAGTAATAAAAATTTAATAAAAATGTAATTTATATTTTACCAAAAACGAAAAATTTTAGTCAAATTTTGAGAGTTCTCATTGCAAGAGAAATTTGGGTTGTGGAGTGGTTTTAATAAACAGAAGAGGCAATTTTTAAGGGGTGGACTTAAGAAAGACTAGATACTTTAAGTGATATATAGCAAAGACCTTGAAATTTAAGTTGTATGCTTTTTGTAGTCTTTTGTAATGAGTAGTGTATTTGCAATGGAGAGATTTTGGCGAGTTGGTTAAAATTACATTTGCGTTTTGTTAATATGTAACAGCTTTATGTAACAAAATTATATATTTAAATCTTTGAAAAATTGCAATTATTTAGTGTTGCGTTATGATTTAGACTTATGGAGTAACTTATGAATAAGATAATGTTTATTATTTGTGCAGTTTTTGTTTTAATAAGTTCTTGCAAGAATTATGCAAGCGATAAAGATGAAAAAAGCTTAGAACAAGATTTGGAAGAAAAAGTTGAGGGATTTTTAGATACAAAAAAAGAAGAGTTAGTTGGAGGTTTTGAAAAACCTGGAGCAGAAATTCAACTAAAGGATGAAGAATTAATGCAAGCTGATGGGCAAAGCAATGGCAAAATAAAATTTTCTAAATTTACTGTAAAAATTAAAAATAAAGATAGTAATAATAACTGGGAAGACTTGGGAATTTTAGTTGTAGAAAGAGAAGAATATGGTATTGCAACGGGGTTGAACAATGATGCTCAAGGAGGAGGACATACGTCTACATTCTTTTCATTAGAAGAGTCAGAAGTTGATAACTTTGTAAAAGCAATGACTGAAGGGGGAACATTTAAAGCTAGTTTATATTATGGATATAATAATGAACAAAGTACTACGAATGGTATCAAAAATAAGGATGTAAAAACAAAGATAGAAAAAATTGGTGAACCCGAATATATTACATTTTCGGGAGATAAAATTGCTAAAAATGAAGAAGATGATAAAGATAGAATTGCTGAATATGCAATACCTCTAGAAGAGCTTAAAAAGAATTTAAAATAGAAGTTGGAATATAGGAGGAAGCTTATATGAATAAAAAAATGTTTATTATTTGTGCTATTTTTGCGCTGATAGTTTCTTGCAAGAATGATGCAACTAGTAAAGATTTAGAAGAGGCAGCGAAAGATTTAGAAAGTTCAGAACAAAATGCGAAAAAAACAGAACAAGAGTTAGAAAAACAAGTTGAAGGATTTTTAGAAATTTTAGAGACAAAAGATTTAAATACATTAGATACAGGAGAAATTGAAAAACAAATTCAAGAATTAAAGGAAAAAATAGATAAATTGGAGGCTAAAAAAACTACTCTTAAAACATATTCTGAGTATGAAGAAAAAATAAAACAAATAAAAGAAAAATTAAAAGATAAGAAAGAGCTTGAGAAAAAGTTAAAGGAACTTGAAGATAGCTTGAAAAAGAAAAAAGACGAAAGAAAGAAAAAATTAGAAGAGGCTAAGCAAGAGTTTGAAAATCTTAAAAATCAAGCTGGATCCGCAACTGGAGTAACTCAAGGTGCTAGAGCTGGAAGCCAGAGACAGCCCGGACAACAGGCTTGGTTAAAGGCTAAAGAATTTGGCTTAAGTGTAAATTATTCTGGGAATAATGGTACTAATACTGGTGATATGACAAATAAAGTTATAGATGATGCACTTAAAAGTATTGAAGAAGAACTTAAAAAGTTAAATAATAAAGAAGAATAGAAAAAATGGTTTTAAAAATATAAATATAATAGAACAAGACCCCCGTCTTGTTCTATTATTTGCATTGCTGATTGTTAAAGTATTTTATATGTTCCGTTAATTTTTATCGATTTTTATGCTAGTATTTTTTGTTTTGCTGTTATTGTCTTCTTTTATGAAATGTTTTTGATATTTTTTATATAATTTTTTATGATTTTCGAGATTAAATGTTATTGGTTCTTTAAAAATTTCAAAAGCTATTTTAAGGGTTTTAGAAGTTAGTACTTTTTTTGAAAAATCTTCTGATTTAGACGGAGGAATCCTAAGACTAGTAAAAATATAACTATGATTATATAAATTAGCTGCCGAATAGCATACTATGTTGCCTTGTTTAATTTCTTCAGGGGTAACTCTGCATTCAGATATTTCAATTGTTAGTTCAGATTCTTTTTCATTATCGAAGCTATATTTAATTTTAATTTTATTTGATCTTATATCATATATATCATAGAAACCAATATCATGTTTAGTAGCAATGTTATTAAAATCAAAATAATAAAAAATTCCCCGGTTACTATTAATTAAACGCATGAGTGCATGATTTTCATTTAGCCAATTTTCAGGTCTTTCTTCTGATTTTGTTGCAATCCAAGAGTATTTTTCATTATTTTCTTTTTCATTGGTGAAAAATTTACTATCTCCCAATATTTCTTCATTTTTATTATTGTTATTATTATTTGATTTGCAGCATAAAATGCTTATAAAAAATATTACAAATATTGTTTTTTTATTCATTTTAAATCCTTTTTTAAAATTTATTTATTAATATTCTTATAAAATCAATAAAAATTATAATTCCCAATGTTGCTAGTATGGGTGCTGTAATTATTGATCCAAGACCTATGGTAAAGATAGTAAGCAAAACAGAAAAAAGAGTGATACATAAAAATGTAGAACCAGTTCCTGTTTTCCCCACATAAAATCTATGCACTCCTAAATAACCAAAAAATAAGCAGAATAATGCTGCTACTAATCTGTTATAAGATTTTTTAACTTGTTTATTTTTAACTCCACAAGCAATACAAATTTCAGCTTCTTTTTTAATTGGTTTGCCACAAGAATGGCAATATATTTCGTCAATAGTTTTTGACATGGTTTTAAGCTCCTTTTAAAAATAAAACATCCTCAATTAAAAGTATTTAATATAAGTAAGTTATATTTTTATATATTTAAATTTAATGAATATTGTAAATATATATCATTGGCTAGAGATATTAAGAAGTTAACAGTTTGTGTTAACAATTAACAAATTGAATTACTATTTAGAGTAACAAATTGTTAATTTTGTTATTTTAGAGGATTTTTTTGAAAAAAGTTAAAAGGTCTTTTGATGATTATGTTGCATATTTTAGAGAAGGATTGTTAGATGATAGAGAAATAGCGGTTAAATTGGGAGTTTCTAGGGTAAATGTATGGAGGATGAGGCGAAAATGGGAAAGTGGAGAAAGTTCTGTTAACGATGATTCTAGATTATCAATTAGTGAAGATACTTTTGAACACCTTTTATCACAAACTTTTAAATCAGAGGTTAACGCTAGGAAAGTTATAAGCGAATTAGATTTAGAACGTGCTAATTTAGAATTAGGGTTTATACGTTCATTTAAACAATATTTTGGTGTTGAGCTTGTTAGCATACGTACTAAAATAGAAAATTTAAGAAACGAAATTGATGCATTAAATAAAGCAAGTAATAAAAAAAATAAGTTAGTTGATAATGAAGAAATTAATTCTTTGAAAAGTGAACTTAATGAATATGTAAAGGAATATTCAATAAGAGAAATGGAGCTTTATTATGAATGTATGAAAAAACTTGCTACGCTTCATGGGACTGAAAGCAAAAACAACTATAAAAATAGTAAAGGGCACAAGTGAACTTATATCAAACAAAACTTTTTACAACACTACAAAAGGAATACAAAAATAAATATGGAGTTGACATATCACAATTTATAAAGCTAACAACTTATTCAATTGATTTTGATAAATTTGAAGAAAAACAATTAACTTTAAAGCAAAAGAATATAATAAAAAGCATTCAAAAGAATAATGAAAAAAAGATTATACTTAGCGGTGGTATAGCTAGCAGCAAGACGTATCTTGCATGTTATCTTTTTCTCAAAAGTTTAATTAAAAATAAAAAGTTATACTCAAGTGATACGAATAATTTCATTATTGGCAATTCACAACGTTCAGTTGAAGTTAATGTTTTGGGACAATTTGAAAAGCTATGCAAACTTCTTAAAATTCCTTATATTCCAAGACATACAAATAATTCATATATTCTGATTGATTCACTGCGAATTAATCTATACGGTGGAGATAAGGCAAGTGATTTTGAAAGATTTAGAGGAAGTAATTCGGCACTCATTTTTGTGAATGAGGCTACAACTTTGCATAAGAAAACTTTAGAGGAAGTCTTAAAAAGACTACGGTGTGGACAAAAAACCATTATTTTTGATACTAATCCTGATCATCCAGAGCACTATTTTAAAACCGATTATATTGACAATATAGCAACTTTTAAGACATATAATTTTACAACTTATGACAATGTTCTACTTAGTAAAGGATTTATAGAAACACAAGAAAAGCTATATAAAGATATACCATCATATAAAGCAAGAGTTTT
The DNA here is from genome assembly GCF_032595855.2 of Borreliella carolinensis. NCBI lineage: Bacteria > Pseudomonadati > Spirochaetota > Spirochaetia > Spirochaetales > Borreliaceae > Borreliella > Borreliella carolinensis. Next base: position 26,011 of record NZ_CP179462.1, read on the forward strand.
GCTAGGAGAATGGATAGCAAGCACAGATTCAATTTTTACACAAATAAATATTACTGATGATTATGTGTTTACTAGCCCAATAGCATATTTAGACCCAGCATTTAGTGTTGATGGGGATAACACAGCATTATGTGTTATGGAGCGAGTTGATGATAAGTATTATGCTTTTGTATTTCAAGATCAACGACCAGCCAATGACCCGTATATTATGAATATGGTTAAGACCGTTTTAGAAAATTTCAATGTACATACACTGTATTTAGAGGATAGAGACAATACAAAAGGTGCTGGTGCATTGACCCGTGAATACGTGCTACTTAGGAAAAATATGAGTCATTATTTTAGAATTACCCCAGTTAAACCAAAGTCTAATAAATTTAGCAGAATAACAACGTTAATTACGCCGTTTACTTACAAAAAACTTTACATTACGAAATACAGCAGTTCTTCTGTATTTAATGATATTTATTCGTATAAGGGGGATAATAAAACCCATGATGACGCTCTTGATGCAATATCCGCAGCATATTTGATGTTGTCTTTAGGATATAGAGAGAGAAGTGTTCACTTTGGCAATCAAAGATTTTTGTAA
>NZ_CP179463.1:0-31070 GCF_032595855.2 Borreliella carolinensis
ATTTTATTGACAAAAATAATAGTTTTTGCTATCATACATCTAATTTAATAAAGAGAAGTAAAACGGTGTGTGATTTAAGAAAAACAAAATTAATAGATAAAATAAGTTCACTAGAACTATATAAATACTCAATATTTTTTAGGAATTATATAGAAAATGTAGCAGAGGATTGTCTCAAGAATGGACTTGTTCTTGAGAGTTCTGGCCGCAATGTTAGTGAATTTGAGCTTGATAGGTTAAAAGTACAGCTTAAAAATGCTCTACTTAATTGTATAATAAGCTACCGTTTCCATGGGATTGGATATGTTTTAGTAAAAACCAAAGATACCCTAATAGACCTCGAACAACCCGTTAATATAGAATTACCTATTGGTTTTGAATACCTTGATTATGAATATGTAAGAGATTTGGGAGTTGATTTTGATCATATAACCTACAGAGTAAAATCCAGCAATAAGAACAATTCTTTAGACGCAGTTAAAATACATAAAAGTCGACTTATCATATATGAAAACTTTGATTATATCTTAAAAAGATATGTTCCGTGTTATACAGAAAGCTTTTTGCTAGATATTTATTTATTTGAAAAGATATACGTTGAAATAGAAAAACGTATTGAAAACCACAATTTTTTGTTTTACAAAGATGAATCTTTAGTGCAGCTACAAGACGCACTCTCTAGTGCAACAACTTCTTTAAGTGCACTTACTCAAGGCAATAATGATAGGGGAAGTGGCATTTTATCTTCTTTTTTGAGAAAACAAAATTCGAACAATCATAGTAAAGATATATCTAATTTAAGAAACCTTAATGACTCATTAGCACAAGAACTTGCTAGGTTAAAAAGCAATCTAAATAATGAGGGAATGTTTTATACAGCTACTCCGAGTGCTAGTTTAGAGGTTATTAAATACGACCTTAGCTACTTAAAGGAGGCTTTAGCCTTGATTAAGGCAAAAATTGGTGCAGATACTAAAGAACCCCTAACTAGAAGTTTTAATGAGCAGGCTAAAGGACTGGGAAATGATGGTAAAGGTGATAGGAGTAATTATTACGATTTTCTAAAGGGTGTACAAGAACAAGTTGAGAACTCTTGTAATTTAAAACTTACAAAGTATTTTGGGCTTGATATGAAGTTTAATTCACTGATTATGTTAAGTGAAGAAGAAAAAGTAGAAAGAGATATAAAGCTAATTGAGCTTTACAGTAAATATAACCAGCTTATACAGAGTAGCGCATTTAATAATGAGGAGTTAGCGATTTTAAAAGAGAAATTATTCTCATTTTGAGAAAAGGAGTTAAAAGATGACAGAGAGAGAAGAAAAAGAAGACTTGCAGGCACAAGATAAAGAGGAACAGCAAAATAAGGTTGATACTAAAGTTATAAGTGTGCAGGAATTTGAAGAGTACATGCGTTTTAAAGAACAACAGGCAAGTAGTAAATCTAAAGAGACAAGTAGAGATTTAAGTATAAATGAGCGAATAACAAAAGAACTTGCAGAAGTTGAAGAACGAGAGCGTGTTGAAAAGCAATTATTGCTAGAGGCAGAGCGAATTAATGAAATTGATACACTTGCAAAAGCCCATCTTAGCAACCATTTTAACAAGGAAGTGTTACTTGCAAAAGGATACACACTGAAAGACATTATGCAAGCACAACGTAGAGAGCTTGTTCGTAAGTTTGTTCCAATTGAGCAAATTAAAGCTATTGCTAAAGCATCAGATATAAGTCATATCGATGGGGAAATACTAGAACAACTTGTTTCTTTAGCAAAAGTGAATATTAAATTAAGAAAAAATGCGAGTAGTAATTCTTCTTCTATTGACTCTATTAAGGGGAATATTATTGCCAAATCTGAAGATAGAGCAAGTTTACTTGATTCTAGTTTTGTACCAATTAATTTTACAGAATTTGTACAAGCGATAAGTAATACATACAAGCAAAGACGAATTCAATTTTATGAGAATCTAAAAAGACATAAAAGAACAAGTATTGCTTAAAGGAGTTTTTAATGAGTGATATAACAAAAATCAAACAAGAGTTTGATAAAAAAGTTGCAGAAATTCAAGCATTAATGAAAAATCCCCAACAAGATGCGGGGTTACTTAGTAATTCTATTGATTTTAGAGACCAAAATCTAATTTTTTCTAATTCTGGTGGAGTTTGTACTAGTAGTAAAGACAAAATAGAAAATTATCCTGCTAAAGGGTATCCGTATAAACGGGGGGTTAAGCTTAGTTTTGGCGATGGAACAACCGAACTAGAAGTTGAGGCTGGTGGTGGAGATGATTTATATGGAGTGTGTTCCGATATAGATGAGTTTAGTGGTATGGCAACTGTAATACCAATTACAAATAACTTTACAGGATATTTAACACTAAAGAAAGATGGACAAAATAGTGTAAATCCAGGAGATAAATTAAATTTTAATCAACATGGAGAACTGGAAAAGGCTACAGGGGGTCAAAAGACTGTTAATGCAATAGCACTTTCAAAAGCACATAAATTAACCGAGGAATTATTTATAGTGCTTGCTAGTGTATTTGGGAATAGAGCAATAAAAGGGTAATAAAATATGGCGTTAAAAGGTAACGTGCAAGTAGAAAATTTTGGGGCTGTTGAGGACCCGCAGTTAGATTTAGGGGCACAAGTTCCCGCTGCTCCTAGAGCTAAACGGCAAGCAAGACAAGCTGAGGATGCACAAGGGGAAGACCCATATTTGGATGCAATTAACGAGCTTGATGATGTCCTTTTGAAATTCAAGAAATATGTAAAATCGATGAGTTCAATTGAAAATAAGGTTTTTAGCAGTTCAAGCAGTTGTTTTAAATCCAAAAATGAGCGAGTTGATGCATATTCATTTGCATGTTCAAGTTATACAGACAAAATAGAGGAATACCTTTACGACCCAGTGAATAGTTTTCCATACAAGCGTGGGGTTAAACTTGTTCCAAAAGAGAACTCTATATATGTGGAAGTTGGAGCTGATACTGATATGTATGGGATATGTGTAGATGTATGTGAGTTTAGTTGTACCGCGTATGTATTGCCAATTACTAACAATTTTGAAGGGTATCTTGTTACAAGAAATCCAAGTATAAAAATAGGAGAAATACTAGACATAAATAATAACGGAGTTATTATCAAGGCTGGAGGTGGGCCACCAACCGCAATGAATATATATGCTCTATCTGATTCATTTACAATCAATTTTGCACCCGAAGATAAAAATCAAGATCAAAATAGATATCCTAGGCAAGAGTATTCTATTAATTTTATAAAAGTTGCAATTTTTGGCAATAGAGGCCTTGAGAAAATAGTAATACCTGATGGTGGTTAAATCTTAATCGAATAAAAGGAGGTAAATAAATGGGAGATACAACGCAATTGGTAAAAGAGTATCAAGAGAAAAGAAGTAAACTGGAAAAGTTTATGAAAAATCCCCAACATGACGCTGGTTTTATTAGCAATTTTAATGAATTTAGAGACAAAAATGTGAAATTTTTTGCTTCTGGAGGCACTAGAACTAGTAAGTTTGATAAATTGGAAAATCATCCATTTTCTGGGTATCCATACAAGCGTGGAGTAAAAAGAGTTATTCAAGAAGCACAAGAAAATCATAGTCACTACGAACCTCATGTTGAGGCTGGTGGAGGTGAGGACTTATATGGAATATGCATTGATATAGATGAGTTTAGTAAAACAGCCACTATTGTACCAATTACCAATAATTTTGAGGGCTATTTAGTAGCAAAAGATTCTACGGTTAAAGTAAAAGACAAACTTATTTTTAATAAAGACGGTGCCCTTGAAAAGGTTGCTGGAGCGGCAAATAAAACTGCTATTAATGCAACAGCATTGTCTGATGCAAAGCAAATTAGCAATGAGGTTTATTTAGTAAAAGTAGCTGTATTTGGAAATAAAGCTATGAGTAGAAATTAATAAAATTTGGGAGGATTTAATATGGAATTATTTGATGAAAATTATTATGCAAAAGCTGTGGCCAATATCATAGGAGAAGTTAAAGATCCTATTATGTATAAATGGTTTTCGCCTGATCAAATTGAAGATGTTGATCTACAAATGGGATATCAAAAAACCGTAAAATGGGACGCGTTTTTAAATGCTAATCCTACAACAATTGCTAATGAGGTTAATACTATCTCAACTATTGGTTTTAGTTCTGAAGTGGTAAGACTTAATTATTTAAAATTACAGTATAAATTTAGACATTTAAAACAAACCTCTGAGAAATTTTATACTTCAGACTCATATATTGGGGACATTAATAACAATTTACTTCCTTTTGCTCAAGCTTATAAGCTTGCAAGCAGTGAAATTATCAAACTTATTAATCACTTTGTACTAACTGGGACTGTTTCGATTCAAAAAGATGGGAAAAATCAAAAACGCCTACTTCCAAATATGTATGGACTACTTAATATGCCCGAGCAGATAAAAGAAGAAGTTCAAAGTGGTGATAAAGATAAAATGGATAAAATCTTTGAAAAAATTGAGGCTGGACTTTCAAAGTTAGAACTAGGCGACGAATTTTCCACACCGATGATGGTAATAGTTGACCCAGCAACGTCACTTAAACTAGTAAAACCATACGCAGCAGCACAGGGTGCAGCAAGTAGTTGTGAAAAATGGGAAGATGTTTTAATTCAAACTATTAAGGCTATTAATAATAGAGAAGATGTTTACATTGAAACTTCAAACTTGCTGAAACATAAAATACTCATTTATCCACTAAATTCTGAACTTATTAAATTTAAACCTAGCAAGTATATGCTACCTACACCGAATGAACAAGTTGATAAAGACTCAACTGATATAGCTCATTCATACATTGATTTTGTTTTAGGCGGGTTACTTGCTACTAGAAAAACTATTTTACAAGTTAACATAAAGCAAAGCTAAAAGTATAAGGTAAGTGAAAATGAGTGAACAAGAAAACTTACAAGCACAAGCTGAGGGAGAAGAAGAACTTTTAGTAACAAAACTTCATACAGAAGTGTTATTGCTATTAGGAATAGACAAATTTGCATTAAGCAGGCAAAATTTTCTACTTCATTTATCTTTACTTCAAGCTATTCTAGTAACGCGTGGTATTGATGCAAGTTCACTTACATATGAACAAATATTTTTACTTACTTTTTACCATATGGGTTGTCAATTAAGAAAACAAGGCGTTGTTCGAGAATTTGAATTTGATAGGATCAAAAAAGAGAAATTCAATGAACTTGAACTTGATTATTATCCTAGTAGTAGTGGGAGCGAAGAAGGTGGTGAAGGAGGTTGTGGATCAAACAAGAATTTTTGTTCACAACTTGATGCATTTTTAGAAAAACTGAAAAGAGAAACTTCAACGCCATCTTGTGTGGGGGTTGTCTAATGAATGGTGTTAGAAAAAGACTTTCAGACATGTCTTTCCGCATGATCAACGTATTTAAAGACCCGCAACCCTTAAAGTTTTATAAAGGTGATGTTGTAAAGCTTGAAAATGATTCTTCTTATCAGAGAGTATTTGACAAAAATAAATACACTGAATTTGCGGGGGTTATTATTGACATAAGGCCACAAGAACTTGCAATGCTTTATGATTCGGATATGTCTGATATTCAAGGGTATTCTAAACTTTACACATATCAAGACCTTAACTTTGAGCTTAAAGACCGAATATCAATTGCAGATTTAGTTTATTTTGAAATATTTAGCATTGACTCTTCAATCGGATATTTTACTTTAGTTTTAAAGGAATTTATATGGACAAGCTAGAATTTAAAATGGAATTAGAAATTGGATGGTTTGGTGGTCGTGCAGGAATTGCTAGAATGCATGAGAAAGGTGGCAGCAATTTACCAGCAAGAAAACATTTAACCAAAATTGCTGGTAGTTCTGAATTTAGAGAATATATCAATAATAGTTATATAAATTCTAAGTTTAATCTTGACCCCAAATCGGGAATGGAGGCTATTGGACAAGCTTTTATAAGGTACTATGAAAATTATCTATTATCAGCACAAGTCACTCCAGCCTTAAAGGCTAATACAATTAAAAGCAAGCATAAAAGGGGGAGTAACACCGCAGCAATTCCACTTGTTGATACAGCCAAAATGTTATCAGAAATTACTTATAAGGTAACACTTGAATGATTTTTACTTTAGATATGGTTTTAAACCATTTAACTCAAATATTCAAAGGGTTTAAGGCGTATGCAACTGAAAATAATTTTGAGTGCGATATCATAAATACTTACAATCACCCGTACCTTTCAAAAATCACAGCTGTTAGCTCAAATATAATAGCATTGAAATTTGATGGTACAGAAAATCTATTTGATCATAATTCTAGAGCCGGTGCATTTTATGAAAATGCTTTGGAATTCAGTTTAAATTTTCAAATATATATTATTGCAATAGTGTTAAATGCTAAAGACTTTGACGCTAATTCACGCATGTTAATGCTTTATGGTATGCTTAGCAATTTCCTACATAATAAAGCCCATAAGTATACTTTAGAAAGTCAATCACAACCCGAATATATTAGTAAAATTAATTTCTACATTTACCCAACATCTAATATGCAAACAGTTGGGCTAATTAATTTAGGCACAAAATATAGCAACCATGCATACAGTGCATCTATAGCATTCAATGCTAGTGTAAAAGCAATTGAAATTTTAAAGGAGGAATACGAAATTGCCGCAAGATACAATTAGTGTAAGTTTAGTTGACTCTAGAATTCAAGCTAGTAGGCCCAATTATTATAATCCACTTTTGGTTTACAAAACAGCCAAAATTAAAGTTAATAAAGATGCTGCTAACTTTATAACATTGAATTTAACCGTTAATAACTATGAAAAACAAATTGAAACTTTGGAAAAAGATAATGGGAATGGACAAGATCAGTTTGGGAAAGAAAAAACACTGCTTAAAACCGCAATGTCTAATTTTTTCAATTCAAGTGAAGAATCATTAAAATCTGCTGTTCTTTTTATTTATAAGGATAAACCCGAAGAGTTAAAAAAATATCTTAAAGTACATAGACACACTTTTGTTGTACTTATAAATACTGAGGGTGATAATTCCGATGATGGACTTAAGATTTATAAAGATGATTATGATAAGTTTAAAACACCTTCAATTTTTTTTGTATTCTCAACTAAAGAACAAGAAATAAAAGAACTTTTCAAGGATAAAAGCAATACTGAAAAAGAAAGAAATATTGTTGTTTACAGTAACAATAAAGATAACTTACACCTCAAATTTGTAAGTCAATATCTGCATCAAGCAAGTATTTCCCATTCTGTAAATCCTTATGGCATGTCACTAGCTGCTACACCACTTGTTGATGATACTGTAATTGGAAAGTTGCGAACTGCAAAAATCAACTTTTATTCACTTCTAAATGAAACTGGACTTGATGGTGTACCCGCCTTTAAAGAGGGTGTCGATCTAGCTGGAAGTGCAATAGATGAACAGTTTACATATCACTATATAAAAAATGAAGCGATTATTGAGCTTATTAGAATTTGGAATAAAAACAATAGACAAAACAGCAAATTATCTGCACTACAACTTAGTGGCGCTAGAGACAATGCATATACTTCAGCAATTGAATGCCTACTTAAACGGTTTGTAGATAGAGGGCTGATTATACAGTATAAAAATTTAAATCTTACTATTTCTCCTACACCACAACTTAAATTAGAACTTAGTGTGAATATTACTTATAACTTTAGCATTAATGCTGTTGCTTTAGTAATTACTACTCAAGATATAGTTGATTATCAAAATAGTTTAAGTGCTTAAAAGGGGGTTAAAATGCAATTTTATGATTTAAGAGAAGTTTATTTTTCAATTGGTGGTACGCAGTTACATAGTGGCAAACTAGAGCTTACAAGTGAGCCTACAACAAGAGCAGTGATTAGTAGTGAAGATAAAGGTATGCCTGTAATAAGCTTAAGAGATCCCAAAACTATAACTTATGTTTTCAACATTGAAGTTACTTTGGGTAGTCATGATTACATTTTGTTAACTGAACTTTCTGATGAACAGTTTTACAACATGGATGTGAGAAAAGATGATAAAATGCTTGATTTAGCGTTCAATGATAGAATTGCTACCAAAATTATTTCTAACTATGCAATTTTTACTGAAGAACCTTCAAGAAGTTATTCTGCTGAGGCTGAAAAAGTTACTTTTGAAATTAGGGCTATTAATTGCCAAAAAACCAAACCAAACAACACTTAAAAGGAGAGTTTTCTTATGATAATGAGATATAAAATGAAAATTTTAACTAAAAATAAAACTTATGAATATCCGCTAAGAGTATTGCCGGTCTATGAATGGGATAGGGTACTCGGATTTAATCAAAGTGACGCTGTTTTAAAGCTTAATGAGGTTAAATACTTAAGAGAAATCACAAGCTTAATGATAAGTCCAAAATTTTTAGACGAATTCTATGTGATTTTGGATCAAAATAGAGAATTTATTTCTTATTATAAAGACTATCTTGTTGCAATAATTTACACTGCACAATTTAATACTTTTCATTTAGACAGTGATCTAAAAAAACCCGCTTTAGTATATTTGAGTGAGTATGAAAATAATGTTGGTGATTTTGTTACTTTTGATTATATTAATGAAAATTTTGATTATGAAAAAGTAGCCACTTCACTTTCATCAATTACATCAAATTCTAATGAACTGGTTGCTAAATGAACAAAAGAAATAGAGATATTGATAAAGCTATTGCAAGTCTTAATGAGACTAGAAAAAAGTATTTTAACTTGCTTGACGAGATTAAGAACGATAAATACTATTTTCCAGTAATTATGAATATTTGCTCATATGATGATGTAAAGAAATTGCCTTATGACGAGCTTTTAGAGGTAAATAGACTTGCTGATATTAAATTAGAAAAAGAATTGTATGAGTTGATTTTAAGCAAGTGAGGGCTTAGTGAGCGACAAATTCACCATTAAATTTAAGGGAATTCTTGATCATGCTGCAACAAAAAAGGCTATTGAACAAGATATTTCCAAAATGGAAAAATATCTTAAACCCAGAAACTCAAACTTGGGAAGTACTAAAGATATTGTAAAAAATAATTTGTCGGACAAGAAAAAAGAACTTAGCAGACAATCTAAATTTGAAAGCTTAAGAGAGCGTGTTGAGAAATACAGACTTACACAAACTAAAAAGCTTGTAAAACAAGGTATGGGTTTTGAGAAAGCTAGAAAAGAGGCTTTCAGAAGATCTTTAATGTCTGATAAAGACAAAAGACGCCTTGAGTATAAAGAACTTGCAAAAGAATCAAAAGCAAAAAGTAAAATGCTCGCGGCCTCTCAAGGAAAAGGACTTGTTGCCAAAATTGCAATAGGTAGTGCCCTAGGGAATATCATTAGCAATGCTATGAGTAAAGTTGGAGGAGGCCTTTTAGGTTTTGCTAAAAAAGCAGTTGAAGAAAACACCAAAACTAAAAGAACAGAACTTCTCAATAGCGCGTTTTATGGTGATCCAGAAGAGAAAAAGAGTCTTTTGGGGATTCTTAAGGGAATGAAAGGGTTTGAACGCGATTTAGAAAAAGAAGAATTCTTAAATCAAGCAAGTGTCTTTAAGGGCACTCTAAGGGACTTAGATATGTTAAATGAAACTAATTTGAAAAACGCAGTGGAATTTTCAGCTATGCTTAAATCCAGTGGTGCTATGAGTAGTGAAGATGCTGTAAAAGCTGTTAATAGTCTTCTTGGGGGTGATGGAAGCGAACTTTTTGAACTATTAAAAAAATCCGGTGTTGGCGACAAATATATAGAAGATGCCAAAATGGCCTGGCAAAGTGGGGCTCAAGTAGATCTAGAGTCTAGAATTACTAAGATGATGGAAATGATGACGGATTTTAAATCTTTTGGCCTTACACAAAAAGTCAATAATGCTGAGAGTATTCAGAGTAATTTGGCCTCAGCTGAGCAAACTCTTCAAAACTTAACCAATACTGTTTTGGACCCAATACTTAAATTAATTGATAAGATAACTAAGTACTTTAATGGCTTTACGTTTCAAACACACATTATTGAACCCTTTTTTAAAGGACTAAAAAGTCTTTTTGCTAAGTTACCAGTAGTTGGTAGATTTTTTAAAGAGAAACCTGAGTCTACCCCCAATTCACCTAAATCTAAAACAGAAAATAATCAAAATCAAGACAATGCTAACAACACACCATAATTTTTACAAAGGGTAATACTTATGACAAGTAACAAAAAAATTGCTAACAATGTAATTAACAAATTAGATATTAATAATGAAATTATTAACAATAATGATATTGAAAAGAAAAAATTCGAAGAAAAAATCAAGGATATTGAAAAGAAAGAAATCAGGGAAATTACTCGAATAATACGAGATGTAATAACTCAAATATTTGCTCTTTTTGGTGCAGATAATTTTTTAGTGTTATTCCCCAGAATGGATTTAAAAGGTTTTGGATATGTTCCTCAATTGTTTTTTATAAAACCAAAAACGGAGCTCATAACACGTACTTATAATACCAGTTGTTCTAAAAGACCGGTTATCAACTATTATGATAGAAAAGCGGAATATGTTAGCTACAATCCAGTAATGACTGGTGAAAACATATCATTAAGCGGTGGAATACTCACATCCTTATATAAGGATATGCTTTCTCTACTCAAAATGACTGTTTTTGGCAATACTATGTTACGTTTTGACGCTAATCTTGCAAAAGAACAACTGACCAACAGACTTCAAGCTCAAGTTCCCTTTAGTATCTACAGCCCAACTTTTGGCCTTAAAGAATTGGCTGTAATTACAAGTCTTTCGTTTAAGGACACTCCCTGGATTGATGAGGTTGAAGTTAGTCTATCAATAGAAATAGTAAAAACATTTGAATTGGAAAAATATAAAGGATAAAAAATGCTGCTACTACAATATGATTTTAAAATTGAGTTCTACAATGTAGATACATCAAAAGAATCACCCGATGGAATTCCTTTCGCCGAAGAAATTCCTAAAATTATCATTAATACACAAGATGGAATTCATATTGATATTTCCATATCCAACGTGTATTCAAATATTCATACTATAAGTTCTAAACAAGCGAAAGTTGTACTTTGGAATCTTCCTTTAGACTTCACCGACGACATTAAATTCGGAGATATAGTAAAAATATATTATAAGAAATTTGCTCATGAAAAACATTTTGATTTCATAATGGCGGGAACTTTAGGCCCCCCGATGAGCACTGATTATCCAGGCGGAGATTTTAGTGTAGACCTTGATGTTCGTTTATTAACCAAAAGCAACTTTTTTAATCGAAAATTGGAGGGGAAAACGGGTAAAAACTTTAAAGGCAAAACGGTGCAGGAGGCAATAGAATCTGTATTTCCCAATCGCAATATCCTTAATATGGATGAAAAAGATTGTCTTAAAATTATTGACAAAGATATTTATGCCACAACACCAAAAGAGTTTATTGACAAAATAAAAGGAACATATGTTCATAACGTAATAGCCGATATTGGTACTGGTTTACGGGGATATGAATGCTATCTGATATTTACTAATTATATAAAAAAGGGGGAAAATGTCCACTACGAGGCATTAGAAGACTATGGGCTTGAATTTATACCACAACAAGAAATTACTTTGGGTACAACACTCAAAAAAAATCTTATATTTTGGAACGCAAAAACATTTTTCACACATAAGTTAAATGTTGGAGATAAAGTCTCATTTATTGATGGACTAGGAAAAATGATAAAAACCACTATAAAAGAAACAAGTGCTCAACTTAGCAATACAGGAGAGTGTTCATTAATACTTAAGTTAGAAGATGATTCTAATACAACACGTAAAAAATAAAGAGGACTATAATGGATGAAAATTATGAAATTTACAGAATGAACCAGCGTCTTTATGGACAAGCATTGGCTCAAGAAGACATAAAAAATTGGATTTATTCAAACATTTTCATAATTAAAATTGGCACTGTAAAGGAGTTTAAACAACAAACTCAAGAAGCTATTGTTACAATACCCGAATTTGAAGATTTAGAAATTCACACAAAAAATATCTCTAATATCAGTTTAGAATTATCAAAAGGTGATTGCGTTCTACTACTTCAATCAAGCGTTAATATTTTTGATAAAAATGACGATATCCACTTTGACAAACATCATTTTTATATACTTAGTGCAATTAGCCCAAAGACTTTAAATCTTATCTCTGATACTGTTAAAATTAAAGCAAACAATAAAATTGAAATAGCCAATGAAATAACTTCCTTAAAATCAATTCTAGAGAGTATTGTAAGTGCTATTAATGGAATTACTGTAAAAGGAAAAGCGGTCGTTGACTATGCAAGCTTACAAATAGCAACATCTAGAATTAGCAATAATATTAATAGTTTATTTAAGTAATTTTTGCTAAATATGGTATAATTACTAGTATGGATTTAAGATTAGGCAATAATTTTGAATTGGTATTTAATAACGATTTATCGCTTGTTGATGGGATTGATGAACAAAAACAAAGATTTTTGATATTTTTAAAAACCTTAAGGGGTAGTTTAAGCTATGCTCCTCATTGGGGACTGGATTATTTCTTACTTTTAAAACTGTTAAAAATTAACAATCTTCACGCTGTAAAAAATTATTTTCATGAAATATCTAAAGAACTTAATTTAGATTTAACAGACATTTCAACTACTATACAAGACAACAAAGCACATATATCCTTTTTTTTCTCAGGCGATGTTTTGAATATGGAGTTTAATTTATGAGCATAGTTTTCGATTCTGATTTTGGCATTTTAAAACGGACAATTAAGGATATTGTAAGATCGAAAAGAGAATATTTACGCGTAAATTATGGTATTAATATTGACGATAATCAAAGCTCAATTTATAACATTATTGCGTCTTCTTTAGCATTAATTGAAGAAGAAATAATTAATGAGCTTAATCTCTTTTTTTCTAAAATGAAACCGGGCGGCACCTATTGGGCTGCTATTGAAGAACACATTTCTTCTAAAAGCACAACTTACAGTGCTGTTCGCAATGCCTTACTTAATCTTGAGGGAATTGAGTACACTAATATTAAAAGTGCAGCTGGTAAAGCCAACATATATCTAATTTTAAAGGAAACTTTACTAGACGATAGCAAATCCAACATTAACAGTTCTGAATTTAAAGCAAAACTTTGGGAAACATTATATCTAACAACTCCTAGTGGGACTTTACTTGAGGGAGACATAGAAATTGATGGGCTCAATTCAACTGGACAACGCAAATCCTACAAAATATCGCTAGGAAAAAGAAAATATGTTTATATGAAAGTAAAGTATAAACTTGACCTTAAAAACTATCTTTACTTAAACATAGACTCTCAAATTAGGGACATTTATTCTAGGATTATTTCGAATAACTATTCTGATATGGGAATTAGCTTTGAATATCAAGACTTTTTTGCTCCAGTTAATGAAGTTAAAGGAATTAAATTTATGGAAATAAGCGTTTGTATTAAAGACACAGACACTGAAAGTATTTCAAAAATTACTGATAGCGACTTTAATAAAAATCAGGATATTGCCATTAATGATGATACAATACTACTTTTCAATACTACAGATCGATTGCTTATTGACATTGATAGTTAACAAATATGAAAATACCTAATTTATTCAATGGCACTGAAGTTCATAAATTTATAATTACAGAAACCGAGTATGCACAAGCGCTACTTAATGAACTTAAGTTTCTTAATTCTAATTTCATATCCATTAATGCAAAAGAAAATGTAAAATCACGATATATCGCAATATGGATATCTCAAGTTTTATCTATTTTTTATGCAAAAACTCAAACTTTACAAAGTATTACAAGCAATATTAATAGTGTTATTTTTGCTTTACGGCACATTGGTACTGATGAGTCATTTAGACTGATTTTCAGGGCCTTTTTAAATGTAGACATTGAAGTTACTACTCCTGAAGCTGGGGTTATTGATATCTCACTAAAAGGGGTAATAAAAACAAACTTTACCACGTTTATTTCGCCTAGTACTAAAAAGGGAAAACGACTAAAAAAGATAATTCTTAGAGAAAAGAAACCAGGATACGCTGCATCTAAAAAAGCTTTGGTATTTAATTCGCTTCCTAAAGGATATGACCATTCAATTTATGCTTTTATTAAGAGAATTATTCCTATTGGTAGAGTTCTCAAAATTAATAATACAGATGGTAACAATATTATAACTTTTAACAACTAGGGGGGCTTTATGGCTGATGATCAAGATAAATTACTAATTGATGAAGAAGAAACTGTTCAAATAAAAGATTTGAACAGGGTTAAAATCGTTAAAAACAATGATCTTTTACTGCTTGATGATGGGGTTGCAAGTAGCAATGCTATTACCTTTAAAGATTTTTTAGAAACCACTAAAGACAAAACATTTAAAGGGGAAGGATTAAGTTATTTTAAAGAGATAATTAAGTCTACAATCGCAGAAGAGCTTGCAGCCAATACAGATTTTGTAGAAACAATTTACACTAAAATAATAAACAAACTAATTAATAATGACTCTACTAATCTTTCTAGTCTTTATAGAAAAATAAGATCATTCCTTGAAAGTGGCATATCATCTACCACTCTATCTAAAGATGACTATCTTTTAACACTTCGCCCTTTCGGCACTATTGAAAAAACACCCGTTCCCAAACAATTACTAGGCTTACCGTCGCGCTTTACTTACTCTGATTATCTCTATAATACTAGTGGCACTACGCTTTATCCGAGGGAATACGAGGGTAACTCAATAGCTATTAATATGAAAAGATATAATGATGTAACTCTTGTTTGTAATAAAGATCTTGACGATGTACCATCTTACTTTGATATTGATATTGACATAGAACATAGTAAAAATGGAAGTAAATCATTATATCTAAGGTATTCCGACGAAAGTCAAAAAAAACTAGTTTATAAGCATGAGGGGGCCTCTTCAATATCTATTAGAGTTCCCATGTATAAAGGATGGTATATCCAAAAAAGAGCCTACATATCAGGAAATCCTGTCCCAGCTCTTTTTAAACTGTAAATTTTTTTAGCAAAAATTGTGATTTTGGTATATAATATACATATCAAAATAAAAAATTAAAATCGAGGATTGAAAAAATGGATAGTATTAAAATAACCGAACTTCTTATCAATTTAAACGAAATTAAGCTTATAGCAGTAATGATTTTTGCTACAGTACTAATTCTTGGAGTGCTAATTCTTCTAAAGCCCTTACTAAAAGATATATTAACTATATTAATAGGCAAGCTTTTTAGAAATGGCAATGGAAATGGCAATACTCATATCAAAAAAAGAGATTAAATTATGAAATTATCTAAAGATAATCTTGAAATTGGACTTGCGTCTATATCAAACCTTATTGATATATTTTCTAAATTTGAAGATGAATTTGATGAAATTGCACATAAAGGATTCTTTTTGGCTTATGAGCTGTATTCTCATTATAAATTAATCTATACAGCAAATATGGAAAGACTTGAAAGTGCATTGACTCCAGCAATAAATGCAGCACTCGCTCCATTAAATGAAAAAATCAATACGGTTATTGATTTAGTTAATTCTAATGATAAAAATCTCAAAATATCTAAGGATCTAAAATTCAATAAAGACGGAAAACCTATCTACAAAGAGAGAACAAATAATGCAAAAGAACACTATTGAATTAGGACTTAATTTAATATCTAGCTTAACCAACATAGCTAAAACTGATACAAACATAGATCATAATTACATTAATACTTTTAGTAAAGTAATAGATTTTTTCTACAAAACATATATAAGCACACTAAAATCTATGGAAACAGCTGAGTCAACTAAAATATTTGAAGAAATAAAAGATATTTTAAAATACAACATTGAGGTAATAGAGGCTATCTCTTCTGACAAAAATAAAAAAATTATCACTTCTCTTAAAGCAACACGTAACAAAATTATGAAAGAATATATCAAAATGCTTAAAAGGAGTGAAAATGCTTAAAAGATTACATTGTTTACTAATTGTTTTGTTGTTATGTTGCACCACTATTGCTAACCTACCAGAAGAGCCAAAACCTCCAATTATTCCAACGCTAAAATCCTTAGCTAAATATGAAACACAACTTTCAGAATATGTTATGTACCTTGTAACATTTTTAGCTAAAACAAAAGTGAAAGTTAATGACCCAAATTATCCAGAATATCCTTATCCAGACTTATCAACACTAAAAGACGAACACTCTATAACTGCGGTAAAACATAACATCAAGATATATTTAGAGTACATTAAAAAAGCAAAACCAATAGCGGAAAAAGTATATCATCAATATTCGAAGTTAAAAATGTAAATTACAAAAAGGTTTTTCTTGCAAGAAATTCCCATTTACATATAAAAATCTCTAAAGCCAATCAATCTAAAATAGTGTATAATATAGTTTAAGGGAAAATATTATGGAAACATTGTCAACAAGCGTTAGTGGTATTAGTCAAGAACAAATATATAAAGAATTTCTTAGACTGGGTATGGAACAACTAATAGCACAAGATTTATCTAAAAGATATTATCACAATGAGCTTACATATAGAGATTTAGAAAATTTAGAAAAACAATTTGATATTAAATTTGATAATCTTGTTTCTAAAATAGATAATGTCAAAAGCGAACTTAACACTAAGATTGATAATGTAGAAAAGAATTTACAAAAGGATATATCTAATTTAGATATTAAGATTGATACTGTAGAAAAGAATTTACAAAAGGATATATCTAATTTAGATATTAAGATTGATACTGTAGAAAAGAATTTACAAAAGGATATATCTAATTTAGATATTAAGATTGATACTGTAGAAAAGAATTTACAAAAGGATATATCTAATTTAGACATCAAAATAGATAATGTAGAAAAGAATTTAAATGCCAAAATAGATAATGTAGAAAAGAATTTAAATGCCAAAATAGATAATGTGGAAAAGAATTTAAATGCCAAAATAGATAATGTGGAAAAGAATTTAATGTCTCTTTCAGAAATGCTTAAATGGGTATTAGGAATTATGGGAACAATGGCTATAACAATGATAGCGGGACTAATATTTACTTTCATTTCCAAATAGCTACTACCTCACTTAAAACATATCAATTCAAATAGTAATTGTTTATCCAATATTTAGTATTAATAATTGATTTATTAAACATTAATAATAAAAAAAAGGAGTAACAATGAAAATCATCAACATATTATTTTGTTTATTTTTACTAATGCTAAACGGCTGTAATTCTAATGATAATGACACTTTAAAAAACAATGCCCAACAAACAAAAAGCCGGAGAAAACGTGATTTAACCCAAAAAGAAGTAACACAAGAAAAACCTAAATCTAAAGAAGAACTACTTAGAGAAAAGCTAAATGATGATCAAAAAACACAACTTGACTGGTTAAAAACCGCTTTAACTGATGCTGGAGAATTTGATAAATTTTTAGAAAACAATGAAGATAAAATAAAATCTGCACTTGATCATATAAAAAGTGAACTTGATAAATGCAATGGAAAAGAAAATGGGGATGTTCAGAAAAATACATTTAAACAAGTAGTTCAGGGAGCTCTTAAAGGGGGAATAGATGGCTTTGGTGCAAGCAATGCAACTACTACATGCAACGGTTCCTAATAGCTATTAGCCCCCTATTTGGGGGCTTTAATTTTGCTATGCTGCAAATATCTCATCAAACCGTTCATATTCTTTTAAGACACTAAAGAATATTAATGGACTAGGTCCATAAGCAGTCCTCTTAAACGATACAAACTTTTCAAAATCTTGTAAATCCTTTAATCTATTATTTTTCTTGAAATAGTTTTTTATAATCTCCGCCCAATAGTTTACACTCTTAAAATCACTATTTTTCTCAAAATACGAGATTAAATCAGATTCAATTTTCTTGATATCATCAAAATTATTGGGGTCTATATTCTGAATAAAGCTTATTTTTTGAATAATTAAGTTTATATTATCTTTTATTGTAGGGCTATTTACCCAATCTTTTATATTAGACAACGCTTCTTTAAAAACACCGTAATAATAAAGTCTATCTTTTTTTTGTTCTTGCTTAATGTCTCTTTTCTGGTTTTGAATAGTGTTATTTTTTTGAATTTGATTAATCTCTTGTTTTTGTTCTCTTTTTTGTTCTTGCTTTTGATTAACACCAACTTGCTTGCTAGGCATAGAATTTCTGTTTTCATAATTATTGTAAATGGGTGCTGCATCAGTATCAACTTCACTTTTTATGCAAAGATGCCCTACTAAAGCGTATCTTTTGAAATAAGTAATAGCTGATCCAACAAATTGTGGCATTGTATTAATATTTTTAGACCCATTTTCACTGTTCCATTGTAATTTATCTGTATGAATTCGCGTATCAAATGAGTATTTGTATACAGTGCTTGTACTGTAGAATGTAGTCCTAATATAATCAACTATACCATATTGACCCTCTACAGAAATTGGATCTTGCGTAAAAAAAAGATCCAAATTATGATTATCAATAACGCTATAAATTACTTCTACTATGTCATTGAAATCTTGATACTTGTACCCATACCCTTTAAGACTTTTGTCAATACGCGGCAAGTTTCTGATTAGGGTGCTCATATCTTTTCTGAATTTTATTTCTGCTTGAATATTATTTTGTATTTCTTGATTTTTGTTTGAAAAATTTTCCATCTTTTTCCTCCGTTTATATGTATTAATAAATATAAGTATATAGCAAAAACTATTTTTGCCAACTTTTTTACAAAAAATTTTACAAAAAGGTGCGGGCTTAGCTTAATTCTCTTTTTAAAGAACTTAGCTAAGCCCATATCTTTATTTCTTGTAAATTCATATAAACGGTAGAAAAAATGCAGACATTTTCCTACGCTATTTGTAGTATAAGTCAACTTAGAATTAAAATCAATTTATATTTTTACTAAATAAAAAATTTCTATATTAATTTAACAAAATTAATAATTAAAATTTAATATTTTTTTAGAAAAGTATTTACTTTTAAATCAAAATTTTGCACTATAGTAGTAATTACTAATACATGTAAACGGAGAAAGAAAATGAAAAATTTTCCAAAAAATATAAAAAATCCCACTTGCCACAACAAACACCAACACAAATTAATATCTCTTACTTCAACGCTAGATTTTCTAAACAAAAAAGATAAGAAATACACACAACAAAACATACTCTATTACTATAATAAAAATCTAAAAAGAAATGGTTTAACTCCCACTACATTGAGAACTATGCAAAATTATCTTTATAAATTAGAAAAAGTATTAAAAGTTACAACTAACTACTATCAACATATGGGTGTAAATTGTGGGACTGAAATTTACTATAAGCTAAAGTATCCTAAAAAAGAATGTTATCAGAAAATCAACAAGTACTTTCGAGAGCGAAAAAACTCTAGATTTAAATCTAGAGTTAATACCCATTTTAAAGACGATATTTCTAAAAATAGTAGTGTAAATTCAGTGGAGTGTTTAAGTAATAAAAATAATATAAAAGAAG
The DNA here is from genome assembly GCF_032595855.2 of Borreliella carolinensis. Taxonomy (NCBI): domain Bacteria; kingdom Pseudomonadati; phylum Spirochaetota; class Spirochaetia; order Spirochaetales; family Borreliaceae; genus Borreliella; species Borreliella carolinensis. The sequence continues at coordinate 19,635 of NZ_CP179463.1, forward strand.
AAAGAAAAATCAAAGAAATAGAAAAATATCAATTAAAAGCCCACTACAATAGATTTAACTTTAAATCTCCAAAATCTCTTTCTATTTTGAATTTAGATACAGATAAAAATACCAAGATTAAAGCAATGCAAATTTTAAAACAAAATGAAATTGATCTAATAAAAAGGTTTAATGTAAAAAAATCCTGCATGAAAGAAAAGCAAAATACATTAAAGAATGTCCTAGATAACACTCAGAAAGAATTCGAACAAAATGGATATAATCCTGAACAATTAAGGGCAAATTTACAAAAAGTATACGAAAGTTACAAATATAAACCCCATTTTATCATTGAAAGCCATAAATATAACGATTTAAACAACATAAAACGGAAATTAGAAAAGTCAATCGAAAGAAAAAAACAAAATTCTCAACAAAATTATCAGAATTTAAAGGCAAACATTTTCAATATCCTTATTGAACAACTAAGAAAAGAAACAAATATTGAATTTTTAAAGCCTATTGTAAAAGAATATTTGAATAACCAGAAGAAAATAGAATACAATAAAGTATTTGGTACATATTATCTTGAATTATTAGAAATAATAAAAAAACGAAAAAATTCGATAACGAAAGAAGAATTTAACATAAAGGCCGTATGAGGATTTAACATGGAAAATGCAACAGAACCTATTAAAACTGTAAAAAAAGGCAAATGTAAAGTTGAATGCCAAAATAAAGAACGCTTTATTTTGATTGAAAAAGAAAATGGGAAAGCAATGTACCATACAAAAATAATGATGGACATTTACAAATTTGGAGTTTATGAGAAAAAACACGAATTTAGATTGTCATTGAGGGTTTTATTTAATGGAGAAAGAATTGTTGAAGAAACTCACTTGTATCCAATTAAAGAAGGAGATAAGTTCATTGGTATTTTTTATGGCTACAGAAAACCAATTAAAAAACCTTTAATAAAGTATCAAATAAATGGGACTAGAAAAGCATATGCATTAGCAAAGGGCATATTATATGGAATTTAGATTTAAAGCAGGAAGTGTTTTCTGCTATTTCAAGGGATTGTATCGATTATTAGATAAAAAAAGAACAAACAATCACTACAATAAAGTTTTATTTAGTATGTTTACAGATTTAGAACAACAAGTATATAAATTTTATGGGAAAAAATACCCGGAACAAGGACCGCTAATCAAATGGATAATAAAAAACCTAAAATAATAACAATAGCGTCAATTAAGGGCGGTGTAGGCAAAAGCACAACTTGCTTAGCATTGGCATTTTTGTTGTCAAAAAAGAGTAAAGTATTGTTAATAGATATGGATACCCAGGCATCAGTTACTAGTTACTATCAAGATAAAATACAAGAAGATAATATAAATTTAAAATATAACAATATATATGAAGTTTTGGTCAATGATTTGGATATTACACAAGCAATTATAAATGTTGAAACCAATTTGGATTTATTGCCAAGTTATTTAAGTTTACATATGCTTAATGAAATTGAAATAGAATTTAAAGACTTATTATTAAAATCAAATTTAAGCTGTTTTAACAGTGATTATAAATATATTATATTGGATACAGCCCCCAGTTATGATATTGCATTTAAAAATGCAATGTTTAGCAGCGATTATATTATCATTCCAATAATAGCTGAAAAATGGGCAGTTGAGTGTTTAGATTTATTCGATTATTTTTTAAATAAATTGAGTATAAAAATTCCATTATTTTTACTCATAACAAGATTTAAAAAAAATAATACACATAAAGAATTTCTAAATTTATTAAAGAATAGGGGGGATTTTTTAGGAATTATCTCTGAAAGGGAAGATTTAAATAGGAATATAGCCAGCAATTCTAGATTTTCCTTAGAAAAAGATTATATGCATGAATATAAAAATGCTATTAATAAATTTTTGGAGTATTTAAAAATAGTGGATAAGGTATAAAACGAATTAATTTAGGTTGTCCCTAATAAGGACAATCTATTAATGATAAAAATTTTTTTATTTGAGGTGATATTATGTTGGTAAAAATAAACAAAAGAAATTTAGAAGAAAAGGACAACGATCAATTAGAATATTATGAAAAATTAAAAAATAAATTAGTAAATAATTTTAAAAAAGAAATTTTTCATAAAATAGAATTTATTAAAATTTTAAAAGAGATAAAAGATAATGAATACTACAAATTAGATGGATATACAAGTTTTAATTCTTTTGCAAAAAATTATAGAATAGCAAGAACTCAAGTGTATGACTATATTAGAATAGCTAATGCTATGGAAGAGGGTCTATTAGAAGAAGCATTTATCATAGAAAATGGACTTACTATGTCTTTATTGTCATTAAGAGATAAAGAAAGTCCAACGTTTAAAAAATCAAGGCAAAATCCTATAAAACCATTAAGATTTCAGCTTAAAAGTAAAGAAAGTTACGATTTTTATAAAAGTAATGCTAAATTTACAGGGTTTTTATTAGATGAACTTTTTGAAAGTCAAAAAGATTTGATTAATAAATTCTTAAGAAGATATAAGCAAATAAAAGGATAATAAAGGGGATTTTATGAGAAATTTGGCCCATAATGCTATTAAAATAGAAAATATAAGGTTGGAATTTTTAAATAAAGGGTTTAGTGAAGAGACAATAGATTTTGTTTTACTTCAGAATGACAATTACAACTTTGAAGTTCTAAAAGAAAAAATGAATTCTTTAGAGCAACAAATAATTAATGCAGAAAAGAATTTTCAAAAAGATATAGATGGTGTTTATATTAAAATAGATAGTGTAAATACTAAAATAGATAATGTAGAAAAAAGTTTAAATACTAAAATAGATAGTGTAAAAAACGAACTTAATGCCAAAATAGACAGTTTAGACACTAAGATAGATAATGTAGAAAAAGCGTTACAAAAGGATATATCTAGTCTATCTATTAAAATAGATAGTGTAAAAAATGAGCTTAATTCTAAAATAGATAATGTAGAAAAAACTTTACAAAAGGATATATCTAATCTAGATACTAAAATAAATGTTTTAAAAAAAGAACTTACTGCAAGTAATAGAACAATACAAGTAATTCTAATAATGGGAATAACGCTTGCTCCAATTATCTATTCTATATTCAATAAGTATTTTTTTAATTGAGAATGATTAAAATTTTATAAAGTAATAAGTTAGTATATGGCTTTAAAGTAGAACTTATTTGAATTTTTTAACAAGATAATTTAAATAGGTTCTTTTATTTTAACAAATACAAATTAGTTTTAATTCTAAATTAAAATATATTCAATTGTTAAAAGGCCTATTAAAATTATTTTAATAAGCAAATTTGGTTAAATTCTAACTTTATTAAGTTCTTTAACAAGAAAATATAATAAAACTTTTATTAATTATAATAATTTCTGTAAAAGGTTATCAAAAATAGTTTTTAATATTTATAATATTATAATAAAAATTATAGGAGGAAACCTAACTCATTTATGTTATTATAAATCCGATTTAGCTTGGGCTTAACCATGTTCTTTTATTTAAGGATATAGTTAAGCTCTTTTTTTATAATTTTTTTATAAAAAGCCCGACAAAAACTATTTTTGTTATATATATGTATGTGAATAGCTAAAAAAGTATATTGCTATCAAAAAATCCAATTAAGTTGGGTTTAGCTAAGTTCTTAAACAAGAGAAATTAATTAAGCCCAACTATTTTTTTGCAAAAATTTTTTGTAAAAAAGTTGGCAAAAATAGTTTTTGCTATATACTTATATTTATTAATACATATAAACGGAGGAAAAAGATGGAAAATCTTTCAAACAAAAATAATCAAGAAATACAAAATATAAATAAAGGAGAGCTCAAAATGATAAATACTAATCAAAAAAGTTTTACTGGATGTGAAATAATTGAGGAAAAAACTTCTCCCATTAAAGAAAAAAGTAAATTAAGCAAGATAGGCAAGAAATTACCAGGAATAAGCAGTCAAGAATGTTTTAGATTTGATCGTAATAAAGATTTTAGCACACAAAGAAATGAATTTGATAGATACGGTGCTAGTGAAGTAGGCAATGTTTTAATAGGAGGTGCAGGACTTAAAGACTTGATGATTAACAGAGTGCTTAAATATTTTGGAATGAGCCTACCTTTTGAAGAGAATTTGTATATGCTCAAGGGCAAAGAATTAGAGAATTTAGGATTTAGAGAATTTGTTAAAGCACATGGTGATAATATTGATATTTTGTATAAGAACAAATATGCTAACGGTGTTGATAAGTATAATTATTTCAAGAAAACTGGTAAATCAGAAATGTTTGTTGGATCAACAATTGATGGGTGGTTTATAAATAGTAATGGCACAGTAGAGCTTTTAGAAATTAAAAGCAGTGATTCTAATTATATGAGCAGTGCAATTGCTGAGTATAATAAAAATGGCAATTTTTTAAGCAGTAAATATTTTTTCAAATATTATGTGCAAGCACAAATGCAGTTAGCATGTACTGGACTTGAGTATTGTAATTTATTCTTTTTAATAGATGCAGCACCAGTTAACTGTAAGATTAAGAGAAATGATGGCTTAATAGCAAAAGTGCTTGAACATGTTCACAAATGTGAGAGGGAAGTTTTTAACATAAGAACTCAAATATTTAAAAATAATAATATCAACTTACAAACATTAAATAATGATAATAATGAAGTGATAAAACTAGTTGAAGATTTAGTAGAAAGAAGTGAATTTTATAGCTCTGGAGTTGAGTTTGATTGGGCAAGAGAATTTGTAGAATATGTTGATTGTATAGAGCTTGAAATTACGGATAGGCAAGTTGCTGAAAATGTTGCGTGTGATTTAATGGAAGTTGATAGTGCAAAAAAAGAATTAAGTAAAATGCAAAACGAACACAAAAAAAGAGAAAAGTATCTTAAAGATATAATCAAAATGAAAACCTACAATATTACGAATATATGTCCACTAATTGAGCACGTAAATTATAGATTTAGAGAATTTGTGTTCACTTTTGACTCTAAGAAAAGGGCAATATCAGATAGATTAAGTGGGTTATTGCCAACAAGTGAAACATTACTTTTCCCAAGCAATATAGCATTTGCAAATAATGTCAGTGTCCCCATATGAATGGGTGCACTAAAAAATTAAAGAAACAATTTAATATAGGAGAGGAAATCAATGATTATTAATAAAATAAAACAAAACAATAGAACTTTAAGACCAGAGATACAAAAATGGGGTTGTTACTTTTTGTGTCTGCATTATTATACAAGTCTATTTAAGAAACGCGAATTTAATGCATATGAAATAAATACAGCGTATTATAGATTTATAGGACTTGGTTACATCAAGAGTAATTGTTTTATTATGAATCCATGTATGATACTTAATTACTATGGAATTAGAAGTAGTGTGAGATATGAAACTTCGAATTATTTGGGTGCAGCAAATGAATTTGAAATAAGTGAAGTTAAAATCGATAAGGTTACTGGGTATCACTTTATAGCAACAAAAAATAAAGAAATATTATATGATTCACTTGACTTAAAGCCTCGTGGGAAAATATTTAAAGTAACTTCAAAACGTATATTTAAATTAAAATAATTTTACTAAAGTTTAAGGCACTTTTTAGCACATTCATAAGCTTGAATTTTATTAGCAGAAGATAGGCCGTAGATATTATCAATTTCATTAGTTGAAGAATATTTCATAAGTTCTTTAATTTGAAAAGAATTGTAACCGTTAGATTTTAAATTTGAAATAAATAAATTTCGACATAGATGGAGAGATTTATTTACACGGAATCCCGATTTTTTAAGAAGATTTTTGAATTTTTTAGAAATATGGACAATATCAATTTGGTTATCTTTAAACTTATGTTTGGATTTTTGAAAAAGATAAGTACGTCGCGAGTCAATAGTTTTTTCTTTGAAATGATTTTTATGTGCTGTTTGGATAGCCTCGAACTCTTCAGAATTGATGACAATTTCTCTAATACAAGAGGTATTTCTTTTTTTTGCCACATTTACTTTAATAGTATATAAAGTTTTTCCAGTTTTGCTTAATATTGGAGTAATATCTTGCATTTTTACTTTTTGCATTTCAGTGCCCCTACACCCACTTATTAAGAGTAAGTGCACAAACCAACCAGAAATTGGGTCAATTTGTTTTAATTTTTTGGCACATTTTAGAATTAATTTAATACTTTTTGGGGTTAAATAAAACTTAGGAGTTGGTTTTGAATTTTCTTTTTTACTTTTAGATGAATTTTTTAGTGAATTTTTAAGAATTTTGTTTTCATTTATTAGTTTTTGATATTCTTGAAATAGTTTGAGTGTAAAATCCATATTGAAATTATTTAAATTAAAATAATTATTATTGTTCATGAAATCCTCTCCTTTGAAGTGTTACTTTTAAATTAAGTAAAAGTAATAAAAATAGATAAAAAATGTAATTTATATTTTACCAAAAACTAAAAATTTTAGTCAAATTATGTGTGTTCTCATTGCATGCGAAATTTGGGCTGTAGAGTGGCTGAGAGAAACAGAAATGGCAATTTTTAAGGGTGGTACACAAGAAAGATACAATACTTTGTGTAATATATAGCAAAGACTCTGAAATTTAAGTTGTATATGTTTTGTAGTCTTTTGTAATGAGTAGGTCATTTGCAATGGAGAGATTTTGGCGAGTTGGTTAAAATTACATTTGTGTTTTGTTAATATGTAACAGAGGAATGTAACAAAATTATATATTTAAATCTTTGAAATATTGCAATTATTGGGTGTTGCGTTAAGATTTAGACTTATGGAGTAACTTATGAAGAAGATAATGTTTATTATTTGTGCAGTTTTTGTACTGATAATTTCTTGCAAGAATTATACAAGTAGTGAAGATGTAAGAAGTTCAGAACAAAATTTAGAAAGTTCAGAACAATTTGTAAAAAAATCAGAACAAGAAATAAAAAAACAATTTAATGAAGTTTTAGATATTTTAGAGACCAAAGATTTAAATATATTGGATACAACAGCGATTGAAAAGGCAATAAAAGAATTAAAAGATAAAATAGATAATTCGGATTCTAAAAAAACTTCTCTTAAAACATATTCTGAGTATGAAGAAAAAATAAAACAAATAAAAGAAAAATTAAAAGATAAGAATGAGCTTGATAAAAAATTAAAGGACCTTGAAGATAGCTTAAAAAAGAAAAAAGAGGAAAGAAAACAAGCTTTAGAAGAGGCTAAGAAGAAATTTGAAGATTTTAAAAAACAAGTTACCACCGCAACCGGAGATACTTATGGTTCACAAGTTCAAGGACAGGGAAAAATTGGAGGGCAAGCTTGGAAGTGTGCTCAAGAATTGGGCTTTAAAAATATGACCGGTGGTAGTGATACTAGCAATATGGCAAATGGAGTTATAGAGGATGCACTTAAAAAGATTGAAGAAGAACTTAAGGTGATTGAAAAAGATAATAAAGAATAACAGTGGTATTATTTAAAATAGAAGTTCAAAACAAAGGGGAAAAAAAGTATGAATAAGAAAATATTGATTATTTTTGCTGTTTTTACACTTATAATTTCTTGTAAGAATTATGCAATTAAAGAGATAGAACAAAAAACAAAAGGGCAAGTTAACGGATTTTTAGATAAGATTTCGGATTCAGCAAAGAATAAAATTACTTCAAGTAGTTCAAAAGTAGATGAATTAGCAAAAAAATTACAAGAAGAAGATGAAATAAAGGGTGTAGAAGAAAACAATAAAGATGAACTAATGCTAGGTGATGATTCTAATGGCGGTGGATTAATTCCGCCACCAGTATTGCTGGAGAATAGTCAAGAAGATAATACACCAATATTAAAAGCAGCGGGACAAAGTGGTGGTCAACAAGAAGAGAAAGTGAAAAAAGTAGAAGGACCCGAAGCTAAAGTTGAAGGAAAAGAAGAAAAACAAGAGAATACAGAAGAACAAAACAAACAAGAATTAGCTAAACAAGAAGAAGAACAACAAAAACTAAAAGCAGAACAAGAAAAACAAAGAAGAGAAGAAGAGCAAGAAAGAAAAGCTAAAGCAGAAAAAGAAGCTAAAGAAAAAGCAGAAAGACAAAAACAAGAAGAACAAAAAAAAGCTAAAGCACAAAAAGAAAGAGAAGAACAACAAAAAGAGGCAGAAAAAAGGCAAGTTGATAACGAAATTAGAACACTTACAGGCAAAATAGATGAAATCAATGGAAATATTGATGTTATAAAAGAGCAAACTAGTGTAGGGGCACAAGGTGTTATAGATAGAATTACTGGACCTGTATATGATGATTTTACCGATGATGAGAATAGTGCTATCTACCATACTTGGAATTTAGAAGATGAAAATACTTCCGAATTAGGAAAGTTGTTGAAAAAATTGGGTAATACTAGAGACGAGTTAAGAATTAAATTAAATGAAGGTAATCAAAAGTATATTCTTGATACTAAAAGTAGTGAACCTAAATTAAAAGAAAATGTAATGGTTAGTGACATTAAATCAGACTTAGAAAGATTAAAATCAGAATTAGAAGAAGTTAAAGGATATCTTGAAAATGGATCTAATTTTGAAGAAATTAAAGGATACATTGAGAATAGTAATTCAGAATAATAAATAGTTTTACATACAACTAAATTTTGTATATACAAAATAACAGCTAGTAAAAAATTGCTAGTTGTTATTTTTTTGTATATTTAATTATTCTGAATATAAAAATGTAATCTAACAAAATTTTCATTTTAAAAGTGACAAAAACTATTGTTAAAAATATTATTTATTTATATACTCTCTAGAGTTATGATGAATATAAATGAGATTTCAGATTTTTATGATTGCTTGAGTCCAGGCACAAAAAAGGAAATAAGCAAACTTTATGGAGTTAAGCAATTAACTCTGAAACAAAAAAAGGATTTTTATAGAGGTTTTCTATCAATACAAGAATACAAAAGAAAAACTGGAAAAAGTATTGATGAAATCATAGATGATATTGTAGATCCTGCAAAAAATTTTATTAAAGACGTTCTGAAAGATAAGCATATAATAGAAAAGTATAAAAATTTCCAAAACAGGAAGTTTGATTGTAGCTACAAGAAAGGAATGCTAGAAAAATGTTTGGAAAAGATGGGTGATAAGTATTCTACCCGGTTTTTGAGGATTGTTTCTAATATTATGGAGGAGATTGGTAATAAAGATCCAGAACGAGAATCAATAAATGTGGTTCTCGACTTTGTAGAGATATTATTTATAATCATGCACTATTATGATAAGGGAATTTGCACAAGGAAGTATCTTCTGAAAACAATAAAAGATTTTTCCAAATTAGTATAATCAGGTTATTCCAAAATTCAATAAATTAGTTAATTGCTATTTCTAAGTCAATAAAAGTCGATAAATATCAAACATCTGTCAATATATATCAATAAGATAATAGTTTATGTTAACAATTAACAAATTGATTTACTATTTAGAGTAACAAATTGTTACTTTTGTTATTTTAGAGGATTTTTTTGAAAAAAGTTAAAAGGTCTTTTGAGGATTATATTGCATATTTTAGAGAAGGATCGTTAGATGATAGAGAAATAGCGGATAAATTGGGAGTTTCTAGGGTAAATGTGTGGAGGATGAGGAGAAAATGGGAAAGTGGAGAAAGTTATGTTAACGATGATTCTAGATTATCAATTAGTGAAGATACTTTTGAGCACCTTTTATCACAAACTTTTAAATCAGAGGTTAACGCTAGGAAAGTTATAAGCGAATTAGATTTAGAACGGGCTAACTTAGAATTAGGGTTTATACGTTCATTTAAACAATATTTTGGCGTTGAGCTCGTTAGCATACGTACTAAAATAGAAAATTTAAGAAACGAAATTGATGCATTAAATAAAGCAAGCAATAAAAAAAATAAATTAGTTGAGAATGAAGAAATTAATTCTTTGAAAAATGAACTTAATGAATATGTAAAGGAATATTCAATAAGAGAAATGGAGCTTTATTATGAATGTATGAAAAAACTTGCTAGGCTTAACGGAACTGAAAGCAAAAGCAACTACAAAAATAGTAAAGGGCACAAGTGAATTTATATCAAACGAAACTTTTTACAACACTACAAAAAGAATACAAAAATAAATATGGAGTTGATATATCACAATTTATAAAGCTAACAAACTCTTCAATTGATTTTGATAAGTTTGAAGAAAAACAATTAACTTTAAAGCAAAAAAATGTGATAAAAAGCATTCAAAAGAATAATGAAAAAAAGATTATACTTAGCGGTGGTATAGCTAGTGGGAAAACGTATCTTGCATGTTATCTTTTTCTCAAAAGTTTAATTGAAAATAAAAAGTTATATTCTAGCGATACGAATAATTTCATTATTGGTAATTCACAACGCTCAGTTGAAGTTAATGTTTTGGGACAATTTGAAAAGCTGTGTAAACTGCTTAAAATTCCTTATATTCCAAGACATACGAATAATTCATATATTCTGATTGATTCACTGCGAATTAATCTGTACGGTGGAGATAAGGCAAGTGATTTTGAAAGATTTAGAGGAAGTAATTCGGCACTTATTTTTGTGAATGAGGCTACAACTTTGCACAAGAAAACTTTAGAAGAAGTTTTAAAAAGATTAAGGTGTGGGCAAGAAACTATTATTTTTGATACTAATCCGGATCATCCGGAACACTATTTTAAAACCGATTATATTGACAATATAGCAACTTTTAAGACATATAATTTTACAACTTATGACAATGTTCTACTTAGTAAAGGATTTATAGAAACACAAGAAAAGCTATATAAAGATATACCATCATATAAAGCAAGAGTTTTGCTAGGTGAATGGATAGCAAGCACAGATTCAATTTTTACACAAATAAATATTACTGATGATTATGTGTTTACTAGCCCAATAGCATATTTAGACCCAGCATTTAGTGTTGATGGGGATAACACAGCATTATGTGTTATGGAGCGAGTTGATGATAAGTATTATGCTTTTGTATTTCAAGATCAACGACCAGCCAATGACCCGTATATTATGAATATGGTTAAGACCGTTTTAGAGAATTTTAATGTACATACACTGTATTTAGAGGATAGAGACAATACAAAAGGTGCTGGTGCATTGACCCGTGAATACGTGCTACTTAGGAAAAATATGAGTCATTATTTTAGAATTACCCCAGTTAAACCAAAGTCTAATAAATTTAGCAGAATAACAACGTTAATTACGCCGTTTACTTACAAAAAACTTTACATTACGAAATACAGCAGTTCTTCTGTATTTAATGATATTTATTCGTATAAGGGGGATAACAAAACCCATGATGACGCTCTTGATGCAATATCCGCAGCATATTTGATGTTGTCTTTAGGATATAGAGAGAGAAGTGTTCACTTTGGCAATCAAAGATTTTTGTAA
>NZ_CP179464.1:0-31160 GCF_032595855.2 Borreliella carolinensis
ATTTTATTGACAAAAATAATAGTTTTTGCTATCATACACCTAATTTAATAAAGAGAAGTAAAACGGTGTGTGATTTAAGAAAAACAAAATTAATAGATAAAATAAGTTCACTAGAACTATATAAATACTCAATATTTTTTAGGAATTATATAGAAAATGTAGCAGAAGATTGTCTCAAGAACGGACTTGTTCTTGAGAGTTCTGACCGCAATGTTAGTGAAATTGAACTTGATAGGTTAAAGGTACAGCTTAAGAATGCTCTGCTTAATTGTATAATAAGCTACCGTTTTCATGGGATTGGATATGTTTTAGTAAAAACCAAAGATACCCTAATAGATCTCGAACAACCCGTTAACATAGAATTACCTATTGGTTTTGAATACCTTGATTATGAATATGTAAGAGATTTGGGAGTTGATTTTGATCATATAACCTACAGAGTAAAATCCAGCAATAAGAACAATTCTTTAGACGCAGTTAAAATACATAAAAGTCGACTTATCATATATGAAAACTTTGATTATATCTTAAAAAGATATGTTCCGTGTTATACAGAAAGCTTTTTGCTAGATATTTATTTATTTGAAAAGATATACGTTGAAATAGAAAAACGTATTGAAAACCACAATTTTTTGTTTTACAAAGATGAATCTTTAGTGCAGCTACAAGACGCACTCTCTAGTGCAACAACTTCTTTAAGTGCACTTACTCAAGGCAATAATGATAGAGGAAGTGGCATTTTATCTTCTTTTTTAAGAAAACAAAATTCAAACAATCATAGTAAAGATATTTCTAATTTACGTAGTCTTAATGACTCATTGGCGCAGGAACTTGCTAGGTTAAAAAGCAATCTAAATAATGAGGGAATGTTTTATACAGCTACTCCGAGTGCTAGTTTAGAGGTTATTAAATACGATCTTAGCTATTTAAAGGAGGCTTTAGCATTAATTAAGGCAAAAATTGGTGCAGATACTAAAGAACCCCTAACTAGAAGTTTTAATGAGCAGGCTAAAGGGCTAGGAAATGATGGTAAAGGAGATAGGAGCAATTATTACGATTTTCTAAAAGGTGTACAAGAACAAGTTGAGAATTCTTGTAATTTAAAGCTTACAAAGTATTTCGGGCTTGATATGAAGTTTAATTCACTGATTATGTTAAGTGAAGAAGAAAAAGTAGAAAGAGATATAAAGCTAATTGAGCTTTACAGTAAATATAACCAGCTTATACAAAGTAGCTCATTTAATAATGAGGAGCTAGCGATTTTAAAAGAGAAATTATTCTCATTTTGAGAAAAGGAGTTAAAAGATGACAGAGAAAGAGGAAAAAGAAGACCTGCAAGCACAAGATAAAGAAGAACAGCAAAATAAGGCTGATACTAAAGTTATCAGTGCGCAGGAATTTGAAGAGTACATGCGCTTTAAAGAACAAGCAAACAGTAAATCTAAAGAGACAAGCCGAGATTTAAGTATAAATGAGCGAATAACAAAAGAACTTGCAGAAGTTGAAGAACGAGAGCGTATTGAAAAGCAATTGTTGCTAGAGGCAGAGAGAATTAATGAAATTGATACACTTGCAAAAGCGCATCTTAGCAACCATTTTAACAAGGAAGTGTTACTTGCAAAAGGATACACATTAAAAGATATTATGCAGGCACAACGTAGAGAGCTTGTGCGCAAGTTTGTTCCAATTGAGCAAATTAAAGCTATTGCTAAAGCGTCAGATATAAGTCATATCGATGGTGAAATACTAGAACAACTTGTTTCTTTAGCAAAAGTGAATATTAAATTAAGAAAAAATGCGAGTAGTAATTCTTCTTCTGTTGACTCTATTAAGGGGAATATTATTGCCAAATCAGAAGAAAGAGCAAGTTTGCTTGATTCTAATTTTGTACCAATTAATTTTACAGAATTTGTACAAGCGATAAGTAATACATACAAGCAAAGACGAATTCAATTTTATGAAAATCTAAAAAGACATAAAAGAACAAGTATTGCTTAAAGGAGTTTTTAATGAGTGATATAACAAAAATCAAACAAGAGTTTGATAAAAAAGTTGCAGAAATTCAAGCATTAATGAAAAATCCCCAACAAGACGCGGGGCTACTTAGTAATTCTATTGAATTTAGAGACCAAAATCTAATTTTTTCTAATTCTGGTGGAGTGTGTACCAGCAGTAAGGACAAAATAGAAAATTATCCTGCTAAAGGGTATCCGTACAAGCGAGGAGTAAAACTTAGTTTTGGAGACGGAACAACCGAACTAGAAGTTGAGGCTGGTGGTGGAGATGATTTATATGGGGTGTGTTCAGATATAGATGAGTTTAGTGGTATGGCAACTGTAATACCAATTACGAATAACTTTACAGGATATTTAACACTTAAGAAGGATGGACAAAATAGTGTAAATCCAGGAGATAAATTAAATTTTAACCAACATGGAGAACTGGAAAAGGCTACAGGGGGTCAAAAGACTGTTAATGCAATAGCACTTTCAAAAGCACATAAATTAACCGAGGAATTATTTATAGTGCTTGCTAGTGTATTTGGGAATAGAGCAATAAAAGGGTAATAAAATATGGCGTTAAAAGGTAACGTGCAAGTAGAAAATCTTGAGGCTGTTGATAACCCGCAGTTAGATTTAGGGGCACAAGTTTCCGCTGCTCCTAGAGCTAAACGGCAAGCAAGACAAGCTGAGGATGCACAAGGGGAAGATCCATATTTGGAGGCAATTAACGAGCTTGATGATGTCCTTTTGAAATTCAAGAAATATGTAAAATCGATGAGTTCAATTGAAAATAAAGTTTTTGGCGGTTTAAGTAGTTGTTTTAAATCCAAGAATGAGCGAGTTGATGCATATTCATTTGCATGTTCAAGTTATACAGACAAGATAGAGGAATACCTTTACGACCCAGCGAATAGTTTTCCATACAAGCGTGGGGTTAAACTTGTTCCAAAAGAGAACTCTATATATGTAGAAGTTGGAGCTGATACTGATATGTATGGGATATGTGTAGATGTATGTGAGTTTAGTTGTACTGCGTATGTATTGCCAATTACTAACAATTTTGAAGGGTATCTTGTTACAAGAAATCCAAGTATAAAAATAGGAGAAATACTAGACATAAATAATAACGGAGTTATTATCAAGGCTGGAGGTGGGCCACCAACCGCAATTAATATATATGCTCTATCTGATTCATTTACAATCAATTTTGCACCCGAAGATAAAAATCAAGATCAAAATAGATATCCTAGGCAAGAATATTCTATTAATTTTATAAAAGTTGCAATTTTTGGAAATAGAGGCCTTGAGAAAATAGTAATACCTGATGGTGGTTAAATCTTAATCGAATAAAAGGAGGTAAATAAATGGGAGATACAACGCAATTAGTAAAAGAGTATCAAGAGAAAAGAAGTAAACTGGAAAAGTTTATGAAAAATCCCCAACATGACGCTGGTTTTATTAGCAATTCTAATGAATTTAGAGACAAAAATGTGAAATTTTTTGCTTCTGGAGGCACTAGAACTAGTAAGTTTGATAAATTGGAAAATCATCCATTTTTAGGATATCCATACAAGCGTGGAGTAAAAAGAGTTATTCAAGAAGCACAAGATAATCATAGTCACTACGAACCTCATGTTGAGGCTGGTGGAGGTGAGGACTTATATGGAATATGCATTGATATAGATGAGTTTAGTAAAACAGCTACTATTGTGCCAATTACCAATAATTTTGAGGGCTACTTAGTGGCAAAAGATTCTACGGTTAAAGTAAAAGACAAACTTATTTTTAATAAAGACGGTGCCCTTGAAAAGGTTACTGGAGCGGCAAATAAAACGGCTATTAATGCAACAGCATTGTCTGATGCAAAGCAAATTAGTAATGAGGTTTATTTAGTAAAAGTAGCTGTATTTGGAAATAAAGCTATGAGTAGAAATTAATAATATTTAGGAGGATTTAATATGGAATTATTTGATGAAAATTATTATGCAAAAGCTGTTGCGAATATTATAGGAGAAGTTAAAGATCCTATTATGTATAAATGGTTTTCACCTGATCAAATTGAAGATGTTGATCTACAAATGGGATATCAAAAAACCGTAAAATGGGACGCGTTTTTAAATGCTAATCCTACAACAATTGCCAATGAGGTTAATACTATTTCAACTATTGGATTTAGTTCTGAAGTGGTAAGGCTTAATTATTTGAAATTACAATACAAATTTAGACATTTAAAGCAGACTTCTGAGAAATTTTATACTTCAGACTCATACATTGGAGACATTAATAACAATTTACTTCCTTTTGCTCAAGCGTATAAGCTTGCAAGTAGTGAAATTATCAAACTTATTAATCACTTTGTACTAACTGGGACTGTTTCGATTCAAAAAGACGGGAAAAATCAAAAACGCCTACTTCCCAATATGTATGGACTACTTAATATGCCCGAGCAGATAAAAGAAGAAGTTCAAAGTGGTGATAAAGATAAAATGGATAAAATCTTTGAAAAAATTGAGGCTGGACTTTCAAAGTTAGAACTAGGAGACGAATTTTCCACACCGATGATGGTAATAGTTGACCCAGCAACGTCACTTAAACTAGTAAAACCATACGCAGCATCACAGGGTGCAGCAAGTAGTTGTGAAAAATGGGAAGATGTTTTAATTCAAACTATTAAGGCTATTAATAATAGAGAAGATGTTTACATTGAAACTTCAAACTTGCTAAAACATAAAATACTCATTTATCCACTAAATTCAGAACTTATTAAATTTAAACCTAGCAAGTATATGCTACCTACACCAAATGAACAAGTTGATAAAGACTCAACTGATATAGCTCATTCATACATTGATTTTGTTTTAGGCGGGTTACTTGCTACTAGAAAAACTATTTTGCAAGTCAACATAAAGCAAAGTTAAAAGTATAAGGTAAGTGAAAATGAGTGAACAAGAAAACTTACAAGCACAAGCTGAGGGAGAAGAAGAACTTTTAGTAACAAAACTTCATTCAGAAGTGGTGTTGTTATTAGGAATAGACAAATTTGCACTAAGCCGGCAAGATTTTCTACTTCATTTATCCTTACTTCAAGCTATTCTAGTAACACGCGGTATTGATGCAAGTTCACTGACATATGAACAAATATTTTTACTTACTTTCTACCATATGGGTTGTCAATTAAGAAAGCAAGGAGTTGTTCGAGAATTTGAATTTGATAGGATCAAAAAAGAGAAATTCAATGAACTTGAACTTGATTATTATCCTAGCAGTAGTGGGAGCGAAGAAGGTGGTGAGGGGAGTTGTGGATCAAACAAAAATTTTTGTTCACAACTTGATGCATTTTTAGAAAAACTAAAAAGAGAAACTTCAACGCCATCTTGTGTGGGGGTTGTCTAATGAATGGTGTTAGAAAAAGACTTTCAGATATGTCTTTCCGCATGATCAACGTATTTAAAGACCCACAACCCTTAAAGTTTTATAAAGGCGATATTGTAAAGCTTGAAAATGATTCTTCTTATCAGAGAGTATTTGATAAAAATAAATACACTGAATTTGCAGGAGTTATTATTGACATAAGGCCACAAGAACTTGCAATGCTTTATGATTCGGATATGTCTGATATTCAAGGGTATTCCAAACTTTACACATATCAAGACCTTAACTTTGAGCTTAAAGACCGAATATCAATTGCAGATTTAGTTTACTTTGAAATATTTAGTATTGACTCTTCAATCGGATACTTCACATTAGTTTTAAAGGAGTTTATATGGACAAGCTAAAATTTAAACTGGAATTGGAAATTGGGTGGTTTGGTGGTCGTGCAGGGATTGCTAGAATGCATGAAAAAGGGAGCAGCAATTTACCTGCAAGAAAACATTTAACCAAAATTGCTAGTAGTAATGAGTTTAGAGAATATATCAACAATAGTTATATAAATTCCAAGTTTAATCTTGACCCTAAATCGGGAATGGAGGCTATTGGACAAGCTTTTATAAGGTACTATGAAAATTATCTATTATCAGCACAAGTCACTCCAGCCTTAAAGGCTAATACAATTAAAAGCAAGCATAAAAGGGGGAGTAACACTGCAGCAATTCCACTTGTTGATACATCCAAAATGTTGTCAGAGATTACTTATAAGGTAGCACTTGAATGATTTTAACTTTAGATATGGTATTAAATCATTTAACTCAAATATTTAAAGGGTTTAAGACGTATGCAACTGAAAATAATTTTGAGTGCGACATCATAAATACTTACAATCATCCGTACCTTTCAAAAATCACAGCTGCTAGCTCAAATATAATAGCATTGAAATTTGATGGCACAGAACATCTATTTGAACATAATTCTAGAGTCGGCGCATTTTATGAGAATGCTTTGGAATTTAGTGTAAATTTTCAAATATATATTATTGCGATAGTGTTAAACGCTCAAGATTTTGACGCTAATTCACGCATGTTAATGCTTTATGGTATGCTTAGTAATTTTCTACATAATAAAGCCCATAAGTATACTTTGGAAAGTCAATCACAACCCGAATATATTAGTAAAATTAATTTCTACATTTACCCAACATCTAATATGCAAACAGTTGGGCTAATTAATTTAGGCACAAAATATAGCAACCATGCATACAGTGCATCTATAGCATTTAATGCTAGTGTAAAAGCAATTGAAATTTTAAAGGAGGAATACGAAATTGCCGCAAGATACAATTAGTGTAAGTTTTATTGATTCTAGAATTCAAGCTAGTAGGCCCAATTATTATAATCCACTTTTGGTTTACAAAACAGCTAAAATCAAAGTTAATAAAGATGCTGCTAACTTTATAACATTGAATTTAACCGTTAATAACTATGAAAAACAAATTGAAACTTTGGAAAAAGATAATGGGAATGGACAAGATCAGTTTGGAAAAGAAAAAACACTGCTTAAAACCGCAATGTCTAATTTTTTCAATTCAAACGAAGAATCATTAAAAGCAACCGATCTTTTCATTTATAAAGATAAGCCTGAAGAGCTAAAAAATTATCTTAAAGTACATAGGCACACTTTTGTTGTACTTATTAACACTGAGGGGGATGCGTCAGATGATGGACTTAAAATTTACAAAGATGACTATGCTAAATTCAAAATGCCTTCAACTTTTTTTGTATTCTCAACTAAAGAACAAGAAATAAAAGAACTATTTAAAGATAAAAGCAATACTGAAAAAGAAAGAAATATCGTTGTTTACAGTAACAATAAAGACAACCTACACCTTAAATTTATAAGTCAATATTTGAATCAAGCAAGTATTTTTCATTCTGTAAATCCTTATGGTATGTCACTAGCTGCTAAACCGCTTGTTGACGACACTGTAATTAACAAGTTGCGAACTGCAAAAATTAACTTTTATTCACTTCTTAATGAAACTGGACTTGATGGTATGCCCGCCTTTAAAGAGGGTGTCGATCTAGCTGGAAGTGCAATAGATGAACAGTTTACATATCATTATATAAAAAATGAAGCGATTATTGAGCTTATTAGAATTTGGAATAAAAACAATAGACAAAACAGCAAACTATCTGCACTACAACTTAGTGGGGCTAGAGATAATGCATATACTTCAGCAATTGAGTGTTTACTTAAAAGGTTTATAGATAGGGGGCTGATTATACAGTATAAAAATTTAAGTCTTACTCTTTCTCCTACACCACAACTTAAATTAGAACTTAGTGTGAATATTACTTATAACTTTAGCATTAATGCTGTTGCTTTAGTAATTACTACTCAAGATATAGTTGATTATCAAAATAGTTTAAGTGCTTAAAAGGGGGTTAAAATGCAATTTTATGATTTAAGAGAAGTTTATTTTTCAATTGGTGGTACGCAGTTACATAGTGGCAAACTAGAGCTTACAAGCGAACCCACAACAAGAGCAGTGATTAGTAGTGAAGATAAAGGTATGCCTGTAATAAGCTTAAGAGATCCCAAAACGATAACTTATGTTTTCAACATTGAAGTGACACTGGGTAGTCATGATTACATTTTGTTAACTGAACTTTCTGATGAACAGTTTTACAACATGGATGTGAGAAAAGAGGATAAAATGCTTGATTTAGCATTCAATGACAGAATTGCTACCAAAATTATTTCTAACTATGCAATTTTTACTGAAGAGCCTTCAAGAAGTTATTCTGCTGAGGCTGAAAAAGTATCTTTTGAAATTAGGGCTATTAATTGCCAAAAAACTAAACCAAACAACACTTAAAAGGAGATTCTTATTATGATAATGAGATATAAAATGAAAATTTTAACTAAAAACAAAACTTATGAATATCCATTGAGAGTACTTCCGGTCTATGAATGGGATAGAGTACTGGGATTTAATCAAAGTGACGCTGTTTTAAAGCTTAATGAAGTTAAATACTTAAGAGAAATTACAAGCTTAATGATAAGTCCAAAATTTTTAGACGAATTCTATGTGATTTTGGATCAAAATAGAGAATTTATCTCTTATTATAAAGATTATCTTGTTGCAATAATTTACACTGCACAATTTAATACTTTTCATTTAGACAATGATCTAAAAACCCCCGCTTTGGTTTTTCTAAGTGAATATGAAAATAATGTTGGTGATTTTGTTACTTTTGACTATATCAATGAAAACTTTGATTATGAAAAAGTAGCCACTTCGCTTTCATCAAGTACATCAAATTCTAATGAGCTGGCTGCTAAATGAGCAAAAGAAATAGAGATATTGATAAAGCTATTGCAAGTCTTAATGAGACTAGAAAAAAGTATTTTAACTTGCTTGACGAGATTAAGAACGATAAATACTATTTTCCAGTAATTATGAATATTTGCTCATATGATGATGTAAAGAAATTGCCTTATGACGAGCTTTTAGAGGTAAATAGACTTGCTGATATTAAATTAGAAAAAGAATTGTATGAGTTAATTCTAGGGAAGTGAGGGCTCAATGAGCGACAAATTCACTATTAAATTTAAGGGTATTCTTGATCATGCTGCAACAAAAAAGGCTATCGAACAAGATATTTCCAAAATGGAGAAATATCTTAAACCCAAAAAATCTAGTTTGGGGAGTACTAAAGATATTGTAAAGAATAATTTGTCGGACAAGAAAAAAGAACTTAACAGACAATCTAAATTTGAAAGCTTAAGAGAACGTGTTGAGAAATATAGACTTACACAAACTAAAAAGCTTATGAAACAGGGCATGGGTTTTGAGAAAGCAAGAAAAGAAGCTTTCAAAAGATCTTTAATGTCTGATAGAGACAAAAGACGTCTTGAATATAAAGAACTTGCAAAAGAATCAAAAGCAAAAAGTAAAATGCTAGCAGCCTCTCAAGGAAAAGGACTTGTTGCCAAAATTGCAATAGGTAGTGCTCTGGGAAATGTCATTGGCAACGCTGTAAGTAAAGTTGGTGGCGGGCTTATTGGATTTATGTATGGATTTGCTAAAAAAGCAGTTGAAAATAAATCTAAAGAAGAACAACTAAAACAACTTAATAAAGTGTTTTACAGTGAAAAAGAACGTGAAAATATTTTGGGTGCTATTAAGGGAATGAAAGGATTTGAGCGGAAATTAGAACAACAAGATTTTCTGCGAACAGCAAGTGTGCTTAAAGGCCATATCAGAGAATTAAAACTTAATGATGAAGAGGGAGAGAATGTATTAAATGCAACAAAACTAGCAGCTATGTTTAGAAGCACAGGGCTTGTTGGTGATAACGAAAGTGCTGTTGAAGTTGTTTCAAAAATACTTAAAGGGAAACTTACAGAAGCTTTTAATATATTGAAACCCATAGACAAATTTGGAAAAAAATATCTAGAAACCATGAAAAACAGGTTAGAGTTTCTAACTCAAGAGGGAGGGAAAAAAAAGCTAAGGCCAGAGATAATTGCAGACTTATTAAAAGATATATCATCTTTAAATATAATGGGTCATTCTGATGAAGTTGCTAGAGCTAAAAGCAATTTAGCTAAAATAGAGCAAAATCTTGAAGACGTAACTAATAATGTTTTGATGCCAGTAATTGGCAAAATTTCTGGTATTCTTGAAAAGATTATGAACCTTAATTTTAAACAAATCTTAAAAGATATCGTTGATGCCATAACAGGCGGTATAAAGGGTGCTTTTGACGGAATAAAAAACATTGGCAGCTCATTATATAATACCGGTAGTAATTTAGTTAGTAATATTGGGTACTACGCGAATCCTTTTAATTGGTGGCCATGGGGAAATAACAACAATAGCCCCGGGGGGGATGATTTAGGCAATTTTAACTAAAAAGGAAATTCTATGGATATTAAAAATGAAAATATTATCAATAATAATATTGCAAAGAAAAAATTCGAAGAAAAAATCAAAGATTTTGAAAAGAAAGAATTCAGGGAAATTACTCGAATAATAAGAGATGTAATAACCCAAATATTTGCTCTTTTCGGAGCAGATAATTTTTTAGTGTTATTCCCAAGAATGGATTTAAAAGGTTTTGGATATGTTCCTCAATTGTTTTTTATAAAACCAAAAACCGAACTCATAACACGCACTTATAATACTAGTTGTTCTAAAAGACCGGTTATTAACTATTATGATAGAAAAGCAGAATATGTAAGCTACAATCCAGTAATGACTGGTGAAAATATATCATTAAACGGTGGAATACTAACCTCCTTATATAAGGATATGCTTTCTCTACTCAAAATGACTGTTTTTGGCAATACTATGTTACGTTTTGACGCTAATCTTGCAAAAGAACAACTGGCCAATAGAATACAAGCTCAAGTTCCCTTTAGTATCTACAGTCCAACTTTTGGCCTTAAAGAATTAGCTGTAATTACAAGTCTTTCGTTTAAGGATACTCCTTTCATTGATGAGGTTGAAGTTGGTCTATCAATGGAAGTAGTAAAAACATTTGAATTGGAAAAATATAAAGGATAAAAAATGCTGCTACTACAATATGATTTTAAAATTGAATTTTACAAAGCAAAACAATCCTTAGAAAAGGATACAAGTTCTGGAGATTCTTTAATTGAAGAAACTCCTAAAATTATAATAAATACGCAACATGGAATTCATATTGATATTACCATATCTAATGAGTTTTCAAATTATAATTTTGTAAAATCTAAACGAACAAAAATTGTACTTTGGAATTTGCCCCTAGACTTCACCAACGACATTGAAGTAGGAGATATAGTAAAAATACGCTATAAAAAATTTGCTCATGAAAAAAATTTTGATTTCATAATGTCGGGTTATTTGGGAACTCCTATGAGTACTGATTATCCTGGTGGTGATTTTAGTGTTGAGCTTGACGTTCGGTTAGCGGTTAGTAGCAACTTCTTTGATCGAAAATTAGAGAACAAAAACTTTAAGGGAAAAACGGTGCAAGAGGCCATAGAATCTGTATTTCCTAATCGCAATATTATTAATATGGGAAAAGAAGATCGTCTTAAAATCATTGAAAAAGATATTTATGCCACAACACCAAAAGAATTTGTTGACAAAATAAAAGGAATATATATTCATGACGTAATAGCTGATGTTGGTGGTGACAGTTTTGATGTTGAATGTAATTTTATATTTACTAATGATAGAACAATTGAAGCAGATGAAAATTACAAGGCTTTAGAAGATTATGGACTTGAATTCATACCACAACAAGAAATTGCTATTGAGGGTGAATACCATATAAGACGTGTATATTGGAACGCACAAACATTTTACACACATAAACTAAAAATTGGCGATAAGGTTTCATTTATTGATGGATTAGGAAAAATGATAAAAACCACCATAAAAGAAACCAGCGCAAGACTTAGCAACGCAGGAGAGTGTTCATTAATACTTAAATTAAAGGATGATTCTGATGGTTCTGATTAAATGTAGAAAGTAAAGGGGATTAAAATGACTAAAGACTATAAAATTTATAGAATGAATCAGCGCCTTTATGGTCATGCTTTAGCACAAGAGGACGTTAAAAATTGGATTTATTCAAACATTTTCATAATTAAAATTGGCACTGTAAAGGAGTTTAAACAACAAACTCAAGAGGCTATTGTTACAATACCCGAATTTGAAGATTTAGAAATTCACACAAAAAATATCTCTAATATCGGTTTAGAACTATCAAAAGGTGATTACGTATTGTTACTTCAATCAAGTGTTAATATTTTTGATAAAAATGACGATATCCACTTTGACAAACATCATTTTTATATACTTAGTGCAATTAGCCCAAAGACTTTAAATCTTATCTCTGATACTGTTAAAATTAAAGCAAACAATAAAATTGAAATAGCCAATGAAATAACTTCCTTAAAATCAATTCTAGAGAGTATTGTAAGTGCTATTAATGGAATTACTGTAAAAGGAAAAGCGGTCGTTGACTATGCAAGCTTACAAATAGCAACATCTAGAATTAGCAATAATATTAATAGTTTATTTAAGTAATTTTTGCTAAATATGGTATAATTACTAGTATGGATTTAAGATTAGGCAATAATTTTGAATTGGTATTTAATAACGATTTATCGCTTGTTGATGGGATTGATGAACAAAAACAAAGATTTTTGATATTTTTAAAAACCTTAAGGGGTAGTTTAAGCTATGCTCCTCATTGGGGACTGGATTATTTCTTACTTTTAAAACTGTTAAAAATTAACAATCTTCACGCTGTAAAAAATTATTTTCATGAAATATCTAAAGAACTTAATTTAGATTTAACAGACATTTCAACTACTATACAAGACAACAAAGCACATATATCCTTTTTTTTCTCAGGCGATGTTTTGAATATGGAGTTTAATTTATGAGCATAGTTTTCGATTCTGATTTTGGCATTTTAAAACGGACAATTAAGGATATTGTAAGATCGAAAAGAGAATATTTACGCGTAAATTATGGTATTAATATTGACGATAATCAAAGCTCAATTTATAACATTATTGCGTCTTCTTTAGCATTAATTGAAGAAGAAATAATTAATGAGCTTAATCTCTTTTTTTCTAAAATGAAACCGGGCGGCACCTATTGGGCTGCTATTGAAGAACACATTTCTTCTAAAAGCACAACTTACAGTGCTGTTCGCAATGCCTTACTTAATCTTGAGGGAATTGAGTACACTAATATTAAAAGTGCAGCTGGTAAAGCCAACATATATCTAATTTTAAAGGAAACTTTACTAGACGATAGCAAATCCAACATTAACAGTTCTGAATTTAAAGCAAAACTTTGGGAAACATTATATCTAACAACTCCTAGTGGGACTTTACTTGAGGGAGACATAGAAATTGATGGACTCAATTCAACTGGACAACGCAAATCCTACAAAATATCGCTAGGAAAAAGAAAATATGTTTATATGAAAGTAAAGTATAAACTTGACCTTAAAAACTATCTTTACTTAAACATAGACTCTCAAATTAGGGACATTTATTCTAGGATTATTTCGAATAACTATTCTGATATGGGAATTAGCTTTGAATATCAAGACTTTTTTGCTCCAGTTAATGAAGTTAAAGGAATTAAATTTATGGAAATAAGCGTTTGTATTAAAGACACAGACACTGAAAGTATTTCAAAAATTACTGATAGCGACTTTAATAAAAATCAGGATATTGCCATTAATGATGATACAATACTACTTTTCAATACTACAGATCGATTGCTTATTGACATTGATAGTTAACAAATATGAAAATACCTAATTTATTCAATGTCACTGAAGTTCATAAATTTATAATTACAGAAACCGAGTATGCACAAGCGCTACTTAATGAACTTAAGTTTCTTAATTCTAATTTCATATCCATTAATGCAAAAGAAAATGTAAAATCACGATATATCGCAATATGGATATCTCAAGTTTTATCTATTTTTTATGCAAAAACTCAAACTTTACAAAGTATTACAAGCAATATTAATAGTGTTATTTTTGCTTTACGGCACATTGGTACTGATGAGTCATTTAGACTGATTTTCAGGGCCTTTTTAAATGTAGACATTGAAGTTACTACTCCTGAAGCTGGGGTTATTGATATCTCACTAAAAGGGGTAATAAAAACAAACTTTACCACGTTTATTTCGCCTAGTACTAAAAAGGGAAAACGACTAAAAAAGATAATTCTTAGAGAAAAGAAACCAGGATACGCTGCATCTAAAAAAGCTTTGGTATTTAATTCGCTTCCTAAAGGATATGACCATTCAATTTATGCTTTTATTAAGAGAATTATTCCTATTGGTAGAGTTCTCAAAATTAATAATACAGATGGTAACAATATTATAACTTTTAACAACTAGGGGGGCTTTATGGCTGATGATCAAGATAAATTACTAATTGATGAAGAAGAAACTGTTCAAATAAAAGATTTGAACAGGGTTAAAATCGTTAAAAACAATGATCTTTTACTGCTTGATGATGGGGTTGCAAGTAGCAATGCTATTACCTTTAAAGATTTTTTAGAAACCACTAAAGACAAAACATTTAAAGGGGAAGGATTAAGTTATTTTAAAGAGATAATTAAGTCTACAATCGCAGAAGAGCTTGCAGCCAATACAGATTTTGTAGAAACAATTTACACTAAAATAATAAACAAACTAATTAATAATGACTCTACTAATCTTTCTAGTCTTTATAGAAAAATAAGATCATTCCTTGAAAGTGGCATATCATCTACCACTCTATCTAAAGATGACTATCTTTTAACACTTCGCCCTTTCGGCACTATTGAAAAAACACCCGTTCCCAAACAATTACTAGGCTTACCGTCGCGCTTTACTTACTCTGATTATCTCTATAATACTAGTGGCACTACGCTTTATCCGAGGGAATACGAGGGTAACTCAATAGCTATTAATATGAAAAGATATAATGATGTAACTCTTGTTTGTAATAAAGATCTTGACGATGTACCATCTTACTTTGATATTGATATTGACATAGAACATAGTAAAAATGGAAGTAAATCATTATATCTAAGGTATTCCGACGAAAGTCAAAAAAAACTAGTTTATAAGCATGAGGGGGCCTCTTCAATATCTATTAGAGTTCCCATGTATAAAGGATGGTATATCCAAAAAAGAGCCTACATATCAGGAAATCCTGTCCCAGCTCTTTTTAAACTGTAAATTTTTTTAGCAAAAATTGTGATTTTGGTATATAATATACATATCAAAATAAAAAATTAAAATCGAGGATTGAAAAAATGGATAGTATTAAAATAACCGAACTTCTTATCAATTTAAACGAAATTAAGCTTATAGCAGTAATGATTTTTGCTACAGTACTAATTCTTGGAGTGCTAATTCTTCTAAAGCCCTTACTAAAAGATATATTAACTATATTAATAGGCAAGCTTTTTAGAAATGGCAATGGAAATGGCAATACTCATATCAAAAAAAGAGATTAAATTATGAAATTATCTAAAGATAATCTTGAAATTGGACTTGCGTCTATATCAAACCTTATTGATATATTTTCTAAATTTGAAGATGAATTTGATGAAATTGCACATAAAGGATTCTTTTTGGCTTATGAGCTGTATTCTCATTATAAATTAATCTATACAGCAAATATGGAAAGACTTGAAAGTGCATTGACTCCAGCAATAAATGCAGCACTCGCTCCATTAAATGAAAAAATCAATACGGTTATTGATTTAGTTAATTCTAATGATAAAAATCTCAAAATATCTAAGGATCTAAAATTCAATAAAGACGGAAAACCTATCTACAAAGAGAGAACAAATAATGCAAAAGAACACTATTGAATTAGGACTTAATTTAATATCTAGCTTAACCAACATAGCTAAAACTGATACAAACATAGATCATAATTACATTAATACTTTTAGTAAAGTAATAGATTTTTTCTACAAAACATATATAAGCACACTAAAATCTATGGAAACAGCTGAGTCAACTAAAATATTTGAAGAAATAAAAGATATTTTAAAATACAACATTGAGGTAATAGAGGCTATCTCTACTGACAAAAATAAAAAAATTATCACTTCTCTTAAAGCAACACGTAACAAAATTATGAAAGAATATATCAAAATGCTTAAAAGGAGTGAAAATGCTTAAAAGATTACATTGTTTACTAATTGTTTTGTTGTTATGTTGCACCACTA
This sequence comes from Borreliella carolinensis, assembly GCF_032595855.2. NCBI lineage: Bacteria > Pseudomonadati > Spirochaetota > Spirochaetia > Spirochaetales > Borreliaceae > Borreliella > Borreliella carolinensis. Next base: position 16,149 of record NZ_CP179464.1, read on the forward strand.
TTGCTAACCTACCAGAAGAGCCAAAACCTCCAATTATTCCAACACTAAAATTTTTAGCTAAATATGAAACACAACTTTCTGAATATGTTATGTACCTTGTAACATTTTTAGCTAAAACAAAAGTGAAAGTTAATGACCCAAATTATCCAGAATATCCTTATCCAGATTTATCAACACTAAAAGACGAACACTCTATACCTGCGGTAAAACATAACATCAAGATATATTTAGAGTACATTAAAAAAGCAAAACCAATAGCGGAAAAAGTATATAATCAATATTCGAAGTTAAAAATGTAAATTAAAAAAAGGTTTTTCTTGCAAGAAATTCCCATTTACATATAAAAATCTCTAAAGCCAATCAATCTAAAATAGTGTATAATATAGTTTAAGGGAAAATATTATGGAAACATTGTCAACAAGCGTTAGCGGCATTAGTCAAGAACAAATATATAAAGAATTTCTTAGACTGGGTATGGAACAACTAATAGCACAAGATTTATCTAAAAGATATTATCACAATGAGCTAACATATAGAGATTTAGAAAATTTAGAAAAACAATTTGATATTAAATTTGATAATCTTGTTTTCAAGATAGATACTGCAGAAAAGAATTTGCAAAAAGATATATCCAATTTAGACATTAAGATAGATACTGCAGAAAAGAATTTGCAAAAAGATATATCCAATTTAGACATTAAGATAGATACTGCAGAAAAGAATTTGCAAAAAGATATATCCAATTTAGACATTAAGATAGATACTGCAGAAAAGAATTTGCAAAAAGATATATCCAATTTAGACATTAAGATAGATACTGCAGAAAAGAATTTGCAAAAAGATATATCCAATTTAGACATTAAGATAGATACTGCAGAAAAGAATTTGCAAAAAGATATATCCAATTTAGACATTAAGATAGATACTGTAGAAAAGAATTTAAACGCTAAAATCGAGAATGTTAAAAGCGAACTTAACACTAAGATTGATACTGTAGAAAAGAATTTAAATCTAAAAATAGATAGCGTTAAAAATGAACTTACTGCCAAAATCGACAATGTAGAAAAGAATTTAATGTCTCTTTCAGAAATGCTTAAATGGGTATTGGGAATTATGGGAGCAATGTCTATAACAATGATAGCGGGGCTAATATTTGCTTTCATTTCCAAATAGCTACCACCTCACTTAAAACATATCAATTCAAATAATAATTGTTTATCCAATATTTAGTATTAATACTTAGTTAAGTGAATATTAATAATAAAAAAAGGAGTAACAATGAAAATCATCAACATATTATTTTGTTTATTTTTACTAATGCTAAACGGCTGTAATTCTAATGATAATGACACTTTAAAAAACAATGCCCAACAAACAAAAAGACGGGGAAAGCGTGACTTAACCCAAAAAGAAACAACACAAGAAAAACCTAAATCTAAAGAAGAACTACTTAGAGAAAAGCTAACTGAAGACCAAAAAACACACCTTGACTGGTTAAAAGAAGCTCTAGAAAGTGAGGGAGAATTTGATAAATTCTTAAAATATGATGAAGACAAAATAAAAGGCGTACTTGATCATATTAAAAAAGAACTTGATAGTTGTACTGGAGATAATGCAAATGATCAGAAAAACACTTTCAAAACCGTAGTCAAAGAATCTCTTAAAGGGGATATAAACAACTTTACAACACAAACAAGTAGTGGCTGCAACAATGGTGGCTAATAGTATAAAATAGCCCCCTATTTGGGGGCTTTAATATTGCTATACTGCAAATATATAATTAAATTGTCTTTCTTTTTTTAACATGCAAAAGAATTTTAATACTTTTGTTTTATAAACGTCTCGATTATCAGACATAAATACTTTAAGCTTATTTAGATCATCAAATCTATTGGTTTTACTGAAATAATCTTTCATAAGACTTACCCAATATTCTATACTCTTAAGCTTGGGATTTTCATCAAGAAGATTATTTAAAGCATCATCATTATCTGTGCATAATGCCCGAATAAGAGCATTTATATTATTTTTTTCTTCACCCGCACTTAACCAATTTTTCATATTAAACAATGCGTCTCTAAAAATTTCATAGCAATAAAGCTTGTCAGTTTTCGACTTTTTATCAAAGTCTTTTATTTGTTCTTGCTTAATGTCTCTTTTCTGGTTTTGAATAGTGTTATTTTTTTGAATTTGATTAATCTCTTGTTTTTGTTCTCTTTTTTGTTCTTGCTTTTGATTAACACTAGCTTGTTTGCTAGGCATAGAATTTCTGTTTTCACAATTATTGTAAATAGGTGCTGCATCAGTATCAACTTCACTTTTTATATGAAGACCTGCAACTAAAGCGTACCTTTTGACATAAGTAATACCTGAACCAAACAGTTGATACACTGTATTTGTAACTTTAGACCCATTTTCATTGGTCCATTGTAAATTTTCTGTAAGCATTGGAGTATCAAATGATTCTTCATATCCAGTGCTTGTACTGTAAAATGTGGTCCTAATAACATGCTCCTTTTGACCATCTACAAATTTAGATATTGGAAATTGCCCAAAATCAAGCTCCAAATTGTGCTTTTCAATAACGTTTTCAATTGCTTCTACTATTTCATTGAAATCCATATATTTGTATCCATATCCTTTAAGACTTTTATCAATCCCTGGTAAATTCATTTTTAGAGTTTTCATATCTTTTCTAAAGCTTATTTTTGCTTGAATATTATTTTGTATTTCTTGATTATTTTTGTTTGAAAGATTTTCCATCTTTTTACTCCTATTATTTGTATTAATAAATATAAGTATATAGCAAAAACTATTTTTGCCAACTTTTTTACAAAAATTTTTGCAAAAAAGAAGTGGGACTTAGCTAAATCCTTTTGCTAAAGAACTTAGTTAAGCTCCCACTATTATTTTCTCAAATTACATTAACAGGTAGTTAAAATTGAAAAATGTTCAAATAACTACGCTGTTTGTAGTGTAGCCCATTTTAGAATTAAAATCAATTTGTATTTTTACTAAGTTACAAAAAGGTGCGGGCTTAGCTAAATTCTCTTGTTAAAGAACTTAGTTAAGCCCATATCTTTTTTCCTTGTAAATTCAAATAATAGGTAGAAAAAAATGAAGATATTTTTCTACGCTGTTTGTAGTATAGTCTAACTTTGGATTAAAATCAATTTATATTTTTACTAAATAAAAAATTTTTATATTAATTTAACAAAATTAATAATTAAAGTTTAATATTTTTTTAGAAAAGTATTTACTTTTAAATCAAAATTTTGCATTATAATATTAAACATTAATTCAAATAATAGGAGTAAAAACATGAAAAGTTTTTCAAACACCATAAAAATTCCAACTTGCCACAACAAACACCAACATAAATTAATATCTCTTACTTCAACACTAGATTTTCTAAACAAAAAAGATAAAAAATACACACAACAAAACATACTCTATTACTATAATAAAAATCTAAAAAGAAATGGTTTAACTCCCACTACATTGAGAACTATGCAAAATTATCTTTATAAATTAGAAAAAGTATTAAAAGTTACAACTAACTATTACCAACATATGGGTGTAAATTGTGGGACTGAAATTTACTATAAGCTTAAGTATCCTAAAACAGAATGTTACCAGAAAATCAACAAGTACTTTAAAGAACGAAAAAACTCTAGATTTAAATCTAGAGTTAATAACCATTTTAAAGACGATATTTCTAAAAATGGTAGTGTAAATTCAGTGGAGTGTTTAAGTAATAAAAATAATATAAAAGAAGAAAGAAAAATTAAAGAAATAGAAAAATATCAATTAAAAGCCTACTACAATAGGTTTAACTTTAAATCTCCAAAATCTCTTTCTATTTTGAATTTAGATATAGATAAAAATACCAAGATTAAAGCAATGCAAATTTTAAAACAAAATGAAATTGATCTAATAAAAAGGTTTAATGTAAAAAAATCCTGCATGAAAGAAAAGCAAAATACATTAAAGAATGTCCTAGATAACACTCAGAAAGAATTCGAACAAAATGGATATAATCCTGAACAATTAAGGGCAAATTTACAAAAAGTATACGAAAGTTACAAATTTAAGCCGCATTTTATCATTGAAAGCCATAAATATAACGATTTAAACAACATAAAACACAAATTAGAAAAGTCAATTGAAAGAAAAAAACAAAATTCTCAACAAAATTATCAGAATTTAAAGGCAAACATTTTCAATATCCTTATTGAACAACTAAAAAAAGAAACAAATATTGAATTTTTAAAGCCTATTGTAAAAGAATATTTGAATAACCAGAAGAAAATAGAATACAATAAAGTATTTGGTACATATCATCTTGAATTATTAGAAATAATAAAAAAACGAAAAAATTCTATAACGAAAGAAGAATTTAGCATAAGGGCCGTATAAGGATTTAACATGGGAAATGCATCAGAACCTATTGAAACTATAAAAAAAGGCAAATGTAAGGTTGAATGCCAAAATAAAGAACGCTTTATTTTGATTGAAAAAGAAAATGGGAAAGCAATGTACCATACAAAAATAATGATGGACATTTACAAATTTGGAGTATATGAGAAAAAACACGAATTTAGATTATCACTGAGGGCCCTATTTAATGGAGAAAGAATTGTTGAAGAAACTCACTTGTACCCAATTAAAGAAGGAGATAAGTTTATAGGTATTTTTTATGGCTATAGAAAACCAATTAAAAAACCTTTAATAAAGTATCAAATAAATGGGACTAGAAAAGCATATGCATTAGCAAGGGCATATTATATGGAATTTAGATTTAAAGCAGGAAGTGTTTTCTGCTATTTTAAGGGATTATATCGATTATTAGATAAAAAAAGAACAAATAATCACTACAACAAAGTTTTATTTAGTATGTTTACGGATTTAGAACAACAAGTATATAAATTTTATGGGAAAAAATACCCAGAACAAGGACCGTTAATCAAATGGATAATAAAAAACCTAAAATAATAACAATAGCATCAATCAAGGGTGGTGTTGGCAAAAGCACAAGTGCAATTATATTTGCAAATTTGTTGGCCCAAAAATATAAAGTATTATTAATAGATATAGATACCCAAGCCTCTACTACTAGTTATTTTTATAAAGAAATTGCAAGTCAAAAGATTAATATTGTAAGCAAAAATATATACAGAGTATTGAAAGAAAAATTAGATATAAATAATGCAATTATAAATGTTAAAGGCAATTTAGACTTAATACCAAGTTATTTAAGTTTACATAAATTTTCAAGCGAGTTTATTCCCCTTAAAGAATTGAGATTAAAGGACAATTTAATTTTTTTAAAACAGGATTATGATTATATAATAATAGATACTAATCCAAGTTTAGATTTTACTTTATCAAATGCTTTAATGACTAGTAATTGCATAATAGTTCCAATGACTGCGGAAAAATGGGCAGTTGAAAGTTTGGAGCTATTAGAATTTTATATTAAGAAGTTAAGAATAAAAATCCCAATTTTTATTCTTATAACAAGATTTAAAAAAAATAATACGCATAAAGAGTTATTAAAACATGTTAGATCCAAAAAAGGATTTTTAGGAATAGTGCATGAAAGAGAAGATTTAAATAGAAAAATTACTGGAAATGATGAATTTGATATGACTAAAGATTATATCGAAGAATATAAAGAAGCGGTATCAAAATTTTTTGATATGTATGAAAAATATATTATAAAGAGTTGTTCAGTTCCTGAACAACTCTAAAGTAGAGGAGATTTTTTATGAAAATAGAATTAAACAAAAGGGTTTTATCAGAAGAAATAGATCCCGATATTGAAAAAAAAATTGTTACCAATGAAGATGCAATTATTCATTACAATGCTTTAAAGGATAGATTGAGAGCAAACTTTAGAAAAGAAATATTTCATAAAGTGGACAATATTAGAATCTTAAAAGAAATAAAAGATAACGAATACTATAAACTAGATGGATATAAAAGTTTTGATGCTTTTATTAAGAATTACAATATAGCAAAGACGCAGGCTTATGCTTATTTAAAATTAGCAACTGCTTTACAAGAGGGGATTCTTAAAGAAGATTATTTAATAGAAAATGGTATTCAAAATTCTCTTGAGCTAATACAAAATAAAGAAAGTTCGGCATTAAAAAAATCTAGGCAAAATCCAATAAAACCCTTAAGATTTCAACTTAAAACTCAAGAAAGTTATGATTTTTACAAAAAAAATACTAAATTTACAAGTTTTATGATGCAGGATATTTTTGAAAATCAAAAAGATTGGATTAATAAGCTGTTAAAAAAGTATAAACAATTAAAAGGATAATAAAGGGGATTTATGAGGAATTTGGCCTACAATACTCTTAAAATAGAAAATATAAGATTAGAATTTTTAAATAAAGGATTTAGTGAAGAGGCAATAGATTTTGTTTTACTTCAAAATGATAATTATAGTTTTGAAGTTCTAAAAGAAAAAATAAATTCTTTAGAACAACAAATAATTAATGTAGAAAAGAGCTTTCAAAAAGATATAGATGGTGTTTATGTTAAAATAGATAGTGTAAATACTAAAATAGATAATGTAGAAAAAAATTTAGATACCAAAATAGATAATGTAGAAAAAAATTTAAATGCCAAAATAGATAATGTAGAAAAAAATTTAAATGCCAAAATAGATAATGTAGAAAAAAATTTAAATGCCAAAATAGATAGTATAGAAAAAAGTTTAAATGCCAAAATATATGGCGTTGAAAAGACTTTACAAAAAGATATATCTAGCCTAAAAAATGAACTTAATGCAAGTAACAGAACAATACAAGTAATTCTAATAATGGGAATAACGCTTGCTCCAATTATCTATTCTATATTCAACAAGTATTTTTTCAAATGAGAATGATTAAAATTTTATAAAGTAATAAGTTAGTATATAGCTTTAAATTAGAACTTATTTGAATTTTTTAACAAGATAATTTAAATAGGTTCTTTTGTTTTAACAAATACAAATTGATTTTAATTCTAAATTAGAATATATTCAATTATTAAAAAGCTTATTAAAATAATTTTAATAAGCAAATTTGGTTAAATTCTAATTTTATTAAGTTCTTTAACAAAAGAATATAATAAAGCTTTTATTAATTATAATAATTTCTATAAAAAGTTGGCAAAAATAGTTTTTAATATTTATAATATTATAATAAAAATTACAGGAGGAAACTTAAACCATTTATGTTATTATAAATCCGATTTAGCTTGGGCTTAACCATGTTCTTTTATTTAAGGATATAGTTAAGCCTTTTTTTGTGAAAATGGTTATAAAAAATTGTCAAAAATTGATTTTGTTACTATATTTATGTATAGTAAGATTAACTTTATCATAATGAGACAACCTTAAAAACTAAGAATACGGTTTGGTTAGAACAAAAAACTAGCCAAACTTTATTTTTTTGTAAAAATTTTTGTAAAAAAGTTGGCAAAAATAGTTTTTGCTATATACTTATATTTATTAATACAAATAATAGGAGTAAAAAGATGGAAAATCTTTCAAACAAAAATAATCAAGAAATACAAAATATAAATAAAGGAGAACTCAAAATGATAAGTGTTGAACAACAAAGTTTTACTGGATGTGAAATAATTGAGGAAAAATCTTCTCCCACTAAAGAAAAAAGTAAATTAAGCAAGATAGGTAAAAAATTACCAGGAATAAGCAGTCAAGAATGCTTTAGATTTAATCGAAATATTGATTTTAGCACACAAAGAAATGAACTTGATAGATACGGAGCTAGTGAAGTAGGTAATGTTTTGATTGGAGGTGCAGGACTTAAAGACTTGATGATTAACAGAGTGCTTAAATATTTTGGAATGAGCCTACCTTTTGAAGAGAATTTGTATATGCTCAAGGGCAAAGAATTAGAGAATTTAGGATTTAGAGAATTTGTTAAAGCACATGGTGATAATATTGATATTTTGTATAAGAACAAATATGCTAACGGTGTTGATAAGTATAATTATTTCAAGAAAACTGGTAAATCAGAAATGTTTGTTGGATCAACAATTGATGGGTGGTTTATAAATAGTAATGGCACAGTAGAGCTTTTAGAAATTAAAAGCAGTGATTCTAATTATATGAGCAGTGCAATTGCTGAGTATAATAAAAATGGCAATTTTTTAAGCAGTAAATATTTTTTCAAATACTATGTGCAAGCACAAATGCAGTTAGCATGTACTGGACTTGAGTATTGTAATTTATTCTTTTTAATAGATGCAGCACCAGTTAACTGTAAGATTAAGAGAAATGATGGCTTAATAGCAAAAGTGCTTGAACATGTTCACAAATGTGAGAGGGAAGTTTTTAACATAAGAACTCAAATATTTAAAAATAATAATATCAACTTACAAACATTAAATAATGATAATAATGAAGTGATAAAACTAGTTGAAGATTTAGTAGAAAGAAGTGAATTTTATAGCTCTGGATTTGAGTTTGATTGGGCAAGAGAATTTGTAGAATATGTTGATTGTATAGAGCTTGAAATTACGGATAGGCAAGTTGCTGAAAATGTTGCGTGTGATTTAATGGAAGTTGATAGTGCAAAAAAAGAATTAAGTAAAATGCAAAACGAACACAAAAAAAGAGAAAAGTATCTTAAAGATTTAATTAAAATGAAAACCTACAATATTACGAATATATGTCCACTAATTGAGCACGTAAATTATAGATTTAGAGAATTTGTGTTCACTTTTGACTCTAAGAAAAGGGCAATATCAGATAGATTAAGTGGGTTATTGCCAACAAGCGAAACATTGCTTTTCCCAAGCAATATAGCATTTGCAAATAATGTTAGTGTCCCCATGTGAATGGGTGCACTAAAAAATTAAAGAAATAATTTAATATAGGAGAGGAAATCAATGCTTATTAATAAAATAAAACAAGACAATAGAGCTTTAAGACCAGAGATACGAAGATGGGGTTGTTACTTTTTGTGTCTGCATTATTATACAAGTCTATTTAAGAAACGTGAATTTAATGCATATGAAATAAATACAGCGTATTATAGATTTATAGGACTTGGTTATATCAAGAGTAATTGTTTTATTATGAATCCGTGTATGATACTTAATTACTATGGGATTAGAAGTAGTGTAAGATATGAAACTTCAAATTATTTGGGCGCAGCTAATGAATTTGAAATAAGTGAAGTTAAAATCGATAAGGTTACTGGGTATCACTTTATAGCAACAAAGAATAAAGAAATATTGTATGATTCACTTGACTTAAAGCCTCGTGGAAAAATATTTAAAGTAACTTCAAAGCGTATATTTAAACTGAAATAGTTTTACTAAAGTTTAAGGCACTTTTTAGCACATTCATAAGCTTGAATTTTATTAGCAGAAGAGAGTCCGTAGATATTATCAATTTCATTGGTTGAAGAATATTTCATAAGTTCTTTAATTTGAAAAGAATTGTAACCGTTAGATTTCAAATTTGAAATAAATAAATTTCGACATAAATGGAGAGATTTATTTACACGAAACCCCGATTTTTTAAGAAGATTTTTGAATTTTTTAGAAATATGGACAATATCAATTTGGTTATCTTTAAACTTATGTTTGCTCTTTTGGAAAAGATAAGTACGCCGTGAGTCAAGAGTTTTTTCTTGGAAATGATTTTTATGTGCTGTTTGAATAGCCTCGAACTCTTCTGAGTTGATAACAATTTCTCGAATGCAAGTGACATTTCTTTTTTTTGCCACATTTACTTTAATAGTATATAAAGTTTTTCCGGTTTTGCTTAAAAAAGTTGAAATATCTTGCATTTTGACTTTTTGCATTTCAGTACCCCTACATCCACTTATTAAGAGTAGATGCACAAACCAACCAGAAATTGGGTCAATTTGTTTTAAGGTTTTGGCACATTTTAGAATTAATTTAATACTTTTAGGGGTCAAATAAAACTTAGGAGTTGGTTTTGAATTTTTTTTCTTACGTTTAGGTGAATTTTCTAGTGATTTAAGAATTTTATTTTCATTTTCTAGAATTTTGTTTTCATTTATTAGTTTTTGATGATCTTGTAGTAGTTTGAGCATAAAATCTATATTGCTATTATTTAAATTAAAAGAATTATTCATATCCATAAGACAAGCTCCTTATAAGTGTTACTTTTAAATTAAGTAAAAGTAATAAAAATAGATAAAAAATGTAATTTATATTTTACCAAAAACGAAAAATTTTAGTCAAATTATGAGTGTTCTCATTGTATGCAAAATCTGGGCTGTAAAGTGGGTGGGATAAACAGAAGTAGTGATTTTTGAGGGTGGTACACAAGAAAGATAGAATACTTTGTGTAATATATAGCAAAGACTTTGAAATTTAAGTTGTATCTATTTTGTAGGCTCTTGTAATGAGCAGTGCATTTGCAATGGAGAGATTTTGGGGAGTTGATTAAAATTACATTTGTGTTTTGTTAATATGTAACAGAGGAATGTAACAAAATTATATATTTAAATCTTTGAAATATTGTATTCATTAGGTGTTGTGGTATTATTTAGACTTTACGGAGTAACTTATGAATAAGATAATAAAAATGTTAATTATTTGTGCAGTTTTTGCTTTGATAAGTTCTTCTAAAAATTTTGTAAGCAATTTAAGTGATAAAGAAAGTAGTGGTACAGTAAAATTCTCTCGATTTGTTGTAAAAATTAAAAATAAAGATACTAGTGGCAATTGGATAGACTTAGGAACTTTATTTATATTAAAAGAAAAAGATGGAATAAAGACGGTATTAAGGGATGATGATCAATTAGGATATTATGAATCTATATTCTTTTATTTGAAAAAAACAGAAGTTAATAACTTTATAAAAGCAATGATTAAAGGCGGATCATTTAAAACTAGTGTATATTATGGGTATATAAACGAACAAAGCAAAGCAGATGGTATTAAAAATAAAGATATAATAACAAAGATAAAAAAAATTGATGGGACCGAATATATTACATTTTCAGGAGATAGCATTAAGAATTCAGAAAATAAAATTGCTGAATATGCAATCCCCTTAGAAGAGCTTAAAAATAATTTAAAATAGAAGTTAGAAATATAGGAGAGAGCGTATATGAATAAAAAAATGTTGATTATTTATGCAGTTTTTGCGCTGATAAGTTCTTGCAAGAATTATGCAATTAAAGATTTAGAGCAAAAAACAAAAGGGCAAGTTAACGGATTTCTAGATAAGATTTCGGATTCATTAAAGAATAAAATTACTTCAAGTGGTCCAAAAGTAGATAAAGTAGCAAAAAAATTACAAGAAGAAGAAATGATGCCGGGTGACGATCCTAATGGTAGCATAATAGCACTGCAACCAGTATTGCCACCAAATAGTTATGACAATACGTCAGTGTCAACAATAAAAGTAACAGAACAAAGTGGTGGTCAACAAGAAGAGAGGAAAGTAGAAAAAACTGAAGCAGAAAAGGAAGAGAATGGTAAAAAAGAAAAAGTAGAGAAGAAAGAGGAAAAACAAGTTAGCGAAAAAGTAAAAGTAGAAGTAGAAGAGAAAAAAGAAGAACAAAAAAATACAGAAGAAAATACTAAAGAAAAAGAAGAAAGAGAACAAAAAAGACAAGAAGAAGAACGACAAAAAAAAGTTAAAGAAGAAGAAAGAAAGAAAAAAGAAAGAGAGAGACAAGAAGAAGAAAAGCAAAGACAACAACAAGAAGAGAAAGAAAGAAGACAAGTTGATGATCGAATTAAAACACTTGCATCTAAAATAGATGAGATCAATGAAAATATTGATGTCATAGCGGGACAAGCAAGTGTAAGAGCACAAGGAGTTATAGATAGAATTACTGGGCCCATATATGATGATTTCACTGATGATGACGACTCTATACGCAAAACCTGGGATTTAGAAGATGAAGAAACAGAAACAGAATTGGGAAGGTTATTGGAAGAATTGAGCGATGCTAGAGACAAGTTAAGAACCAAATTAAATGAAGGCGATAAGGCATATGTTCTTGATACCAGAAGTGATGAACCTAAATTAAAAGAAAATGTAAATGTTGGCGAAATTAGCTCTGAATTAATTAAACTAAAATCAAAATTAGAAGAAGTTAAAAAATATCTTGAAAGTAAAGATAATTTTGAAACAATTAAAGGATACATCGATGAGAGTAATGATGATTATGAATAGGTTTAGATATAAATAAATTTTGTATACACAAAATAACAGCTAGTTGAAAAAATAACCAGCTGTTATTTTTTTGTAGATTTTATTGTTATGAATATAGAAATGTTTTCTATCAAAATTTTCATTTAAAAAGTGCCAAAAACTATTGTTTAAAATATTGTTTATTTATATACTCTCTAGAGTTATGATGAATATAAATGAGATTTCAGATTTTTATGATAATTTATATAAGAAAACAAAAAAAGAAGTAGATAAACTTATAAACAAGCTCTATTTAACTAGCCAAATAACTCTAAAGCAAAAAAGACAAATATACAATGCTGTTGAAAAAATGCAAAAATACGTAATAAAAACCGGAAAAAGTGTTTTTTTAGAATCGGAAAAAGAATTTGTTAAAGACACTTTGAAAAGAAAAAATCTAGTAAAAAAATTTAAAAGTTTCAAAGTTGATTTTAGCTACAAGAAAGGAATGCTAGAAAAATGTTTAGAAAGATTGGGAGAAGATAAATCCATCGAATTTTTGATTTTTGTTTATCAAATTCTTAATGGGATAAGAGAAAAAGTATCAGAATTAGACTTTCAAATAGATGCGATTAAAGAATTTAGAGGTATTTTATTTTTGAGTATACACTATTATGATAAAGGACTTTTCACAAGTAGAAATCTTATGAATGAAATGAAATATTTTTCCGAAAAAGTAGAGTTAATTTATAGTAATATGCAATAAATTAGTGAACTGCTATTTCTAAATCAAAAATTATAGAAATAGCAACGAACTAAGTCAATAAAAGCCAACAAATATTCCCCGTTAAATATCAAGAAGTTATCAGGTTATGTTAACAATTAACTAATTGAATTACTATTTAAAGTAACAATTTGTTAATTTTGTTATTTTAGAGGATTTTTTTGAAAAAAGTTAAAAGATCTTTTGATGATTATGTTGCATATTTTAGAGAAGGATTGTTAAATGATAGAGAAATAGCAGCTAAATTAGGAGTTTCTAAGGTGAATGTGTGGAGGATGAGGCGAAAATGGGAAAGTGGAGAAAGTTCTGTTAACGATGATTCTAGATTATCAATTAGTGAAGATATTTTTGAGCACCTTTTGTCACAAACTTTTAAATCAGAAGTTAACGCTAGGAAAGTTATAAGCGAATTAGATTTAGAACGGGCTAACTTAGAATTAGGGTTTATACGTTCATTTAAACAATATTTTGGCGTTGAGCTTGCTAGCATGCATACTAAAATAGAAAATTTAAGAAACGAAATTGATGCATTAAATAAAGCAAGTAATAAAAAAAATAAGTTAGTTGATAATGAAGAAATTAATTCTTTGAAAAGTGAACTTAATGAATATGTAAAGGAATATTCAATAAGAGAAATGGAGCTTTATTATGAATGTATGAAGAAACTTGCTACGCTTAACGGAACTGAAAGCAAAAACAACTATAAAAATAGTAAAGGGCATAAGTGAACTTATATCAAACAAAACTTTTTACAACACTACAAAAGGAATACAAAAATAAATATGGAGTTGATATATCACAATTTATAAAGCTAACAAACTTTTCAATTGATTTTGATAAGTTTGAAGAAAAACAGTTAACTTTAAAACAAAAAAATGTAATAAAAAATATTCAAAAAAATAATGAAAAGAAGATTATACTCAGTGGTGGTATAGCTAGTGGCAAAACGTATCTTGCCTGTTATCTTTTTCTCAAAAGTTTGATTAAAAATAAAAAGTTATACTCTAGTGATACGAATAATTTCATTATTGGGAATTCACAACGTTCAGTTGAAGTTAATGTTTTGGGACAATTTGAAAAGCTATGCAAACTTCTTAAAATTCCTTATATTCCAAGACATACAAATAATTCATATATTCTGATTGATTCACTGCGAATTAATCTATACGGTGGAGATAAGGCAAGTGATTTTGAAAGATTTAGAGGAAGTAATTCGGCACTCATTTTTGTGAATGAGGCTACAACTTTGCATAAGAAAACTTTAGAGGAAGTCTTAAAAAGACTACGTTGTGGACAAGAAACCATTATTTTTGATACTAATCCTGATCATCCAGAGCACTATTTTAAAACCGATTATATTGACAATATAGCAACTTTTAAGACATATAATTTTACAACTTATGACAATGTTCTACTTAGTAAAGGATTTATAGAAACACAAGAAAAGCTATATAAAGATGTACCATCATATAAAGCAAGAGTTTTGCTAGGAGAATGGATAGCAAGCACAGATTCAATTTTTACACAAATAAATATTACTGATGATTATGTGTTTACTAGCCCAATAGCATACTTAGACCCAGCATTTAGTGTTGATGGGGATAACACAGCATTATGTGTTATGGAGCGAGTTGATGATAAGTATTATGCTTTTGTATTTCAAGATCAACGACCAGCCAATGACCCGTATATTATGAATATGGTTAAGACCGTTTTAGAAAATTTCAATGTACATACACTGTATTTAGAGGATAGAGACAATACAAAAGGTGCTGGTGCATTGACCCGTGAATACGTGCTACTTAGGAAAAATATGAGTCATTATTTTAGAATTACCCCAGTTAAACCAAAGTCTAATAAATTTAGCAGAATAACAACGTTAATTACGCCGTTTACTTACAAAAAACTTTACATTACGAAATACAGCAGTTCTTCTGTATTTAATGATATTTATTCGTATAAGGGGGATAACAAAACCCATGATGACGCTCTTGATGCAATATCCGCAGCATATTTGATGTTGTCTTTAGGATATAGAGAGAGAAGTGTTCACTTTGGCAATCAAAGATTTTTGTAA
>NZ_CP179458.1:0-29262 GCF_032595855.2 Borreliella carolinensis
ATTTTATTGACAAAAATAATAGTTTTTGCTATCATACGTCTAATTTAATAAAGAGAAGTAAAAGGTGTGTGATTTAAGAAAAACAAAATTAATAGATAAAATAAGTTCACTAGAACTATATAAATACTCAATATTTTTTAGGAATTATATAGAAAATGTAGCAGAGGATTGTCTCAAGAACGGACTTGTTCTTGAGAGCGCTGCCCACAATGTTAGTGAGGTTGAGCTTGCTAGGTTAAAGGTACAACTCAAAAATGCTCTGCTTAATTGTATAATAAGCTACCGTTTTCATGGGATTGGATATGTTTTAGTAAAAACCAAAGATACCCTAATAGACCTTGAACAACCCGTTAATATAGAATTACCTATTGGTTTTGAATACCTTGATTATGAATATGTAAGAGATTCGGGAGTTGATTTTGATCATATAACCTACAGAGTAAAATCCAACAATAAGAACAATTCTTTAGACGCAGTTAAAATACATAAAAGTCGACTTCTCATATATGAAAACTTTGATTATATCTTAAAAAGATATGTTCCGTGTTATACGGAAAGCTTTTTGCTAGATATTTATTTATTTGAAAAGATATACGTTGAAATAGAAAGGCGTATTAAAAACCACAATTTTTTGTTTTACAAAGATGAATCTTTAGTGCAACTGCAAGACGCACTCTCTAGCGCAACAACTTCTTTAAGTGCACTTACTCAGAGCAGTAATGATAGAGGAAGTGGCATTTTATCTTCTTTTTTGAGAAAACAAAATTCAAACAATCATAGTAAAGATATTTCTAATTTAAGAACCCTTAATGACTCATTATCACAGGAGCTTGCTAGGTTAAAAAGCAATCTAAATAATGAGGGAATGTTTTATACAGCTACTCCGAGTGCTAGTTTAGAGGTTATTAAATATGACCTTAGCTACTTAAAGGAGGCTTTAGCATTAATTAAGGCAAAAATTGGTGCTGATACTAAAGAGCCCTTAACCAGAAGTTTTAATGAGCAGGCTAAAGGACTAGGAAATGATGGTAAAGGTGATAGGAGTAATTATTACGATTTTCTAAAAGGTGTACAAGAACAAGTTGAGAACTCTTGTAATTTAAAACTTACAAAGTATTTCGGGCTTGATATGAAGTTTAATTCGCTGATTATGTTAAGTGAAGAACAAAAAGTAGAAAGAGATATAAAGCTAATTGAGCTTTACAGTAAATATAACCAGCTTATACAGAGTAGCTCATTTAATAATGAGGAGCTAGCGATTTTAAAAGAGAAATTATTCTCATTTTGAGAAAAGGAGTTAAAAAGTGACTGAAAATAAAGAAAAAGAAGAGCAGCAAATTAAGGCTGATACTAAAGCTATGCGTGATGGGGAATTTGAAGAGTATATGCGCTTTAAAGAAAAAACAAACAGTAAATCCACAGAGATAAGTCGAGACTTAAGTATAAATGAGCGAATAACAAAAGAACTTGTAGAAGTTGAAGAGCGGGAGCGTATTGAAAAGCAATTGTTACTAGAGGCAGAGCGAATTAATGAAATTGATATGCTTGCAAAAGCCCATCTTAGCAACCATTTTAATAAGGAGGTGTTACTTGCAAAAGGATACACTTTAAAAGATATTATACAAGCACAGCGCAGAGAACTTGTTCGCAAGTTTGTTCCAATTGAGCAAATTAAAGCTATTGCTAAAATATCAGATATAAGTCATATCGATGGGGAGATACTAGGGCAACTTGTGTCTTTAGCAAAAGTGAATATTAAATTAAGAAAAAATGCGAATAACAATTCTTCTTCTGTTGACTCTATTAAGGGGAATATTGCTATTAAAACAGAAGAAAGAGCAAGTTTGCTTGATTCTAATTTTGTACCAATTAATTTTACAGAATTTGTACAAGCGATAAGTAATACTTATAAGCAAAGACGAATTCAATTTTATGAAAATCTAAAAAGACATAAAAGAACAAGTATTCCTTAAAGGAGTTTTTAATGAGCAATATAACAAAAATCAAACAAGAGTTTGCAAAAAAAGTTGCAGAAATTAAAGCATTAATGAAAAATCCCCAACAAGACATGGGGCTGCTTAGTAATTCTATTGAGTTTAGAGATAAAAACCCAATTTTTTCTAATTCTGGTGGAGTGTGCACTAGCAGTAAAGACAAAATAGAGAATTACCCTGCTAAAGGGTATCCATACAAGCGCGGAGTTAAGCTTAGTTTTGGTGATGGTACAACGGAGCTAGAAGTTGCGGCTGGTGGTGGAGACGATTTATATGGAGTGTGTTCTGATATAGATGAGTTTAGCGGTATGGCAACTGTAATTCCAATTACAAATAACTTTACTGGGTATTTAACGCTTAATAAAGATGGACAAAATAGTGTAAATCCAGGAGATAAACTAAATTTTAACCAACATGGGGAACTTGAAAAAAGCACGGGTTCTCAAAAAGCTGTTAATGCAATAGCGCTTTCAAAAGCACATAAATTGACAGAAGATTTATTTATAGTTTTTGCTAGTGTATTTGGGAATAGAGCTATTAAAGGGTAATTAAATTATGGTTTTAAAAGGTAACGTGCAAGTAGAAAATCTTGAGGCTGTTGAGGAAAACCCACAGCTAGATTTAGAGGCAGAGATTCCCGCTGCTCCTAGGGCTAAACGGCAGGCAAGACAAGCTGAGGATGCACAAGGGGAAGATCCATATTTGGAGGCAATTAATGAGCTTGATGATGTTCTTTTGAAATTCAAGAAATATGTAAAATCGATGAGTTCGATTGAAAATAAGGTTTTTAGCATTTCAAACAGTTGTTTTAAATCTAAAAATGAACGCGATGATGTTTATTCATTTGCATGTTCAAGCTATTCAGACAAAATAGAGGAATACCATTACGATCCAGGAAATAGTTTTCCATACAAGCGCGGCGTTAAACTTGTTCCAAAAGAGAACTCTATATATGTGGAAGTTGGAGCTGATACTGATATGTATGGGATATGTGTAGATGTATGTGAGTTTAGTTGTACCGCGTATGTATTGCCAATTACTAACAATTTTGAAGGGTATCTTGTTACAAGAAATCCAAGTATAAAAATAGGAGAAATACTAGACATAAATAATAACGGAGTTATTATCAAGGCTGGAGGTGGGCCACCAACTGTAATTAATGCATATGCCTTATCTGATTCATTTACAATCAATTTCGCACCCAAAGATGGAAATCAAGATCAAGCTAGATATCCCAAGCAAGAGTATTCTATTAATTTTATAAAAGTTGCAATTTTTGGTAATAGAGGCTTTGAGAAAATAGTAATACCAGATGGTGGTTAAATCTTAGGTGAATAAAAGGAGGTAAATAAATGGGAGATACAACGCAATTAGTAAAAGAGTATCAAGAGAAAAGAAGTAAACTCGAAAAGTTTATGAAAAATCCCCAACATGACGCTAGTTTGCTCAGTAATTCTAATGAATTTAGAGACAAAAATGTGAAATTTTTTGCTTCTGGAGGCACTAGAACTAGTAGGTTTGACAAATTGGAAAATCATCTATTTTTGGGGTATCCGTACAAGCGTGGAGTAAAAAGAGTTATTCAAGAGGTGCAAGATAATCAAAGTCACTATGAACCTCATGTTGAAGCTGGTGGAGGTGAAGACTTATATGGAATATGCATTGATATAGATGAGTTTAGTAAAACAGCCACTATTGTGCCAATTACCAATAATTTTGAGGGCTATTTAGTAGCAAAAGATTCTACGGTTAAAGTAAAAGACAAACTTGTTTTTAATAAAGACGGAGCCCTTGAAAAGGTTACTGGAGCAGCAAATAAAACGGCTATTAATGCAACAGCATTGTCTGATGCAAAGCAAATTAGTAATGAGGTTTATTTAGTAAAAGTGGCTGTATTTGGAAATAAAGCTATGAGTAGAAATTAATAATATTTAATATTTAGGAGGGCTTAATATGGAATTATTTGATGAAAATTATTATGCAAAAGCTGTAGCTAATATAATAGGAGAAGTTAAAGATCCTATTATGTATAAATGGTTTTCACCTGATCAAATTGAAGATGTTGATCTACAAATGGGATATCAAAAAACCGTAAGATGGGACGCGTTTTTAAATGCCAATCCTACAACAATTGCCAATGAGGTTAATACTATCTCAACTATTGGTTTTAGTTCTGAAGTGGTGAGACTTAATTATTTAAAGTTACAGTATAAATTTAGACATTTAAAGCAGACTTCTGAGAAATTTTATACTTCAGACTCATATATTGGGGACATTAATAATAATTTACTTCCTTTTGCTCAAGCTTATAAGCTTGCAAGTAATGAAATTATCAAACTTATTAATCATTTTGTACTAACTGGAACTGTTTCGATTCAAAAAGATGGGAAAAATCAAAAACGCCTACTTCCCAATATGTATGGACTACTTAATATGCCCGAGCAGATAAAAGAAGAAGTTCAAAGTGGTGATAAAGATAAAATGGATAAAATCTTTGAAAAAATTGAAGCTGGACTTTCAAAGTTGGAACTGGGCGACGAATTTTCCACACCAATGATGGTAATAGTTGACCCAGCAACGTCACTTAAACTAGTAAAACCATACGCAGCAGCACAGGGTGCAGCAAGTAGTTGTGAAAAATGGGAAGATGTTTTAATTCAAACTATTAAGGCTATTAATAATAGAGAAGATGTTTACATTGAAACTTCAAACTTGCTAAAACATAAAATACTCATTTATCCACTAAATTCAGAACTTATTAAATTTAAACCTAGCAAGTATATGCTACCTACACCGAATGAACAAGTTGATAAAGACTCAACCGATATTGCGCATTCATACATTGATTTTGTTTTAGGCGGGTTACTTGCTACTAGAAAAACTATTTTGCAAGTTAACATAAAGCAAAGTTAAAAGTATAAGGTAAGTGAAAATGAGTGAACAAGAAAACTTACAAGCACAAGCTGAGGGAGAAGAAGAACTTTTAGTAACAAAACTTCATTCAGAAGTGTTATTGCTATTAGGAATAGACAAATTTGCGCTAAGCAGACAAAATTTTTTACTTCATTTATCTTTACTTCAAGCTATTCTAGTAACGCGTGGTATTGATGCCAGTTCACTGATATATGAACAAATATTTTTACTTACTTTCTACCACATGGGTTGTCAATTAAGAAAACAAGGCGTTGTTCGAGAATTTGAATTTGATAGGATTAAAAAAGAGAAATTCAATGAACTTGAACTTGATTATTATCCTAGCAGTAGTGGAAGCGAAGAAGGTGGTGAGGGAGGCCGTGGCTCAAACAAAAATTTTTGTTCACAACTTGATGCATTTTTAGAAAAACTAAAAAGAGAAACTTTAACGTCATCTTGTGTGGGGGTTGTCTAATGAATGGTGTTAGAAAAAGACTTTCAGATATGTCTTTTCGCATGATTAACGTATTTAAAGGCCCGCAACCCTTAAAGTTTTATAAAGGCGATGTTGTAAAGCTTGAAAATGATTCTTCTTATCAGAGAGTATTTGATAAAAATAAATACACTGAATTTGCAGGGGTTATTATTGACATAGGGCCACAAGAACTTGCAATGCTTTATGATTCGGATATGTCTGATATTCAAGGGTATTCCAAACTTTACACATATGAAGACCTTAACTTCGAACTTAAAGACCGAATATCAATTGCAGATTTAGTTTATTTTGAAATATTTAGCATTGACTCTTCAATCGGATATTTTACTTTGGTTTTAAAGGAATTTATATGGACAAGCTAGAATTTAAACTGGAATTGGAAATTGGGTGGTTTGGTGGTCGTGCGAGAATTGCTAGAATGCATGAAAAAGGTAGCAGCAATTTACCTGCAAGAAAACATTTAACCAAAATTGCTAGTAGTAATGAGTTTAGAGAATATATCAACAATAGTTATATAAATTCCAAGTTTAATCTTGACCCTAAATCGGGAATGGAGGCTATTGGACAAGCTTTTATAAGGTACTATGAAAATTATCTATTATCAGCACAAGTCACTCCAGCCTTAAAGGCTAATGCAATTAAAAGCAAGCATAAAAGGGGGAGTAACACTGCAGCAATTCCACTTGTTGATACATCCAAAATGTTATCAGAGATTACTTATAAGGTAGCACTTGAATGATTTTAACTTTAGATATGGTATTAAATCATTTAACTCAAATATTTAAAGGGTTTAAGACGTATGCAACTGAAAATAATTTTGAGTGCGACATCATAAATACTTACAATCATCCGTACCTTTCAAAAATCACAGCTGCTAGCTCAAATATAATAGCATTGAAATTTGATGGCACAGAACATCTATTTGAACATAATTCTAGAGTCGGCGCATTTTATGAGAATGCTTTGGAATTTAGTGTAAATTTTCAAATATATATTATTGCGATAGTGTTAAACGCTCAAGATTTTGACGCTAATTCACGCATGTTAATGCTTTATGGTATGCTTAGTAATTTTCTACATAATAAAGCCCATAAGTATACTTTAGAAAGTCAATCACAACCCGAATATATTAGTAAAATTAATTTCTACATTTACCCAACATCTAATATGCAAACAGTTGGGCTAATTAATTTAGGCACAAAATATAGCAACCATGCATACAGTGCATCCATAGCATTCAATGCTAGTGTAAAAGCAATTGAAATTTTAAAGGAGGAATACGAAATTGCCGCAAGATACAATTAGTGTAAGTTTTATTGATTCTAGAATTCAAGCTAGTAGGACCAATTATTATAATCCACTTTTGGTTTACAAAACAGCTAAAATCAAAGTTAATAAAGATGCTGCTAACTTTATAACATTGAATTTAACCGTTAATAACTATGAAAAACAAATTGAAACTTTGGAAAAAGATAATGGGAATGGACAAGATCAGTTTGGAAAAGAAAAAACACTGCTTAAAACCGCAATGTCTAATTTTTTCAATTCAAACGAAGAATCATTAAAAGCAACCGATCTTTTCATTTATAAAGATAAGCCTGAAGAGCTAAAAAATTATCTTAAAGTACATAGGCACACTTTTGTTGTACTTATTAACACTGAGGGGGATGCGTCAGATGATGGACTTAAAATTTACAAAGATGACTATGCTAAATTCAAAATGCCTTCAACTTTTTTTGTATTCTCAACTAAAGAACAAGAAATAAAAGAACTATTTAAAGATAAAAGCAATACTGAAAAAGAAAGAAATATCGTTGTTTACAGTAACAATAAAGACAACCTACACCTTAAATTTATAAGTCAATATTTGAATCAAGCAAGTATTTTTCATTCTGTAAATCCTTATGGTATGTCACTAGCTGCTACACCACTTGTTGATGATACTGTAATTAACAAGTTACGAACTGCAAAAATTAACTTTTATTCACTTCTTAATGAAACTGGACTTGATGGTGTACCTGCCTTTAAAGAAGGTGTTGATCTAGCTGGAAGTGCAATAGACGAACAGTTTACATATCACTATATAAAAAATGAAGCGATTATTGAGCTTATTAGAATTTGGAATAAAAACAATAGACAAAACAGCAAATTATCTGCACTACAACTTAGTGGCGCTAGAGACAATGCATATACTTCAGCAATTGAGTGCCTACTTAAACGGTTTTTAGATAGAGGACTAATAATAGAGTATAAAAATTTAAGTCTTACTCTTTCTCCTACACCACAACTTAAATTAGAACTTAGTGTGAATATTACTTATAACTTTAGCATTAATGCTGTTGCTTTAGTAATTACTACTCAAGATATAGTTGATTATCAAAACAGCTTAAGTGCGTAAAAGGGGGTATAAAAAATGCAATTTTATGATTTAAGAGAAGTTTATTTTTCAATTGGCGGTACACAGCTACATAGTGGCAAACTAGAACTTACAAGCGAACCTACAACAAGAGCAGTGATTAGTAGTGAAGATAAAGGTATGCCTGTAATAAGCTTAAGAGATCCTAAAACGATAACTTATGTTTTCAACATTGAAGTTACTTTGGGTAGTCATGATTACATTTTGTTAACTGAACTTTCTGATGAACAGTTTTACAACATGGATGTGAGAAAAGATGATAAAATGCTTGATTTAGCATTCAATGATAGAATTGCTACCAAAATTATTTCTAACTATGCAATCTTTACTGAAGAGCCTTCAAGAAGTTATTCTGCTGAGGCTGAAAAAGTAACTTTTGAAATTAGGGCTATTAATTGCCAAAAAACTAAACCAAACAACACTTAAAAGGAGATTCTTATTATGATAATGAGATATAAAATGAAAATTTTAACTAAAAACAAAACTTATGAATATACATTGAGAGTACTTCCAGTCTATGAATGGGATAGAGTACTCGGATTTAATCAAAGTGACGCTGTTTTAAGGCTTAATGAGGTTAAATACTTAAGAGAAATTACAAGTTTAATGATAAGTCCAAAATTTTTAGACGAATTTTATGTGATTTTGGATCAAAATAGAGAATTTCTTTCTTATTATAAAGACTATCTTATTGCAATAATTTACACTGTGCAATTTAACACTTTCTATTTAGACGATGATCTAAAAACCCCTGCTTTAGTGTTTTTGAGTGAATATGAAAATAATGTTGGTGATTTTATTACTTTTGACTATATCAATGAAAATTTTAAGTATGAAAAAGTAGCCACTTTACTTTCATCAATTACATCAAATTCTAATGAGCTAGTTGCTAAATGAGCAAAAGAAATAGAAATATTGATAAAGCTATTGCAAGTATTAATGAGACTAGAAAAAAGTATTTTAACTTGCTTGACGAAATTAAGAACGATAAATACTATTTTCCAGTAATTATGAATATTTGCTCATACGACTCGGTAAAGAAATTGCCTTATGATGAGCTTTTAGAGGTTAATAGACTTGCTGAGATTAAATTAGAAAAAGAATTGTATGAATTAATTTTAAGCAAGTGAGGGCTTAGTGAGCGATAAATTCACCATTAAATTTAAGGGGATTCTTGATCATGCTGCAACAAAAAAGGCTATTGAACAAGATATTTCCAAAATGGAAAAATATCTTAAACCCAAAAAATCCAGTTTAGGGAGTACTAAAGATATTGTAAAGAATAATTTGTCGGACAAGAAAAAAGAACTTAACAGACAATCTAAATTTGAAAGCTTAAGAGAGCGTGTTGAGAAATACAGACTTACACAAGCTAAAAAACTTATAAAACAAAGCATGGGCTTTGAAAAAACTAAACAAAAAGAACTACTACTTCTCAATAGCGCTGTTTACAGCAAAGAGGAACGCAATAAGATTTGGGGCGCTCTTAAGGGAATGAAAGGATTTGAGCGCGACTTAGAAAAAGAAGATTTGTTGCAAACAGCAAGCGTGCTTAAAGGCCACCTCAAAAAATTGAAACTTACTGATAAAGAGGGAAAGAATGTGGTAAATTCAGCAAAACTTGCAGCTGTACTAAGAAGCGCAGGGCTTGCCAGCAATAACAAAAGCGCCGTTGAAGCTGTTTCACAGATACTTAAAGGGAACTTTACAGAAGCTTTTAATTTATTGAGCCCTATCGACAAATTTGGAGAAAAATATCTAGAGGCTATTAAAGACAAATTGAAAATCAGAACTGATAGGGGGGACAAACTAAAACTAAGACCACATATGATTAAAGATTTCATGAATGATGCACTATCCTTACACATTATAAGGCATTTAAATGATGTTAATAAGGCTAAAAGTGATTTAGCTAAAATAGAGCAAACTCTTCAAAACTTAACCAACGATGTTTTAATGCCGGCAATTGGCTTAGCTACTGAGATTATTCACAAGGTTAAGAATTTTGATTTTAAAAAAATCATAGACAATATAGTTGATAGCATAAAAGAAGCTATGGACGGCGCTTTTTCCGGAATAAAAACCGTTGGCAGCGGGGTAACTAATTTTGTTAGTACAAGTGCTGACTATATTAATCCTTTAAGTTGGTACGCATGGTTTATAAGGAATAACAACAATAACAACGATAATGATCAGTTAGGAAAATTTAAATAAAAAGGTAATTCTATGGACATTAACAATAAAAATATTATCAATAATAATATTGATAATAAAAATAAAGGACTGTCATCTGCAGAGATTATACAAATAATTCGAGATGTAATAACCCAAATATTTGCTCTTTTCGGAGCAGATAATTTTTTAGTGTTATTCCCAAGAATGGATTTAAAAGGTTTTGGATATGTTCCTCAATTGTTTTTTATAAAACCAAAAACCGAACTCATAACACGCACTTATAATACTAGTTGTTCTAAAAGACCGGTTATTAACTATTATGATAGAAAAGCAGAATATGTAAGCTACAATCCAGTAATGACTGGTGAAAATATATCATTAAACGGTGGAATACTAACCTCCTTATATAAGGATATGCTTTCTCTACTCAAAATGACTGTTTTTGGCAATACTATGCTACGTTTTGACGCTAATCTTGCAAAAGAACAACTGGCCAATAGAATACAAGCTCAAGTTCCCTTTAGTATCTACAGTCCAACTTTTGGCCTTAAAGAATTAGCTGTAATTACAAGTCTTTCGTTTAAGGATACTCCTTTCATTGATGAGGTTGAAGTTGGTCTATCAATGGAAGTAGTAAAAACATTTGAATTGGAAAAATATAAAGGATAAAAAATGCTGCTACTACAATATGATTTTAAAATTGAATTTTACAAAGCAAAACAATCCTTAGAAAAGGATACAAGTTCTGGAGATTCTTTAATTGAAGAAACTCCTAAAATTATAATAAATACGCAACATGGAATTCATATTGATATTACCATATCTAATGAGTTTTCAAATTATAATTTTGTAAAATCTAAACGAACAAAAATTGTACTTTGGAATTTGCCCCTAGACTTCACCAACGACATTGAAGTAGGAGATATAGTAAAAATACGCTATAAAAAATTTGCTCATGAAAAAAATTTTGATTTCATAATGTCGGGTTATTTGGGAACTCCTATGAGTACTGATTATCCTGGTGGTGATTTTAGTGTTGAGCTTGACGTTCGGTTAGCGGTTAGTAGCAACTTCTTTGATCGAAAATTAGAGAACAAAAACTTTAAGGGAAAAACGGTGCAAGAGGCCATAGAATCTGTATTCCCTAATCGCAATATTATTAATATGGGAAAAGAAGATCGTCTTAAAATCATTGAAAAAGATATTTATGCCACAACACCAAAAGAATTTGTTGACAAAATAAAAGGAATATATATTCATGACGTAATAGCTGATGTTGGTGGTGACAGTTTTGATGTTGAATGTAATTTTATATTTACTAATGATAGAACAATTGAAGCAGATGAAAATTACAAGGCTTTAGAAGATTATGGACTTGAATTCATACCACAACAAGAAATTGCTATTGAGGGTGAATACCATATAAGACGTGTATATTGGAACGCACAAACATTTTACACACATAAACTAAAAATTGGCGATAAGGTTTCATTTATTGATGGATTAGGAAAAATGATAAAAACCACCATAAAAGAAACCAGCGCAAGACTTAGCAACGCAGGAGAGTGTTCATTAATACTTAAATTAAAGGATGATTCTGATGGTTCTGATTAAATGTAGAAAGTAAAGGGGATTAAAATGACTAAAGACTATAAAATTTATAGAATGAATCAGCGCCTTTATGGTCATGCTTTAGCACAAGAGGACGTTAAAAATTGGATTTATTCAAACATTTTCATAATTAAAATTGGCACTATAAAGGAGTTTAAACAACAAACTCAAGAGGCTATTGTTACAATACCCGAATTTGAAGATTTAGAAATTCACACAAAAAATATCTCTAATATCAGTTTAGAACTATCAAAAGGTGATTGCGTTTTACTACTTCAATCAAGCGTTAATATTTTTGATAAAAATAACGATATCCACTTTGACAAACATCATTTTTATATACTTAGTGCAATTAGCCCAAAGACTTTAAATCTTATCTCTGATACTGTTAAAATTAAAGCAAACAATAAAATTGAAATAGCCAATGAAATAACTTCCTTAAAATCAATTCTAGAGAGTATTGTAAGTGCTATTAATGGAATTACTGTAAAAGGAAAAGCGGTCGTTGACTATGCAAGCTTACAAATAGCAACATCTAGAATTAGCAATAATATTAATAGTTTATTTAAGTAATTTTTGCTAAATATGGTATAATTACTAGTATGGATTTAAGATTAGGCAATAATTTTGAATTGGTATTTAATAACGATTTATCGCTTGTTGATGGGATTGATGAACAAAAACAAAGATTTTTGATATTTTTAAAAACCTTAAGGGGTAGTTTAAGCTATGCTCCTCATTGGGGACTGGATTATTTCTTACTTTTAAAACTGTTAAAAATTAACAATCTTCACGCTGTAAAAAATTATTTTCATGAAATATCTAAAGAACTTAATTTAGATTTAACAGACATTTCAACTACTATACAAGACAACAAAGCACATATATCCTTTTTTTTCTCAGGCGATGTTTTGAATATGGAGTTTAATTTATGAGCATAGTTTTCGATTCTGATTTTGGCATTTTAAAACGGACAATTAAGGATATTGTAAGATCGAAAAGAGAATATTTACGCGTAAATTATGGTATTAATATTGACGATAATCAAAGCTCAATTTATAACATTATTGCGTCTTCTTTAGCATTAATTGAAGAAGAAATAATTAATGAGCTTAATCTCTTTTTTTCTAAAATGAAACCGGGCGGCACCTATTGGGCTGCTATTGAAGAACACATTTCTTCTAAAAGCACAACTTACAGTGCTGTTCGCAATGCCTTACTTAATCTTGAGGGAATTGAGTACACTAATATTAAAAGTGCAGCTGGTAAAGCCAACATATATCTAATTTTAAAGGAAACTTTACTAGACGATAGCAAATCCAACATTAACAGTTCTGAATTTAAAGCAAAACTTTGGGAAACATTATATCTAACAACTCCTAGTGGGACTTTACTTGAGGGAGACATAGAAATTGATGGGCTCAATTCAACTGGACAACGCAAATCCTACAAAATATCGCTAGGAAAAAGAAAATATGTTTATATGAAAGTAAAGTATAAACTTGACCTTAAAAACTATCTTTACTTAAACATAGACTCTCAAATTAGGGACATTTATTCTAGGATTATTTCGAATAACTATTCTGATATGGGAATTAGCTTTGAATATCAAGACTTTTTTGCTCCAGTTAATGAAGTTAAAGGAATTAAATTTATGGAAATAAGCGTTTGTATTAAAGACACAGACACTGAAAGTATTTCAAAAATTACTGATAGCGACTTTAATAAAAATCAGGATATTGCCATTAATGATGATACAATACTACTTTTCAATACTACAGATCGATTGCTTATTGACATTGATAGTTAACAAATATGAAAATATCTAATTTATTCAATGGCACTGAAGTTCATAAATTTATAATTACAGAAACCGAGTATGCACAAGCGCTACTTAATGAACTTAAGTTTCTTAATTCTAATTTCATATCCATTAATGCAAAAGAAAATGTAAAATCACGATATATCGCAATATGGATATCTCAAGTTTTATCTATTTTTTATGCAAAAACTCAAACTTTACAAAGTATTACAAGCAATATTAATAGTGTTATTTTTGCTTTACGGCACATTGGTACTGATGAGTCATTTAGACTGATTTTCAGGGCCTTTTTAAATGTAGACATTGAAGTTACTACTCCTGAAGCTGGGGTTATTGATATCTCACTAAAAGGGGTAATAAAAACAAACTTTACCACGTTTATTTCGCCTAGTACTAAAAAGGGAAAACGACTAAAAAAGATAATTCTTAGAGAAAAGAAACCAGGATACGCTGCATCTAAAAAAGCTTTGGTATTTAATTCGCTTCCTAAAGGATATGACCATTCAATTTATGCTTTTATTAAGAGAATTATTCCTATTGGTAGAGTTCTCAAAATTAATAATACAGATGGTAACAATATTATAACTTTTAACAACTAGGGGGGCTTTATGGCTGATGATCAAGATAAATTACTAATTGATGAAGAAGAAACTGTTCAAATAAAAGATTTGAACAGGGTTAAAATCGTTAAAAACAATGATCTTTTACTGCTTGATGATGGGGTTGCAAGTAGCAACGCTATTACCTTTAAAGATTTTTTAGAAACCACTAAAGACAAAACATTTAAAGGAGAAGGATTAAGTTATTTTAAAGAGATAATTAAGTCTACAATCGCAGAAGAGCTTGCAGCCAATACAGATTTTGTAGAAACAATTTACACTAAAATAATAAACAAACTAATTAATAATGACTCTACTAATCTTTCTAGTCTTTATAAAAAAATAAGATCATTCCTTGAAAGTGGCATATCATCTACCACTCTATCTAAAGATGACTATCTTTTAACACTTCGCCCTTTCGGTACTATTGAAAAAATATCCATTCCCAAACAATTACTAGGCTTACCGTCGCGCTTTACTTACGCTGATTATCTCTATAATACTAGTGGCACTACGCTTTATCCGAGGGAATACGGGGGTAACTCAATAGCTATTAATATGAAAAGATATAATGATGTAACTCTTGTTTGTAATAAAAATCTTGACGATGTACCATCTTACTTTGATATTGATATTGACATAGAACATAGTAAAAATGGAAGTAAATCATTATATCTAAGGTATTCCGACGAAAGTCAAAAAAAACTAGTTTATAAGCATGAGGGGGCCTCTTCAATATCTATTAGAGTTCCCATGTATAAAGGATGGTATATCCAAAAAAGAGCCTACATATCAGGAAATCCTGTCCCAGCTCTTTTTAAACTGTAAATTTTTTTAGCAAAAATTGTGATTTTGGTATATAATATACATATCAAAATAAAAAATTAAAATCGAGGATTGAAAAAATGGATAGTATTAAAATAACCGAACTTCTTATCAATTTAAACGAAATTAAGCTTATAGCAGTAATGATTTTTGCCACAGTACTAATTCTTGGAGTGCTAATTCTTCTAAAGCCCTTACTAAAAGATATATTAACTATATTAATAGGCAAGCTTTTTAGAAATGGCAATGGAAATGGTAATACTCATATCAAAAAAAGAGATTAAATT
Source organism: Borreliella carolinensis (assembly GCF_032595855.2). Taxonomy (NCBI): domain Bacteria; kingdom Pseudomonadati; phylum Spirochaetota; class Spirochaetia; order Spirochaetales; family Borreliaceae; genus Borreliella; species Borreliella carolinensis. Next base: position 15,139 of record NZ_CP179458.1, read on the forward strand.
ATGAAATTATCTAAAGATAATCTTGAAATTGGACTTGCGTCTATATCAAACCTTATTGATATATTTTCTAAATTTGAAGATGAATTTGATGAAATTGCACATAAAGGATTCTTTTTGGCTTATGAGCTGTATTCTCATTACAAATTAATTTATACAGCAAATATAGAAAGACTTGAAAGTGCATTGACTCCAGCAATAAATGCGGTACTTGCTCCATTAAATGAAAAAATCAATACGGTTATTGATCTAGTTAACTCTAATGATAAAAATCTCAAAATATCTAAGGATCTAAAATTCAACAAAGACGGAAAACCTATTTATAAGGAAAGAACAAATAATGCAAAAGAACACTATTGAATTGGGACTTAATTTAATATCCAGCTTAACTAACATAGCTAAAACTGATACAAACATAGATCATAATTACATTAATACTTTTAGTAAAGTAATAGATTTTTTCTATAAAACATATATAAGCACACTAAAATCTATGGAAACAGCTGAGTCAACTAAAATATTTGAAGAAATAAAAGATATTTTAAAATACAACATTGAGGTAATAGAGGCTATCTCTACTGACAAAAATAAAAAAATTATCACTTCTCTTAAAGCAACACGTAACAAAATTATGAAAGAATACATCAAAATACTTAAAAGGAGTGAAAATGCTTAAAAGATTGCATTGTCTACTAATTGTTTTGCTATTGTGTTGCACTACTATTGCTAGTCTACCAGAAGAGCCAAAACCTCCAATTATTCCAACACTAAAATCTTTAGCTAAATACGAAACACAACTTTCAGAGTATGTTATGTACCTTGTAACATTTTTAGCCAAAACAAAAGTTAAAGTTAATGACCCAAATTATCCAGAATATCCTTATCCAGATTTATCAACACTAAAAGACGAACACTCCATAACTGCGGTAAAACATAATATCAACATATATTTAGAGTACATTAAAAAAACAAAACCAATAGCGGAAAAAGTCTATAATCAATATTCGAAATTAAAAATGTAAATTACAAAAAGGTTTTTCTTGCAAGAAATTCTACTTTACATATAAAAATCTCTAAAGCCAATCAATCTAAAATAGTGTATAATATAGTTTAAGGGAAAATATTATGGAAACCGTGTCAACAAATATTGCCAGTGTAACTCAAGAACAAATATATAAAGAGTTTATTCGAATAGGCATGAAACAACTAATAGCACAAGATTTATCCAAAAGATACTATCACAATGAGCTAACATATAGAGATTTAGAAAATTTAGAAAAACAATTTGATATTAAATTTGATAATCTTGTTTTTAAAATAGATGCTGTAGAAAAGAATTTACAAAAGGATATATCCAATTTAGATACTAAGATTGATAGCGTTAAAAATGAACTTAATAGTAAGATAGATACTGTAGAAAAGAATTTAAACGCCAAGATAGATACTGTAGAAAAGAATTTAAACGCCAAGATAGATACTGTAGAAAAGAATTTAAACGCCAAGATAGATACTGTAGAAAAGAATTTAAATCTAAAAATAGATACTTTAGACGCCAAGCTTGATGCTGTAGAAAAGAATTTACAAAAGGATATATCCAATTTAGATACTAAGATTGATAGCGTTAAAAATGAACTTAATAGTAAGATAGATACTGTAGAAAAGAATTTAATGTCTCTTGCAGAAATGCTTAAATGGGTATTGGGAATTATGGGTGCAATGTCTATAACAATGATAGCGGGGCTAATATTTGCTTTCATTTCTAAATAGCTACTACCTCACCTAAAGCATATCAATTCAAATAATAATTATTTCTCTAAAAATTTAGTACAATAATTAAATATTATTTATTTGTAGAAAAAAATGAAAATCATCAACACATTATTTTGTTTATTTTTACTAATGCTAAACGGCTGTAATTCTAATGATACCAATAGAAACCAAACAAAAAGTAAGGAAAAACGCAATTTAAGCCAAAAATAAGTACCGCAAGAAAAACTAAAATCTCTAAAGAAGACCCGCTTAGAAAAAAGCTAACTGATGATCAAAAAACACACTTTGACGGGTTAAAAGAAGCCCTGGAGAATGATGAAGAATTTGATAAATTCTTAAGATAAGATGAATCTAAAATAAATGAAACGCTTAACCATATAAAAAGTGAACTTGCTAAATGTACTGGTGAAAACGCTAATGAACAGAAAACTACTTTCAAAGCTTTGGTTAAAGAATCTCTTAAAGAGAGATATAAATAAATTTACAGAACAAACAAGTAGTACGTGCAACAATTCATAATATAAATTAGCCCCCAAATTGGGGGCTTTGCCATGCAAGAATATTGATATGCTGCAAATATATAATTAAATTGTCTTTCTTCTTTTAACATGCAAAAGAATTTTAATACACTTGTACCATAAACGATCTTCTTATCATATATAAATACTTTAAGCTTATTTAGATCATCGAATTTATTGGTTTTGTCGAAATCGCCTTTTATAAGGCCCACCCAATATTCTATACTCTTAAGCTTGGGATTCTTTTAAAAAGATCGGCTATAGCATCATCATTATCAATAAATAATGCCCAAATAAGAGCATTTATATTGTTTTTTTTTCTTTACCTTCATTTACCCAATTTTTTATGTTAAACAGTGCGTCTCTAAAAATTTCATAGCAAAAAAACTTGCCCGTTTTCAACTTTTTATTAAAGTTGTTTTTTATTTTGGTTTTGATTAATATCTTTTTTTTGTTCTTGATTAACACTAGCTTGTTTGCTAGGTATAGAATTTCCATTTTAATAATTGTTGTAAATAGGCGCTGCATCAGTATCAACTTCACTTTCTATATTAAGATATGCTACTAAAGCGTATCTTTTAAAATAAGTAATAGATGCGCCTACTGCTTGTGGCACTGTATTTACATTTTTAGAGCCATTTTCATTGTTCCATTGTAAATTTTCTGTAAGTATTGGTGTATCAAATGAGTCTTTATGCCCAGTGTTTGTACTGTAAAATGTCGTTCTAACTACGTGAAGCACTTTTTGGCCCTCTACAACTGTAAAAGTTGGAAATTGGCCAAAATCAAGCTCCAAATTATGCTTATCAATAACGTTTTTAATTTCTCTAACTATTTCGTTGAAATTTTGATACTTATACCCATAACCTTTAAGATTTTTATCAATTCCTGCTAAGTTCATCCTTAGAGTTTTCATATCCCTTATAAAGTCAATTTCTGCTTGAATATTTTCTTGTGGGTTATTATTTTTGTTTGAAACATTTACCATGTTTCCCTCCTGTAGTTAATTTATAAAAATAATTATAAAGCAAAAACTATTTTTGACAAGTCTTTTACAAAAATTTTTTTGAAAAAATAGAGCTTGGCTAATTTTTTGTTTGAGCATCTAGACAGACCTTATTCTTAGTTTTTAGGATTATCTAATAATGATAAAGTTATTTTACTATACATAAACATATAGCAAAAACAATTATTGCCTACTTTTTATAAAATTTTTACAAAAAAATAGGGCTTATCTAAATTCTCTATTATCTACTAAAGAAATTAGTTAAGCCCGTGCTAAAAATTTTTTTGCAAATTAACTACAGGTAGTTAAACTGAAAAATGTTCAAATAACTACGCTGTTTGTAGTTTAGCCCAATTTTTAATTAAAATCAATTTGTATTTTTACTACGTTACAAAAAGTGTATTAATTTAACAAAATTAATAATTAAAACTTAATATTTTTTTGAAAAGTATTTACTTTTAAATCAAAATTATGCACTATAATAGTAATTATTATAAATTAACTACAGGAGAAAAACATGAAAGATGTTTTAGCCAGCAAAGAAAGTCCAACTTGCCACAACAAATATCAATACAAATTAATTGTTCTTACCTCAACACTAGAGTACATAAACAAAACCCATAAGAAATACACACAAAAAACCATACTCTATTACTTTAATGAAAATCTAAAAAGAAATGGGCTAGCTCCCACTACACTAAGAACTATGCAAAATTATCTTTACAAATTAGAAAAAGCACTAAAAGTAACAACCAACTACTACCAACACATGGGTGTAAATTGTGGGACTGAAATTTACTATAAGCTCAATTATCCTAAAAAAGAGTGTTACCTTAACATCAACAAGTACTTTAAAGAACGAAAAAACTCTAGATTTAAATCTAGAGTTAATAACTATTTTAAAGACAATGTTTCTAAAAATGGTAGTGTAGATTTAGTGGAGTGTTTTAATAATAAAAATAATAATATAAAAGAAGAAAGAGAGAATAACAAAATAGAAGAGTGTCAAATAAAAAATTATTTCAATAAATGTAATTTTAAATCTGAAAAAGCTCTTTCTATTTTGGATTTAGATACTGATAAAGATACGAAGATTAAGGCAATGAAAATCCTAAAACAAAATGAAATTGCTCTAATAAAACGTTTTAGTATAAAAACATCTTGCATGGAAGAGAAGCAAAACAAATTAAAAAACATTCTAAATAACACTCAGAAAGAGTTCGAACAAAATGGATATAATTCGGAACAATTAAAAATAAATTTGCAAAAAGTATACGAAAGTTACAAATTTAAACCCCACTTTATTATAGAAAATCATAAATATAGCGATTTAGATATCATAAAACGCAAATTGGAAAAATCGATTAAAAGAAAAAAACAAAATTCTCAACAAAGTTATCAGAATTTAAGGACAAACATTTTTAATATCCTTATTGAACAACTAAAAAAAGATATAAATATTGAAATTTTCAAACCAATTATAAAAGAATATTTGAATAAACAAAAGAAAATAGAATACAATAAAGTATTTGGTACGTATTACTTTGAATTATTAGAACTAATAAAAGATGAAAGAAATTCTTTAACCACAGAAGAATGTAACAGAAGGGCTGTATGAGGACTGAACATGGGAAATGCGTCGGAATTTATTAAAACTATAAAAGAAGGTAAATGTAAAGTTGAATGCCAAAACAAAGAACGCTTTATTTTGATTGAAAAAGAAAATGGGAAAGCAATGTACCATACAAAAATAATGATGGATATTTACAAATTTGGTGTTTATGAGAAAAAGCATGAATTTAGATTAGCATTAAGGGCATTATTTAATGGAGAAAGAATTGTTGAAGAAACTTACTTGTACACAATCAAAGAAGGAGATAAGTTTATTGGCATTTTTTATGGCTATAGAAAACCAATAAAAAAATCTTTAATAAAGTATCAAATAAACGGGACTAAAAAAGCATATTCATTAGCAAGGGCATATTATATGGAATTTAGATTTAAAGTCGGCAGTGTTTTTTGCTATTTTAAGGGGCTATATCGTTTATTGGATAAAAAAAGAACAAATAATCACTACAACAAAGTTTTATTTAGTATGTTTACAGATTTAGAACAACAAGTATATAAATTTTATGGGAAAAATATTTAGAGAAAGGACCGCTAATTAAATGGATAATAAAAAAACTAAAATAATAACAATAGCGTCAATTAAGGGCGGTGTTGGCAAAAGTACAAGTGCAATAATTTTGGCAACTTTATTATCAAAAAAAAATAAAATTCTTTTAATTGATATGGATACTCAAGCATCTATTACTAGTTATTTTTACGAAAAATTAGAAAAACAAGGCATTAATTTTACCAAATTTAATATTTATGAAATTTTGAAAGAAAATGTAGATATCGATAGTGCCATTATAAATGTAGATAATAATCTTGATCTTATACCTAGCTATCTCACACTACATAATTTTAGTGAAGATGAAATTGAACATAAAGATTTTTTGTTAAAAACCAGCCTAGGAACTTTATATTATAAGTATGACTATATAGTAATTGATACAAATCCTAGTTTAGATGTTACATTAAAAAATGCACTTTTATGTAGTGACTATGTAATAATTCCGATGACAGCCGAAAAGTGGGCAGTGGAAAGTTTAGATTTATTTAATTTCTTTGTAAGAAAATTAAATTTATTTTTACCTATATTTTTAATAATAACAAGATTTAAAAAAAATAGAACACATAAAACATTGGTTGAAATGTTAAAAACAAAAGATAAGTTTTTAGGAACAATATCTGAAAGAGAAGACTTAAATAGACGAATAGCAGAAAATAATAATTTTGATTTGAATAAAGATTATATAAAAGAATATGAAAATATTTTAGAAATTTTTTTAAAAAAAATATAAAGTCTAATAATTAGACGTGTTTAATATAAAAGGAGGTTAAATTGGATATTAAGGTTAATAAAAGAGATTTAAGTAATAATGAAAATTATGCTATTGCTGATAGTGTATTAAATCATTATAATTCTCTAAAAGAGAAATTAAAAATTAATTCTAAAAAAGAAATCTATTGTAAGTTAGAAACTTTAAAAATTTTAAAAGAAATTAAAGATAATCATTATTATCGGCTTGATGGTTATAAAAGTTTTGAAGCTTTTTCTAAAGATTATAGACTAGCAAGAGCACAGGTCTATAATTACTTAAAAATTGCTAATGCAATAGAAGATGGGATTATACAAGAAGAATTTCTAATAAAAAATGGTATACTGGAAACGTTGATTGTATTAAGAAATAAAGAGAGCAAAACAATAAAAAAATCAAAACAAAACCCGATAAAACCGCTAAGATTTCAACTTAAAAAACAAGAAAGTTATGATTTCTATAAAAACCATTCTAAATTTACAGCGTTTATTTTGGAAGAACTTCTTGAAAATCAAAAGGATTTTCTTAATAAACTTTTAAAAAGATATAAAGAATTAAAAGGATAATAAAGGGGATTTTATGAGTAATTTAACTTACAATGCTCTTAAAATAGAAAATATAAGGTTATTTTTTTTAAATAAAGGGTTTAGTGAAGAGGCAATAGATTTTGTTTTTCTGCATAATGTTAATTATAACTTTGAATTTCTAAAAGAGAAAATGAATTCTTTAGAACAATAAATAATTAATGTAGAAAAGAATTTTCAAAAAGATATATCTAGTTTAAAAAATGAACTTAATGCAAGTAATAGAACAAGATAAGTAATGCTAATAGCAGGAATAATGCTTGCTTCAATTATTTACTCTATATTCAATAAGTATTTTTTTAATTGAGAATGATTAAAATTTTTTAAAATATTGGGGGAGTATATAGCTTATTTTTTAAATAGAATACTATAATCTTGATTTAAATTCTTAAAAAGAAATATTTTATGTTTACTTTCTTATAAATTAGAACTCATTTGAATTTTTTAATAAGAGAATTTAAGTAGGTTCTTTTATTTTAACAAATACAAATTGATTTTAATTTTAAGTTGAGCGCTGCTACAAACAGCGTAATTATTTAAACATTTTTCAGTTTTGATCACCTGTTTTGAATTTGCAAATAAATTAAAATTAGGGTTTCACCAAGTTTTTAGTAGACAATAGAGAATTCAGCCAAGTTTTAACTTTCTAACAAAAATTTTTATAAAAAGCTTGTCAAAAATAGTTTTTGCTTTATAATTATTTTTATAAATTAACTACAGGAGGGAAACATGGTAAATGTTTCAAACAAAAATAATAACCCACAAGAAAATGTTCAAAATGGAGAATCCAAAATGATATGTGTTAATCAACAATGTTTTACTGGATGTGAAGTATTTGAGGAAAAATCTTCTTCCATTAAAGAAAAAAATAAATTAAGCAGGATAGGTAAAAAATTACCAGGAATAAGTAGTCAAGAGTGTTTTAGATTTAATCGCAATCTTGATTTTAGTATGCAAAGAAACAAGCTAAATAGATACGGTGCTAGTGAAGTAGGCAGTATTCTAATTGGTGGCGTAGGACTAAAGGATTTAATGATGAATAGAGTGCTTAGATATTTTGGAATGAGCCTACCTTTTGAAGAGAATTTGTATATGCTCAAGGGCAAGGAGTTAGAGAATTTAGGATTTAGAGAATTTGTTAAAGTACATGGTGATAATATTGAGATTTTGTATAAAAACAAGTATGCCAATGGAATTGATAAGTATAACTATTTCAAAAAAATGGGAAGTTCAGAAACTTTGGTAGGCTCAACAATTGATGGTTGGCTTATTAATAATAATGGTGATTTAGAACTTTTAGAGATTAAAAGTAGTGATTCTAATTATATGAGCAGTGCAATTGCTGAGTACAATAAAAATGGCAATTTTTTAAGCAGTAAATATTTTTTCAAATACTATGTGCAAGCGCAAATGCAGTTAGCATGTACTGGACTTGAGTATTGTAATTTATTCTTTTTAATCGATGCTACACCAATTAACTGTAAGATTAAGAGAAATGGGGCCCTAATATCAAAAGTGTTTGAATTTATTGGTAAATGTGACAAGGAAGTTTTCAATATAATAAGAGACATAGTTACAAACTATAGAGAGAAATGCTTAATGGCACACAATTTTAACAAGGATGCGTTTATAAAGCTTGTCCAAGATTTAGTAGAAAGAAGTGAATTTTATAGTTTTGGAGTTGAGTTTGATTGGGCAAGAGAATTTGTAGAATATGTTGATTGCGTAGACCTTGAAATTAAGGATAATCAATCTGCTGAAAATCTTGCGTGTGATTTAATGGAGATTGATATTCTACAAAAAAAATTAAATAGAATTCAAAACGAAAATAAAAAAAGAGAAAAGCCTATTAAAGATAGGCTGAAGATGCTAATTTACAATATTACGAATACATATCCACTAATTGAGCAGTTAAATTATAAATTTGGAGAGTTTGTGTTTACTCTTGATCCTAAGAAAAGGGCAATATCAGATAGATTGAAGGGACTATTGCCAACAAGTGGTATAGTATTTTCCCCTAGCAATATAGCATTTGCAAATAATGTCAGTGTCCCCATGTGAATGGGTGCACTAAAAAATTAAAGAAATAATTTAATATAGGAGAGGAAATCAATGATTATTAATAAAATAAAACAAAACAATAGAACTTTAAGACCAGAGATACAAAAATGGGGTTGTTACTTTTTGTGTCTACATTACTATACAAGTCTATTCAAGAAACGTGAATTTAATGCTTATGAAATAAATACAGCGTATTATAGATTTATAGGATTTGGTTACATCAAGAGTAATTGTTTTATTATAAATCCATGTATGATACTTAATTACTACGGAATTAGAAGTAGTGTAAGATATGAAACGTCGAATTATTTGGGTGCAGCCAATGAATTTGAAATAAGTGAAGTTAAAATCGATAAGGTTAATGGGTATCACTTTATAGCAACAAAAAATAAAGAAATATTGTATGATTCACTTGATTTGAAATCTCGTGGAAAAATATTTAAAGTAACTTCAAAACGTATATTTAAACTGAAATAGTTTTGCTAGAGTTTAAGGTTATTTTTCATGCATTTATAAGCATGAATTTTATTAGCAGCAGAGAGTCCATATATATTATCAATTTCGGAAGTTGAATGATATTTCATAAGCTCTTTAATTTGGAAAGAGTTATAACCATTAGACTTTAAATATGAAATAAACAAATTTCTAAATAAATGAAGCGATTTATTAGCACGAAATCCTGATTTTTTGAGAAGATTTTTAAATTTTCTAGAAATATTGATAATATCAATTTGGTTATCTTTGAACTTGTGTTTGGTTTTTTGGAAAAGATAAGTACGTCGCGAGTCAAGATTTTTTTCATTAAAATAATTTTCGTGAGCTTTTTGAATAGCCTGAAATTCTTCAGAATTAATGATGATTTCTCTAATACAAGTGACATTTCTTTTTTTAGCGATATTTACTTTTATATTGTAAAAAGTTTCTCCAGCTTTGTTTAATAGGGGAGTAATATCTTGCATTTTTACTTTTTGAATTTCAGCACCCCTGCATCCACTTATTGCCAGTAGATGTAGAAACCAACCAGAAATAGGGTCAAATTTTTTTAATGATTTAACGCATTTTTCAATTATTTTGATAGTTTTTGGGGTCAAATAAAACTTAGGAGTTGGTTTTGAAGCTTTTTTAGTAGACTTAGATGAATTTTCGAGTGAATTTTTAAGAATTTTGTTTTCATTTAATAGATTTAGATAGTCTTTTAAGAATTTGAGCATAAAATCTGTGTTGAAATTATTTAAATTAAAATAATTATTCATATCCATAAAATCCTCTCCTTTGAAGTGTTACTTTTAAATTAAGTAAAAGTAATAAAAATAGATAAAAATAGTAATTTATATTGTACCAAAAACTAAAAATTTTAGTCAAATTTTGAGAGTTCTCATTGCATGTGGAATTTGGATTGTGGGAAGGCTGTGATAAACAGAAGAGAGTGTTTTGAAGGGTGTCGGCTAAGAAAGACTACATACTTTAGCTAATATATAGCAAAGACTCTGAAATTTAATTTGTATGTATTTTGTAGTCTTTTATAATGAGTAGTGCATTTGCAATGGAGAGATTTTGGTGAGTTGGTTAAAATTACATTTGCGTTTTGTTAATATGTAATAGCTGAATGTAACAAAATTATATATTTAAATCTTTAAAATATTGTATTTATTCGATGTTGCTTTATGATTTAGGACTTATGGAGTAACTTATGAATAAGAAAATGAAAATATTTATTATTTGTACTATTTTTGCTTTGATAATTTCTTGCAAGAATTTTGCAACTGGTAAAGATTTAAAATAAAATGTAAAAGAAAAAGTTGAGGGATTTTTAGATTTAGATGTTTTGGATTCAAAAAATGTGATAAAGGATAAAGAGTTGGTTGGAGGCTTTGAAAACTTTGATGATGGCTTAGAAGTTAAAATTGCAATGCAAGGTGATCAACCACAAGAGCAAGTAGATCAAGGCGTTTCTGAAGATTCTAAATTAAAAGAAGAGCTCGAAAAAAAAATAAAAGAATTAAAAGAGAAAATAGAGAAATCGAATTCCAAGAGTACTTCTTTTAAAACATATTTTGAATATGAAAAGGAAATAGAAGAATTAAAGGAAAAATTAGAAGATAAAGAAAAATTTGAAAAAGAATTAGAAACCCTTGAGAAAGCGTTAAAAGAAAAAATAGAAAAAAGAAAAAAAGAATTAGAAGATGCTCAAAATAAATTTAAAGACTTTGAAAGTCAAGTTAAATCTACTGATGGAAGAACTCAAGGGGATCAAGTTAAAAAACAAGGGCAAATTGGATTTCAGGCCTTAAAGTGTGCAAAAGAATTGTGTTTAAATGTAAGTTATTCTAGCAGCACTGATACTGATAGTGATCAGTTAGCAAAAAAAGTTATAGAGGATGCACTTAAAAGTATTGAAGAAGAACTTAAAAAGTTAAATAATAAAGAAGAATAGAAAAAATGGTTTTAAAAATATAAATTGTGAAGAACAAGACTAACAATTTGTCTTGTTCTTTTATTTTAGGTAAAAAATGAGCTATGCTTTTTGTATAATTTTTGAAAACCATCAAGATCAAAAGTTATAGATCGAGTTAGTTTGCCGGGATCTTCACTTTCAGTAATGTCAATTGTTATTGTTACAGTTTTATGTTTTAATAATTTTGAAAGTAAATTTTCTATACCCGGATCAGAGGTTATTAGATTAATCCTAATATATTCTGAACGCTTATCACGTGATTTGTCCCAAATTTCCCACATAACTCTATCATTTACAAATTTTTGATTTAATTCTCTTATTATTTTTTCGGGGCCATTATCAAAAAGAAATTTAACTTTAACATTGCTAATTTTTTCACGTATGTTATGTAACATAGGGTATGGATTGTTAAATATTATTTCGTAATGGTATTCTAAGTTAAACCCCATATAAGAGGTTTCTTTGCCGTCTTTAATAAACCTTGAAGTGGTAAAGCTAAGGCGACTTAATTTTTCATCTTTTCCTACAAGGATAGTAGAAATACTCCCTTTACCCAAATAGCCGTTTTCATCATCATCTCTAAAGGTTTGAAAAAAGGATATGTGCGTGTCTGTTTTGCCTTTCTTATGATAATATTTTTCCATATACCCATTGTATTGAGATTGATCATAAGAAAAACTTAATGTTACTGTTAAAAATAATAAAAATATTTGTTTTTGATACATATAAATGTTCCTTTTTGAATATTTGAAATGTTTCGTTTTTATATTAATAAATATTGTAAATATAGGGCAAGTTTTAATAGGTATAAAGGAATTAACAGTTTATGTTAACAATTAACAAATTGATTTACTATTTAGAGTAACAATTTGTTATTTTAGAGGATTTTTTTGAAAAAAGTTAAAAGATCTTTTGATGATTATGTTGCATTCTTTAGAGAAGGATCGTTAGATGATAGAGAAATAGCGGTTAAATTAGGAGTTTCTAGGGTAAATGTATGGAGAATGAGGAGAAAATGGGAAAGTGGCGAAAGTTCTGTTAATGATGATTCTAGATTATCAATTAGTGAAGATACTTTTGAACATCTTTTATCACAAACTTTTAAATCAGAAGTTAACGCTAGGAAAGTTATAAGCGAATTAGATTTAGAACGTGCTAATTTAGAATTAGGGTTTATACGTTCATTTAAACAACATTTTGGTGTTGAGCTCGTTAGCATACGTACTAAAATAGAAAATTTAAGAAACGAAATTGATGCATTAAATAAAGCAAGCAATAAAAAAAATAAATTAGTTGAGAATGAAGAAATTAATTCTTTGAAAAATGAACTTAATGAATATGTAAAGGAATATTTAATAAGAGAAATGGAGCTTTATTATGAATGTATGAAAAAACTTGCTACGCTTCACGGAACTGAAAGCAAAAACAACTACAAAAATAATAAAGGGCACAAGTGAACTTATATCAAACGAAACTTTTTACAACACTACAAAAAGAATACAAAAATAAATATGGAGTTGATATATCACAATTTGTAAAGCCAACAAACTCTTCAATTGATTTTGATAAGTTTGAAGATAAACAGTTAACTTTAAAGCAAAAAAATTTGATAAAAAGCATTCAAAAGAATAATGAAAAAAAGATTATACTCAGCGGAGGCATAGCTAGTGGTAAAACGTATCTTGCATGTTACCTTTTTCTAAAAAGTTTAATTGAAAATAAAAAGTTATATTCTAGCGATACGAATAATTTCATTATTGGGAATTCTCAACGCTCAGTTGAAGTTAATGTTTTGGGACAATTTGAAAAGCTATGTAAACTTCTTAAAATCCCGTATATTCCAAGACATACGAATAATTCATATATTCTGATTGATTCACTGCGAATTAATCTATACGGTGGAGACAAGGCAAATGATTTTGAAAGGTTTAGGGGTAGCAATTCCGCACTTATTTTTGTGAATGAGGCTATAACTTTACACAAGCAAACGTTAGAAGAAATCTTAAAAAGACTTAGGTGTGGGCAAGAAACTATTATTTTTGATACTAATCCTGATCATCCAGAGCACTATTTTAAAACCGATTATATTGATAATATAGCAACTTTTAAGACATATAATTTTACAACTTATGATAATGTTCTACTCAGCAAAGGATTTATAGAAACACAAGAAAAGCTATATAAAGATATACCATCATATAAAGCAAGAGTTTTGCTAGGAGCATGGATAGTAAGCACCGATTCAATTTTTACACAAATAAATATTACTGATGATTATGTATTTACTAGCCCGATAGCATATTTAGATCCAGCATTTAGTGTTGGCGGAGATAACACAGCATTATGTGTTATGGAGCGGGTTGATGATAGGTATTATGTTTTTGTATTACAAGACCAAAGACCAGCCAATGACCCGTATATTATGAATATGGTTAAGACCGTTTTAGAGAATTTCAATGTACATACACTTTATTTAGAAGATAGAGACAATACAAAAGGTGCTGGTGGATTGACTCGTGAATACATGTTGCTAAGAAATAATATGGGGCAATATTTTAGAATTGTCCCAGTTAAGCCAAAATCTAATAAATTTAGCAGAATAACAACGTTGATTACGCCGTTTACTTACAAGAAACTTTACATTACAAAGTACAGCAGTTCTTCTGTATTTAATGATATTTATTCGTATAAGGGGGATAATAAAACCCATGATGACGCTCTTGATGCAATATCTGCAGCATATTTGATGTTGTCTTTAGGGTATAGAGAGAGAAGTGTTCGCTTCGGCAATCAAAGATTTTTGTAA
>NZ_CP179459.1:0-30610 GCF_032595855.2 Borreliella carolinensis
ATTTTATTGACAAAAATAATAGTTTTTGCTATCATACACCTAATTTAATAAAGAGAAGTAAAACGGTGTGTGATTTAAGAAAAACAAAATTAATAGATAAGATAAGTTCACTAGAACTATATAAATACTCAATATTTTTTAGGAATTATATAGAAAATGTAGCAGAGGATTGTCTCAAGAATGGACTTGTTCTTGAGAGTTCTGGCCGCAATGTTAGTGAATTTGAGCTTGATAGGTTAAAAGTACAGCTTAAAAATGCTCTACTTAATTGTATAATAAGCTACCGTTTCCATGGGATTGGATATGTTTTAGTAAAAACCAAAGATACCCTAATAGACCTCGAACAACCCGTTAATATAGAATTACCTATTGGTTTTGAATACCTTGATTATGAATATGTAAGAGATTTGGGAGTTGATTTTGATCATATAACCTACAGAGTAAAATCCAGCAATAAGAACAATTCTTTAGACGCAGTTAAAATACATAAAAGTCGACTTATCATATATGAAAACTTTGATTATATCTTAAAAAGATATGTTCCGTGTTATACAGAAAGCTTTTTGCTAGATATTTATTTATTTGAAAAGATATACGTTGAAATAGAAAAACGTATTGAAAACCACAATTTTTTGTTTTACAAAGATGAATCTTTAGTGCAGCTACAAGACGCACTCTCTAGTGCAACAACTTCTTTAAGTGCACTTACTCAAGGCAATAATGATAGAGGAAGTGGCATTTTATCTTCTTTTTTAAGAAAACAAAATTCAAACAATCATAGTAAAGATATTTCTAATTTACGTAGTCTTAATGACTCATTGGCGCAGGAACTTGCTAGGTTAAAAAGCAATCTAAATAATGAGGGAATGTTTTATACAGCTACTCCGAGTGCTAGTTTAGAGGTTATTAAATACGATCTTAGCTATTTAAAGGAGGCTTTAGCATTAATTAAGGCAAAAATTGGTGCAGATACTAAAGAACCCCTAACTAGAAGTTTTAATGAGCAGGCTAAAGGGCTAGGAAATGATGGTAAAGGAGATAGGAGCAATTATTACGATTTTCTAAAAGGTGTACAAGAACAAGTTGAGAATTCTTGTAATTTAAAGCTTACAAAGTATTTCGGGCTTGATATGAAGTTTAATTCACTGATTATGTTAAGTGAAGAAGAAAAAGTAGAAAGAGATATAAAGCTAATTGAGCTTTACAGTAAATATAACCAGCTTATACAAAGTAGCTCATTTAATAATGAGGAGCTAGCGATTTTAAAAGAGAAATTATTCTCATTTTGAGAAAAGGAGTTAAAAGATGACAGAGAAAGAGGAAAAAGAAGACCTGCAAGCACAAGATAAAGAAGAACAGCAAAATAAGGCTGATACTAAAGTTATCAGTGCGCAGGAATTTGAAGAGTACATGCGCTTTAAAGAACAAGCAAACAGTAAATCTAAAGAGACAAGTCGAGATTTAAGTATAAATGAGCGAATAACAAAAGAACTTGCAGAAGTTGAAGAACGAGAGCGTATTGAAAAGCAATTGTTGCTAGAGGCAGAGAGAATTAATGAAATTGATACACTTGCAAAAGCGCATCTTAGCAACCATTTTAACAAGGAAGTGTTACTTGCAAAAGGATACACATTAAAAGATATTATGCAGGCACAACGTAGAGAGCTTGTTCGTAAGTTTGTTCCAATTGAGCAAATTAAAGCTATTGCTAAAGCGTCAGATATAAGT
The DNA here is from genome assembly GCF_032595855.2 of Borreliella carolinensis. Taxonomy (NCBI): domain Bacteria; kingdom Pseudomonadati; phylum Spirochaetota; class Spirochaetia; order Spirochaetales; family Borreliaceae; genus Borreliella; species Borreliella carolinensis. The sequence goes on from NZ_CP179459.1 coordinate 1,729, forward strand.
CATATCGATGGTGAAATACTAGAACAACTTGTTTCTTTAGCAAAAGTGAATATTAAATTAAGAAAAAATGCGAGTAGTAATTCTTCTTCTGTTGACTCTATTAAGGGGAATATTATTGCCAAATCAGAAGAAAGAGCAAGTTTGCTTGATTCTAATTTTGTACCAATTAATTTTACAGAATTTGTACAAGCGATAAGTAATACATACAAGCAAAGACGAATTCAATTTTATGAAAATCTAAAAAGACATAAAAGAACAAGTATTGCTTAAAGGAGTTTTTAATGAGTGATATAACAAAAATCAAACAAGAGTTTGATAAAAAAGTTGCAGAAATTCAAGCATTAATGAAAAATCCCCAACAAGACGCGGGGCTACTTAGTAATTCTATTGAATTTAGAGACCAAAATCTAATTTTTTCTAATTCTGGTGGAGTGTGTACCAGCAGTAAGGACAAAATAGAAAATTATCCTGCTAAAGGGTATCCGTACAAGCGAGGAGTAAAACTTAGTTTTGGAGACGGAACAACCGAACTAGAAGTTGAGGCTGGTGGTGGAGATGATTTATATGGGGTGTGTTCAGATATAGATGAGTTTAGTGGTATGGCAACTGTAATACCAATTACGAATAACTTTACAGGATATTTAACACTTAAGAAGGATGGACAAAATAGTGTAAATCCAGGAGATAAATTAAATTTTAACCAACATGGAGAACTGGAAAAGGCTACAGGGGGTCAAAAGACTGTTAATGCAATAGCACTTTCAAAAGCACATAAATTAACCGAGGAATTATTTATAGTGCTTGCTAGTGTATTTGGGAATAGAGCAATAAAAGGGTAATAAAATATGGCGTTAAAAGGTAACGTGCAAGTAGAAAATCTTGAGGCTGTTGATAACCCGCAGTTAGATTTAGGGGCACAAGTTTCCGCTGCTCCTAGAGCTAAACGGCAAGCAAGACAAGCTGAGGATGCACAAGGGGAAGATCCATATTTGGAGGCAATTAACGAGCTTGATGATGTCCTTTTGAAATTCAAGAAATATGTAAAATCGATGAGTTCAATTGAAAATAAAGTTTTTGGCGGTTTAAGTAGTTGTTTTAAATCCAAGAATGAGCGAGTTGATGCATATTCATTTGCATGTTCAAGTTATACAGACAAGATAGAGGAATACCTTTACGACCCAGCGAATAGTTTTCCATACAAGCGTGGGGTTAAACTTGTTCCAAAAGAGAACTCTATATATGTAGAAGTTGGAGCTGATACTGATATGTATGGGATATGTGTAGATGTATGTGAGTTTAGTTGTACTGCGTATGTATTGCCAATTACTAACAATTTTGAAGGGTATCTTGTTACAAGAAATCCAAGTATAAAAATAGGAGAAATACTAGACATAAATAATAACGGAGTTATTATCAAGGCTGGAGGTGGGCCACCAACCGCAATTAATATATATGCTCTATCTGATTCATTTACAATCAATTTTGCACCCGAAGATAAAAATCAAGATCAAAATAGATATCCTAGGCAAGAATATTCTATTAATTTTATAAAAGTTGCAATTTTTGGAAATAGAGGCCTTGAGAAAATAGTAATACCTGATGGTGGTTAAATCTTAATCGAATAAAAGGAGGTAAATAAATGGGAGATACAACGCAATTAGTAAAAGAGTATCAAGAGAAAAGAAGTAAACTGGAAAAGTTTATGAAAAATCCCCAACATGACGCTGGTTTTATTAGCAATTCTAATGAATTTAGAGACAAAAATGTGAAATTTTTTGCTTCTGGAGGCACTAGAACTAGTAAGTTTGATAAATTGGAAAATCATCCATTTTTAGGATATCCATACAAGCGTGGAGTAAAAAGAGTTATTCAAGAAGCACAAGATAATCATAGTCACTACGAACCTCATGTTGAGGCTGGTGGAGGTGAGGACTTATATGGAATATGCATTGATATAGATGAGTTTAGTAAAACAGCTACTATTGTGCCAATTACCAATAATTTTGAGGGCTACTTAGTGGCAAAAGATTCTACGGTTAAAGTAAAAGACAAACTTATTTTTAATAAAGACGGTGCCCTTGAAAAGGTTACTGGAGCGGCAAATAAAACGGCTATTAATGCAACAGCATTGTCTGATGCAAAGCAAATTAGTAATGAGGTTTATTTAGTAAAAGTAGCTGTATTTGGAAATAAAGCTATGAGTAGAAATTAATAATATTTAGGAGGATTTAATATGGAATTATTTGATGAAAATTATTATGCAAAAGCTGTTGCGAATATTATAGGAGAAGTTAAAGATCCTATTATGTATAAATGGTTTTCACCTGATCAAATTGAAGATGTTGATCTACAAATGGGATATCAAAAAACCGTAAAATGGGACGCGTTTTTAAATGCTAATCCTACAACAATTGCCAATGAGGTTAATACTATTTCAACTATTGGATTTAGTTCTGAAGTGGTAAGGCTTAATTATTTGAAATTACAATACAAATTTAGACATTTAAAGCAGACTTCTGAGAAATTTTATACTTCAGACTCATACATTGGAGACATTAATAATAATTTACTTCCTTTTGCTCAAGCGTATAAGCTTGCAAGTAGTGAAATTATCAAACTTATTAATCACTTTGTACTAACTGGGACTGTTTCGATTCAAAAAGACGGGAAAAATCAAAAACGCCTACTTCCCAATATGTATGGACTACTTAATATGCCCGAGCAGATAAAAGAAGAAGTTCAAAGTGGTGATAAAGATAAAATGGATAAAATCTTTGAAAAAATTGAAGCTGGACTTTCAAAGTTGGAACTGGGCGACGAATTTTCCACACCGATGATGGTAATAGTTGACCCAGCAACGTCACTTAAACTAGTAAAACCATACGCAGCAGCACAGGGTGCAGCAAGTAGTTGTGAAAAATGGGAAGATGTTTTAATTCAAACTATTAAGGCTATTAATAATAGAGAAGATGTTTACATTGAAACTTCAAACTTGCTAAAACATAAAATACTCATTTATCCACTAAATTCAGAACTTATTAAATTTAAACCTAGCAAGTATATGCTACCTACACCAAATGAACAAGTTGATAAAGACTCAACTGATATAGCTCATTCATACATTGATTTTGTTTTAGGCGGGTTACTTGCTACTAGAAAAACTATTTTGCAAGTCAACATAAAGCAAAGTTAAAAGTATAAGGTAAGTGAAAATGAGTGAACAAGAAAACTTACAAGCACAAGCTGAGGGAGAAGAAGAACTTTTAGTAACAAAACTTCATTCAGAAGTGGTGTTGTTATTAGGAATAGACAAATTTGCACTAAGCCGGCAAGATTTTCTACTTCATTTATCCTTACTTCAAGCTATTCTAGTAACACGTGGTATTGATGCAAGTTCACTGACATATGAACAAATATTTTTACTTACTTTCTACCATATGGGTTGTCAATTAAGAAAGCAAGGAGTTGTTCGAGAATTTGAATTTGATAGGATCAAAAAAGAGAAATTCAATGAACTTGAACTTGATTATTATCCTAGCAGTAGTGGGAGCGAAGAAGGTGGTGAGGGGAGTTGTGGATCAAACAAAAATTTTTGTTCACAACTTGATGCATTTTTAGAAAAACTAAAAAGAGAAACTTCAACGCCATCTTGTGTGGGGGTTGTCTAATGAATGGTGTTAGAAAAAGACTTTCAGATATGTCTTTCCGCATGATCAACGTATTTAAAGACCCACAACCCTTAAAGTTTTATAAAGGCGATATTGTAAAGCTTGAAAATGATTCTTCTTATCAGAGAGTATTTGATAAAAATAAATACACTGAATTTGCAGGAGTTATTATTGACATAAGGCCACAAGAACTTGCAATGCTTTATGATTCGGATATGTCTGATATTCAAGGGTATTCCAAACTTTACACATATCAAGACCTTAACTTTGAGCTTAAAGACCGAATATCAATTGCAGATTTAGTTTACTTTGAAATATTTAGTATTGACTCTTCAATCGGATACTTCACATTAGTTTTAAAGGAGTTTATATGGACAAGCTAAAATTTAAACTGGAATTGGAAATTGGGTGGTTTGGTGGTCGTGCAGGGATTGCTAGAATGCATGAAAAAGGGAGCAGCAATTTACCTGCAAGAAAACATTTAACCAAAATTGCTAGTAGTAATGAGTTTAGAGAATATATCAACAATAGTTATATAAATTCCAAGTTTAATCTTGACCCTAAATCGGGAATGGAGGCTATTGGACAAGCTTTTATAAGGTACTATGAAAATTATCTATTATCAGCACAAGTCACTCCAGCCTTAAAGGCTAATACAATTAAAAGCAAGCATAAAAGGGGAAGTAACACTGCAGCAATTCCACTTGTTGATACATCCAAAATGTTGTCAGAGATTACTTATAAGGTAGCACTTGAATGATTTTAACTTTAGATATGGTATTAAATCATTTAACTCAAATATTTAAAGGGTTTAAGACGTATGCAACTGAAAATAATTTTGAGTGCGACATCATAAATACTTACAATCATCCGTACCTTTCAAAAATCACAGCTGCTAGCTCAAATATAATAGCATTGAAATTTGATGGCACAGAACATCTATTTGAACATAATTCTAGAGTCGGCGCATTTTATGAGAATGCTTTGGAATTTAGTGTAAATTTTCAAATATATATTATTGCGATAGTGTTAAACGCTCAAGATTTTGACGCTAATTCACGCATGTTAATGCTTTATGGTATGCTTAGTAATTTTCTACATAATAAAGCCCATAAGTATACTTTGGAAAGTCAATCACAACCCGAATATATTAGTAAAATTAATTTCTACATTTACCCAACATCTAATATGCAAACAGTTGGGCTAATTAATTTAGGCACAAAATATAGCAACCATGCATACAGTGCATCTATAGCATTTAATGCTAGTGTAAAAGCAATTGAAATTTTAAAGGAGGAATACGAAATTGCCGCAAGATACAATTAGTGTAAGTTTTATTGATTCTAGAATTCAAGCTAGTAGGCCCAATTATTATAATCCACTTTTGGTTTACAAAACAGCTAAAATCAAAGTTAATAAAGATGCTGCTAACTTTATAACATTGAATTTAACCGTTAATAACTATGAAAAACAAATTGAAACTTTGGAAAAAGATAATGGGAATGGACAAGATCAGTTTGGAAAAGAAAAAACACTGCTTAAAACCGCAATGTCTAATTTTTTCAATTCAAACGAAGAATCATTAAAAGCAACCGATCTTTTCATTTATAAAGATAAGCCTGAAGAGCTAAAAAATTATCTTAAAGTACATAGGCACACTTTTGTTGCACTTATTAACACTGAGGGGGATGCGTCAGATGATGGACTTAAAATTTACAAAGATGACTATGCTAAATTCAAAATGCCTTCAACTTTTTTTGTATTCTCAACTAAAGAACAAGAAATAAAAGAACTATTTAAAGATAAAAGCAATACTGAAAAAGAAAGAAATATTGTTGTTTACAGTAACAATAAAGACAACCTACACCTTAAATTTATAAGTCAATATTTGAATCAAGCAAGTATTTTTCATTCTGTAAATCCTTATGGTATGTCACTAGCTGCTACACCACTTGTTGATGATACTGTAATTGGAAAGTTGCGAACTGCAAAAATCAACTTTTATTCACTTCTAAATGAAACTGGACTTGATGGTGTACCCGCCTTTAAAGAAGGTGTTGATTTAGCTGGAAGTGCAATAGACGAACAGTTTACATATCATTATATAAAAAATGAAGCGATTATTGAGCTTATTAGAATTTGGAATAAAAACAACAGACAAAACAGCAAATTATCTGCACTACAACTTAGTGGAGCTAGAGACAATGCATATACTTCAGCAATTGAATGCCTACTTAAACGGTTTGTAGATAGAGGGCTGATTATACAGTATAAAAATTTAAATCTTACTATTTCTCCTACACCACAACTTAAATTAGAACTTAGTGTGAATATTACTTATAACTTTAGCATTAATGCTGTTGCTTTAGTAATTACTACTCAAGATATAGTTGATTATCAAAACAGCTTAAGTGCTTAAAAGGGGGTTAAAAAATGCAATTTTATGATTTAAGAGAAGTTTATTTTTCAATTGGTGGTACGCAGTTACATAGTGGCAAACTAGAGCTTACAAGTGAGCCTACAACAAGAGCAGTGATTAGTAGTGAAGATAAAGGTATGCCCGTAATAAGCTTAAGAGATCCTAAAACGATAACTTATGTTTTCAACATTGAAGTTACTTTGGGTAGTCATGATTACATTTTGTTAACTGAACTTTCTGATGAACAGTTTTACAACATGGATGTGAGAAAAGATGATAAAATGCTTGATTTAGCGTTCAATGATAGAATTGCTACCAAAATTATTTCTAACTATGCAATTTTTACTGAAGAACCTTCAAGAAGTTATTCTGCTGAGGCTGAAAAAGTTACTTTTGAAATTAGGGCTATTAATTGCCAAAAAACCAAACCAAACAACACTTAAAAGGAGAGTTTTCTTATGATAATGAGATATAAAATGAAAATTTTAACTAAAAATAAAACTTATGAATATCCGCTAAGAGTATTGCCGGTCTATGAATGGGATAGGGTACTCGGATTTAATCAAAGTGACGCTGTTTTAAAGCTTAATGAGGTTAAATACTTAAGAGAAATCACAAGCTTAATGATAAGTCCAAAATTTTTAGACGAATTCTATGTGATTTTGGATCAAAATAGAGAATTTATTTCTTATTATAAAGACTATCTTGTTGCAATAATTTACACTGCACAATTTAATACTTTTCATTTAGACAGTGATCTAAAAAAACCCGCTTTAGTATATTTGAGTGAGTATGAAAATAATGTTGGTGATTTTGTTACTTTTGATTATATTAATGAAAATTTTGATTATGAAAAAGTAGCCACTTCACTTTCATCAATTACATCAAATTCTAATGAACTGGTTGCTAAATGAACAAAAGAAATAGAGATATTGATAAAGCTATTGCAAGTCTTAATGAGACTAGAAAAAAGTATTTTAACTTGCTTGACGAGATTAAGAACGATAAATACTATTTTCCAGTAATTATGAATATTTGCTCATATGATGATGTAAAGAAATTGCCTTATGACGAGCTTTTAGAGGTAAATAGACTTGCTGATATTAAATTAGAAAAAGAATTGTATGAGTTGATTTTAAGCAAGTGAGGGCTTAGTGAGCGACAAATTCACCATTAAATTTAAGGGAATTCTTGATCATGCTGCAACAAAAAAGGCTATTGAACAAGATATTTCCAAAATGGAAAAATATCTTAAACCCAGAAACTCAAACTTGGGAAGTACTAAAGATATTGTAAAAAATAATTTGTCGGACAAGAAAAAAGAACTTAGCAGACAATCTAAATTTGAAAGCTTAAGAGAGCGTGTTGAGAAATACAGACTTACACAAACTAAAAAGCTTGTAAAACAAGGTATGGGTTTTGAGAAAGCTAGAAAAGAGGCTTTCAGAAGATCTTTAATGTCTGATAAAGACAAAAGACGCCTTGAGTATAAAGAACTTGCAAAAGAATCAAAAGCAAAAAGTAAAATGCTCGCGGCCTCTCAAGGAAAAGGACTTGTTGCCAAAATTGCAATAGGTAGTGCCCTAGGGAATATCATTAGCAATGCTATGAGTAAAGTTGGAGGAGGCCTTTTAGGTTTTGCTAAAAAAGCAGTTGAAGAAAACACCAAAACTAAAAGAACAGAACTTCTCAATAGCGCGTTTTATGGTGATCCAGAAGAGAAAAAGAGTCTTTTGGGGATTCTTAAGGGAATGAAAGGGTTTGAACGCGATTTAGAAAAAGAAGAATTCTTAAATCAAGCAAGTGTCTTTAAGGGCACTCTAAGGGACTTAGATATGTTAAATGAAACTAATTTGAAAAACGCAGTGGAATTTTCAGCTATGCTTAAATCCAGTGGTGCTATGAGTAGTGAAGATGCTGTAAAAGCTGTTAATAGTCTTCTTGGGGGTGATGGAAGCGAACTTTTTGAACTATTAAAAAAATCCGGTGTTGGCGACAAATATATAGAAGATGCCAAAATGGCCTGGCAAAGTGGGGCTCAAGTAGATCTAGAGTCTAGAATTACTAAGATGATGGAAATGATGACGGATTTTAAATCTTTTGGCCTTACACAAAAAGTCAATAATGCTGAGAGTATTCAGAGTAATTTGGCCTCAGCTGAGCAAACTCTTCAAAACTTAACCAATACTGTTTTGGACCCAATACTTAAATTAATTGATAAGATAACTAAGTACTTTAATGGCTTTACGTTTCAAACACACATTATTGAACCCTTTTTTAAAGGACTAAAAAGTCTTTTTGCTAAGTTACCAGTAGTTGGTAGATTTTTTAAAGAGAAACCTGAGTCTACCCCCAATTCACCTAAATCTAAAACAGAAAATAATCAAAATCAAGACAATGCTAACAACACACCATAATTTTTACAAAGGGTAATACTTATGACAAGTAACAAAAAAATTGCTAACAATGTAATTAACAAATTAGATATTAATAATGAAATTATTAACAATAATGATATTGAAAAGAAAAAATTCGAAGAAAAAATCAAGGATATTGAAAAGAAAGAAATCAGGGAAATTACTCGAATAATACGAGATGTAATAACTCAAATATTTGCTCTTTTTGGTGCAGATAATTTTTTAGTGTTATTCCCCAGAATGGATTTAAAAGGTTTTGGATATGTTCCTCAATTGTTTTTTATAAAACCAAAAACGGAGCTCATAACACGTACTTATAATACCAGTTGTTCTAAAAGACCGGTTATCAACTATTATGATAGAAAAGCGGAATATGTTAGCTACAATCCAGTAATGACTGGTGAAAACATATCATTAAGCGGTGGAATACTCACATCCTTATATAAGGATATGCTTTCTCTACTCAAAATGACTGTTTTTGGCAATACTATGTTACGTTTTGACGCTAATCTTGCAAAAGAACAACTGACCAACAGACTTCAAGCTCAAGTTCCCTTTAGTATCTACAGCCCAACTTTTGGCCTTAAAGAATTGGCTGTAATTACAAGTCTTTCGTTTAAGGACACTCCCTGGATTGATGAGGTTGAAGTTAGTCTATCAATAGAAATAGTAAAAACATTTGAATTGGAAAAATATAAAGGATAAAAAATGCTGCTACTACAATATGATTTTAAAATTGAGTTCTACAATGTAGATACATCAAAAGAATCACCCGATGGAATTCCTTTCGCCGAAGAAATTCCTAAAATTATCATTAATACACAAGATGGAATTCATATTGATATTTCCATATCCAACGTGTATTCAAATATTCATACTATAAGTTCTAAACAAGCGAAAGTTGTACTTTGGAATCTTCCTTTAGACTTCACCGACGACATTAAATTCGGAGATATAGTAAAAATATATTATAAGAAATTTGCTCATGAAAAACATTTTGATTTCATAATGGCGGGAACTTTAGGCCCCCCGATGAGCACTGATTATCCAGGCGGAGATTTTAGTGTAGACCTTGATGTTCGTTTATTAACCAAAAGCAACTTTTTTAATCGAAAATTGGAGGGGAAAACGGGTAAAAACTTTAAAGGCAAAACGGTGCAGGAGGCAATAGAATCTGTATTTCCCAATCGCAATATCCTTAATATGGATGAAAAAGATTGTCTTAAAATTATTGACAAAGATATTTATGCCACAACACCAAAAGAGTTTATTGACAAAATAAAAGGAACATATGTTCATAACGTAATAGCCGATATTGGTACTGGTTTACGGGGATATGAATGCTATCTGATATTTACTAATTATATAAAAAAGGGGGAAAATGTCCACTACGAGGCATTAGAAGACTATGGGCTTGAATTTATACCACAACAAGAAATTACTTTGGGTACAACACTCAAAAAAAATCTTATATTTTGGAACGCAAAAACATTTTTCACACATAAGTTAAATGTTGGAGATAAAGTCTCATTTATTGATGGACTAGGAAAAATGATAAAAACCACTATAAAAGAAACAAGTGCTCAACTTAGCAATACAGGAGAGTGTTCATTAATACTTAAGTTAGAAGATGATTCTAATACAACACGTAAAAAATAAAGAGGACTATAATGGATGAAAATTATGAAATTTACAGAATGAACCAGCGTCTTTATGGACAAGCATTGGCTCAAGAAGACATAAAAAATTGGATTTATTCAAACATTTTCATAATTAAAATTGGCACTGTAAAGGAGTTTAAACAACAAACTCAAGAAGCTATTGTTACAATACCCGAATTTGAAGATTTAGAAATTCACACAAAAAATATCTCTAATATCAGTTTAGAATTATCAAAAGGTGATTGCGTTCTACTACTTCAATCAAGCGTTAATATTTTTGATAAAAATGACGATATCCACTTTGACAAACATCATTTTTATATACTTAGTGCAATTAGCCCAAAGACTTTAAATCTTATCTCTGATACTGTTAAAATTAAAGCAAACAATAAAATTGAAATAGCCAATGAAATAACTTCCTTAAAATCAATTCTAGAGAGTATTGTAAGTGCTATTAATGGAATTACTGTAAAAGGAAAAGCGGTCGTTGACTATGCAAGCTTACAAATAGCAACATCTAGAATTAGCAATAATATTAATAGTTTATTTAAGTAATTTTTGCTAAATATGGTATAATTACTAGTATGGATTTAAGATTAGGCAATAATTTTGAATTGGTATTTAATAACGATTTATCGCTTGTTGATGGGATTGATGAACAAAAACAAAGATTTTTGATATTTTTAAAAACCTTAAGGGGTAGTTTAAGCTATGCTCCTCATTGGGGACTGGATTATTTCTTACTTTTAAAACTGTTAAAAATTAACAATCTTCACGCTGTAAAAAATTATTTTCATGAAATATCTAAAGAACTTAATTTAGATTTAACAGACATTTCAACTACTATACAAGACAACAAAGCACATATATCCTTTTTTTTCTCAGGCGATGTTTTGAATATGGAGTTTAATTTATGAGCATAGTTTTCGATTCTGATTTTGGCATTTTAAAACGGACAATTAAGGATATTGTAAGATCGAAAAGAGAATATTTACGCGTAAATTATGGTATTAATATTGACGATAATCAAAGCTCAATTTATAACATTATTGCGTCTTCTTTAGCATTAATTGAAGAAGAAATAATTAATGAGCTTAATCTCTTTTTTTCTAAAATGAAACCGGGCGGCACCTATTGGGCTGCTATTGAAGAACACATTTCTTCTAAAAGCACAACTTACAGTGCTGTTCGCAATGCCTTACTTAATCTTGAGGGAATTGAGTACACTAATATTAAAAGTGCAGCTGGTAAAGCCAACATATATCTAATTTTAAAGGAAACTTTACTAGACGATAGCAAATCCAACATTAACAGTTCTGAATTTAAAGCAAAACTTTGGGAAACATTATATCTAACAACTCCTAGTGGGACTTTACTTGAGGGAGACATAGAAATTGATGGGCTCAATTCAACTGGACAACGCAAATCCTACAAAATATCGCTAGGAAAAAGAAAATATGTTTATATGAAAGTAAAGTATAAACTTGACCTTAAAAACTATCTTTACTTAAACATAGACTCTCAAATTAGGGACATTTATTCTAGGATTATTTCGAATAACTATTCTGATATGGGAATTAGCTTTGAATATCAAGACTTTTTTGCTCCAGTTAATGAAGTTAAAGGAATTAAATTTATGGAAATAAGCGTTTGTATTAAAGACACAGACACTGAAAGTATTTCAAAAATTACTGATAGCGACTTTAATAAAAATCAGGATATTGCCATTAATGATGATACAATACTACTTTTCAATACTACAGATCGATTGCTTATTGACATTGATAGTTAACAAATATGAAAATACCTAATTTATTCAATGGCACTGAAGTTCATAAATTTATAATTACAGAAACCGAGTATGCACAAGCGCTACTTAATGAACTTAAGTTTCTTAATTCTAATTTCATATCCATTAATGCAAAAGAAAATGTAAAATCACGATATATCGCAATATGGATATCTCAAGTTTTATCTATTTTTTATGCAAAAACTCAAACTTTACAAAGTATTACAAGCAATATTAATAGTGTTATTTTTGCTTTACGGCACATTGGTACTGATGAGTCATTTAGACTGATTTTCAGGGCCTTTTTAAATGTAGACATTGAAGTTACTACTCCTGAAGCTGGGGTTATTGATATCTCACTAAAAGGGGTAATAAAAACAAACTTTACCACGTTTATTTCGCCTAGTACTAAAAAGGGAAAACGACTAAAAAAGATAATTCTTAGAGAAAAGAAACCAGGATACGCTGCATCTAAAAAAGCTTTGGTATTTAATTCGCTTCCTAAAGGATATGACCATTCAATTTATGCTTTTATTAAGAGAATTATTCCTATTGGTAGAGTTCTCAAAATTAATAATACAGATGGTAACAATATTATAACTTTTAACAACTAGGGGGGCTTTATGGCTGATGATCAAGATAAATTACTAATTGATGAAGAAGAAACTGTTCAAATAAAAGATTTGAACAGGGTTAAAATAGTTAAAAACAATGATCTTTTACTGCTTGATGATGGGGTTGCAAGTAGCAATGCTATTACCTTTAAAGATTTTTTAGAAACCACTAAAGACAAAACATTTAAAGGGGAAGGATTAAGTTATTTTAAAGAGATAATTAAGTCTACAATCGCAGAAGAGCTTGCAGCCAATACAGATTTTGTAGAAACAATTTACACTAAAATAATAAACAAACTAATTAATAATGACTCTACTAATCTTTCTAGTCTTTATAGAAAAATAAGATCATTCCTTGAAAGTGGCATATCATCTACCACTCTATCTAAAGATGACTATCTTTTAACACTTCGCCCTTTCGGCACTATTGAAAAAACACCCGTTCCCAAACAATTACTAGGCTTACCGTCGCGCTTTACTTACTCTGATTATCTCTATAATACTAGTGGCACTACGCTTTATCCGAGGGAATACGAGGGTAACTCAATAGCTATTAATATGAAAAGATATAATGATGTAACTCTTGTTTGTAATAAAGATCTTGACGATGTACCATCTTACTTTGATATTGATATTGACATAGAACATAGTAAAAATGGAAGTAAATCATTATATCTAAGGTATTCCGACGAAAGTCAAAAAAAACTAGTTTATAAGCATGAGGGGGCCTCTTCAATATCTATTAGAGTTCCCATGTATAAAGGATGGTATATCCAAAAAAGAGCCTACATATCAGGAAATCCTGTCCCAGCTCTTTTTAAACTGTAAATTTTTTTAGCAAAAATTGTGATTTTGGTATATAATATACATATCAAAATAAAAAATTAAAATCGAGGATTGAAAAAATGGATAGTATTAAAATAACCGAACTTCTTATCAATTTAAACGAAATTAAGCTTATAGCAGTAATGATTTTTGCTACAGTACTAATTCTTGGAGTGCTAATTCTTCTAAAGCCCTTACTAAAAGATATATTAACTATATTAATAGGCAAGCTTTTTAGAAATGGCAATGGAAATGGCAATACTCATATCAAAAAAAGAGATTAAATTATGAAATTATCTAAAGATAATCTTGAAATTGGACTTGCGTCTATATCAAACCTTATTGATATATTTTCTAAATTTGAAGATGAATTTGATGAAATTGCACATAAAGGATTCTTTTTGGCTTATGAGCTGTATTCTCATTATAAATTAATCTATACAGCAAATATGGAAAGACTTGAAAGTGCATTGACTCCAGCAATAAATGCAGCACTCGCTCCATTAAATGAAAAAATCAATACGGTTATTGATTTAGTTAATTCTAATGATAAAAATCTCAAAATATCTAAGGATCTAAAATTCAATAAAGACGGAAAACCTATCTACAAAGAGAGAACAAATAATGCAAAAGAACACTATTGAATTAGGACTTAATTTAATATCTAGCTTAACCAACATAGCTAAAACTGATACAAACATAGATCATAATTACATTAATACTTTTAGTAAAGTAATAGATTTTTTCTACAAAACATATATAAGCACACTAAAATCTATGGAAACAGCTGAGTCAACTAAAATATTTGAAGAAATAAAAGATATTTTAAAATACAACATTGAGGTAATAGAGGCTATCTCTTCTGACAAAAATAAAAAAATTATCACTTCTCTTAAAGCAACACGTAACAAAATTATGAAAGAATATATCAAAATGCTTAAAAGGAGTGAAAATGCTTAAAAGATTACATTGTTTACTAATTGTTTTGTTGTTATGTTGCACCACTATTGCTAACCTACCAGAAGAGCCAAAACCTCCAATTATTCAAACACTAAAATTTTTAGCTAAATATGAAACACAACTTTCAGAATATGTTATGTACCTTGTAACATTTTTAGCTAAAACAAAAGTGAAAGTTAATGACCCAAATTATCCAGAATATCCTTATCCAGACTTATCAACACTAAAAGACGAACACTCTATAACTGCGGTAAAACATAACATCAAGATATATTTAGAGTACATTAAAAAAGCAAAACCAATAGCGGAAAAAGTATATCATCAATATTCGAAGTTAAAAATGTAAATTACAAAAAGGTTTTTCTTGCAAGAAATTCCCATTTACATATAAAAATCTCTAAAGCCAATCAATCTAAAATAGTGTATAATATAGTTTAAGGGAAAATATTATGGAAACATTGTCAACAAGCGTTAGCGGCATTAGTCAAGAACAAATATATAAAGAATTTCTTAGACTGGGTATGGAACAACTAATAGCACAAGATTTATCTAAAAGATATTATCACAATGAGCTAACATATAGAGATTTAGAAAATTTAGAAAAACAATTTGATATTAAATTTGATAATCTTATTTTTAAGATAGATACATCAGAAAAGAATTTAAATGCTAAAATCGAGAATGTTAAAAACGAACTAAATGCTAAAATCGAGAATGTTAAAAACGAACTTAATACTAAGATAGATAATGTAGAAAAGAATTTAAATTTAAAAATAGATGGCTTGAATATCAAAATAGACAATGTTGAAAAGAATTTAATGTCTCTTTCAGAAATGCTTAAATGGGTATTAGGAATTATGGGAGCAATGTCTATAACAATGATCGCGGGGCTAATATTTGCTTTTATTTCCAAATAGCCACCACTTCACTTAAAACATGTCAATTCAAATAATAATTGTTTATCCAATATTTAGTATTAATACTTAGTTAAGTGAATATTAATAATAAAAAAAGGAGTAACAATGAAAATCACCAACATATTATTTTGTATATTTTTACTACTGCTAAACGGCTGTAATTCTAATGATAATGACACTTTAAAAAACAATGCCCAACAAACAAAAAGACGAGGAAAGCGTGATTTAACCCAAAAAGAAGTAACACAAGAAAAACCCAAATCTAAAGAAGAACTACTTAGAGAAAAGCTGTCTAATGATCAGAAAACACACCTTGACTGGTTGAAAACTGCTTTAACTGGTGCTGGAGAATTTGATAAATTTTTAGGATATAATGAAAACAAAATAAAATCCGCGCTTGATCATATAAAAAGTGAACTTGATAAATGTACTGGTGAACATGCAGATACTCAGAAAGATACTTTCAAGCAGACAGTTCAAGGGGCCCTTAATGGGGGTATAGATGGCTTTGGAACAAGCAATGCAGTTAGTACCTGCGGCAATGGTGATTCCTAATAATTAGTAGCCCCCTATTTGGGGGCTTTAATCTTGCTATGCTGCAAATATTTCATCAAACCGTTCATATTCTTTTAAGACACTAAAGAATATTAATGGACTAGGTCCATAAATAGTCCTCTTAAACGACACAAACTTTTCAAAATCTTGTAAATCCTTTAATCTATTATTTTTCTTGAAATGGTTTTTTATAATTTCCGCCCAATAGTTTACGCTCTTTAAATCACTATTTTTCTCAAAATACGAGATTAAATCAGATTCAATTTTCTTGATATCATCAAAATTATTGGGGTCTATATTCTGGATAAACCCTATTTTTTGAATAATTGAGTTTATATTATCTTTTATTGTAGGGCTATTTACCCAATCTTTTATATTAGACAACGCTTCTTTAAAAACACCGTAATAATAAAGCCTATCTTTTTTTTGTTCTTGTTTAATATCTCTTTTCTGGTTTTGAATAGTGTTATTTTTTTGAACTTGATTAATCTCTTGTTTTTGTTCCCTTTTTTGTTCTTGCTTTTGATTAACACTAGTTTGTTTGTTAGACATAGAATTTTCGTTTTCGTGATTATTGTAAATAGGAGCTGCATCGGTATCTATTTCACTTTCTATACCAAGAGCTGCAACTAAAGCATACCTTTTGAAATAAGTAATAGCCGAACCAACAAATTGTGGCAATGTATTTACGGTTTTAGCCCCATTTTCGCTGTTGCATTGTAATTTTTCTGTAAGTATTGGTGTATCAAATGATTCTTTATACCTACCACTACTACTTGTACTGTAGAATGTAGTTCTAATAACATGTAAAACTTGCCCCTCTACAACTGTAAACACTGGGTGTTGAGCAACACGAAGCTCCAAATTATGTTTCTTAATAACATTTTTAATTTCTCTAACTATTTCATTGAAATTTTGATACTTGTATCCGTACCCTTTAAGATTCTTATCAATCCCTGGTAAGTTCAGAAATAGGGTGCGCATATTGTTTTCGAAGTCTATTTCTGCTTGAATATTATTTTGTATTTCTTGATTATTATTGTTTGAAAGATTTTCCATCTTTTTCCTCCATTATTGATATTTATAAAAATAAATATATAGCAAAAACTATTTTTGCCAACTTTTTTACAAAAAATTTTACAAAAAAAAGAAGTGGGACTTAGCTAAATCCTTTTATTAAAGAACTTAGTTAAGCTCCCACTATGATTTTTTCAAATTTCAATAATGGTAGAAAAAATGAAAACATTTTACTACGCTATTTGTAGTATAAGTCAACTTAGAATTAAAATCAATTTATTTTTTTACTAAATTACAAATTTATGTATTAATTTAACAAAATTAATAATTAAAATTTGATATTTTTTCTTGAAAAGAATTTACTTTTAAATCAAAATCTTGCATTATAATAGTAAGTATGAATATCAATAATGGAGAAAGAAAATGAAAGATTTTCCAAATAAAACAAAAAATCCCGCTTGCCACAACAAACACCAACACAAATTAATTGTTCTTATTTCAACATTGAATTACCTAAACAAAAAAGATAAAAAATACACACAACAAAACATACTCTATTACTATAATAAAAATCTAAAAAGAAATGGTTTGGCTCTCACTACTTTAAGAACAATGCAAAATTATCTTTATAAATTAGAAAAAGTACTAAAAGTCACAACGAATTACTACCAACATATGGGTGTAAATTGTGGGACTGAAATTTACTATAAGCTTAAGTATCCTAAAAAAGAATGTTATCAGAAAATCAACAAGTACTTTCGAGAGCAAAAAAACTCTAGATTTAAATCTAGAGTTAATAACCATTTTAAAGACGATATTTCTAAAAATAGTAGTGTAAATTCAGTGGAGTGTTTAAGTAATAAAAATAATATAAAAGAAGAAAGAAAGATTAAAGAAATAGAAAAATATCAATTAAAAGCCTACTACAATAGATTTAACTTTAAATCTCCAAAATCTCTTTCTATTTTGAATTTAGATACTGATAAAGATACGAAAATTAAGGCAATGCAAATTTTAAAACAAAATGAAATTGATCTAATAAAAAGGTTTAATGTAAAAAAATCCTGCATGAAAGAAAAGCAAAATACATTAAAGAATGTCCTAGATAACATTCAGAAAGAATTCGAAGAAAATGGATATAATCCCGAACAATTAAGGGCAAATTTACAAAAAGTATACGAAAGTTACAAATATAAACCCCATTTTATTATTGAAAGGCATAAATATAACGATTTAAACAACATAAAACGGAAATTAGAAAAGTCAATCGAAAGAAAAAAACAAAATTCTAAACAAAATTATCAGAATTTAAAGGCAAATATTTTCAATATTCTTATTGAACAACTAAAAAAATATACAAATATTGAAATTCTAAAGCCCATTGTAAAAGAATATTTGAATAACCAGAAGAAAATAGAATACAATAAAGTATTTGGTACATATCATCTTGAATTATTAGAAATAATAAAAAAACGAAAAAATTCTATAACGAAAGAAGAATTTAACGTAAAGGCCGTATAAGGATTTAACATGGAAAATGCAACAGAACCTATTGAAACTGTAAAAAAAGGCAAATGTAAAGTTGAATGCCAAAATAAAGAACGCTTTATTTTGATTGAAAAAGAAAATGGGAAAGCAATGTACCATACAAAAATAATGATGGACATTTACAAATTTGGAGTATATGAGAAAAAACACGAATTTAGATTATCATTAAGGGCTCTATTTAATGGGGAAAGAATTGTTGAAGAAACTCACTTATATCCAATTAAAGAAGGAGACAAGTTTATTGGCATTTTTTATGGCTACAGAAAGCCAATTAAAAAACCTTTAATAAAGTATCAAATAAACGGAACTAGAAAAGCATATGCATTAGCAAGGGCATATTATATGGAATTTAGATTTAAAGCAGGAAGTGTTTTTTGCTATTTCAAGGGACTATATCGATTATTAGATAAAACAAGAACAAACAATCACTACAACAAAGTTTTATTCAGTATGTTTACGGATTTAGAACAACAAGTATATAAATTTTATGGGAAAAAATACCCAGAACAAGGACCGTTAATAAAATGGATAATAAAAAACCTAAAATAATAACAATTGCCAGCCTTAAAGGTGGTGTAGGGAAAAGTACAACCTCAATAATTCTTGCCACTCTTCTATCAAAATCAAAAAAGATTCTTTTGATAGATATAGATACGCAAGCATCAATAACCAGTTTTTATTTTAATAATATACAAAATAAAAATGTTAATTTGGAAAATTTTAATATATATGAAATATTAAAAGAAGGTGCTTTAGACACAAGAGATGTGATTATCAACATTGATAACAATTTAGATTTAATACCTAGTTATTTAACTTTGCATAAATTTAATCAAGAAGCAATTCCATTTAAAGAATTAAGACTAAAAAAGAAGTTAGAATCTATACAAGATAATTACGATTATATAATAATAGATACTCCGCCAAGTTTAGACTTTGCTTTGACAAACGCTTTGGTAAGTAGTCAATATGTTTTGGTACCCATAACTGCTGAAAAATGGGCAGTTGAGAGTTTGGATCTTTTAGAGTTTTATTCGAAAAAAATAGGAACAAATGCACCTATTTTTGTATTAGTAACACGATTTAAAAAAAATAATACTCACAAACAACTCTTGGACATTCTACAATTAAGAGATGATTATTTAGGGATTATATCTGAAAGAGAAGATTTAAATAGGAGAATAGCAGAAAATGATAAATTTGATTTAGATAAAGATTATGTGTGTGAGTATAAAAAAGTTCTTGAATGTTTTTTAAATAAGATGCAAGTTACTCCATCTTTTGGATGGAGCATATAAAAAAGTATTTTTTGTAGTAAAAAAATTCCGGTGCCGGAAAAAATGTGAGGTGATTTATATATGAATATACAATTAAATAAAAGAAATTTATCTACCGATAATGATGCTATGGTTAGGTATAAATCTTTAAAATCTCAGTTAACTATAAATGTTAAATCTGAAATTTGTTCTAGATTAGAGACAATGAAAATCTTAAAAGAGATTAAAGATAATGAATATTACAAATTAGATGGATATAAAAGTTTTGAAGATTTTACAAAAGACTATAAATTGGCAAAAACCCAAGCCTATGATTATTTAAGAATTGCTAATGCTATAGAAGAGGGAATAATAGAGGAAGAATTTTTAGTACAAAATGGATTTAGACAAACTCTTTTTTTACTAAGAAATAAAGAAAGTGTAACAATAAAGAAATCCAAACAAAATTGGATAAAACCCCTAAGATTTCAGCTTAAAAAACAAGAAAGCTATGATTTTTATAAAAAGCATGCTAAATTTACAAGTTTTATGATGGACGAGATTTTTGAAAATCAAAAAGATTTTCTTAATAAACTTTTTAAAAAATATAAAGAATTAAAAGGATAATAAAGGGGATTTTATGGGTAATTTAGCCTACTATAATGCTCTTAAAATAGAAAATATAAGGTTAGAATTTTTAAATAAAGGATTTAGTGAAGAGGCGATAGATTTTGTTTTGCTTCAGAACGACAATTATAACTTTGAAGTTTTAAAAGAGAAAATGAATTCTTTAGAACAACAAATAATCAATGTAGAAAAGAATTTTCAAAAAGATATAGATAGTATTTATGTTAAGATAGATGGTGTAAATACCAAGATAGATAATGTAGAAAAAAGTTTAAATGCTAAAATAGATAGTTTAGATACCAAGATAGATAATGTAGAAAAAACTTTGCAAAAAGATATATCTAGCTTAGATACTAAAATAGATAGTGTAAAAAACGAACTTAATTCTAAAATAGATAGTATAGAAAAAACCTTGCAAAAGGATATATCCATTTTAAAAAACGAACTTAATGCAAGTAACAGAACAATGCAAGTAATTCTGATAATGGGAATAACGCTTGCTCCAATTATCTATTCTATATTTAATAAGTATTTTTTAAATTAAGAATGATTAAAATTTATAAAGTAATAAGTTAGTATATCGTTTTAAAGTAGAACTTGTTTGAGTTTTTAACAAGAAAATTTAAATAGGTTCTTTTATTTTAACAAATACAAATTGATTTTAATTCTAAATTGGACTATACTCAGTTGTTGAAAAGCTTTTTAAAATAATTTTAATAAGTGAATTCGGCTAAACCCTAGCTTTATTAAGTTCTTTAACAAGAAAATTTAATAAAGCTTTTATTAATTATAATAACTTCTGTAAAAAGTTAGCAAAAATAGTTTTTAATATTTATAATATAATAATAAAAATTATAGGAGGGAATTTACTCCATTTATGTTATTATAAATCCGATTTAGTTTGGGCTTAACTAAGTTTTTTGTTTGAGAACATAGTTAAGCCTTTTTTTGTGAAAATGGTTATAAAAAATTGGCAAAAATTGGTTTTGTTACTATATTTATGTATAGTAAGATTAACTTTATCATAATGAGACAACCTTAAAAACTAAGAATACGGTTTGGTTAGAACAAAAAACTAGCCAAACTTTATTTTTTTGCAAAAATTTTTTGTAAAAAAGTTGGCAAAAATAGTTTTTGCTATATACTTATTTTTATAAATATCAATAATGGAGGAAAAAGATGGAAAATCTTTCAAACAAAAATAATCAAGAAATACAAAATTTAAATAAAGGAGAGCTCAAAATGACAAATACTAATCAAAAAAGTTTTACTGGATGTGAAATAATTGAGGAAAAAACTTCTCCCATTAAAGAAAAAAGCAAATTAAGCAAGATAGGCAAGAAATTACCAGGAATAAGTAGTCAAGAATGTTTTAAATTTAATCGAAATATTGATTTTAGCACACAAAGAAATGAACTTGATAGGTACGGAGCTAGTGAAGTAGGTGATGTTTTGATTGGAGGTGCAGGACTTAAAGATTTGATGATTAACAGAGTGCTTAAATATTTTGGAATGAGCCTACCTTTTGAAGAGAATTTGTATATGCTCAAGGGCAAAGAATTAGAGAATTTAGGATTTAGAGAATTTATTAAAGCACATGGTGATAATATTGATATTTTGTATAAGAACAAATATGCTAACGGTGTTGATAAGTATAATTATTTCAAGAAAACTGGTAAAACAGAAATGTTTGTTGGATCAACAATTGATGGGTGGTTTATAGATAGTAATGGCACAGTAGAGCTTTTAGAAATTAAAAGCAGTGATTCTAATTATATGAGCAGTGCAATTGCTGAGTATAATAAAAATGGCAATTTTTTAAGCAGTAAATATTTTTTCAAATATTATGTGCAAGCACAAATGCAGCTAGCATGTACTGGACTTGAGTATTGTAATTTATTCTTTTTAATAGATGCAGCACCAGTTAACTGTAAGATTAAGAGAAATGATGGCTTAATAGCAAAAGTGCTTGAACATGTTCACAAATGCGAGACGGAAGTTTTTAACATAAGAACTCAAATATTTAAAAATAATAATATCAACTTACAAACATTAAATAATGATAATAATGAAGTGATAAAACTAGTTGAAGATTTAGTAGAAAGAAGTGAATTTTATAGCTCTGGAGTTGAGTTTGATTGGGCAAGAGAATTTGTAGAATATGTTGATTGTGTAGAGCTTGAAATTACGGATAGGCAAGTTGCTGAAAATGTTGCGTGTGATTTAATGGAAGTTGATAGTGCAAAAAAAGAATTAAGCAAAATGCAAAACGAACACAAAAAAAGAGAAAAGTATCTTAAAGATATAATCAAAATGAAAACCTACAATATTACAAATATATGTCCACTAATTGAGCACGTAAATTATAGATTTAGAGAATTTGTATTCACTTTTGACTCTAAGAAAAGGGCAATATCAGATAGATTAAGTGGGTTATTGCCAACAAGTGAAACATTGCTTTTCCCAAGCAATATAGCATTTGCAAATAATGTCAGTGTCCCCATATGAATGGGTGCACTAAAAAATTAAAGAAATAATTTAATATAGGAGAGGAAATCAATGATTATTAATAAAATAAAACAAAACAATAGAACCTTAAGACCAGAGATACAAAAATGGGGTTGTTACTTTTTGTGTCTGCATTATTATACAAGTCTATTTAAGAAACGTGAATTTAATGCTTATGAAATAAATACAGCGTATTATAGATTTATAGGACTTGGTTATATTAAGAGTAATTGTTTTATTATGAATCCATGTATGATACTTAATTACTATGGGATTAGAAGTAGTGTAAGATATGAGTCTTCAAATTATTTGGGTGCAGCAAATGAATTTGAAATAAGTGAAGTTAAAATCGATAAGGTTAATGGGTATCACTTTATAGCAACAAAAAATAAAGAAATATTATATGATTCACTTGACTTGAAACCCCGAGGAAAAGTATTTAAAGTAACTTCAAAACGTATATTTAAACTGAAATAGTTTTACTAAAGTTTAAGGTTATTTTTCATGCATTTATAAGCGTGAATTTTATTAGCAGCAGAGAGTCCGTAGATATTATCAATTTCGGAAGTTGAATGATATTTCATAAGCTCTTTAATTTGGAAAGAATTATAACCATTAGATTTTAAATATGAAATAAACAAATTTCTAAATAAATGAAGCGATTTATTAGCACGAAATCCTGATTTTTTGAGAAGATTTTTAAATTTTCTAGAAATATTGATAATATCAATTTGATTATCTTTAAATTTATGTTTAGTTTTTTGGAAAAGATAAGTACGCCGGGAGTCAAGATTTTTTTCATTAAAATAATTTTCGTGAGCGGATTGAATAGCTTGGAATTCTTCAGAATTAATGATAATTTCCCTAATACAAGTAACATTTCTTTTTTTAGCAATATTTACTTTTATATTGTAAAAAGTTTCTCCAGTTTTATTTAATAGGGGAGTAATATCTTGCATTTTTACTTTTTGAAGTTCTGCACCCCTGCAGCCACTTATTGCAAGTAGATGTAGAAACCAACCAGAAATTGGGTCAATTTGTTTTAATGTTTTGACGCATTTTTCAATTGTTTTACTAATTTTTGGGGTTAAATAAAATTTAGGAGTTGGTTTTGAAGATTTTTTCTTTGGTTTAGATGAATTTTCGAGTGAATTTTTAAGAATTTTGTTTTCATTTAGTAAATTTTGATAGTTTTTTACCAGGTTAAGCATAAAATCTATACCCAAATTATTTAAATTAAAATAATTATTAGTATCCATAAAATCCTCTCCTTATAAGCGTTACTTTTAAGTAAAGTAAAAGTAATAAAAATTTATGAAAAATGTAATTTATATTGTATCAAAAACAAAAAATTTTAGTCAAATTTTGGATGTTCTCATTGCAAGCGAAATTTAGGTTGTAGTGTGGCTGTGATAAACAGAATGGGCAGTTTTTGAGAGTGTCGGCTAAGAAAGACTATATACTTTAGCTGATATATAGCAAAGACTTTGAAATTTAATTTGTATGTGTTTTGTAGTCTTTTGTAATGAGTAGGGCATTTGCAATGGAGAGATTTTGGCGAGTTGGTTAAAATTACATTTTCGTTTTGTTAATATGTAACAGCTGAATGTAACAAAATTAGATATTTAAATCTTTGAAATATTGCAATTATTAGGCGTTGTGATAAGATTAGGACTTATGGAGTAAATTATGGATAAAAAAATAAAAATATTTATTATTTATATTGTTTTTGTTTTGATAAGTTCTTGTAAAAATCATACTTTATATGATGGGCAAAGTAATGATGAGATAAATCATACTTTATATGATCAGCAAAATAGTGGTGAGCCAAAAGTTAAAAAAATAGAATTCTCTAAATTTACTGTAAAAATTAAAAATAAAGATAATAATAGCAACTGGAAAGACTTGGGAACTTTAGTTGTAATAAAAGAAAAAGATGGTATTGAAACAGGCTTAAATAATGATAATCAAGGAGGAGGACATGCTTCTACATTCTTTTCATTAGAAGAGGAAGAAGTTAATAACTTTGTAAAAGCAATGACTAAAGGGGGAACATTTAAAGCTAGTTTGTATTATGGATATAAGAATGAACAAAGTACTACGAATGGTATCAAAAATAAAGATATAATAACAAAGATAGAAAAAATTGATGAATCTGAATATATTACATTTTTAGGAGATAAAATTAAGAATTCAGCAGATAAAGTTGCTGAATATGCAATATCATTAGGAGAACTTAAGAAAAATTTAAAATAGAAGTTAGAAATATAGGAGAGAGCGTATATGAATAAAAAAACATTGATTATTTGTGCAGTTTTTGTGCTGATAATTTCTTGCAAGAATTTTGCAACGAGTAAAGATATAAAACAAAATGCAGAAGGGAAAATTAAAGGATTTTTAGATAAGGCTTTAGATCCAACAAAAGATAAAATTACTTCAAGTGGTCCAAAAGTAGATGAAGTAGTAAAAAAATTACAAGAAGAAGATATGATGCAGGGCGATGATCCTAATAACAGTGTATTAAATCCGCCACCAGCATTGCCTGCAAGTGATCATGCTAATACGCCGGTACTAGCAGTAAAAGTAGCAGAACAAAATGGTGGTCAACAAAAAGAACAAGCAAAAGAATCTGAAGCTAAAGTTGAAGAAGAAAAAGGGAAAGAAAAAGAAGAGGTAGAGGGAAAGGCTAAAGTAGAAAAAGAAAAAAGAGAAAGAGAAGCAGCAGAACAACAAAAACGACAACAAGAAGAGCAACAAAGAAAAGTCAAAGAAGAAGCAGAAAAAAAAGCTAAAGAAGAACAAGAAAGAGAAGAACAACAAAAACAAGAAGAAGAAAAGAAAGTTAAAGACAAAATTAAAACACTTACAGACAAAATAGATGAAATAAATACGGATGTTGATGATATAAATAGTAAAACAATTGTAGGAGCACAAGAAGTTATAGATGAAGTTACAGGGCCTGTATATGATGATTTCGTCGATGGTAAAAATTCTATACGAACAACTTGGGGAGATTTAGAAGAGGAATCAGAAGAAGAAGGATTAGGGAAATTGCTGGAAGAACTAAGTAATGCTAGAGATAAATTAAGAAATAAATTAAATGAGGGCAATAAACCACATACTGGTGTCGAGAAAGAACCCGATTTAAAAGAAAATGTAAATGTTAGCGAAATTAGTTCCGAATTAACCGAACTAAAATCAAAATTAGAAGAAGTTAAAAAATATCTTGAAGATAAAGATAATTTTGAAACAATTAAAGAATACATCGATGAGAGTAATTCATATTGATAAAGAATTTTAAATGTAACTAAATTTTGTATATACAAAATAACAGCTAGTTTGAGAAATAATAGCTGTTATTTTTTTATAGATTTCATTGTTATGAATATAGTAATGTTTTCTATTAAAGTTTTTATTCAAAAAATGCCAAAAACTATTGTTAAAAATATTGTTTATTTATATACTCTCTAGAGTTATGATGTATATAAATGAGATTTCAGATTTTTATGATTGCTTGAGTCCGGACACAAAAAAGGAAATAAGCAAACTTTATGGAGTTAAACAATTAACTCTGAAACAAAAAAAGGATTTTTATAGAGGTTTTGTATCAATACAAGAATACAAAAGAAAAACTGGAAAAAGTATTGATGAAATCGTAGATGATATTGTAGATCCTGCAAAAAATTTTATTAAAGACGTTCTGAAAGATAAGCATATAATAGAAAAGTATAAAAATTTCCAAAATAGGAAGTTTGATTGTAGCTACAAGAAAGGAATGCTAGAAAAATGTTTGGAAAAGATGGGTGAGAAGTATTCTACCCGGTTTTTGAGGATTGTTTCTAATATTATGGAGGAGATTGGTAATAAAGATCCAGAACGAGAATCAATAAATGTGGTTCTCGACTTTGTAGAGATACTATTTATAATCATGCACTATTATGATAAGGGAATTTGCACAAGGAAGTATCTTCTGAAAACAATAAAAGATTTTTCCAAATTAGTATAATCAGGTTATTCCAAAATTCAATAAATTAGTTAATTGCTATTTATAAGTCAATAAAAGTCGATAAATATCAAACATCTGTCAATAGATATTAATAAGATAATAGTTAATGTTAACAATTAACAAATTGCTTTACTATTTAGAGTAACAAGTTGTTAATTTTGTTATTTTAGAGGATTTTTTTGAAAAAGGTTAAAAGATCTTTTGATGATTATGTTGCATATTTTAGAGAAGGATTGTTAAATGATAGAGAAATAGCAGCTAAATTAGGAGTTTCTAAGGTGAATGTGTGGAGGATGAGGCGAAAATGGGAAAGTGGAGAAAGTTCTGTTAACGAGGAATCTAGATTATCAATTAGTGAAGATACTTTTGAGCACCTTTTATCACAAACTTTTAAATCAGAAGTTAACGCTAGGAAAGTTATAAGCGAATTAAATTTAGAACGGGCTAACTTAGAATTAGGGTTTATACGTTCATTTAAACAATATTTTGGTGTTGAGCTTGTTAGCATACGTACTAAAATAGAAAATTTAAGAAACGAAATTGATGCATTAAATAAAGCAAGTAATAAAAAAAATAAGTTAGTTGATAATGAAGAAATTAATTCTTTGAAAAGTGAACTTAATGAATATGTAAAGGAATATTCAATAAGAGAAATGGAGCTTTATTATGAATGTATGAAAAAACTTGCTACGCTTCACGGGACTGAAAGCAAAAACAACTATAAAAATAGTAAAGGGCACAAGTGAACTTATATCAAACAAAATTTTTTACAACACTACAAAAGGAATACAAAAATAAATATGGAGTTGACATATCACAATTTATAAAGCTAACAACTTATTCAATTGATTTTGATAAATTTGAAGAAAAACAATTAACTTTAAAGCAAAAGAATATAATAAAAAGCATTCAAAAGAATAATGAAAAAAAGATTATACTTAGCGGTGGTATAGCTAGCGGCAAGACGTATCTTGCATGTTATCTTTTTCTCAAAAGTTTAATTAAAAATAAAAAGTTATACTCAAGTGATACGAATAATTTCATTATTGGGAATTCACAACGTTCAGTTGAAGTTAATGTTTTGGGACAATTTGAAAAGCTATGCAAACTTCTTAAAATTCCTTATATTCCAAGACATACAAATAATTCATATATTCTGATTGATTCACTGCGAATTAATCTATACGGTGGAGATAAGGCAAGTGATTTTGAAAGATTTAGAGGAAGTAATTCGGCACTCATTTTTGTGAATGAGGCTACAACTTTGCATAAGAAAACTTTAGAGGAAGTCTTAAAAAGACTACGTTGTGGACAAGAAACCATTATTTTTGATACTAATCCTGATCATCCAGAGCACTATTTTAAAACCGATTATATTGACAATATAGCAACTTTTAAGACATATAATTTTACAACTTATGACAATGTTCTACTTAGTAAAGGATTTATAGAAACACAAGAAAAGCTATATAAAGATATACCATCATATAAAGCAAGAGTTTTGCTAGGAGAATGGATAGCAAGCACAGATTCAATTTTTACACAAATAAATATTACTGATGATTATGTGTTTACTAGCCCAATAGCATACTTAGACCCAGCATTTAGTGTTGATGGGGATAACACAGCATTATGTGTTATGGAGCGAGTTGATGATAAGTATTATGCTTTTGTATTTCAAGATCAACGACCAGCCAATGACCCGTATATTATGAATATGGTTAAGACCGTTTTAGAAAATTTCAATGTACATACACTGTATTTAGAGGATAGAGACAATACAAAAGGTGCTGGTGCATTGACCCGTGAATACGTGCTACTTAGGAAAAATATGAGTCATTATTTTAGAATTACCCCAGTTAAACCAAAGTCTAATAAATTTAGCAGAATAACAACGTTAATTACGCCGTTTACTTACAAAAAACTTTACATTACGAAATACAGCAGTTCTTCTGTATTTAATGATATTTATTCGTATAAGGGGGATAGCAAAACCCATGATGACGCTCTTGATGCAATATCCGCAGCATATTTGATGTTGTCTTTAGGATATAGAGAGAGAAGTGTTCACTTTGGCAATCAAAGATTTTTGTAA
>NZ_CP179460.1:0-18652 GCF_032595855.2 Borreliella carolinensis
ATTTTATTGACAAAAATAATAGTTTTTGCTATCATATATCTAATTTAATAAAGAGAAGTAAAACGGTGTGTGATTTAAGAAAAACAAAATTAATAGATAAGATAAGTTCACTAGAACTATATAAATACTCAATATTTTTTAGGAATTATATAGAAAATGTAGCAGAGGATTGTCTCAAGAACAAGTCCGTTCTTGAGAGTTCTGGCCGCAATGTTAGTGAATTTGAGCTTGATAGGTTAAAAGTACAGCTTAAAAATGCTCTACTTAATTGTATAATAAGCTACCGTTTCCATGGGATTGGATATGTTTTAGTAAAAACCAAAGATACCCTAATAGACCTCGAACAACCCGTTAATATAGAATTACCTATTGGTTTTGAATACCTTGATTATGAATATGTAAGAGATTTGGGAGTTGATTTTGATCATATAACCTACAGAGTAAAATCCAGCAATAAGAACAATTCTTTAGACGCAGTTAAAATACATAAAAGTCGACTTTTCATATATGAAAACTTTGATTATATCTTAAAAAGATATGTTCCGTGTTGTACAGAAAGCTTTTTGTTAGATATTTATTTATTTGAAAAGATATACGTTGAAATAGAAAAACGTATTGAAAACCACAATTTTTTGTTTTACAAAGATGAATCTTTAGTGCAGCTACAAGACGCACTCTCTAGTGCAACAACTTCTTTAAGTGCACTTACTCAAGGCAATAATGATAGAGGAAGTGGCATTTTATCTTCTTTTTTAAGAAAACAAAATTCAAACAATCATAGTAAAGATATTTCTAATTTACGTAGTCTTAATGACTCATTGACGCAGGAACTTGCTAGGTTAAAAAGCAATCTAAATAATGAGGGAATGTTTTATACAGCTACTCCGAGTGCTAGTTTAGAGGTTATTAAATACGACCTTAGCTATTTAAAGGAGGCTTTAGCATTAATTAAGGCAAAAATTGGTGCAGATACTAAAGAACCCCTAACTAGAAGTTTTAATGAGCAGGCTAAAGGGCTAGGAAATGATGGTAAAGGAGATAGGAGCAATTATTACGATTTTCTAAAAGGTGTACAAGAACAAGTTGAAAATTCTTGTAATTTAAAGCTTACAAAGTATTTCGGGCTTGATATGAAGTTTAATTCACTGATTATGTTAAGTGAAGAAGAAAAAGTAGAAAGAGATATAAAGCTAATTGAGCTTTACAGTAAATATAACCAGCTTATACAGAGTAGCTCATTTAATAATGAGGAGCTAGCGATTTTAAAAGAGAAATTATTCTCATTTTGAGAAAAGGAGTTAAAAGATGACAGATAGAGAGGAAAAAGAAGACCCGCAAGCACAAGATAAAGAGGAACAGCAAAATAAGGCCGATACTAAAGTTATCGGTGCGCAGGAATTTGAAGAGTACATGCGCTTTAAAGAACAAGCAAACAGTAAATCTAAAGAGACAAGTCGAGATTTAAGTATAAATGAACGAATAACAAAAGAACTTGCGGAAGTTGAAGAACGAGAGCGTATTGAAAAGCAATTGTTACTAGAGGCAGAGCAAATTAATGAAATTGATACACTTGCAAAAGCGCATCTTAGCAACCATTTTAACAAGGAAGTGTTACTTGCAAAAGGATACACACTAAAAGATATTATGCAGGCACAACGTAGAGAGCTTGTGCGCAAGTTTGTTCCAATTGAGCAAATTAAAGCTATTGCTAAAGCGTCAGATATAAGTCATATCGATGGTGAAATACTAGAACAACTTGTTTCTTTAGCAAAAGTGAATATTAAATTAAGAAAAAATGCGAATAACAATTCCTCTTCTGTTGACTCTATTAAGGGGAATATTGCTATTAAATCAGAAGAAAGAGCAAGTTTGCTTGATTCTAATTTTGTACCAATTAATTTTACAGAATTTGTACAAGCGATAAGTAATACATACAAGCAAAGACGAATTCAATTTTATGAAAATCTAAAAAGACATAAAAGAACAAGTATTGCTTAAAGGAGTTTTTAATGAGTGATATAACAAAAATCAAACAAGAGTTTGATAAAAAAGTTGCAGAAATTCAAGCATTAATGAAAAATCCCCAACAAGACGCGGGGCTACTTAGTAATTCTATTGAATTTAGAGACCAAAATCTAATTTTTTCTAATTCTGGTGGAGTTTGCACTAGTAGTAAAGACAAAATAGAGAATTACCCTGCTAAAGGGTATCCGTACAAGCGAGGAGTAAAACTTAGTTTTGGTGATGGAACAACCGAACTAGAAGTTGAGGCTGGTGGTGGAGATGATTTATATGGGGTGTGTTCTGATATAGATGAGTTTAGTGGTATGGCAACTGTAATACCAATTACGAATAACTTTACAGGATATTTAACACTAAAGAAAGATGGACAAAATAGTGTAAATCCAGGAGATAAATTAAATTTTAACCAACATGGAGAACTGGAAAAGGCTACAGGGGGTCAAAAGACCGTTAATGCAATAGCACTTTCAAAAGCACATAAATTAACCGAGGAATTATTTATAGTGCTTGCTAGTGTATTTGGGAATAGAGCAATAAAAGGGTAATAAAATATGGCGTTAAAAGGTAACGTGCAAGTAGAAAATCTTGAGGCTGTTGAGGACCCGCAGTTAGATTTAGGGGCACAAGTACCCGCTGCTCCTAGAGCTAAACGGCAAGCAAGACAAGCTGAGGATGCACAAGGGGGAGATCCCTATTTGGATGCAATTAACGAGCTTGATGATGTCCTTTTGAAATTCAAGAAATATGTAAAATCGATGAGTTCAATTGAAAATAAGGTTTTTAGCAGTTCAAGTAGTTGTTTTAAATCCAAGAATGAGCGAGTTGATGCATATGCATTTGCATGTTCAAGTTATACAGACAAGATAGAGGAATACATTTACGACCCAGTGAATAGTTTTCCATACAAGCGAGGGGGTTAAACTTGTTCCAAAAGAGAACTCTATATATGTAGAAGTTGGAGCTGATACTGATATGTATTGGATATGTGTAGATGTATGTGAGTTTAGTTGTACCGCGTATGTATTGCCAATTACTAACAATTTTGAAGGGTATCTTGTTACAAGAAATCTAAGTATAAAAATAGGAGAAATACTAGACATAAATAATAACGGAGTTATTATCAAGGCTGGAGGTGGGCCACCAACCGCAATTAATATATATGCTCTATCTGATTCATTTACAATCAATTTTGCACCCGAAGATAAAAATCAAGATCAAAATAGATATCCTAGGCAAGAGTATTCTATTAATTTTATAAAAGTTGCAATTTTTGGAAATAGAGGCCTTGAGAAAATAGTAATACCTGATGGTGGTTAAATCTTAATCGAATAAAAGGAGGTAAATAAATGGGAGATACAACGCAATTAGTAAAAGAGTATCAAGAGAAAAGAAGTAAACTGGAAAAGTTTATGAAAAATCCCCAACATGACGCTGGTTTTATTAGCAATTCTAATGAATTTAGAGACAAAAATGTGAAATTTTTTGCTTATGGAGGCACATTAATAGGCAAGCTTTTTAGAAATGGCAATGGAAATGGCAATACTCATATCAAAAAAAGAGATTAAATTATGAAATTATCTAAAGATAATCTTGAAATTGGACTTGCGTCTATATCAAACCTTATTGATATATTTTCTAAATTTGAAGATGAATTTGATGAAATTGCACATAAAGGATTCTTTTTGGCTTATGAGCTGTATTCTCATTATAAATTAATCTATACAGCAAATATGGAAAGACTTGAAAGTGCATTGACTCCAGCAATAAATGCAGCACTCGCTCCTTTAAATGAAAAAATCAATACGGTTATTGATCTAGTTAATTCTGATGATAAAAATCTCAAAATATCTAAGGATCTAAAATTCAACAAAGACGGAAAACCTATTTATAAGGAAAGAACAAATAATGCAAAAGAACACTATTGAATTGGGACTTAATTTAATATCCAGCTTAACTAACATAGCTAAAACTGATACAAACATAGATCATAATTACATTAATACTTTTAGTAAAGTAATAGATTTTTTCTATAAAACATATATAAGCACACTAAAATCTATGGAAACAGCTGAGTCAACTAAAATATTTAAAGAAATAAAAGATATTTTAAAATACAATATTGAGATAATAGAGGCTATATCTGCTGACAAAAATAAAAAAATTATCACTTCTCTTAAAGCAACACGTAACAAAATTATGAAAGAATATATCAAAATGCTTAAAAGGAGTGAAAATGCTTAAAAGATTACATTGTCTACTAATTGTTTTGCTATTATGTTGTACTACTATTGCTAACCTACCAGAAGAGCCAAAACCTCCAATTATTCCAACGCTAAAATCTTTAGCTAAATACGAAACACAACTTTCTGAATATGTTATGTACCTTGTAACATTTTTAGCTAAAACAAAAGTTAAAGTTAATGACCCAAATTATCCAGAATATCCTTATCCAGACTTATCAACACTAAAAGATGAACACTCCATCCCTGCAGTAAAACATAATATCAACATATATTTAGAGTACATTAAAAAAACAAAACCAATAGCGGAAAAAGTATATAATCAATATTCCCAATTAAAAATGTAAATTACAAAAAGGTTTTTCTTGCAAGAAATTCTGCTTTACGATCAAATTGGCTTTTATAACAAAGAAAAAATCTAGACATTAGATTCGTGCAGATTTAATATCTAGATTTTAACATTTTCAACATGGATATTTACTAATTAATTTACACCCTCTTCAAGAAACTTTATTATTTTTTCTATCTGTCCTAAAGCGTCTGTAGACATTTCCGCTCCTTTGCCAGAATTTCCCTTGAAAGGCACAGTTACTCCAACCAATCTTGCTTCTGACCATATATTATTTTTATTTTTATCCTTATCTGTATAACCATTAATTTTATCTTTAGCTGCCTTTAGCGCTGCTAATTTAGCCTCCAATTTATCATTAAATAGCTTTTCTAAAGCTAATAATTTTTCTTGAAGCTTTGCATCATTTATATCCTTTAAACTTTCTTTTAATTTATTGATTTTATCTTTATACTTATTAAATTCTTCATGATTAGTCTTTATGCCAAGAGTTAAAACGCCTGAATTTAATAACTCTACTTGCTTATTCTCTTCCTCATATCTTTCTTCTATATCTGATTTACAAGCCATTACAAATAACATTAATACAAAAAATAATTTAACTGTATTTTTATTTTTCATTAGTTACTCCTATATTTAATAATAATGAAATTAAAGCTAGCGCAACATTCAAAAAAAATATGAATCTTTCAATCAATCTTTTTAATGATTTCTAAAAATCGGCTCTATAATTGCAAGAATAAATCTTGCTGTCACTCATCATAATGTGCTAAATAAGAAAAGGAAATAAAAATGAAAATTCTCAATATTTTATTTTATTTGTTTTTAATTATATTAAACAGCTGCAATACTAATGATAACGACACTTTTAAGAACAATAATAAACCTACTGAACGCCAACAAGCAAAAAGTGGGATAAAACATGATACGGACCCAAAAGAACTGCAAAAAGAACAACCTAAATCTAAAGAAGAACTTCTAAGGGAAAACCTATCTGATGATCAAAAAACGTATCTTGATTGGTTAAAAACCGCTCTAACTAATGCTGGAGAATTTGATAAATTTTTACAACATGATGTAGGCAAAATAAAAACAGCACTTGACCATATACAAACTGAACTTACCAAATGTGAGGGGAAACAGAATGCTGATCAACGGGAAAACGATTTCAAACAGATAATTCAAGGGGCACTTAGCGGTGGTGATATAGATAACGTTACACAAGCATTGAGTTTGTGCGAAGTTTTGCCGTAATATAATAGCCCCCTATTTGGGGGCTTTAATACTGCTATGCTGCAAATATCTCATCAAACCGTTCACATTCTTTTAAGACACTAAAGAATATTAATGGGCTAGGGCCATAAGCAGTTCGCTTAAGCCCCACAAACTTTTCAAAATCTTGTAAATCCTTTAATCTATTATTTTTCTTGAAATAGTTTTTTATAATCTCCGCCCAATAGTTTACACTCTTAAAATCACTATTTTTCTCAAAATACGAGATTAAATCAGATTCAATTTTCTTGATATCATCAAAATTATTGGGGTCTATATTCTGAATAAAGCCTATTTTTTGAATAATTGAGTTTATATTATCTTTTATTGTAGGGCTATTTACCCAATCTTTTATATTAGACAACGCTTCTTTAAAAACACCGTAATAATAAAGCCTATCTTTTTTTTGTTCTTGCTTAATGTCTTTTTTCTGGTTTTGAATAGTGTTATTTTTTTGAACTTGATTAATCTCTTGTTTTTGTTCCCTTTTTTGTTCTTGCTTTTGATTAACACTAACTTGTTTGCTAGGCATAGAATTTCTGTTTTCATAATTATTGTAAATAGGTGCTGCATCAGTATCAACTTCACTTTTTATATGAAGACCTGCAACTAAAGCGTACCTTTTGACATAAGTAATACCTGAACCAAACAGTTGATACACTGTATTTGTAACTTTAGACCCATTTTCATTGGTCCATTGTAAATTTTCTGTAAGCATTGGAGTATCAAATGATTCTTCATATCCAGTGCTTGTACTGTAAAATGTGGTCCTAATAACATGCTCCTTTTGACCATCTACAAATTTAGATATTGGAAATTGCCCAAAATCAAGCTCCAAATTGTGCTTTTCAATAACGTTTTCAATTGCTTCTACTATTTCATTGAAATCCATATATTTGTATCCATATCCTTTAAGACTTTTATCAATCCCTGGTAAATTCATTTTTAGAGTTTTCATATCTTTTCTAAAGCTTATTTTTGCTTGAATATTATTTTGTATTTCTTGATTATTTTTGTTTGAAAGATTTTCCATCTTTTTCCTCCTTATATTTGTATAAAAATAAATATATAGCAAAAACTATTTTTGCCAACTTTTTTACAAAAATTTTTACAAAAAGGTGCGGGCTTAGCTACGTTCTCTTGTTAAAGAACTTAGCTAAGCCCATATCTTTTTTTCTTGTAAATTCAAATATAAGGTAGAAAAAATGACGATATTTTTCTACACTGTTTGTAGTATAGTCT
The DNA here is from genome assembly GCF_032595855.2 of Borreliella carolinensis. Classification (NCBI taxonomy): domain Bacteria; kingdom Pseudomonadati; phylum Spirochaetota; class Spirochaetia; order Spirochaetales; family Borreliaceae; genus Borreliella; species Borreliella carolinensis. The sequence continues at coordinate 7,126 of NZ_CP179460.1, forward strand.
AACTTTGGATTAAAATCAATTTATTTTTTTACTAAATTACAAATTTATGTATTAATTTAACAAAATTAATAATTAAAAATTTAATATTTTTTTAAAAAAGTATTTACTTTTAAATCAAAATTTTGCATTATAATACTAAGTATTAATACAAATATAAGGAGAAAAAACATGAAAGGTTTTTCAAATACCACAAAAAATCCCACTTGCTATAACAAACACCAACACAAATTAATATCTCTTACATCAACACTAGATTTCCTAAACAAAAAAGATAAGAAATACACACAACAAAACATACTCTATTACTATAATAAAAATCTAAAAAGAAATGGTCTAGCTCCCACTACTTTAAGAACTATGCAAAATTATCTTTATAAATTAGAAAAAGTATTAAAAGTCACAACTAATTACTACCAACACATGGGTGTAAATTGTGGAACTGAAATTTACTATAAACTAAAGTATCCTAAAAAAGAATGTTACCAGAAAATCAACATGTACTTTGAAGAGCGAAAAAACTCTAGATTTAAATCTAGAGTTAATACCCATTTTAAAGACGATATTTCTAAAAATAGTAGTGTAAATTCAGTGGAGTGTTTAAGTAATAAAAATAATATAAAAGAAGAAAGAAAGATTAAAGAAATAGAAAAATATCAATTAAAAGCCTACTACAATAAATTTAACTTTAAATCTCCAAAATCTCTTTCTATTTTGAATTTAGATACAGATAAAAATACCAAGATTAAAGCAATGCAAATTTTAAAACAAAATGAAATTGATCTAATAAAAAGGTTTAATGTAAAAAAATCTTGTATGAAAGAAAAACAAAATACATTAAAGAATATCCTAGATAACGTTCAGAAAGAATTCGAACAAAATGGATATAATTCGGAACAATTAAAGATAAATTTACAAAAAGTATACGAAACTTACAAATATAAGCCCCATTTTATTATTGAAAATCATAAATATAACGATTTAAATTACATAAAACGGAAATTAAAAAAGTCGATTGAAAGGGAAAAACGAAATTCTCAACAAAATTATCAGAATTTAAAGGCAAACATTTTCAATATCCTTATTGAACAACTAAGAAAAGAAACAAATATTGAATTTTTAAAGCCTATTGTAAAAGAATATTTGAATAACCAGAAGAAAATAGAATACAATAAAGTATTTGGTACATATCATCTTGAATTATTAGAACTAATAAAAAAACGAAAAAATTCTATAACTAAAGAAGAATTTAGCATAAGGGCCGTATAAGGATTTAACATGGAAAATGCACCAGAACCTATTGAAACTACAAAAAAAGGTAAATGTAAAGTTGAATGCCAAAATAAAGAACGCTTTATTTTGATTGAAAAAGAAAATGGGAAAGCAATGTACCATACAAAAATAATGATGGACATTTACAAATTTGGAGTTTATGAGAAAAAGCATGAATTTAGATTGTCATTAAGAGCCCTATTTAATGGAGAAAGAATTGTTGAAGAAACTCACTTGTATCCAATTAAAGAAGGAGATAAGTTTATTGGCATTTTTTATGGTTATAGAAAACCAATTAAAAAACCCTTAATAAAGTATCAAATAAATGGGACTAGAAAAGCATATGCATTAGCAAGGGCATATTATATGGAATTTAGATTTAAAGCAGGAAGTGTTTTTTGCTATTTCAAGGGACTATATCGTTTATTAGATAAAACAAGAACAAACAATCACTACAACAAAGTTTTATTCAGTATGTTTACAGATTTAGAACAACAAGTATATAAATTTTATGGGAAAAAATACCCGGAACAAGGACCGTTAATCAAATGGATAATAAAAAACCTAAAATAATAACAATAGCGTCAATCAAGGGCGGTGTAGGCAAAAGCACAAGTGCTATTATATTTACAACGCTGTTGTCCCAAGATTGCAAAGTACTTTTAATTGATATGGATACACAGGCATCAGTAACTAGTTATTTTTACAAAAAAATAATAGAAGACGATTTTAATTTATTAGAAAAAAATATATATGAAGTTTTGAAGGGAAATGTACTAATTGATAATTCAGTTATAAATATTAGTAATAATTTAGACTTGATACCCAGTTATATAAGTTTGCACAAATTTAATAAAGAGGCTATAACATTTAAGGAAATTAAACTTCAAAAACAGTTATTAAATTTACAATCCAATTACGATTACATAATAATTGATACAAATCCCAGCCTAGATTATACACTAACCAATGCTTTAGTATGTAGTGATTATATAATAGTTCCAATAACAGCAGAGAAATGGGCTGTTGAAAGCTTAGAACTTTTAAAATTCTCAATTAGTGATTTAGCCATTGATATTCCAATTTATTTAATAATAACTAGATTTAAAAAAAATAATACCCACAAGGCACTATTTAGTTCGCTTAAAGACAATAAGAATTTTTTAGGGTTAATTTATGAAAGAGAAGATTTAAATAAAAAGATAGCAAAAAATGATCTATTTAATTTAAATAGAGATTATATGCTAGAGTACAAAAATATATTAAGTAAGTTTATAACAATAACCATGTCCAGGTAACTGGACATGGTTGCCATTTTAAATGAAAGGAGTCCATATATGGAGATAGTATTGAACAAAAGAAACCTAGAAGTGCTAAATGAAGCCGAAGAACATTATAAGAAGTTAAAGCAAAGATTAAAATCTAGTTTTCAACAAGAAATTTATTATAAGATGGAAGTTATTAAGATATTAAAAGAAATAAAAGATAACGAATATTATAAATTAGATGGATACAGAACATTTGAAGATTTTATCAAAGATTATCATTTAGCAAGGAGTCAAGCATATGACTATTTAAAAATAGCAAATGCAATTAAAGACGGTATTTTAGAAGAATCTTATGTAATAGAGAACGGTGTTACAAAAACACTTGAATTCTTAAGAAAATCGCCAAATGTTTTGAAAAAATCAAAACAAAATCTAATAAAACCCTTAAGATTTCAACTTAAAAGTCAAGAAAGTTACGACTTTTATAAAAGTAATGCTAAATTTACTGGGTATCTTTTAGACAAATTATTTAATAATGAAAAAGAAATGATTAAAAAAATTATGAAGGAATATAAACAACTGAAAGGATAGTAAAAAATTTTATGACTAATTTAGCATACAGAACATATAACATAGAAAGTATAAAAAATGAATTTTTAAATATGGGATTTAGTAAGGAAGCAATAGATTTTGTTTTTCTACATAATGATAATTACAACTTTGAATTTTTAAAAGAGAAAATAATTGATGTAGAAAAGAATTTAAACGCTAAGATTGATAGTATTAAAAATGAACTTAATTCTAAAATAGATAGTTTAGATACTAAGATTGATAATGTAGAAAAGAATTTAAATATTAAAATAGATAGTATTAAAAATGAACTTAATTCTAAAATAGATAGTTTAGATACTAAGATAGATAATGTAGAAAAAACTTTGCAAAAAGATATATCTAGCTTGAATACTAAAATAGATAGTGTAGAAAAAACCTTACAAAAGGATATATCTAGTCTAGATAATAAAATAAGTGTTTTAAAAACCGAACTTAATACAAGTAATAGAACAATACATGTAATTCTAATAATGGGAATAACGCTTGCTCCAATTATCTATTCTATATTTAATAAGTATTTTTTAAATTAAGAATGATTAAAATTTTATAAAATACTAAGTTAGTATATAGCTTTAAAGTAGAACGTATTTGAATTTTTTAACAAGAGAATTTAAATAAGTTCTTTTATTTTAACAAATACAAATTGATTTTAATTCTAAATTGGACTATACTCAATTGTTGAAAAGCTTATTAAAATAATTTTTAATAAGTGAATTCGGCTAAACCCTAGCTTTATTAAGTTTTTTAACAAGAGAATTTAATAAAGCTTTTATTAATTATAATAATTTCTGTAAAAAGTTGGCAAAAATAGTTTTTAATATTATTAATATTATAATAAAAATTACAGGAGGAAACTTAAACCATTTATGTTATTATAAATACGATTTAGCTTGGGCTTAACTATGTTCTTTTATTTAAGGATATAGTTAAGCCTTTTTTTGTGAAAATGGTTATAAAAAATTGTCAAAAATTGGTTTTGTTACTATATTTATGTATAGTAAGATTAACTTTATCATAATGAGACAACCTTAAAAACTAAGAATAAGGTTTGGTTAGAACAAAAAACTAGCCAAACTTTATTTTTTTGTAAAAATTTTTGTAAAAAAGTTGGCAAAAATAGTTTTTGCTATGTATTTATTTTTATACAAATATAAGGAGGAAAAAGATGGAAAATCTTTCAAACAAAAATAATCAAGAAATACAAAATATAAATAAAGGAGAGCTCAAAATGACAAGTGTTGAACAACAAAGTTTTACTGGATGTGAAATAATTGAGGAAAAAACTTCTCCCATTAAAGAAAAAAGTAAATTAAGCAAGATAGGTAAGAAATTACCAGGAATAAGTAGTCAAGAATGTTTTAGATTTGATCGTAATAAAGATTTTAGCACACAAAGAAATGAACTTGATAGATACGGTGCTAGTGAAGTAGGCAATGTTTTAATAGGAGGTGCGGGACTTAAAGACTTGATGATAAATAGAGTGCTTAAATATTTTGGAATGAGCCTACCTTTTAAAGAGAATTTGTATATGCCTAAGGGCAAGGAACTAGAAAATTTGGGATTCAGAGAATTTGTTGAAGCACATGGTGATAATATTGATATTTTGTACAAGAACAAATATGCCAACGGTGTTGATAAGTATAATTATTTCAAGAAAACTGGTAAATCAGAAATGTTTGTTGGCTCAACAATTGATGGGTGGTTTATAAACAGTAACGGCACGGTAGAGCTTTTAGAGATTAAAAGTAGTGAATCTAATTATATGAGTAGTGCAATTGCTGAGTACAACAAGAATGGCAATTTTTTAAGCAGTAAATATTTTTTCAAATATTATGTGCAGGTGCAAATGCAGCTAGCATGTACTGGAGTTGAGTATTGTAATTTATTCTTTTTAATTGACGCAGAACCAGGTAATTGTAAGATTAAAAGAAATGACGCTCTAATATCAAAAATGCTTGAATATGTTCATAAATGCGAAATGTAAGCTTTTAACATAAGAACTGAAATATTTAAAAATAATAATATCAACTTACAAACATTAAATAATGATAATAATGAAGTGATAAAACTTGTAGAAGATTTAGTAGAAAGAAGTGAATTTTATAGGAATGGAGTTGAGTTTGATTGGGCAAGAGAATTTGTAGAATATGTTGATTGTGTAGAGCTTGAAATTACGGATAGACAAGTTGCTGAAAATGTTGCATGTGATTTAATGGAAGTTGATAGTGCAAAAAAAGAATTAAGCAAAATGCAAAACGAACACAAAAAAAGAGAAAAGTATCTTAAAGATATAATCAAAATGAAAACCTACAATATTACGAATATATGTCCACTAATTGAGCATGTAAATTATAGGTTTAGAGAATTTGTATTCACTTTTGACTCTAAGAAAAGGGCAATATCAGATAGATTAAGTGGGTTATTGCCAACAAGCGAAACATTGCTTTTCCCAAGCAATATAGCATTTGCAAATAATGTTAGTGTCCCCATGTGAATGGGAGCACTAAAAAATTAAAGAAATAATTTAATATAGGAGAGGAAATCAATGATTATTAATAAAATAAAACAAGACAATAGAACTTTAAGACCAGAGATACGAAGATGGGGCTGTTACTTTTTGTGTCTGCATTATTATAAAAGTCTATTTAAGAAACGTGAATTTAATGCATATGAAATAAATACAGCGTATTATAGATTTATAGGACTTGGTTATATCAAGAGTAATTGTTTTATTATGAATCCGTGTATGATACTTAATTACTACGGAATTAGAAGTAGTGTAAGATATGAAACTTCAAATTATTTGGGTGCAGCAAATGAATTTGAAATAAGTGAAGTTAAAATCGATAAGTTTAATGGGTATCACTTTATAGCAACAAAGAATAAAGAAATATTGTATGATTCACTTGACTTAAAGCCTCGTGGAAAAATATTTAAAGTAACTTCAAAGCGTATATTTAAACTAAAATAGTTTTATTAAAGTTTAAGGTTATTTTTCATACATTTATAAGCGTGAATTTTATTAGCAGAAGAGAGTCCATATATATTATCAATTTCGGAAGTTGAATGATATTTCATAAGTTCTTTAATTTGAAAAGAATTATAACCATTAGATTTTAAATATGAAATAAACAAATTTCTAAATAAATGGAGCGATTTATTAGCACGAAATCCTGACTTTTTGAGAAGATTTTTAAATTTTCTAGAAATATTGATAATATCAATTTGATTATCTTTAAATTTATGTTTAGTTTTTTGGAAAAGATAAGTACGCCGTGAGTCAAGATTTTTTTCATTAAAATAATTTTCGTGAGCGAATTGAATAGCCTGGAACTCATCAGATTTGATAACAATTTCCCTAATACAAGTAACATTTCTTTTTTTAGCGATATTTACTTTTATATTGTAAAAAGTTTCTCCAGTTTTATTTAATAGGGGAGTAATATCTTGCATTTTTACTTTTTGAATTTCAGCACCCCTACACCCACTTATTGCCAGTAGATGTAGAAACCAACCAGAAATAGGGTCAATTTTTTTTAATGATTTAACGCATTTTTCAATTATTTTGATAGCTTTTGGGGTCAAATAAAACTTAGGAGTTGGTTTTGAAGATTTTTTCTTTGGTTTAGATGAATTTTCGAGTGAATTTTTAAGAATTTTATTTTCATTTACTAATTTTTGATAATCTTGAATTAGTTTGAGCATAAAATCTGTGTTGAAATTATTTAAATTAAAATAATTATTAAAATCCATAAAATCCTCTCCTTGGAAGTGTTACTTTTAAATTAAGTAAAAGTAATAAAAATTTAATAAAAATGTAATTTATATTTTACCAAAAACCTAAAATTTTAGTCAAATTTTGTGAGTTCTCATTGCAAGAGAAATTTGGGTTGTGGAGTGGTTTTAATAAACAGAAGAGGCAATTTTTAAGGGGTGGACTTAAGAAAGACTATATACTTTAAGTGATATATAGCAAAGACCTTGAAATTTAAGTTGTATGCTTTTTGTAGTCTTTTGTAATGAGTAGTGCATTTGCAATGGAGAGATTTTGGCGAGTTGGTTAAAATTACATTTGCGTTTTGTTAATATGTAACAGCTGAATGTAACAAAATGATATATTTAAATCTTTGAAATATTGCAATTATTAGATTTTGTGGTAATATTGGTACTTTATGGAGTGGATTATGAATAAGAAAATGAAAATATTTATTATTTGTGCTGTTTTTGCTTTGATGATTTCTTGCAAGAATTATGCAAGTGGTAAAAAAGATATAGAACAAAATTCAAAAAAGCAAGTTCAAGGATTTTTAGAGGCAAAAAAAGAAGAGTTGGCTGACGGTTTGAAAAAGCTTGGATCAGAAGCTTTTTTAAAAGTTGAAGAATTAATGCAAGCCGATGGACCACAAGTACAAGCTGAAGAGCAAGTGGCTCAAGGTGTTTTTAAAGATCCAGAATTAAAAGAGAAAGGTATTGAAGAAAAAATAGAAGAATTAAAGGAATTTAAAAATGGCTCAAACAAGACAAAAGAGGATAGAAAAAAAGAATTAGAAGAGGCTAGAAAGAAATTTCAAGAATTTAAAGAACAAGTTGAATCTGCAACTGGAGAAAGTACTGAGAAAGTTAAAAAACAAGGAAAGATTGGACAAAAAGCTTTAAAGTATGCTAAAGAATTGGGTGTAAATGGAAGTTATTCTGTTAATGATGGTACTAATACTAATGATTTTGTAAAAAAGGTTATAGATGATGCTCTTAAAAATATTGGGGAAGAACTTGAAAAGCTAGCAGAGCCTCAAAATATAGAAGATAAAAAATAATAAAAAATGGGGTTTAATAGTAAAAATTATGAACAATAAGACTGGTTGTTAGTCTTATTGTTTATTCGCATTTGCATTTCTGAAATTTAGACAATAAAGCTAGGAGGGAATATGAAAAAAATTAGTCTGTTAATATTTTTGTTTTTATTTGTAGTAAGTTTAAGTGCAAATATAGAAGAAAATTATACAGAAACCAAAAGAGCTTTTTCTGAAGAAGATTTTAATTTAATAAATAAAAGACTAGATAATTATGATTTTAGAAATGAGTATGAAAAAAGTCATGTTTTTTCCGATGCTCCTAGAATTAGAAAAGATTTAAGAAAAATTGGAATTAAAGAAAAAAGTGTTTTTTTGGATGCTCTTGAGATTATTGAATATCTTATAAAAATTAGGATAAGTGCCGATATTATTTACTTGTCTGAGGATATGATTAGACTTATAGGGGGTTATCCAGAGTCGATTTTTAATTATTTGATACAATTAAATTCGGATAAAGTTGATTATGCAGAGAAATATGGAGATAACGCCAGAAATAATTTTAAAAAAGATTATTCTGAAGATAAAGCAAATGCAGTTAAACAAATTTTAAAACAAATTTTGGCTGATTTGCCCAAAGATTAAATTTTTTTTTAAAAAAAAGAATCTTATAAGATGTTTTTTAAGAAAAGCTAAAAAAGATTTTGAAATAAAATAAATGCTTTTTATAAGCATAAATTATGAATAACAAGATTAGCTACTAGTCTTGTTATCTTGTTAATGCTGGAGAATAATGATAAATGAAAAGAATTTATATTACTTTATATTTTATATATGCTTTATTTTCTTTAAATGCCAACGAATTGATGAAAGATTTTATTAATGGTAACGATTATGATATTAATTTTGAGGATTTTAAACTGCAAGAAGATAGTTCGTATTGGGAATTAAGAAATAAAAAAAATGAAAATGAGAAAGCATATTTAATTATATCTGCCGATAAAAATGTTTTTAACTTAATGCGTATATTTGGGACTGCTATTGGTGAAGCCTTTAGCAATACGGATAAAACTAAAGCAAAAAAAGACAAGAATTTAATATTTGGAGATATTAATGGGGTGGCAGTTGTTTGTAGTCCCCAAAAAGGGCCAAAAATTGCTCTTTTTTTTACAAAAGAATTTTTTAAAAATAACACTAACAATGCAAAAAATATTATTATTAAGCATTCTTTTGATAAAGAAGAGCCCATTATAAATTCACTTAATAATCAATGGATTGTAGAAGGGAATAGCTTGTTGGGGTTAAAAGAAAATGGAACAGCAAATTTTCTAAAAAAGGCATTATCTAGCAGGGTTTTAAAAGTAAATATATACGATAACCAAAAAATAAATCATACTTTCAGTATTAGACTGAGAAATTTCCAAGATTTATATGATATGTATGACCATAATTTTAATTAAGAAATTATAAGAAATGTCTTTAAAAGCTCAAATCATAAAAAACAAGACTAATGCGGCAGTCTTGTTTTTTATTGTTCATGTTTAATAAGAATTGTAAAGATAAATCTGTGGTCAATAGATATAAACAAGACAATAGTTTATGTTAACAATTAATAAATTGATTTACTATTTAGAGTAACAAATTGTTACTTTTGTTATTTTAGAGGATTTTTTTGAAAAAAGTTAAAAGGTCTTTTGATGATTATGTTGTATATTTTAGAGAAGGATTGTTGGATGATATAGAAATAGCCGCCAAATTGGGAGTTTCTAGGGTAAATGTGTGGAGAATGAGGCGAAAATGGGAAAGTGGGGAAAGTTCTGTTAACGAGGAATCTAGATTATCAATTAGTGAAGATACTTTTGAGCACCTTTTATCACAAACTTTTAAATCAGAAGTTAACGCTAGGAAAGTTATAAGCGAATTAGATTTAGAACGTGCTAATTTAAAATTAGGGTTTATACGTTCATTTAAACAATATTTTGGTGCTGAGCTTGTTAGCATACGTACTAAAATAGAAAATTTAAGAAACAAAATTGATGCATTAAATAAAGCAAGTAATAAAAAAAATAAGTTAGTTGATAATGAAGAAATTAATTCATTAAAAAGTGAACTTAATGAATATGTAAAGGAATATTCAATAAGATAAATGGAGCTTTATTATGAATGTATGAAAAAACTTGCTACGCTTCACGGGACTGAAAGCAAAAACAACTACAAAAATAGTAAAGGGCACAAGTGAACTTATATCAAACGAAACTTTTTACAACACTACAAAAAGAATACAAAAATAAATATGGAGTTGATATATCACAATTTATAAAGCTAACAAACTCTTCAATTGATTTTGATAAGTTTGAAGAAAAACAATTAACTTTAAAGCAAAAGAATATAATAAAAAGCATTCAAAAGAATAATGAAAAAAAGATTATACTTAGCGGTGGTATAGCTAGCGGCAAGACGTATCTTGCATGTTATCTTTTTCTCAAAAGTTTAATTAAAAATAAAAAGTTATACTCAAGTGATACGAATAATTTCATTATTGGCAATTCACAACGTTCAGTTGAAGTTAATGTTTTGGGACAATTTGAAAAGCTATGCAAACTTCTTAAAATTCCTTATATTCCAAGACATACAAATAATTCATATATTCTGATTGATTCACTGCGAATTAATCTATACGGTGGAGATAAGGCAAGTGATTTTGAAAGATTTAGAGGAAGTAATTCGGCACTCATTTTTGTGAATGAGGCTACAACTTTGCATAAGAAAACTTTAGAGGAAGTCTTAAAAAGACTACGTTGTGGACAAGAAACCATTATTTTTGATACTAATCCTGATCATCCAGAGCACTATTTTAAAACCGATTATATTGACAATATAGCAACTTTTAAGACATATAATTTTACAACTTATGACAATGTTCTACTTAGTAAAGGATTTATAGAAACACAAGAAAAGCTATATAAAGATATACCATCATATAAAGCAAGAGTTTTGCTAGGTGAATGGATAGCAAGCACAGATTCAATTTTTACACAAATAAATATTACTAATGATTATGTATTTACTAGCCCAATAGCATATTTAGACCCAGCCTTTAGTGTTGATGGGGATAACACTGCATTATGTGTTATGGAGCGAGTTGATGATAAGTATTATGCTTTTATATTTCAAGATCAACGACCAGCCAATGACCCGTATATTATGAATATGGTTAAGACCGTTTTAGAAAATTTCAATGTACATACACTGTATTTAGAGGATAGAGACAATACAAAAGGTGCTGGTGCATTGACCCGTGAATACGTGCTACTTAGGAAAAATATGAGTCATTATTTTAGAATTACCCCAGTTAAACCAAAGTCTAATAAATTTAGCAGAATAACAACGTTAATTACGCCGTTTACTTACAAAAAACTTTACATTACGAAATACAGCAGTTCTTCTGTATTTAATGATATTTATTCGTATAAGGGGGATAATAAAACCCATGATGACGCTCTTGATGCAATATCCGCAGCATATTTGATGTTGTCTTTAGGATATAGAGAGAGAAGTGTTCACTTTGGCAATCAAAGATTTTTGTAA
>NZ_CP179461.1:0-30081 GCF_032595855.2 Borreliella carolinensis
ATTTTATTGACAAAAATAATAGTTTTTGCTATCATACACCTAATTTAATAAAGAGAAGTAAAACGGTGTGTGATTTAAGAAAAACAAAATTAATAGATAAAATAAGTTCACTAGAACTATATAAATACTCAATATTTTTTAGGAATTATATAGAAAATGTAGCAGAGGATTGTCTCAAGAACGGACTTGTTCTTGAGAGTTCTGGCCGCAATGTTAGTGAATTTGAGCTTGATAGGTTAAAAGTACAGCTTAAAAATGCTCTACTTAATTGTATAATAAGCTACCGTTTCCATGGGATTGGATATGTTTTAGTAAAAACCAAAGATACCCTAATAGACCTCGAACAACCCGTTAATATAGAATTACCTATTGGTTTTGAATACCTTGATTATGAATATGTAAGAGATTTGGGAGTTGATTTTGATCATATAACCTACAGAGTAAAATCCAGCAATAAGAACAATTCTTTAGACGCAGTTAAAATACATAAAAGTCGACTTATCATATATGAAAACTTTGATTATATCTTAAAAAGATATGTTCCGTGTTATACAGAAAGCTTTTTGCTAGATATTTATTTATTTGAAAAGATATACGTTGAAATAGAAAAACGTATTGAAAACCACAATTTTTTGTTTTACAAAGATGAATCTTTAGTGCAGTTACAAGACGCACTCTCTAGTGCAACAACTTCTTTAAGTGCACTTACTCAAGGCAATAATGATAGAGGAAGTGGCATTTTATCTTCTTTTTTAAGAAAACAAAATTCAAACAATCATAGTAAAGATATTTCTAATTTACGTAGTCTTAATGACTCATTGGCGCAGGAACTTGCTAGGTTAAAAAGCAATCTAAATAATGAGGGAATGTTTTATACAGCTACTCCGAGTGCTAGTTTAGAGGTTATTAAATACGATCTTAGCTATTTAAAGGAGGCTTTAGCATTAATTAAGGCAAAAATTGGTGCAGATACTAAAGAACCCCTAACTAGAAGTTTTAATGAGCAGGCTAAAGGGCTAGGAAATGATGGTAAAGGAGATAGGAGCAATTATTACGATTTTCTAAAAGGTGTACAAGAACAAGTTGAGAATTCTTGTAATTTAAAGCTTACAAAGTATTTCGGGCTTGATATGAAGTTTAATTCACTGATTATGTTAAGTGAAGAAGAAAAAGTAGAAAGAGATATAAAGCTAATTGAGCTTTACAGTAAATATAACCAGCTTATACAAAGTAGCTCATTTAATAATGAGGAGCTAGCGATTTTAAAAGAGAAATTATTCTCATTTTGAGAAAAGGAGTTAAAAGATGACAGAGAAAGAGGAAAAAGAAGACCTGCAAGCACAAGATAAAGAAGAACAGCAAAATAAGGCTGATACTAAAGTTATCAGTGCGCAGGAATTTGAAGAGTACATGCGCTTTAAAGAACAAGCAAACAGTAAATCTAAAGAGACAAGTCGAGATTTAAGTATAAATGAGCGAATAACAAAAGAACTTGCAGAAGTTGAAGAACGAGAGCGTATTGAAAAGCAATTGTTGCTAGAGGCAGAGAGAATTAATGAAATTGATACACTTACAAAAGCGCATCTTAGCAACCATTTTAACAAGGAAGTGTTACTTGCAAAAGGATACACATTAAAAGATATTATGCAGGCACAACGTAGAGAGCTTGTTCGTAAGTTTGTTCCAATTGAGCAAATTAAAGCTATTGCTAAAGCGTCAGATATAAGTCATATCGATGGTGAAATACTAGAACAACTTGTTTCTTTAGCAAAAGTGAATATTAAATTAAGAAAAAATGCGAGTAGTAATTCTTCTTCTGTTGACTCTATTAAGGGGAATATTATTGCCAAATCAGAAGAAAGAGCAAGTTTGCTTGATTCTAATTTTGTACCAATTAATTTTACAGAATTTGTACAAGCGATAAGTAATACATACAAGCAAAGACGAATTCAATTTTATGAAAATCTAAAAAGACATAAAAGAACAAGTATTGCTTAAAGGAGTTTTTAATGAGTGATATAACAAAAATCAAACAAGAGTTTGATAAAAAAGTTGCAGAAATTCAAGCATTAATGAAAAATCCCCAACAAGACGCGGGGCTACTTAGTAATTCTATTGAATTTAGAGACCAAAATCTAATTTTTTCTAATTCTGGTGGAGTGTGTACCAGCAGTAAGGACAAAATAGAAAATTATCCTGCTAAAGGGTATCCGTACAAGCGAGGAGTAAAACTTAGTTTTGGAGACGGAACAACCGAACTAGAAGTTGAGGCTGGTGGTGGAGATGATTTATATGGGGTGTGTTCAGATATAGATGAGTTTAGTGGTATGGCAACTGTAATACCAATTACGAATAACTTTACAGGATATTTAACACTTAAGAAGGATGGACAAAATAGTGTAAATCCAGGAGATAAATTAAATTTTAACCAACATGGAGAACTGGAAAAGGCTACAGGGGGTCAAAAGACTGTTAATGCAATAGCACTTTCAAAAGCACATAAATTAACCGAGGAATTATTTATAGTGCTTGCTAGTGTATTTGGGAATAGAGCAATAAAAGGGTAATAAAATATGGCGTTAAAAGGTAACGTGCAAGTAGAAAATCTTGAGGCTGTTGATAACCCGCAGTTAGATTTAGGGGCACAAGTTTCCGCTGCTCCTAGAGCTAAACGGCAAGCAAGACAAGCTGAGGATGCACAAGGGGAAGATCCATATTTGGAGGCAATTAACGAGCTTGATGATGTCCTTTTGAAATTCAAGAAATATGTAAAATCGATGAGTTCAATTGAAAATAAAGTTTTTGGCGGTTTAAGTAGTTGTTTTAAATCCAAGAATGAGCGAGTTGATGCATATTCATTTGCATGTTCAAGTTATACAGACAAGATAGAGGAATACCTTTACGACCCAGCGAATAGTTTTCCATACAAGCGTGGGGTTAAACTTGTTCCAAAAGAGAACTCTATATATGTAGAAGTTGGAGCTGATACTGATATGTATGGGATATGTGTAGATGTATGTGAGTTTAGTTGTACTGCGTATGTATTGCCAATTACTAACAATTTTGAAGGGTATCTTGTTACAAGAAATCCAAGTATAAAAATAGGAGAAATACTAGACATAAATAATAACGGAGTTATTATCAAGGCTGGAGGTGGGCCACCAACCGCAATTAATATATATGCTCTATCTGATTCATTTACAATCAATTTTGCACCCGAAGATAAAAATCAAGATCAAAATAGATATCCTAGGCAAGAATATTCTATTAATTTTATAAAAGTTGCAATTTTTGGAAATAGAGGCCTTGAGAAAATAGTAATACCTGATGGTGGTTAAATCTTAATCGAATAAAAGGAGGTAAATAAATGGGAGATACAACGCAATTAGTAAAAGAGTATCAAGAGAAAAGAAGTAAACTGGAAAAGTTTATGAAAAATCCCCAACATGACGCTGGTTTTATTAGCAATTCTAATGAATTTAGAGACAAAAATGTGAAATTTTTTGCTTCTGGAGGCACTAGAACTAGTAAGTTTGATAAATTGGAAAATCATCCATTTTCTGGGTATCCATACAAGCGTGGAGTAAAAAGAGTTATTCAAGAATCACAAGATAATCATAGTCACTACGAACCTCATGTTGAGGCTGGTGGAGGTGAGGACTTATATGGAATATGCATTGATATAGATGAGTTTAGTAAAACAGCCACTATTGTACCAATTACCAATAATTTTGAGGGCTATTTAGTAGCAAAAGATTCTACGGTTAAAGTAAAAGATAAACTTATTTTTAATAAAGACGGTGCCCTTGAAAAGGTTACTGGAGCGGCAAATAAAACTGCTATTAATGCAACAGCATTGTCTGATGCAAAGCAAATTAGCAATGAGGTTTATTTAGTAAAAGTAGCTGTATTTGGAAATAAAGCTATGAGTAGAAATTAATAAAATTTGGGAGGATTTAATATGGAATTATTTGATGAAAATTATTATGCAAAAGCTGTGGCCAATATCATAGGAGAAGTTAAAGATCCTATTATGTATAAATGGTTTTCGCCTGATCAAATTGAAGATGTTGATCTACAAATGGGATATCAAAAAACCGTAAAATGGGACGCGTTTTTAAATGCTAATCCTACAACAATTGCTAATGAGGTTAATACTATCTCAACTATTGGTTTTAGTTCTGAAGTGGTAAGACTTAATTATTTAAAATTACAGTATAAATTTAGACATTTAAAACAAACCTCTGAGAAATTTTATACTTCAGACTCATATATTGGGGACATTAATAACAATTTACTTCCTTTTGCTCAAGCTTATAAGCTTGCAAGCAGTGAAATTATCAAACTTATTAATCACTTTGTACTAACTGGGACTGTTTCGATTCAAAAAGATGGGAAAAATCAAAAACGCCTACTTCCAAATATGTATGGACTACTTAATATGCCCGAGCAGATAAAAGAAGAAGTTCAAAGTGGTGATAAAGATAAAATGGATAAAATCTTTGAAAAAATTGAGGCTGGACTTTCAAAGTTAGAACTAGGCGACGAATTTTCCACACCGATGATGGTAATAGTTGACCCAGCAACGTCACTTAAACTAGTAAAACCATACGCAGCAGCACAGGGTGCAGCAAGTAGTTGTGAAAAATGGGAAGATGTTTTAATTCAAACTATTAAGGCTATTAATAATAGAGAAGATGTTTACATTGAAACTTCAAACTTGCTGAAACATAAAATACTCATTTATCCACTAAATTCTGAACTTATTAAATTTAAACCTAGCAAGTATATGCTACCTACACCGAATGAACAAGTTGATAAAGACTCAACTGATATAGCTCATTCATACATTGATTTTGTTTTAGGCGGGTTACTTGCTACTAGAAAAACTATTTTGCAAGTTAACATAAAGCAAAGCTAAAAGTATAAGGTAAGTGAAAATGAGTGAACAAGAAAACTTACAAGCACAAGCTGAGGGAGAAGAAGAACTTTTAGTAACAAAACTTCATACAGAAGTGTTATTGCTATTAGGAATAGACAAATTTGCATTAAGCAGGCAAAATTTTCTACTTCATTTATCTTTACTTCAAGCTATTCTAGTAACGCGTGGTATTGATGCAAGTTCACTTACATATGAACAAATATTTTTACTTACTTTTTACCATATGGGTTGTCAATTAAGAAAACAAGGCGTTGTTCGAGAATTTGAATTTGATAGGATCAAAAAAGAGAAATTCAATGAACTTGAACTTGATTATTATCCTAGTAGTAGTGGGAGCGAAGAAGGTGGTGAAGGAGGTTGTGGATCAAACAAGAATTTTTGTTCACAACTTGATGCATTTTTAGAAAAACTGAAAAGAGAAACTTCAACGCCATCTTGTGTGGGGGTTGTCTAATGAATGGTGTTAGAAAAAGACTTTCAGACATGTCTTTCCGCATGATCAACGTATTTAAAGACCCGCAACCCTTAAAGTTTTATAAAGGTGATGTTGTAAAGCTTGAAAATGATTCTTCTTATCAGAGAGTATTTGACAAAAATAAATACACTGAATTTGCGGGGGTTATTATTGACATAAGGCCACAAGAACTTGCAATGCTTTATGATTCGGATATGTCTGATATTCAAGGGTATTCTAAACTTTACACATATCAAGACCTTAACTTTGAGCTTAAAGACCGAATATCAATTGCAGATTTAGTTTATTTTGAAATATTTAGCATTGACTCTTCAATCGGATATTTCACATTAGTTTTAAAGGAGTTTATATGGACAAGCTAGAATTTAAACTGGAATTGGAAATTGGGTGGTTTGGTGGTCGTGCAGGGATTGCTAGAATGCATGAAAAAGGGGGTAGCAATTTACCAGCAAGAAAACATTTAACCAAAATTGCTAGTAGTTCTGAATTTAGAGAATATATCAATAATAGTTATATAAATTCTAAGTTTAATCTTGACCCTAAATCGGGAATGGAGGCTATTGGACAAGCTTTTATAAGGTACTATGAAAATTATCTACTATCAGCACAAGTCACTCCAGCCTTAAAGGCCAATACAATTAAAAGTAAGCATAAAAGGGGTAGTAACACTGCAGCAATTCCACTTGTTGATACATCCAAAATGTTATCAGAAATTACTTATAAGGTAACACTTGAATGATTTTTACTTTAGATACGATTTTAAATCATTTAACTCAAATATTCAAAGGGTTTAAGGCGTATGCAACTGAAAATAATTTTGAGTGCGACATCATAAATACTTACAATCACCCGTACCTTTCAAAAATCACAGCTGCTAGCTCAAATATAATAGCATTGAAATTTGATGGTACAGAAAATCTATTTGATCATAATTCTAGAGCCGGTGCATTTTATGGAAATGCTTTGGAATTCAGTTTAAATTTTCAAATATATATTATTGCAATAGTGTTAAATGCTAAAGACTTTGACGCTAATTCACGCATGTTAATGCTTTATGGTATGCTTAGCAATTTCCTACATAATAAAGCCCATAAGTATACTTTAGAAAGTCAATCACAACCCGAATATATTAGTAAAATTAATTTCTACATTTACCCAACATCTAATATGCAAACAGTTGGGCTAATTAATTTAGGCACAAAATATAGCAACCATGCATACAGTGCATCTATAGCATTCAATGCTAGTGTAAAAGCAATTGAAATTTTAAAGGAGGAATACGAAATTGCCGCAAGATACAATTAGTGTAAGTTTAGTTGACTCTAGAATTCAAGCTAGTAGGCCCAATTATTATAATCCACTTTTGGTTTACAAAACAGCCAAAATTAAAGTTAATAAAGATGCTGCTAACTTTATAACATTGAATTTAACCGTTAATAACTATGAAAAACAAATTGAAACTTTGGAAAAAGATAATGGGAATGGACAAGATCAGTTTGGAAAAGAAAAAACACTGCTTAAAACCGCAATGTCTAATTTTTTCAATTCAAGTGAAGAATCATTAAAATCTGCTGTTCTTTTTATTTATAAGGATAAACCCGAAGAGTTAAAAAAATATCTTAAAGTACATAGACACACTTTTGTTGTACTTATAAATACTGAGGGTGATAATTCCGATGATGGACTTAAGATTTATAAAGATGATTATGATAAGTTTAAAACACCTTCAATTTTTTTTGTATTCTCAACTAAAGAACAAGAAATAAAAGAACTTTTCAAGGATAAAAGCAATGCCGAAAAAGAAAGAAATATTGTTGTTTACAGTAACAATAAAGATAACTTACACCTCAAATTTGTAAGTCAATATCTGCATCAAGCAAGTATTTCCCATTCTGTAAATCCTTATGGCATGTCACTAGCTGCTACACCACTTGTTGATGATACTGTAATTGGAAAGTTGCGAACTGCAAAAATCAACTTTTATTCACTTCTAAATGAAACTGGACTTGATGGTGTACCCGCCTTTAAAGAAGGTGTTGATTTAGCTGGAAGTGCAATAGACGAACAGTTTACATATCATTATATAAAAAATGAAGCGATTATTGAGCTTATTAGAATTTGGAATAAAAACAACAGACAAAACAGCAAATTATCTGCACTACAACTTAGTGGAGCTAGAGACAATGCATATACTTCAGCAATTGAATGCCTACTTAAACGGTTTGTAGATAGAGGGCTGATTATACAGTATAAAAATTTAAATCTTACTATTTCTCCTACACCACAACTTAAATTAGAACTTAGTGTGAATATTACTTATAACTTTAGCATTAATGCTGTTGCTTTAGTAATTACTACTCAAGATATAGTTGATTATCAAAACAGCTTAAGTGCTTAAAAGGGGGTTAAAAAATGCAATTTTATGATTTAAGAGAAGTTTATTTTTCAATTGGTGGTACGCAGTTACATAGTGGCAAACTAGAGCTTACAAGTGAGCCTACAACAAGAGCAGTGATTAGTAGTGAAGATAAAGGTATGCCCGTAATAAGCTTAAGAGATCCTAAAACGATAACTTATGTTTTCAACATTGAAGTTACTTTGGGTAGTCATGATTACATTTTGTTAACTGAACTTTCTGATGAACAGTTTTACAACATGGATGTGAGAAAAGAGGATAAAATGCTTGATTTAGCATTCAATGATAGAATTGCTACCAAAATTATTTCTAACTATGCAATTTTTACTGAAGAACCGTCAAGAAGTTATTCTGCTGAGGCTGAAAAAGTATCTTTTGAAATTAGGGCTATTAATTGCCAAAAAACTAAACCAAACAACACTTAATAGGAGAGTCTTATTATGATAATGAGATATAAAATGAAAATTTTAACTAAAAATAAAACTTATGAATATCCACTAAAAGTATTACCGGTCTATGAATGGGATAGAGTACTGGGATTTAATCAAAGTGACGCTGTTTTAAAGCTTAATAAAGTTAAATACTTAAGAGAAATCACAAGTTTAATGATAAGTCCAAAATTTTTAGACGAATTCTATTTGATTTTGGATCAAAATAGAGAATTTATTTCTTATTATAAAGATTATCTTGTTGCAATAATTTACACTGCACAATTTAATACTTTTCATTTAGACAATGATCTTAAAAACCCCGCTTTAGTATATTTGAGTGAGTATGAAAATAATGTTGGTGATTTTGTTACTTTTGACTATATCAATGAAAATTTTGATTATGAAAAAGTAGCCACTTCGCTTTCATCAATTACATCAAATTCTAATGAGCTGGTTGCTAAATGAGCAAAAGAAATAGAGATATTGATAAAGCTATTGCAAGTCTTAATGAGACTAGAAAAAAGTATTTTAACTTGCTTGACGAGATTAAGAACGACAAATACTATTTTCCAGTAATTATGAATATTTGCTCATATGATGATGTAAAGAAATTGCCTTATGACGAGCTTTTAGAGGTAAATAGACTTGCTGATATTAAATTAGAAAAAGAATTGTATGAATTAATTTTAAGCAAGTGAGGGCTTAGTGAGCGACAAATTCACCATTAAATTTAAAGGGATTCTTGATCATGCTGCAACAAAAAAGGCTATCGAACAAGATATTTCCAAAATGGAAAAATATCTTAAACCCAAAAAATCCAGTTTAGGGAGTACTAAAGATATTGTAAAGAATAATTTGTCGGACAAGAAAAAAGAACTTAACAGACAATCTAAATTCGAAAGCCTAAGAGAGCGTGTTGAGAAATATAGACTTTCGCAAACCAAAAAGCTTATGAAACAGGGTATGGGGTTTGAGAAAGCAAGAAAAGAAGCTTTCAAAAGATCTTTAATGTCTGATAGAGACAAAAGACGCCTTGAATATAAAGAACTTGCAAAAGAATCAAAAGCAAAAAGTAAAATGCTCGCGGCCTCTCAAGGAAAGGGTCTTGTTGCCAAAATTGCAATAGGTAGTGCTTTAGGAAATGTCATTGGCAACGCTGTAAGTAAAGTCGGCGGTGGGTTTTTTGGATTTATTACAGGATTTATTAAAAAATCAGTTGAAACAGTTTCTAAAAAAGAAAAAGCTCAAAAACTCAATACCGCATTTTATACAACAGAACAACGAAAAATGCTTATGGGGGATGAAGAAGAAAATATTAAGGGCATTTTTCATGGAAAGAAAGGATTTGAGCGAGCCTTAGAAAAAGAAGAATTTTTGCGTCAATTTACTTTAGTCAAGGGCACTCTAACAGAAATGGACAAGTTAAATGGAACTAATTTAAAAAATACGGCAAATTTTATGGCCGAACTTGTATCTAGCGGTCAGGCGAGCATGGAACAGGCTGCAGCGGCTATTGATGATTATCTTAGAGGAAATGGAGACATGCTTTATAAGATTATGGTAGGTACAACAGTCGGCTGGAAATATAAACAAACAGCCAAAGATAACTATCAAAAAGCCGCTATGCACAAAGATTTTGGATTTAGACTTACTGAATTACAAAAATTGGCTGCGGATTTTCATTCTTTTAATCTTACTGAATTTGCTGGGGAGAAGGAAAAAATTGATAGCAATTTGATCAACCTTGAGGAATCTCTTATGAATGTGACTGCTGCGGGTATGCAGCCAGTGCTTAAAGGAGCTTCAGAAATAATTGAATGGGTTAAAGGAATTATGAAAACCTATGAAAAAGGGGGCATTACTGGAATTATAAGCAACATGGTTTCAGCTATTGTAGATCCTATAATTAAGCCATTTAGAGATTTATGGGAAATGATTCAAAATAGCTGGCTTGCGAAAAAAATATTAGAACTAGCAAGTTTTTTCGGACTAGGTTGATTGAGAAAAATTAGATAAAAAGGGAATTCTTATGAAAATTAACAAAAAAATTACTAATAATAATGATATTGAAACTAAGAAAAAAATCATGGAGATTACTCATATAGTAAGAGATGTAACAACCCAAATATTTGCTCTTTTTGGTGCAGATAATTTTTTGGTACTATTCCCAAGAATGGATTTAAAAGGTTTTGGATATGTACCACAGTTGTTTTTTATAAAACCCAAAAATCAGCTAATATCACGAACTTATAACACTAGCTGTTCTAAAAGGCCTATAATCAACTATTATGATAGAAAAGCAGAATATGTCAGCTACAATCCAGTTATGACTGGAGAACATATTTCATTAAGCAGTGGAATACTCACATCTTTATATAAAGATATGCTTTCTCTACTCAAAATGACCGTTTTTGGCAACACGCTACTACGTTTTGACGCTCATCTTGTAAAAGAACAACTAGCCAATCGAATACAAGCACAAGTACCTTTTAGTATATATAGTCCGACTTTTGGCCTTAAAGAATTAGCTGTAATTACAAGTCTTTCGTTTAAGGACACTCCTTTTATTGATGAGGTTGAAGTTAGCCTATCAATGGAAATAGTGAAAACATTTGCATTAGAACCATATAAAGGATAAAAAATGTTGCTACTACAATATGATTTTAAAATTGAATTTTACAATGTAGATAAATCAAAAAAATCAATTGATGGAACTCCTTTTCCAAAAAAAATTCCTAAAATTACAATCAATACACAAGATGGAATTCATGTTGATATTACTATATCTAATAGGTTTTCATCAGAATTAAATACTATAAGTTCCAAACAAGCAAAAGTTGTACTTTGGAATCTTCCTTTAGATTTCACCGACGACATTAAAGTTGGAGATATAGTAAAAATATATTATAAGAAATTTGCTCATGAAAAAAATTTTGATTTCATAATGGCAGGTACTTTAGAACCCCCCATGAGTACTGATTATCCCGGCGGAGATTTTAGTGTAGAGCTTGAAGTTAGTCTATTAACTAAAAGCAATTTCTTTAATCGAGAGTTAAAGAATAAAAACTTCAAGGGCAAAACAGTGCAGGAAGCAATAGAATCTGTATTTCCTAATCGCAATATCATTAATATGGATAAAAAAGATCGCCTTAAAATCATTGACAAAAATTTTTATGCCGCAACACCAAAAGAGTTTATTGAAAAAATAAAAAAAGGGAAATACGTGGATAACATAATAACTGATGTAGGTTATCACAATTTTGAAATTGAATGCAATTTTATATTTACTAATTACAAACAAATGGGGAAAAATATTCACTACGAGGCATTAGAAGATTATGGTCTTGAATTTATACCACAACAAAAAAGTGAAATCGATCCTGAATTCAAGATAAGGCGTATATATTGGAACGCTCAAATATTTTTCACACATAAGCTAAGAGTTGGTGATAAAGTTTCTTTTAGGGATGGGTTGGGAAAAGTTGTCAAAAACACTATATTAGAAACAAGTGCAAGACTTAGTAACACAGGGGATTGTTCATTAACACTTAAGTTATATGACGCCTCTAATTTTGCACCGATGCCTGCGTAATAAAGGAGTTAGAATGGATATTGACTATGCAATTTACAGAATGAACCAGCGTATTTATGGAAATACATTGACACAAGAGGACGTTAAAAATTGGATTTATTCAAACATTTTTATAATTAAAATTGGTACTGTAAAGGTGTTTAAACAACAAACTCAAGAAGCTATTGTTACAATACCCGAATTTAAAGATTTAGAAATTCACACAAAAAATATCTCTAATATCAGTTTAGAATTATCAAAAGGTGATTACGTATTGTTACTTCAATCAAGCGTTAATATTTTTGATAAAAATGACGATATCCACTTTGACAAACATCATTTTTATATACTTAGTGCAATTAGCCCAAAGACTTTAAATCTAATCTCTGATACTGTTAAAATTAAAGCAAACAATAACATTGAAATAGCTAACCAAACAACTAGCTTAAAAATAATTCTCAAAAATATTGTAAGTGCTATTGAGGGTTTGAAAATCGTAATAGATCCAAACACCAAAGCCCTCACAATAGATCAGACCACCTTAATCCCGGCAACCGCTAAAATTAATTCTGATATTAACAGTTTGTTTAAGTAATTTTTGCTAAATATGGTATAATTACTAGTATGGATTTAAGATTAGGCAATAATTTTGAATTGGTATTTAATAACGATTTATCGCTTGTTGATGGGATTGATGAACAAAAACAAAGATTTTTGATATTTTTAAAAACCTTAAGGGGTAGTTTAAGCTATGCTCCTCATTGGGGACTGGATTATTTCTTACTTTTAAAACTGTTAAAAATTAACAATCTTCACGCTGTAAAAAATTATTTTCATGAAATATCTAAAGAACTTAATTTAGATTTAACAGACATTTCAACTACTATACAAGACAACAAAGCACATATATCCTTTTTTTTCTCAGGCGATGTTTTGAATATGGAGTTTAATTTATGAGCATAGTTTTCGATTCTGATTTTGGCATTTTAAAACGGACAATTAAGGATATTGTAAGATCGAAAAGAGAATATTTACGCGTAAATTATGGTATTAATATTGACGATAATCAAAGCTCAATTTATAACATTATTGCGTCTTCTTTAGCATTAATTGAAGAAGAAATAATTAATGAGCTTAATCTATTTTTTTCTAAAATGAAACCGGGCGGCACCTATTGGGCTGCTATTGAAGAACACATTTCTTCTAAAAGCACAACTTACAGTGCTGTTCGCAATGCCTTACTTAATCTTGAGGGAATTGAGTACACTAATATTAAAAGTGCAGCTGGTAAAGCCAACATATATCTAATTTTAAAGGAAACTTTACTAGACGATAGCAAATCCAACATTAACAGTTCTGAATTTAAAGCAAAACTTTGGGAAACATTATATCTAACAACTCCTAGTGGGACTTTACTTGAGGGAGACATAGAAATTGATGGACTCAATTCAACTGGACAACGCAAATCCTACAAAATATCGCTAGGAAAAAGAAAATATGTTTATATGAAAGTAAAGTATAAACTTGACCTTAAAAACTATCTTTACTTAAACATAGACTCTCAAATTAGGGACATTTATTCTAGGATTATTTCGAATAACTATTCTGATATGGGAATTAGCTTTGAATATCAAGACTTTTTTGCTCCAGTTAATGAAGTTAAAGGAATTAAATTTATGGAAATAAGCGTTTGTATTAAAGACACAGACACTGAAAGTATTTCAAAAATTACTGATAGCGACTTTAATAAAAATCAGGATATTGCCATTAATGATGATACAATACTACTTTTCAATACTACAGATCGATTGCTTATTGACATTGATAGTTAACAAATATGAAAATACCTAATTTATTCAATGGCACTGAAGTTCATAAATTTATAATTACAGAAACCGAGTATGCACAAGCGCTACTTAATGAACTTAAGTTTCTTAATTCTAATTTCATATCCATTAATGCAAAAGAAAATGTAAAATCACGATATATCGCAATATGGATATCTCAAGTTTTATCTATTTTTTATGCAAAAACTCAAACTTTACAAAGTATTACAAGCAATATTAATAGTGTTATTTTTGCTTTACGGCACATTGGTACTGATGAGTCATTTAGACTGATTTTCAGGGCCTTTTTAAATGTAGACATTGAAGTTACTACTCCTGAAGCTGGGGTTATTGATATCTCACTAAAAGGGGTAATAAAAACAAACTTTACCACGTTTATTTCGCCTAGTACTAAAAAGGGAAAACGACTAAAAAAGATAATTCTTAGAGAAAAGAAACCAGGATACGCTGCATCTAAAAAAGCTTTGGTATTTAATTCGCTTCCTAAAGGATATGACCATTCAATTTATGCTTTTATTAAGAGAATTATTCCTATTGGTAGAGTTCTCAAAATTAATAATACAGATGGTAACAATATTATAACTTTTAACAACTAGGGGGGCTTTATGGCTGATGATCAAGATAAATTACTAATTGATGAAGAAGAAACTGTTCAAATAAAAGATTTGAACAGGGTTAAAATCGTTAAAAACAATGATCTTTTACTGCTTGATGATGGGGTTGCAAGTAGCAACGCTATTACCTTTAAAGATTTTTTAGAAACCACTAAAGACAAAACATTTAAAGGGGAAGGATTAAGTTATTTTAAAGAGATAATTAAGTCTACAATCGCAGAAGAGCTTGCAGCCAATACAGATTTTGTAGAAACAATTTACACTAAAATAATAAACAAACTAATTAATAATGACTCTACTAATCTTTCTAGTCTTTATAGAAAAATAAGATCATTCCTTGAAAGTGGCATATCATCTACCACTCTATCTAAAGATGACTATCTTTTAACACTTCGCCCTTTCGGCACTATTGAAAAAACACCCGTTCCCAAACAATTACTAGGCTTACCGTCGCGCTTTACTTACTCTGATTATCTCTATAATACTAGTGGCACTACGCTTTATCCGAGGGAATACGAGGGTAACTCAATAGCTATTAATATGAAAAGATATAATGATGTAACTCTTGTTTGTAATAAAAATCTTGACGATGTACCATCTTACTTTGATATTGATATTGACATAGAACATAGTAAAAATGGAAGTAAATCATTATATCTAAGGTATTCCGACGAAAGTCAAAAAAAACTAGTTTATAAGCATGAGGGGGCCTCTTCAATATCTATTAGAGTTCCCATGTATAAAGGATGGTATATCCAAAAAAGAGCCTACATATCAGGAAATCCTGTCCCAGCTCTTTTTAAACTGTAAATTTTTTTAGCAAAAATTGTGATTTTGGTATATAATATACATATCAAAATAAAAAATTAAAATCGAGGATTGAAAAAATGGATAGTATTAAAATAACCGAACTTCTTATCAATTTAAACGAAATTAAGCTTATAGCAGTAATGATTTTTGCTACAGTACTAATTCTTGGAGTGCTAATTCTTCTAAAGCCCTTACTAAAAGATATATTAACTATATTAATAGGCAAGCTTTTTAGAAATGGCAATGGAAATGGCAATACTCATATCAAAAAAAGAGATTAAATTATGAAATTATCTAAAGATAATCTTGAAATTGGACTTGCGTCTATATCAAACCTTATTGATATATTTTCTAAATTTGAAGATGAATTTGATGAAATTGCACATAAAGGATTCTTTTTGGCTTATGAGCTGTATTCTCATTATAAATTAATCTATACAGCAAATATGGAAAGACTTGAAAGTGCATTGACTCCAGCAATAAATGCAGCACTCGCTCCATTAAATGAAAAAATCAATACGGTTATTGATTTAGTTAATTCTAATGATAAAAATCTCAAAATATCTAAGGATCTAAAATTCAATAAAGACGGAAAACCTATCTACAAAGAGAGAACAAATAATGCAAAAGAACACTATTGAATTAGGACTTAATTTAATATCTAGCTTAACCAACATAGCTAAAACTGATACAAACATAGATCATAATTACATTAATACTTTTAGTAAAGTAATAGATTTTTTCTACAAAACATATATAAGCACACTAAAATCTATGGAAACAGCTGAGTCAACTAAAATATTTGAAGAAATAAAAGATATTTTAAAATACAACATTGAGGTAATAGAGGCTATCTCTTCTGACAAAAATAAAAAAATTATCACTTCTCTTAAAGCAACACGTAACAAAATTATGAAAGAATATATCAAAATGCTTAAAAGGAGTGAAAATGCTTAAAAGATTACATTGTTTACTAATTGTTTTGTTGTTATGTTGCACCACTATTGCTAACCTACCAGAAGAGCCAAAACCTCCAATTATTCAAACACTAAAATTTTTAGCTAAATATGAAACACAACTTTCAGAATATGTTATGTATCTTGTAACATTTTTAGCTAAAACAAAAGTGAAAGTTAATGACCCAAATTATCCAGAATATCCTTATCCAGACTTATCAACACTAAAAGACGAACACTCTATACCTGCGGTAAAACATAACATCAAGATATATTTAGAGTACATTAAAAAAGCAAAACCAATAGCGGAAAAAGTATATCATCAATATTCGAAGTTAAAAATGTAAATTACAAAAAGGTTTTTCTTGCAAGAAATTCCCATTTACATATCAAAGCACCTAAAGCCAATCAATCTAAAATAGTGTATAATATAGTTTAAGGGAAAATATTATGGAAACATTGTCAACAAGCGTTAGTGGTATTAGTCAAGAACAAATATATAAAGAATTTCTTAGACTGGGTATGGAACAACTAATAGCACAAGATTTATCTAAAAGATATTATCACAATGAGCTTACATATAGAGATTTAGAAAATTTAGAAAAACAATTTGATATTAAATTTGATAATCTTGTTTCTAAAATAGATAATGTCAAAAGCGAACTTAACACTAAGATTGATAATGTAGAAAAGAATTTACAAAAGGATATATCTAATTTAGATATTAAGATTGATACTGTAGAAAAGAATTTACAAAAGGATATATCTAATTTAGATATTAAGATTGATACTGTAGAAAAGAATTTACAAAAGGATATATCTAATTTAGACATCAAAATAGATAATGTAGAAAAGAATTTAAATGCCAAAATAGATAATGTAGAAAAGAATTTAAATGCCAAAATAGATAATGTGGAAAAGAATTTAAATGCCAAAATAGATAATGTGGAAAAGAATTTAATGTCTCTTTCAGAAATGCTTAAATGGGTATTAGGAATTATGGGAACAATGGCTATAACAATGATAGCGGGACTAATATTTACTTTCATTTCCAAATAGCTACTACCTCACTTAAAACATATCAATTCAAATAGTAATTGTTTATCCAATATTTAGTATTAATAATTGATTTATTAAACATTAATAATAAAAAAAGGAGTAACAATGAAAATCATCAACATATTATTTTGTTTATTTTTACTACTGCTAAACGGCTGTAATTCTAATGATAATGACACTTTAAAAAACAATGCCCAACAAACAAAAAACCGGAGAAAGCGTGATTTAACCCAAAAAGAAACAACACAAGAAAAACCAAAATCCAAAGAAGAACTACTCCGAGAAAAGCTATCTGATGATCAAAAAAAACACCTTGACTGGTTAAAAACTGCTCTAACTAAAGATGGAGAATTTGATAAATTTTTGGAAAATGATGAATCAAAAATAAAAACAGTACTTAATCATATAAAGAGTGAACTTGATAAATGTACTGGGGATAATGCGGATAATAATAAAAATACTTTCAAACAAACAGTTCAAGGGGCACTTGAAGGGGACATAGATAAATTTACAGAGCAGTCAGATAGTACATGTGGTGGTGGTAATTCCTAATATCTATTAGCCCCCAAATAGGGGGCTTTATTGCTATGCTGCAAATATCTCATCAAACCGTTCATATTCTTTTAAAACACTAAAGAATATTAATGGGCTAGGGCCATAATCAGTCCTCTTAAACGACACAAACTTTTCAAAATCTTGTAAATCCTTTAATCTATTATTTTTCTTGAAATGGTTTTTTATAATTTCCGCCCAATAGTTTACACTCTTAAAATCACTATTTTTCTCAAAATACGAGATTAAGTCAGATTCAATTTTCTTGATATCATCAAAATTATTGGGGTCTATATTCTGGATAAAGCTTATTTTTTGAATAATTAAGTTTATATTATCTTTTATTGTAGAGCTATTTACCCAATCTTTTATATTAGATAACGCTTCTTTAAAAACACCGTAATAATAAAGTCTATCTTTTTTTTGTTCTTGCTTAATGTCTCTTTTCTGGTTTTGAATAGTGTTGTTTTTTTGAACTTGATTAATCTCTTGTTTTTGTTCTCTTTTTTGTTCTTGCTTTTGATTAACACTAACTTGCTTGCTAGACATAGAATTTCTGTTTTCATAATTATTGTAAATGGGTGCTGCATCAGTATCAACTTCACTTTTTATGCAAAGATGCCCTACTAAAGCGTATCTTTTGAAATAAGTAATAGCTGATCCAACAAATTGTGGCATTGTATTAATATTTTTAGACCCATTTTCACTGTTCCATTGTAATTTATCTGTATGAATTCGCGTATCAAATGAGTATTTGTATACAGTGCTTGTGCTGTAGAATGTAGTCCTAATATAATCAACTATACCATATTGACCCTCTACAGAAATTGGATCTTGCGTAAAAAAAAGATCCAAATTATGATTATCAATAACGCTATAAATTACTTCTACTATGTCATTGAAATCTTGATACTTGTACCCATACCCTTTAAGACTTTTGTCAATACGCGGCAAGTTTCTGATTAGGGTGCTCATATCTTTTCTGAATTTTATTTCTGCTTGAATATTATTTTGTATTTCTTGATTATTTTTGTTTGAAAGATTTTCCATCTTTTTACTCCTTTATTTAGTAATAAATATAAGTATATAGCAAAAACTATTTTTGCCAACTTTTTTACAAAAATTTTTACAAAAAAAATAGGGCTTAGCCAAATCCTCTACTAAAAGAACTTAGTTAAACCCTTGTATTATTTTTTTGCAAATTACTAAATAAAGGTAGTTAAAACTGAAAAATGTTCAAATAACTACGCTGTTTGTAGTGTATCTCAATTTTAAATTAAAATCAATTTGTATTTTTACTAAGTTACAAAAAGCGTATTAATTTAACAAAATTAATAATTAAAATTTAATATTTTTTTAGAAAAGTATTTACTTTTAAATCAAAATTTTGCATTATAATAATTAATTATTAATAACTAAATAAAGGAGAAAAAACATGAAAGGTTTTTCAAAAAATACAAAAAGTCCAACTTGCCACAACAAACACCAATACAAATTAATTGTTCTTATCTCAACTCTGAATTACCTAAACAAAAAAGATAAAAAATACACGCAACAAAACATACTCTATTATTTTAATGAAAATCTTAAAAGAAATGGTTTGGCTCCCACTACTTTAAGAACAATGCAAAATTATCTTTATAAATTAGAAAAAGTATTAAAAGTCACAACGAATTACTACCAACATATGGGTGTAAATTGTGGGACTGAAATTTACTATAAACTAAAGTATCCTAAAACAGAATGTTACCAGAAAATCAACATGTACTTTGAAGAGCAAAAAAACTCTAGATTTAAATCTAGAGTTAATACCCATTTTAAAGACGATATTTCTAAAAATAGTAGTGTAAATTCAGTGGAGTGTTTAAGTAATAAAAATAATATAAAAGAAGAAAGAAAGATTAAAGAAATAGAAAAATATCAATTAAAAGCATACTACAATAGATTTAACTTTAAATCTCCAAAATCTCTTTCTATTTTGAATTTAGATACAGATAAAAATACCAAGATTAAAGCAATGCAAATTTTAAAACAAAATGAAATTGATCTAATAAAAAGGTTTAATGTAAAAAAATCCTGCATGAAAGAAAAGCAAAATACATTAAAGAATGTCCTAGATAACACTAAGAAAGAATTCGAACAAAATGGATATAATCCGGAACAATTAAGGGCAAATTTACAAAAAGTATACGAAAGTTACAAATATAAACCCCATTTTATTATTGAAAGGCATAAATATAACGATTTAAACTACATAAAACGCAAATTAGAAAAGTCGATTGAAAGGGAAAAACGAAATTCTCAACAAAATTATCAGAATTTAAAGGCAAATATTTTCAATATCCTTATTGAACAACTAAGAAAAGAAACAAATATTGAATTTTTAAAGCCTATTGTAAAAGAATATTTGAATAACCAGAAGAAAATAGAATACAATAAAGTATTTGGTACATATCATACTGAATTATTAGAACTAATAAAAAAACGAAAAAATTCTATAACGAAAGAAGAATTTAATGTAAAGGCCGTATGAGGATTTAACATGGAAAATGCATCAGAACCTATTGAAACTATAAAAAAAGGCAAATGTAAAGTTGAATGCCAAAATAAAGAACGCTTTATTTTGATTGAAAAAGAAAATGGGAAAGCAATGTACCATACAAAAATAATGATGGACATTTACAAATTTGGAGTATATGAGAAAAAACATGAATTTAGATTATCATTGCGGGCCCTATTTAATGGGGAAAGAATTGTTGAAGAAACTCATTTATACCCAATTAAAGAAGGAGATAAATTTATTGGCATTTTTTATGGCTATAGAAAACCAATTAAAAAACCTTTAATAAAGTATCAAATAAATGGGACTAGAAAAGCATATGCATTAGCAAGGGCATATTATATGGAATTTAGATTTAAAGCAGGAAGTGTTTTTTGCTATTTCAAGGGATTGTATCGATTATTAGATAAAACAAGAACAAACAATCACTACAACAAAGTTTTATTCAGTATGTTTACGGATTTAGAACAACAAGTATATAAATTTTATGGGAAAAAATACCCAGAACAAGGACCGTTAATCAAATGGATAATAAAAAACCTAAAATAATAACAATAGCGTCAATCAAGGGTGGCGTTGGCAAAAGTACAAGTGTGCTATTTTATAGCAATATATTGGCTAAAGAAAAATATAAAGTATTGATAATCGATAGCGATCCACAGGCCAGTATAACTAGTTATTTTTTATTTAAATTAAAAGAACAAAATGTGAATGTTGAAAATTATAATCTTTATGAAGTCTTTAAACAAAGAAAATATATAGAGAATTGCATTTTCACAGTTTCTAATTGTTTAGATATAATTCCCAGTTCATTAGAACTATCTGTTTTTAATTCCGAAAGTATACCATTACAAGACAATCTTTTAGAAAAAAGGCTTTTGGCTATTAAATCTAAATATGATTATGTGATAATTGATACAAATCCCAGCTTAGGACATCTTTTAAATAATGCTTTAGTAATTACTAATTATTTGATAATACCAATTAATTCTGATCTATGGGCAGTTGAAAGTATAGACCTAATATTAGATGCAATAAATAAAGTTTATAGAAATGATATTACACCGTATTTTTTAGTGACAGGGGCATTAGAGAGACAAAACATTGATAAGGAAATAATATTTAACCTGGAGAATAGATATAAAGAAAATCTAATAGGAGTTATTCCTAAAAGAGATGATATTAAAAAAGCACTGTTTTATAGAAAAGAATTTTCTTCAAAAACAGACTATTATCAAGAATATAAAAAATCTTTAGACAAAATGTTAAAAATAAAATAACAAATAAAATATATCCAGTAATGGACAAATAAGGAGTTTGCATGAGCATTAAAAATAAAATGATAATAACCAAAAGAGTAGATATAAAGGAAAATATGTCTAAAATGGAGTCATTAGAAGAAATTCATAAAGAAGAATATTTGAGATTAAAAGACAAATTGAAAACTCTGACAACGGATGATATTTATAATAAAATAGAAACAGCAAAAATATTAAATGCGATTAATCAAAAAAAATTGTATATTTTAGACGGATATAAAAATTTTTATAGCTTTTTAGCTGATTTTAAAATCGCGAAATCTCAAGCATATAAATATATAAAAATAGTATCGGGCGTAGAAAAAGGCATTATTGACTACAATTTTATTGCCAATAATGGCATTGAAAAAACAATTAAACAATTAGAAAGTAACAATGTTATTAAAACATCTAGGCAAAATCCAATAAAACCATTAAGATTTCAACTTAAAAAGCAAGAAAGTTATGATTTTTATAAAAAAAATGGGAAGTTTACTGGGTTTTTATTGGAAGAACTTCTTGAAAATCAAACAGAGTTAATTAATAAGCTTTTAAAAAAATATAAACAATTAAAAGGATAGTCTATGAATAATTTGGCATACAGAACATATAATATAGAAAGTATAAAAAACGAATTTTTAAATATAGGGTTTAGCAAGGAAGCAATAGATTTTGTTTTTCTGCATAATGATAATTACAATTTTGAATTTTTAAAAGAAAAAATAATTGATATAGAAAAGAATTTGAGAAAAGATATATCTAATTTAGACGCCAAGATAGATACTGTAGAGAAGAATTTAAATCTAAAAATAGATTTTGTAGAAAAAAGCCTAAATGCCAAAATAGATAGTTTAGATACTAAGATAGATAATGTAGAAAAAACTTTGCAAAAAGATATATCTAGCTTGAATTCTAAAATAGATAATGTAGAAAAAACGTTACAAAAGGATATATCTAGCTTAAAAAACGAACTTAATGCAAGTAACAGAACAATACAAGTGATTCTAATAATGGGAATAACGCTTGCTCCAATTATCTATTCTATATTCAATAAGTATTTTTTGAATTAAGAATGATTACTTTTTTATAAAGTAATAAGTTAGTATATGGCTTTAAAGTAGAACTTATTTAAATTCTCTTGTTAAAAATTTAAATAAGTTCTTTTATTCTAACAAATATAAATTGATTTTAATTCTAAATTAGAATATATTCAATTGTTAAAAAGCTTATTAAAATTATTTTAATAAGCAAATTTGGTTAAATTCTAATTTTATTAAGTTCTTTAACAAAAGAATATAATAAAGCTTTTATTAATTATAATAATTTCTATAAAAAGTTGGCAAAAATAGTTTTTAATATTTATAATATTATAATAAAAATTACAGGAGGAAACTTAAACCATTTATGTTATTATAAATCCGATTTAGCTTGGGCTTAACCATGTTCTTTTATTTAAGGATATAGTTAAGCCTTTTTTTGTGAAAATGGTTATAAAAAATTGTCAAAAATTGGTTTTGTTACTATATTTATGTATAGTAAGATTAACTTTATCATAATGAGACAACCTTAAAAACTAAGAATAAGGTTTGGTTAGAACAAAAAACTAGCCAAACTTTATTTTTTGTAAAAATTTTTGTAAAAAAGTTGGCAAAAATAGTTTTTGCTATATACTTATTTTTATTACTAAATAAAGGAGTAAAAAGATGGAAAATCTTTCAAACAATAATAATCAAGAAATACAAAATATAAATAAAGGAGAGCTCAAAATGACAAGTGTTGAACAACAAAGTTTTACTGGATGTGAAATAATTGAGGAAAAATCTTCTCCCATTAAAGAAAAAAGTAAATTAAGCAAGATAGGTAAAAAATTACCAGGAATAAGCAGTCAAGAATGCTTTAGATTTAATCGAAATATTGATTTTAGCACACAAAGAAATGAACTTGATAGGTACGGAGCTAGTGAAGTAGGTAATGTTTTGATTGGAGGTGCAGGACTTAAAGACTTGATGATTAACAGAGTGCTTAAATATTTTGGAATGAGCCTACCTTTTGAAGAGAATTTGTATATGCTCAAGGGCAAAGAATTAGAGAATTTAGGATTTAGAGAATTTGTTAAAGCACATGGTGATAATATTGATATTTTGTATAAGAACAAATATGCTAACGGTGTTGATAAGTATAATTATTTCAAGAAAACTGGTAAATCAGAAATGTTTGTTGGATCAACAATTGATGGTTGGTTTATAAATAGTAATGGCACAGTAGAGCTTTTAGAAATTAAAAGCAGTGATTCTAATTATATGAGCAGTGCAATTGCTGAGTATAATAAAAATGGCAATTTTTTAAGCAGTAAATATTTTTTCAAATACTATGTGCAAGCACAAATGCAGTTAGCATGTACTGGACTTGAGTATTGTAATTTATTCTTTTTAATAGATGCAGTACCAGTTAACTGTAAGATTAAGAGAAATGATGGCTTAATAGCAAAAGTGCTTGAACATGTTCACAAATGCGAGAGGGAAGTTTTTAACATAAGAACTCAAATATTTAAAAATAATAATATCAACTTACAAACATTAAATAATGATAATAATGAAGTGATAAAACTAGTTGAAGATTTAGTAGAAAGAAGTGAATTTTATAGCTCTGGAGTTGAGTTTGATTGGGCAAGAGAATTTGTAGAATATGTTGATTGTATAGAGCTTGAAATTACGGATAGGCAAGTTGCTGAAAATGTTGCGTGTGATTTAATGGAAGTTGATAGTGCAAAAAAAGAATTAAGTAAAATGCAAAACGAACACAAAAAAAGAGAAAAGTATCTTAAAGATATAATCAAAATGAAAACCTACAATATTACGAATATATGTCCACTAATTGAGCACGTAAATTATAGATTTAGAGAATTTGTGTTCACTTTTGACTCTAAGAAAAGGGCAATATCAGATAGATTAAGTGGGTTATTGCCAACAAGTGAAACATTACTTTTCCCAAGCAATATAGCATTTGCAAATAATGTCAGTGTCCCCATGTGAATGGGTGCACTAAAAAATTAAAGAAACAATTTAATATAGGAGAGGAAATCAATGATTATTAATAAAATAAAACAAAACAATAGAACTTTAAGACCAGAGATACAAAGGTGGGGTTGTTACTTTTTGTGTCTACATTATTATACAAGTCTATTTAAGAAACGCGAATTTAATGCATATGAAATAAATACAGCGTATTATAGATTTATAGGACTTGGTTACATCAAGAGTAATTGTTTTATTATGAATCCATGTATGATACTTAATTACTATGGAATTAGAAGTAGTGTGAGATATGAAACTTCGAATTATTTGGGTGCAGCAAATGAATTTGAAATAAGTGAAGTTAAAATCGATAAGGTTAATGGATATCACTTTATAGCAACAAAAAATAAAGAAATATTATATGATTCACTTGATTTAAAGCCACGTGGGAAAATATTTAAAGTAACTTCAAAACGTATATTTAAACTGAAATAGTTTTACTAAAGTTTAAGGCACTTTTTAGCACATTCATAAGCTTGAATTTTATTAGCAGAAGATAGGCCGTAGATATTATCAATTTCATTGGTTGAAGAATATTTCATAAGTTCTTTAATTTGAAAAGAATTGTAGCCGTTAGATTTCAAATTTGAAATAAATAAATTTCGACATAGATGGAGAGATTTATTTACACGAAACCCCGATTTTTTAAGAAGATTTTTAAATTTATTAGAAATATGGATAATGCTAATTTGGTTGTCTTTAAACTTATGTTTGGATTTTTGAAAAAAATAAGTACGTCTTGTATCAAGATTTTTCTCATTAAAATGATTTTTGTGTGCTGTTTGGATAGCCTCGAACTCTTCTGAGTTGATAACAATTTCTCTAATACAAGTTACATTTCTTTTTTTTGCCACATTTACTTTTATGTTGTATAAAGTTTTTCCATTTTTGCTTAAAAAAGTTGAAATATCTTGCATTTTTACTTTTTGCAGTTCGGTGCCCCTGCAGCCACTTATTGCGAGTAAATGTAAAAACCAACCAGATATTGGATCAGCTTGTTTAAGAGTTTTGATGCATTTTTCAATTAGTTTGCCAATTTTTGGGGTCAAATAAAATTTAGGAGTTGGCTTTGAAGCTTTTTTAGTAGGCTTAGAAGAAATTTTTAGTGAATTTTTAAGAATTTTGTTTTCATTTATTAGTTTTTGATGATCTTGTAATAATTTGAGCATAAAATCGATGTTGAAATTATTTAAATTAAGATAATTATTTATGTCCATAAAATCCTCTCCTTATAAGTGTTACTTTTAAATTAAGTAAAAGTAATAAAAATAGATGAAAAATGTAATTTATATTTTACCAAAAACAAAAAAATTTAGTCAAATTGTGTGGCTTCTCATTGCATGCAAAATTTGGATTGTAGAGTGGTTGTAATAAACAGAAGAGGCAATTTTTAAGGGGTGGACTTAAGAAAGATATAATACTTTAAGTGATATATAGCAAAGACTTTGAAATTTAATTTGTATGTGTTTTGTAGTCTTTTGTAATGAGTAGTGCATTTGCAATGGAGAGATTTTGGGGAGTTGGTTAAAATTACATTTGCGTTTTGTTAATATGTAACAGCTGAATGTAACAAAATTATATATTTAAATCTTTGAAATATTGCAATTATTTGGTGTTGTGGTAATATTAGTACTTTATGGAGTAACTTATGAATAAGATAATAAAAATTTTAATTATTTATTCTGTTTTTGTGCTGATAAGTTCTTGTAAGAATTATGCAATTAAAGATTTAGAGCAAAAAACAAAAGGGCAAGTTAACGGATTTATAGATAGGGCTTTAGATCCAACAAAAGATAAAATCGCCTCAAATGGTCCAATAGTAGATGAATTGGCAAAAAAATTGCAAGAAGAAGAAAAAGAAGAATTAATGCAGGGCGATGATCCTAGTGGCATCGGAATAAATCCGCCATTAGTATTACCGGAAAATGATCATGACAATACACCAGCACCAAAAGTAAAAGCAGCAAAACAAAGTGGTGGTCAACAAGAAAAAAAAGTAGAAGACCAAAACGGAGAAAAAAAACGACAAGAACAAGAAGAAGAAAAAGTTAAGGCTAAAGCAGAAAAAGAAAAATCAGAACGACAAAAACGACAACAAGAAGAGCAACAAAGAAAAGCTAAGAAAGAACATCAAGAGAAAGAACATCAAAAGAAAGAAAGAGAGAAAGAAAGAGAGAGAGAAAGAGAAGAAGAAAAGCAGGTCAAAGATAAAATCAAAGATTTTGTAGATAAAATAGATAAGATAAATAGAGATATTGATAGTATTAATCCAAAGTCTTTTTTTGAAGAAAGAATGGAAGTATCTGGACAAGAAGTTGAAGATAAGGTTACGGGGGCTATTTATGATAAGATTACCAGTGACAATTCAAGAGACAATTCTCTTTATTCTATCTGGGATGAGTCCATTGAATTAGACGAAAGTGGTAGATTAAAAAATCTTATTGATGATTTAGAAAAAGCTAGAGGAGAATTAAGGGCTAAAATAAAAGAAGACGAGTATGATAGTAAGAATAATCAAAAAAATAAAAATATTGTAAAGGTTGGTGACATTAAATCGGATTTAGAAAAATTAAAATCAAAGTTGGATAAAGTTAAAGAATATCTTGAAGATAAAGATAATTTTGAAACAATTAAAGGATACATCGAGGATAGTAATTCATAATAAATTGTTTTAGATGTAATTAAATTTTATATACATAAAATAACAGCTAGTAAAAAATGACTAGTTGTTATTTTTTTGTAGATTTTATTGCTATAGCCATAAAAATGTTTTCTATCAAAATTTTCATTTAAAAAGTATCAAAAACTATTGTTTAAAATATTGTTTATTTATATACTCTCTAGAGTTATGATGTATATAAATGAGATTTCAGATTTTTATGATTGCTTGAGTCCAGGCACAAAAAAGGAAATAAGCAAACTTTATGGAGTTAAGCAATTAACTCTGAAACAAAAAAAGGATTTTTATAGAGGTTTTCTATCAATACAAGAATACAAAAGAAAAACTGGAAAAAGTATTGATGAAATCGTAGATTATATTATAGATCCTGCAAAAAATTTTATTAAAGACGTTCTGAAAGATAAGCATATAATAGAAAAGTATAAAAATTTCCAAAATAGGAAGTTTGATTGTAGCTACAAGAAAGGAATGCTAGAAAAATGTTTGGAAAAGATGGGTGAGAAGTATTCTACCCGGTTTTTGAGTATTGTTTCTAATATTATGGATGAGATTGGTAATAAAGATCCAGAACGAGAATCAATAAATGTGGTTCTCGACTTTGTAGAGATATTATTTATAATCATGCACTATTATGATAAGGGAATTTGCACAAGGAAGTATCTTCTAAAAACAATAAAAGATTTTTCCAAATTAGTATAATCAGGTTATTCCAAAATTCAATAAACTAGGTAATTGCTATTTCTAAATTAATAAAAGACAATAAATATCAAATATCTATCAATAAACATCAAAAATATAATAGTTTATGTTAACAATTAGCAAATTGATTTACTATTTAGAGTAACAATTTGTTAATTTAGTTATTTTAGGAGAAATTGTTTTGAAAAGAGCTAAAAGGTCTTTTGATGATTATGCTGCGTATTTTAGTGAGGGCTTATTAAGTGATGTAGAAATAGCGAAGAAATTAGGAGTTTCTAAAGTAAATGTGTGGAGAATGAGACAAAAGTGGGAAAGTGGAGAAAGTGTTGTTAACCAGGACTCTAGAGTAACAATTAGTGAAGATACTTTTGAACACCTTTTGTCGCAAACCTTTAGATCAGAAGTTAACGCTAGGAAAGTTAGAAGCGAATTGGATTTAGAGCGGGCTAATTTAGAATTAGGATTTATAAATGCATTTAAGCAATATTCTAGTGTTGAGCTTGTTAGTATGTATACTAAAATAGAAAATTTAAGAGCCGAAATTGACGCTTTAAATAAAGCAAGTAGTAAAAAAAACAAGCAAGTTGTTAATGGAGAAATTAATTCTTTAAAAAGCGAGCTTGATGAATATATAAAGGAGTGCTCAATAAGAGAAATGGAGCTTTACTATGAATGTATGAAAAAACTTGCAACTGCTAATGAGGCTGAAAGCAAAAGCAACTACAAAAATAGCAAAGGGCACAAGTGAACTTATATCAAACAAAACTTTTTACAACACTACAAAAGGAATACAAAAATAAATATGGAGTTGATATATCACAATTTGTAAAGCTAACAAATTCTTCAATTAATTTTGATAAGTTTGAAGAAGAACAGTTAACTTTAAAACAAAAAAATGTGATAAAAAGCATTCAAAAGAATAATGAAAAGAAGATTATACTCAGCGGAGGCATAGCTAGTGGCAAAACGTATCTTGCATGTTATCTTTTTCTCAAAAGTTTAATTGAAAATAAAAAGTTATACTCTAGTGATACTAATAATTTTATTATTGGGAATTCACAACGCTCAGTTGAAGTTAATGTTTTGGGACAATTTGAAAAGCTATGTAAACTTCTTAAAATTCCTTATATCCCAAGACATACAAATAATTCATATATTCTGATTGATTCACTACGTATTAATCTATATGGTGGAGATAAGGCAAGTGATTTTGAAAGATTTAGGGGAAGTAATTCGGCACTTATTTTTGTTAATGAGGCTACAACTTTACACAAGCAAACTTTAGAGGAAGTCTTAAAAAGACTAAGATGCGGGCAAGAAACTATTATTTTTGATACTAACCCCGATCATCCGGAACACTATTTTAAAACCGATTATATTGATAATATAGCAACTTTTAAGACATATAATTTTACAACTTATGATAATGTGCTACTTAGTAAAGGATTTATCGAAACACAAGAAAAACTTTATAAAGATATACCATCATATAAAGCAAGAGTTTTGCTAGGTGAGTGGATAGCAAGCACTGATTCAATTTTTACACAAATAAATATTACTGATGATTATATATTTACTAGCCCGATAGCATATTTAGACCCAGCATTTAGTGTTGGCGGGGATAACACTGCATTATGTGTTATGGAGCGAGTTGATGATAAGTATTATGCTTTTGTATTTCAAGACCAAAGACCAGCTAATGATCCTTATATTATGAATATGGTAAAGACCGTTTTAGAAAATTTCAATGTACATACACTGTATTTAGAGGATAGAGACAATACAAAAGGTGCTGGTGCATTGACCCGTGAATACGTGCTACTTAGGAAAAATATGAGTCATTATTTTAGAATTACCCCAGTTAAACCAAAGTCTAATAAATTTAGCAGAATAACAACGTTAATTACGCCGTTTACTTACAAAAAACTTTACATTACGAAATACAGCAGCTTTTCTGTATTTAATGATATTTATTCGTATAAGGGGGATAATAAAACCCATGATGACGCTCTTGATGCAATATCTGCAGCATATTTGATGTTGTCTTTAGGATATAGAGAGAGAAGTGTTCACTTTGGCAATCAAAGATTTTTGTAA
>NZ_CP179457.1:0-57984 GCF_032595855.2 Borreliella carolinensis
TAATTAGTTTTTTTTAGTATAAAGCTGTATAGCCGATATTTGCCCCTATTTAATTATTATATCTTATCTAATATTAAACTTGAAATTTTTTCTTTTTAGGAACAAATACCACTCTATAAATTGAAAGGGATAATATATGAACTCATTATCAATAATATTCTTGTATTCTAAAATCATATATAAAGGACAGTTTTTTATATCATAAGTGCAAAAAATAAAGTCAAAAATTAATAAAAAGGAGATTACTCTATTCTAGAGTATCCAAAAATTAATGAAATTTTTCTACACAAAAATTTATCCAAAAACTGACCCTTTACCGCAACATACAAAACGTGAATCTTGTATATTGCTAATAATAGATAATATTATTACAACAATCCTAAATTTACAAATACAGAATATGTTAATAGCCCCATACTTTATAAAATTTTGATAGATAAAAATATAAGAAAATCTACAAATATATGAACTGCTATTTCTAAATCAAAGATTATAGAAATAGCTTCTTGTTTCATACCATGATAACTTTTTAGGCTCTAAAAGGAGAACGGTCATCCACTAGAGCATGGTCCACAAGCTTTACTTCAGGCAGTTCCTGCCTTAGTTTTTATTTCTTTATAATAATAAGCTTTAAGATTCAGAGCAGCATTTATATCTCTATCATGCAAAGTGTTACAACTACTACAAGTCCACCTAGTATCACTTAATCTTAGAGTCGTATTTTTAATGTGACAACTACTGCATAGTTTACTTGATGGAAAATATCTATCCACTTTATACAAAGCAGATCCATACCACTCTGATTTGTATGATAATTGTCTTACAAACTCAGATCATCCTAAATCATTAATACTTTTTCCAAACATTCCTTTTTGCATGCCTTTAATTGATAAATTTTCTATTACTATGTTTTTATAATTGGATACAAAGTAATAAGATAATTTATGCAAAAAGTCTTTTCTTTGATTTGAAATTTTCTTATGCAGCTTGGCAACTCTTAATCTAGATTTAGCCCTATTAATAGAACCTTTTTGCTTTTTTGATAGTTTTCTTTGATATTTTTAAAGTTTATTTTCATTTTTTAATAAATATTTAGGATGATTGATTTTCTAACCTTCACTACTTACTAAAAAATGTCTCATACTCATATCAATACCAACTATTTCTTTTTTATCGCCTTTAGCTTCATTTATATTTTTAGTATCTAAGCACTCAAATATTATTGAAATATAATATTTATCATCAATATCTTTTTCTACTACTACATTTTTAATAAGCTCATTATCTTTAATATACCTATTGTAAACACAACTTTACAAACCCTATTTTAGGTAGTTTTATATAACCATTTTCTATTCTTATTGAGTTTTTTTGATTATTAGTTCTATAAGTTTGCCTATTTTTCTTACTTTTATATTTAGAAAATCCTTGTATTCTATTTCCTTTTTTAATTTCTCTAAAAAAATTACTATACGCAAAATTTAAGTCGATCCACGCGCTACAAAGAGCCAAACTATCAACTTCCTTTAAGAATGGAAATTCATCTTTATATTTACTTGGATTAACACTAAGACTTTTCTTATTTTTTTCATAATAATCTTTCTTATCACTTAACATTTTGTTATACAAAAATCTTACACATCCAAATACTTTTGAAAAATATTTTTTTTGATTGGTGTTGGGATATATTCTGCACTTATAAGCTTTATTAGCACGCATTATTTTTTATAACTATAATATTATATTTTAACTTGCGTTACAAATTCATCTCCACCTAAATTTCATAGAAATTATAGGTGGAGTATTCTTTGTTATTTTTAGATAAAATAAATGAAAAAGATAAATAACAATTTGGACACAAATTAGAAAAAATTAAAGATAGATCGGAAAAGAAACAAGAAAATATAAAACAAGAATCAGAAATAATTAAAGAAATATCAAAAAACCTATTTAAAGATAATCTTGAGCTCGGACTTACGTCTATATCGAATCTTATTAAAATACTTTCTAAATTTGAAGATGAATTTGGAGAGGTTGCACATAAAGGATTTTCTTTGGTTTATGATTTGTATTCCTATTACACATCAATCTACAAATCAAATATGGAAAGACTTGAAAGTGCATTGACTTCAACAATAACTAAAAAACTAGCTCCATTAATTAACTAAATCAATAACCGTATTGATTTAGTTAATTTTAATGATAAAAATCTAAAAATAGATAATGGTCTAAAATTTGATGAAT
The DNA here is from genome assembly GCF_032595855.2 of Borreliella carolinensis. Lineage (NCBI taxonomy): Bacteria > Pseudomonadati > Spirochaetota > Spirochaetia > Spirochaetales > Borreliaceae > Borreliella > Borreliella carolinensis. Next base: position 2,245 of record NZ_CP179457.1, read on the forward strand.
CAGAAACACCTATTTATAAAAACCAAAAAATATCAAAATTTAAAAATCTCACATCATCAATGTATAACATAAATTGAATATGAAAACCAATATTACTACAATAATCTAAAATTACAAATACAGATTATATTACCAATTTAAATTACATTTAATTATAAATAAGAAACAATATTTCCCATAAGAACATTTAAAACAAAAAAAAGCAGAATTTTTACAACACTGCTTTACTTTTAATTTACTTTTTTTCATTATCATATTTAGTTACAATATCAGCCAAAACATCTTTTCTATTCTGAAAAAGTTCTTTAAAAATATAACTTGCTCTTTTTATATCTTGCTTTACAAATTCATATAATTCTTTATCTCTCATAAAAATTCTGATAGAAATATTTTTATTATCTAATTTGCTTTTATTATTATTAAAATCAAATGATTTTTTTAAAAAAATATGTTTTTTTATATTTTCAAATCCTAATTCTTTAACCATATCTATAGATATACTACCCTCTAAAATTTTTGAGTAAAGCTTTAAATAAAAAAACGCTTGAGTTTTAGCAACTACAAAAGTCTTTAAATATTGTGAAAAACTTTTAAAACCATCGTATTTATAAAGTTTTCTTGTTTTAATTTCATATAGAATTCTCATTCTTTGAATTTTAGTGTCAATTTCATTTGCTAAATTCAACTTTAATTGTTCTTTTAAATCTTTGTAAACCACCATTAAATTTTTATCTATATTAGTATCTAAATTTGATAAATTATCAATAATATAATGTTCAATTCTATCATTAAGAAATAATATTTTTTTATTTTTTTTGCTCATATATATCCTCCATATACTTAATTATGTCATAATTATATACTCCAGTAAACTAAACCACTTTTACTTATTCTTTATAAAATAGTTATTTTATATGATTTATATACTCCAAATAATACAAAAATTGTTTAAATTTTACGAGTACTTGCTTATGTGTTTTGCTTTGTTCTTTTTATATTTAAATCATAATATTCTTTAAATATCTTGTTTAAATAATCTTTATCACTAGAAAAAATCTTATCTAATAAATACCCCGTAAACTTAGCATTGCTTTTATAGAAATCGTAACTATCTTGTCTTTTAAGATGGAACTTAATGGTTTTATTGAATTTTGAATTGGCTTTTTATCTACCACCTCTTTTGATTTTATATTTCTATAAATTTCTATCATCTCCTTGTCTCTAATTTCTTTTATACTTATGTCTCCCTTTAAAATCTGTTCATATATTTTTAAATATAAATAAGCTTGGGTTCTCGCAATTAAAAATTCTTCAATAAAAGACTTGAAACTCACATGCCCATCGATACGATAAAGTTTTTTGTTTTTTATGTCGTACAATATCTCCATGATTTTAATTTTATTTTCAATATCATTAACCATACTCTTTTTTAAAGCATGCTTATAGTTTTTACACTCATCTTCCTCCTCAAAAATACCCATCAATCCTTCTTATCACACTATACAAAAACAAAGGTTGTCAAAAATAAATCAAAAAGATATCCCAATTAGAATTTTAATAAAAAAAAATGAATTATATGATTTCTGTAATAAAGATACTAAAAGGGTTTATTTTATTTAAAAGGAGATTTTTAAAAATAAAAAAGATATTTTATCGGATGTCATAATTAAATTATGATAATTCTAAAAAGAAAAGGAATAAATAAATTTTCAAGGTTTATTGACTTTAATGCTTGATTAATGGTAATCTATTATTTCAAATAGGCTTAAGTTTGTTTTGCCTAGTTTAATGTCGAAAAGATGCCCCGAAAAGGGTTTTTTCATTTTAAAATCTAAATTTTGGGATTAAATATTGAATGCTAGGCCTTCTTAACTTTAAATCCCTGTTATATAATATCCTTAATTGATAAGCCCTCTATCACCATATTTTTATAATTACTACAAAGTAAAAAAACAATTTATGTAAAAGTCCTTTATTTAAATTTTCTTATATAGCTTAGCAACTCTTAATCTAAATTTGGTCATATTAATAGAACCTTTTTATTTTTTTGAGTACACCTAATTGAAATATTTGATGCTATACCAAACTTATTATTCAATGATCCTGAAGACACCCGGGGGCAATGCAATAAATCTTATTAAAGATCAATTATCTTTTTGTTTGAATTATAATAAAATTTACAGCTTATCAGGCATTTTACAAAAAATTAATAAATAAAAAATATTTTTATAGTAAAAAAGTATAAAATGTAAATAATTACTATTTTTATAATCTTTGATTATAAAAATAGTAATTATTTAATACGTTTAAAATGCTTCTTACACATTATTTAATGCATTTTTTTATTTTTTGAAAAAATATTGTTATAGCTTAATTTAATAAGATATTAAATTTCTTCAACTTGAGAATTCAGTGTACATAGAATCTGAATACCCCCGTTACCCCATTTGCCAATATTCTTAACATATCTGGTAAAACCTTCTTTTAAAGTTATTTGATTTAGAGCAACAGTAACAGTAATGTTTATTTTATTTACCCTGGACGTAAAGCTAAAATCTACAAAATACTTCCCCTGCACCTTAAATCCTGTATAGCACTTTGTTTCAATTTTCTCAATTTCATTAGGATTTAAAGCAAAAATAAAATTTTCTAATTTCTTGTATATTGACTTCATATCGAAATTTAATTTTTCAAATTTTTTTAAATTTTCGGTTTTAATATTATTATCTTTTGCGCTAAAATCCATACCATATTCTATGTTACTTTTTTTATTGTTTACCAGCATATCGTTTTTTTCATTAAGCATACTAAAAGTATTTTTTATAAAATTATTAAATATTTCGTCTGAACATGTTTTTTAAAAATCAATTTTAGTTTTAAAAAATTTAAGAAAATCATCACCTGGATTTTTTATTTCTTTTCTCAAATATGATAAAAACTTGTCTGTATACTTTTTTTCTAATGCAAAATCTTTAGATGTTAATTTTTCTAAATTAATAACCATAAAAGGCTCATTATCTAGCAAATTATCTTTATCTAAGTCAGTATAAAATCTATATTCTATACCATCTGTTAATATACCAAATTCAACTCTCTTTTCTTGAGAACGAATATTTTCAAAATAAGGTTTTAATTGCTTTAGATGGTTTTCAAGCTTTTCCTTACTATTATGATATTTAGCTTCTATTAAAATAGTAGGCTCTTCATCTTTTCTTGTTGGATAAATAATATAATCAACTTTTTTTAGCCCATTAAGTTTAGGAATATCTGCCTTATATTCAACTTTAACAATTGAAATATCAGTGTGATCATATCCCATCGCATCTAAAAATGGATCAATAAGATTGAGTCTTGTTTGTGCTTCATTTTCAATAAGATCCTTATTATTTTGTATTTTTCTACTTATATCTTTTTTATTGATTTTATAAAATTTATATTTTTATCTTTATACAACATGTTTATATATTAACAATAAAATTAAAAAATAAATTTTCAAAATGTCAATTCGCATTTAATAACTTTAATTTTTAAAACACACTTCTTTATTGCCTATTCCCTATATTTTAAATATATCTAGTACTTTATTAGTAAAAAATGCAGCATTATCGCTTGATTTATTTAAGCTATTATCACTTTATCTAATCTTGTTTAAACTCTGTCTAATCCAACCTTAACTTCACTAACCTCGGTAACTAAATTTTTAGTTTATACTTTTAAATAGTAAAGCTTTTTTATCTAAATCATGCATTTCAAAACCTTTAAATATCATCTCAATTTTTTTACATCATTTTTTGGCGTGATCTGCTATTTCTAAATCAAATATTATAGAAATAGCTTCTTGTATCTTCTCATAATAGCTTTTTAGGCTTTTTGCAAGAATGGTCATATCATCCACTAGAGCATGATCCACAAGCTTTACTTTAGGCAGTTCCTACCTTAGTCTTGACTTCTTTATAATAAGAAATCTAAGGTTTAGACTTGCATTTATATCTCTATTATGCAAAGTGTTACAACTACTACAAGTCCACCTGGTATCACTTAATTTTAGAGCCGTATTTTTAATGTGGCAACTACTGCATAGTTTACTTGATGGAAAATATTTATCCACTTTATACAAAGCGGATCCATAACATTCTGATTTATATGATAATTGTCTTGCAAACTCAGACCACCCTAAATCATTAATATTTTCCCCAAACATTCCTTTCTGCATGCCTTTAATTGACAAATTTTCTATTACTATGTTTTTATAATTGGATACAAAGTAATAAGATAATTTATGCAAAAAGTCTTTTCTTTGATTTAAAATTTTCTTATGTAACTTGGAAACTCTTAATCTAGATTTATCTCTATTAATAAAAACCTTTTGCTTTTTTGATAGTTTTCTTTGGTATTTTTTAAGTTTATTTTCATTTTTTAATAAATATTTAGGGCAATTGATTTTCTCACCTTCACTACTTACTAAAAAATGTTTCATACTCATATCAATGCCAAATACCTCTTTTTTATCACCTTTAGTTTCATTGTTATTTTTAGTATCTAAGCACCCAACTGTTATTGAAATATAATATTTATCATCAGTATCTTTTTCTACTACTACATTTTTAATAAGCTCATTGTCTTTAATGCGCCTATATAGACATAACTTTATAAACCCTATTTTAGGTAGCTTTATATAACCATTTCCTATTCTTATTGGGTTTTTTTGATTATTAGCTCTAAAAGTTTGCCTATTTTCCTTACTTTTATATTTAGAAAATCCTTGTATTCTATTTTCCTTTTTAATTTCTCTAAAAAAATTATCATACTCAGAGTTTAAGTCAAGTTAAACATTATAAAGGGCTAAATTATCAACTTCCTTTAAGGATAGAAATTCTTCTTTATATTTACTTGGATTGGTGGACAGGTAATAAGATTTTGTTTATTTTTTCATAATAATTTTTCTTATCGCTTAACATTTTGTTATACAAAAATCTTGCAAATCCAAATACTTTTGAAAAATATTTTTTTTGATTATCGTTAGGATATATTCTATGCTTATAAGCTTTATTAGTACCCATATATTCTATTATTTTATAATATTTTATACTTAGTGTATATGTCACAGAAGCTAACTTTTAACAATCACTGCGTTTATTCAATTAATTATCACCTAATATTAGTTACTAAATATAGGCATAAATGCATAAATGACAAGCCTTCATCTTCCCTTTACCAAATAATACTTAATATATGTTATTCATGGAAAATAACCCTTAATGAATTCAAACATGGCAAAGATCATATTTATTTATTACTAGAATTTACCCCCAATATTCAACCTTCTAAATTCATCAACAATCTAAAAACAGTATCTTCAAGGCTTATAAGAAAAAAATATTCTACTTATTTAGACAAATATTGCTGGAAGCCTTATTTTTGATCTAAAAGTTATTTCTTATCTTTATTGGAAGAGAGCCTCTATTGATATCATCAAAAAGTATATTCAAAATCAAAATAAATCTATTTATTAGCAAATTCATCTCCACCCAAATTTCATAGAAATTATAGGTGGAGAATTCTTTGTTATTTTTAGTTAAAATCTTATTTTTTATTTTTTTCTTGCATTTTTTATACTAAAAAATTTTATTATTTAACAAATAATTTTCATATCCTTTTATTAAAAATAAAATATATTCTTCTCCCTTTTTATTTTTTAGCACCTCAAAGTCATTAAGCAAAACCTCAAAATCTTCTTTGGTTAGTGAATAAAGACTGACTACAATAAAGTTATTTTCATTTTCTTTCTTTTTGAAAAATTCATCTTCCACATTTAGATTTAGTATTTTATTAACTTTTTCTTCACTAAGCTCGAAATGTTCTAAATGAAGCAAATATTTAAAGTTTTCAGGATCATTTTTGGCTATTAGCAAGGAAGTATTTTTTATAAGATTTAAATATAAAGAATTACTTAAAATTTCTTTTTCTTCGGGTTGGGGTATAGGACATTGATATAAACACGATTTTAGCACATTTAAGTCAACAAATCTTCTAATCATAAAGTCAAATACAAATGAATTAAAAATAGATATAACAAATAATTTTTTATAAAGTGATATTAATGTTTTCTCATAATTTATATATATTGAATTTACGCAATAACAATTTTTAGGAGAAAGTGTGCTAATCATCGTTCTTTCATTTGTGTTACTCGCAATTGCCCTATAGAATACTCTTTCGGTTTGAAATTGGCTATCTCTGGTTAATACTTTTTCCAAGTCTTTTTTATCTATCCAAAGCAATTTAGAACTTTCTTTTGCATCTTTACCTTCAAAAAATCTTGAATTAAACTGATGAATATTGGCCCCAGAATAAAGAAATACAAATCCTTAGTATTATTCTTTATACAATGCTTTATAATTTGTTAAATTTAGTCCTACTCCAAAATCAATATACTCTTGACGAAGAACACTAAATTGATTAAACATTTTGTTAATTAGGCCAAATTCTTCATTGTCTTTAAATTCTATTATTGATTCTTGAATAGGAGATGGTTTTTTAATTTGCTATATATTTAATTCAATTCCTTTATAAGGATCATCTTTGCTATCTTTTAAATCACCAGTTATTTCTTTAATAATATTATCATCACGTTGAATCATAAATCTTGCTTTAAAATTTAATGTGTGTGTGGGGGGGGGTAGTATTACTAAGTTGAAATATTGCAAATTTAAAGCTTGAATGCACATCTTTAAATCTTTTTTTATTTTCAAATTGATAAATATAATTAAGTTTATAATTAGCAAATATATGTTTTCTTAATGAACTAGAACTAGACTCACCCCAAAGGCTTGAAGGAACCAAATAAGTTAAATTGCCCTTTTCTTTTATTAGATTTAAATTAAATGCTAAAAAATATCTAAAAATATTCGGATCACCCACCACTAGTAAAATCTTTAAAATCAAATTTATAAATATTGTTAATAGCACTTATACTTTTTTTCTTCATTGTATTCAATGCTCAAAGGATGATTATCTTTACTAAGCATTTCTTGCTTTATTTTATTTTGTTCTTTTATGCCTAGCTTTCTGTAGCTAGAAATATGTTTTGATAAAAACTCTGTTTCATCATACTTGGGGTTTTCCCATGGCGGATTTCCTATTACAATGTCAAATCCTTCCCTGAATATCTGGAAACTCAATTCCATAGTGAAAAATTTATAGTAGCCACTTAATTTTCTATGGTATGCTTAGTAATTTTCTACATAATAAAGCCCATAAGTATACTTTGGAAAGTCAATCACAACCCGAATATATTAGTAAAATTAATTTCTACATTTACCCAACATCTAATATGCAAACAGTTGGGCTAATTAATTTAGGCACAAAATATAGCAACCATGCATACAGTGCATCTATAGCATTTAATGCTAGTGTAAAAGCAATTGAAATTTTAAAGGAGGAATACGAAATTGCCGCAAGATACAATTAGTGTAAGTTTTATTGATTCTAGAATTCAAGCTAGTAGGCCCAATTATTATAATCCACTTTTGGTTTACAAAACAGCTAAAATCAAAGTTAATAAAGATGCTGCTAACTTTATAACATTGAATTTAACCGTTAATAACTATGAAAAACAAATTGAAACTTTGGAAAAAGATAATGGGAATGGACAAGATCAGTTTGGAAAAGAAAAAACACTGCTTAAAACCGCAATGTCTAATTTTTTCAATTCAAACGAAGAATCATTAAAAGCAACCGATCTTTTCATTTATAAAGATAAGCCTGAAGAGCTAAAAAATTGTCTTAAAGTACATAGGCACACTTTTGTTGTACTTATTAACACTGAGGGGGATGCGTCAGATGATGGACTTAAAATTTACAAAGATGACTATGCTAAATTCAAAATGCCTTCAACTTTTTTTGTATTCTCAACTAAAGAACAAGAAATAAAAGAACTATTTAAAGATAAAAGCAATACTGAAAAAGAAAGAAATATCGTTGTTTACAGTAACAATAAAGACAACCTACACCTTAAATTTATAAGTCAATATTTGAATCAAGCAAGTATTTTTCATTCTGTAAATCCTTATGGTATGTCACTAGCTGCTAAACCGCTTGTTGACGACACTGTAATTGGAAAGTTGCGAACTGCAAAAATTAACTTTTATTCACTTCTTAATGAAACTGGACTTGATGGTATGCCCGCCTTTAAAGAGGGTGTCGATCTAGCTGGAAGTGCAATAGATGAACAGTTTACATATCATTATATAAAAAATGAAGCGATTATTGAGCTTATTAGAATTTGGAATAAAAACAATAGACAAAACAGCAAACTATCTGCACTACAACTTAGTGGGGCTAGAGATAATGCATATACTTCAGCAATTGAGTGTTTACTTAAAAGGTTTATAGATAGGGGGCTGATTATACAGTATAAAAATTTAAGTCTTACTCTTTCTCCTACACCACAACTTAAATTAGAACTTAGTGTGAATATTACTTATAACTTTAGCATTAATGCTGTTGCTTTAGTAATTACTACTCAAGATATAGTTGATTATCAAAATAGTTTAAGTGCTTAAAAGGGGGTTAAAATGCAATTTTATGATTTAAGAGAAGTTTATTTTTCAATTGGTGGTACGCAGTTACATAGTGGCAAACTAGAGCTTACAAGCGAACCCACAACAAGAGCAGTGATTAGTAGTGAAGATAAAGGTATGCCTGTAATAAGCTTAAGAGATCCCAAAACGATAACTTATGTTTTCAACATTGAAGTGACACTGGGTAGTCATGATTACATTTTGTTAACTGAACTTTCTGATGAACAGTTTTACAACATGGATGTGAGAAAAGAGGATAAAATGCTTGATTTAGCATTCAATGACAGAATTGCTACCAAAATTATTTCTAACTATGCAATTTTTACTGAAGAGCCTTCAAGAAGTTATTCTGCTGAGGCTGAAAAAGTATCTTTTGAAATTAGGGCTACTAATTGCCAAAAAACTAAACCAAACAACACTTAAAAGGAGATTCTTATTATGATAATGAGATATAAAATGAAAATTTTAACTAAAAACAAAACTTATGAATATCCATTGAGAGTACTTCCGGTCTATGAATGGGATAGAGTACTGGGATTTAATCAAAGTGACGCTGTTTTAAAGCTTAATGAAGTTAAATACTTAAGAGAAATTACAAGCTTAATGATAAGTCCAAAATTTTTAGACGAATTCTATGTGATTTTGGATCAAAATAGAGAATTTATCTCTTATTATAAAGATTATCTTGTTGCAATAATTTACACTGCACAATTTAATACTTTTCATTTAGACAATGATCTAAAAACCCCCGCTTTGGTTTTTCTAAGTGAATATGAAAATAATGTTGGTGATTTTGTTACTTTTGACTATATCAATGAAAACTTTGATTATGAAAAAGTAGCCACTTCGCTTTCATCAAGTACATCAAATTCTAATGAGCTGGTTGCTAAATGAGCAAAAGAAATAGAGATATTGATAAAGCTATTGCAAGTCTTAATGAGACTAGAAAAAAGTATTTTAACTTGCTTGACGAGATTAAGAACGATAAATACTATTTTCCAGTAATTATGAATATTTGCTCATATGATGATGTAAAGAAATTGCCTTATGACTAGCTTTTAGAGGTAAATAGACTTGCTGATATTAAATTAGAAAAAGAATTGTATGAGTTAATTCTAGGGAAGTGAGGGCTCAATGAGCGACAAATTCACTATTAAATTTAAGGGTATTCTTGATCATGCTGCAACAAAAAAGGCTATCGAACAAGATATTTCCAAAATGGAGAAATATCTTAAACCCAAAAAATCTAGTTTGGGGAGTACTAAAGATATTGTAAAGAATAATTTGTCGGACAAGAAAAAAGAACTTAACAGACAATCTAAATTTGAAAGCTTAAGAGAACGTGTTGAGAAATATAGACTTACACAAACTAAAAAGCTTATGAAACAGGGCATGGGTTTTGAGAAAGCAAGAAAAGAAGCTTTCAAAAGATCTTTAATGTCTGATAGAGACAAAAGACGTCTTGAATATAAAGAACTTGCAAAAGAATCAAAAGCAAAAAGTAAAATGCTAGCAGCCTCTCAAGGAAAAGGACTTGTTGCCAAAATTGCAATAGGTAGTGCTCTGGGAAATGTCATTGGCAACGCTGTAAGTAAAGTTGGTGGCGGGCTTATTGGATTTATGTATGGATTTGCTAAAAAAGCAGTTGAAAATAAATCTAAAGAAGAACAACTAAAACAACTTAATAAAGTGTTTTACAGTGAAAAAGAACGTGAAAATATTTTGGGTGCTATTAAGGGAATGAAAGGATTTGAGCGGAAATTAGAACAACAAGATTTTCTGCGAACAGCAAGTGTGCTTAAAGGCCATATCAGAGAATTAAAACTTAATGATGAAGAGGGAGAGAATGTATTAAATGCAACAAAACTAGCAGCTATGTTTAGAAGCACAGGGCTTGTTGGTGATAACGAAAGTGCTGTTGAAGTTATTTCAAAAATACTTAAAGGGAAACTTACAGAAGCTTTTAATATATTGAAACCCATAGACAAATTTGGAAAAAAATATCTAGAAACCATGAAAAACAGGTTAGAGTTTCTAACTCAAGAGGGAGGGAAAAAAAAGCTAAGGCCAGAGATAATTGCAGACTTATTAAAAGATATATCATCTTTAAATATAATGGGTCATTCTGATGAAGTTGCTAGAGCTAAAAGCAATTTAGCTAAAATAGAGCAAAATCTTGAAGACGTAACTAATAATGTTTTGATGCCAGTAATTGGCAAAATTTCTGGTATTCTTGAAAAGATTATGAACCTTAATTTTAAACAAATCTTAAAAGATATCGTTGATGCCATAACAGGCGGTATAAAGGGTGCTTTTGACGGAATAAAAAACATTGGCAGCTCATTATATAATGCCGGGAGTAATTTAGTTGGTAATGCTTTATACTACGTAAATCCTTTAAATTTGTATTCATATTTGACAAATAACAATAATAACACCGGGGGCGATGATTTAGGCAATTTTAACTAAAAAGGAAATTCTATGGATATTAAAAATGAAAATATTATCAATAATAATATTGCAAAGAAAAAATTCGAAGAAAAAATCAAAGATTTTGAAAAGAAAGAATTCAGGGAAATTACTCGAATAATAAGAGATGTAATAACCCAAATATTTGCTCTTTTCGGAGCAGATAATTTTTTAGTGTTATTCCCAAGAATGGATTTAAAAGGTTTTGGATATATTCCTCAATTGTTTTTTATAAAACCAAAAACCGAACTCATAACACGCACTTATAATACTAGTTGTTCTAAAAGACCGGTTATTAACTATTATGATAGAAAAGCAGAATATGTAAGCTACAATCCAGTAATGACTGGTGAAAATATATCATTAAACGGTGGAATACTAACCTCCTTATATAAGGATATGCTTTCTCTACTCAAAATGACTGTTTTTGGCAATACTATGTTACGTTTTGACGCTAATCTTGCAAAAGAACAACTGGCCAATAGAATACAAGCTCAAGTTCCCTTTAGTATCTACAGTCCAACTTTTGGCCTTAAAGAATTAGCTGTAATTACAAGTCTTTCGTTTAAGGATACTCCTTTCATTGATGAGGTTGAAGTTGGTCTATCAATGGAAGTAGTAAAAACATTTGAATTGGAAAAATATAAAGGATAAAAAATGCTGCTACTACAATATGATTTTAAAATTGAATTTTACAAAGCAAAACAATCCTTAGAAAAGGATACAAGTTCTGGAGATTCTTTAATTGAAGAAACTCCTAAAATTATAATAAATACGCAACATGGAATTCATATTGATATTACCATATCTAATGAGTTTTCAAATTATAATTTTGTAAAATCTAAACGAACAAAAATTGTACTTTGGAATTTGCCCCTAGACTTCACCAACGACATTGAAGTAGGAGATATAGTAAAAATACGCTATAAAAAATTTGCTCATGAAAAAAATTTTGATTTCATAATGTCGGGTTATTTGGGAACTCCTATGAGTACTGATTATCCTGGTGGTGATTTTAGTGTTGAGCTTGACGTTCGGTTAGCGGTTAGTAGCAACTTCTTTGATCGAAAATTAGAGAACAAAAACTTTAAGGGAAAAACGGTGCAAGAGGCCATAGAATCTGTATTTCCTAATCGCAATATTATTAATATGGGAAAAGAAGATCGTCTTAAAATCATTGAAAAAGATATTTATGCCACAACACCAAAAGAATTTGTTGACAAAATAAAAGGAATATATATTCATGACGTAATAGCTGATGTTGGTGGTGACAGTTTTGATGTTGAATGTAATTTTATATTTACTAATGATAGAACAATTGAAGCAGATGAAAATTACAAGGCTTTAGAAGATTATGGACTTGAATTCATACCACAACAAGAAATTGCTATTGAGGGTGAATACCATATAAGACGTGTATATTGGAACGCGCAAACATTTTACACACATAAACTAAAAATTGGCGATAAAGTTTCATTTATTGATGGATTAGGGAAAATGATAAAAACCACCATAAAAGAAACCAGCGCAAGACTTAGCAACGCAGGAGAGTGTTCATTAATACTTAAATTAAAGGATGACTCTGATGGTTCTGATTAAATGTAGAAAGTAAAGGGGATTAAAATGACTAAAGACTATAAAATTTATAGAATGAACCAGCGCCTTTATGGTCATGCATTAGCACAAGAGGACGTTAAAAATTGGATTTATTAAAACATTTTCATAATTAAAATTGGCACTGTAAAGGAGTTTAAACAACAAACTCAAGAGGCTATTGTTACAATACCCGAATTTGAAGATTTAGAAATTCACACAAAAAATATCTCTAATATCAGTTTAGAACTATCAAAAGGTGATACCGTATTGCTACTTCAATCAAGCGTTAATATTTTTGATAAAAATAACGATATCCACTTTGACAAACATCATTTTTATATACTTAGTGCAATTAGCCCAAAGACTTTAAATCTTATCTCTGATACTGTTAAAATTAAAGCAAACAATAAAATTGAAATAGCCAATGAAATAACTTCCTTAAAATCAATTCTAGAGAGTATTGTAAGTGCTATTAATGGAATTACTGTAAAAGGAAAAGCGGTCGTTGACTATGCAAGCTTACAAATAGCAACATCTAGAATTAGCAATAATATTAATAGTTTATTTAAGTAATTTTTGCTAAATATGGTATAATTACTAGTATGGATTTAAGATTAGGCAATAATTTTGAATTGGTATTTAATAACGATTTATCGCTTGTTGATGGGATTGATGAACAAAAACAAAGATTTTTGATATTTTTAAAAACCTTAAGGGGTAGTTTAAGCTATGCTCCTCATTGGGGACTGGATTACTTCTTACTTTTAAAACTGTTAAAAATTAACAATCTTCACGCTGTAAAAAATTATTTTCATGAAATATCTAAAGAACTTAATTTAGATTTAACAGACATTTCAACTACTATACAAGACAACAAAGCACATATATCCTTTTTTTTCTCAGGCGATGTTTTGAATATGGAGTTTAATTTATGAGCATAGTTTTCGATTCTGATTTTTGGCATTTTAAAACGGACAATTAAGGATATTGTAAGATCGAAAAGAGAATATTTACGCGTAAATTATGGTATTAATATTGACGATAATCAAAGCTCAATTTATAACATTATTGCGTCTTCTTTAGCATTAATTGAAGAAGAAATAATTAATGAGCTTAATCTCTTTTTTTCTAAAATGAAACCGGGCGGCACCTATTGGGCTGCTATTGAAGAACACATTTCTTCTAAAAGCACAACTTACAGTGCTGTTCGCAATGCCTTACTTAATCTTGAGGGAATTGAGTACAATAATATTAAAAGTGCAGCTGGTAAAGCCAACATATATCTAATTTTAAAGGAAACTTTACTAGACGATAGCAAATCCAACATTAACAGTTCTGAATTTAAAGCAAAACTTTGGGAAACATTATATCTAACAACTCCTAGTGGGACTTTACTTGAGGGAGACATAGAAATTGATGGACTCAATTCAACTGGACAACGCAAATCCTACAAAATATCGCTAGGAAAAAGAAAATATGTTTATATGAAAGTAAAGTATAAACTTGACCTTAAAAACTATCTTTACTTAAACATAGACTCTCAAATTAGGGACATTTATTCTAGGATTATTTCGAATAACTATTCTGATATGGGAATTAGCTTTGAATATCAAGACTTTTTTGCTCCAGTTAATGAAGTTAAAGGAATTAAATTTATGGAAATAAGCGTTTGTATTAAAGACACAGACACTGAAAGTATTTCAAAAATTACTGATAGCGACTTTAATAAAAATCAGGATATTGCCATTAATGATGATACAATACTACTTTTCAATACTACAGATCGATTGCTTATTGACATTGATAGTTAACAAATATGAAAATACCTAATTTATTCAATGGCACTGAAGTTCATGAATTTATAATTACAGAAACCGAGTATGCACAAGCGCTACTTAATGAACTTAAGTTTCTTAATTCTAATTTCATATCCATTAATGCAAAAGAAAATGTAAAATCACGATATATCGCAATATGGATATCTCAAGTTTTATCTATTTTTTATTCAAAAACTCAAACTTTACAAAGTATTACAAGCAATATTAATAGTGTTATTTTTGCTTTACGGCACATTGGTACTGATGAGTCATTTAGACTGATTTTCAGGGCCTTTTTAAATGTAGACATTGAAGTTACTACTCCTGAAGCTGGGAGTTATTGATATCTCACTAAAAGGGGTAATAAAAACAAACTTTACCACGTTTATTTCGCCTAGTACTAAAAAGGGAAAACGACTAAAAAAGATAATTCTTAGAGAAAAGAAACCAGGATACGCTGCATCTAAAAAAGCTTTGGTATTTAATTCGCTTCCTAAAGGATATGACCATTCAATTTATGCTTTTATTAAGAGAATTATTCCTATTGGTAGAGTTCTCAAAATTAATAATACAGATGGTAACAATATTATAACTTTTAACAACTAGGGGGGCTTTATGGCTGATGATCAAGATAAATTACTAATTGATGAAGAAGAAACTGTTCAAATAAAAGATTTGAACAGGGTTAAAATCGTTAAAAACAATGATCTTTTACTGCTTGATGATGGGGTTGCAAGTAGCAACGCTATTACCTTTAAAGATTTTTTAGAAACCACTAAAGACAAAACATTTAAAGGGGAAGGATTAAGTTATTTTAAAGAGATAATTAAGTCTACAATCGCAGAAGAGC
This sequence comes from Borreliella carolinensis, assembly GCF_032595855.2. Lineage (NCBI taxonomy): Bacteria > Pseudomonadati > Spirochaetota > Spirochaetia > Spirochaetales > Borreliaceae > Borreliella > Borreliella carolinensis. Next base: position 17,559 of record NZ_CP179457.1, read on the forward strand.
TTGCAGCCAATACAGATTTTGTAGAAACAATTTACACTAAAATAATAAACAAACTAATTAATAATGACTCTACCAATCTTTCTAGTCTTTATAGAAAAATAAGATCATTCCTTGAAAGTGGCATATCATCTACCACTCTATCTAAAGATGACTATCTTTTAACACTTCGCCCTTTCGGCACTATTGAAAAAACACCCGTTCCCAAACAATTACTAGGCTTACCGTCGCGCTTTACTTACTCTGATTATCTCTATAATACTAGTGGCACTACGCTTTATCCGAGGGAATACGAGGGTAACTCAATAGCTATTAATATGAAAAGATATAATGATGTAACTCTTGTTTGTAATAAAGATCTTGACGATGTACCATCTTACTTTGATATTGATATTGACATAGAACATAGTAAAAATGGAAGTAAATCATTATATCTAAGGTATTCCGACGAAAGTCAAAAAAAACTAGTTTATAAGCATGAGGGGGCCTCTTCAATATCTATTAGAGTTCCCATGTATAAAGGATGGTATATCCAAAAAAGAGCCTACATATCAGGAAATCCTGTCCCAGCTCTTTTTAAACTGTAAATTTTTTTAGCAAAAATTATGATTTTGGTATATAATATACATATCAAAATAAAAAATTAAAATCGAGGATTGAAAAAATGGATAGTATTAAAATAACCGAACTTCTTATCAATTTAAACGAAATTAAGCTTATAGCAGTAATGATTTTTGCCTACAGTACTAATTCTTGGAGTGCTAATTCTTCTAAAGCCCTTACTAAAAGATATATTAACTATATTAATAGGCAAGCTTTTTAGAAATGGCAATGGAAATGGCAATACTCATATCAAAAAAAGAGATTAAATTATGAAATTATCTAAAGATAATCTTGAAATTGGACTTGCGTCTATATCAAACCTTATTGATATATTTTCTAAATTTGAAGATGAATTTGATAAAATTGCACATAAAGGATTCTTTTTGGCTTATGAGCTGTATTCTCATTATAAATTAATCTATACAGCAAATATGGAAAGACTTGAAAGTGCATTGACTCCAGCAATAAATGCAGCACTCGCTCCATTAAATGAAAAAATCAATACGGTTATTGATTTAGTTAATTCTAATGATAAAAATCTCAAAATATCTAAGGATCTAAAATTCAATAAAGACGGAAAACCTATCTACAAAGAGAGAACAAATAATGCAAAAGAACACTATTGAATTAGGACTTAATTTAATATTTAGCTTAACCAACATAGCTAAAACTGATACAAACATAGATCATAATTACATTAATACTTTTAGTAAAGTAATAGATTTTTTCTACAAAACATATATAAGCACACTAAAATCTATGGAAACAGCTGAGTCAACTAAAATATTTGAAGAAATAAAAGATATTTTAAAATACAACATTGAGGTAATAGAGGCTATCTCTTCTGACAAAAATAAAAAAATTATCACTTCTCTTAAAGCAACACGTAACAAAATTATGAAAGAATATATCAAAATGCTTAAAAGGAGTGAAAATGCTTAAAAGATTACATTGTTTACTAATTGTTTTGTTGTTATGTTGCACCACTATTGCTAACCTACCAGAAGAGCCAAAACCTCCAATTATTCCAACGCTAAAATCTTTAGCTAAATATGAAACACAACTTTCAGAATATGTTATGTATCTTGTAACATTTTTAGCTAAAACAAAAGTGAAAGTTAATGACCCAAATTATCCAGAATATCCTTATCCAGATTTATCAACACTAAAAGACGAACACTCTATACCTGCGGTAAAACATAATATCAACATATATTTAGAGTACATTAAAAAAACAAAACCAATAGCGGAAAAAGTCTATCATCAATATTCTCAATTAAAAATGTAAATTACAAAAAGGTTTTTCTTGCAAGAAATTCTACTTTACATATAAAAATCTCTAAAGCCAATCAATCTAAAATAGTGTATAATATAGTTTAAGGGAAAATATTATGGAAACATTGTCAACAAGCGTTAGGGGTATTAGTCAAGAACAAATATATAAAGAATTTCTTAGACTGGGTATGGAACAACTAATAGCACAAGATTTATCTAAAAGATATTATCACAATGAGCTTACATATAGGGATTTAGAAAATTTAGAAAAACAATTTGATATAAAATTCGACAATCTTGTTTCTAAAATAGATAATGTAAAAAGCGAGCTTAATACTAAAATTGACAATGTAGAGAAAAATTTAAATCTAAAAATAGATAATTTAGATACAAAAATAGATACTGTAGAAAAGAATTTAAATGCCAAAATAGATAGCGTTAAAAATGAACTTACTGCCAAAATCGACAATGTAGAAAAGAATTTAATGTCTCTTTCAGAAATGCTTAAATGGGTATTGGGAATTATGGGAGCAATGTCTATAACAATGATAGCAGGGCTAATATTTGCTTTCATTTCTAAATAGTTACCACCCCACTTAAAACATATCAATTCAAATACTATTTTTTTCTCCAATATTTAGTACAATAATTAAATACTATTTATTTGGAGACAATAATGAAATATATATTATATAGTTTGCTAATTTTTACAAACATTAATCTTTTCGCCAACTTTTTAAATAATTTGACAAAAGAAGAAAAATCGGTTCTTGAAAATATAAAACGGGTCTTTAAAGAAGGAAAAAATCTTTTAAAAAATCCCACAATAAACAATCCTGACAAGCTATTTATTGATCATTACATAAAAATCGAATATAATGAAGAACAATTTAACAAATTATTTATTGACCTTGGAGAACAAAAAACCAAAATATATCTTAACGCAATAAACAAAGTTATGGCAAATCCACTCAAAGGAAAAAACATACAAGATGAAAAAAAATACCAAACTCTCCAGAATATTTCAATTTTGGCAATACTTTCCAACATCTATAAACAATTAAGACCCAAAACTGATGAATTTTTTGATAATACTTTATTGTTAATTAATTTCAGTCATGAAATTATAAAAAACTTAAATGCTTCAATTTTTGATGATATTTTCTATACAATGCTCCTTCTACACGCTTCTTTTTGACACATATAATTGACAATACTGTTTTAAGAAAACGCTCTATAATTACAAGAATAAATTTTATTTTTACTCAAAATATTGAACTAGAGATAAGGAAAGGAAATAACAATGAAAATCATCAACATATTATTTTGTTTATTTTTACTAATGCTAAACGGCTGTAATTCTAATGATAATGACACCTTAAAAAACAATGCCCAACAAACAAAAAACCGGAGAAAGCGTGATTTAACCCAAAAAGAAGTAACACAAGAAAAACCTAAATCTAAAGAAGAACTACTTAGAGAAAAGCTAAATGATGACCAAAAAACACACCTTGACTGGTTGAAAACTGCTTTAACTGCTGATGGCGAATTTGATGCATTTTTACAACATGATGAAAACAAAATAAAAGCTGCGCTTGATCATATAAAAAGTGAACTTGATAAATGCAATGGAAATGATGAGGGAAAAAATAACTTCAAACAGGTGGTTCAAGGGGCCCTTAACAAGGGTACAGACATAGATAATTTTGCAAGCAATGCAACTACTACATGCAATATTGGTGGCTAATAGCTTAGAGTAGCCCCCTATTTGGGGGCTTTAATCTTGCTATGCTGCAAATATTTCATCAAACCGTTCATATTCTTTTAAGACACTAAAGAATATTAATGGACTAGGGCCATAAATAGTCCTCTTAAACGACACAAACTTTTCAAAATCTTGTAAATCCTTTAATCTATTATTTTTCTTGAAATGGTTTTTTATAATTTCCGCCCAATAGTTTACACTTTTAAAATCACTATTTTTCTCAAAATACGAGATTAAGTCAGATTCAATTTTCTTGATATCATCAAAATTATTGGGGTCTATATTCTGGATAAACCCTATTTTTTGAATAATTGAGTTTATATTATCTTTTATTGTAGGGCTATTTACCCAATCTTTTATATTAGACAACGCTTCTTTAAAAACACCGTAATAATAAAGCCTATCTTTTTTTTGTTCTTGCTTTATATCTCTTTTCTGGTTTTGAATAGTGTTGTTTTTTTGAACTTGATTAATCTCTTGTTTTTGTTCTCTTTTTTGTTCTTGCTTTTGATTAACACTAACTTGCTTGCTCGGCATAGAATTTCTGTTTTCATAATTATTGTAAATAGGTGCTGCATCAGTATCAACTTCACTTTTTATGCAAAGATGCCCTACTAAAGCGTATCTTTTGAAATAAGTAATAGCTGATCCAACAAATTGTGGCATTGTATTAATATTTTTAGACCCATTTTCACTGTTCCATTGTAATTTATCTGTATGAATTCGCGTATCAAATGAATATTTGTATACAGTGCTTGTACTTTAGAATGTAGTCCTAATATAATCAACTATACCATATTGACCCTCTACAGAAATTGGATCTTGCGTAAAAAAAAGATCCAAATTATGATTATCAATAACGCTATAAATTACTTCTACTATGTCATTGAAATCTTGATACTTGTACCCATACCCTTTAAGACTTTTGTCAATACGCGGCAAGTTTCTGATTAGGGTGCTCATATCTTTTCTGAATTTTATTTCTGCTTGAATATTATTTTGTATTTCTTGATTATTTTTGTTTGAAAGATTTTCCATCTTTTTCCTCCTGTTTACAATAACTAAGTATATAGCAAAAACTATTTTTGCCAACTTTTTTACAAAAATTTTTTTTAAAAAAGAAGTGGGACTTAGCTAAATCCTTCTGTTAAAGAACTTAGTTAAGCTCCCACTATTATTTTTTCAAATTGTAAACAGGTAGTCAAAACTGAAAAATGTTCAAATAACTACGCTGTTTGTAGTTTAGCTCAATTTAAAATTAAAATCAATTTGTATTTTTACCAAATTACATAAAGCATATTAATTTAATGAGATTAATAATTTAATTAAATATTTTTTTTAGAAAAGGGTTTACTTTTAAATCAAAATTTTGCATTATAATATTAATTATTACTTGTAAACAGGAGAAAAAATATGAAAGGGTTTTCCAATAATACAAAAAGTCCAACTTGCCACAACAAACACCAACACAAATTAATATCTCTTACTTCAACACTAGATTTTCTAAACAAAAAAGATAAGAAATACACACAACAAAACATACTCCACTACTTTAATGAAAATCTAAAAAGAAATGGTTTGGCTCCCACTACTTTAAGAACGATGCAAAATTATCTTTATAAATTAGAAAAAGTGCTAAAAGTCACAACAAATTACTATCAACATATGGGTGTAAATTGTGGGACTGAAATTTACTATAAACTAAAGTATCCTAAAACAGAATGTTACCAGAAAATCAACATGTACTTTCGAGAGCAAAAAAACTCTAGATTTAAATCTAGAGTTAATAACCATTTTAAAGACGATATTTCTAAAAATAGTAGTGTAAATTTAGTGGAGTGTTTAAGTAATAAAAATAATATAAAAGAAGAAAGAAAAATTAAAGAAATAGAAAAATATCAATTAAAAGCCTACTACAATAGATTTAACTTTAAATCTCCAAAATCTCTTTCTATTTTGAATTTAGATACAGATAAAAATACCAAGATTAAAGCAATGCAAATTTTAAAACAAAATGAAATTGATCTAATAAAAAGGTTTACTGTAAAAAAATCTTGCATGAAAGAAAAGCAAAATACATTAAAGAATGTCCTAGATAACATTCAGAAAGAATTCGAACAAAATGGATATAATCCTGAACAATTAGGGGCAAATTTACAAAAAGTATACGAAAACTATAAATTTAAGCCGCATTTTATCATTGAAAGCCATAAATATAACGATTTAAACAACATAAAACGCAAACTAGAAAAGTTGATTGAAAGAAAAAAACAAAATTCTCAACAAAATTATCAGAATTTAAAGGCAAACATTTTCAATATTCTTATTGAACAACTAAAAAAATATACAAATATTGAAATTCTAAAGCCCATTGTAAAAGAATATTTGAATAAACAAAAGAAAATAGAATACAATAAAGTATTTGGTACATATTATCTTGAATTATTAGAACTAATAAAAAAACGAAAAAATTCTATAACGAAAGAAGAATTTAATGTAAAGGCCGTATGAGGATTTAATATGGAAAATGCATCAGAACCTATTGAAACTATAAAAAAGGGAAAGTGTAAAGTAGAATGCCAAAATAAAGAACGCTTTATTTTGATTGAAAAAGAAAATGGGAAAGCAATGTACCATACAAAAATAATGATGGACATTTACAAATTTGGAGTTTATGAGAAAAAACACGAATTTAGATTATCATTGCGGGCTCTATTTAATGGGGAAAGAATTGTTGAAGAAACTCACTTATATCCAATTAAAGAAGGAGACAAGTTTATTGGCATTTTTTATGGCTACAGAAAGCCAATTAAAAAACCTTTAATAAAGTATCAAATAAACGGAACTAGAAAAGCATATGCATTAGCAAGGGCATATTATATGGAATTTAGATTTAAAGCAGGAAGTGTTTTTTGCTATTTCAAGGGACTATATCGATTATTAGATAAAACAAGAACAAACAATCACTACAACAAAGTTTTATTCAGTATGTTTACGGATTTAGAACAACAAGTATATAAATTTTATGGGAAAAAATACCCAGAACAAGGACCGTTAATCAAATGGATAATAAAAAACCTAAAATAATAACAATAGCGTCAATTAAGGGCGGTGTTGGGAAAAGCATGTTGTCAATTATATTTTCATATATTCTAAGAGAAATGAACAATAAAGTGTTGATTGTAGATTTAGATCCGCAAAATAGTTTAACAAGTTATTTTTTACAATATATCAAAAATATTGAATTAAATAATGTTTATTATCTTTTAAAAAGAGATCAAAACATTGATTTTGATGAATATATAAATTCAATAAATAATAATATGTATATTATTCCGGCTCATCCAATTTTGTGTAAATTTGAAAAGGGAGATATTCCTTATAAAGAACTTATGTTGGAATATATTTTTGATAAAAATTTACATTATTATAATTTTGATTATGTAATAATTGACACACCTCCCAGCTTAAGTTCTTTGTTATTTAATGCGTTAAACATTACACATAAAGTTATAATACCTATTCAAGCAGAAAGGTGGTCTGTAGAGTCTCTGCCAATATTAATGAATGAAATAAAAGAAGTTGAAATAATAAGAAAGAAAAATATTGATGTGTTAATAATAGAAAATCAATTTATAAAAAATAGAAATACGTATAAAGACATTGAGAGTGTTTTGCAGTCAGAATACAAAGAGCTTATTAAAGGAAGAGTGCACTTTTATAATTCAATTAAGGTTTTTATAAATGAATTAAAAGAGCCTAACAATAAGGAAACTTATTATCAAGAAATAAAAAAAATATTAAACAATATGTTTTAAAAAGTCCGCCGAAAGACTTTTTAAGATAAAGCAGAAACTTAGGAGGATTAAGTGTCAAAGTTAAAAGAAAGAAAAATATTATTAAATAATAGAATTGGGGATGTTCAAGAATTTGAAAATGAAGAACTTGAATATAAAAGCTATAAGGATCAACTTCGTAGAATTACGGTTGATGATATTGAAAATAAAATTAAAACAATGAAAATCTTATATAAGATAAGAGAAAAAAAGCTTTATTTGATTGATGGTTATAAAAATTTGAGGACTTTTTGTCAGAATTTATAATATCTAGAAGTCAAGCATTTCTATACCTTAAAATTTATAAAAAGGTATTAGAGGGGAGCGTATCAATAAATGATATTAAAGAAAAAGGATTAAAAGGTGTTTATAGAAATATATTGAACATAGAAATTAAAGAGGACAAATCAAAGCAAAATCCAATAAAACCATTAAGATTTCAACTTAAAAAGCAAGAAAGTTATGATTTTTACAAAAGCAATGCTAAATTTACAGGATTTTTGTTGGACAAATTATTTAGTGATGAAAAAGATATAATTAAAAGAATTATGAAAGAATATAAACAATTAAAAGGATAGTCTATGAACAATTTAGCATACAGAACATATAACATAGAAAGTATAAAAAATGAATTTTTAAATATAGGGTTTAGTAAAGAAGCAATAGATTTTGTTTTTCTAAATAATGATAATTACAACTTTGAGTTTTTAAAAGAGAAAATAATTGATATAGAAAAGAATTTAAATCTAAAAATAGATAATTTAGACTCTAAGATTGATACTGTAGAAAAGAATTTAAATCTAAAAATAGACTTTGTAGAAAAAAGTTTAAATTCCAAAATAGATAGTTTAGATATCAAAATAGATAATGTAGAAAAAGCCTTGCAAAAAGATATATCTAGTTTATCTACTAAAATAGATAATGTAGAAAAAAGTTTAAATTCCAAAATAGATAGTGTAGAAAAAACGTTACAAAAGGATATATCTAGTTTAAAAAACGAACTTAATACAAGTAATAGAACAATACAAGTAATTCTAATAATGGGAATAACGCTTGCTCCAATTATCTATTCTATATTCAATAAGTATTTTTTAAATTAAGAATGATTAAAATTTTATAAAGTAATAAGTTAGTATATAGCTTTAAAGTAGAACGTATTTGAATTTTTAACAAGAGAATTTAAATACGTTCTTTTATTTTAACAAATATAAATTGATTTTAATTCTAAATTGGACTATACTCAATTGTTAAAAAGCTTATTAAAATAATTTTAATAAGCAAATTTGGTTAAATTCTAATTTTATTAAGTTCTTTAACAAAAGAATATAATAAGGCTTTTATTAATTATAATAATTTCTGTAAAAAGTTGGCAAAAATAGTTTTTAATATTTATAATATTATAATAAAAATTACAGGAGGAAACTTAAACCATTTATGTTATTATAAATCCGATTTAGCTTGGGCTTAACCATGTTCTTTTATTTAAGGATATAGTTAAGCCTTTTTTTGTGAAAATGGTTATAAAAAATTGTCAAAAATTGGTTTTGTTACTATATTTATGTATAATAAGATTAACTTTATCATAATGAGACAACCTTAAAAACTAAGAATAAGGTTTGGTTAGAACAAAAAACTAGCCAAACTTTATTTTTTTGTAAAATTTTTTGTAAAAAAGTTGGCAAAAATAGTTTTTGCTATATACTTAGTTATTGTAAACAGGAGGAAAAAGATGGAAAATCTTTCAAACAAAAATAATCAAGAAATACAAAATTTAAATAAAGGAGAGCTCAAAATGACAAATACTAATCAAAAAAGTTTTACTGGATGTGAAATAATTGAGGAAAAAACTTCTCCCATTAAAGAAAAAAGCAAATTAAGCAAGATAGGTAAGAAATTACCAGGAATAAGTAGTCAAGAATGTTTTAAATTTAATCGAAATATTGATTTTAGCACACAAAGAAATGAACTTGATAGGTACGGAGCTAGTGAAGTAGGTAATGTTTTGATTGGAGGTGCAGGACTTAAAGATTTGATGATTAACAGAGTGCTTAAATATTTTGGAATGAGCCTACCTTTTGAAGAGAATTTGTATATGCTCAAGGGCAAAGAATTAGAAAATTTAGGATTTAGAGAATTTGTTAAAGCACATGGTGATAATATTGATATTTTGTATAAGAACAAATATGCTAACGGTGTTGATAAGTATAATTATTTCAAGAAAACTGTTAAATCAGAAATGTTTGTTGGATCAACAATTGATGGTTGGTTTATAAATAGTAATGGCACAGTAGAGCTTTTAGAGATTAAAAGTAGTGATTCTAATTATATGAGCAGTGCAATTGCTGAGTATAATAAAAATGGCAATTTTTTAAGCAGTAAATATTTTTTCAAATACTATGTGCAAGCACAAATGCAGTTAGCATGTACTGGACTTGAGTATTGTAATTTATTCTTTTTAATAGATGCAGCACCAGTTAACTGTAAGATTAAGAGAAATGCTGGCTTAATAGCAAAAGTGCTTGAACATGTTCACAAATGAGAGAGGGAAGTTTTTAACATAAGAACTCAAATATTTAAAAATAATAATATCAACTTACAAACATTAAATAATGATAATAATGAAGTGATAAAACTAGTTGAAGATTTAGTAGAAAGAAGTGAATTTTATAGCTCTGGAGTTGAGTTTGATTGGGCAAGAGAATTTGTAGAATATGTTGATTGTGTAGAGCTTGAAATTACGGATAGGCAAGTTGCTGAAAATGTTGCGTGTGATTTAATGGAAGTTGATAGTGCAAAAAAAGAATTAAGTAAAATGCAAAACGAACACAAAAAAAGAGAAAAGTATCTTAAAGATATAATCAAAATGAAAACCTACAATATTACGAATATATGTCCACTAATTGAGCATGTAAATTATAGGTTTAGAGAATTTGTATTCACTTTTGACTCTAAGAAAAGGGCAATATCAGATAGATTAAGTGGGTTATTGCCAACAAGCGAAACATTGCTTTTCCCAAGCAATATAGCATTTGCAAATAATGTTAGTGTCCCCATGTGAATGGGAGCACTAAAAAATTAAAGAAATAATTTAATATAGGAGAGGAAATCAATGATTATTAATAAAATAAAACAAGACAATAGAACTTTAAGACCAGAGATACGAAGATGGGGCTGTTACTTTTTGTGTCTGCATTATTATAAAAGTCTATTTAAGAAACGTGAATTTAATGCATATGAAATAAATACAGCGTATTATAGATTTATAGGACTTGGATATATTAAGAGTAATTGTTTTATTATGAATCCATGTATGATACTTAATTACTATGGAATTAGAAGTAGTGTGAGATATGAAACTTCGAATTATTTGGGTGCAGCTAATGAATTTGAAATAAGTGAAGTTAAAATCGATAAGGTTAATGGGTATCACTTTATAGCAACAAAAAATAAAGAAATATTATATGATTCACTTGACTTAAAGCCTCGTGGGAAAATATTTAAAGTAACTTCAAAACGTATATTTAAATTAAAATAATTTTACTAAAGTTTAAGGCACTTTTTAGCACATTCATAAGCTTGAATTTTATTAGCAGAAGATAGGCCGTAGATATTATCAATTTCATTAGTTGAAGAATATTTCATAAGTTCTTTAATTTGAAAAGAATTGTAACCGTTAGATTTTAAATTTGAAATAAATAAATTTCGACATAGATGGAGAGATTTATTTACACGGAATCCCGATTTTTTAAGAAGATTTTTGAATTTTTAGAAATATGGACAATATCAATTTGGTTATCTTTAAACTTATGTTTGGATTTTTGAAAAAGATAAGTACGTCGCGAGTCAATAGTTTTTTCTTTGAAATGATTTTTATGTGCTGTTTGGATAGCCTCGAACTCTTCAGAATTGATGACAATTTCTCTAATACAAGAGGTATTTCTTTTTTTTGCCACATTTACTTTAATAGTATATAAAGTTTTTCCAGTTTTGCTTAATATTGGAGTAATATCTTGCATTTTTACTTTTTGCATTTCAGTGCCCCTACACCCACTTATTAAGAGTAAGTGCACAAACCAACCAGAAATTGGGTCAATTTGTTTTAATTTTTTGGCACATTTTAGAATTAATTTAATACTTTTTGGGGTTAAATAAAACTTAGGAGTTGGTTTTGAATTTTCTTTTTTACTTTTAGATGAATTTTTTAGTGAATTTTTAAGAATTTTGTTTTCATTTATTAGTTTTTGATATTCTTGAAATAGTTTGAGTGTAAAATCCATATTGAAATTATTTAAATTAAAATAATTATTATTGTTCATGAAATCCTCTCCTTTGAAGTGTTACTTTTAAATTAAGTAAAAGTAATAAAAATAGATAAAAAATGTAATTTATATTTTACCAAAAACAAAAAATTTTAGTCAAATTATGTGTGTTCTCATTGCGTGCGAAATTTGGGTTGTAGAGTGGGTGGGATAAACAGAAGTAGTGATTTTTGAGGGTGGTACACAAGAAAGATACAATACTTTGTGTAATATATAGCAAAGACTCTGAAATTTAATTTGTATGTGTTTTGTAATCTCTTGTAACGAATAGCCCATTTGCAATGGAGAGATTTTGGCGAGTTGGTTAAAATTACATTTGCGTTTTGTTAATATGTAACAGAGGAATGTAACAAAATTATATATTTAAATCTTTAAAATATTGCAATTATTTGGTGTTATGGTAATATTAGTACTTTATGGAGTAACTTATGAATAAGATAATAAAAATTTTAATTATTTGTGTCTTTTTTGTTCTAATAAGCTCTTGCAAAAAGCATGCTTTATCTATATATGATGAGCAAAGTAGCGATGAGTCAAAAGCTAAAAAGATAGAATTTTCCGAATTTACTGTAAAAATTAAAAATAAAGATAGTAGTAGTAACTGGAAAGACTTGGGAGATTTAGTTGTAAGAAAAGAAGAAGAGGGTATTGCAACGGGGTTAAATGTTGGTCCGGGATATACTGCTACATTCTTTTCATTAGAAGAATCAGAAGTTAATAACTTTGTAAAAGCAATGACTGAGGGGGGGGTATTTAAAGTCGATGTGTATTATGGATATAAGGATGAACAAAGTGCTTCAAGTGGTATCCAAAATAAAGAGATAAAAACAAAGATAGAAAAAATTGATGAGTCTGAATATATTACATTTTTAGGAGATAAAATTAATAATTCAGGGAATAATTCAGAAGATAAAGTTGCTGAATATGCAATACCTCTAGAAGAGTTTAAGAAAAATTTAAAATAGAAGTTAGAAATATAGGAGAGAGCGTATATGAATAAAAAAATGTTGATTATTTGTGCAGGTTTTGCACTGATAATTTCTTGTAAAAATTATGCAATTAAAGATTTAGAACAAAAAACAAAAGGGCAGGTTAATGGATTTTTAGATAAGATCTTAGATCCAACAAAAGATGAAATTACTTCAAGTAGTACAATAAAAGATGAATTAGCAAAAAAATTACAAGAAGAAGAAAAAAAAGTAAATGATGGGGAAAGAGAAGAAAATAAGCAAGTTGTTAATTTAGGAGAAGAAGGGAAAGAACAAGAAGTTGAAGCTAATAAAGTTGAAGAAAAAAAAATAGAGTTGGGGGACAAAGGGGATAAAACAGAAGAACAAGGGGGTAAAGAAAAAGATATTAAAGTAGAAAGAGTAGAAGAACAAGAAAAAGAAGAACTCGCTAAGGCTGAAGAAAAAAAAGAAATTAAAGAAGAAGTTAAAGCCAAAGTAGCAACAAAAACCAAAGAAGAGGCTAAAGTTATGGTAAAAAAAGAAATAAAAATAGAAGAAGATGAAGATGAAAAAGTTAAAAAACAAATTAGAACACTTACAGATAAAATAGATGAGATAAATAAGGATATTGGGAATATAAAAGATCAAACGGTTGTCAAATCACAAGAAGTTAAAGATAAAATTACAGGGTCCATATATGATTACTTCACTAATAATGAACAAAAAGCTATATACTATACTTGGGGGGAGGAAGGAGATTTAGTATCACAAGAAAACGAAGGATTAGGTAAGTTATTGAAAGAATTGAGCGATGTTAGAAGCGAGTTAAGAACTAAATTAAATGTAGGTAATGAGTCAAATACTGGTGTCAAGAATGATCCTGAATTAAAAGAAAGTGTGAATGTTAGCGAAATTATAGAAAATTTAGAAAAAGTAAAATTAGGATTAGAAAAGGTTAAAGAATATCTTGAAAATCAATTCAATTTTGAAACAATTAAAGAATATATCACTGATAGTAATGATGATTATGAATAGTTTTAGATATAAATAAATTTTGTATACACAAAATAACAGCTAGTTTTAAAAATAACCAGCTGTTATTTTTTTTGTAGATTTTATTGTTATGAATATAGAAATGTTTTTTATCAAAATTTTCATTCAAAAAGTGCCAAAAACTATTGTTTAAAATATTGTTTATTTATATACTCTCTAGAGTTATGATGAATATAAATGAGATTTCAGATTTTTATGATAATTTATATAAGAAAACAAAAAAAGAAATAGATAAACTTATAAACAAGCTCTATTTAACTAGCCGAATAACTCTAAAGCAAAAAAGACAAATATACAGTGCTGTTGAAAAAATGCAAAAGTACGTAATAAAAACCGGAAAAAGTGTTTTTTTAGAATCGGAAAAAGAATTTGTTAAAGACACTTTGAAAAGAAAAAATCTAGTAAAAAAATTTAAAAGTTTCAAAGTTGATTTTAGCTACAAGAAAGGAATGCTAGAAAAATGTTTAGAAAGATTGGGAGAAGATAAATCCATCGAATTTTTGATTTTTGTTTGTCAAATTCTTAATGGGATAAGAGAAAAAGTATCAGAATTAGACTTTCAAATAGATGCGATTGAAGAATTTAGAGGTATTTTATTTTTGAGTATACACTATTATGATAAAGGACTTTTCACAAGTAGAAATCTTATGAATGAAATGAAATATTTTTCCGAAAAAGTAGAGTTAATTTATAGTAATATGCAATAAATTAGTGAACTGCTATTTCTAAATCAAAAATTATAGAAATAGCAACGAACTAAGTCAATAAAAGCCAACAAATATTCCCCGTTAAATATCAAGAAGTTATCAGGTTATGTTAACAATTAACTAATTGAATTACTATTTAAAGTAACAATTTGTTAATTTTGTTATTTTAGAGGATTTTTTTGAAAAAAGTTAAAAGGTCTTTTGATGATTATGTTGCATACTTTAGAGAAGGATCGTTAGATGATAGAGAAATAGCTGCTAAGTTGGGAGTTTCTAGGGTAAATGTGTGGAGGATGAGGCGAAAATGGGAAAGTGGAGAAAGTTCTGTTAACGAGGAATTTAGATTATCAATTAGTGAAGATACTTTTGAGCACCTTTTATCACAAACTTTTAAATCAGAAGTTAACGCTAGGAAAGTTATAAGCGAATTAGATTTAGAACGTGCTAATTTAGAATTAGGGTTTATACGTTCATTTAAACAATATTTTGGTGTTGAGCTTGTTAGCATACGTACTAAAATAGAAAATTTAAGAAACGAAATTGACACTTTAAATAAAGCAAGTAATAAAAAAAATAAGTTAGTTGATAATGAAGAAATTAATTCTTTGAAAAATGAACTTAATGAATATGTAAAGGAATATTCAATAAGAGAAATGGAGCTTTATTATGAATGTATGAAAAAACTTGCTAGGCTTCACGGAACTGAAAGTAAAAGTAACTACAAAAATAGTAAAGGGCACAAGTGAACTTATATCAAACGAAACTTTTTACAACACTACAAAAAGAATACAAAAATAAATATGGGGTTGATATATCACAATTTATAAAGCTAACAAACTCTTCAATTGATTTTGATAAGTTTGAAGAAAAACAGTTAACTTTAAAACAAAAAAATGTGATAAAAAGTATTCAAAAGAATAATGAAAAAAAGATTATACTCAGCGGCGGTATAGCTAGCGGTAAAACGTATCTTGCATGTTATCTTTTTCTCAAAAGTTTAATTAAAAATAAAAAGTTATACTCAAGTGATACGAATAATTTCATTATTGGGAATTCACAACGTTCAGTTGAAGTTAATGTTTTGGGACAATTTGAAAAGCTATGCAAACTTCTTAAAATTCCTTATATTCCAAGACATACAAATAATTCATATATTCTGATTGATTCACTGCGAATTAATCTATACGGTGGAGATAAGGCAAGTGATTTTGAAAGATTTAGAGGAAGTAATTCGGCACTCATTTTTGTGAATGAGGCTACAACTTTGCATAAGAAAACTTTAGAGGAAGTCTTAAAAAGACTACGTTGTGGACAAGAAACCATTATTTTTGATACTAATCCTGATCATCCAGAGCACTATTTTAAAACCGATTATATTGACAATATAGCAACTTTTAAGACATATAATTTTACAACTTATGACAATGTTCTACTTAGTAAAGGATTTATAGAAACACAAGAAAAGCTATATAAAGATATACCATCATATAAAGCAAGAGTTTTGCTAGGAGCATGGATAGCAAGCACAGATTCAATTTTTACACAAATAAATATTACTGATGATTATGTGTTTACTAGCCCAATAGCATACTTAGACCCAGCATTTAGTGTTGATGGGGATAACACAGCATTATGTGTTATGGAGCGAGTTGATGATAAGTATTATGCTTTTGTATTTCAAGATCAACGACCAGCCAATGACCCGTATATTATGAATATGGTTAAGACCGTTTTAGAAAATTTCAATGTACATACACTGTATTTAGAGGATAGAGACAATACAAAAGGTGCTGGTGCATTGACCCGTGAATACGTGCTACTTAGGAAAAATATGAGTCATTATTTTAGAATTACCCCAGTTAAACCAAAGTCTAATAAATTTAGCAGAATAACAACGTTAATTACGCCGTTTACTTACAAAAAACTTTACATTACGAAATACAGCAGTTCTTCTGTATTTAATGATATTTATTCGTATAAGGGGGATAACAAAACCCATGATGACGCTCTTGATGCAATATCCGCAGCATATTTGATGTTGTCTTTAGGATATAGAGAGAGAAGTGTTCACTTTGGCAATCAAAGATTTTTGTAAATTTTATTGACAAAAATAATAGTTTTTGCTATCATACACCTAATTTAATAAAGAGAAGTAAAACGGTGTGTGATTTAAGAAAAACAAAATTAATAGATAAGATAAGTTCACTAGAACTATATAAATACTCAATATTTTTTAGGAATTATATAGAAAATGTAGCAGAGGATTGTCTCAAGAACGGACTTGTTCTTGAGAGTTCTGGCCGCAATGTTAGTGAATTTGAGCTTGATAGGTTAAAAGTACAGCTTAAAAATGCTCTACTTAATTGTATAATAAGCTACCGTTTCCATGGGATTGGATATGTTTTAGTAAAAACCAAAGATACCCTAATAGACCTCGAACAACCCGTTAATATAGAATTACCTATTGGTTTTGAATACCTTGATTATGAATATGTAAGAGATTTGGGAGTTGATTTTGATCATATAACCTACAGAGTAAAATCCAGCAATAAGAACAATTCTTTAGACGCAGTTAAAATACATAAAAGTCGACTTATCATATATGAAAACTTTGATTATATCTTAAAAAGATATGTTCCGTGTTATACAGAAAGCTTTTTGTTAGATATTTATTTATTTGAAAAGATATACGTTGAAATAGAAAAACGTATTGAAAACCACAATTTTTTGTTTTACAAAGATGAATCTTTAGTGCAGCTACAAGACGCACTCTCTAGTGCAACAACTTCTTTAAGTGCACTTACTCAAGGCAATAATGATAGAGGAAGTGGCATTTTATCTTCTTTTTTAAGAAAACAAAATTCAAACAATCATAGTAAAGATATTTCTAATTTACGTAGTCTTAATGACTCATTGGCGCAGGAACTTGCTAGGTTAAAAAGCAATCTAAATAATGAGGGAATGTTTTATACAGCTACTCCGAGTGCTAGTTTAGAGGTTATTAAATACGATCTTAGCTATTTAAAGGAGGCTTTAGCATTAATTAAGGCAAAAATTGGTGCAGATACTAAAGAACCCCTAACTAGAAGTTTTAATGAGCAGGCTAAAGGACTAGGGAATGATGGTAAAGGAGATAGGAGCAATTATTACGATTTTCTAAAAGGTGTACAAGAACAAGTTGAGAATTCTTGTAATTTAAAGCTTACAAAGTATTTCGGGCTTGATATGAAGTTTAATTCACTGATTATGTTAAGTGAAGAAGAAAAAGTAGAAAGAGATATAAAGCTAATTGAGCTTTACAGTAAATATAACCAGCTTATACAGAGTAGCTCATTTAATAATGAGGAGCTAGCGATTTTAAAAGAGAAATTATTCTCATTTTGAGAAAAGGAGTTAAAAGATGACAGAGAAAGAGGAAAAAGAAGACCTGCAAGCACAAGATAAAGAAGAACAGCAAAATAAGGCTGATACTAAAGTTATCAGTGCGCAGGAATTTGAAGAGTACATGCGCTTTAAAGAACAAGCAAATAGTAAATCTAAAGAGACAAGCCGAGATTTAAGTATAAATGAGCGAATAACAAAAGAACTTGCAGAAGTTGAAGAACGAGAGCGTATTGAAAAGCAATTGTTACTAGAGGCAGAGAGAATTAATGAAATTGATACACTTGCAAAAGCGCATCTTAGCAACCATTTTAACAAGGAAGTGTTACTTGCAAAAGGATACACACTAAAAGATATTATGCAGGCACAACGTAGAGAGCTTGTGCGCAAGTTTGTTCCAATTGAGCAAATTAAAGCTATTGCTAAAGCGTCAGATATAAGTCATATCGATGGTGAAATACTAGAACAACTTGTTTCTTTAGCAAAAGTGAATATTAAATTAAGAAAAAATGCGAGTAGTAATTCTTCTTCTGTTGACTCTATTAAGGGGAATATTATTGCCAAATCAGAAGAAAGAGCAAGTTTGCTTGATTCTAATTTTGTACCAATTAATTTTACAGAATTTGTACAAGCGATAAGTAATACATACAAGCAAAGACGAATTCAATTTTATGAAAATCTAAAAAGACATAAAAGAACAAGTATTGCTTAAAGGAGTTTTTAATGAGTGATATAACAAAAATCAAACAAGAGTTTGATAAAAAAGTTGCAGAAATTCAAGCATTAATGAAAAATCCCCAACAAGACGCGGGGCTACTTAGTAATTCTATTGAATTTAGAGACCAAAATCTAATTTTTTCTAATTCTGGTGGAGTGTGTACCAGCAGTAAGGACAAAATAGAAAATTATCCTGCTAAAGGGTATCCGTACAAGCGAGGAGTAAAACTTAGTTTTGGAGACGGAACAACCGAACTAGAAGTTGAGGCTGGTGGTGGAGATGATTTATATGGGGTGTGTTCAGATATAGATGAGTTTAGTGGTATGGCAACTGTAATACCAATTACGAATAACTTTACAGGATATTTAACACTTAAGAAGGATGGACAAAATAGTGTAAATCCAGGAGATAAATTAAATTTTAACCAACATGGAGAACTGGAAAAGGCTACAGGGGGTCAAAAGACTGTTAATGCAATAGCACTTTCAAAAGCACATAAATTAACCGAGGAATTATTTATAGTGCTTGCTAGTGTATTTGGGAATAGAGCAATAAAAGGGTAATAAAATATGGCGTTAAAAGGTAACGTGCAAGTAGAAAATCTTGAGGCTGTTGATAACCCGCAGTTAGATTTAGGGGCACAAGTTTCCGCTGCTCCTAGAGCTAAACGGCAAGCAAGACAAGCTGAGGATGCACAAGGGGAAGATCCATATTTGGAGGCAATTAACGAGCTTGATGATGTCCTTTTGAAATTCAAGAAATATGTAAAATCGATGAGTTCAATTGAAAATAAAGTTTTTGGCGGTTTAAGTAGTTGTTTTAAATCCAAGAATGAGCGAGTTGATGCATATTCATTTGCATGTTCAAGTTATACAGACAAGATAGAGGAATACCTTTACGACCCAGCGAATAGTTTTCCATACAAGCGTGGGGTTAAACTTGTTCCAAAAGAGAACTCTATATATGTAGAAGTTGGAGCTGATACTGATATGTATGGGATATGTGTAGATGTATGTGAGTTTAGTTGTACTGCGTATGTATTGCCAATTACTAACAATTTTGAAGGGTATCTTGTTACAAGAAATCCAAGTATAAAAATAGGAGAAATACTAGACATAAATAATAACGGAGTTATTATCAAGGCTGGAGGTGGGCCACCAACCGCAATTAATATATATGCTCTATCTGATTCATTTACAATCAATTTTGCACCCGAAGATAAAAATCAAGATCAAAATAGATATCCTAGGCAAGAGTATTCTATTAATTTTATAAAAGTTGCAATTTTTGGAAATAGAGGCCTTGAGAAAATAGTAATACCTGATGGTGGTTAAATCTTAATCGAATAAAAGGAGGTAAATAAATGGGAGATACAACGCAATTAGTAAAAGAGTATCAAGAGAAAAGAAGTAAACTGGAAAAGTTTATGAAAAATCCCCAACATGACGCTGGTTTTATTAGCAATTCTAATGAATTTAGAGACAAAAATGTGAAATTTTTTGCTTCTGGAGGCACTAGAACTAGTAAGTTTGATAAATTGGAAAATCATCCATTTTTAGGATATCCATACAAGCGTGGAGTAAAAAGAGTTATTCAAGAAGCACAAGATAATCATAGTCACTACGAACCTCATGTTGAGGCTGGTGGAGGTGAGGACTTATATGGAATATGCATTGATATAGATGAGTTTAGTAAAACAGCTACTATTGTGCCAATTGCCAATAATTTTGAGGGCTACTTAGTGGCAAAAGATTCTACGGTTAAAATAAAAGACAAACTTATTTTTAATAAAGACGGTGCCCTTGAAAAGGTTACTGGAGCGGCAAATAAAACGGCTATTAATGCAACAGCATTGTCTGATGCAAAGCAAATTAGTAATGAGGTTTATTTAGTAAAAGTAGCTGTATTTGGAAATAAAGCTATGAGTAGAAATTAATAATATTTAGGAGGATTTAATATGGAATTATTTGATGAAAATTATTATGCAAAAGCTGTTGCGAATATTATAGGAGAAGTTAAAGATCCTATTATGTATAAATGGTTTTCACCTGATCAAATTGAAGATGTTGATCTACAAATGGGATATCAAAAAACCGTAAAATGGGACGCGTTTTTAAATGCTAATCCTACAACAATTGCCAATGAGGTTAATACTATTTCAACTATTGGATTTAGTTCTGAAGTGGTAAGGCTTAATTATTTGAAATTACAATACAAATTTAGACATTTAAAGCAGACTTCTGAGAAATTTTATACTTCAGACTCATACATTGGAGACATTAATAATAATTTACTTCCTTTTGCTCAAGCGTATAAGCTTGCAAGTAGTGAAATTATCAAACTTATTAATCACTTTGTACTAACTGGGACTGTTTCGATTCAAAAAGACGGGAAAAATCAAAAACGCCTACTTCCCAATATGTATGGACTACTTAATATGCCCGAGCAGATAAAAGAAGAAGTTCAAAGTGGTGATAAAGATAAAATGGATAAAATCTTTGAAAAAATTGAAGCTGGACTTTTAAAGTTGGAACTGGGCGACGAATTTTCCACACCGATGATGGTAATAGTTGACCCAGCAACGTCACTTAAACTAGTAAAACCATACGCAGCAGCACAGGGTGCAGCAAGTAGTTGTGAAAAATGGGAAGATGTTTTAATTCAAACTATTAAGGCTATTAATAATAGAGAAGATGTTTACATTGAAACTTCAAACTTGCTAAAACATAAAATACTCATTTATCCACTAAATTCAGAACTTATTAAATTTAAACCTAGCAAGTATATGCTACCTACACCAAATGAACAAGTTGATAAAGACTCAACTGATATAGCTCATTCATACATTGATTTTGTTTTAGGCGGGTTACTTGCTACTAGAAAAACTATTTTGCAAGTCAACATAAAGCAAAGTTAAAAGTATAAGGTAAGTGAAAATGAGTGAACAAGAAAACTTACAAGCACAAGCTGAGGGAGAAGAAGAACTTTTAGTAACAAAACTTCATTCAGAAGTGGTGTTGTTATTAGGAATAGACAAATTTGCACTAAGCCGGCAAGATTTTCTATTTCATTTATCCTTACTTCAAGCTATTCTAGTAACACGTGGTATTGATGCAAGTTCACTGACATATGAACAAATATTTTTACTTACTTTCTACCATATGGGTTGTCAATTAAGAAAACAAGGAGTTGTTCGAGAATTTGAATTTGATAGGATCAAAAAAGAGAAATTCAATGAACTTGAGCTTGATTATTATCCTAGTAGTGGTGGAAGCGAAGAAGGTGGTGAAGGAGGTTGTGGCTCAAACAAGAATTTTTGTTCACAACTTGATGCATTTTTAGAAAAACTAAAAAGAGAAACTTCAACGCCATCTTGTGTGGGGGTTGTCTAATGAATGGTGTTAGAAAAAGACTTTCAGATATGTCTTTCCGCATGATCAACGTATTTAAAGACCCACAACCCTTAAAGTTTTATAAAGGTGATGTTGTAAAGCTTGAAAATGATTCTTCTTATCAGAGAGTATTTGATAAAAATAAATACACTGAATTTGCGGGGGTTATTATTGACATAAGGCCACAAGAACTTGCAATGCTTTATGATTCGGATATGTCTGATATTCAAGGGTATTCCAAACTTTACACATATCAAGACCTTAACTTTGAGCTTAAAGACCGAATATCAATTGCAGATTTAGTTTACTTTGAAATATTTAGTATTGACTCTTCAATCGGATACTTCACATTAGTTTTAAAGGAGTTTATATGGACAAGCTAGAATTTAAACTGGAATTGGAAATTGGGTGGTTTGGTGGTCGTGCAGGGATTGCTAGAATGCATGAAAAAGGGAGCAGCAATTTACCTGCAAGAAAACATTTAACCAAAATTGCTAGTAGTAATGAGTTTAGAGAATATATCAACAATAGTTATATAAATTCCAAGTTTAATCTTTACCCTAAATCGACAACCATAAAATCAGTTAAATCATCGGGGGTATAATATGCTCCACTTTTTTTCTATCAATTAATCTAGATGTAAAATAAATATTGCCTTTATAGTATGAGCAACCTTATTTACTTGTTTGTTTTCAAGCTCTTCTTCTATGCGAATGAGATACCCCCCCCGCCTTCAATAATATGATGAACGGTAGTATCTGTAATTCTCAGGTCATATTCAAGCAAAGTCTCGCATCATTCTCCAAAACTTTTAGAATCTAGCCTTGAATACTCTACAAATTTTTAATCTTTAATATTTTTTTCTTCAAAAAAAAGTATTTTAACTAATATTTCTTCAAGTTCACTAATACTGAATAAACTTTCATTATTTAAATATTTAACCTTATCTTCTGCAAATAATCCTCCATTAAAAATGGGGAACTTTATTGCATCACTTCCTTTATCAAGTAAATTAAAAATTGTTATTATTTTTTTATATCCTAATTTCTTTTTTGTATTTTATCATAAAAAAATATCTAAAAGATATAGAAAATCTGTATAGCTTGTTTTCTTCTAAAATTTTCTTAAATATGTCATTATCTTCAATATATGCAATAAAAAATATTCTTAAAATAAAAAGAATTGACTCTTTAAGTATGCTAGCCAAAATATGACAAGCAATTTCTGTGTCTGATACTTTAAATTCTTTATCATATATATTTTTTGCAATTTTAAATACTATAGAGCCATCAAGTCTCTTATAAAGTATCTCTCTAAGAGTTTTTTGAATCATCTCTTTTTCTTTTGGATATTTGTTCTTTTTCAACTGCTATTACATTGCTTGTTTTTAGGTATCTTTCTTTTCTTATAAGAAAGCTAAATAAAATAAACTATTCTTGTTCTTCAATTTTAGAAAAATCAAATTCAATATATCTTTTTTCTCCATCAAAGATCAATCCAAATAATAAGAAACAGTTGTAACGATTCTTAATATTTTTTTTGGATAACGTTCTTGAGCGCCCAAACTCCTATCAATTGGAAGAAATTCAAAATATCCTTGATTTGCGTTTTTAATTTTTCCTAATTTTGAACTTGAATGTTTTGCAAATTCCAAAGCCGCTAATTTCGCATTTCTAATTGAATCTGCTAACATTTCGGGCTTTATATCATTAATATTGTCAAAGTAATATCTTGGTCCCCCACTATTACTAATTAATATACCTTGATTATAAAGCTCAGCAATATTTTTTTCTGCTGCTTCCATTTTCTCAATATTTTTTGTATGAACAGTTAACGATATATATGCTCTATACTTATAAAGAGAGTCTTTGTAATTCTCTTCATTAAATTCCATAAATCCCATTTTTATATGGTCTTCGCTAAATCCATGTTTTAAAAAAAAACTTTTAATCTTCGACAAGCTTAAATTATTTGCTTTATTAATATCATTGATAGTGTCACCAGTTAAGCTGTATCTAAACTCCCAACTAGAAGACGTTGATAAAATTTCTCTTTCGCTAAGACCCTTGACCGTAATATAATTTTCATTTTTGGTGCCAATGTTTTTTATTCCGTGAGAAATTATAATTGATGACATAAACAAAAGTAACGAAAATAACAAGAAAGATATTTCTTTTCCTCTAAACATAGATTGGCCTCCTAAAATCAATAATAAATAATATATTAAAATTACTGTATTTAAATTCATTTTAACATATTGCTTAATATTAATAAATCCTAATACATTTTAGCAGATCAGGATTTTATGACCTTGTCAAAAACAATGTTTTATAAAAAATAAAAGCCAAGATAGCTGCATAATTTAAATTAATTGAAGCAATTAAAAGTCATCATGATATTAAAGCAAGAAGTTATTTTTATAATCTTGTGTTTATAAAAAATATAAAATTATTTGACATTTCAAAATATTGCAAAAAAATCATTTTTAAAATATATTTTATTTTATAATGATTACTATTTAATACTTATTAAGTTTGTATTATGGCTTTGCAGATATTATGTAAAACCATTTTAAGGGCTTTATTTATGAAAAAAAAATTAATATTATTAATCAATATTTTTTTATTTATTTCATGTCAAAACGATGGTTTAAATAAAAATAAGGTTAGCAAAAATCATAATTATAAAAAACAACTTGGGAAAAAATATGTGCGGGGAGAAAGGGATAAACTTTTATCTTGGATAAATAATTTTGTAGAAGTTAATAATAAAGCCATAGATAATTCTTTTGAAAAATTCAAAAGTGAGCCATCTAATCAATATAATATTCCATTTAAAAATGTTAGTTGGTATGTGCTAAAGAAAACACTTGCTGATGATGTAGAAGAATCTAAAAAGGCTAGAAGATGTTTGTATGCGGTTTTAGATTACAATGAAAGCGAATTGAAAGAATTGGGATTAATTTTAAATTCAAATGTACATAGCATTAAGAAGATTGCTAATAAAATTATGCAAAATGTGGGCATAGAATTCCAATTTAGATTTGAGGCAATAATGAAATTGTTACTTGATAAAAAAAGTAACCTAATGTTATTAGATATTCCTAATCTCAAAAGGATTAAAATTTGTCTTGAAAATTTTTTAACTTTAAGAACAACCTTTAGAAAGCTTGTTAAACAATTATTAAATGATTATAGCAGTAATAAAGGGTCCATAAAGTCTGAAAATAGTAAATTGGGAGATTATTTAAATAAAGCTTTTTCAGATATTGTTTTAAGCATGGATAAAAATCCTATAAATCTAGAACAAGAGATTAGAAATATTATTGTTATTTAATTTTAAATTTAATGTAAAACCTTTTTATAAAAATCAATTAAAAATTGTTTGATACTTTACCATATAATCTTTGATGGTATCAAAATTAGAATTGCTAGCTATTTTTTATTTAAATTTCTTCGTTTATTTTATTCAAAAAATTATCTTCGATTTTTATCGTATATAACAAATATCGACGATTTTTATTTTTTCTAAATAAAGTTGCAATTAAATATACTAGCACTTTGCACTATAATTTAAGTTTAAAGATTTTAAGGTAGAGTATATTATGAACAAAAAGTTTTTAGAAGAGGATAAATAATGGATTTATTTAAAATTGAAGCTAATTATATTGACATCTTTAATAAAGAAATTTATCCAGCTAGCATAGCGATTGTAAACGGTCATATTGCGAGCATAGAAAAAATTAATGCGACATTGGATGAATATGTGTTGCCAGGATTTATTGATGCGCATATACATATAGAGAGTTCTTTTCTTATTCCATCAAACTTTGCTCATTTAGTAGTTGCACACGGTACTGTGGCTACAATAAGCGATCCTCATGAAATAGCCAATGTTAATGGTATTGATGGCATTAATTTTATGATAAATAATTCTAAAAAAACCGAGTTTAAATTTTTTTTTGGAGCTCCTTCTTGTGTGCCAGCGTTGTCACAAGAATTTGAAACTTCGGGATATGTATTAAATGATAAAGACATAGATGAATTGATGAAATTAGATGATATTTACTACTTGGCTGAAGTAATGGATTTTAAAGGCGTGATTAACAAAGATGTTGAAATTATAAATAAAATAAATTCTGCATTAAAGCGCAATAAGGTTGTTGATGGACATGCTCCTGGTTTGTCCCCCAATTTAACTTTAAAGTATGCATCTTCGGGTATTAGTACTGATCATGAATGTTTAACAATAGAAGATGCAAGATATAAATTATCTTTGGGCATGAAAATAATAATTAGAGAAGGAAGTGCCGCTAAAAATTTTGAATCTTTGCATCCCTTGATTAGTGAATGTTCTAAAAAATATTGTGATTCTTTAATGTTTTGTTTTGATGATGCGCACCCAAATGACATTCTAAATGGGCATATTAATTTAATAGTAGCTCGTGCAATAGAACATGGGCATGACTTTTTTGATGTTTTGAAAATAGCATGTATTAATCCGGTTTTACACTATAAAATCCCCGTGGGGTTGTTAAGAATAGGAGATCCTGCTGATTTTATAATTACAAAAGATGTCAAAACATTCAAAATAGATAAAACCTACATTAATGGTAAATTGGTTTTTAGTGATGGAATTTCACTTATTCCATTAATAAATGAAATTCCTATAAACAATTTTAATTGTAGCAAAAAATCTATTTCGGATTTTAAATTTTCCACTAAAAATAAGATGATCCCAGTAATCAACTGCATCAGCAACCAAATTATTACTCATAAAACTATGATTGATAGTAATTTATTGGCCCCAGATTTTCAATCTAATATTGAAGAAGATATTTTAAAAATAGCTATAATAAATCGATATAAAGACAATAGTAAAATTTCTATAGGATTTATAAAAAATTTTGGGATAAGAAACGGCGCAATAGGAAGTACGGTTGCTCATGATTCTCACAACATTATACTTGTTGGAAGTAATGATGAATACTTGTGTAAAGCGGCAAATACAATCATCCAGAACAAGGGGGGTTTATGTGCACTAAACAATGAAAAAACCATAATAATGGAACTTCCCATTTCTGGATTAATGAGTACGCTTTCAGCCGAAGAAATAGCCCCACAATATATAAAATTAAATGATTTTTGTAAAAATGTTTTAGGTTCTCGGCTTGATGATCCTCTAATGACTTTGTCTTTTATGTCTTTAACGGTGATTCCCCATTTAAAGATAAATGATAAAGGACTGTTTGATGTTGATTCTTTTTGTTTTGTAGATTATTAACTTCAAATTATTATAAAAAGGCAAAAAAGGATTAAAAAATAAAATGACAAATTATAGAAAGAGCTCAAAAGTTTTTTATCTGTTATTATCTATTAAGGATTATTAATTGTGTGTCTTGCAGTTTTTTATTTTAAAAATTTTATGCATTAAATCCTTAGGTAAAAAGTAGTTTTTGATTACTGTTTGAAGGCACAAGCACCATAAATAATATCCTGTAATAACACAAAACGTTACTATTAATTAAATTTATGGAAACCACATGCTTAAATATTGATGCGTTTCTCAATACGTAAAATTATATTGATAATACAGCAACTTTTAAGAAATATAATTTTACAAGATATGATGGCCCTTTAAATTCAGCAAATTTCATTCAAACTCAAGAGAAACTATATACCCCTCATAATAGCAACTTTTATTATGCCACTTATTTATAAAAAGCTTTACATCATTAAATTATAATAGCTCCTCTGTATTTAATAATATTTATATATCCATAAAGGCAATAAAAAGCCTCCCAAGATGATACTCTTGATGAAATATCTATCTGCACATTTGATATTGTCTTTAGGATATAAAGAGGAAAGTAACCATTTTGGCAGGCCAAGCTTTTTGTAAATTTTTTGACAAAAATATTGGTTTTTACTATCATATATGCAATTTAACAGAGAGAAATAAAAAGTTGCGTGATTTAAGAAAAGCAAAACTAATAGATAAAATAAGCTTACTGACAAGGTGCAACTTAAGAACACTTTGCTTAATATTAGTATATTCGACTTACTTCCTACAGTTTACTTGTTATCATAATCGCAACTACACCTTTGATCAAGCTTATTTTGTAGTTCAGAATTTTCATTGTCTTTCTCTACCCCTTCAAATAACTTTCAACTCTACATCTTTTGAATACTGTTTCTTTAATTGAATCCTTAAAGAATATGAAAGCCTACTTTTAACAATAATCAAAAGTATTAATATGCTCCAAACCATTGCCTGTATTAAATAAATTACAATTGATACTATTTATTAAGAAAATAAAATTCTTAAAACTTTTGATGGAATTCATTGCTGGTATTGAGTTTGTATTTTTTTAAAGTTACTGTGTTAAATTAAGGATATAAAAAAGAAAACACATTCAATGTTTAACCCGGAGTTACAATTACTATTTTTGAAAAATATAAAGAAAAAGACTGCGTTGGCTAGTATTTACCAAGACAGCACAAGGCAAAAGTTTGCCTTGATGCATATTGCATTTGCGAATCTACAAACATTATTTTCTATAATTTCTAAAAGCTCTTTAACTTCTTCTTTGCTATCTTAATGATTCCCTTAATAATTTCTTTTATCCTTAGAATAAGGCACACGGGAAAATATTAAAGGGAGAGTAAAAACAAAAGTAATTTTTCATTGGTTTATTTTTAAATACAATGAAATATTGTCACACTAATTTTTCATTCATTTGAGTCGAAGTTGTAATTTATTTTGCTAAAAACAAAATAAAAGTTTTCTTATGAGATTATATTTTTTATTACCTCTATAAAAATTTTATTTTTAAAAAAGATATTTATTAATTATAATATCAATATTATTAGAAAATAGTTAATAAAAAATTTAACATATGCTTTTAAATAAAGTAAATATTAAATTAAGGAGTTGTAAATTGAAAAAATATATTATCAATTTAAGTTTATGTTTATTATTGTTTTCATGTGATCTTTTTTCAAAAGATTCTCGATCACGCCAAAAATACAATTTTAAAGTACCCGCCAAATCGGTTTCACATTCTACCAATAAAGAAAATATAGACACTGAAAAAGGGACCAACACTACACTTTGCATAAAAGAAGAAGATAGCAGAATTATAATTAAAGATTGTATTAATAATCAAGAGCTTTTTAAAGTGAAATCTAAAAGAAGATATGATTTTAAAAAAGCCATGCTTCTTGGCGTTAAAACAACTTTAAAAGTTATAAATATTGGCAATAATAATAAAAAATTAAATTCCATAAAAAAACATAAAGATCATATTTTATTAGAATTTAAAGATAATAAGATATATATAATTCGATTATCTGAACTTAAAAGACATTTACTAAAAAGCAAGAAAAAACCACTTTTGGGAAGTCCGGTGCCGGGCGGTGGAGATGCAGAATTTGTAGATGATCCTGATGGCAGAATAGAAGCAGAATTAGAGGCAGAAAAAGAGCAAGAGATGTTAGATAGAGAAGAATTTGGAGACGAAGAAGACGAAGAATTAGAAGAAGAAATATTTGGGAAAGAAAAACCTAACAATTGAAAATAGCAAGTTACATTTCAATAAAATAAAGAAGCCCCTAAAAATAGGGGCTTCTTTATTTTATTGAAATGTAACTTGCTAAAGCCACTATAAATCTACATAGTATCACTTAATTTTAAAGTTTTATTTTCAATAATACAATTGATACGCTTCTAATTACAGTATATCTTTTAAGGCGTTTTCAGCTTCCCTATAATAAATTTCTTTCAAAGAAGGCTCTAAAAGGTCATTTATAAAAACTTTCACACTATTTGAAAAGTGAATTTTACCTTTTATATATTTGCCATATTTATCATAAAGAACCTCCTCTACCTCTTTTAAGGTATTCCTATTTTTAATAAATTGGTTTTCTATAATAGAAATATTATATTTTTTATTCTTAATATTCTGAATATTATTTATTGTTTCTGTTAAAATAGAAAAGTTTTCTATTGACCATCTTTCTACTTGAACTGGGATTATAATATGGTCTGTAACATTTAAAGCATTCTTTAAAAGAAAATTCCGACTAGGAGAAGTATCTATTATAATATAATCAAAATCAAAACTTTTAGTGCTCTTATTTAATCTAAATTCTAAAATAATCTCTTTATAATCTATGTCATCCGTGTTAAATTTTTCTAAAACAGGATGAGAAGGAATTATAGAAATAAATTCATTAATTTTATTTTCACATTTATCAAAATAAGCATTTCCTTTTAAAAATTCATAAATGTTATGCTTTTTAATATTAGAAATATATTTATTAAAATAAGAAGTTAAAGAATTTTGTGGATCTAAATCAATCAGTAACACTTTTTTCCCCAATTCTTTTAAAACATAAGAAAAAAGTATAGAAAGTGAGCTTTTGCCCACTCCTCCTTTTAAACTTGCAAGTGTAATTATAATTGGTTTTTTTTGATCCATTTATTTATAACTCCCCCATCTTTTAGTTTTTTATTATAAAATTCATATACTTTTTTTTCCATTTTTTTCAAATGTGATAAATTGAATTGATAATACCCGGTGGTTTCTTTATTTTTTCTTAAAAGTGTTCTTAAAGATTGCACATAGGCTTTAACAGAGCCATTTTTAAAGACAAATTCTATATAATATAGTTTTTTTATTGCATAAGTTTTATTGTTTTCTTTTTTAAGAAAAAAGGGTTTATCGAGTTTATCATGCTTATATTTTATTTCTAAGAATTTATCATTTTCTCTTAAAGGGAATAAATTGAAGAAAAGAAAATCTTCATTGTTATTAAATTCTTGGAAAGTAAGTCTTAGCCTTTCCCCTTTGTTTGTAATTTTAAAACCAACCAGATGTTTAAATATTTTTGTACAGTATATTTTTCTACTATCTATTTCTTCAATTCTATTGAATATAATTCTTTTTTCTATGTCATTTTTTTTATTTCTGAGTTTTTCAAGCAAACTACTCAAATTTCAATCCCTTTGAAAAAATTTTAGATAAAATATTATTGGCTATTATACCAGCATGTCCTGAAAAGCTATTTATTTTATTTCCTTTCCATTTAGTAGTATAAATATCTTTAAATTCTCCTGCAAGGGTGTAAAAATCGGTTTTATAGGGTGCAATTTTTCTCATAAAATGGATTTTGTGCTTATAAAAGTTTAATTTGGACAGGAAAAACTCTTTAATATCTTTTACCTCATAATCATATTTTAAATAATTTTCAAAGTCTTTATAGTTTAATAAAGTATTTTTTAGCGTTTTAATTGGCTTTTTTGTAGTAGAAACTATGGATTTAATTTTTTTTAAAAAAGAGTTTTTTATAGAATTTTTATTATATTTATTTATATACTGTTTATTATATACAGTGATATTTTCAGTGATATTTTGAGATTTAAAATACCCTTTATTTTCTCTTAAAGTATCTTTTTCTTCCTTTACTTTTTTAATTAAGTCTGATTTGGTGTTGCTAAAATATGTGTCGATCAATTTATATGCAATAGATGACACCTTATATATACAGAGTTTTCCTTTAAATTCTCCAAAGTTATTTGAAAATGTTAGTGTTCTTTTTTCTAATGCCTTTAGCTTAACTAAAAATCTCAAATCTATTCTTAGAGTATTAATTGTCGTTTCTTTTTTATTTTCTTTATGTATGTTTGAGTTTAGTACTCGAAGTATGTCTCCTTGATGATGGCCCCGAATATTTTTTAGTTTTTTAGAGTCAAAATGAATTCTATGTATTGATTCATTATATTTTTTTTCAAATTCTTTATTTAAGTAAATAATAACTGAAATTATTTTTTTAAGTTTACAGTCTTTTGAAAGTAATTTATTAGTATTAATTTGGTACCTATGATTAGGTGTAGTGGCTTTCATTTTTTGTCCCCCAGCTTAATGTGTATTTAATTTACAGTTAAGAATTATAGTATATAAAATAATAAATTTCAACCCTCTTTTAAAATTAAAACCAAAAACCATTTTAAGAATATTTAAATCAAGAGGAGGATTGATTTTTTGACAAAAAGCGTCTTATTATTGTCCAATAACTAGGAAGAAGCTTTTTGATAAGCTCAATTAAG
This sequence comes from Borreliella carolinensis, assembly GCF_032595855.2. Taxonomy (NCBI): domain Bacteria; kingdom Pseudomonadati; phylum Spirochaetota; class Spirochaetia; order Spirochaetales; family Borreliaceae; genus Borreliella; species Borreliella carolinensis. The sequence goes on from NZ_CP179457.1 coordinate 49,665, forward strand.
AATAGAATAATAAATAACAACCAGGGTGTTAAAAATCAAAACAATCTAAAAAAATAGATTTTCTTGAACCACTATTTCTATAATTTTTGATTTAGAAATATCTTCTTGTATTGTTCAGAACCGAACGATTTTATGTGTCAATAATTATTGACACAAGTTAAACTTTGTGTCAATAATTATTCATATATTAGTGATGTTAGATTTATTATGTGATTTTTGTCTCATGTCATTAGTCTAAACTTATTTTTTAGATGCAAGTTAATGTTAAATACATGGAAATATCTGCTTTTAAAGCAATAGGAGTGCAAAATGGTAGGAAAAGAAAATAAAAAGAAAAATAAAAAGGAGATCATTTTAAATGACAGATTTGAAGATTTTATTGACAAAAGTCAAAATTTAAGTAATAATCAAGATGTAAATTTAATAATTTATAATAACCTAAAAGACTAATTAAAGCTTAATTTAAAAGATGATATTGATAATAAAATTCAAAGAATGAAAATTCTATATGAAATTAAACAAAAAAAACTTTACAAATATGATGGTTTTAAAAGCTTTGAACAATTTATAAAATCTTTTATAATTGCAAAAACGCAAGCCTATACATATTTAAAAGTTTATTAAAAGGTTTTGGAAGGTGTTATTTCCATTGATAAAATTAAAGAAGCAGGGTTTAATAGCATATATCACGCCATACAAAAACAAGGTTTATTAGAAATAAATCAAGAAGATATTAATAAAAGCAACAAAGAAAATATCCCAATTAGAATTTTAATAAAAGATAATGAATTATATTATTTTTGTAAAAAAGATACTAAAAGGGTTTATTTTATTTTAAAGGAGATTTTTAAAAATAAAAAAGATCTTTTATCGGAGATCATAATTAAATATGATAATTCTAAAAAGAAAAGGAATAAATAAATTTTCAAGGTTTATTGACTTTAATGCTTGATTAATGGTAATCTATTATTTCAAATAGGCTTAAGTTTGTTTTGCCTAGTTTAATGTCGAAAAGATGCCCCGAAAAGGGTTTTTTATTTTAAAATCTAAATTTGGAATTAGACATTGAATACTAGTTGTTCTTAACTTTGAATCCCCTTAATTGATAAGCCCTCTGTCACCATATTTTTATAATTACTACAAAGCAAATAAATAATTTCTGTAAAAGTCTTTTCTTATATAGCTTAGAAACTCTTAATCTAGATTTGGCAATATTAATAGAACCTTTTTGTTTTTTGATAATTTTATTTGATATTTATTAAGTTTATTTTAATTTTTTGTTAAATATTTGGGGTGATTTGTTTTTTCATCCTCACTGCTTACTAAAAAATTGAAAATCAAAGACTTTGATTTATTTTTTAATTTTGAGAGAGGATTATTATGAATAAAAACAGGGTTATTATTTGTGTTGTTTTTGACCTGATAAGTTCTTTTAAAAATTTTTCAAATCTTTGTTGCTTGCATGATTCTGGCCGAGATGTTCTTAAAGAAGAAATTAACAAAAGTCTCTATAATTTCAATTTTGAAAATGAAAAGGATAAAAACATTTGTTTGTTTATGCTTCACAAATTGGGGAATGTTTAAGAAAAATTCGGTTTTAAAAAAGTGTTTTTTAGATGCTCTTTAATTAAGGATGCCTTATGAAAAATAAATTAATAACTCTAATTAATTGAGAAAAAGTGAAAAATAATTTTGAACAAGCTTACTCTAAAGATAGAGTATTTATAGTCAAATAAATATTAAAACAAGTTTTGGCCGACTTACTCTAAGATTAGTTTTTTTAAATTTAAAAAAACTAATCTTAGAGTACATTCTGAGTATTAAGAAGGGCTAAAAAGGATTTATAAATAACATAATGGTTGTAAATATAAACAATGAAAGCCGATTACATTATAAAAACAAATGATCCAAATGTATCTCTTTATAAAGAACTGTCAAAAGGCTTTATAAAAAAAGAAAATATCAATAAGCAAAAAGATTTTTTTATTTTTATAAAAAATAAACTTTTTTCAATAGATGACAATTCAACAGAAGCAAATATAGAGTCTTTACTAAAATCTATATTTGAGAAATTAAATTATTCAGTAGAACAACAAAAAGGTGGGCAAATAGAAGGAGTGAAATCCAGAGTAGATATACTACTTTTTGAAAATGATAAAGACAAAGTAGATTTTAATAAAAAATTAGAAAAAGCTAAAAAAAATAATGAGTCTATTCCAACCGAAGATATCTTGCTTATAGCAGAAGTTAAGCGTCCAACATTTAGTTTTGATGCTAAAGATAAAGTAAGAGAAGTAGAAGGTCAGCTATACAGATATCTAAATCAATATCAAAAACATTATGGAATACTTTCAAATGGAAAGGTATGGAGATTATATGATAAATCTAAAGTACTTTATGGAGAAAAAAGGTATATTGAATTTGATTTTTCTAAAATTGAAGACAAAGAAGAATACAAAGAGCAAGAATGGTTTATTTTATTTAGCTATCTTATAAGGAAAGAAAGATACCTAAAAACAAGCAATGTAATAACAGTTGAAAAAGAACAAATATCCAAAGAAAAAGAGATGATTCAAAAAACTCTTAGAGAGATACTTTATGAGAGGCCTGATGACTCTATAGTATTTAAAATTGCAAAAAATATATATGACAAAGAATTTAAAGTATCAGACAAAGAAATTACTCGTTATATTTTGGATAGTATACTTGAAGAGGCAATTATTTTTATTTTAAGAATATTTTTTATTGCATATATTGAAGACAACGACATATTTAAGAAAATTTTAGAAGAAAACAAGCTATACAGATCTTCTATATCTTTTAGATATTTTTTTTATGATGAAAATACAAAAAAAAAATTAGGATATAAAAAAATAATAACAATTTTTAATTTACTTGATAAGGGAAGTGATGCAATAAAGTTCCCCATTTTTAATGGAGGATTATTTGCAGAAGATAAGGTTAAATATTTAAATAATGAAAGTTTGCTCAGTGTTAGTGAGCTTGAAGAGATATTAGTTAAAATACTCTTTTTTGAAGAAAAAAATATTAAAGATGAAAAATTTGTAGAGTATTCAAAGTTAGATCCCAAAAGTTTGGAGAATTATACGAGACTTTGCTTGAATATGACCTAAGAATTGCAGATACTACTGTTCATCGTATTATTGAAGATGGAGTTTATCTCATTCGTACCGAAGAAGAGCTTGAAAACAAGAAAGTAAACAAAGTTGCTACTTACTATAAAGGCAATATTTATCTTACATCTAGATCACTTGATAGGAAAAAAAGTGGAGCATATTATACCCCCGATGACCTAACTGATTTTATGGTTATATCTTCAATAGAAGAACAGCTTAAAACTAAATCTCCTTTAGATATTAAAATCATTGACAATTCTTGTGGATCAGGGCATTTTTTGATTTCTTGTCTAGATTACTTAACAGAAAAAGTATGGTATGAGTTAGATAAATTTGAAGATGTAAAAAAAGAGCTTGATAAAGAATATAGATCTATTTTAAAAGAAAGTGAAGAGTATGATGTTCAGGATAGTATAAGTAAAGAGTTAGTACTTAAAAGGATGTTACTAAAGAGATGCATTTATGGTGTTGATATTAATACTATTTCGGTTGAAATTACTATGCTAAGTTTGTGGATTAATACATTTATTTTTGGAACACCACTAAGCTTTATTGAACATCACATAAAAGTAGGAAATGCTCTCTTAGGATATACCAAAGATGAATTTTTTGATATTACAAAAAAGAAATTTGAGTGTGGATTTTCTTTATTTAAGAAAAGGATTAAAGAAATTACAACTATTTTAGAAAATATTTATCAAAAAATTAAAGGCATTAACGATACTACTAAAGAAGATATAGAAAAATCTAAAAAGATATACAAAGAATATGAGGAAAGTGAATATATAGATAATTTAAGAATAATATTTTCTTTAATTAAACTTTATTCATTATCTTTTGACAAATCTTTAAATATTGAATTTGGCAATATTGTAGATGTAATCAGTTTAATTGAAAATATTTTGGGCAATAAAACCTCTAGTGAAGATAAAGAAAGAATGAAGAAAATTAGAAAATTAAGTGGCCACTATAAATTTTTCCACTATGGAATTGAGTTTCCAGATATTCAGGAAGGATTTGATATTGTAATTGGGAATCCCCCATGGGAGAAAACTAAGTATAATGAATCAGAGTTTTTCTCAAAACATATTCCTAGTTACAGAAAACTAAGCATAAAAGAACAAAATAAAATAAAGCAAGAAATACTTATTAAAGATAATCATCCTTTGAGCATTGAATACAATGAAGAAAAAAACAGTATAAGTGCTATTAACAATATTTATAAATTTGATTTTAAAGATTTTACTAGTGGTGGTGATCCGAATATTTTTAGATATTTTTTAGCATTTAATTTAAAGCTAATAAAAGAAAAGGGCAATTTAACTTATTTGGTTCCTTCAAGCCTTTGGGGTGAGTCTAGTTCTAGTTCATTAAGAAAACATATATTTGCTAATTATAAACTTAATTATATTTATCAATTTGAAAATAAAAAAAGATTTAAAGATGTGCATTCAAGCTTTAAATTTGCAATATTTCAACTTAGTAATACTAAAACTCCCACATCAAGTTTTAAAGCAAAATTTATGATTCAACGTGATGATAATATTATTAAAGAAATAACTGGTGATTTAAAAGATAGCAAAGATGATCCTTATCAAGGGATTGAATTAAATATAAACCAAATTAAAAAACTATCTCCTATTCAAGAATCAATTATAGAATTTAAAGACAATGAAGAATTTAGCTTAATTAACAAAATGTTTCGTAAATTCAGTGTTCTTAGTCAAGAGTATATTGATTTCAAACAAGGACTAAATTTAACAAATTATAAAGCATTGTATAAAGAATATGATAATAAGGATTTTGTATTTCTTTATTCTGGGGCCAATATTCATCAGTTTAATTCAAGATTTTTTGAAGGTAAAGATGCAAAAGAAAGTTCTAAATTGCTTTGGATAGATAAAAAAGACTTGGAAAAAGTATTAACCAGAGATAGCCAATTTCAAACCGAAAGAGTATTCTATAGGGCAATTGCGAGTAACACAAATGAAAGAACGATGATTAGCACACTTTCTCCTAAAAATTGTTATTGCGTAAATTCAATATATATAAATTATGAGAAAACATTAATATCACTTTATAAAAAATTATTTGTTATATCTATTTTTAATTCATTTGTATTTGACTTTATGATTAGAAGATTTGTTGACTTAAATGTGCTAAAATCGTGTTTATATCAATGTCCTATACCCCAACCCGAAGAAAAAGAAATTTTAAGTAATTCTTTATATTTAAATCTTATAAAAAATACTTCCTTGCTAATAGCCAAAAATGATCCTGAAAACTTTAAATATTTGCTTCATTTAGAACATTTCGAGCTTAGTGAAGAAAAAGTTAATAAAATACTAAATCTAAATGTGGAAGATGAATTTTTCAAAAAGAAAGAAAATGAAAATAACTTTATTGTAGCCAGTCTTTATTCACTAACCAAAGAAGATTTTGAGGTTTTGCTTAATGACTTTGAGGTGCTAAAAAATAAAAAGGGAGAAGAATATATTTTATTTTTAATAAAAGGATATGAGAATTATTTAAAAACAAATAAGATTAATTAAGCATTTTAAAGAGATTTATGAATTTTTTTAGTAAGAAAACATTATTATTAAATGGTGAAAAGGTTATTCTTAGTGAAGTGATTTTTTAAATACAGAGCCTAAAAAACTTTTAGAAATTTAAGAAAATAATGTTTATAGATTTAAAAATTCAATATGTATCATGGTTGTTGTTTTTATGAAAGCCAAATTATCTTCTTTTGCATTGATTCTTTCTATATTCAACAAAAAAAATGGCACAAGTATTGAAAATCTCAATCCTTTAAGTGAATACTATTTCTATATCAAAGATTATAGAAATAGTGTTCACTTTCGAGCATAATTGCTTTATAAACATAATAAAAAATAGATTCTAATTGCTCATACTCATTGTTAAGTTCATGTTAGTCATCAAATAATTGAGCAAGTTTGAGATTTCCCTCACCAATTGCTTTTTTTGCTTTTTTTCTTCATCAGTGTTGGAGCTAAATTTTCTTTATTTATCCATAGTTCTTTTTGATTAAGATAATATGGAGAATTTAAAATCATTGAATTCTCTTTGTATTAACAGATTCTAAAGAACCAGCTTGTACCTGAAGGTTTGGTTGATTCCTTAGAAACTCTGAACCTAAGTGTTTAATATTTAAATTAGCATTTTAGGGCAATATCCTTAAATACATGAAATACTAAACTTTTTATTTTAGTTCTTAGACTATATTATCCATTAATGTTTGCTAAAATAGTTTTTGAATGTTAAATAAATTCTTGTAACTCTTTCATTGTAACTATTGCATAAACTTTTTTGGAAGAATAAGATTCTAAATTTTTTAAAGCATTCTCTGCATTAATTAAAGCTTGTCTAGATAACCGTGATGCATTAGAATTTTTCTTCTTACCCTCTAATCTTTTAATAAAATATTATAATTAAAAAAAATAATGCGTGCTAATAAAGCTTATAAGTGCAGAATATATCCCAACACCAATCAAAAAAAATATTTTTCAAAAGTATTTGGATGTGTAAGATTTTTGTATAACAAAATGTTAAGTGATAAGAAAGATTATTATGAAAAAAATAAGAAAAGTCTTAGTGTTAATCCAAGTAAATATAAAGATGAATTTCCATTCTTAAAGGAAGTTGATAGTTTGGCTCTTTGTAGCGCGTGGATCGACTTAAATTTTGCGTATAGTAATTTTTTTAGAGAAATTAAAAAAGGAAATAGAATGCAAGGATTTTCTAAATATAAAAGTAAGAAAAATAGGCAAACTTATAGAACTAATAATCAAAAAAACTAAATAAGAATAGAAAATGGTTATATAAAACTACCTAAAATAGGGTTTGTAAAGTTGTGTTTACAATAGGTACATTAAAGATAATGAGCTTATTAAAAATGTAGTAGTAGAAAAAGATATTGATGATAAATATTATATTTCAATAATATTTGAGTGCTTAGATACTAAAAATATAAATGAAGCTAAAGGCGATAAAAAAGAAATAGTTGGTATTGATATGAGTATGAGACATTTTTTAGTAAGTAGTGAAGGTTAGAAAATCAATCATCCTAAATATTTATTAAAAAATGAAAATAAACTTTAAAAATATCAAAGAAAACTATCAAAAAAGCAAAAAGGTTCTATTAATAGGGCTAAATCTAGATTAAGAGTTGCCAAGCTGCATAAGAAAATTTCAAATCAAAGAAAAGACTTTTTGCATAAATTATCTTATTACTTTGTATCCAATTATAAAAACATAGTAATAGAAAATTTATCAATTAAAGGCATGCAAAAAGGAATGTTTGGAAAAAGTATTAATGATTTAGGATGATCTGAGTTTGTAAGACAATTATCATACAAATCAGAGTGGTATGGATCTGCTTTGTATAAAGTGGATAGATATTTTCCATCAAGTAAACTATGCAGTAGTTGTCACATTAAAAATACGACTCTAAGATTAAGTGATACTAGGTGGACTTGTAGTAGTTGTAACACTTTGCATGATAGAGATATAAATGCTGCTCTGAATCTTAAAGCTTATTATTATAAAGAAATAAAAACTAAGGCAGGAACTGCCTGAAGTAAAGCTTGTGGACCATGCTCTAGTGGATGACCGTTCTCCTTTTAGAGCCTAAAAAGTTATCATGGTATGAAACAAGAAGCTATTTCTATAATCTTTGATTTAGAAATAGCAGTTCATATATTTGTAGATTTTCTTATATTTTTATCTATCAAAATTTTATAAAGTATGGGGCTATTAACATATTCTGTATTTGTAAATTTAGGATTGTTGTAATAATATTATCTATTATTAGCAATATACAAGATTCACGTTTTGTATGTTGCGGTAAAGGGTCAGTTTTTGGATAAATTTTTGTGTAGAAAAATTTCATTAATTTTTGGATACTCTAGAATAGAGTAATCTCCTTTTTATTAATTTTTGACTTTATTTTTTGCACTTATGATATAAAAAACTGTCCTTTATATATGATTTTAGAATACAAGAATATTATTGATAATGAGTTCATATATTATCCCTTTCAATTTATAGAGTGGTATTTGTTCCTAAAAAGAAAAAATTTCAAGTTTAATATTAGATAAGATATAATAATTAAATAGGGGCAAATATCGGCTATACAGCTTTATACTAAAAAAAACTAATTA
>NZ_CP132456.1:0-56747 GCF_032595855.2 Borreliella carolinensis
TAATAAATATTGTTTTGTAATCTTGATATGTAAAATATGACAGTGCGTATCAATAATAAATACAATTTTGCTTTTTAATACGAATATATCTATTAAAAACTTTTATTAAAAATATAATTGTAAACATTAATTTGAATTAGTAATTAAAAATTACATAAACATAAAAACGAATTAGAAAATTAAAGTATAAAAATAATAATCCAAGCTCACAACAAAAAATAAATACAATAAAACTCAAAGTTTTAAAACAGCCTAAAGCCCATTGAACCTAAAATCACACCACCTTTCTTTCAGTTTTATTAAAGCTAGAAGATTTACTCTTTTATCTTTACCTTCTTGGTCAAAAAATCCCAAATAACGTGGATAACTGGTAGATAGTATTATTCTCGCAAAATAATTTTTAATTAATGGTTTACATTTTTAAAACTTGCTTTTTACATCTAAATTGAGCTTTTTAAAAATCTTCTTTTACTTTATATTTATCTTCTTAAGCTTAAAAATTTTTAAAAAATCTATTACTAAACAAACAAGCTGATATTAATTTATTATAAAATGCGCTAATATTTTACTTGTCAACGCTTACTATTAGGAGATAATAAAAACATGAAAAAAATTTTCATATTAATATTAATTTTTGGGCTGACAATACAAATCTTTGCCACAAAAGATACACAAAGCAGAATTGAAAAAGGCATTGAAAGTTTTAATAAATACGATAAAGAGAAAAAAAATCCAATCGGACCTTTCCTTTTAAATTTATTTTTGCCTTTTGGAATAGGATCATTTGTCCAAGGAGATTATATTGGCGGAGGCTCAGTGCTTGGATTTAATTTATTAGGAGCAATACTTTGGGGAACTGGAATGATTCTTAACCATCGTGAAGCACAATTAACCGGATACATACTAATAGGAGTAGGAGCAAGCATGGTTTTAACATCCTACACAGCTTCACTTATTATCCCATTCACATTTGCGAATAGGCACAACGAAAATCTCAAAAAAAGACTCAGCGCTGAGCTTGCAGGGTTTGAGCCCCATTTTGGCCTTGGAATAAACGGATTCCAATTATTGTTTAAAAAAAATTATTAAATAAATATTGGATAACAATTTTTACGATTTAATTTAAAATTAAAAATAAATTTGCCAACAAAGAAAGTATTTCCGTTAATACTCTCTCTGTTGGCTTATCAATTGTACTTAAAATGCCTCCATTCCCCTTTAAAATACAAAAGCTCTTGCAATCTTAATCTCGCAATATTCAACCTAATTAATAAATTATTTTTAATAATAAATTATTATAATATTTTTAATAACTAATAATAACAATTATTAATTAAAATGTTCTAAACATACTATTAACATGCTATAATTACTAATTATTAATAATTAAAATACTTTTTAAGGAGACTATTTTGAAAAAAACAATTATTGTATTTATAATATTGGCATTTATGCTTAATTGTAAAAACAAAAGTAATGATACCGAGCCAGCCAACAATCTAGATGAAAAATCACAATCCAGCTCAAATCTAGTTGATGAGGATAGGATTGAATTTAGCAAAGCAACACCTTTGGAAAAATTAATAAGTAGATTAAATTTAAACAACACTGAAAAAGAAACACTAACATTTTTAACAAACTTATTAAAAGAAAAACTAGTAGACCCAAATATTGGCTTACATTTTAAAAATACTGGTGGAGATGAAAGCAAAATAGAAGAGTTTGTGCAAAAATTTCTATCAGATCTCAAAGAAGATGAAATAAAAGAACTGCTTGCAAAAATCAAAGAAAATAAAGATATGAAAGAAAAAGATTCTGAAGAGTTAAATACTTATAAAAGCATACTTGCTAGTGGATTTGATGGGATTTTTAATCAAGCAGATTCCAAAACCATACTTAACACTCTTAAAGATACTATATAGCCAAACCAAGGCTAAAATTTATAATTAATTTAAAAAAGCTAGTGGTTTAAAACTGCTAGCTTTTAAAATAACTTTTTAGTTAATCAAAGAATTAAATGCAAAACTTGCACTTTTTATATTAGGATATTTTTCAATTATTTTTTTCATAGTAACATTAAAAAGCTGAGAATCAAGTGAAATTCTGTAAACTTTTTCATTTTTTGGATGTTGTTTGGACTTAATGGTAATCTCGGCAATCATATCGCTCCAAGTTCCATTATTATAAAGAGAAACAAAAGCCTCAACCACTTTTTTGGCATCGCTAGAACCAAAAGGATATGCGGTTACAAGCCCAGATTCAACTGATTTTTCAGACATTGGAAGTCCCCCAAAAAATCCGCCTTTATTTTCATTAAAGTTTATATCACTTCCCTTGCTTATTAGCTTAAACCCAGAAATAGAATAAAGCGGATCACTCTCTCTAGTAGTTTCAAAAATTATTAAAGGCATGGCATAAGAAAGATATCCTCCATCAACAGGAGAAAGAAGGTAAGAATATTTAATGCCACTAAGTTCTTTAATAAAATCTCCGCGCTCCCCAAACAAATCTCTAGCTTTAATTTTTATCCAACGAATGTGAACCGGCCAAATAAAAACATTTATTGATTTTACTCCTTCTAAAAACTCTATTTTAGAGTAATCGATAAATTTATTTTTATTCTCAAGAGCTTTTAAAGTATCATAATTTTGGAAATTATAAACTACATCAGAATCTTCAGAAAAACCCCCAAAATTCATCGATCCAAAAGCTCTTTTTTCTTGATCCAGCCTATTTACTCCACTTTCTCCAATAAACCTACTACTACTCTTTCTCTCTATTTTTGAATTATCATCTAAATTACACCCTAGAATTAAAACTACAAAAGATATAATGACTCTTTTCAAAACGCTCCCCCTTTAAATTTTTATCTAATATTTAAAGTTTTTAAATTAGAGTATTAGAAGAAAATGTAGATCAATTAACAAAAAAATCAAAATTAAAAATTTAACGCCGGCTAATCTCTTTTATCAAGCTGTTTAACATTCGATTTATATAATCATAAAGTTTTTTATTCTTGCCAATATTGTTGTAATAAAGTTTAAAAATTTCTAAAAGAGAGCTTCTAACTTTAAAAATCAAAACTCTTTTGCTTTTATTGCCAACAGAGCCTAATGCTTGTTTGAAAGATTTACGTGATTTTTCCATTTCTTTTAAAAACCTATTAACATCGTAATTTAATGTTATTTCTTCTAGCTTTCTTAATATCAATCTAGAATATTCCTTTCCAAGCCTTTTAAACAAATCGTCAACATTTTCAAAATCTAATTCTCCGTCTAGCAAAACCCTGCAACATTGCAAAATTTCTTCTTCTTCGTCTGTTAAATTGCGTTTCCAATTTAAATGCCAATCAAGCTCTGACTTTGTAGTAAGAGAAAAATTTTTTAATTCAAGAAGTTCTTTGCTAACACTGCCAATTTGTTGATCGATTGTTTTTTCAAGAGCAACAAGAATGTCTGTGCCCGAACCGCCGGCATTAATCTTGGTTAGATAAAACTGTTGACACAAATTCATATCTAAAAGAGACATTTCATCTTCCCTATCGCTCTTATCAGAATAATTTTCAATCAATCGCACCAAGGTGCTCATTTTAGAAGACAAATCTTCCCAACGCTTTTTCCCTATATCAATCAAAAACTGATTAACATCTTTTTCGCTGTATCTATATTTTGCCAGCACTTCATCATTGTTTAAAAGCCATCCACCAAGAGCATATCTATTCTCATCATTTTGCAAAGATTTCTTGAAAAACTCAAAATTTTTGACCTCTTCCGAACTTAAATGGGGAATCCAAATCTCATCATGATCATTTTTCAGCAAAGCTTTACCATATCTTGATTTGCCAATATTGTGCTTTGAAGAAGTTTTTTGCAAAGATTTAGAATTATCTAAACCGTCAAAATCATTGCTCGACTGCTCCGAGGTGTTGGGCATTAAATTTTCAGAATTTCTTAAAGTTTGCAAATCCTTTTTAAAGCCTTTAGATTTGCTTAATGCTTGATCATTCTTTTTATTTTTCAAATTGCTTAAACTAAAATCTTTAAGCCTATTGTTTCCAGAATCTAAAGATTTTTTTTCATTGCCTATTAAATTTTGCTTATTTTCATAAGTGGTACTTTTTAAATCTTCTTCTAAAGATTTGCCCTTACAATTAACAAAAACCAGAAAGCTAATAATAACTGCAATTCCTATTTTATTCATAAATTAAATTTCCTCTATTTAATTATTGGTTTAAATAAAAATATAGCTCACTTTACATACACTAAATGTATAAATTACATTATTTCTTATTACAAAAAGAATTAGGCTTGTTGTTGTTTTAAGAATTTGTTTTTTAAAATAAAAAACCTATTTAAAACAACTTAAATAAAGTTTAAAGCCCAAATTAATCCAATTACTACCCTTTAAAGCAAATAAGTATTAATAATCTAGATTATTTAATAATTTATAAATTACACAGATAAATTAAAATCATTAATATCAACCCAAATCATAGAAATTTAAATTTTCAAATTTAGACATATCTACAACAAAATAAACATAAACAGAAAGATTAACTCTTGCAGTAAGAGTTAATCTAAGAGTTGATTAAAGTAAAAAAGCTAAAACGAAGCGGATGGATCATAGTTTTTAACAAGATTGCAAGCCTCTTCAATGTTTTTAGTAGTCATAAAAGATTGTCGCACATTGTCTATGTAGGTTTTTTCAACCTGTAACAACTGCTGCTTGGCATTAGCAACATTTGGATCATTTGAGCTTTCAAGGTTCATTTTGGCCTTTCTTTTGGCCTGCAAACACTTAACAACAGTAGCAAGCATTTCTTTTATTTTCTCTTCATTTAAATTAAAAATTTGATTAAACTTATCTGGCCTACTATCAAGAACCACCTGCTCAAGAAAAAACAAAGCTTCTTTTTGGTCATCATTTAAAGAGTCTACAAAAGACATTTTAAGCTCTTTATTTGCCGTGCTATCAGAAGTATTTAAAAGCTTTGAGGATCTTCTCCTAAGATCAGAATAATTAAATTCTTTACAAGAAAAGAACAATAAAATAACAAATAATAAAATATTTTTCATACAGTCTCCCACACTGCGATTACGCAAATATTTAAATTTAAAAATTAAATAAACTTTTTTAAAAAAAATATAAATTATAATATATCTCAACATTTAAAATAATAAACATTTTGTAAAAGTTTATAGAAATATCAAATAAAATATGCTAGAATGACTTTGGTAGTTAAAAATGGAAATTAAAATTGACGAAAAATTTAATATAGTATTTAATAACGATCTTAAGTTAATAGAAAACGTTGAAGAACAAAAACAGCGTTTATTTTTTTATCTTAAGACTCCAAAAGGCAGTTTAAAAGAAAATCCCAATTATGGGCTTGACTACAGCTTTTACGTTAAACTTTGCAAAGCTAACAAACTAGAATCTATTAAAAATTTTTTTTTAAACCTTTCAAAAGAACTCAAAATAGACCTTATTAACGTAAGGACAAGCATTAAAAACAAAACAATAACAATAAATTTTTTCTTTTTAGGAAAAGACACTTTAAAAATGGATTTTAAAATATGAGTATAATTTTTGATAAAAACTTAGGAATATTGGAAAAAACAATAGAAGAAATTCAAAACGAAAAAAAACATATGCTTAGAACAAAATACGGAATAAACATTAAAGACAATTCAATTTACGACATAATAAACTTTCCAAGCTCAAGCATTGACAAACAAATATCAGAAGTCTTAAAAGAGCTTTTTTCCAAAATTAAAGAAAATGGAAGCTATTTTAATGCACTCAAAGAAGACCTAAGCACACCTAAAAGCTCAACTTATGAAGCAATAAGAAGGGCTCTGCTAAATGTTGAGGGGGTTAAACACATAAATATTTTAAGTGGGCCTGGAACAATTAATCTCTACTTAATACTACAAGACGATTGCTTTAAAGACCAAGAAAAAAAGCAAATTAAAATTGAAACTAAAGAAAATATTTGGCAAGCAATCTACTATACAGCACCAAGCGGAACAGTTTTTAAAGGCGAGATTGAGATTGAGTTTTTAAACAAACACAACCAAAAAAAAACATACAAATTCAGCTTAGGCAAGAAGAAATATGCATATCTTAAAGCGATCTACAAAACAGAAGCAAAAGACGCAATCTACAAAGAAATAGATGCCCAAATTAGAGACATTTATAACAAAATATTAACCGACAAATACATTGAAATGGGGACATCTCTTAGATATCAAGACTTTCTTGCGCCAGTTAGCATTATCCGGGGAATAAAAGAACTGAAAATCGGAATTTGCATTAAAAGTGATGATACAAAAAAAATCACACAACTTAATGACAATGATTTTACATTCAACAAAGACGAAAACGCCAAAGAGGATGAAATTATTATTTTTGATACAAACAAAAGATTACTTATTAACAGAGAATAAAAATGAATAAAGAAATACCAAAATTTTTAGAAAATACCCAAATTGAAAAATTCATTTGCAATGAACTTGATTACAAAAAAGAGATATTAAGAGAACTGAAAGAACTGCTTGCAAACTTCAACACAATTAACGTTAAAAAGAGCATTAACTCCAAATACATTGCACTGTTAATGCTTTCAATATTTAATGCATTTCACTTTAAAAAAGAGCTGGATAAAAATCTTGTCAACTTTTTAGATGCCATTATTTTTGCAATAAAGTCTATTGGCACTGACGAGAGCTTTATTGTACTCTTTAAAGCTTTTTTACACGCAAATGTAGAAGTCGGCTCAAACGAAAACGCTCCAGGAGAAATAATAATAAAATTGCTGGGAAACATTAAATCCCCTATTGAATTTAATATTGCAGCAAAAAATCAAAACAAGCTAAAAAAAATAACCGCAAAACACGCGGGATTTAAAAAAACTCTAACTTCTAACTACATGCCCAAAGATTACAAAAGCTCAGTATATGAATTTATTAAAATATTAGTTCCTACAGGAAGGATAGTTAAAATAATAGACAAAAAACAAATAGAAATAAAAAGCACAAGAACAAAAAACTTTAGCACAGCAGATCATTTTTTTTGATCTACTGCTTAAATAGCGTGTAAATAGTAATTTAAAAATTGCAAAAATTAAAAAATTGCAGAATTAAAAACCTAAGAAATTTAAAAGGAGAATTTATGAATACCAACGAACCACAAGAAAGCGTACAAATAAAAGACTTAAACAGAAAAACAAAAGTTAATCAAAGCGATCTTATCCCTATTGATGACATAGTAGAAGATACTTGTGCAATCACATACAAACACCTCCTAGAACAAATACAAAACGATACATTTTATAACAACGAATTTGGGTGCTTTAAAAAAGCAATAAATGCCGTAATTAGCAAGGAGCTTTTAAAAAACAAAGAATATATAAAAAATATTTACATTAAAGTAATTTCAAAGCTTTTAGAGCTAAGCGCACCGCCTGAGAACATGCCCGAAAACATAGATTTTGATACTGTTTTTAGAAAAATCAAATCTACATTTATTGAAAGCTTAAAACACACAAACACAAAACCATCTTCAAACAAAATTTCAATTTACAACTCAGACACAAAAGACATTGAACTTATTCAATTTGAAATCTTTATTGAAAGTTTAAAAGAAATTCTTGCAGAAAAAGAAGAAATAAACAAACTCAAAAGCGACCTAACAAATTACGTGCAAATAAAAGATTTTACAGACAAATTTAGAAACTCTTTTAAATCAATCCCCAAACAAACTCTTGATACAAAAAATGAACAGCTTGTAAGCTGTTATCAAAATGAAATTCCACAAATTGTAGACATTCCCATTTGGTGGCAAGGAAAACCCCGCGACTTTGGGGGGCTACACACAATAATTGACGATGCTACAATAATAGAATTCCAATACAAGAACAAAGCTACAACCGTTGTGCTTAAAAACAGAAGCAGTACATCAATTGTAATAAGCGAATCATACAAAGATAGTTATATTTACTTACAAATAGATGCAGAAATCAGACATTCAAGCTCAACAGAAGATGACAATAAACAATTTTACCTTCAATTTGAAAAAAGCTCTGCAAAAATTCTAATAGCTTCATTTTCTTCCCAAAACATGCCCACACTTAAAACGCCAATCTACAATGGCTGGTACTACGTTGGATCGGGCAAACTAAGCATGGGAGAAGAAATGCCAATTTTAAACAAAGTATAAAAATAAATAAAAGGAGATATTTATGGATACAATACTTATTTTTTTGTCAACAATTGACAATACAAAACTAATTATATTAGGAGGATTTATTGTGCTTGCAATATTGCCAATGATTTTCGCAATAAAGCCACCGTTTAGAGAAAATTTAAATTTTCTTATTAAAAAATTTTTAAAAAATACAAATAAAAAGGGAAAAAAATGAATAGTAAAATGAATATCAACTCTGGAATTGAGGCTTTAAATAATTTATATGATTTTCTAAAAAGCAGCGATTCTCCAACAGAAGTCAAAGTGGAAAAGGGAATATATTTAGGACTTAATCTTTACAATTTAATAATGAGCATCTACAAAGACAAAATCACAACCCTTGAAAAGGAAGAATCATTAAAAATATTAAATGAAATTGAAAACGTTAACAATAAAATTACTCAACTTATATCAAGCATTAATGATGAGAGAGATTTAAGTATTATTGAACATTTAAGAGAAGAGAGAAACGAGCTAATGGCAATCAAAACCCAAGCACTCCAAGAAGAAATAAAAGAGTTCTCAGAAAATCCAAGAAATACTAGCAACAAAACCCAAAACTTAAAAGAAGATAAAGGAGATAAAATTGCAAATTAAAAATTTTCCTTTTTTGTTTTTATTAAATATTTTTATAATCTTTTCATGCTCTACAATAGCAAGCCTTCCAGAAGAGCCATCATCCCCAAAAGAGTCAACATTAAGGGCCTTAAGCTTATATGAAGCTCATCTTTCAAGCTATCTTATGTACTTACAAACATTTCTTGTGAAGACTAAACAAAAAGTAAATAATAAAAATTATCCTGAGTTTACGCTTTTTGACACAAGCAAATTAGAAAAAGCCCAAACTCTAAAATCAATCAAAACAAACATTGCTGCTTTAAAAAATCACATTGACAAAATAAAACCAATTGCAATGCAAATTTACAAAAAATACTCAAAAAATATACCTTAAAAACATTTAATTTCTTTTTCCTAAAAGTCCCGGTTGCGGGACTTTTTTAAAAAATAAAAACCTATATTAAAATCAAACTCAATTAAAACTAAACTTAATTAAAACTAAACTTAATTAAAACTAAATTTCAATTAAAGTCATTATCATTTTATTTTTTTTCAATTTTCTATTTGTTATTTATTAATCTTATACTATAATTATATTTGTATTAAGTTATATTAATATAAAAGGAGAATATATTATGAAAAAATATTTATTGGGAATAGGTCTAATATTAGCTTTAATAGCATGTAAGCAAAATGTTAGCAGCCTTGACGAGAAAAACAGCGTTTCAGTAGATTTACCTGGTGAAATGAAAGTTCTTGTAAGTAAAGAAAAAGACAAAGATGGTAAGTACAGTCTAATGGCAACAGTAGACAATCTTGAGCTTAAAGGAACTTCTGAGAAAAACAATGGATCTGGGGTACTTGAAGGCGTAAAAGCTGACAAAAGCAAAGTAAAATTAACAGTTTCTGAAGATCTCAGCACAACTACACTTGAAGTTTTAAAAGAAGATGGCAAAACATTCGTGTCAAAAAAAACAACTTCTAAAGACAAGTCATCAACAGAAGAAAAGTTCAATGACAAAGGCGAATTATCTGAAAAAACAATGGTAAGAGCAAACGGAACCAGACTTGAATACACAGAAATTAAAAACGATGGATCCGGAAAAGCTAAAGAAACTTTAAAAGAATATGTTCTTGAAGGAACTCTAACTGCTGAAAAAGCAACACTGACAGTTAAAGAAGGAACTGTTACTTTAAGTAAGCACATTTCAAAATCCGGAGAAGTAACAGCTGAG
The DNA here is from genome assembly GCF_032595855.2 of Borreliella carolinensis. Classification (NCBI taxonomy): domain Bacteria; kingdom Pseudomonadati; phylum Spirochaetota; class Spirochaetia; order Spirochaetales; family Borreliaceae; genus Borreliella; species Borreliella carolinensis. The sequence goes on from NZ_CP132456.1 coordinate 10,041, forward strand.
CTTAATGACACTGACAGCGCTCAAGCTACTAAAAAAACTGGAAAATGGGATGCAGGAACTTCAACTTTAACAATTATCGTAAACAGCAAAAAAACCAAAGACCTTGTATTTACAAAACAAGACACAATTACAGTACAAAAATACGACTCAGCAGGAACCAACTTGGAAGGTACAGCAGTCGAAATTAAAACACTTGATGAACTTAAAAACGCTTTAAAATAAGGAGAATTTATGAGACTATATTTAACAGGATTTGCTTTAGCGTTAGCTTTAATAGGATGTGCACAAAAAGGTGCTGAGCCAAAAAATACTTCTCAAAAGTACAATGATCAAGAACTTATTGACTCAAGCAAGGCGCCAAAAGACGCTAAACAAGCCCTTCCTGCGGTGACAGAAGACACAGTGTCTTTGTTCAGTGGTAATGAAATTTTCGTAAGTAAAGAAAAAAATAGCTCCGGTAAATACGATTTAAGAACAATAATTGATCAGGTTGAGCTTAAAGGAACTTCCGATAAAAACAAGGGTTCTGGAAGCCTTGAAGGCGTAAAAGCTGACAAGAGTAAAGTAAAATTAACAGTTTCTGACGATCTAAACACAGTAACTTTAGAAACATTTGACAGCTCTGGAATAAAAGCTTCAAGTAAAGTTACTGTAAAACATGGGTCAATAACAGAGGAAACTCTCAAAGCTAACAAATTAGACTCAAAAAAATTAACAAGATCAAACGAAACTATACTTGAATACTCACAAATGACAGATGCTGACAATGCCACAAAAGCAGTAGAAACTCTAAAAAATGGCATTAAGCTTGAAGGAAATCTTGTAGGTGGAAAAACAACATTAAAACTAACAGAAGGCACTGTTACTCTTACAAGAGAAATTGAAAAAGATGGAAAAGTAAAAGTTTATTTGAATGATACTGCATCTGGTTCTACTAAAAAAACAGCTACCTGGCAAGAAACTACTAGCACCTTAACAATTAGTGCTGACAGCAAAAAAACTAAGGATCTAGTATTCTTAACAGACGGTACAATTACAGTGCAAAATTATGACTCAGCAGGAACCACCCTTGAAGGTAAACCAGCTGAAATTAAAAACCTTTCAGAACTTAAAGGTGCTTTAAAATAATATATAAGTAAACCCCCCTACAAGGCAAAAGCCAATGTAGGAAGGGTTTATTACAACCTAAAAATTGAATTTATATATTTTTCAATTTGTTACTTCTAGAAAAAGTCTCTTAGGAGACTTTTTCTCTTTTAAAAAGAGAAAACATAACAATAACAAGTCAAACCGCTTAGAGTTTTAATCTTTAACTTTAAATCTCTAAATATTTAAAATCAAAATATAAAGCGCCAATAAACTGAATGCATAGCTAAAATTTAAGCAAATTAACAGGGTTAATTCCTTCACTCAAGCCTAACTCTTGAATGAAGGATAAATAAATAAAATAATTTCAATTCTTAATAAAATTAAACCCATCGCTAATCATCTCACTATTTTAAATAAAAATTAACGCGTAAAAATAATTTACTCCTAATATAAGTTTATTACTGATAATATTTTATTACAAAAACTTACTTTTGTAAAGTATATTTAACAAATATGCATTAAACATACTTTTTTTTATATTTTTTATATAAAAATACTTTACTTTTTTAAGAAACTGTACTATTAATTAAGTTATAATTAAAGAAACTACTTATATTAGGAGTATAAAATTGAAAACATTAAAACAAAAAGCACAAAACACTACAAAAAAGACAAAGAAAACTACAAGGAACTTCCAACATAATTTGATTGTATTAATCTCTACTCTTAACTTTATCAACTTAAACTTTAAAAAATACACACAAAAAAACATACTTTATTTTTTAAACAAAAACCTTGAAAGAAATAAACAAAACCCCATAAAACTCAAAACACTGCAAAACTATTTATACATACTAGATAAAAAATTCAAAGTCACACTAAACTACTGTAAACATTTGGGGAAAAATTCTGGGAGTGAAACTTATTATAAACTTAAATACAAAAAAGAAAAATGCTATTTAATAATTAACACATACTTTAAAGAAAAAGTAATCAATAAAATTAACGAATTTACACAAAGAATAAAAAAATTTTATCAAATAAATAGTAGTGTTAAATGGGAGTGTATTAATAATACTAATAATATATATAAATATAAAGAATATAGAAGTATACACAAAAATTCCAAAAAAACAACAAATAACGAAAAAATAAAAAAATATTTAAGCAAATGTAACTTCAAAACAAAAATTCCGTCTCTAATACTGGATTTAAAGACAACAAACATCATTAAAATACATCACTTAAGAAATCTAAAAAACATTGAAAATGACCTTAAAGAAATAGATCCTAGAAACATTGAAAAGCACATATCAAGTGCAATAAAAGAAAATGTAAACAACCCAGGATACCTATGCAAATTTTTCAAAAACAGTGGATATAAAAAAACAATAAACAAAATAAAAGAAACAGATAAAAAATCTAAAAACAAAAAAGAAATTTTAAAGAAAATAATTGAAAATAAAATAAAAGAATTAGAAAATGAACAATATAAAAAAGAAGATCTTAAGAAGTTTTTTAGCAAAACATACGAAATTTACAAAATAAAACCACATTTCATAATAGAATATAAAAAATATCCAGATTTAGATAATTTAGTCAAAAGAGCAAAAACAGAGATTCCCAAAATTCAAAACAAAATGCTAAAGTTAAAAAGTATAAAAAACAACATTTTTAGTATATTATTAGAACAGTTAAGGCATAAAGTAGATGAAGATAAGTTAATCCCTACTTTAAAAAAATTCATTGAGAATGAGCCTGACCTTAAATATAGCAAGGTATTTGACAATTCCTACTATAATAATTTAATTGAAATAGTGAGCTAGCAAATTAGAAAGAAAATGTACAGTTTGGCTTTACTATTAAGGAAAAAGGAAAAAAATGACGGCTTTACTTGAACGATTAAAGCAAAAACAAAAAGAATTAAAATTAAGCACAGACAACAAACCAAAGTCCCAAAAGGGGGAAAAGGCCAATGTTTTTTCTAAGATTGAGGAGGTTAAAGGTAGAAAGATATACCATACTAAAATCTTTAATGACTTTTATACATTTGGAATAAGCAAAAATGAACCTACGAAATTTTTCATTTCTTTAAGAGGAATCTTCAATATAGAAGACATAAGTATGTTTCATTTATTTTCTATAAGAGAAGATGATGAATTCATGGGAATTTATTATGGAATAAGAAAGCTTGATAAGGCATTTATTGTAAAGAATTTCAATAAGAAAGAAACATACACTCTTAGGAAATGTGAATACATTGAATTTAAGTTTAAAAAAGGTTCTGTTTTTTGTTATTTAAACGGTCTTCATATTTTACTTAAAAAAGATAGGGTCGACAGCCCCTATTACAACACACTTTTAAATATCATTTTAGAACTAGAAACCGAACTCTACACTTTTTATAGCAAAAAATTGGCAAAAGGGGGAATTATTCCTGAATGGATAAAAAAGAGACAAAAGTAATAACAGTTGCAAGCATAAAAGGTGGTGTTGGCAAGAGCACAACAAGTTTAATTTTTGCCACATTGCTTTCAATCAAATGTAAGGTTCTTTTAATAGACATTGACACACAAGCTTCAACAACAAGCTATTTTTTCAATAAAATCAAAGACAATAATGTAGATTTAATAAATAAAAATATATATGAGGTATTAATATCAAATTTGCATATAGACAATGCAATAATAACAATCAACGAAAATTTGGATTTAATTCCAAGCTATTTAACATTACATAAATTTAATTCAGAATCCATTCCATATAAAGAATTTAAATTAAAAGAACAGCTAAAGTTAATAAGCAATCATTACGATTATATAATACTTGATACAAATCCCAGCTTAGATTTTACCCTAACAAATGCTCTTGTGTGCAGCAATTACATAATAATACCAATAACAGCAGAGAAATGGGCCGTTGAAAGTTTAGATTTGTTTACTTTTTTCATGAACAAGTTATTATTGACTTTGCCGATGTATTTAATCAATACTAAATTTAAAAAAAACAACACGCACAGAGAACTTTTAAGAGTTTTAGAGAAAAATAGTAATTTTTTAGGCACAATATCTGAGAGAGAAGATTTAAATAAAAGAATAGCAAAAAATGACAGATTTGATTTGACGAAGGATTACATAATAGAGTACCAAAATACACTCACGGCGTTTTTAAATAAATCAAGTTACGTACACTAAGTGTACTCAGATTGTAAAGGAGGAGACAGGTGGAAATAAAGATAAATAAAAGAAATTTATCTGAGAGCGTTAGAGAAGAAGAACAGGCGCTTATTCATTATAATAAGCTTAAAGAAAAATTAAACATTAATTTCCAAAAAGAAATTTATTGCAAATTAGAAGCAATGAAGGTTTTAAAGGAAATTAAAGACAAAGAATATTATAAACTTGATAACTATTCTAGTTTTGATGATTTTGCAAAAGATTATAGACTTGCCAGAACTCAAACATATAAATATCTTAAAATTGCAACAGCAATAGAAGAAGGTTTAATTGAAGAAAAATATGTAGTTAAAAACGGAATCAACGATACAATTTGCCTTCTTAAAACAAAAGAAAGTCCAAGTTTAAAAAAATCCAACCAAAACCCAATAAAACCACTAAGATTTCAGCTTAAAAAGGAAGAAGCTTATTCTTTTTATAAAAAAAATGCAAAGCTTACAGGCTTTCTTTTGGAAAAAATTTTTTTTGAAGAAAAAGATTTTTTATCAAAAATAATAAAAGAATTTGAAACTTTAAGAAATAAACGAAAATAAAATATTTATTTGCAAAACTTGAAAAGTTAGTGTATACTTTATAGGTACAGACTGACACGCAATGTGTCGCTCTTAATATAAGGACCTGTTACCTTAAAGGGTTTATTGGGGATTCTTTTAAAAGAAATTCCAATAAACCCTTTAACTTTTAAATGAAAATTTTTATTTTTTAATATTAATTTTAGAAAAATTTAGAAAAGTATTTACAAAACATAATTTTTTTTATACTATAGTATTAGTAAAAAACTTATATTAGGGGTTAAGATGAAAAGGCTTAATAAGATCAAAAGGAAAGAATACTGCAAATTGTTAAAAACTTTTGTCATTAAACACAATGGGTTTGAGTGGCTTGGTTCTAATATATTAAAGATTCTTAAAACCCGAATGTTTTCTTATTAAGCTTTTGGATTCTAAGGTTTAAATAAAAATTTATCAGAAATGTTTAATTATTTAAAAATTAAATTTAAAAATTGTGTATTTAAAAATGTTTATTGAGAAAATATTACAAAGCGATGCAGAATTGTTTAAAGACATTCAAAAGTCCGGATGTTATTTTTTATCTTTGCACTATTGGATATTTGTTTTAAAGGGTTTTGATTTTACGCCAAAAGACGTTAATTTAAATTATCAGCGGTTTTTAAAATTAGGCTACATTAGAAATGATTGTTATATTTTAAATCCATGTGAAATTCTCAGATGTTATAAAATATTTTCTAAGGTTAGATATGAGAGTTCTCTTTATTTGCCCAAAACTGGCAGAGAGTTTGAAATAACACAGGTTAAGCTTAAAGGTCAAGTGTTTGTGCATTTTCTTGTAATGGATAATAATAAGGTTCTTTACGACAGCCTTGATTTAAAGCCCAAAGGAAAGAAATTTCAAATAATATCAAAAAGAATATTTAATTATTTTGTTTGAAAAGATTAATTGTATTTTTAAATTTTAAGCCTTTTGGGTGAATTGGTTTAGCCTTAACATATTTTATGTCTTGATTGTCGGGTGAAAAGTTTAATATTTGTTGATTTTAATTGCAAGCCAGTATTTAAATTATAAGACCAAACCCAACCAGATGGATTTGGTTGGGTTTTTGTTTTAAACTGATTATAAAAATGGTGTTTATTTGGAGTTAGCATTACCATTCTTTTTAGAGTTTGTTGTTTTAACATTTTGTAATTTTATGTTCATTGCTTTTGCAATTTCAAGTATTCCTTCAGCTGTAGTTGTGGGATATTTTTCAGCTGCATCTGTAACTGTTTTTGACATTCTTTGTATTCCAATTTTTTGTAATGATTTTGAGACATTAAACATTAAGTCGTACATTGCTGAAAATTCACCACTACTTCCAATTTCTTTAAGTTTGCTAGCTTCCTCTTCGATCGCTGTTAAAAATTTTTCTGCTACTTTAATAGCTTGTAGTTTTGCTTCTCTTATAAATTCCGGCTGTCCGGATACTTTGCCACCTGTTTGTGTTTTGGTAAAATCTTCGTATTTTATACCCTTTAAAGCGCCTGCTTTATAGATTTGATCTATTTTATCTGTAATATCTTGAACTCTTCGTTCTAATATAATTTTTGTTTCTCCTGTTAAGCCACATGATATAAACAGGGCAACAAGTAAAGTTAGTTTAAGTAAATTTTTAAAATTAAAGATTTTGAAAGTTTTTTGATATTTATTCATAACTTATCCTTTTTTGAATTTTAATAAAAGCAGCAAATCAATATTAATATTATTAAATTGTAAATATTAGGACGAGCTAAAAATTTTATTTTTAGTCCATTCTAATGACAATATTTTTAATATTTATTTCTTTTTTTTGCTGTTATTATTTTTTTTCTCCTCATTTTCAAGATTTTGTTTTGCCTTAATTGCTTCTAGTTGATTTTCTATTTGAACTTTAACCGCAAGCAATTTTTCGGCCGTGTTTATAGGGGTATTTTTAGTGCCCTCTAAAACACGGGTTTTTACATCTTTTATTCCAACCTCTTCTAGTGATTCTACAATGTCAAGCATAAAGTCAGACATAGCCAAGAATTGACTACTTTTACCAGTTTCTTTAATTTTTAAAGCTTCTTCTTCTATTATCTTGAGAAACTTTTCTGTTTCGCCAATGGCCTGTATTTTTGCCTCTCTTAATGCAAGCCCACCATTTGTCACTTTAGAGCCAGTTTTACTTTTTGTAAAAGCTTCAAAACGCACGCCCTTATCAGTGGCTTCTTTTTTGATTTTTAAAATTTTATTTTTTAAATCTCTAGAGGATGATTCAAGCACTAGCTTTGTTTTTTCTATTAGTCCAACATTGCATGCAACCAATAGAGTAAAAAACAAAGCTATAGCTATTAAATTTAATTTTTTCATTTAACCTCCTGCATATTAATTTTGTTTAAATAAATCTAAATTTTAGCCCAGTTTATTAAAAATAAAATAAATTAGTAATAGTTTTGATGTAAAAAGTCAATGCAATTTGTGCATTTGTACTAAGTTGCAAAACTTTTATTTTAAATCCGTTATTTTAAATCCGTTATTTTTAAGCCTTGTTGGTTTTAATTTTATTTTTGTTAGGAGGGCATGAATTTGTTTTATGCAAATATAGCAGTAACATTGTTTGGAATTATAAGCTGGCCTTTTAAGCGGGTTTATAATTTTGATATTTATTTCCAGTTTGACATAAATAATACAAATTAGTTATTTTGTATTATTTTGTAAATTAAAACAAAGATCTAAAATTTAGGTCTTAAAAATAAAAGAGAAGCCATGCTCCCGCAATTTATTGGCTTCTCTTTTGAGTATTTTGACTATTTTGACACTGTTTTAATTAAGAAGAGGAGTGCGGCCAGCGGACCCATAAGGCTTGAAAATGCCTTTTAATTCCTTAAAAAATTGTTCTGTTTTGCCAGCTCCAGAGACTATTTTATTTTTTCCTTTGATTATTATGCTCAGCAAACTTTCATTAGCTTTATTGTTCCCAGCGGTTTCTATTAAGCGTTTTAATCTTTTGTTTTGTTTGTTAGCAACGATTTTTTTGATTTTTGCTTTTTGCTCCCCAGTAAATGCCCCGCCGTCCATATTGCACGATAACATTACCGCTGGCAACAAAATATATTTTATTTTAAACATTTCTTTTTTCTTTTACCATTTATTTTTATTAATTTTATTCTATTTAAAAAATATATCTCGTTAATTAAATTATTCACAATAAAAAAATAATAATTTTTCTTGAGTTTTTAAAAGAACTTAATTAAAATAAAACAATGATATTTAAAAATAGAAAAGAAGAATATATTTTTTTATTTAAAAAAGGTTTAAAAGATTTAGACATTGCTCAAATTTTAGGCGTTAGTGAGTCTTTTGTAGCAAAAGCCCGAAACAAATATTTTAAATCCGATGATTCTGTTTTCAAAAAGAGCTCTATTTCTAGCAACCGGGCAGGAGAAAGTATTACCAAAGAGCCTTTTAACGAGGATAATTTCAACAATTTAATACTACTTGCTACAAAAAAGGCCTGTGAGCTTGAAAATGCCAAAAACGAAACTGAAAAGTTATTCTACGAGATGGCTCGTTCTTTTATTGATTCTTACAACAAATATAAAAATCTCAGCTTAGCAGCAATAAAAAAGGATGCATTAATCTTAGATTTAAAAATTAGCAAACTTCAAAGCGAGATTAGCGGCAATAAAAAAAGAGGCCTTAAAGAACAAGAAAGCCTTGAGAGAGAGCTTTCTTGTAAGATTAAAGAAAGAGAAGAGATTGAAAAAAAGCTTATTACTATTTGCATGAGAGAAGATTTTGAGGCTCTTGTTAAGCTTAAGTCTGTTTTAAGTAGTAAGAATTTAAAATTGGAGTAAAATTTGAAATTTTTAAGATTTCCGGCATTTCTCAATCTTGAGAAAAAGTTTAAAAATAAGTTTAATATTAATATTTTGGATTATATTAAGCCAAAACCAACCAACATTTGTTTTAAGGATTTTGAAAACAAATACTTAACTGTTAAGCAAAAGGAAGTTCTTTTTGACATAGAAAGTAATAATTATTCAAAAGTAATATTTAGCGGCGGGATTGCAAGTGGCAAGACTTTTTTAGCCTCATATTTGCTTGTTAAAAAGCTAATTGAAAACAAATCTTTTTATGAGCAAGATACCAATAATTTTATTATCGGCAATTCTATTGGCTTATTGATGACAAATACCATAAAACAAATAGAAAAAATTTGCAGCTTGCTAGGAATTGAATATCAGAAAAAGAAAAGTGGGCAGTCTTTTTGCAAAATAGCAGGCCTTAAGCTTAATATTTACGGGGGTAAAAACAGAGATGCTTTTTCTAAGATTCGTGGGGGCAATAGTGCAATAATTTATGTAAATGAGGCAACAGTAATTCACAGAGAAACTTTACTTGAAGTGGTCAAAAGGCTTAGAAAGGGCAAAGAAATAATTATTTTTGATACAAATCCTGATCATCCAGCGCACTATTTCAAAACAGACTATATTGAAAATACAGATGTTTTTAAAACATATAATTTTACAACGTACGACAACCCTTTAAATTCAGCAGATTTTATTCAAACCCAGGAGAAACTTTACAAACGTTTTCCCGCTTATAAGGCGCGCGTGCTTTACGGGGAATGGATTTTAAATGAATCTACTCTATTTAATGAAATGATTTTCAATCAAGATTATGAATTTAAAAGCCCAATAATGTACATTGATCCTGCATTCTCAGTGGGTGGAGACAATACAGCTGTTTGTGTTTTAGAGCGCACCTTTGAGAAGTTTTATGCATATATTTATCAAGATCAAAAACCAGTAAGTGATAGTTTAATGCTTTCTTCTATTCAAGTTTTAATAGAAAATTTCAATGTAAATACTGTTTACATTGAAGAGAGAGATAGTACCAAAGGAGATGGGATTTTAACCAAGACAATTCTTTTTTTAAGAAGCAAAAGCATTAACTATTTTAAAGTTGCGCCAATTAAGCCCTCAAGCAATAAATTCAAAAGAATCTGCGCGCTTATTCCTTTGTTTGAAAGCCGCAAAATAGAATTTTTAAAAATAATAAATAAAAATGTAGTATCTGATATTTACAGCTACAAAGGAGACGGCAAAACAAAAGATGATGCACTTGATTCTCTTGCAAATGCTTATCTTCTTTTAACGCTAAATCATAAAGAAAAATTATTTCATTTCGGCAAGTTTAAATATTTATAATTTGATCTAAATTTTTGGGTATTAATTTAAGTTTTTTCTTATTAATAATTATTTAAAAAGTTTTTATCTTTTTTTGCTAGTTTTTTTAAAAAATTTCTATTTGCCTTAAATCTAGATCAAAGCAATATTAAATAAATTTTTAAAGTAGTTAAAATTTATTATTAATAAATATAATTTTTTATAAAAAATAAAAAGCCAATATTTAATCTTTTAAAAGTTTTGAAAAATTCCTTTTTAAGGTTATTTTTTTGGGGAATATTGTTGATATGATTTATAATTTAATTTTTATTATTTTTTTTGAAGGGATAGTGTTTATGAATATCAGAATTTTTTTATTTTTCTCTCGAGAACCTTAGAATTGAAGATATTTCAAGTAGGTTGTTTTTAGAAAGAAAGTTATTTTTTACATCAATTTTGAATAGACTTTGATTGAATTCGATGCTTTTATAAAATTTTTCTAAAAATTGAATAAAATTGTCGAATTCGCCTGTTTTAAGGTATTTTTACAATTTGTCTATTCAAATGTATTTCAAGGAGAGGGAAATATGAGAATTGCTTGTGTACTTTTTTTTTTAATGTGTTTTTTGGCCTGTAGTTCTTTTAAGAAATTAAACAATAAAAGAGTATTGTCCAAAAATAAGCAGAAAGCCTCAGATTATAACAGAGCGTATTATCAAAAAAACAAAGAAAAACTTAAATTAAGAGCCAGAGAGCGATATCGTAGAAATAAAAAAGCTTAAATTAATCAGAAAGAATTAAACGTATTAAGCTTATTAAGCTTATTAAAAATTTTAAAGTAATTTTAATGTTAAGCAATATATTTAAATTGAATGGCGTTAGCAAAAGATGTATGTTTTTTGGTTATTTAAAATGATTTTGTACTTTTGAGATAAATTAAATTTCCTCCTAAATTTAGATTAGGAGAATATATACGAAGAGATATATTTATGTATATATATTTGTGGTAATAGCAAGGTCTTGTTATTTAAATGATTTTTCTAATATGAAACAAAATAATTTTAATCAATATGATTTAAATTTTTTGAAGCTTTCTTTATCCGAGAGAGAAAATGCTATTTTAAAAATTCAAAGAAAATTTAAAAGCTTAACTGATAAAATAAGCTCCAGGATATCTAATTATAGTGAGATTAAAGTTAGCAATTTTTTTAGCGAATCTAGCGAACAAAAAATTAATCTTTTAAGCAAAATATTGGAGATTTTAAAAGTACAGCACGGGTTAATAGAAAAAAGCAGCAGCAGCTTAAGCAGGCTTAATATGTTAAGTGGTGGTAGTTGTGCCGCTTTTGATCCACAGCCAGAATTGAGGCTCTTAAATCAAAAATATTCAGATATAGATGAAAAATTAAGAGAAATATGTAGTTGTATTCTTAGCAATAGCGTTGACTTTAATAAGGTTTTAAAGGATTTGATGCATTTAAAAGAGAGCTCTTTAGCGCTAATGCAAAAATAAGTTTTATAATAAGTTTTTTATAAATAGAGCCCAAAATTACAGACTCTACTTATAAAAAAGCATTTATTCTTCTAAAGGTTTTATTTCTGATAGGGCAAATCTTTCTGAATTGTTTGTATTCCACCCTGTCCATTTATCATTTTTAAAAAGATAATTTCCCGCAACACTGTATAATGGAATTATTGGATAATCATTTTCAATGATTATTTCTTCTATCTTTTTTAAGATTTCTAATCTTAGTTTTTCATCCCCCTCAAGATCAGATTTGATTATAAGCTCATCAATTTCGGGATTTGAATAGCCGTAAGATGCAAAATGTGCACTTTTGGTTTCAAATATATTAAAGAATGCCATGGGATCTAAATAATCTCCTTGCCAGGAACTTACTGAGATCTCATATTGACCTTTTAGAATGTTTGATATGTGGTTAGTCCATGTCTCAGGCTCAATTTCTATATCAATATTTAAAACTTTTTTCCATTGGCTTTGAATAAAACTTACAACTTCTTTTTCAAGGTCATTTTTGTTGTATTTTATTGTAAGTGTTGGAAAATTTTTTCCATCCGGATATCCCGCTTCGGCTAAAAGTTTTTCTGCTTTTCTTGGGTTGTATGGCTTTAGCTTTTTCCCATAATTGTAGTTATTAATATTAGGGCTTATTTTTCTTGTTGCTTTAAAGTTGTTATCAAGCACTCTGTAGACGAGAGTTTCTCTGTCAACCGCAAGAGCCAATGCTTCTCTTACTTTTGGGTTGTTAAGAGGTTTAACGTTTGTATTTAATGAAAAAAAACCAATTTGATTAATGTCGGCTGAATAAAAATCTTCTCTTAAAATAAGCTCATTAATAAGGGTTAAGGGAATGCTGTTAAAAATAGCATCTATTTCGTTGTGCTCATACATGCTGTAAATTCTGCGGGCGTCGCTTATAGTAACAAATATAAGCTCATTAATGGCAACGTTTTTAGCATCGTAAAATTTTATATTCTTCTCAAGAGATATTTCTTCGTTTAAAATGCTTCTTTTTAGCTTAAAAGGCCCGTTTGTAACCATGTTTTCTGCGTCTGTCCATTTATTCCCAAACTTTTTAACAACGTGAATAGGAATGGGCATGAATATTGGGTGTGTAAGCATGTCAAGAAAATATGTTGTTGGGCGAGAGAGAGTTATTTCTAAGGTTTGATCATTAATCACCTTTATTCCAACTTCATCTACATTTAATTTTGTTTCGTGAAATTCTTTTGCATTTTTTATCTTTGATATTAGTATGCTAACATTTGGTACATCAATCTCATTTTCTAAGGCCATTATGTAGGAATCTCTAATGGTACTTGCCGTTATTTTAACTCCATCACTCCAATAAATGTCGTCTCTTAGGTGGAATGTGTAGCAAGTGTTGTCGTAAGAAATGTCCCAATTTTTTGCAAGTCCTGCTCTGTAGCCACCCGTTTTGGGATCCCCCCTTAAAAGCCCAACAAATAGTTCGTTTACAATTAAATTACCTATTTTGTCGCTGCAAAAGTGTGGATCAAGTGATGTTGGTTTGTTTCCAATTCCAACGCCAAAGATAATATCATCTTTTTGTTTAGAAATTGTGCAAGATATTGCAGCAGCAATGCCCAGTGTTAAAAGTAACCTTTTTTTTATTAACATATCCTTTGCGCCTCCTTTTTGTTTTTGCAATAATTAATAGCAAATTATATTGCAATATAATTTTTTAAAATATTTTATGTCTTTGTTTGACGCTTTAAGGCTTTGTTATTTTTTATTTATTTGCTAAATAAATGGTTTTTATTCAAAGGAAATTTAAAGAAAAGCCCCAAAAAAAAGGCACATTATTTGTCCACTTTGTGCACTTTTTATTTAAAACTACAAATAAGGCCTTCAAGACCCTATTTGTAGTTTTAAAGAAGTTTTCAATGAATTGTTGATTTATAACAATAAGACAAATATATATCTCTCTTTATTTTTTTCAAATAATTCAAATAAAATTAAACCTTTATTTGCATATCTTGAGAATGCTAGAAAATGAACTATAATGACGACTTATTTTAGCGGAGGTTGTGATGCAAAGGATAAGTATTTTATTAATGTTATTGGCGGTGTTTTCTTGTAAGCAGTTTAGTGATGTTAAGTCGCTTACAGAAATTTATTCTGGAGATGACATTCCTCTTGTTGTTGCTGATGTAGATGTAGTTAAAGAGCTGATTCCTGAAGAGAACTCTTTAACTTTCGAAGAAGCTGAAAAGTTAGAGACTTTAAAAGTATTTTTAAAAGATGCAATGGGCGCTAATGGTAGAGATGATACTTTAAAAACCGTATACGAAAAATCTTATAGAGAATTTTTTGATTGGCTTTCTAAGGATGTTAACAGACAAAAAGAGTTTATAAGTTCTTTTGATAATATTTGCGGGATTGTATCTAAAGCAGTAGATGCAAGCAAAAAGCAAAGAGCCGAGCAGCAATCTTTGGGCTTTAAAGAATATGTTTGTTACAAAATTAAAAATAGCAAAGGCGAGGCTTTAAGTTTATTTTTCCAAAAGGTAGCTGATGCGTTTGGTGTTGATGAGTACAAAAAGGGCGATGATGATAGCGTTCAAAAGCCTGAGAAATGCAATGAAGAGATTTTTAAAGTAATTAAAAGGATATTTACCCAAAGCGATAGCAACAAAGAATTGAAAAATTTGGAAAATTGTGGAAATGTTTAAACATATAAAATGCGATTTCTTTATAAAAACAGGTTCTCTATAGAACCTGTTTTTATATTTTTCAAAAGACTTTTAAGTTCTGACCTTTAAGTATCTTTTTAAGGCTATATCTTTATTAGGGTATGAGTGAGAACAATAATGCAAAGAGTAATTTTCAAAATTCCAAATTTAATAATATTGAATTTGTCGAAGAATTATCAACTCAAATCATTAATTCTGCCTTAGAAGTGGAGACTAATTTAAATAAAATTTTAAATACAAAGGATTTACAAGATGCTCATTTAAAGGTTCAAAGATCAAAATCAAAACTTATTTCTGTGATCAATCTGGCCAAAAGGTTAAACAATCACCTTCTTTTAGAATTTGATAAAATTTCTGATTTTGATATTCCTATAACATTTAGGATTGTTGACAAGATTTTAAAAGTATTTTATTGGACAGTAGTCAATTTTGATTCTCATACAGTAAGTGAAATTGACTCAGTGGGGTTAAAAGAGATTGATTTTTTACATGAAGATGAAGAAGGAATAAAATCAGCTGAAGAAGAGATTAGTAGCATTGAAAATTTAAAGAAAAGAGAATTTCTTTCTGGGCTACTTTTAGTTATTAAATTCACATTTCAGGCAGACAAGGCCTTAATAAAGGCAATAAGAGCATCCCTTTTGGCGGCATCTTTTATTGCTCAAAGAGGAATAGAAGGCAAGCAGGGTTTATTTTTTTATATGTAGTTGAATGCAATTGGATTTTCTGCATTTCAATATTAAAAGGTAGAGAAAAAGCTCTCTACCTTTTTAATATTTATTGGGATTGGATAAAGTATTAATTTAATTTTCTTTTTAATATTATTTTATAATTTATATCTTTTAACAATGCGAGCAAAAGTAAGCAGAATATTTTGTAAGTTTTACTTATATTCTTTAATTAATATTAGCATAAATCCTCTAAAACGTATTAGTTTTTTTCTAAAATTTTAAACTAATTTTAATATTTACATTAATGTTTGCATTTTGCATATCAGTATTGTTTGATAATTAATATTAAATAATAATAATTTGCATAAAAAACTGTTTTTGATATAATAATGTATAATGATATTTAAAAAAATAATTAACGAATTTAAAATGGAAATAAAAAACAATAAATCCCAAATTAATCCTATTGATGTTTATAGGTATTCAATTTTTTTTAGAAATTACATAGAAAGTACAGCAGAAGATGCGCTCAAGAATGGGATTAATTTAAGCCTGCTTGAAACGTCTTGTTTGAAAGAAAGCAGTAGTTCTCTTTTTGGTTTAAAGGTAGAGTTAAAAGAAGCTCTTCTTGAAGCAATGATAAGCTATAGATTTAATGGAGCAGGTTATATTTTGGTAAAACCCAAAAGCGAATATGAAGATTTAAGCAAAAAGGTTAACAGCGAATTACCCACAGGTTTTAAATATTTGGATTTTCAAAAAATTATTAACAAAAGAGATTCTAGCTACATAGAGTATCTTTCTGATTCAAAAGACCCGGACGGTTTTGAGAAGGCAAGAGTTGTAAAAATAGATAAAAGCAGAGTAATAATTTATGAAAATTATGATTATGTTTTAGGCACGCAAGAACCCGCCTACACGCAAAGTTTGCTGCTTAACATTTGTCTTTTAGAGCAAATTTATTTTGAAATAGAAAAAAGAATAAGAAATTATAATTTTTTGTTTTACAAAGACGAACATTTGGTAGAACTTATTGAATCTTTAGAGCTTGCAAAAGAAGAAATTAACACTTTAGCAAACAGTAAAGGCAAAATATTTTCCACCTTTTTTAAAGCTCAACAGCCAAACAAAAGTTTTCAAGAATTAAGTGGTGCTTCTGAACAGCTTAGCAGAGAACTTAGCAAGATTAAAAGCGCTTTAAACAATGATGGAATTTTTTATACAGCATCAGAGAATGCACGCCTTGAGGTAATAAAATATGATTTAGAGTTTTTAAAAGATGCATTTGAACTTGTTAAAGCAAAAATTGGTGCTGATACTAAAGAGCCTTTAACTAGAAGTTTTAATGAGCAAGTCAAGGGGCTTGGTAGTAGCGGCAAGGGAGACAAAAGCAATTATTATGATTATTTAAAAGGCGTTCAAGAATCTGTTGCTAATGCGTGCAATCTCAAGCTTAACAAATATTACAGGTTAAATATGAAATTTAATGAGCTTGAAGCTTTAAGTTATGAGCAAAGACTTCAAAAAGACAATTTGCTTCTTGATGTTTATTTTAAATATTTAAAGCTAATTGAAAATGAAGATCTAAGCGACAAGGCAAAAGAAAATTTAAAAGAGCAATTAAGTTTGGTTATTTAAAAGGAGTAATTATGGAAAAAATGGCATCAAGTGCAGACAAAATCAACCAAGAAGATTTAAAAGAGCCTGAAGTTAAAAACAATGAAGTTTTAAGCGACGTGCTTTTTAAAGAGTTCTTGGAATATAAAAATCTCAAAAGTGCAAGCAGCAACCTATCCAGCAATTCTTTTCACAATGATTTAAGAGAATCTGTTGAGATAAATAAACTTGCAAATGATAATTTAAGTTTTGAGTATAATACAGAAAATCTTTTAGCAAAAGGGTATTCTTTTAAAGAGGTTGTAAAAGGACAAGCCGAAGAGCTTATTAGAAAGTATGTAAAATCAGCTCAAATATTTGCGGTAGCTGGAACTTGCCCCCTTGAAGAGATTGACCTTCATTCCCGAGCGATATTAATAAGGCTTGCAAAGACCAACATTGATCAGAATAAGAATTCAGAAAATTCATACAAAGTTATAAATTTTCAAAGAATAAACTTAGATCAAAAAAATAATTTAAGAGCCGGGAATACTTTTTTAAACACGCATCATGATTTAAGAGAAGCAATGCTTAATGAGTGGGAAGAGGTTAAGAATGAATTTTATTATAATAAAAAATCATTGGCTTAAATTAGCTTTAGTTAGCTTAAATTTGTTTGAATTTTTGTAATTTAAGCTTGTAATGAAAAATTTAAATGAGAATTAAATGAAAATTTAATGAGAATTAAATAAAAAATTAATTTAAAAAAGGAGATTATTAATGAGTGATTCAATTGATTTTCAAAAAGAGATAGAAAAACTAAAAGCATCAAAAGTAGAGCTTGAAAGTCAGCTTGAAAGTTTAAAGAAAAATCAGGCTCAAAAAATTGTTTTAGACAAACTGCAAAGCGTTACTGCCGGCAGTTACCCAGTGTTTGAGAGCAGTTCTAAATTTCAAGAAGAAGGGTTTTATTTTTCTCAAAAAGGCGGACTTAAAAGCTCTTCTGCTGATAAGTTTGAAAATTACCAAGCTTTAGATTTTTGCTACAAGTGTGGGGTTAAGCTGATTGTTAATGGCTCGCACCTTCAAATAGCAAGAGGCGGCGGTAGTGATCTTTACGGGGTTTGTGTGGACTTTGACGATTTTTCAAAAACTGGTACGGTTGTTCCGATTACTTGTAGTTTTGAATGTGTTTTGATTACTAAAGACAAAACTATTAAAGCAGAAGACAAATTAATAATAAACGGCGAAGGGGTTTTGGAAAAATCTAGCAAGAATGCATCAATTATTCACGCTTTAGCATTAGGCCCTTCTTTAGAATTTAAAGACAGAAGAGATGTTTACGGGGTTAGAGTTCTTTTTTTGGTCAAGCAAATAAAAGATGCAATTTAAATAGGAGAATTTAAAATAGGAGAATTTGAAATGGATGAGAACATATTAAATAACGACGAGTATATAAACACAGTAAGGGATGTTTTGGTTAAAGAATGCCCAATCCCGGAATATTATCATTTTCTAGATTCACAGCAAATACAAAGTAGCAATATTTCTCTTGGAAGCGACAGAATTATTAAGTGGTATTCTAATTTAACAGACATTCCCACATTAAAGGTTAATGATTTTAACACAGTCTCAACAATAAAATTTCAAAGACAAATAGTAAAAATTAATTACTTGCCTTTTCAGTATGCATTTACGTACTACGCGCCAGATGGAAAAGTTAGCGTAGAGGCAAACACAAATATTAATATGAGAGAAGGACTCTTGGGAGCAATAATTGAGATACAAAAGTTAATCAGTGCACACTATTTAAGGGGCGGGCTTACACTCTCAAGAGGCAGCAAAAGAACTCTTCTTGTTGATGAGTCTAACAATGAAACTATGTACGGACTTTTGAATCTTCCAAACCAAATAGACAAAACAGTTAAACAGACAAACATATTAGATCAAATAAAATCAATAAATGATGAACTTTCAAAGATTAATTTAGAAGATGAAAGAAAGGTGCCTTTTAAAATACTTACAACCAGCAAAATCAAAGGTTTTCTTCTTGAAAGGCTTCCAAACAACAATTATTCATACAAAGACATGCTTTTTGATTTTATAAGCGCAATTAATAATGATGCAGATATTGAGCTTGAGACTACAAATTTGCTAGACGATGAAATTTTAATATATCCAAGAAGTAGCAAACTTCTTCTTTTAAAAGATGGGCATCAGCCAATATTAAATTCATACACAGAAGTTTCAAGTAGTAATTTTAGAACAAGTTTTCTTGACTTTTCTATTGGAACAATTTTGGCAACAGAAAATTCAATCCTTAGAATAAAATTGAGCTAAAAAATGAATGATAGCAAATTAGATACCAATCAGGCTTTAAGTGAAAATTTAAAAACTCTAAAGAGTGAGAATTTAGGATCACTTCAAACAGTTTATGAGCAAATACTTAGTCTTTTAATGCTTGATTTTAAAGATCTAAGCATTAAAGAATTTTCTTTATATTTAAATTTACTTGAGAATATTTTAATTCATAAGAGAATAAGAATTAAAAATTTAAATGATTCTACAATGTTTGTTTTGATTTATTATTTTATTGGTTGTGAGCTAAAAAAACGAAACAGATTAAAAGGTTTTAGTTTAAATAACATCAAGTCCGAAAAATTTAAAGAGATATCATTAGAATATTTCCCCACAAATCTTGACTCCAGCGGGTGTGGGGGTGATTTTTGCAAATGTTTAGATAGTTTAATAAAAGATTTAAGAGCAAAAAGCTCTCTAATAGGAGTGGTTAAATGAAGTCGTTAGAGATGATTAATGCAGGTTTAAGTAATATTATAGGCATATATTCACAAGAACTTTTTTTCTGTAAATTTAGAATAATTAAAGATCCAATAAGTGCATCTTATGAGGCTATGTTTAAAAATTCTGATACTGTTGTTTTTAAAGGAATGTTTTTGTTAATAAATCCAGAAGAAGTGGTTGAGATTGAAGGTGTAAATATTTTTGATAAAAATATTTACGCCAAGGTGTATACTCTTGATAATTTGGAATTTGAGTACGGAGATTTGGTTAAGGTTTTTGACGATGTTTATTCGATCTTGGGGGTGCTAAAGAGCTACAAAGAAGGCCTAAATTACAATACTCTGGTTTTAAGGAGCTCTTCTTGAGTGTAAAAATTAAATTTAAAAACATTTCTTTTAATGCAGAAAATAGCATTAATATCAAATTTGAAGAACTTAAAAGAGAGCTTGATTTCAAACTAGCAAAAGCCTTTTACAAAGAGTTTTATTCTAATATTTTTTCAAACAAAGGAATAAAAACAGCTTTTAGAAAATCTATTCAAAAAGGGCTTGTTGAAATAAAAGATCAGTTTAAGTTTTTTTATAAAAATTATTCACTTAGCAGGCAAATAGACCCAAGCTTTAAAAAGGACAATCATGATTATAGGACTAAATGAATCTGTACAGTTTTTAATAAAAATACTTACAAACTTTAAAAAATATTTGGATCTTAAAGAAATAGAATTAGAAATCTTAAATACCTATAATCACCCATATTTGGAAAAGTTTGCCACAAATACTAGTAATTTACTTGTATTAAAAAGTGAGTCTTTCGAGGGGCTTGTGCCCAGAAATCTGGGGGGTAGAAATTCTTTTAAAGAGTTTAATGAGTTTAGGCTAAGGTTTTCGCTTTATTTTTTAAGTTTTATTTTACTTAAAGCTTACAGAGATTCTTATGAGAACATTTGCAAAGTGTATGAACACTTTTTAGAATTTTTACACGAGAATAGATTTAGGTTTGAGTTTACAAAAGAGCTTGAGAGTGGTTCTTGTTTGCTTTTAACTTATTATCTGTGCTCGATTAGCAATTTAAATAATGATGGGCTTCTTGGCGTTTCTAATATGCATACCAATATGTGTTTTAGTTTTAATCAGATTTTTGTTGCAAATATACAGGTTTTAAAACAAGAGAGATAAATTCTTTGAAAGAATTAAAAGAAATTAAAAGAAATTGAAAAAATAAAAATAAAAATAAAAATAAAAATAAATAAAAATTAAAAAAAGAAATTTAAAAAGGAGGATAAATGCCAAAAGATACAATAAGCATTAGTTTGGTGCAAAACAGATTAGCTTTCAACAACATTAATTATTACAGTCCGCTTTTAATTTATAAAAGCAATGTTTTAGCAAGCAAACACTTGGCATTAAGTATTACAAATTTAGAAGATCTGCTTGAAAAGCTTGAGATTCAAAAGACCCAAGAGTCTGACTCTTCTAAGAAAAAAATAGCAGAAGAGCAAATAGGCGCTTTAAAAAAAGCAATCAATGATTTTTTTGGGCAAGAAGGACTTAAGTCTGTTGATTTTTATGTTTACAACCAGATTAAAGAGATTAAAGATTTTTTAAAATCCAATTTACATCCGTTTGTTGTTTTTGTAAATCAATCAGAAGATACTATTAGTAGTGATTTTGAAGAGATTAGAAAAATTTGCAATTTTATTGTAATTTCTGCCAAAGATGGCAACTTACCAAATTTTTTAAAAGGCAAAGATAAAAGCGAGCTTAAAAATGTTATTGCTGTTTACGCTGGGGATCAAAATTTGCACCTTAAGTTTACAGCAGTTTATTTGCATCAAGCAAGCATTTTTCACGCTGTTAATCCTTATGGTATGATTTTAAACTCTGTTCCTGTTTATGATGACTTTTTAATTGATTCACTTAGAAAATCCAATATTAATTTTTACTCTCTTTTGAATGAAACTGGCAATGACGGCATTTTGGCTTTCAAAGAAGGAGTTAGTCTCTCAGGCGACCCGATTGATGAAGCTTTTACGCTTTTTTACATTAAAAATGAAGCAATAAAAGAGCTTATTAGGATTTGGAATAAAAACAATAGAGCTAACAGTAAGCTTGGTGCTTTAAATTTGGACGGCAATTTTCCAAACGAATACACAGCAGGGCTTGAATGTTTTTTTCACGAACTTAAACAAAAAGGCCTTATTGTCTCTTATAAACAGATTGAACTTAAAGTTAACTCTTCTGAGGGCTTAAGCTTAAGTTTATCAGTTGCACTTAAGTACAATGACAGTTTTAATAGTGTTAATTTAGTAATAACAACACAAGAGATAAACGAATATTTAAGGAGAGTATCATAATGAGAGAATATTATTCACTGGATTTAATATTTTTTAGCTTTAATGACAATTTAATAGACACAGGCACTCTTGAGTACAGCACAGAGCCTAATGTAATGGCCAAAGCAAGCACAGAAGACAGAAATTTTCCAATTCCAAGCTTTAGAGATCCAAGAACCGTTGTTCATATTTTTGACTTAGAAGTAAGCAAAGGGTCTCTTGATTACAAGCTTTTAACAAAGCTAAGCAATGAGCAATTTTACGAGAATGTACCAAAATCCAAAAAGTTAAAAAGATTGGTTTTTAACGATCAAATGGGACTTAAAATTATTTCAAATAGTGCCTTTTTTGCAGAAATTCCAACTAGAAAGTATTCAGCTGATAATGATACTGTTAAGTTTACAATTCATGCAATCAATTGTGATGTTGAGAAGGCAAGTTAAAAAGTTAAAAGCAATTTGATTGCAATTGTTGAACAATAAAAATTTTTAAAAAAGTTTTAAAGTTTTAAAAAAGTTTTAATTAAAGGATAAAAATTTAAAATGAGATACAAGTTAAAAATATTAACCAAAGCCAAAACACATACATACGTTTTAAAAGATATTCCGATGTACGAGTGGGACAGTATTTTGGGATTTGATGTTGAAAGAGATGAACTTATTAGTAAACTTAATGATCTGCGAACATTAAAAGAAATAACCAAACTAATGATCTCAAGAGGTTTTTTAGATGAATTTTACGAAATTTTAAACCAAGAGAGAAAATATTCTGAGCTTTACAAGTACGCTCTTCCCACAATTCTTTTTTCAGTTCAGCATTCACTTTTTGAAACAATAGAAGGTTTTAAAAAGCCCGGCTTAGTTTACGTTGAAAGTTTTCAAGACAAAAACGGCGACTACATTAAGTATGACTACATTGACGAGCGTTGGAGTTATGATTTTTTAATTACAAGCAAGCCTTCAGACTTAAGCTTTGAAGATTCTTTAAAGCCTGATTTTGAGTCTTCTCTTCAAGAAGGTGGCAATGAATAAGCAAGAGATTGCGTCCAATTATTTTAAATACATAGACTATTTAACAAGAGAAGCCAATAAGTATTATTTTCCTATTGTAATGGGCATTTGTACATACAAAGACGTTAAAAAAATGAGCTACAAAGAACTTGTAGAGGTTAACCGAGTAGCAAGCTTAAAGCTTAACAAGGAAATATACGAGAGGTTTTTGTTTTAGTAGTATGTTTTAAAGGTTTTGTTTTAAAGGGTTTTATGTACGAAGAAAACAATAATAATAAATTCACAATTACATTAGAAGGTGTTCTTGACAGAAATGCCACCAAGAGTAATTTAAAAAAAGAGCTTTTAAGCCTAAAAAGGGAAAATTTTTTAAGCCAAGGGTTTGGTGGCTTGATTGGGAAAGGCAGTAAAGATTTTTTATCTTTAAGCCTTAAAAGGCCCGAGAGCCATAAAACCTCCAAAGGTGACAATTTTCAAAAATCAGCAAGTTTTAAATCTTTGAATGTTTTGGGCAAAAAAGATTATTTTAAGGATTTTCTAAGCTTTGATGATTCTCAGAAAAACACCCCAAAGAGTGTTTTTAAAGATTTTAGTGGTTTGGATTTGGATTTAAATGATAAAATCAGCCCAAGCTCTTATTTAAAGCCAAAAGTAGAAAAATTAGATCTTGGCTCTAGCCAGCATTCATATTTTAAAACCGAAAATATGAAAAACACTTTTAAGCAGAATTTTATTAATAATTCCTTCAAAGATCAAACTAATGTACCAAAAGACTTTAGATTAAATTCCAATTTTAACAAACCCCCTTTTAAGGATTTACAAGAACCTTTAGGTTTGAAAAACGAAAACAGCCAGATTGTTTTTAAAAATTTGATGTCCTTTAGAAATCTTTTTAAAGGCCCAAGCCCAGTTGATTTTTTTAATATAAAAAATGGTTTTAGTGATTTAAATTTGCCTTTAGAAGAATTTCAAAATTTAAAAGACAAAAAGACCAAGCTAAGTCTTGAAAATTTGGTATACAAAGATAATCAAAAAGAAAGTGCAAATAAAATACTAAAAAGAAAAAGATCTTTTGAAACAGAGCTTGAGAGAAATGATTTTTTAAGAAAACTTTATATTCTTCAAAGTTCGCAAAATTCAAGTGCAAGTTCAAGCACAAGTTCAAGCGCAAGCTCAAACCCAAATGATTTCTCTTTTATTGTTGAGCTTGCGCAAAACTTAAAAAACGAAGGGTACGCTAAAAATGACTTAAAAGCGATTAGCCTGGTAAGCGATTTTCTAAAGGGTGAGAATAATTTAGAAAAAGTTTTAAATTTTAAAATACCAACAAGTTCTTTAAAAAATTCAAAGGTTGAGCCTGAGATTTTAAATAGCAGCAAAATAATAAATGCTGCCTTTGAGCCCGGATTAGGCCCGATTTTAGAAAAAACTTTAGAACTTTTAGAGTGGGCTAAAAATTACGATTTTACAAGTAGCGTGCTAGACCCTTTAAGAAATACTTTTTCAAATCTTGGCATTATTTTAGCACAAGCTTTTGAAAGCTTGCCTTTGGTTGAGCACATTACAAATTTGCTAAATAATGCTAGTGAGTTTAATTCAAGAGGAATTGATGATGATTTTAGAATGCCTTAAGAAAAGAGGTTTTAAGTGATTAAAGAGCAAGCCAGTAATTTAATAAAAGAGATTGTAAATCAAATCTCAAGTTTAGCAAGCATTTCTAATTTTGTTTTACTTTTCCCAAGGCTTGATTTTAAAGGTCTTGGGTACATTCCCCAACTGTTTTTTATTTTTACAAAGCACGATCTAATAGAAGAAAATCTCTCAAGCGTAAGCTCAGATCGAGCGGTAATTGACTTTACTAATACAAAAAGTGAATATGTAAATTTTAACATTACTCCAAGGCCTGAGATTGTAACAATTAATAAAGGAATTTTGTCATCTATTTATGATCAAACTTTACTAAGAGCTTTAAAAGAAACCCCTTTTATGAACAGTGTTTTAGAATTTAATAGCAATTTTATAAAAATGCAATTCAGGCAAAGGTTTAATCTGGGTGTTTATTACAGCATGTACAGCCCTTCGGTAGGATTTCACGAGGTGGTAAGCATTAATTCTTTAAAGCTTAAAGACACAGTTTATCTTGAGGAGGTTGAAATTAGTTTGCAAGTAAAAATTTGCAAAACGTTTAATATTTTGACTTATAAAGGTTAAAATATTAATTAAAAACATCTAAATATTAGGAGAATATTAATGAGGCAATTTAAGTTTATTTTAATATTTTTTTTATTTATTGTTTCAACGACATACGCAAGTGTGGCAAGACCATTTAATTATAAAAAATGGAATTTCAAAAAAGACATAGATTTGGCGTATGTATTAATGCACGATATTGACAATGGGATTTTAATCAAATCTCAAGACAAAGCCGGTAGCATCAAAAGTAAAGAAATACTTGCCAAGCTTAATGCGCTTAATGCTTATTGTAATAATTTGCAAAAAATAATAAAACAGAAACTTGCTTTGAGCAGATTTCAAAAAGAGGTGGAATTACCGTTAATTAAGATTATTAGAAAGTATAAATATTTAACAAGAAATTATAAAAATAAAAGCTTTATTGAAAATCCGGAATATACAAAGCTTGTTATAGAGAAAATTATTAAAAAAGTTCTTTTTCTAGAAAGCTATCAATCAAGTATTAGTAGTAGTAGGCTTAAGAATGTAAAATCTCGTGAAAATTCTCGTGAAAATTTTAAAAAAAGAATATTTGATGATCAAAGCAGCTTGAAGCCTTTAAGCAAAACTAACAAATCTGTTGGCCTGAAGCTTTCAAGCTCTAAACCTTCCAAAAGACCACAAGGTGTAAAAAAATGCAACAAAAGAAAAATCTTAAATAAGTATGATCTTGGCCGTTCAGAAGGTGAGTTTTTGGCTGATCCAGACCAAAACTCAAACGAGCTAGAAAGCAGCTACCAAGATGAAAGAGAAAGCGATTATCAAGATGAAAGCGAAAGCGATTACCAAGATGAAAGCGAAAGCGATTACCGAGATGAAAGAGAAAGCGATTACCAAGATGAAAGAGAAAGCGATTACCAATATGAAAGAGAAAGTGATTACCAATATGAAAGAGAAAGTGAATTTGATGTGCTTAGTGAAGATCAAAGTGAAGATGAGTTTTTTGATTCTCTTGGAGGTCAGTTTAGCTAAATTTTTAAATTTGCATATTTTAATAATTAAATTATTAAAATATTATTAATTTAATATTAATTTAATTAATAACTTGTTAATTTAAAAAGGAGTTTTATTTAAAAAAGATGTTTATTTTTCAATACGATTTTAAGATTGAGTTTTACAGCGCAGTTGATTCTAAAAATAGCCTTGGCGGCAGACTTGCAGGCCCAAGGCCCAAAATTATTATTACTACTCAAAATGGTATGCCCGATTTGAATATTTTTATTCAAAATACATATTCTGAGAATAATTTAATAACTAGTAAAAAGGCCAAACTTCAAATTTTTAATGCGCCTTTAGATTTTTCTGATTTTAAGGCAGCAGATATTGTAAAAATTTATTATAAAAAGTTCTCAGACCAGCAAGATTACCGGTTTATTATGGCCGGATATTTAAAAGCGCCTGTTGAAAGAATTGGTGGGCTTGAGAATTTTAGCTTTGAGTGTGAATTGTACCTTTTGTCCAGAGCGACCTTTTTAGAGAGAAAATTTGAATATAAAAATTTCAAAGGCAGCACTATTGCTGATGCAATAAAGTATGTGTTTAAGGACAAGGCAATCTTTTTTATGAATGAACTTGAAAAAACAAAAGTGATCAAAGAGAGCTTTGCTTGCAATTCACCAAAAGGATTAATAGAATACCTAAGGCGACAAGGGTACGTTGACTCTGTTATTGTTGAGATTGGCAGTCCCGGGCAAGATGTTGATTCAAGGTTTATTTTTATGAATTTTGAACAATCTGTTTCTGGCGAGTGCAAAGGACTTGAGGATTATGGGCTTTTGTTTGTCCCGTGCCAAAGAGATTCTTTGGGGGTTAAGCCCGGTTTGAGTTTGTATCAAGCACAAGTGATGTTTACGCACAACATTAAAATTGCAGATAATCTAAGCTTTAAAGACAGACATGGAAATACCATCAACTGCAGGGTTAAAAACACCAGTGCCAGATTAAGCAGTGCCAGAGAGTGTGTTTTAAATCTGGAGCTTTACTGTGAGAATAAAAAAGGAATCTATTATGCAAAATAATGATTTATGCGTGGGGTCGGGTAGCTTGAAGGGTTCTGCTGTTGGCACGGTAAAGCAGTATCTTTTTGAGAATGTTTTTATTTGCAGAATAGGTGTTATTAAAAGCTTTGACTTTAAAACTCAAACGGGCGTTGTTGCCATTAAAGAATACGAAGGGTTAAAGATTAATACTTGCAGCATATCTAACTTTAATCTTGATTTAGCAGCAGAAGATGAAGTGGTTTTACTTCAAAGTAATTTTAATATTTTCCAAGAAAGTGATAATAATCATTTTGATAAAAATTATTTTTACATTCTAAGTGTTCTTAATCCCAAGAAAATTGGCATTAAGCTTGATCAGTTTAAATTAAGTGTGCAAGATTTTGATTCACAAAGCGAGAATATAAAATTTAAAGCTAAAAAATTGATCATTGATGTGGATAATATTGAAATTAAAGGCAACTTAAAGATTAATGGAACTAAGTTTGAAAATCATACGCACAGTTCTGGTACGCTAACTTATGTTAATAGTAGTGGTGCACCAACAACCACAACCGGGAAAACAGGCCCGATTTCTTGAAGCGGGTTTTTGATTTTTTTTAATTTTTCTTTTCTTAAGAATAACTTTGCTGTCAAAGTTTTATTGATGATTGTTTTCTGCCAATAAGATTAAGTTTCTCACTTGGTTTGCAAACTCTTCTGTTGCGGCAATTATTTTGCCGATACTGTTGGTTGTTAATTTGGAGTCAGCTTTTAGTTGTTCTTTTGTGTTTTGGTATTCATTTTTTACTTTAGTAAATTTTTCGGCCAAAACTTTGTATTCTTGAACCAGTAATTTGTTGTAAAGCTTTGGGTTTGGATGAAACTTAAAGCCCAAATCCCAGTCTATTTGGCTTGTGTTTTCTTTTTCTCCCCATTTCTTGGCAGCATCTATTGCTCTTTTTATTGTGCTTGTTCCTAAGGGATCTTTAGTTTCTTCAAAAACAAGCTCACTTTTTTTTAACTCTTCGAGTAATCTATTTTTTGTTGTTTCTATGTTTGTGGTGGAGCTTTCAAGCTCTTTAAATTCTTTAGATGTTTCTAAACTTTTTATTGCATTTAGTGCTTTATCTAGAGAATCTCTAACTTGATTTGCGTATTCTTTTGTTATAAGGTTGCCATTGCTGCTCAAGTGAGTGCCTTGTTTTTGGAATTGATTTTGCAGATTTTGTGTTGGGGGTGTTGCACTTTTGCTTAAGGTGCTATTTTCTAAAGTGCCATTTTCTTCTTTTTGGTCAAAAACTTTGTCTTTCTCATTATTGATTTCTTCTTCTTCAATTGGGGTAAGTATTACTTCGTTGATGGTGGTTGTTGAAATTTTGAATTCTATTGTAGTTGGATTTAAAGATTTTTGCATATTTTCGCTTAATTCTTGCTCTGTGGTTTCATCAGCAGCCCCGATTAACAATAATTTTTCTTGTATTTTTGCAATTTCTTCTTCTGATTTTGCTATATGTATTTCTTCTGGCCCTTCTGGCGGCACTAAGCCTTCGTTTTCAAATTCGGATTTTAAGGAAATCTCTTGTTTTCCAGGTTCAATTTTTTCAATTTCTAAAATAGGAGGTGTTTCTTGATTTATTTGTGATTCGGGGTCCTTTTTTAAGCCAGAGTCTGATTCAAGCCGCAAGCTGTTCTTAATGATTTCTGAGATATTTTGTAATTTATATTCGTTTAAGGCCTTGTTTTTGTCATTTGTATCCATATTTGCATTACAGCTAATAACTAGCAGCAATGGTGCAAATATTGAAATTTTTAAAGCTTTTTTAAACTTGCCTTTCAAAGCCTTACGCTCCTTTAAAACAAGAATATTGAAAAACATTATATCACATTTTTTGGATTTTGATTTTATTTTAAATATAAAATCCCCCGTTAAGGGGATTTAAGGGGGTATCATAGATTTTGTATTTTTATTTTTAAATTTTTATTCTTACTGTTTTGTAGAATTTAAAATTTAATAATTTGTAATTGTTGCCTTTGGGGGCATTAGTAATTTGGTGTTGAAGTGGTGGTGCTGTTTTTAAATTTATAAATTTTTCTAAAATTTCAGCACCATTCTTCTTTATTTTATCTTGATACAAAAGATTTGCTTTGTACTAAGTGTACAGCATACTTTAAATTTTTCAGATTTGCTAATAAAGGAGAACATCGGGTGAAAATCGATGTTCCTTTGAATATATTAATATATTTAAATGTAGGTTTAAAATTTTTACCGTTAGCTAATAAAATATTTTAAAAATATTAAAATGATTTAATTGCTCTACTAAGACTCTTCAGCTTGTTCTTCACCATCTTCATTTTCATCTTCTTCAGAGCTGTCCTCAGCCTTTTCTTTTATTGCGGGTTTTGATTGTGAATTTTTCTTTTTTCCATTTTCATCTTTTAGCTCTTGTTCTAATTCTTTGTGCACATTATGAAGAATAGAATCTATTAAAATTCCACGCCCAATCGCGCTACAAGACATAATAAATATTGAAAATGAAATAAATATTATTTTTCTAACCATTTAATCATTCCTTTAACCTAAGCAATTTAAGTGTAATTATATCTCATTAAATTATATTAATCAATTAAATGTAATTTATTTTTAAAGCCCTATTTGATTTTAGATATATTCTTTTTGAATTAATAATTTTAGATTATTTATGTCTGTTAGGGTGTCTAAAATTTTAGTGAAATTTTTGTTCATTTGAAAAACTTGATTGTGAGGCACTAGATCCAATTCTATTGTTTTGTCGTTAATAGATAATTTGTTGTAATCTATTGAATGGTAATCTTTGTTGTTTTTTATTTGAAATCTATAGATAGGATTTAAGTATTTCTCACTTATCCCCTTTTGAATTGTTTCTTTAAGATCCTTTAATAAATAATCTTTGGGTGTTTGGGTGTCGTTTGGGGGATTAAGCATGACGCTAATAATGCTGTCATCATTTTTATTTTTAAGGGTTAAAACAAATAATAAATCTTGATCTTTGAAGAAATTATCAATATTTTCAATCTCTTTGAGATTTTTTAAAGTTGAGGTTTTTGTATTTTTTTGGTTTTTAAAGTCTAACAATTTTTTATTTATTAAGATGCTCAAAGATTCCACTTTTCCCGAAGCGGGCAAGATTTTATCTTCTGTTTGTTGAAATTCTTTTTCTCTTTTGATGCTAAAATCAAGATCGAAAGTTTGAATCGGATAAGCTTGTTTGTAGTATTCTTCGGTGCTTGTTGAAACTTGATTTGATGCTCTTATTTCTATCGTTTGAATGGATACTACGGGGATTATTTTTATTGCGGGTTTTTGTTCTTTGTGTATTTCCTTTTTTTCAGGCTCTTGTTGTTCAGGAGGTTGTTTTTCAGATGTTTGCTTTTCGGGCACTTGCTGTTCAGATGCTTGCTTTTCAGGATTTTTTTCTTTGTTTGTAAGTAAATCACACGACAAAATTAAAATTTCTAGCAGTATTAAAATTACTCTTTTACTCATTTATTTCTCCTTATCCCTTTTGATTTGTTCATTATATAATAATATTAATTATTAATAAGGTATTTTAAAGCCTATTTGATTAAATTTTTTAAAAAAATAGTAGAAATTAATTTTTACAAAAAGAAGTTCTTTAATGTGTTAAAGAACCTCTTTGGAGGTAGTTAAAAAGTAGTATTATTCATTGATTTTATAGGCTACGCTTTGATTTTAAGTATACAGCTACTTTAAAGTATAGCTCATATTTTAAAATACGAATTTTATTTGTTTTTAAAGTTTATACAAAGAGGGCTCTTGCTGAGAGCCTCTTTGAAACGTGTGTGGGAAGTGTTTAATTTAATTTTAATAAATAAAATTATTTGATAAATTCTTTAAGCCTTGAAGCATTGATTAATATTTTTAGCGTATCGTAAATGCTTTGACTTATTTTAATGTAATATTTTTTATTAGAATAAGCTGAGTAAATAAGTTTAACTTTATTTAGGCTTTTTTGAAATTTGGCAAAGCTTAGATATTTCCAGCTGTGATTGGTTGATACGTAAAATGAGCTTCCAAATTGCAAATTGCCGGCTTTGTCTTTGCTTAGGATTGCCTTGTTAATGCTTGATAAACTGTGATAATGAAACAAGGGCATTAAATTCAGTTCTTTTTTTTGTTTATCTTCGAAATTCAAACAACATCTTATGAAATTATTTTCATAAAAATAATTATAATCTTTGTGATTTTTTAATTGAAGCAGATTTTTTAAACCTTTTTTATCCATACTGGTTTTGTGAGCTAATATGCTAATTGATTTTAGCTTACCTTTTGTTAGTGTAATTTTATCGTATTGGTCTAAATAATGTGCTTCTGATTTTATTTCAATTGCTGCATTTGAATCTACGCTGTAAGTTCTAATGTAAAACTGTGTACAAAGAATAGGGTTTAAAGGTTTTGTATGTTCATTTTTATAAATTAGGGTGTTTTCAATTGCACTCATATTTATCTCTTGTAATATTAAATTTATTTAAATTGTTTTTTAAAATATTTAAAGTTTCATACATATAAATATTTAATTATTCTTAAGTCCAAATTTATTTACATAAGATATCATTTTATACAGATTTTATCAATAGTTTGTGAATTATTTAATACTTTTTTTATTTAGAATAAAAAACCAATTGATATTGATTATTTCAAGATTATGTTTTAATATAATATCAGTTCTAAAGAAGGAGAATAAACAATGATAAAATTAATGTACGCTATATTTTTAAGCGCGATATTATTTGTTGCTTGCGAAACTACAAGAATTTCAGATGAGATGGAAAATACTAGCGATGAAGATTCAAAAGTTACAGCTCCAATGCCAGATAAGAATATGATGAAATCAATGCCAGATAAGAATATGATGAAGCCAATGACAAAACCAATGGCAAAACCAATGGCAAAACCAATGAAAAAGTAACAATATTTGCTTTTAATTTTAATTAATTTAATTTAAATAAGTTAAGTACAACACTAGTAACTATTTTAAAAAACTTTTTTAATAAATTTATTGAAAAAGTTTTTGATTTTTAATTTTCAATAATAGTTAAGTGGATTGATTTATTATTTATTATTTTGATTTAGAAAAATTAAAATAGTATATTAAAATTAAATATAAAAAGGGGAAAGGGGCTTTAAAATCCCCTTCCTTTTTGAATGCAAAACCAATATTACTGAATTGGAGCAAGAATGTTGGTGGTTGTGTTTACTAAATTCAAAATTATATCGTGAATGTCTGCAAATTGAGCCCTTGAATTTTTTGATCTTAAGGCGTCATTTAGTTTTGAAACGTCGGTTTGTAAGTCGTTGTTAGCATTGTACTCATTAATAAAATCATCTGTGTCTTTTAGCCATTTTTCTTTAAGTGGTGTAAGTTTCTCAAAATCGTGATAGAGTGCTTTTAAATTAGCTTTGTTTAGATTTTGTAGCTTGTCTTTTACATTTAGTATTTTTGCGCTGATTTCTTCCATTGCTAATTGAATGCTAAAGCCTCTGTTTATAAGGGTTTCTTTAACCAAACCTCTGTAGTTTGAGTCTTGAGAGAGTTTTGATAAAATTTTCCCAAGTTCTATAATTTTTCCTTCGTTAAAATTTAAAGATGTGTAAAGCATTCTTCTTTCACTTGTATATTCGTTTTCGTCAAAATGCACTGTTGAGTTTGCATTGAAAAATATTTTACTAAATATTTCTTTTTTCATTCCGAATTGATCATCCGGCTCACCCTTGTAAGAATCAATCTCACTTATTTGAATAATATTCTCAGATCTATCTAATATTTTTTGTATTAGTTCTGTAGCCTCAGGATCTAATATTTGTTTTGGAGCAACATTAGCATTGTTGGGATTGTTTTTTTGCTTTAAAGCCGCTGAGTTAGGTTTGTTTTTATTGCCAGCTGAGATTTTTGGCGGATTTTTTAGAGTATTAATAGCAACAAGCAGATTGTCTATTTTTGATTTACCGTTTTTAGACATCTTTTTATTTTTTAACGAATTGTTTTCCGTTTTTGATATTTTTGTCTTTTCTTTTTTATGCTTTTTATTTTCATCGCCATCTTTTACCTCTAGAGAGCAAGAAAGCAAAATTAGCACAGTTAATGTATGCAATAAAAATATTGCAATTAATTTATTATTTTTCAAAATGTTATCCTTCAATAAAAATTTTAAGTAATTAATTATTAATTAATAATTTTAATTACCCAATTAATAACTTTAATTCAAAATTGTTATTGTGCAAAAAGAATTCAAAAAAAAAGAGAGCTGTAGCTCTCTTTGGGAATAAGGTTTTATTTTTTAATAATTTTTAATTATTTATTATTAAATTTAAATAATGTATCTAAAGAAATTAATGTTTGCTCGGATTTCAAGCAAAGAGAAATCATTTTGTCTTTGTAGAGTTGCTCGATGTGGTCTTTTAGCTTTTCTGTATTGTATTGTAGCTCCAAGGTGGAATTTGAACTTTTAATCAATGTTTCTATTGTATTAAGCCATTCTTTTTTTATTAAGGTAAACTCAATAATTAAATTATAAATTTCTTCTAAAGTATCTTTATTAAAATCATTTTCTCTTAGCTTGTCCATGTTCATTGCTAAGTCTTCAAGCGCAACTTCAAATCCTTGTTGAATTCGTATGCCCCCGGATATTTTTTTTATTGTGTCGTGGGCTTTTGGGTTGTTGTAAAGCTTGTTTACAATCTCTGCTAAATTGAAAATGTCAGTTGTGTTGTAGCTTAGTGATGAATAAAACTGTCTTCTCATTTTTTGAGATTCTCTAAGGCCTGAGTTCATTTTTTCTTGAAGTCTTTTGCCATTTTGGGGGTCAATTTTGTAAACATTAAGTAGCTCAAACATGCTATTTTTTAGTCCAAATTGACTGGGTATTTCTGTTTGAAGTTTTTCTTTTTTTATTATTGTCATTTCTCTTGCTAAAATCTCAAAGAGCTTGTCAATTAGATCTAATTCCCCTTTATTTGAAGTTTTTAAGTCTTTTTTTGATCTTTGAAGGGCTTGTTTTTTTGCTCCCTTTTTTATGTCTTTTTGAAGATTTAATTCATCGTATTTTGTTTCTGTAAAGCTTGCTACTTTGATTTTATTGTTTTTACTGCTTTTATTGTCTAGATCGCAAGAGAAAAATGTCAGTATCCCTAATGTGATAAATATTGATAATTTTGTTTTATTCAAAATTTACTCCTTTAATAAAAATTTTAAGTAATTTTAATTATTTAAAATTAATACTTAATGATTTAAATTTAGTTCAAATTTAAAATAGAACAATAAAAAAAAGAAGAGTCCAGATCTCTTCTTTTGATTAAATAGTTGTAAAATAGTTTATTTTCGTTTTTTAAATAAACTATTTGAGCTCTGTGATACTAATGTATGTTTCAAGAATAGACTGGCGAGCATTTTGCATTTTGTCTAAGTAGTTGTTTTGAATGTACTCTGCTAAAGATTTAGAGTCGCCTGAGTAATAATTAGGGTCTGCATAATTAATAAGCTCAAAGGCGTGTCTTGCCCATTCGTCTTTTTCATCTACTATTTGATCTAGTTTTGATTGAAGCGTGTTTAGCTTAGAGGTGAAATCAAAACTGTTAATTTTAGTGTTTAAGTAATCCTCGTTAAAGATTTCAATTTTTTTATTTATTTCGTCTAGTGCAAGTTCAAAAGAAATTTGTGTTCCAAGCCCTGATATTATTAATTCTCTTATTAAGCTGTGATTTTGCTCCTCATCGTAAAGAAGGTCCATTATTGATCCAAATCGTGCAATTTTGCTTGGATCAAAATCCATAAGTGCGTATAATCTATTTCTTTCATTTTTTGCTTCTGGCGTGTCGGAGCTAAGCTTTGGCGCGTAACTTCTGTCAAAAACTTTACCACTTGAAATAACATCTATTAGATCAAATACATAATCTTTCATATTAAATTGATCGTGAGTTTCCCTAAATCCAAAGTTGTTTTGTGTAGTATTTTTTTCTTCAGCAATTGTTCTAATAAGTTCATTTTTTAATTCTTGTAATTTGCTTCTCCCGCTAGAAGATGTTGTTGCTTGCACGTCAATGATTGGGCTTGTTGGCGGGCTTGTTGGTTGGCTAAAGGTGTAACTTAAGGTAAATGCTGGTGGTTTGTTATTTGTGCCGCTAAAGGTGCTTGTAGTTCTGGGCGCAGCTTTACCCCCTTGAGTAGTTCTTCTTATGATTGGCAGGGGTGACAGCGATACATCTTTTGTTTTTGTTATGCCCTCTGTAGGTATGCTTGTGTTTATATTTGTTGTTTTTGAAAGATTTGATAGATCTGCTCCAAAACTTAAAGTTTGCTGTGTTGCTACTTTTGCTATTTGTGGTTGATTTTGCAATCCTTTGGTTTTTGCCGCTTGAGTTTTTGCCACTTGATCTTGTTTTTTAAGCTCTGCTGCTACTTTATCAACTACCGGTATGTTTTTTGCAGCGTTTGGTTTTTTATTACCCGATGCTTTTTCTTTATCATCTTTTGTGCGGTTGAGCATTCCTTTTACTTTGCTTTTATAATCTTCATTTAGATTAGCATCAACTGTGCAGGAAAATAAAAACAATCCCAGGAGCTTTAAGTGTATTAATGGTTTGATTTTCAAAATACTATTCCTCGATTTCTTTTTAATGAATTTTAATAATCAAAATTAATTAAAATTTAAAATTAATTACTAATTATTAAAAACTTAGTTCAAATTATAGAATAATCAATAAATATAAATAAAAATATTTTAATCTGGCAAAGGTTTAATTTTTTTTATTTTTTTTGCTTTACATTATTTCACAATATTCTCCTTTTATAAAAATGTAGCAGCGGGGTACAAAATAATTTTTATTACATATTACAAATGTATATCAAATTATTTTAATTTAAATTTAAACTCTTATAAAAATCGAAAGACATTTTTGTGTTTTAGCTTGGATTTGATTGGGTTTAGTTGGAGTTAGATTTTAAGCCTAAAAAAAAGAGAAGAATTAACTTCTCTTTTTAAAATATCAAGTGCAACATATTATTTTTCTTAAAGATTATTAAGATAGAGGCCTTAAAGTATCAGTGTTTTTGTAATATTGATTAAAGTGTTCTGCTAGCTTTACCTCATCGTTTTTAATGCCTTGATCATCTTGCTTATAAGCCTCAATAGTTTCGTTTAAGGTTTTTTTAAGCCTTTGCTTTATTTTTAAGTCGGATTTTATTTCCGCTAGCAATGATCTAGCTCTTTCTAGGTGTAAATTGTCTGCGGTATTTTTTATTGATGCTAAATTCTTCTCTATTCGGAATTGAGTGGCCCATGATATGTGGTGAATCAATCTCCCAACTATATTATGGTTTTCGGAATTTTCTTTTAGTTTTTCAAGAATTTTTTTTAATGTATCTATTTTTTCTTTTTCATAATCTAAAGATGAGTAAATAATTCTTTTTATTTTTGTTTTGGGGTCTTCTTCAATAATATCGCGAGGGTCGACTTTAAAAGTATCCAGAAAATCAAAATTATCAGCGACAATTTTAGCCATTTGTGTATCTTCTTCTTTTCTTTGATCTTCCAGTTCCTTGCCAATTTCTTTTAATTCTAAAATTGTAGTTTTTAAAAGTTCTTGATCAGAAGGCCCAAGTTCCCCAGAGAGATCTTCAGGATTTTGAATGTTTTTTTCTGGATTTGTGCTTTTTTTTGAATTGGTGCTTTCATTTACTTTAGGATCGATTTTGCTCAAAGGTGCACATGAGATGCAAATTAAAGTTAATATCACCGTAATAATATTAAGCTTGATTATATTTAGTTTGGCTTTTGTCAAAATACTCTCCTTATAAATTAAAACTAATACTTATTAAGTTTAATACAAATTAATATTATAACTATATTGCAACAATTGTCAATTGACAATATTATTATTTGATATTTAATCTAAAATCTAAAAATCTTAAAAAGATTAAATTTTTATTAATTTTGTTATTATTTTTAGTTTGGATTTAATTGGGTTTATTTGGATTTAAATTTTAAGCCCAAAAAAAAGAGAAGAATTAACTTCTCTTTTTGAAATATCAAGTGCAACATATTATTTTTCTTAAATATTATTAAGATAGAGGCATTAAAGTATCGAAGTCTTCGTAATATTTATTAAAATGTTCTGCTAGCTTTTCTTCATTGGTTTTAATGCCTTGATCATCTTGATTGTAAGCTTTAAGAGTTTCGTTTAAGGTTTTTTTAATTCTTTTCTTTTTCTTTAAGTCGGATTTTATTTCCGCTAGTAATGATTTAGCTTCTTTTAGGTTTAAATTGTCTATTTCATTTTGTATTAATGCTAAACTCTCCTCTATTTGGAGTTGAGTACTAACTGATATGTGGTAAAGCAATTTCCCAACTATATTATAGTTTTTGGGATTTTTTTGAAGTGTTTCAAAAATTCCTTTTAATGTATTTATTTTTTCTTTTTGATAATCTAAGGATGAGTAAATAATTCTTTTTGTTTTAATTCGAATACTGTCATCAATGGTATCCAAAGAGGCGACTTTAAAAGTGTTTAGGAAATCAAAATTATCAGCGGCAATTTTAGCTATTTGCGTATCTTCTTCTTTTTTTTGATCTTCCAGTTTCTTGCCAATTGCTTTTAATTCTGAGATTATATTTTCTAAAAGTTCTTGATCGGAAGGCCTAAAGTCTCCAGGGGTATCCTCAGGATTTTGAGTGCTTTTCTCTGGATTGGTGCTTTTCTCTGGATTGGTGCGTTTTTTTGGATTGGTGCTTTCATTTACTTTAGGATCGATTTTGCTCAAAGGTGCGCATGAAATGCAAATTAAAGTTAATATCACCATAATGATATTAAGCTTGATTATATTTGATTTGGCTTTTGTCAAAATACTCTCCTTATAAATTAAAATTAATATTTATTAATTTTATTATTAAATAATATTATAATCATATTGCAACAATTGTTAAATGACAATATTCTTATTTAAGATTAAAATCTTAAAAGCTTAAAGAAGATTAAATTTTTATTAATTTTATTATTATTTTTAGTTTGGATTTATTTGTGTTTATCTAGATTTGAATTTTAAGCCTAAAAAAAGAGAAGAATTAACTTCTCTTTTTGAAATATCAAGTGCAACATATTATATCTCTTAAAGATTATTAAGATATAGGCATTAAACTCCCAAAGCCTTCGTAATATGTATCAAAATGTTCTGCTAGCTTATTTACATCGCTTTTAATGTTGTCGGTATTTTTATTGTAAGCCTCCATAGTATAGTTTAAGGTTTTTTGAAAGCTTTCTTTTAGGTTTAAATTGGAGTTTATTTTCGTAAGCAAAGATTTGGCTTCTTTTAGGTCTAGACTGTCTACTCCCTTTTGTATTGATTCTAAATTCCTATTTAGTTTGCCTTGAATTCTAGATAAGAAAAGATTTGAAAATCTTGTAAGTATTATTTTGTGTTCAGGATCTTGGTTAAGTTTCTCAAGAATTTCTTTTAATGTATTTATATATTCTTTTTTGTAATGCAAAGATGAATAAAGTGTCATTTTCATTTTCGCTATGTTCTCTTCACTAAAAAGAAGAATGTTAGGGACGATTGTGGGTATAAAAGTTTCCAGGAAATCAAATTTTCCAGCAGTAATTATAGCTATTTCTTTCTGGTATACATTTTTTTGATCTTCCAGGTATTTACCGATTTTTTTTAATTCTGAGATTATATCTTTTTTGGATTTTT
Source organism: Borreliella carolinensis (assembly GCF_032595855.2). Lineage (NCBI taxonomy): Bacteria > Pseudomonadati > Spirochaetota > Spirochaetia > Spirochaetales > Borreliaceae > Borreliella > Borreliella carolinensis. Next base: position 48,658 of record NZ_CP132456.1, read on the forward strand.
GATCGTAAAGCCCTAAACCCCCAGAGGCATCTTCAGGATTTTGGTTGTTTTTTGGATTAATGGTTTCATTTGCTTTGGGGTCAATTTTATTTAAAGGCATACATGAAATAAAAATTAAAGTTAATATCATTGTAATGATATTAAGCTTAATTATGTTTGGGTTAGCGTTTTTCAAAATGTTCTCCTTGTATTAGGACTAATATTAATTAGTTATAATGCAAAGTAATAATATAACAATATTGTAACAATTGTCAAGTAGTTTAATTATTGTTAAATATTTAAAAGATTAAATTAATTACTATTTTTAGTTTGGATTTATTTGTGTTTATCTAGATTTAAATTTTAAGCCTAAAAAAAGAGAAGAATTAACTTCTCTTTTTGAAATATCAAGTGCAACATATTCTTTTCTCTTAAAGATTATTTAGAGATAGGCGGTTTGTAAGTATCAAATTCTTTGAAATTTTGATTAAAGTGTTCCGCTAGTATTTTATTGTCTTTAATGTTTTTAGTATTTTTACGGTAAGCCTCAATAGTTTCGTTTAAGGCTTTTTTAAACCTTTCTTTTAGCTGTAAGTCAGCTTTTACGCGTACTAGCAACCCTTTTAAATCTTCTTTTGAATTTTCTTTGCTTTGAGTGCCCAGTTTTTCATTTATTGATTTTAGGTGATTTTCTAGTTGTAGTTGAATGCCTATCGTTATGCGATGAAGGAATATTCCAGAAATTTTATGATCAATTTCGGAATTATTTATAAGTGTTTCAAGAATTTCTTTTAATGTCTCTATATTTTCTTTTTTATAGTCTAGGGACGAATAAAGCATTCTTTTTAAAATTATTCTATCCTCCTCGTTAGCTAGTCCGCCATGAGCACTAATATACGGATCTAAGAGATTAGATTCTTCCTTGGCAATTTTAGCCATTTGTGTAGTTTCTTCTTTTTTTTGATCTTCCAGCTTCTTAGCAATTTCTTTTAATTCTAATTCTGTAGTTTTCATAAATTCTTGACCGGAAGGTTTAAAGTCCCCAGGGGCATCTTCAGGGTTTTGAATTTTTTCCCGATTGGTATTTTTTTTAAGCTTAGAGGTTTTTTTAAGCTTAGTATTTCCAGGTGCTTTGGGATCGATTTTGCTAAAAGGTGCACATGAGATGCAAATTAAAGTTAATATCACTGTAATGATGTTAAGATTAATTGCGTTTAGTTTAGTTGTTGTCAAAATACTCTCCTTATAAGTTAAAACTAATACTAATTAATTATAATACAAAATAATATTATAACCACATTGTAACAATTGTCAAATAATAATATTATTAGTTTGTATTCAAAAAGATTAAATTTGTTATTGGTTTTAGTTTGGATTTATTTGTATTTAAACGGTTATTTGGAGTTAGACTTTAAGCCTAAAAAAAGAGAAGAATTAACTTCTCTTTTTTAAAACATTAAGTTTAATATATTATTTTTTTAGATTGTTTATTTTAATTCATTGAATTTTTCTTGTTTAGATTTAATGTCGTAATTAGAATAATCAAATATTTCGTAATTTTCATATATGTAGCCTACCAAGTAATTTTTTTGATAATCTTCTAGAATTTCTTCAATTTCTTCGGCAACTTCGTTAACAGTTTTTTCCAAGGTTTTTTTAAACTTTTCTTTTAGCATTAAGTCAAATTCTACGTGGATTAGCAGCTCTTTTAATTCTTCTTCGCTTAGAGCATTTAATTTTTCTTCTTTTATTAATTCTAGATGTTTGTCTATTTGTTGTTGAATGCCCAAAGCTTTGCGATAAAGTAATGATCTAACTGCATTTTCGCAATCGGGCTCACCTTTGAGTTTTTCAAGAATTTCTTTTAATTTATCGATTTTTTCTTTTTCGTAATTTAAAGAAGAGTAAATTATTTGCTCTATTTGTAGTTTTTCAGTTTTTTGAGTGTCTTCATCTACTACAGTAAACTTAGTTGCTTGAGCTTTTTCATATTTTCCATAATACATAGGGTAGATTTTAAGATTATCTACTAAATTAACCCCAGCAAGTGTTCCGGCTACTTTTGTGGTTTCTTCATTTTTTTGAGCTTCTAATTTCTTGCCAATTTCTTTTAATTTTGAGGCTGTAGTTTCAACAAATTTTTGATCAGAAGACCCAAAGCCTTCAAGATTTTTTTCAAAAATTTCGGTGTTTTCTTGTAAATTAGTATAGCTTTTTACTTTAGGGGTAATTGGATTAACGGTGCATGAGATGCAAATTAAAGTTAATATCACTGTAATGATGTTAAGATTAATTTCGTTTAGTTTAGTTGTTGTCAAAATACTCTCCTTATAACTTAAAACTAATATTTGTTAATTTTAATGTGAGTTAATCATGTAAGTATATTTCAATATGTTAAAATATCAATTTTATTATTTGAAATTTAAACCTAAAAAAAAAGAGAAGAATTAACTTCTCTTTTTTAAAACATTAAGTGCAATATATTATTTTTTCTTTAGATTATTGATTTTAATGCATTGAATTTTTCTTGTTTAGATTTAGCATCGTAAGTAAAATAATCAAATATTTGAAAATTGTTAATTATGTGCTCTAATACATAATATTTTTTTTCGGTATTTTCAGGGTATTGAATTTCTTTGTAAAATTCGTTGACAGTTTTTTCCAAGGTTTTTTTAAACTTTTCTTTTAGTGTTAAGTCAAATTCTACGTGCATTAGCAGCTCTTTTAATTCTTCTTCGCTTAGGGCGTTTAATTTATCTTCTTTTATTAATCCCAGATGATTGTCTATTTGTTTTTGAATGCCCAAAGCTTTGCTATAAAGCAATGATCTGATTACATTTTCCTCATCAATGTTGCCATCTTTGAGTGTTTTAAGAATTTCTTCTAAATTCTTTATTTTTATTGTGTCGTAATTTAAAGATGATTGAATTATTCGCTCTATTTGTAGTTTTTCAGTTTTTTGGGTTTCTTCATCTATTGTGATTAATGGAGTTTTTAAAGTTTGTTTAAGTTTTTCTATAGCTTCTTTATCATAAGACACGGGGTAGACCCCAATATTATCTGCTAAATTGTTCTTGTCAAGGGTGCCTACTTTGTTAGTTTCTTCAATTTTTTGAGCTTCTATTTTTTTCCCAAATTCTTTTAATTTTGAGATTATAGTTTCTTTTGTAGATTTTTGATTTGAAGATGTAAATTCTCCAGATGTATTCTTAGGATTTTCGGTGTTTTCTTTTGAATTGGTGTAGTCGTTTACTTTTGGATCAATTGGGTTAACAGTGCATGAGATGCAAATTAGAGTTAATATTGTTGCAATGAGATTAAGCTTGATTATATTTGGATTGGCTTTTGTCAAAATACTCTCCTTATAAATTAAAACCAGTATTTATTAATTCTAATACAATCTAATAATATTATTATATTGCAACAATTGTCAAATAACAATATTCTTATTTGATATTTGCAGATTAAATTTATTGTTGGGTTTAGTTTGGATTTATCTGGATTTATTCGGATTTAGATTGTAAGCCTAAAAAAAAAAGAGAAGAATTAACTTCTCTTTTTAGAAAAAAATTTCAAGTGCAACATTTATTTGTTGCTTTTATTAAGTTTTTATTTATTTAATTCTTTTTGGTTATATTTAATAATTTCATCGATAGCGTAATCGTAATTGTAATTGTCCACTATGTGCAGCGCTATGTCATCTACCAAATAATCTGTGTCAGTTAATGCTGGGTGGGTTTTCAGTTCTTCAGCAGTTTTTATTAACTGTTTTGCAAATTTTTCTTTTAGCTTTAAGCTAAATTCTGCGCTTATTAGTAGCTCTTCTAATTCTTTTGGGGTTAAAGATGATTTGGTTTTTATTAATTGTAAATGATTTTCCAGATGTGTTTGAATATCTGTTGTTGTTTTATAAAAGAATTTTAAAGCTATATTTTTGTGCTTCCCTTCATCCTTATCTATAATACTGTAAAGAATGTCTTTTAAATTGTTTATTTTTGTTGTGTCGTAATTTAAAGATGAGTAAATCATTCGTTTTATTTGCATTTTTACATTTTTTTTAGCTTCTTCAGCCATTTGTTTTTCAGAAAAATAAAAGGGTTGGATTTTATTATCAAGAGTTTCTATGAAATCAGCTTGTGCAGAAGCAATGTTAGCTATTTTTGCAGTTTCTTCAATTTTTTGAGCTTCTAATTTCTTGCCAATTGCTTCTAATTTTGAGGCTGTAGTTTCTTCTTGAGGTTGCTGCTTTAAAGACTTTAGATTTTCAGATTCATTTTCAAAATCTCTGAAGTTTTCTTTTATATCGGTTCGGCTATTTACTTTTGGATTATTTGGATTAACAGCGCATGAAATGCAAATTAAAGTTAGTATTGTTGTAATGATATTAAGCTTAATGCTATTTGATTTATTTTTTGTCAAAATAATCTCCTTGTGCATATTTATAAGTTAAAATTAATGTTTGTTGATTTTAATACAAAATAATACAACTGTATTTTAAGATCTTTTGAATAACAATATTATTATTTAGTATTAAAAAATTTAATTTATATTTTATGTTTTTAATTTTTTAAGTTTTTTCCAATATTTCTAACCCCCTTAATTAGTAACACCACTATTCCACACACACCGATAATTAGTAGTGTATGTGGTCACAACAGGTTTTTAGCGGCGTTTCAATATCATTTAAAATTTGCATACTTTCATTTGGATTGAATTTATGTTCGTATCCAACCCTTATTATTTCTCCTAAAATTTTTCCATCAGTTTTGGCTCCCCCCGTATTGTTGTCATATTCACCAATAATGTTGTCAATAGTTTTTATCCAAGAATTTTTCTCTTGTATTAGTTTTTCAAATTTTTCTTGAATCCCTTTTACCGTTTTTGTTCTAAAGTTAAACATTAGGCGTCTTTGCTCGTCTTTGGTTAAAAGCTTAACGGCGCCCTCCAATGCTTCTTGGATCTTAAATCCTGTCCAAAAAATTAAACCAATAAGTGTGTAATGGTGTCCATTTGAGCTTGATGTTTGTGCAAGTATTGTTGTTAATTTTTTGATTTTATTTTCATCATAATTTAAAGATGAGTAAAACAATCTTCTAAATCGATTTTCTTTTAACATGAAATCAATATTCATGTCTTGTTTTTCTGGGAATGCGGCAATATTTATTCCAAATTGATCAACAGGTTCGATTTTTTGAATATCTGTGTTTATTTTTTGAGTAAATATTTCGATATTTGAATTAATTTTTTGAATTAATTTTTCATTCTCATCAAATTCCTGTGCAATTTTTTTAATTATCGCTTCCTTTTCATCGTTTAAAAGCTGGCTTTGTTGTAAATTTTGGCTCTTTTTGAGATTTACTGCTTTTTTAACGCCAAGGCTTTTAGCTTCAATGAGGTTTGGTTGCAATTCGCTTGTTGCTTCTGTGTTGTTTGATTTAGAATAAAAAGAACATGAGACCAGTAAAGTTATTTGAAACAGCTTTAATGTTTTCCAAATTGTGTTTTTATTCAAAACATAATCCTTAAAAAAAATTAATCATTAGTTATTATTTGGCAAGCTCAATATTTTTTATTTCTAATATAAATGTATTTCAATTTCTTTAATTTTCAATGGTTGTTTTATTTATTTAAAATAAAATTTAATAAATAAAACGTTTAACATATTCTTAAAACCCAAAAATTTTCCGTTTGGTTTTTAAATTTGTTGGTAGTGAGTTAATATTAATGTTTTACTTTTTGCTTTTTATTAATTTTAAAAATATTCCCCAACAGTCTTGTTTTTGCTGATGATTGCAGTATATTTTTCATGTGTTATTTTATAATAATAAATCTAAATATTATAAAATAACACCGTTCTCCCCATTTTAATGTAAATTTTGAGTGTTTAATCTTTGTTAAAAGCTTTATTTTTTCAAAGTCATTCTTAATTAAAAAAGTTAATTATATGTTTTTATACAAATATGTATTGATTCTAATTTAGTTATGTTTTAAAATATTAAAAATAAATGTTTAAATAAGGAGAATTAACAATGACTAAAATATTTAGTAATTTAATAATTAATGGATTATTGTTTGGATTTGTAAATTTAAATGTGTTTGCAGATTCTAACAATGTAAATATTCTCAAGTCTCAATCCAATGTTTTAGAACAACCAGATCAAAAAGATGACAAAAAATTAGATCAAAAAGATGACAAAAACTTGGATCAAAAAGATAACAAAAGCTTGGATCAAAAAGATAACAAAAGCTTGGATCAAAAGGATAACAAAAACTTGGATCAAAAAGATCAAGTTGATCAGGCCCTAGATACTATTAGCAAGGTAACCGAAGATATTACTAGTAAATTAGAGGGAGTTAGAGAGTCATCTCTTGAGTTGGTAGAGTCAAATGATGCGGCGGTAGTTAAAAAGTTTGTAGGTTCAATGTCTTTAATCTCAGATGTTGCCAAAGGAGCTGTTGTTGCATCACGAGAAGCAACTATTGTGGCCAAGTGTTCAGGAATAGTTGCTGAGGATGCAAACAAAGTTGTTGAAATATCTAAAAAGGCTGTTCAAGAAACCCAAAAGGCTGTTTCTGTTGCTGGAGAAGCAACATTCTTAATAGAAAAGCAAATAATGTCAAATAAATCTCCAAATAATAAAGAATTGGAGTTGACAAAAGAAGAATTTGCTAAGGTAGAGCAAGTTAAAGAAACTTTAATGGCTTCTGAAAGGGCTTTGGATGAAACAGTTCAAGAGGCTCAAAAAGTTCTCAATATGGTTAATGGTTTAAATCCATCAAATAAGGATCAAGCAGTAGCAAAAAAAGATGTTGCAAAGGCTATTTCTAATGTTGTTAAGGTGGCTCAAGGCGCAAGAGATCTTGCAAAAGTAATGACCATTTCTTTATATATGAGATAGTTAGATTATACAGATTTATAAATAATTAGAGGTTAAAGCAAAAAGGTTTGAAGCTAAGTTATATAGCTTCTGCCTTTTTTTATTTTACTAAGATCAATATTAAATCCCTTATTAAGGTTGTTTATGATATAATATTTACATTCTATATTCACTTGAATAATTACATTAATTACATTCTTAAAAGGTTAATAAATTTGCCTTAAGCAAGGAGCTTAGTTTTTGAATAAAGAATATAAAATTTTGGATAATGGGTTTTTAAAGCTTATTGATTTTATGGGAGATGATAAGCGAATAGTTGAAGCAGCAAGGATTTCTTATCGAGGAGAAGGTGTTAAAAGAAAAGATGAAGAACTTATTGATTATTTGATAAGAAATGGGCACACAAGTCCATTGGAGCAGGTAGTTTTTACATTTCATGTTAAAGCTCCAATATTTATTGCAAGGCAATGGATGAGGCATAGAACCGCAAGGATTAATGAAGTTTCTGGATGCTACAGCTTGGCAAGAGAGGAATTTTATGTTCCTTTAGAAGAAGATTTAAAGTGTCAAATTTTTAATAATAAATCTAAAATAGAATTTAAACCTTTGAAAAAAAGTTTATCAGACAAAATAAAGCATCATCAAAAACATTCTTATGAGCTTTATCAAGATATGATCAATTCTAATATTCCAAAAGAACTCTCAAGAATAGTTTTGCCTTTAAGTTTATATACTGAATGGTATTGGCAAATTGATTTAAATAATCTTTTTCATTTTATTAAGTTGCGATTAGCCTTAGACAGTCCAAAAGAAATTAAAGAGAATTCACCAAAAGAAATGCGCGAATATGCTAAAGCATTGGTAAGCATAGTAAGAGAAATTGTACCCATGGCTTTTAATAGTTTTGAAAATCATTTTTTAAGGGGAAAGAGATTTTCTAGTGAAGAGATAATAGCAATTATTAACGCTTTAGATTTAAATAAGTTTAATATGGATGCTAAAAAATTGGAGCTATTAAAAGATAAGCTAGGAATTGATTAATTTTTTAAGGGTTTAGTATTCTTTAATTATAAGAATTTTCGATTTACGATCAAAAATTAAATTGCTAGCCGCTGGCTGTAAAATGTAATTTTTGACAATGTAAATGTAAATGTAAATTAAAAATTAATGTTATAAAATTACAAAAGAGGCATTATAATAAGAGTTTATTAGTATACTAATAAACTCTTATTA